>JBOEGS010000001.1:0-624182 GCA_050633545.1 Paracoccaceae bacterium
CAACTTTATATGACGACGGACACCTCAGACTGCTGCCAGTTACATGGCCATGCTTGCCGCTTCACTCAAATGGGCCGCAGATCGGGAAGCCGATGTGCCATATGACGTCATTATTCGGGCAATGAAAGTTTTATGGGACGATGAAATTCTTGCCCGTTCGGAAGAACGCAACGCAGGCCATCTCTGACAGAGCTGGATCAAATTTTTAACGCTGTACTTGCCAACAAGCGGCAAAAAATTCCTGTAGTCACCATAAGTGTATTCGCAATTTAATCGTGTCGACGCCTTAGCGAGATTTGCCGGCTTCGCTGGAGCGACCTGAACGTCTCTGAAAGTATGACCTGCTCCCCTGAAAAGTCCGGTGCTTTGAGTTAGCCTGTTCTCCAACAAGGAGACAGACGATGAAGAGAAGCCGTTTCAGCGAAGAACAAATCATTGGGATATTGAGCTGGGCTTGGCGCGAAGGAGCTTTGCCGTAAGCATGGTGTCAGCGACGCGACATTCTACAAATGGCGGTCCAAGTATGGCGGGATGGAAGTATCTGACGCAAAAAGCTGAAGGCGCTTGAGGTCGAGAATGCCAAGCTGAAGAAGTTATTGGCAGAGCAGGTGATGGATGTGTCGACGCTTAAGGAAATGCTGGGAAAAAACTTTTGAGGATGTGGCCATTTCCGCCATTGGTCCGAGGACAATGGACGCATGATCGCGACGCAATGCTGCGGCCTGGGCCATGAAAGAGAAGCAATACAATCAAAAGCGGGCCTGCGCCTTGGCTGGGATCGACCCGCGTGTTTATCGGCGTGTGTCGAAGCGCTCAGCAGACGTTGATCTGCGAGATCGATTGAAGGAGCTGTCATCTGAACGACGTCGATTTGGCTACCGCCGTTTGCACATCCTGCTCAAGCGAGAGGGCTGGCAGGTGAACTGGAAGAAGCTGTATCGGATCTACCGCGAAGAAGGGTTAACAGTCCGGAAACGGGGCGGTCGCAAGCGCGCAGTGGGCACCAGAGCACCGATGGCGGTTCCGCAAGGGCGAAACCAGCGGTGGTCGCTCGACTTCGTGTCTGACAGCTTGTCATGTGACCGCCGGTTCCGCATTCTTAATGTGATCGATGACTTCAGCCGCGAATGTCTGGCCGCTGTAGTCGATACGTCTCTATCTGGTGACCGCGTTGCGCGTGAATTGGACCGTATTGCTGAGATGCGCGGCTGCCCCTGCATGGTGGTCAGCGATAATGGAACAGAGCTCACTTCGAATGCGATCCTGAAATAGCAGGAAGACCGGAAGGTAGACTGGCATTACATCGCACCCGGCAAGCCAATGCAGAACGGGTTCGTCGAAAGCTTCAATGGCAGGATGCGCGACGAATGCCTAAATGAGCACCTGTTCGATAACCTACGCCATGCCCGCAACCTGATCGCAGCGTGGCGTATCGACTTCCACCACCACCGCCCACACACAAGCCTCGCTGGTCTGACGCCAGCGGAATATGCTATCCGGTCAGAAGAGGACCAAATCCTGAACAGAGCTAACCTAAATTAGCGGACTCAATGGGGAGCAGGTCACGTGTTATGGCGGAAGGAGAACTCCTTGACATAGCGGTGCAGGTGCTTGGCGCTCATGTAGTGATAGATGCCGATGTAGCCGCGCTTAAGCAGCGACCAGAAGCTTTCAATGCCATTGGTGTGCGCCATGTCGCGGACATACTCACCAGCGGAGTGATTGATGCGAATGTGTTTGTAGCCCGCACCAGTCAGGCCAATGTAGCCACCATGCGTGTCTGTGACGATAGTTGCGCCAGATTCGCAGTGTTCGCGCGCGAAGCGCGTAAGGGTTGATGCTTTGGTGTTCTCAACAACAACCGCCCGAACTTCGCCAGCTTCATCTCGAACACCTACAACAGCGGTCTTGCCCACTGTGCCCGACCTGCGCGAAGCTTCTTATCGGCATGTTTGTTGCGCTCTTTGCCACCAACATACGTTTCATCAATCTGGACCTGACCGCCCATATGATCGTCACGGTCTTTCAGCCATGTTTCGCGAATGCGCTGTGCAAGAAACCATGCGGTTTTTTGGGTGACGCCAAGTTCACGCGCCACTTGGGTGCTAGGGATACCCTTGCGGGCGCTGGTCAGCATGTAGATCGCCAGAAGCCACTTTTGTAGGGGAAGGCGGCTCTCGGCCAGAACTGCAGCCGTGCGGACGCTGAAATGCTTGCGGCAGCCCTTGTAGCGATAAGGCATTGGCTTGTGATCTTTGCACTCTGTGACCTCAACAGAACCGCAGTGACCACAAACCGGAGTGTTGCCCCAACGCTTTGCTTCAAAGAACTTGCGAGCGGCTTCCTCATTTGGGAACTTGTTGAAGAACTCAAAAGTAGAAAGTGTTTCGGGCTTCTTTGACATGGGCAGCACTCCTTATGCCACCCGCACAACCTAACTAGCCAATCCAGTCGACGGATATTTGGCTAGTTACTAGTTAAGTGTATAGGTCCCAATTTTTACTGGTGGGCATCATCGCCCCCACGACCTTCATCGGCTCGATGGCCGTGCATCTGGCCCGCCACCCCGAGCATCACAATGCGCTGCGCGCCGACCCCTCGCTGATCCTTGACGCAACCGAAGAGCTGCTGCGGCTTTACACCCCCTATCGCGGCTTTGCCCGCACCGCGCGCGCGGACACGCAAATCGCCGGTTGCCCGATCAAGGCAGGCGATCCTGTGGCGGTGGTTTTCACCTCGGCCAACCGCGACGGCGAGATCTTTCCCGATCCTCACAGCTATCGCCTAGACCGGCCCGCCCGCGACCTGCTGACCTTCGGGCGCGGCCCGCATATGTGTCCGGGTGCGCCTTTGGCACGGCTATTGTTGCGTGAGGTCTTGTTGCAATTTACCGCCAAGATCACGCGGTTCGAGCAAATCAGCCCGATCGAGATGACCCGCTGGCCCGAATACGGGCCTCTTAGCGTCTCTTTTCGTGTCGCTCCCGCCTGATTGTTGATGGCCCCGCGCGGCGGCAAAGCGCGGCGCAGGGCCGACAAGGGGCAATTTGAGCCCCCTCACCTGCACCGCTGGCGGGGCCGAATTCACGCATTGACCCGATCCTGACGGGACTTTAGAGTTCACCCTGACACGCGTCAGGACATGTTGCCGCAGCTTTGAGGAGGGCCGCGAGCAGACAGCCTGACGCCTGTCCGCAGGCGCGCGACGGAGGGGGAACGCAAGATGCACAGCATGGGCAAGCTTTGGCCTGATCGGGCCGGTCCTATGGGTCAACCCTGCGGCGCCCCTGCCCGATGAGCGCGCCGCAAAACAGCAGCGCGCCGCAGATCATCGCTCCCCTCAAGGCGCATATTTTTGACGGCGAGGCTCTGGCCGCATGGCTCGCGCCGCATCTACCCGAGGCGGCGCAGGGGCTGCACATCGGACAGTTTCAAGGCGGCATGTCGAACCCGACCTATCTGCTCACCACGCGCTCTGGCCGCCGTTTGGTTTTGCGCAAAAAACCGCCCGGTGTTTTGCTGCCGCGCGCCCATGCGGTGGACCGCGAATACCGCGTGATGCGCGCGCTTGGCCCGACCGAGGTGCCGGTGCCCGAAATGATCGCCTATTGCGATGATCCCGATGTGATCGGGGCGGAATTTTTCATTATGGATTATGTCGAGGGCCGCATTATCCCCGACCCCGCGATGGGACCCGTGGCGCGCGCGGATCGCCCTGCCTTGGCCTATGCGCTGATCGATACATTGGCGGCGCTGCACCTTGTCGATTGGCGCGCGGCGGGGCTTGAGGGCTTTGGCCGTCCTGAAAACTACCTCGGGCGTCAAACCATCCGCTGGGCCGCGCAATATGAAAGCGCCAAGCCCGATCTGCCCGATGATTTCGATTATAGCGATATGGATTGGCTGCAGGGCTGGCTGGGCGAGCATGCGGATGCAAGCCATGACGCCAGCATCGTGCATGGCGATTACCGGCTCGGCAATACGGTGGTCGATGCGGCCGCGCCGCGCGTGGCGGCGGTGCTCGATTGGGAGCTATCGACCATTGGCCATCCTTTGGGCGATCTGGCCTATACCTGCCTGCCCTACCGGTTGCCGCAGGGCATTGCGGGGCGGATCGATCCGGTGGAGGACGCTGTGCCGCGCGAGGACGAGATCATCGCGCGCTACTGCGCCCGCACGGGGCGCGACGGCATCCCCGAATGGCCGGTCTTTCTTGCCTTTGCCTGTTTTCGCTACGCCGCGATTGTCCAAGGCGTGGCCGCCCGCGCCGCCAAAGGCAACGCCAGCAGCGCCAGCGCCGATCCTCTGCGCGACGGCGCGCGCGCCCGCGCGGTGGCGCAGATCGGCGCCGATATCGCGCGCCGCATGGACCGGCGCAAAACCGAAATGTAATCCGCGCCGCCGCCGCCCGCCCCTCTCCCCAACATGCCCAAGGACCGTAAGATGAGCCTTTCCTCCCATCGCCCGATAACCAAGCTGTTGATCGCCAATCGCGGCGAGATCGCCCTGCGCATCGCGCGCAGCGCCGCCGAGATGGGGATCGAAACCGTAGCCATCGCCCCCGAGGATGACGCGCAAAGCCTGCACCTGCGCCGCTGCGACGGATTTGTCTTGCTCGCGGGCGCGGGGCCGCGCGCCTATCTCGATATCGATGCGGTGATCGATGCGGCCAAACAGAGCGGAGCCGATGCCGTCCACCCCGGCTACGGTTTTTTGGCCGAAAGCGCGGTTTTCGCCGCCAAGGTCGAGGCGGCGGGGCTGACCTTTGTCGGGCCGACGCCGCAAAGCCTCGCGCTCTTTGGCGACAAGCTGGCCGCCAAGGCCCATGCGCAAAACCTCGGCGTGCCGGTTCTGGAGGGGACCACGGGGCCGACGACATTGGCCGAGGCGGCAAAATTTCGCGCCGCCCTGCCGCAAGGGGCATCGATGTTGATCAAGGCCGTTGCAGGCGGCGGCGGGCGCGGGATGCGGGTGATCGGCGCGGGTGATGATCTGGAGGCGGGCTATGCGCGTTGCACCTCCGAGGCCGAGGCGGCCTTTGGCAATGGCGCGGTCTATGTCGAGCGCTACCTGCCCGCCGCGCGCCATATCGAGGTGCAAATTCTGGGCGACGGCACCGGCGGCGTGATCGATTTCGCCGAACGCGAATGCACGCTGCAGCGCCGCCATCAAAAGCTGGTCGAGATCGCGCCCAGCCCCTCGCTGAACGCGCAGATGCGCCAAAGCCTGACCGAAAGGGCCACGCGCCTTGCCCAAAGCGACGCCTATCGCTCGCTGGGCACATTCGAATTTTTGATGTCCGAAGAAGGGCTTGGCGGCGAGCAATTCTTTTTCATCGAGGCCAATCCGCGCATTCAGGTCGAACATACGGTGAGCGAGGAGCTTTTCGGCATCGACCTTGTGGCGCTGCAATTGCGCATTGCGGCGGGGGCCTCTTTGGCCGATCTGGGCCTTGATGCGCCCGCCCCCCTGCCCGCCGGTTGGGCAATCCAGACGCGGATCAATATGGAGCGGATGGACGCGCAGGCGCAGGCCTTGCCCACCGGCGGGCGCATCGCCGTCTATGAGCCGCCGACGGGTGCGGGGCTGCGCACCGACGGGTTTGCCACGGCGGGCTATGAGACCTCGGCGCGCTATGACAGCCTTCTGGCCAAGCTCGTCACCCATTCCAAAGCCCCCGATTTTGCCGCCGCCCTCGCCAAAGCAGGGCGCGCCTTGGGCGAGTTTCGCATCGAAGGCGTCGAGACCAATACCCCATGGCTGCGCGGCCTCATCGCCCATCCCGACGTCATCGCCAACCGGATCACCACGCGGTTCATCGACGATCACGCGGCGGCGCTTTTCGAGGCCGCTGGCGCATATGCCTCGGATGATGTCGGGGCGCCCGCTCCTGCCGCGCATAAGGCCGCCGATCCCGCCCGCGCGCCGATCCCCGAGGGCAGCACCCCCGCAAGCGCGCCGATGCAAGCCACGGTGATCGCGGTTCTGGCCGCCGCAGGCGACAGGGTGCAAGCGGGCCAAGAGATCGCCATTCTCGAAGCGATGAAGATGGAGCATGTGATCACCGCAGCGGTGAGCGGGCGCATCAGCGCGATTTGCGCGCAGGCCGGACAAACCGTGATGGAAGGCGCGCCGGTCCTTGCCATCGCGCCCGAGCAGGGCAGCGCGGCCGAGCAGGCGGTGCAAGAGCGCGTGGATCTTGACCATATCCGCCCCGATCTGGCCGAACTGGAGCAGCGGCGCAGATATGGCATGGATGAAAACCGCCCCGAGGCCGTCGCCAAACGCCATGCCCGCGGCCATCAGACCGCACGCGAGAATATCGCGCAGGTCTGCGATGCGGGCAGTTTCAAGGAATACGGCGAATTTGCCATCGCCGCGCAAATCCAGCGTCGCAGCATGGAAGACTTGGTCGAGAACACCACAGGCGACGGTATCCTGACGGGGCTTGGGCGGGTCAATGGCGACCAGTTCGGCGATGATCTGGCGCGCTGCGCCTTTGCGGTGGGCGATTATATGGTGCTCGCCGGCACCCAAGGACAGCGCCACCACCGCAAGCTTGACCGGATTTTGAAAGTCGCCGAGGAATGGACCATCCCCTTGGTGCTCTTTGCCGAAGGCGGCGGCGGACGGCCTGGCGATACCGAACGTTTTGTCTATTCGGGCATGTCGACGCCGACCTTTAGCCAATTGGCCAATCTGTCGGGCAAGGTGCCATTGGTGGGCATCGTTTCGGGGCGGTGTTTTGCGGGCAATGCGGCGCTGGTGGGGTGCTGCGACGTGATCATCGCCGATGAGAGCAGCAACCTCGGCATGGCCGGCCCTGCGATGATCGAGGGCGGCGGTTTGGGCATTTACCCGCCCGAAGAGATCGGCCCCATAGACGTGCAATCGGCCAATGGCGTGGTCGATATCCGCGTCAAGGACGAGGCCGAGGCCTGCAAGATCGCGCGCAAATACCTGTCGTATTTCCAAGGCGCGACAACGGATTGGACCGCGCCGGACGCGCGCGCATTGCGCCATGTGGTGCCGCAAAACCGGCTGCGCTCCTACGAGGTGCGCGATGCGATCGACGGGATGGCGGATGTGGGATCGGTGCTTGAATTGCGCCGCGAATTCGGCGTCGGGATCGTCACGGCCTTTGTGCGTATAGAGGGGCGGCCTTTTGGCGTGATTGCCAATAATTCCAAACATTTGGGCGGCGCGATTGATGCGGATGCCTCGGACAAGGCGGCGCGGTTCATGCAGCTATGCGATGCCTTTGACATCCCGATGATCTCGCTGTGCGACACGCCTGGTTTCATGGTCGGACCCGAGGCCGAACGCAGCGCCCTGGTGCGCCATGTCAGCCGCTTGTTCGTCACCGCCCGCTCGCTCAGCGTGCCGGTTTTCGCGGTGGTTTTGCGCAAATGCTACGGGCTGGGCGCGATGGGCATGATCGGCGGCGGCACTTATGACAACTTCATGTCGGTGTCTTGGCCGACAGGCGAATTTGGCCCGATGGGGCTGGAGGGCGCGGTGACTTTGGGCTTTCGGCGCGAGCTCGACGCAGTCACGGACGCGGGCGAGAAAAAGGCGCTTTACGACAAGCTCGTGGCGCAGATGTATGAGCAAGGCAAGGCGATCAAAGTGGCGCAAACGCTGGAGATCGACGCAGTGATCGATCCGGCCGAAACGCGCGACTGGCTGTTGGCGGGGCTGCGTTCGGTGCGGCTTCGCCCGCCCTTGTCGGGTCGCAAACGCGCCATGGTCGACCCGTGGTGAGGACCTGTGCGCCTATGATATAAAGGCCTGTGCGCTCACGAAAAAATGCCGCAGCGTCGCGGGCGGGCCGCCCCATTGCGGCGGCGGTTTTTTGGATCGACACTGGGCCAACAGATTAAGGAGAGGACCCCCATGTCACCCAAAGACAATAGCGCAAAGCGCAGCCCCGATACATTGTTCCGCCCGATTACCATCGGCTCGATGCAGCTTCCCAACCGTATCGTCATGGCGCCGATGACGCGCAATATGGCCAAAAGCGGCATCGTCAGCGCCGATAACGCCGGATATTACCGCCGTCGCGCCGAAGGCGGCGTCGGCTTGATCTTGTCGGAGGGCACGGTGGTCGACCGCCCCGCCTCGCGCAACCTCGAACATGTGCCGTTCTTTCACGGCGATGCGGCGCTGGCCGGTTGGAAAGAGGTGATCGACGCGGTCCATGAGGCAGGCGGCAAAATGGGGCCGCAAATCTGGCACACGGGATCGACGGACAACTCCACCGCTTGGGGGCCCGAAGCCGATAAGGAAAGCCCCTCGGGCAACAACGGCGCCGACAAACCCGTGGGCCACGCGATGAGCGATGAAGACGTCGCCGACACGATCGCCGCCTTTGCCCGCGCCGCCGCCGATGCGGAGCGGCTCGGCTTCGATATGACCGAAATTCACGGCGCGCATGGCTATTTGCTAGATCAGTTCTTGTGGGATGTGACCAACCAGCGCAGCGACAAATGGGGCGGCGAAACCCTGCCCGAA
This sequence comes from Paracoccaceae bacterium, assembly GCA_050633545.1. Classification (GTDB taxonomy): domain Bacteria; phylum Pseudomonadota; class Alphaproteobacteria; order Rhodobacterales; family Rhodobacteraceae; genus Litorivita. The sequence continues at coordinate 8,514 of JBOEGS010000001.1, forward strand.
CGGGCGCGGATCATGGTCGAACTGGTCAAGGCCGTGCGCGGCGCGGTCAGCGCGGATTACCCGATTTTCTTGCGTTTGAGCCAGTGGAAACAACAAGATTACAGCGTGCGCCTTGCCCCCACCCCTGCCGAGCTTGAGGCATGGTTGATGCCGATCAGCGACGCGGGCGTTGACGTTTTCCATTGCTCGCAGCGCCGTTTCTGGGAGCCTGAATTCCCCGAAGTGGACGGCGAAGAAGGCCTCAATTTCGCGGGCTGGGCCAAGAAAATCACCGGCAAGGTGACCTGCTCGGTCGGCTCGGTCGGATTGAACGGCGATTTCTTCAAGGCCTTCCGCGGCGAGGGCGCAGAAGGCGCGAGCATCGACGGATTGCTCGACCGGATGGAGCGCGACGAATTCGATCTTATCGCCGTTGGACGGATTTTGCTGAGCGAGCCCAATTGGGTCAACATGCTGCGCGCGGGCGAGGACTTGCCCGGATTTGACGGCGCCTCGATGGGCCAGCTGGTTTAACCGAAGCGGCCGCAGAGGCAAAAAGGGCCGAGGCGGATCATCGCCTCGGCCCTTTCGCATTTTATAGGGTCAAATCCGCGATCTACGGACCATCAAAGATGTTACCGCCACCGCCGGTTTCGGCTTTGGCTGCGGCGACGCGTTCGTTGGAGTTTTCGAACTCCTTGCGCTCGGCGCGGGCAATCACATGGTGGTGGACCTCATCGGGACCATCGGCAAAGCGCAAGGTGCGCTGCTTCATATACATGGACGAGAGCGGCGACCATTGGCTGATGCCTGTCGCGCCATGCACTTGCATCGCGTCATCGATGATTTTGCAGGCTTTTTCCGGCACCATGGCTTTGATCTTCGACACCCAGATACGGGCCTCTTTGTTGCCCAGAACGTCCATCGCCTTGGCCGCTTTGAGAACCATCAAACGCATGGCGTCGATCTCGATACGCGAGCGCGAGATGGTTTCCATGTTCTTGCCCAGATCGATGATCTTCTTGCCAAAGGCCTCGCGGGTCAGACCGCGATAGATCATCAGATCAAGCGCCTTTTCCGCCGCGCCGATCGAGCGCATGCAATGGTGGATACGGCCCGGTCCAAGGCGGACCTGACTGATCTCGAAACCGCGGCCCTCGCCCCACAGGATCGCGCTTTCGGGCACGCGCACATCGGTGAAACGGATTTGCATGTGGCCGTGGGGCGCATCGTCGTGGCCAAAGACATTCATCGGACCGACGATTTCAACACCAGGGGTGTCCATCGGCACGAGGATCTGGCTCTGCTGACGGAACGTTTCCGCGTCAGGCGAGGTTTTCACCATGACGATCATGATCTTGCAACGCGGATCACCGGCGCCCGAGATATAGTATTTCTCGCCGTTGATCACCCATTCGCCGTTCTCCAGAACCGCGCGGGTGCCAATGTTTTTCGCATCCGACGAGGCGACATCGGGTTCGGTCATCGCAAAGGCCGAGCGGATTTCACCGGCCAGAAGCGGCTTGAGCCACGTGTCTTTTTGCTCTTGGGTGCCGACACGTTCGAGCACTTCCATATTGCCCGTGTCCGGCGCGGCGCAGTTCATCGATTCCGCCGCCAAGGGGTTTTTGCCCAATTCAAAAGCGATATAGGCATAATCGAGGTTCGACAGGCCTTCGCCGGTTTCGGCATTGGGCAAGAAGAAGTTCCAAAGACCGGCTTCCTTGGCCTTGGTCTTGAGGTCTTCGATGATTTCAAGCTGACCCGGGGCATATTCGAAACGCGAAGGTTTCTTCTCTTCGAGCGCCTCATAGGCCACATGGGCCGGATCGCAATTGTCGCGGATGTGCTTGACCACGCGTTCGAGCAGCGGCTTGGCGCTCTCCGACAGCCTCAGGTCGTGCAACTCGTCGTTTACATTTACCATTCTTCTCTTCTCTCCTTGGGTTGTGGGATGCGGGCGGCGCGATGAGCGCCCTGCCCGCAAATGGGGGCCTTAGCGGTTTTTCCACTTCGGCTTGCGTTTCTCGACAAAGGCGGTGACGCCTTCCTTGAAGTCTTCGGTCTCGCGCAGGTCCATGATGACTTGGCGGCTATAATTCAGGCTCGCCTTGAGGTTTTCAAGCTCGTCCATCGCATTGAGCACGCGTTTCGTCGCCTTGACCGCCGAGGGCGAGACGGCGGTGATTTCTTCGGCCTTGGCGATGGCGGCCGCCATCAATTGATCCGCTGGCACGATCTGGTTCACAAAGCCCAATTGCAAACCCTCATCGGGCATCACATGGCGGCCGGTGAGCATGATATCGACCGCCGGTTTGCGCCCGATCTGGCGGCTCAAAAGCTGCACGCCCGAAGCGGCGGCAAAAAATCCGACCTTGACCTCGGGCAGCGCGAATTTCGCCGTATCGGCGGAAATGATGATATCGCAATTGAGCGCCATCTCGAACCCGCCGCCCATGGCAAAGCCGTTGACCGCCGCGATCACCGGTTTTTCCAGATCAAAGCGCATCGCCATGCCGCCAAATCCGGTTTCCGGCGGTTTGCCCTTGCCGCCCTGCGCGGTGTATTTGAGGTCGTTGCCCGCGCTAAAGGCCTTGTCGCCCGCCCCTGTCAGGATCGCCACCCACAGGTCGGGATCGGCAGCAAACTCGTCCCAGATTTGCGACATCTCGTTGTGCATCGGCGCATGGACGGCGTTATACACCTCCGGACGGTTCATCGTCACGATCAGGATATTGCCGCGGCGCTCGGTGGTTACAAATTCATAAGCCATTGTCTTGAAATCCTTTTATGCTTTGGTCGCTTTGGTTTTCAGACCGCCAAGGTCCAGATCGGTGAAACGCCCCCCCTCGGCGGCGAGTTTTTTGAGCGTTTCGGCAGGCGCAAAAGCGGGGTCCTCGGCGCCCAGCTTTTCCATCCGCGCCAGAACCGCTTTGGCCCCCACCACATCGCCATAGAACATCGGCCCGCCCTTTTCTTGCGGCCAGCCGTAACCGTTGATCCAGACCACATCGATATCCGAGGGGCGCTGTGCCTTGTTCTCTTCGAGAATTTTCACCGCCTCGTTGATCATCGGGAAAATGCAGGTCTCGATGATCTCGTCCTGGCTCATTGAGGAGGCCTCGGCGCCGGTGATCTCGCGCACGATTTTCGCGGTCACATCCGAGGGCGTGGGCGTGCGGCTTTCGTCGTAATCATAGAAACCGGCTTTGGTTTTCTGCCCGCGCCGGTCCAGCTCGCAAAGCGCATCGCGGATCGGGTTTTGGGTTTTCGCACCCTTGGACCATCCGATATCCAGACCGGCCAGATCGGACATCTGGTATGGTCCCATGCGAAAGCCGAAGGCGTTGATCGCCGCGTCCACATCCCAAGGCATCACGCCTTTGTAGAGCAGTTTATTGGCCTGCGCCTGACGGGCAAACAGGATGCGGTTGCCCACAAATCCGGGGCAAACGCCGACCAGCGTGGCGATCTTGTTGATCTTTTGCGCCAGATCCATCGAGGTCGCCACAACATCGTCCGCCGTGTGATCGGCGCGGACAATTTCCAACAATTTCATGACGTTGGCAGGCGAGAAAAAATGCAATCCGATCACGTCTTGCGGGCGCGAGGTGGCGGCGGCGATCTCGTCGATATCAAGCGCCGAGGTATTGGTCGCCAAAATCGCGCCCTGTTTGACCACGCGGTCGAGGTTGCCGAAAATCTCTTTCTTGATGTCCATGTTTTCAAACACGGCCTCGATGATCAGATCGCAATCGGCCAGATCGTCAAAATCCAGCGTGCCGCTCAAACGGCCCATGCGCGCTTCGACTTCCTCTTGCGGGAAACGTCCTTTGTCGGCGCTGCGTTGGTAGTTGCCGCGCACCACCCCGAGCCCGCGATCAAGCGCCTCTTGCTTGGTCTCAAGCATCACCACCGGATAGCCTGCGGTGGCAAAATTCATCGCGATACCGCCGCCCATGGTGCCCGCGCCGATGATCCCGACCTTGGCAATCGGGCGCAACGTGGTGCCGGGGGCAAGGCCGGGAACCTCCCATGCCAATTTGCCGGAGGTGGCCAGATAGGTTGCGACATCTTGCTGCGAATTGCTCATGATCATTGGTCCTTCATTGGCCGTGGCCTTGCGATTGGGCTCTGCCATGGGGCAAGGCGCAGTTGGCAAAGCCTTGGGTCTGCGTCAAAAAAATACGCGCAGGCCCTGTGCGGGCTGCGCGGTGAATAGGGGGAGTTGCGGGGAAGCGCGCGGCGCAGGGGCAATATGTCGTGAACCGCGCGCATCATGGCGGATCGGGTCACGGGTTTGGCGCCATAGGGCGCGCCACACAAGATGTTCCTCATTGGCCTCACGTGTCATCCGGCCTCCCCACCGGCAGTCAAAAGCGCGTTCTATCCGGCGACAGAACGCTCCCTGACACTTGTCAGAGATAGGTAGAACCCTTCGCCATATGAGGTCAAGGGCGATCGCGCGCCGCCCGTTTCGGACCCTGCGTCAAAAGAGAAAAATATCGGGTCAAAGCAGGGTATTGCCATGATTATGGCGGGCAGCGGAATTTGCCAGTGCGCGGATATGACGCTCTATGCGCCGCGCGCGGGGTCACCGATCAATTCGCGGATCATAGCCGCCGCGCCCGCCGCGACGGTGCGCACGACGGTTTCCTCTGCTACGCCTTTGATCAACCAATCGCGCATCGGACCAAAGGCGGCGAGAAAGATCAACACATTGGCAAGAATGTCCATTTCGACATCATCCACCTCGCGCCCCGCGCGTTTGCGCAATTGCTCTGCGAGGTCTTGGATCAAGGCCATATCGCGCGCGCGCATGGCCTTGCGGTCTTCTTCGAGCAAATGCGGCACCGAACGGTAGACGAGCAGCGTGCCCTTGCGTTTGATGCGCCATGTCTGGCGGAAATACTGCGCGCAGACCTCTTCGAGCGACAGGCTCTCATCGGCCAGAAGCCGCGGCAGGGGCTGCACGTCCTGACCGAACCAAAGCTGGTTCAAAAGACGGCGCAGGATGTCGTTTTTATTGGCGATATAGTCATAGATGCTCGCCTGATTGACGCCGGAACGGGCGCAAATATCGCGGATGGTGGTCGAGGCAAAGCCCTTTTCCAAGAAGAGTTCGAGCGCCGCATCGCAAATCTGTTCGCGCCGCGTGGTGACAAGATCGGCGTTTTGCACGCTCGATATCTCGGCCTCTTGCAAATAGACCTTTTGCACCGCGTCCAGATGCTTGCTCCCCTCGCCTGATGACACCGCGTTTCCTTTTCGCTTTGCGCTGCGGGCGGGCCGCGACCGGCGCCGCCGCCCCGCATGCCACTTGCTGCCCCCGAATGCGGGAGCGCATGTTCGTCGTGGCGCTCACGCTAACCGCCCCGCCGCCGCGCGACAAGCATTGTTGCGCCCGCCGCGCACCGATCAGGCGCGGGCGCGCGATCAAAAAGACGCCCCGTCACAGCCCGCAGCGCCTCTTGACCGGTCTGAGGGCGCGCCGTACCCTGACAAGCGTCAGTGCGGCCTGCACGCCGGAAAAACATCCGCGCGCGGGTGCCATCAGGAGGGGAATTCACAGTGCGTTCAAAAACGTGCCATCCACGCATGGATCGGCGCCGCCGCCCCGTCCTCACACGATCAATCACCATCAGAATAAAGGAAACCGCATGCCGGATGCGCTGAAAAAAGAACTCAAAGACGGGCTATTGGTCCTGACACTCAACCGCCCCGAGGCGCGCAATGCGCTTAATCTGGAACTGACCGAAGCCCTGCGCGATGCGGGCCATGAAGCGATGTATGATCCGGCGGTGCGGGCGGTGATGCTGATCGGGTCGGGCGGGCATTTTTGCGTCGGCGGCGATGTGAAGGCGATGAACGAGGGCAAGGGCCGCGATGCGCCTTACGGGCTGCGCCGTCACGGGCTGCGCGACCGGATGGATATTTCGCGCGCCCTGCATGAGATGCCCAAACCCACCATCGCCGTGGTCGAAGGCTCTTGCGCGGGGGCGGGATTGTCGATGGCGATGGCTTGCGATTTTCGCATCTGCGCGCAGGACAGCAAAATCACCACCGCCTTTGCCAAGGTCGGCCTGTCGGGCGATTACGGCGGCACCTATTTCTTGACCCATATCCTTGGCGCGGCCAAAGCGCGCGAGCTTTACCTGACCTCGCAACTGCTCAGCGGGACCGAAGCCGCGGCGATGGGTCTTTTCTCGCGCGCCCTGCCTGCGGGCGATGTGGCGGCGGCGGGGCTCGAGATGGCGCGCGCATTGGCGGCGGGACCGACGGCGGCCTATGGCCGCATCAAGCGCAACATCGCCTTGGCCGAACAGGGCGGCACATTGGGCGAATGCATGGATATGGAGGCGACGCATTTTTGGGAATGCACCGAAACCGCCGATCACAAAGAGGCCGCCGCCGCCTTTGTCGGCAAACGCAAACCGGTGTTTACGGGGCGCTAGGCGCGCAGGCATGGCCCAAACAGACATGCCCCAAACAGGTATCGCCCAAAGGAGAGCACAGCCATGAAATTCACCAAAGTGTGCGAGGGGTTGGAATTTCCCGAAGGCCCGATCGCCATGGCCGACGGGTCGGTGATTTTGGTCGAGATCAAGCGCCAGACCCTGACGCGGGTCTGGCCGGACGGGCGCAAGGAGGTGATTGCCGAGTTGCACGGCGGGCCGAATGGCGCGGCCATCGGCCCTGACGGTGCGGTCTATGTGTGCAACAACGGCGGGTTCAATTGGTATGAGCACGACGGGCTGGACCTGCCGCACGGGGCGCCCGAGGATTATACTGGCGGCTCGATCCAGAGGGTCGATCTGGACACGGGCGCGGTGACAACGCTTTATACCGAGTGCGGCGGCGCGCCGCTGCGCGGGCCCAATGATCTGGTGTTCGATGCGGCGGGCGGGTTCTATTTCACCGATCTGGGCAAATCGACCCGCACCCATATGGACCACGGCGCCTTTTATTATGCCCTGCCCGACGGCAGCCATATCCACCGCGTTTACGGCCCGATGATCACCACCAATGGCATCGGCCTCGGGCCGGACGATAAATCGGTCTATGTCGCCGAAACCCGCACGGGGCGGGTTTGGGGGTTTGACATCACCGCACCGGGCCAGATCGAAAAGCCCAAAGGTTTGGTGCCGGGCCGTTTGCTCACCACCCTGCCCGATTATCAATTGCTCGACAGCCTTGCCATGCAAGCGGACGGGCGGGTGTGCGTTGCCACATTGATCAGCGGCGGGATCACCATTGTCGGCGAGGATCATTCGACCGAGTTTATCAAAGTGCCGGATGACCCTTATGTCACCAATATCTGTTTTGGCGGGGCCGATATGCGCGATGCGTGGATCACCGCATCGGGCAGGGGCACGCTTTATCATTGCCGCTGGCCCCATGCGGGGCTCAAGCTGCATTTCAACGGCTGACGCAAGGGGGCGGACATGCGCGAGCGCAAGATCACACTGACGGCGGGCGAATTTCACCTGCGCGAATGGGGCGAGAGCGGCGCGCCCAAGCTGTTGATGCTGCACGGGTTTCCCGAATATTCGGGCGCGTGGCGCGAGGTGGCCGAGCGTTTGGCCGATCGCTATCATTGCATTGCGCCCGACCAGCGCGGATATGGCCAAAGCCCCGCGCCCGCCGATCCGCAGGCCTATAAGGCGGCGCATCTGGTGGGGGATCTGGCCGAATTGATCGCGGCGCTTGGCGGCGGGCCGATCATCGTGGTCGGCCATGACTGGGGCGCGGCGGCGGCCTATGCTTTGGCGATCTCCAATCCGCAACTGGTCGAAAAACTGATCATCCTCAATGGCGTGCATCCGGCGCCGTTTCAAAAGGCGATTGCGGCGGGCGGGGCGCAATGCGCCGCCTCGCAATATATCAACTACCTGCGCCGCCCCGATGCCGAAGCGCGGCTCTCGAAGGACGATTTCAAAGGGCTGGCGGGGCTTTTTGCCGAACATATGGATATGTCATGGATGACCCCCGAGCGCGCCGCGCAATACCGGCGCGAATGGGCGCGCGAGGGGCGGCTGAGCGGTATGCTCAATTGGTATCGCGCCTCGAAAATCCATGTGGGACCGGTGGGCGAGGTCTGGCGCGATCTGCCGGATATGCCGCCCGACCGCTTGCGCGTGCGCATGGCGCATTTGCTCATCTGGGGCGCGGGGGATACGGCGCTTTTGCCAGAGGCGACCGAGGGTCTGGAGGCCTATTGCGATGATCTGACCCGCGTCGAGATCGCAGGGGCGGATCACTGGATCGCCCATCAAAAGCCCGATGAGGTGGCGGGCGCGATCCGCGACTGGTTGGCCTGAGCGCGCAGGGAGCAAAGAGATATGGCGAGACGGTATATTGACCTTTCGGTGCCCTTGGAGACGGGCATCGCCTCGGATCCGCCGCAGATGTTGCCCAAGATCGACTATGTCGATCACGCGGCGAGCGTTGATCTGATCTGCGCCTATTTTCCAGGGCTGACGCAAGAGGAATTGCCTGACGGCGAAGGATGGGCGGTCGAGAAGCTGGAGCTGTCCAGCCATAACGGCACCCATGTGGATGCGCCCTATCACTACCATTCTACGATGGATGGCGGGCAGCGCGCGATCACCATCGACGAGGTGCCTTTGGAGTGGTGTTTCGGGCAAGGCGTGCGGCTTGATTTTCGCGCCCTGCCCGACGGGCATGTGGTGAGCGCCGCCGAGATCGAGGCGGAACTGGCGCGGATCGGGCATGCTCTCGCGCCGCTTGATATCGTCGTGGTCAATACGGCGGCGGGCGGGCATTACGGGCGCGAGGATTACCTGCTCAAAGGCTGCGGCATGGGGCGCGAGGCGACCAATTACCTCACCGAGCGCGGTGTGCGTATGGTGGGCACCGATGCGTGGAGTTGGGACGCGCCCTTTGCCTATACCGCCCGGACCTATGCGCGCGAGGGCGATGCCAGCATCATATGGGAAGGCCACCGCGCGGGGATGGAGCGCGGTTATTGCCAGATCGAGAAAATGGCCAATCTGGACCTGCTGCCAAGCAGCGGGTTTATGGTGTCGGCCTTCCCGTTCAAGATCAAAGGCGGATCCGCGGGGTTCACGCGGGCCGTGGCGATACTGGAGGGTTGAGCCGTGACGATTGGGGCGACGAAGCGGCTCAAACTTTAGCGGGATCGCGCGTGGGGATCTGCGCCTCCGGCGGGGATATTTTTAGAAAGCAGAAAGCGGCGGAATTTCAAAACGCCCCCCGTTGGATTTGGCGGGGGGCGTTTTGTTTCTGGGCCTGTCTAGACCAGTGACGGCAGGTAGAGCACGATTTGCGGGAAGGCGATCAGCAGGCCGATCGTCGCCGCATCGGCGAAGAAGAAGGGCATCACCCCTCGGAACACGTCTTGGACCGTCAGATCGTCGCGTACGCCCGCCACCACAAAGCAATTGAGCCCGATGGGCGGCGTGATCAGACAGAACTCGGCCATTTTGACCACCAAGATGCCGAACCAGATGGCGCACATCGGGCCGGACATGCCAAAGGCGCTGTCGGCGGCAGAGACCATTTCGCCGCCGTTCAGCGCCATGACCGCCGGATAGACCACCGGAAGCGTCAAGAGCAACATGCCGATGGCATCCATGAACATGCCCAAGACCGCATAGGCCAGCAGGATGAAGATCAGCGTCAGCATCGGAGATTGTTCAAGACCCGAGATCCATTCGGCGAAGGCCGAGGGCAATTCGGCAAAGCCCAAGAAGCGCACATAGATCAGCACGCCCCAGATGATGGTGAAGATCATCGCCGAGAGTTTTGCGGTCTCCAGCAGCGCGTCTTTGAGCTGGCTCCAGCGCATGCCTTGGAAGACCGCCATGAGGAAGACCACAAAAGCGCCAAGCGCGCCGCCTTCGGTTGGCGTGCCCCAAGGATCGCCGCCGAAGGGGTTGTAGATAAAGAAGATGATGATGCCGACCACGAAGAAAATCGGAAAGGCCGGCGGCAGGGAGGCGAATTTTTCGCGCCATGTGTAGCCGGTGATTTTCGGGCCGTAGGAGGGCCAGATCATCGCCATGCCGACGATCAATGTCACATAGACGATGGCCGAAAAGGCACCGGGGATGAAGCCCGCGAGCAGCAGTTTTCCGACGTCTTGCTCGACGATGATCGCATAGATCACGAGGATCGCCGAGGGCGGGATCAAGGAGGCCAACGTGCCTGCGGCGGCGACGACGCCCGCGGCAAAGCGTTTGTTATATCCCATCGCCTGCATTTCGGGGATCGCGATGCGGGCAAAAACCGCCGAGGTTGCGACCGAAGCGCCCGAAACCGCCGAGAAGCCCGCCGTGGCAAAGACCGTGGCGACCGCCATGCCGCCCGGCATCCATCCGGCCCAGCGTTTGGCCGCCTCGAACAGCGCTTTGGTCAGCCCCGCATAATAGGCCAGATAGCCGATCAAGATGAAGGTCGGGATCAAGGAGAGCGCTTGGGAGGAGACTTTGGCATGGGGCACCTGCCCCGCCGTTTTCACCGAAATGGTGAGCGCTTTCATAAACTTATCGGGGTTATACCCGAATTTGGCCCAAAAAATCCACGTCAGGCCGATAAAGCCTGCCAATGCGGCGGCAAAGGCCACGCGCATGCCGAGGATGACAAAGAGCAGCAAGCCGCCCGAGACGATAATGCCGATATCGATGGGTTCCATTTAGGCGGTCCCTCCGTTGTCGAGGGCGCTGACATGGCTGGCTTCTTCGGCGGCCTGTTCGGCGGCGGTGAGCGGCAAGGGCACGGCAATCGGGTTTTGCGCGCCGGTCACAAAGGCGCGCCCGTAGGCCCAGATTTGCAAGGCAAGACGCAGGGCCAGAATGGAGAAGGCAAAGGGCACCAAGAGTTTAGCAGGCCAGACCGGCAGGCGGATATCGATGGTGCTGTCGCGGCTCCACAGGGGGGCGGCGAAATCGAAGCTGCGATCAAAATGCGCCCATGAGCCCCAGATCAGGAATAGCACCAAGACCAGCATCACGAGGACCGAGAAAAGCTCGACCGCCCACATGGCGCGGCCTTTGAGTTTGCCGATCAGGATGTCCATGCGGATATGGCCGCCGTTGCGTTGGGTATAGCTGATGCCCATGAAAGCGATGAGCGGCATGGTGATCTCGATCCAGTCCACATATCCGGGCACCGGAAAATTCAACAGGTTGCGCCCCGTGACGGAGACCACCGCCAAGAGCATCAAGCCAAAGACCGCGAGGCCGCTGACCAGAGCCAGCCTGATTTCTATGGCTTCGAGGGCCTGATCTATCCGGCTGAGCCGTGATCCGTCCCTGAGCACCGATGCGTTGCCTGCCATTTGGCCTGTCCCCCTGTGGATGTCATTGGCTGTTTTGGATGCTGCGCAACATCCGCGCCCCCGATGTCTTTGCACGGGTTTGGTGCGGCGGCGGGCAAAACCGCCCGCCCCTTGGCAAATGCAAAGGGCGGGCGGCAAGCGTTTTGACCGGCTTAGCGGGCGGCGGCCAGCGTGGTGTCGACCAGATCAACCAATTCTTGCGCCGGAATGCCCTGCGCTGTCATTTTCTCGATCCAAGCTTTGCGTGCGGGGCCTGCGGCGGCCTCACGGAATTTGCCAAGCTCTTCGTCGGACATCATGACTTTGGTCACGTTCTTTTCGGCCAGAACGCCGTCCCATTTTTTCAAGATCTCGCCATATTGCGCCAGATAGGTGGTCAAGGCTTCCTCGACCGAGCTGTCCAATGCGGCGCGCTCGGCGTCCGACAGCGCATCATAGGCGTCGGTGTTGACCACAACGGGGCAATTCACGGTGCCGGGGTTGAGGTTGGCGGTCCACCAATCGGCCTGATCAATGGTGCGATAGGCGAAATGCGCGTGCTGGGCAAAGGCGACGGTGTCGACCACGCCGCTTTCCATCGCATTATAGGCCTCGGTCGCGGTCACCGATGTCGGCACGGCGCCAACGGATTTGAACGCCTCGCCCAAACCGCCCGTCGCGCGCACGCGCAGACCGTTCATTTTCGCAACCGTATCGCGCGGCTCGCCGGTGCCGACGAGGTTATATTGCGGCATCGGCGAAGGCATCAACAGACGCGCATTCCAACGGTCAAGGTCCTTGGCCACGGCGGGGTGCGCATAGACCGCCATCGATACGGCGACCTCTTCGGCCAATGTGTTCACGCCGATGAAGGGCAATTCAAGAACCGTCAGCGTCGGGTTCTTGTCTTCGTGGTAACCGGCACAGAACTGCGCCATCTCGAAGGCACCGATGGAAATGCCATCAAGGTTTTCCTTGTTCGAGGACAGACCGCCATAGCTGATGTTGAGCTTGAACTCGCCATTGGTTTTCGCTTGGATCAGCTCGTTGAGCTTTTCGATATGCGAGGTAAAGACCCGCGGCTTGCCCCAGACCGAGACATTCCATTCGGTCGCCATTGCGCTCGATGCCATAGCGGTAACCAGAGCCGCCACAGCGGCTGTATTTGCGAATTTTTTCATGTGTATCTCCCTATTGGCCACCCTCTCCCAAAGGCGGCATGCGGGGGAAGGCTACTCTGCGAGGCGGCGGCTTGCCAAGGACCAAACCGCGCCGGAATGCGTTTTTGCACTGCAGAAATAGCGCTATCAGCGCCATATATACCCAGTCCTACGGAGCCGCTTCGCCGCAAATCTCGACATGGGTGCCCCATTCGGCGCAGCGCTGCGCCAGATCACCGGGCAGCGGGCGGTCGGTGAAGAAACTGTCGATTTCCGACAGCGACGCGATTCGCGCCGGTGCGCTGCGTTGAAATTTCGACGCATCGGACACCAGACAGGTTTTGCGCGCTTGGCGGATGATCGTCTGGCTCACCCCGACCTCTTGGATATCGAAATCGAGCAGGTCGCCCTCGCCGTCCAAAGCCGAACAGCCGATCACCGCGAAATCGAACTTGAACTGTTCGATGGCGCGGGTGGTCAAGGCCCCAACAAGCCCCCCGTCCGAGCGGCGCAACGTGCCCCCCGCGACGATGATCTCGCAATCACGATTGGCGACCAAGATATTGGCGACATTCATATTATTGGTGATCACCAACAGGTCGCGGTGGTGCAAAAGCGCGCGGGCGACGGCCTCGGTCGAGGTGCCGATATTGAGGAAGACCGAGGCGCTTTCGGGGATATGGCGTGCGCAGGCCCGCGCCATCGCCGCCTTGGCCGCCTCATTGAGGCCGCGCCGGTCCTCATATCCGATGTTGGAGACGCCCGAGGGCAAGACCGCCCCGCCGTGAACCCGCTCCAAGCGGCCCGCATCGGCCAGTTCGGCCAAATCGCGGCGGATGGTTTGCACCGTGACGCCAAAGCGTTCGGCCAAGCCGTCCACGGTCACTTTGCCCTCGCTGCGCGCGATCTCAAGGATATCCGGCAAGCGGAAATTCTGCGACATGCCCTCTCCTCACGGCCCGTTTTCGAATTTGTTCGCGCGACAGTGCTGCGCTTTCGCTTTCAAATCAAGCATGGGCTGCGGCTCTGCGTCAAAACAGCCGTTTTCGGGGGCGAATCCCCCGCGCAGGGGGCGTGCGAGCGGGCATCGATTCGGAAAAACCGTGAGAAAACGAAAATGATTCGCCGCCGAATCGTCAAAACCGCGCCGATACCGTGAGTGACGCCAGGTCCAATTGCCTGTTTTTCAACGGTATTCCGCACAAGCGAACAGAAACGAAAATATCCGCGTTGACGGACCGCCGCAAATCGTGTGTGTTTGCGCAATCATCAACGCTTTGGGAGGGGCGCGTGGACCAATCCGCATCACAGCCACAGACCTATGATCTGCTCGTCATCGGCGGCGGGATCAACGGCTGCGGCATCGCGCGCGATGCGGCGGGGCGCGGGCTATCGGTCGCCTTGGCGGAGATGAACGATCTGGCCTCGGCCACCTCCTCGGCTTCGACAAAACTCTTCCACGGCGGGCTGCGCTATCTGGAGTATTTCGAGGTGCGGCTGGTGCGCGAGGCGTTGATCGAGCGCGAAATCCTGCTTTCGGCGATGCCGCATATCTCTTGGCCCATGCGCTTTGTGCTGCCCTATCACCGCGACATGCGCTTCGAAGGCGGCACGCCAACCTCGACGCTTTTGTCGGCGGTGATGCCATGGATGAAGGGGCGGCGTCCGGCATGGTTGATCCGGCTGGGGCTGTTTCTATACGACCATCTGGGCGGGCGCAAAATCCTGCCCGCGACGGCGACGCTGGACTTGAAGAACGCCCCAGAAGGCGCGCCGCTCAAAGAGAAATTCGTCAAAGCCTATGAATATTCCGACTGCTGGATCGAGGATTCGCGGCTGGTGGTTCTCAATGCCCGCGACGCCGAAGCGCGCGGCGCGCAGATCTGGACCAATCACAAGGTCACCTCCGCCGCGCGGGTCGGTGATATCTGGGAGGTGCAAATCGAGGACCGCGCCAAAGGGACCGAACGCAGCGTCAAGGCGCGGATGTTGATCAATGCGGCGGGGCCATGGGTCGGCGATGTAATCCAAAGCAAGGTGCGGATCAATTCGACCGAAGGCGTGCGATTGGTGCGCGGCAGCCATATCGTCACCAAAAAGCTCTATAATCACGACAAATGCTATTTCTTCCAAGGCACCGACGGGCGGATCATCTTCGCCATTCCCTATGAGAATGATTTCACCTTGATCGGCACCACGGATGCCGAACATGACACGCCCGACCAACGCCCGATCTGCACCGACGCCGAGCGCGATTACCTGTGCGCCTTTGCCTCGGAGTATTTCAAGACGCCGGTGACCCAAGAGGATATCGTTTGGACCTATTCCGGCGTGCGCCCGCTTTACGATGACGGGGCAAGCTCGGCCACCGCTGCCACCCGCGACTACACGCTCAAGATCGATGATACGGGCGGCGCGCCGGTGCTCAATGTCTTTGGCGGAAAAATCACCACCTACCGCCGCCTAGCCGAAAGCGCGATGGAGATGATCACGCCCTATTTTCAATCTGTTAGCGGCAAATGGACGGCTGGCGTGCCTTTGCCTGGCGGGGATTTTGCGGTGCGCGATTTCGACCGGATTTGCGCCGATCTGGCGCGCGACTACGGGTTTTTGCCCCCTGCCCTCGCGCGCCGTTTGTGCCGTGCTTACGGGCTTGAGGCGCGCGATATTCTGGGCACGGCGACGCGGATCGAGGATTTGGGCTACAGCTTTGGCGCGGGGCTTTACGGCACCGAGGTGCGCTGGTTGATGGAACACGAATATGCGCGCACCGCCGAGGATGTGATCTGGCGCCGCACCAAGCTTGGCCTGCGCCTGAGCGCTGCGGAGATTGCCGGATTGGACGTCTGGATGGAAGCGCGACGCGCCGAAATGCCTCAGGCCGCAGAATGACACAAGGATCACCCCACCGCATGAAGACAGGAACCGCGCAATGACGTTGAAACTCGAAGGCGTCTCAAAGACCGTTCAAGGGCAGATGCATATCCAGCCCACGGATTTGACGCTCGAAAATGGCACGATGAATGTGCTGCTGGGGCCGACCTCGGCGGGCAAGACGTCCTTGATGCGTTTGATGGCCGGATTGGACGCCCCGAGCAGCGGGCGCATCTATTGGAACGGCGCCGATGTGACCGGAATGCGCGTGCAGGACCGCAAGGTGGCGATGGTCTATCAGCAATTCATCAATTACCCCTCGATGTCGGTTTATGACAATATTGCCTCACCAATGCGGCTTTTGGGGAAATCCAAGGTTGAAATAGATCAATCGGTGCAAAAAGCTGCCGCGCTGATGAAGCTGGAGGGAATGCTCGATCGCAAGCCTTTGGAGCTGTCGGGCGGGCAACAACAGCGCTGCGCCTTGGCGCGGGCTTTGGTCAAGGATGCGGGGCTGGTGCTGCTCGACGAGCCGCTGGCCAATCTGGACTATAAGCTGCGCGAGGAATTGCGTATCGAGATCCCGAGAATCTTTGAAGAGGCGGGCAGCATTTTCGTCTACGCCACCACCGAGCCGGAAGAGGCGCTGTTGCTGGGCGGCCATACGGCGACGCTGTGGGAGGGTCGCGTGACGCAATTCGGCCCCACGCCCGAGGTCTACCGCCGCCCGATTGATGCGACCACAGCGCGGGTGTTTTCCGACCCGCCGATGAATTTCTTGGAGATTTCCAAGACCGGCAAAAAGCTGATGTTCGGCGAGGGGCAAACCGCCCCTGCGGGCGGCGCATTGGCCGATCTGCCCGACGGGCGATATACCGCAGGGTTTCGACCTAACCATTTGGAAATAAATGAACATGTTAGCAATGCCATGCGCTTCGAGGCGCGGCTTCGGGTGACCGAGCTGACCGGATCGGAGACCTTTGTGCATCTCGATCACGCGGGCGCGCGATGGGTCGGGTTGATCCACGGGGTGCACCGTTTGGCGATCGGCGAGACGCTCTCGGTCTATCTCGACCCTGCGCATGTTTACATCTTTGGGCCCGACGGCGCGATGGTCGCGCCTGCGGGCTATGCAGCGGCGGCTTGAGGGAGGCGGATCATGGCGAAAATTACACTGGATAATCTGGCGCATAGCTATCTACCCCAACCTCAAAGCGAGGCAGATTTCGCGCTCAAGGAACTCAACCACGATTGGGTCGATGGCGAGGCCTATGCCCTGCTGGGTGCCTCGGGCTGCGGGAAATCCACTTTGCTCAACATCATTTCCGGCCTGCTCCAGCCCAGCCAAGGGCGGATTTTGTTCAACGATGTGGATGTCACCCACGCCCCCACCGCCGAGCGCAACATCGCGCAGGTGTTCCAGTTTCCGGTCGTTTACGACACGATGACGGTGCGCGACAACCTTGCCTTTCCGCTAAAAAACCGTGGTGCGGACGCGGCTTACGTGGCCTCCCGCGTGCAGCAGATCGCGCAGATGATCGGCATGGAGGACGTGTTGAACCGCAAGGCGCGCGGGCTGACGGCGGATGCAAAGCAGAAAATCTCGCTCGGGCGCGGCATGGTGCGCGAGGACGTGAATGCCTTGCTCTTTGACGAGCCTTTGACGGTGATCGACCCGCATATGAAATGGGAATTGCGCACGCAGCTCAAGAGCCTGCACCACGAGTTCGGCCATACGATGATCTATGTGACCCATGACCAGACCGAAGCGCTGACCTTCGCCGATAAGGTGGTGGTGATGTATGACGGGCGGGTGGTGCAGATCGGCACGCCCGAAGAGCTTTTCGCGCGGCCCGAGCATACATTTGTGGGCTATTTCATCGGCTCGCCGGGGATGAACCTGTTGCCCGCGCAAGTCAGCGGCACAGTGGCCAATGTCGGCGGCGCCGAGGTGGCTTTGGGCGGGTCCTACGGGGCGGCGGATGGCAAGATCGAGATCGGCGTGCGCCCCGAGTTTGTCCGCCTGTCGACCCATGAGGGCCTGCCCGTCAACATCCGCCGCGTCGAGGATGTGGGCCGCCACAAGATCGTGCGCGCCGATCTTTTCGGGAATGAAATCAATATTATAGCGGGCGAAGGTGATGCAATTGGCGCGGATATGACCCGCGTCACATTCGACCCCGCCGCGATCAACGTCTACCGCAACGATTGGCGCTTGGCGCCGCAAGGAGAGGCCGCCTGATGGAAAAGACAGTCAATCAAAGGGCCTGGTTTCTGGTCCTTCCGGTCCTGATCCTTGTGGCATTTTCGGCGGTCATCCCGCTGATGACCGTGGTCAATTACGCGTTTCAGGACACTTTCGGGAACAACAAATTCTTCTGGGCCGGTCTGGAATGGTTCGACGAATTGCTCCACAGCGAACGCATGTGGGGCGCTTTGGGGCGGCAGTTGACCTTCTCGGCGATCATTCTGGCCATCGAGGTGCCGCTTGGCATTTTCGTCGCGCTGCATATGCCGAAAAAGGGGTTTTGGGCCAGCTTTTGCCTCGTGCTGATGTCGCTGCCTTTGCTGATCCCGTGGAATGTGGTCGGCACGATTTGGCAGATTTTCGGCCGTGTCGATATAGGGCTTTTGGGTTATGTTCTTGATAAAATTGGCATATCCTACAATTACACCCAAGATTTCTATGCCGCTTGGGCGACGGTGATCGTGATGGATGTGTGGCATTGGACCTCGCTTGTGGCGCTTTTGGCCTATGCCGGTTTGCAATCCATTCCCGACGCCTATTACCAAGCCGCCAAGATTGACCAAGCCAGCCGTTGGAAGGTGTTTCGCTATATCGAGTTGCCCAAGATGCAGGGGGTTTTGATGATCGCGATTTTGCTGCGCTTTATGGACAGTTTCATGATCTACACCGAACCCTTTGTGGTCACCGGCGGCGGCCCCGGCAATTCGACGACCTTTTTGTCGATCGATCTTGTGAAAATGGCGCTGGGGCAGTTTGACCTTGGTCCTGCGGCGGCCTTCTCGCTGATGTATTTTCTGGTGATCTTGTTGATTTCATGGGTGTTTTACACCGTGATGACGAACCTCGACAAAAGGGATGGTGTCTGATGGCTGATCTGGCTGCAAACCCGCCAAAGACCCGCAAGGCCGCGCGGCTGCGGGTCAATTCCTCGGCTGTTGTGATGGGGCTGTATTTGCTCTTTTTGCTCTTGCCGATCTATTGGCTGCTCAACATGAGCCTGAAGACCAATTCGGAGATTCTGGGCGCCTTCTCGCTGTGGCCGCGTGATCTGACCTTTCGCAATTATGCGGTGATCCTCACCGATGCGAGCTGGTATATGGGTTACGTCAACTCCTTGATCTATGTGATTATAAACACGGTGATTTCCATCGCCGTGGCCCTGCCCGCCGCTTATGCGTTCTCGCGCTACAGCTTTATGGGCGACAAACATCTGTTCTTTTGGCTGCTGACCAACCGCATGGCCCCGCCCGCGGTGTTCGCGCTGCCGTTTTTCCAGCTTTACTCCTCGGTCGGGTTGTTCGACACGCATATCGCCGTGGCCCTCGCGCATTGCCTCTTTAACGTGCCGCTTGCGGTGTGGATTTTGGAAGGCTTCATGCGCGGCGTGCCCAAGGAGATCGACGAGACCGCCTATATCGACGGCTACGGGTTCGGGCGGTTTTTCGTGCGCATCTTCATGCCCCTGATCGCCAGCGGCATCGGCGTTGCGGCCTTCTTTTGCTTTATGTTCTCGTGGGTTGAATTGCTGCTCTCGCGCACGCTGACCTCGGTCGAGGCCAAACCGATTGCCGCCACCATGACCCGCACGGTCAGCGCCTCGGGCATGGATTGGGGCGTCTTGGCTGCGGCGGGGATCCTGACCATCGTTCCGGGCGCTTTGGTGATCTATTTCGTGCGCAATTATATCGCGAAGGGCTTTGCCCTCGGGCGGGTGTGATGACCATGGCCCGCGCAACCTATCCCCAAGACAAAGGAGCCGCATGATGGCTTGGATGGCATGGACATGGCCGACGGCGGCGTTTTTCGCGGTGATCGCCACGCTGTTGATCACCTTTACGGTGCTGGCGATCCGGTTTCCCGAAACCCCGCGCAAGGGGATTTTGCAAATCGAAACCACCCGCGGCGACCGGCTGTTTATCACGCTGCTCGGCTCGGCTTTTCTCAATCTCGCATGGCTTGGCCTCGGTTTCGGACCGCAGCCCTATGCGTTGATTGTCTGCTTTATCTACGCGCTGGCGGTGTTTCGCTGGGTGTAGATGAGACCACCGCAGCATAAGGGGCGGGAGACCCCGAAGCTGCACGACGTTAACGGTTCTAAAGGGAGGAAAACCAATGAACCTTAATTACAAATCCACAACAGCGCTCGGCATGGCGCTGGCTGTTATGGCCAGCCCCGTCTTTGCCGACATGGAGGCCGCAAAAGGCTTCCTCGACAACGAGATCGGCGGGCTGTCGGTTTTGAGCCGCGCCGATCAAGAAGCAGAGATGCAATGGTTCGTCGATGCCGCCAAACCTTTGGCCGGTATGGAAATCAAAGTGGTTTCCGAAACCATCACGACCCATGAGTATGAGGCCAAGGTTCTGGCCCCCGCTTTCACCGCCATCACCGGCATCAAGGTTTCCCATGACCTGATCGGCGAGGGCGATGTGGTCGAGAAACTGCAAACGCAAATGCAGTCGGGCGAGAACATCTATGACGGCTATATCAACGACAGCGATCTGATCGGCACGCATTGGCGCTATCAGCAGGTGCGCAACCTGACCGACTGGATGGCGGGTGAAGGCGCCGCTGTGACCAACCCCGGGCTTGATCTGGCGGATTTCATCGGCACGCAGTTCACCACCGCCCCCGATGGCAAGCTTTACCAATTGCCCGACCAGCAGTTCGCGAACCTTTACTGGTTCCGCTACGATTGGTTCAACGACGAGCAAAACAAAGCCGACTTCAAAGCCAAATACGGCTATGATCTGGGCGTGCCTGTAAACTGGTCCGCCTATGAGGACATCGCCGAATTCTTCACCGGCCGCGATTTGTCGCGTCTGGGCGTCGAGGGCGAAGTCTTTGGCAATATGGACTACGGCAAGAAAGACCCCTCCTTGGGTTGGCGCTACACCGATGCGTGGCTGTCGATGGCAGGCGTGGGATCGAAGGGCGAGCCGAACGGCCTGCCCGTCGATGAATGGGGCATTCGTGTGAACGAAAAATCCCAACCCGTCGGTTCGTGCGTGGCGCGCGGCGGTGCAACCAATGGCCCCGCAGCGGTTTACGCCGTGACCAAGGCGATTGACTGGCTGCAAAAATACTCGCCGCCCGCAGCGGCAGGGATGACCTTCGGCGAAGCCGGACCGATCCCCGCCCAAGGCAATGTCGCCCAGCAGATGTTCTGGTACACCGCCTTCACCGCCGATACGGTCAAACCCGACCTGCCGGTGATGAACGAGGACGGCACGCCGAAATGGCGCATGGCCCCCTCGCCCCACGGCGTTTACTGGGAAGAAGGCACGAAGATCGGGTATCAGGATGTGGGGTCGTGGACCTTGATGAAATCCACGCCTGTGGACCGTGCACAGGCCGCGTGGCTCTATGCGCAATTCGTCACCTCCAAGACCGTCGATCTGAAGAAAGCCGATGTCGGCCTGACCTTCATCCGCCAATCGACCATCAACTCGCAGCACTTCACCGACCGCGCCAATAAACTTGGCGGTCTGGTGGAATTCTACCGCTCGCCCGCCCGTGTGGCATGGTCGCCCACCGGCACCAACGTTCCGGATTATCCGAAACTGGCGCAATTGTGGTGGCAGAACATCGGTGATGCGATGTCTGGTGCGAAAACCCCGCAAGAGGCTTTGGATAGCCTGTGCGCCGATCAGGAAAAGGTCATGTCCCGTCTGGAGCGCGCAGGCGTTCAGGGCGAGATCGGCCCGAAGCTGAACGAAGAAAAAGACGCCGACTATTGGTTGTCGCAGCCCGGATCGCCGAAAGCGAAACTGGCAAACGAGGACGAAGAGCCCAAGACCGTCGCTTATGACGAGCTGATCAAGTCCTGGCAGTAACCTCCCAGTGGTCGGGGCCGCGTGGAGCAATCTGCGCGGCCCCGATCCGTTTTATCCTCTGATCCGGCCGCTTTTGCCGCCGCATCTTGCGCCCGCGCCTGCGGCCCGCCACACTCTGACCGCCACACTCTGACCACCACACGCCCAATAGATCACGACCGGAGCGCCCTTCCCATGAGCCATATCCTCGCCATCGACCAAGGCACCACATCGAGCCGCGCCATTTTGTTTGACGCGCAGATGAAGATCGTCGCCACGGCGCAGGAAGAGTTCCCCCAACATTACCCCGCCTCGGGTTGGGTCGAACATGACCCTTCCGATCTGTGGTCCACCACGGCGGGCACCTGCCGCGCGGTGATCGAGCGCGCGGGGCTGAGCGCCGCCGATATCACCGCCATCGGCATCACCAACCAACGCGAAACCACCATTGTGTGGGATAAGGCGACCGGAAAACCCATCCATAACGCCATCGTCTGGCAGGACCGGCGCACGGCGGACACCTGCGCCGCGCTGCGCGAGGCAGGGCATGAGGCAATGGTCACCGACCGCACGGGGCTTTTGCTCGATCCGTATTTTTCGGGCACCAAGCTGAAATGGATTTTGGACCATGTCGAAGGCGCACGCGCGCGCGCCGAGGCGGGCGACTTGCTGTTCGGGACGGTCGATTGCTTCTTGATCTGGAAGCTGACGGGCGGCGCGGTCCATGCGACCGATGCGACCAATGCGGCGCGCACGCTGCTTTATGACATCCGCAAAGGCCGCTGGAGCCAAACGATCTGCGATCTCTTGGGCATCCCGATGCAGATGCTGCCGCAGGTGCGCGATTGCGCCGCCGATTATGGCACCGCCCGCGCCGATCTGTTTGGCCGCGAGATCCCGATTTGCGGCGTTGCGGGCGACCAACAGGCCGCCACCGTCGGGCAGGCCTGTTTCAAACCGGGGATGATGAAATCCACCTATGGCACGGGCTGTTTCGCGCTGCTCAACACGGGCGATGCGCCGGTGGTCTCGCACAACCGCCTGCTGACCACGATTGCCTATCAACTCGGCGGCAAACCGACCTATGCGCTTGAAGGGTCTATCTTTATCGCAGGCGCGGTGGTGCAATGGCTGCGCGACGGGCTCAAAATCATCCGCGAGGCCAAGGAAACCCACCCCTTGGCCGAGGCCTCCGATCCGGGGCAGGATCTGATCCTCGTTCCCGCCTTTACGGGCCTTGGCGCGCCCTATTGGAACGCCGATTGCCGCGGCGCGATTTACGGGCTGTCGCGCAACTCCGGCCCCGCCGAATTTGCCCGCGCCGCTTTGGAAAGCGTGGGATTTCAAACACTTGACCTCTTGGATGCGATGCATGCCGATTGGGCCGCCAGCGCCCAAGGCCGCACCGAGGCGGGGGTTTTGCGCGTTGATGGCGGGATGAGCGTCTCCGATTGGGCGATGCAGTTCCTGAGCGACATCATCGGCGCGCCGGTGGACCGGCCCGAGGTTTTGGAAACCACCGCTTTGGGGGCGGCGTGGCTGGCCGGAATGCATGCGGGGCTTTACCCCGACATGGAGGGGTTTGCCGCGCAATGGGCGCTCGAGCGCCGCTTTACCCCCGCGATGGAGGACGGCGCGCGCCGCGCCAAGGTGAAACGCTGGAAATCGGCCGTGCAGGCGACGATGTCGGTATGAGCGCGCGCTTCGGTTTTGTCGCCCCGCCGATCCGTTTCGGGCGCGGCACCGCGCAAGAAGCCGTGCCCGCGGCCTTGGCCTATGGCGGGCCGGTGCTTGTGGTGCATGGCGCGCGCGCCGAGCGCGCCGCGTGGCTCATAGCTGCGCTGCGCGCGGCGGGGGCGTCGGTGCTTTGCGCCCCCTGCCCGCGCGAGCCGGACCTGCAGATGCTGGAGGCCGCGCTGGCGGCGCATCGCGGCGCAAGGCCAGCCGTGGTGGCGGCGCTTGGCGGCGGGGCGGTGATCGATTTTGGCAAGGCGCTTGCGGCGCTTTTGCCCGCGCCGCGCCCGCCGATGGACCATCTCGAAGTCGTCGGCAAGGGCCTGCCGCTCGAAGCCGCGCCCCTGCCCTTTATCGCCATTCCCACCACCGCAGGCACCGGCGCGGAGGCGACGAAAAACGCCGTGATCGGCGTGCCCGAACACGGGCGCAAAGTCTCCTTGCGCGACGGGCGGATGCTGGCCGATCTGGCGCTGATCGATCCGGCGCTGACCGACGGATGCCCCAAGGCGGTGACGCTGGCCTCGGGGCTTGATGCGGTTACCCAAGTGATCGAGCCCTATTTATCGAGCCGTGCCAATGGGATAACCGATGCGCTTTGCCTTGAGGCCTTGCCGCGCGGGCTCGCCGCTCTGGCGCGGCTGATGCGCGATGAGGACGCGGGCGCGCGCGACGATCTGGCCTTTTGCGCCTTGGCGGGCGGGATGGCCTTGGCCAATGCGGGGCTGGGCGCGGTGCATGGATTGGCCGGTCCCATCGGCGGGGTGGCGCCCGATGCGCCCCATGGTGCGGTTTGCGGCGCGCTTTTGCCCCATGTCATGCGCGCCAATCGGGCCGCCATGGCGGGCCGTGATCTGGCGCGGTTTGATCGGGTCGAGGCGATGGTCTGCGCCGCGCTGGATTTGCCCGATATCGCCGCGCTGGCGCGGTGGAGCGCCGCGCATGGATTGCCAAACCTGACGCAAATGGGCCTTGCGCCCGCCGATCACGGCGCGGTGGCCGAGGCGGCGCTGGCCTCCTCCTCGATGAAGGCCAACCCCGCGCCTCTGGACGCTGCCGCCCTCACCGCGATCTTGCGCGCGGCCAGCGCCTAGGCGGGTCGCCCTTCGCGGGCAGCGCGTCGCAAATCACCCTCGCAATCGCGGCGCGGCGCGTTAGGCTGATGGCAGATCACACCGCGAGGCGCCCCATGTTCTTGAGCCTGTTTGATATCTTCAAGGTCGGCATCGGCCCCTCCTCGTCGCATACGATGGGCCCGATGAGCGCGGCGGCGCGGTTTTTGGAGGCGCTGCGCGGCGGGGCAGACCGCATCCCCGGTGCGGGCGATCTTGCCTCGCTGCGCGCCTCGCTGCACGGCTCGCTGGCCTTTACCGGCAAGGGCCATGCCAGCGACCGCGCGGTAATTTTGGGCCTGTGCGGATTTGATCCGGCCAGCTTGGACCCCGATGCCGCCGAAGCCGCATTGGCGCAGGTCCATGCATCAAAAACCGTCACGCCCCAAGGCTTGCCGCCTTTGGGTTTCGATCCTGATAATGATCTGGTTTTCGACTACGGCCCGCCCCTCGACGGCCATGCCAACGGATTGATTTTCCGCGCCTTTGACTCCCGCGGCGCGCCCTATCTGACGCAGACCTATTACTCCATCGGCGGCGGCTTCGTGGTGACCGAGGCCGAGCTTGCCAGCAGCGCGCAGGGCCAAGATGCCCTGCATGCACAAAAGGCGGCGCTTGGCTATCCTTTCCCCTTCGGCTCGGCGCAAGAGATGCTGCAAATGGGCCGCGACAGCGGGCTTGGCATTGCCGAGATGAAGCGGCGCAACGAGGCCGCACAGATGCGCCATAACGGCGAAAATCCCGCCGATCTTGACGCGCGGCTCGACCGGCTTTTGGAGACGATGGATGCGGTGGTCACCCGCGGTCTGGCGCAAGATGGCATTTTGCCAGGCGGCTTGAACCTGCGCCGCCGCGCCCGCGCGATCCACGCCCAATTGCTGGCCGAGGCGGGCCAGAACCGCAGCCAGCCCCATGCGGTCAACGACTATCTGTCGGTCTATGCGATGGCGGTGAACGAGGAAAACGCCGCTGGTGCGCGGGTGGTGACGGCGCCGACCAATGGCGCGGCGGGGGTGATCCCTTCGGTGCTGCGCTATTATCGCACGCAATGTATCGGCGCGGGCGCGGCGGGGGCGCGCGAATTCGTGCTCGCGGCGGCAGCGGTGGGCGGGTTGATCAAACATAACGCCTCGATCTCGGGGGCCGAAGTGGGATGTCAGGGCGAGGTCGGATCGGCGGCGGCCATGGCGGCGGCGGGCCTTTGTGCCGCGCTTGGCGGCAGCAACGAACAGGTTGAAAACGCAGCAGAAATCGCGCTGGAACATCATCTTGGCATGACCTGCGATCCGGCGGGCGGATTGGTACAGGTGCCCTGTATCGAGCGCAACGGATTGGGCGCGATCAAGGCGGTTTCGGCGGCCTCTCTGGCGCTGCGCGGGGATGGGGTGCATTTCATGCCGCTGGACAATTGCATCGAGGCGATGCGCCAGACGGGGCGCGACATGAGCGCGAAATACAAAGAGACCTCGCAGGGCGGTTTGGCGGTCAACCTGCCTGAATGCTGAGCAAATGGGCGAAAACCTGCCGTTTCGCGGCGGCGGGAGTCGCAATTGACCTAAAGTCAGCGTAGAGTGGTTCTTGGATGCCCAGCGGCCGATTTGGCTGCGCGGCGCCGAGCGGTGAATTTTGCGCCGCCCCATAGCTCTGCTGGCAAATAGGGCGCATCCGTTTCAAACGCCCCTGTCTTGCGGTCTGCTTCGCGGCGGGGGCCTGTGTCTGATATTTATGTAATGGTGCTGCTATGACTATGTTTTCAATGAAAATTATCGCAGGCGCGAGCTCGATCGCGCTGCTCTCGCTTTTGGTCGGCACGTTCAGCTGACCGGTTTGACGGTATTTTAAAGATCCAACCTCGCGCGCCCGTCGCGGCTGCGGGGTTGGGCTGTGCGATCCATCCAAGGGGTCACCCAGAAACCCGCAGCGTTTTCTCAAAACGCCTGCCCCTCATCGCCATGTTTTTTTGGGGCCGTGTTTTTTTGGGGGAGTGTCACTTTCCTTTTAGGAAAGTAATGGTGCGGTCGAGAAGACTCGAACTTCCACGGGTGTTACCCCACAGCGACCTCAACGCTGCGCGTCTACCAATTCCGCCACGACCGCACTGTCTGACTTGGTGAGGCGCTATCTAACGAAGGCGGCGGGCGATGCCAAGAGGCAAAAGGCGGCGGCGGGAAAATAATTTGTGCGCGGCGCGCGGCGGGTTGGACCCTCTTGCCCGAGGTCAAAGCGCCGCCCCGGATCGAGGCGGCGCTTTGGCTGTTTTGCAAGGCTGGCCGGATCAACTGGCGCCGCGCCCAATCAATCGTCGCCCGATCAGTCGGCGACCTTGAAGGTCGGCAGGCTGGCCGCCGTGGGTGCGGGCAAGGCCGAGGCATCGGTGCCGCCAAAGACCGCCGCGCGGATCAAGGTGTTGCGCTCGGGTTGACCGGGGGCGAAAACGGCGGGGCTGCCCGCGTCCAGAGCGTCAAGCGCCGAGGCATACCAGACCTCGGCCAGATCGCTGCGGGTGCTGGCACCAAAGCCTTGCGACAGGTGGTGGCCCATCAATTCGCCGTAGACCGTTTCGCCCAAAGCATAGAGCAAGAGCGCCGAGCCGACCGCCACATCCATATCATCGGTGCGATAGCCCGACGAGAGGCAGATCGTCGCCGTGCCAGCCAGATGTTCGGGCGCCATGCCGGTGGTCAGGATATAGCCCGACACGCCTTGCACCACTTCGGCTTGGGATTTGAGCGAGAGCGCGGCGACATGGGGCTTCATGATCGGGCCAAAGGCTTTGCACTGCGCTTCGATTTGCGCAGGGGTCGCGCCTTGGACCTTGGCGGTCAATTCCTCGCCGCGCGAGATCGCATAGGTGCGCGCGAGGCAGAACTGCTCGCTCAGGGCCACATTGGGATCGGTGATGGCGCCGACTTTGACAAAGCCGCCGTTGGAATTGGTCAAGAGCGAGACCTTGTTGCAATGCGACGCCAGCGAGCGCGCCGAGGTCTCGCCCATGAAATTGGGCAAGGCGGGCGCTTTGGCGGCGGCCATCACGGCGGGCGCGGCGGGCGCGGCCGGTTCGGGGGCGGCTGGCACGGCGGGCTGTTGGTTGACGACGACCGTGGTCATGCCCGGCGCGGCGGTCACCACCTGCCCCGGCGCGGCGGCCATGGTGCCCCCTGCCATTTCGCTACGCCATGTTTTGAGCAGGCCGCGCGTGCCGTCGGGATTGGCGGCGACCATTTGCATCACGCTCGATCCGCCCGCCATGGCGCGGTTGTAGGAGTTGGTCAAAAGCTGATGCTCGAAGGGGGAAAGCTGCCCCGTCATCGGATAGCCCATATAGGCTTGATATTGCGTCACGGCGCGGCGCGATTGCCCGCCCAACTGGCCGTCGACACGGCCCGCATTGAAGCCGAAATAGTTCAAGGAGGCCTGAATTTCGCGGCCCTCTTGGGTCGAGGGCAGGCGCGGTGCGGCCTTGCGATAGGTTTTCTTGGGCGCGCTTTTCTTGGCTTGGCTATTGGCGGCGGCGCCGACGATGCCGCCGATGATGGCCCCTGCGATGAAATCGCCATTGCCAGCGGTGGCGCGGCTGACGGGGGCGGTGATCAATGACGCGGCGAGCGCGGCGCAAATGAGATGACGTGAATACATGGGATATCCTTCAAAAAACGAATTCCTATACCAAAGTGTAGCACGATTCCCTTACCTTGGGGCAGCGTTTTTGCGCAAAACCCCTTCAAATCGACGAAACCGGAGGGTAGAGCAAAACAGGCAGGCGGTTTGACGGGCCGCCGAATGCAGGAGCCGCGCGCATGGTCGAATGGATCACCACCCCCGCTTTGACGCCTTACCCCGAGGCTTTGGCCTTTATGGAGGCGCGGGCCGAGGCCATCGCGGCAGGGCAGGCAGAGGAGCTGGTCTGGCTGGTCGAACATCCGCCGCTTTATACATCGGGCACCTCGGCGCGGATCGAAGATTTGACCGACCCCGAACGCTTCCCCGTTTATGAGGCGCGCCGCGGCGGGCAATATACCTACCACGGTCCGGGACAACGGGTGGCCTATGTGATGCTTGATCTGGGGCGGCGCGGCCGCGATGTGCGCGCCTTTGTGCAGCAACTGGAGCATTGGGTGATCGCGGCTTTGGCCGAATTCAACGTGACGGGCCATATCCGCGAGGGGCGCGTGGGGGTTTGGGTCGAGCGGCCCGAAAAGCCGCGCGCGCCGGACGGGGCGATCTGCGAGGAGAAGATCGCGGCCATCGGCATCCGTTTGCGCAAATGGGTGTCCTTCCACGGGATTTCGGTGAATGTGGAGCCCGATCTGGAGCATTTTTCCGGCATCGTGCCTTGCGGAATCCGCGCGCACGGGGTGACGTCCTTGGTCGATCTGGGGTTGCCGGTGACGATGGAGGATCTTGATCTGGCGCTGCGGCGCAGTTTTGATCAGGTCATGGGCGGCCCCTCCTGACGCGCCTCCTCGTGACGGGCCTCCTCGTGACGGGCCTCCTCG
This sequence comes from Paracoccaceae bacterium, assembly GCA_050633545.1. Lineage (GTDB taxonomy): Bacteria > Pseudomonadota > Alphaproteobacteria > Rhodobacterales > Rhodobacteraceae > Litorivita. The sequence goes on from JBOEGS010000001.1 coordinate 37,232, forward strand.
TGACGGGCCACACATATGGCGGCCCGAGGCGCCCCCTCTCGGCGCGGCTTTGCCGTCGTGCCCCTGCGACAATTGTCTCACATTGCTTTTGCCCGCTGTCATGTTAGGTATCTGGCATATCGAGGGCATAAGCCATGCCCGCGCGAGACAAACATGAGGATGACCTATGAAAACTCTTTTGACTGCTGCTGCCGCGATGCTGGCCTTGAGTGTTCCTGCTTTTGCCGATGGCCATAGCGCTGCGGGCGATGTGGAAGCCGGTGAAAAGGCGATGAAGAAATGCAAGGCCTGCCATGCGGTCTCCTCCGAGAGCGAAGTCTTCTTGAAAGGCGGCAAGACCGGCCCGAACCTTTATGGCGTGATCGGCCGCGTGGCCGGATCGGTCGAGGGCTTTGCCTATGGCGGCTCGCTCAAGGAAGCCGGTGAAAAAGGTCTGGTTTGGGACAATACGTCCTTGGCCGAATATATCGCCGATCCCAAGGCCTTCTTGTCGGCCTATCTCGATGATGGCGCGGCGAAATCGAAAATGAGCTTCAAGCTGCGCAAGGGCGGCGAGGATGTTGCCGCCTATCTGGCCAGCGTCGCACCGGCCCCCGAGGCCAAAACCGAATAACCGCCCGACAGCGGATCCATCCGGATGCAAACGCCGCGCGCCTGTCTGGGCTGCGCGGCGTTTTGCCTTGGCGCGGCGCGGCAGGCCGAGTCGCCCCTGCGGCAAAATGCGCCGCTTTGGTCAAAACGCGGCAAAACCGTTAAGCGGCGTTAACGAAACCCTAAAAAACGCGGGCTTTGGCGGGGGGTGCGACAAAATTCTTTGATCTGCGTCAAAGTCGGACATTGCCGCCCGCCCCGTTGCACACTAAAACGGCACAGGAGAGACATCGGGCGTGCAACATAATTTTGCGCGCCCATCAACATACCAGCAGGAGGCATCCAATGGCAGACGCAGCCATTCACGGCCACGATCATGAAGACAACCGGGGTTTCTTTACCCGTTGGTTCATGTCGACCAACCACAAAGACATCGGCCTACTCTACCTGATCGTATCGGCGCTTGCCGGTCTGATTTCGGTGACATTCACGGTCTACATGCGCTTGGAGCTCATGGAGCCCGGCGTGCAATACATGTGCCTTGAAGGCGCGCGTTTCATCGCCACGGCGGCGGAATGTACCCCCAACGGCCACCTGTGGAACGTGATGATCACCTACCACGGTGTTTTGATGATGTTCTTCGTTGTGATTCCGGCGCTTTTCGGCGGTTTCGGCAACTATTTCATGCCGCTGCAAATCGGCGCGCCCGATATGGCCTTCCCGCGGATGAACAACCTGTCGTTCTGGCTCTATGTGGCGGGCACATCGCTTGGTGTGGCCTCGCTGCTCAGCCCTGGCGGCAACGGGCAATTGGGGTCGGGCGTGGGCTGGGTTCTGTATCCGCCTTTGTCGACCTCCGAGGGCGGCTATTCGATGGATCTGGCGATCTTTGCCGTGCACGTTTCGGGCGCCAGCTCGATCTTGGGCGCGATCAACATGATCACCACCTTCCTCAACATGCGCGCACCGGGCATGACCTTGTTCAAGGTTCCGCTGTTCTCTTGGTCGATTTTTGTGACCTCGTGGTTGATCTTGTTGTCCTTGCCGGTTCTGGCGGGCGCGATCACCATGCTGCTCACCGACCGTAACTTCGGCACGACCTTCTTCCAACCAGGTGGTGGCGGCGATCCGATCCTTTACCAGCACATCTTGTGGTTCTTCGGTCACCCCGAGGTTTACATCATCATCTTGCCGGGCTTTGGCATCATTTCCCACGTTATCGCGACCTTCTCGCGCAAACCGGTCTTCGGCTATCTGCCGATGGTTTGGGCGATCATCGCGATCGGTGTTCTGGGCTTTGTCGTCTGGGCGCACCACATGTATACCGTGGGTCTGTCGCTGACGCAGCAGAGCTACTTCATGTTGGCGACGATGGTGATTGCGGTCCCGACAGGGGTCAAGGTCTTCTCGTGGATTGCCACCATGTGGGGCGGGTCGATCGAATTCAAAGCGCCGATGATCTGGGCCTTTGGTTTCCTCTTCCTCTTCACCGTCGGCGGCGTGACGGGCATCGTGCTCAGCCAGCCGGGCGTGGACCGTGCCTATCACGACACCTATTACGTCGTGGCGCACTTCCACTATGTGATGAGCCTCGGAGCGGTCTTTGCGATCTTTGCCGGTATCTACTTCTACTTTGGCAAAATGACCGGCCGTCATTATCCCGAATGGGCGGCAAAGCTGCACTTCTGGATGATGTTCATCGGTGCAAACCTGACCTTCTTCCCGCAGCACTTCCTGGGCCGTCAGGGCATGCCGCGCCGTTACATCGACTATCCCGAGCAATTCGCGCTTTGGAACTACTGGTCGTCGATCGGTGCCTTCATCTCCTTCGCGTCCTTCGTCTTTTTCTTCGGCATCGTGTTCTACTCGCTGTTCAAAGGCAAACGCGTGACCGAGAACAACTATTGGAATGAATATGCCGATACGTTGGAATGGACCCTGCCCTGCCCGCCGCCCGAACACACGTTCGAGCAGCTTCCCAAGCAGGAAGACTGGGACAAAGCTCCCGCCCATTAAGGCGTAGCTTTCCAAAGATCAAAGCGGGGCCGCAGGTGACACATCTGCGGCCCCGCTTTCATTTGCAAAGCCGCGGCTTCCCGTGCCCCTTTCTGCGCCGCGCCTTGCCATGGGCGCTCGCACCCGCCACATGCCCTGCCGCGCGGCCGCAGGCGGCGCGGGTATTGCCCCCCCCCGCTCTCGGGCCGCTGTCGGGCCGCTCTTGGTCCTCACACTTGGTCCGCACTTGGGCCGCGCCTGTTGCACTTGCTGTCCTCGATCTGGGCGCTACCTTTGCCCCCATCATCCGCTCTCATACCCGCCCTCACACCGACACCCCCAAGCACAAACACGCCGAGACGCCCCATGCCCTATGAATGGACCACCGCCCCCTCCGGCCCCGACGGCCAACCGCGCCGGATGCTTTCGGCTTGGCCGCATCGCTCCTTGCCCAAGGCCGGATTTGCGGCGGTGGTTTTGGGGGCCTTTGTGTTTATCACCATCCCGCTGTTCGGGGTGCTGGGGACCAAGGTGCTTTGGGGGCTGTTGCCCTTTGCCATGCTCGCCATCGGGGCGCTGTGGTGGGGGATCGCGCGCTCCTATAAGGATGGCGAGATTTTGGAGGAATTGGTGATCGATGCGCAGATGACCCATCTGAGCCGCCGCTCGGCCCGCGCCGCGCCGCAAGACTGGGAGTGCAACACCTATTGGCTGCGCCCGCAAATGCACCCCAAGGGCGGGCCGGTGCCCGCCTATATCACTCTCTCGGGCAAGGGGCGCGTGGTCGAGCTTGGGGCGTTTTTGACCGAAGGCGAGCGCAAGGCGCTGTTCAGCGAATTGTTGGACCTGCTCAAAGACCTCAAAGCCGCCCCGCCCGCGTGATGGCGCGGCGCGCGTGATGGCGCGGCGCGCGTGGGCAGAGAAGCCACCGACGCAATACCGACGTTTTACCGACGCGATACCGACCCCCGTTTTTAGCGGCCCTTCGGGGGCGCGCCACGACGCAAAACGCGCCCCGAAGGGCGCGCGCTTTACGCATCTTTTAGTGACGGATTTGCGGGGGGGGGGGGCAGCGGCCTCAGGCTTGCGCTGCGAGCTGGTCCTTGACCAAGGCCCCAGCGGCGCCAAAATCGATCTGTCCGGTATAATCGGCCTTGAGCGCGCCCATGACCTTGCCCATGTCGCGGATCGATGTGGCCCCTGTTGCGGTGATCGCCGCGGCAATCGCCGCCTTGACCTCCTCCTCGCTCAATTGCTTGGGCAGGAATTCGGCCAGAACGCCGGTTTCCGCGATCTCGCGCTCGGCCAGATCAAGCCGCCCGCCCTCTTCATAGACGCGCGCGCTCTCTTGGCGCTGCTTGACCATTTTGCCAAGAATACCAAGCACTTCGTCCTCGCCGATGCCCTCTTCGCCGCCTTGGCCGCGCAGCGCAATGTCGCGATCCTTGATCGCCGCATTGATCAGCCGCAGCGTCGACAGCCGCGTGACATCCTTGTCTTTCATTGCCTGTTTGAGGGCCGCGTTGACCCGATCTCGAAGTTCCATATACGTCCCATCCCCATGGTGCCGAAACAAGCCACGACCTTTAGCCAAAACCAAGCCCTATTGCAAGCCTTGCGGGCGCGAGGTCATCCCTTGTTTTCATGGCGCATTCGCTGCGGCACCTGCGGCGGCGAATGCGCCGATCTGGGGGTTGACCCTCGCGGCGCGCGCCCTTACCTATGCGCAAATTCACCGCACCGGAGTTTGATCATGGCCCAACAGCCTAGCCCCCGCCCGACCGCCTGCCTAGCACTCGCGGACGGAACGCTTTTCTACGGCCACGGGTTTGGCGCAACGGGCGAGACCACCGCCGAATTGTGCTTCAACACGGCGATGACGGGCTATCAGGAAATCATGACCGACCCTTCCTATGCGGGGCAGATCGTGACCTTCACCTTCCCCCATATCGGCAATACCGGCGTGAACGTCGAAGACGACGAAACCGCTGATCCCGTCGCGGCGGGGATGGTGGTGAAATGGGACCCGACCGTGGCCTCAAGCTGGCGCGCGACCCAAGAATTGGGCGCGTGGCTGGCGGCGCGCGGACGCATCGCCATCGGCGGCATTGATACCCGCCGCCTGACCCGTGCGATCCGCCAATCGGGCGCGCCTCATGTCGCCTTGTCCTATGATCCTGAAGGAAATTTTGACGCCGAGGCTCTGGTCGCCAAGGCCCGCGGTTTTGCAGGGCTGGAGGGGATGGATCTGGCCAAAGACGTGACCTGCGCGCAAAGCTATCAGTGGAATGAAATGCGGTGGGCATGGCCCGATGGCTATGCGCCGCAAACCGCGCCCAAGCACAAAGTCGTGGCAATTGATTACGGCGCCAAACGCAATATTTTGCGCTGCCTTGCTTCGGCGGGCTGCGAAGTGACGGTCTTGCCCGCCAGCGCCACCGCCGAAGAGGTTCTGGCCCATAATCCGGACGGTGTGTTTTTGTCCAACGGCCCCGGTGATCCGGCGGCAACGGGCAAATATGCGGTGCCGATGATCCAGAAAATCCTCGACACGACTGACCTGCCGATGTTCGGAATTTGCCTTGGACATCAAATGCTTGCCCTTGCTTTGGGCGGGCGCACCATCAAGATGAACCACGGTCACCACGGCGCCAACCACCCCGTGCAGGACCGCGAGACCGGCAAGGTCGAGATCACCTCGATGAACCACGGCTTCGCGGTGGACAGCCAGAGCCTGCCCGAAGGCGTCGTGGAGACGCATGTGTCGCTGTTTGACGGCTCCAATTGCGGCATCCGTATGAAGGACCGTCCGGTGTTTTCGGTGCAACATCACCCCGAAGCCAGCCCCGGCCCGCAGGACAGCTTCTACCTCTTCGAGCGATTCGCCGAACATATGGCCGCGCGCGGGTAATCGCGCGCGGCGGCTCTCTTGCCGTCAGGGAAGTGGTTAACATCCGGTTACCAAATCGCCCCGCATTGCGAGAACAGAGCCGCAACATCGCCCCGCCTCGCTATTTATGGCGAGTTGTCATAGGCGATTCCCCGCCGTAACCTGACAAAGAAAGCAGATCGAGCGCCGCAGCAGGCGGATGTTAATGTCGTCTTAACTCTCTGCATGGAAACTCCTCGCTAACCATAAGTGAGGCGTTTGGAATGCAATTTCCTGATCTGCGAGAGTTTGACGGCAACGCCGATGCCGCTGTTAGACCCGCATCTTTGGGTTCGGAATTGGTGCGTACCGGCGCCATAACTTCCGAACAGTTGATGGCTGCACTTTCCGTGCAGGCACAATGCGATGCCACGCTTGATAAAATCCTCACCGCCGAAGGAATCATGCGCCCCGCCGACATGCGCGCGGCGCTGGCGCAATTTCATGACACTTTTGTGGTCGATCTCGACGAGACTCCCGCCGACGGCACCCTCTTGCACCTGCTCGATCCGCAATATTGCATCAAACACAGCATCATAGCCTGGCAGAAAATGGACGGGGTTACGCATATCGCGACCTCGCGCCCGCATCTGTTCCAACAGATCGTCGCTGCCCTGCCCGACGAGCTTTTGCCTGCGCGGATGGTGATCGCCAGCCAAGAGCAAATTCAAAAGACCGTAGCGCGGATGAACCGTCCGGCGCTGGTATTGGCGGCCCAAACCCGCGTGCCAGAGGCCGAAAGCTGCCGCACATGGGGCAAGACGCGCACCTTGCGCATCACCTTGTGCCTTATCGCGTTGATTGGCATTGCCGCGCTGACCTTCTCTTTCCCCAAGGTGGTGTTCGCCGCGCTGGTGGGTTGGGCGATTTTCACGCTCATGATCTCTTCCATCATGAAAACCGCCGCTTTTGTGGCGCGCGTCTCGCGCCCGCCCGAAGACTTCCTGACGCCCGAAATGCCGACCGGCGCACGCCTTCCCAAAGTGTCGGTTCTGGTGCCCCTTTTCAAAGAGAAAGAGATCGCCACCCATCTGGTGCAGCGGCTCAAAAAACTCAATTATCCCAAATCCTTGCTCGATGTGGTTTTGGTTCTCGAAGAGGTCGATAGCCTCACGCAAGAGACCGTGGCGCGCACCTCTTTGCCGCCTTGGATCAGGGTCGTCGTGGTGCCAAAAGGGACGCCGCAAACCAAACCGCGGGCGATGAATTACGCGCTGGATTTTTGCGAGGGTGAAATCATCGGGATCTTCGACGCCGAGGATGCGCCGGACGCCGATCAGATCACCCGCGTTGCCCATCACTTCCTCAACGCGCCGCCGGATCTGGTCTGTCTGCAGGGGATACTCGACTATTATAACCCTCGGCAAAACTGGATCGCGCGCTGTTTCACCATCGAATATGCCGCATGGTTCCGGCTTATCCTGCCCGGCATGGCGCAGCTTGGTTTTGGCATTCCGTTGGGCGGCACGACGCTCTATTTCCGCCGCGATGCTTTGGAGGAACTGGGCGGTTGGGACGCGCATAATGTGACCGAAGATGCCGATCTGGGCTTCCGTTTGGCCCGCCATGGCTATCGCACCGATGTCATCCAGACCGTGACCGGCGAAGAAGCCAATTGCCGCGCTCTGCCTTGGGTCAGGCAACGCTCGCGATGGCTTAAAGGGTATATGATCACCTATTTGGTCCACATGCGTAAGCCATTGAAATTGTTCAACCAACTGGGAGCATGGCGGTTCATCGGATTTCAGGCGCATTTCGTCACCGCGATGTCACAGTTTTTCCTCGCCCCGCTGTTGTGGTCATTCTGGTTGGTGATTTTGGGCATCCACCATCCGCTTGACGGGATTGTGCCGCATGAGATGCTGATCACGATGGGATCGCTGTTTCTGACTGTGGAAATGATCAATGTGGTCGCCAATTTGACCGCCATCGCCAATCCGGGCCACCGTCATCTTTTGCCTTGGGTCGCGACGATGCATGTCTATTACCCGCTGGGGGTTTTCGCGGCCTATAAAGCGCTCTATGAATTGATCGTCATCCCGTTTTATTGGGACAAGACCCAACACGGGCTTTCGATCGATCACCCCAAGGGCGCCGATCAACCGCCGAAAGCGCGGCGCGGCCGCTGAACAATGGCTTGATCTCGCCCCCGCGCACGGAGCCCTCCCATCAGGTCAAAGCGTCGTGATTGCGCGCATCCGACTTGAGCCGTGTCATGAAGGCCTTGGAAATATGGTCCTTTAGCGCCGCTTCGGCGCGGCCTTCATCGCGCGCTTCAATCGCGGCGACGATTTCGTCATGCTCCGCCAATGCATTTTTGTCGCGTCCTTCGGCGGCCAATGTCGTGGTTGCCATCAAGGCCATGGTGCGATGCACGAGATCCAGTTGCTGCACCAGATAGCGGTTGTGAGAGGCCAGATGGATCATCTTGTGAAACCGGCGGTTGGCACGTGCCATGGCGGCGGGTTGGCCCAAAAGCGCGCGGTCCTCTTCGACCATATCGCGCAGCACCCGCACCTCTTCGCCCGTCGCATGACGTGCGGCCAAACGCGCCGCCAGCCCTTCCAACTCGGCGCGCACGACGTAGAGTTCGGACAGCTGGTTGTGATCCAAAGATGCAACGATCAAACTACGGCCGTCGCGCGCCAAAAGCGATTGGGTCTCAAGGCGTTGCAAGGCTTCACGGATCGGGGTGCGCGAGACGCCGAACCGTTCGGCCAGATCGCTTTCCACCAAACGGTCGCCGGGTTTATAGAGCCCCGTGTCGATCGCTTCCAAGATCAACATATAGGCGTCTTTTTGGGCCGGCTTCATGGGCAATATCCATATCTTGTCACAGGTCGGCAAACCTTATCCGCCTCCGCCCCTCGCAATCAACCCATTGCGGGTGCGACTGGGCGATTGCGCCTTCGGGCCGCACGCCCTAACCTCGCCCCATGCCCAAAGCCGATTTCGCACATGTCACCACTTGGGTCTTTGACCTCGACAACACGCTCTATCCGCCGCATATGCGCCTCTTTGACCAGATCGAAGTGCGGATGACCGATTATGTCATGCAGGCCCTTGGCGTGGACCGCACCCGCGCCGACGCGTTGCGGCTGCACTATTGGCGCAGCTACGGCACCACATTGGCGGGGTTGATGCGCGAACATGGTGTCGATCCGGCCCCCTATCTGACGCAGGTGCATGAGATTGATTTTTCACGACTTTCGCCCGATCCGGATCTGGCCGCGCGCATCCGCGCCTTGCCGGGGCGCAAGATTATCTACACAAATGGCACCGCGCCCTACGCCGAAAAAGTCAGCCATGCGCGCGGGCTTGGCGGGCTGTTCGATGCGATTTACGGCGTCGAACATGCCGATTTCGCGCCAAAACCTGAACGCGCAGCTTTTGAAATGATCTTCGCCAAAGACGGGTTAGCGCCCGAACGCGCGGCGATGTTCGAAGATGATTTGCGCAACCTTGAAGTCCCCCATGCGATGGGCCTGCGCACGGTGCATGTTGCCCCCGAACGCGACGAAAAGCCCCATGTCCACCATCACACCGATGATTTGAGCGCATTCCTCGCGCAGCTGATATAAAACGCGCAAACCCCTGTTATGAAATAAATTTCAACGTGACGGCAGAGCTGCCTTGGGCGGACAGAATGCGCCGCCCCGTGCCGCCGCGAGCGCCGGAGGCCTTGGCAGCCCCGCGCATCCTCTCGCAACGTCAGGCGCGGCGGATCGCGCATGGAACTGCCCTGCATTTCGCACTAGGTTACGGTTCAGGAGGCCAAAGCCATGCATAGAACCGACATTGATATCCTGATTTCCGGCGGCGGCATCGCGGGTTTGGCGGCGACCTGCGTCTTTGGGCAGGCAGGGTTTTCGGTGCTCTGCGTCGATCCGGCGCCGCCCGTCACGACACGCGACGGGGCCGGATCGGATTTGCGCACAACGGCATTTTTGCAGCCCGCGCAGACGCTTTTGGACCGTGCGGGCGTTTGGACCCGCCTTGCCCCGCATGCCGCCGAATTGCAGATCATGCGCATTGTCGATGCGGGCGGCGTGGATCCCGAACCGCGCCTGTCGCGCGAATTCAACGCGGCTGATCTGTCCGATCTGCCCTTCGGATGGAACTTGCCCAATTGGTTGCTGCGGCGCGAGTTTCTGGCGCGCATCGCGGAACTGCCGAATGTGGAATTTCGCGCGGGCACCTCTGCCACCGCGCTCTTCACCCGCACCTCCGAAGCCCGCGTCACGCTTAGCGATGGCACCGCGGTGCGCGCAAAGCTGGCCATTGCCGCGGACGGGCGCGGATCGCGCCTGCGCGAAGCGGCAGGTATTGGAGTGAAAACAACGCGTTACGGACAAAAGGCGCTGGCCTTTGCGGTGACGCATCCCATCCCCCACGACAATGTGTCGACCGAGATTCACCGCTCGGGCGGGCCGTTCACCTTGGTACCGCTGCCCGATCATGACGGGCGCCCCTCTTCTGCCGTGGTCTGGATGGAGGACGGGCCCGAGGCGATGCGCCTTGCCGCTCTACCGGACGCGGACTTCGAGGCGGAAATGAACCGCCGCTCGTGCTTGCTGCTTGGCCCCTTGAGCCTCGCCTCGCGCCGCACCACTTGGCCGATCATCAGCCAAGTGGCCGAGCGGATGAGCGCCGAGCGTTTGGCTCTGATCGCCGAGGCCGCGCATGTGGTGCCGCCCATCGGCGCGCAGGGGCTGAACATGAGCCTTGGCGATGTGCGGGTCTTGCTCGACCTCGCGATGGCCGCACCCGAAACGCTCGGCAGCCGCGAGATGCTCGACAAGTTTCACAAGGCCCGCCACGGTGAGGTGCGCGCGCGGGTGGCGGGGATCGATTTGCTCAACCGCGCCTCGCAAATCCATGCGCAGCCCCTGCGCGATCTGCGCGCGGCGGGGCTGTCGGCGATCTACGGCATGGCGCCGGTGCGCAAAATGATGATGCAAATGGGGTTGGGCACGCGAGGATAACCCCGCGCGCTCAAGCGGTCACCCCGCCAGCACCTGATCGAGCGCCGCCTCCAGACGGCCAAGCGCGCTTGGCACATCATAGAGTTTGTCCAAACCGAAAAGGCCGATGCGGAAGGTCATAAACCCGTCCGGCTCGTCGCATGCCAAGGGCACCCCCGCCGCAATTTGCAGCCCCTGCGCGGCAAATTTGCTGCCGTTCTGGATCATCGGATCGTCGGTGTAGCTGACCACCACCCCCGGCGCGCCAAAGCCGTCAGCCGCGACCGAGGCAAAACCGCGCGCGGCCAGCATCGCGCGCACCCCGTCGCCAAGCGCCCATTGCGCCTCGCGCAGGCGTTCAAAGCCGTAGTCCTTGGTCTCGACCATCGTGTCGCGAAAGGCGCGCAACGCATCGGTCGGCATGGTCGCGTGATAGGCATGGCCGCCGTTTTCATAGGCCGCCATGATCGACCGCCATTTTTTCAGGTCGAGCGCAAAGCTGTCCGATGTGGTCTGTTCAAGCCGCGCGGCGGCGCGGTCCGACATCATCACCAATCCCGCCGAGGGCGAGGCCGACCATCCTTTTTGCGGCGCAGAGATCAACACATCGACGCCGCTTTTCTCCATATCGACCCATGCGCAACCCGAGGCAATGCAATCCAGAACGAACAGCGCGCCGACCTCATGGGCCGCCTCGGCGAGCGCCTTGATATAGTCGTCCGGCAAGATAAGACCCGCCGAGGTTTCCACATGGGGGGCGAAAACCACCTGCGGCTTGGCCTCGCGGATCGCCGCCGTTACCTCGGCAATCGGCGCCGGAGCAAAGGGCGATTGCACGCCATTGCCGGTTTGGCGGGCCTTGAAAACGGTGGTTTCGGCGGCGAAATTTCCCGCCTCGAAAATCTGGCTCCAGCGGTAAGAAAACCAACCGTTGCGCAGGATCATCGCGTGGTTGCCTGCGCCGAACTGGCGCGCGACCGCCTCCATCGCGTAGCTGCCGCCGCCTGGGACAAGGGCGACGCTATGGGCGCGGTAGACCTCTTTGAGAAAGGTTGAAATATCGCGCATAACCCCTTGGAATTCTTGCGACATATGATTGAGGCTGCGGTCGGTGAAAACCACGGAATATTCGAGCAATCCATCGGGATCGACGGTATCAAGCAAGGCGGTCATGACGGGGTTCCTCCGGTTTGTTGCGGTGAGGCTATCGCGCGGCGGGTCCGTGCAAAAGCGCTAAATCGCCGCGCCCTATCCGAGCGGCCCCGCAAGGCGCTCTTCGGAGAGCAGAACATTGGCCTCGACGTCGCCCACCCCAGGCAGTGTCATGATCCGCCGCCGCAGCACCCGTTCGAAATCGGCGATGTCGCGGGCGACAACGCGCAGGCGGTAATCATACATGCCCAAGACGTGTTCGACGGTTTGCACCTCGGGAATGGCGCAAACAGCGCGTTCGAAATCGTCCAAGCTGACGCGGCCCTTGGTGGCCAGTTTGACCCCCAAAAACACCGCGACGCCAAAGCCCAGCTTTTCGCGGTCCAGATCAAGGCGCTGCCCCGCCAGAACGCCGATGGATTTCAACCGCTCGATCCGCCGCCATGTGGCAGGTTGCGACAGGCCGATCTTGCGCCCCAAGGCCCCCGCCGTTTGCCCCGCATCGCGCGCCAATTCGCGCAACAGCCTGCGGTCGGTTTCGTCCAGATCGATCATAGCGGCAGCGCCTCGTCGCTTTTGATCCGCGCCACATGCATCAGGGCCTCGATATCGCTGATATGGGGCAACGACAGAATGCGGCGGCGGTAGATGTCCTGATAATGCGCCATGTCGCGCGCGATGACCGACAGGCGCACATCAACGCGGCCCAAAAACGTTTGAATTTCAATGACATCCGGCACGGTGCGCGCCTCGGCGATAAATTCGTCGAACGCGCGCGAATTGGTTTTGTCGAGGCTCACGCGCAGGCTGACCTCGACCTCATAGCCCAAGGCACGCCAATCGATCACCGCGCGGTTGGCGCGGATCACGCCGCTTTCGATCATTTTCTCGACGCGCCGCCAACAGGTCGCCGTGGCCAATCCCGCTTGGGCCGCCAGATGCGCCGCCGTGAGCGTGGGATCGGCCTGATAGAGCCGAAGAATGCGCCGATCCGTATCATCAAGCATGATACCATCCAATATTTACAAATTTCCGAATAGATATTTCATCAATAGAGGAAAACCCATGCGATTGGCAAATGCTATCGGGGCAAATGGGCCTATGTTGCTCGCAGAATTCGACTCGGGCGGCGCCCTGCCCCCGATCCCCAACCAAGAGGACATATCATGCGCGTATACTATGACCGCGATTGCGACATCAACCTGATCAAAGACAAGAAAGTGGCCATCCTCGGTTACGGCAGCCAAGGTCACGCCCATGCGCTGAACCTGCGTGACAGCGGCGCGAAGAACCTTGTCGTCGCCCTGCGCGAAGGCTCGGCCTCGGCCAAGAAAGCCGAAGGCGAAGGCCTGACCGTTATGGGCATCGCCGAAGCGGCCGCATGGTGCGATGTCATCATGTTCACCATGCCCGACGAATTGCAGGCCGAAACCTACAAAAAATACGTGCATGACAACATCAAACCCGGAGCGGCGATCGCATTTGCCCATGGTTTGAACGTGCACTTCGGCCTGATCGAGCCGAAAGAAGGCGTCGACGTCATCATGATGGCCCCCAAAGGCCCCGGCCACACCGTGCGCGGCGAATACACCAAAGGCGGCGGCGTGCCCTGCCTTGTGGCGGTGGACCGTGACGCATCGGGCAAAGCGCTCGAAATCGGCCTGTCCTATTGCTCGGCCATCGGTGGCGGCCGTTCGGGCATCATCGAGACCAACTTCCGCGAAGAATGCGAAACCGACCTCTTCGGCGAACAGGCCGTTTTGTGCGGCGGTATCGTCGAATTGATCCGCATGGGTTTCGAGACATTGGTCGAAGCGGGCTATGCGCCCGAAATGGCCTATTTCGAGTGCCTGCACGAAACCAAATTGATCGTCGATCTGATCTATGAAGGCGGCATCGCCAACATGAACTATTCGATCTCGAACACCGCCGAATATGGCGAATATGTTTCGGGCCCGCGCGTGTTGCCCTATGAGGAAACCAAAGCGGCGATGAAGGGTGTTCTCACCGACATCCAGAACGGTAAATTCGTGCGTGACTTCATGCAGGAAAACTCGGTCGGTCAGCCCTTCTTCAAAGCGACCCGCCGTTTGCACGACGAGCACCAGATCGAAGTCGTCGGCAAGAAACTGCGCGACATGATGCCGTGGATTTCCGCAGGCAAGATGGTCGACAAAGAGAAGAACTAAGTCCCGAAGGATTTGGAACTGATTTTCAGGCGCGCTTTCGGGCGCGCCTTTTTTGTTGCGCTCACGAAGCGGTTGCTTGCTCCACAGCGGCGACAACGCGGTCAACGGCGGCGTTCAGAATGCCTTCGTCCTCGCTTTCCGCCATCACGCGGATCAAGGGTTCGGTGCCCGATTTGCGAATGAGCAAACGGCCATTGCCCGCCAGATCGGCTTCGGCCTCTTGGATCGCGGCCTGCACTTTGGCCTCTTCAAGCGGCACCTGACCCGCCGAAAAGCGAACGTTTTTCAAGAGCTGCGGCACGGTTTCAAACTGTTTGGCCAGCGTCGAGGCGCGTTGCCCCGAGCGCACCATTTCGGCCAGAAATTGCAGCCCCGCCATCAATCCGTCGCCCGTGGTCGCATAATCGGTCATGACGATATGGCCCGATTGTTCCCCGCCCAGATTGAAGCCGCCCGCGCGCATCCGTTCGACAACGTAGCGATCTCCGACGCCCGTGCGCTCAAGGCCGATGCTTTGGCTGTTCAGGAACCGCTCAAGCCCCAGATTGGACATCACCGTCGCCACCAAAGCCCCGCCTTTCAAGCGGCCTTCTTCGGCCCAACGGCTGGCCAGCAGCGCCATCAATTGATCGCCATCCGCCACCTTGCCCGTCTCATCAATGAGGATGATGCGGTCGGCATCCCCGTCGAGGCAGATGCCCAGATCGGCGCCATGGGCCACCACGGCCTCGGCCGCAGTCTGCGGCGCGGTCGATCCGCATTTATTATTGATATTCAAGCCATTAGGCGACACGCCGATTTTCACCACATCGGCGCCCAACTCCCATAGAACCTCGGGCGCAGCGCGGTAGGCGGCGCCGTTGGCGCAATCGACCACGACCTTGATCCCGTCCAGACGGCGGCCTTCGGGGAAGGTGGATTTCACCCGCTCCACATAGCGGAACAGCCCGTCATCGATCCGCTGCGCGCGGCCGATGTTGCGCGCTTGCGCCGGCTCCACTCCGGCCTCGACCAAGGCTTCGATCTCCATCTCAGCCTCATCCGACAACTTAAATCCGTCGGGGCCGAAAAACTTGATACCGTTGTCATGGGCGGGGTTGTGGCTGGCGGAAATCATCACCCCCAGATCGGCGCGCATCGACGGCGTCAACAGACCCACGGCGGGGGTCGGCACGGGGCCGAGCAGCAGCACGTTCATCCCCGTCGAGGTCAGCCCCGCCGTCAGCGCGTTTTCAAACATATAGCCCGACAATCGCGTGTCCTTGCCGATCACCACGCGGTGCACATTCGATCCGTCACGGCGGAAATACCGCCCCACCGCCGCCCCGAGACGCAGCGCCATTTCGGCGGTCATCGGGTAGGTGTTGGCGGTGCCGCGCACACCGTCGGTGCCGAAAAACTTGCGGGTCATACTGGGGTTCCTCGCCTGATATTCTGGGGCGTCTCGCGCCTTTGGATAGGGTTTATGCGCGATTGGCCCGCAGGTCAAAGCCCGCGCGCGGCGCGCCACAGCGCCAGCGCCGAAGCGGTTTCGCGCACATCATGCACACGCAGCATCTGCACCCCCTGCGCCAGCCCTGCAAGCGCGACGGCGATGGAGCCTGCAGCGCGGTCCTTGGGGTCGGGCGCTTTGCCGATACGGCCGATAAAGCCCTTGCGCGACACGCCCAAAAGGATCGGACATCCGATCCCGTGGAGCAGAGAAATATGCTGCAAAAGCCGCAAGTTATGCGCTTCTGACTTGCCAAACCCGATGCCTGGATCGACGAGGATACGCGCGCGCGCGATACCGGCAGCCTCGGCGCGCGCAACCGCCGCCTCCAGTGCGTCATAAACGTCGAGCAGAACATCGCGATACTGCGGGTCGTGCTGCATCGTCGACGGATCGCCTTGGGCATGCATCAAACAGACCGGCGCACCCAGATCGGCGCAAACCTGCCGCATCTTCGGATCGAACCCGAATGCCGAAACGTCATTGACCAGATCCGCGCCCGCGCCGATGGCCGCACGGGCCACGGCGGATTTGCGCGTGTCGATCGAGATCGGCACATGGCTTTGCGCGCGGATGGCCTCGATCACGGGGCGGGTGCGGGCGATTTCTTCGTCCACCGGCACCTCCACCGCTCCGGGGCGGGTGGATTCGCCGCCCACGTCGATGATATCGGCCCCCGCCGCGACCATCGCGAGGGCGGCGTCGCGGGCCGCAGCAACATCATTATGGTCCCCGCCGTCCGAGAAGCTGTCCGGTGTGGTGTTCAAAATCCCCATCAAAGCGGTGCGCCCCATATCCAGCCCTGCCACCGGCGCGCGCGGCGCGCTCAAGCGCTCCAGATATGCAGCCGGTATCGCCGCCGCTGGAACGACCTCGCCCGCCGAGCTGGGCGCCCCTTCGCGGCTAAAGCGGATGGCATGGGTGAACCACAAAGGCCCGCCCGCCAAAGGCACGGCTTCGGCAGGGCGCGCGTTGCTACACTGCGGCAAGGGGCGAAAATACGCGCTCATCGGGTGCTCAAATCTGCGCGCAGGTGGCGGCAATCTGGCGCAGGGGCAAAGTCGTGTCGGCCCCTTCCGGCATCTGCGCACCGATCAGTAAAAGATCGCTCGCCGTCATTTGCCCGCCGAGCCACAGCGCCAGCAAGAGCGGCGCGCGCGTGCCCAGATCCGCCAAAGGGTTTTGCGGCGCATCAAGCAACATTTTCGACGGTGCCCAGACGCAAATTTGCCCGTGCTTCATCGCCCAATCAAGCTCGGTGCGCGTCGCGGTCACCACACAGCGTTTGTCGCGCGCGGCCAAGGTCCATGCGTTTTGCTCCACCGCCAAAAGATCAATGCGGCGCTGTGCCAAAGGGTTTTGCGCCTGCGGAACCGGTCCGTCATGCGGCCCGACGCACAAGATCACCGGCTCGGCGCGCGCTTCCAACTGGTCAAGCCATGCATTCAAATGCGGGCTGGCGATGGCCTCATTGCCGAGAAAAACGAAATGCGGGCGGGGGGCGGCTTGCATCGGGGCGGCGTCGCTGCGCTCATCGGCGGAGCGCACAATCTCCACCCCCAAGGCGCCAGGGCCGCGGTCCAGTTTTTCGATACGTACAAAAACCCGCTCGGCTTGCGGTTCGAGCAAAATCCGGTCGGCAATGCGGGCGGCAAGCGTTTCGAGCAGGTTGAGCCGCTCGGCCTCCAATTCATAGGCAATCGCCTCGGTCACCTTGTCATAGGACAAGATGCGATCCACATCGTCGTCCACCGGCGCCGCGACGGGGCGCACCTCGACCACCACGTTAAAACATATACGCTGCGTGGTGCCGCGCTCGGCTTGGAAGGCGCCGATCTCCACCTCGACCACATGATCACGCAAAGAGATCCGGTCGAGCGGGCCGTTCTGATCGCGTCGCTCGGTGGCGCGGGCACGGGCGGCGGGATGCTCGAAGGCGAGGTGGATATCTTGGCTCATAGCGTGTCTTTCGCGGCTTATTGGTGGGGCTGTTATATCAGCCGCACCGGTGCGCGGCCAGCGCTGCGCGACGCAACGCGCAGCGGCGGCGACGCGGCACATATCTGCTCCGAGACGACCTGCGCCGCTCCGGCCATGGAGCGGCGCAATCACCTTTCAATCACCTTTCAAAGCGCGTTGCGCGATCAGTTTTGCGACAGGCGCGTAGGCTGTTTGTAGAAATGGTGCACGCCGATGGTGGCCGTGCGCGGGAATTTGCGCGACCAATTCGGGCTGACCGCCTTGGTATGGTAATGCGTGGCCCCAGAGGTCAAATCGCGCGGCGCCCCATTGACCATCAATTTTGCGATCTTACCCACCCGTTCAAAGGCGCGCGGCTCTGCGATGATCTCTTTCTTGCCATCACAGGTATAGGTGAACTGGCAGGCGTATTTGCGTCCTGTGCCCTGGTTGATCACAGCGCAAACCGTATCGGGATAGCGGGTGCTTTCGACGCGGTTGAGGATCACTTCGGCAACGGCGAACTGGCCCTTCACGCTTTCCCCACGCGCTTCGAAATACAGCGCCTCGGCAAGGCAGCGCCACTGCGCGCCGCCCTTGGCGCGGGGCTGGCTGGCCAGCCATTCGCGCGAATAATCGATCTGCAGTCCCGGACGTTCGAGCAGGCCCTGAATGGCGTCTTCGGTCAGCGCGCCAAGGCCGCGGCGCTCTTGGTCAAGGATTTTGCCCACAGGCGTATCGGCTTGCGCGGGCGCGCCGCTGAGCGTCGCCGCGAAAATTGCAGCGAGAGCGACGGGGACGAAGACGGTCTTCAAAATAGAGCGGGCGGCCAAGCGGGCCGATGTAAATACGATCATGGATCAAACACTTTCTTTTCTCGGGCTCGACCTCGGATCGTCACCTGTCTCTTCTGGCCCCAAACTTTCCGGTTTGGTTAACAAACGGACAATTGCGCCTCTCCTAGCAGAAAAGGGCACAAAAGGTCCAGCCATGGGGCGCTTGCAGGGTTTTTCGCGCCAAATTGTAAACAGCGCCTTGCGCCGTTTACGAATAATATTGTGCAGGAACCGCAGCATATGGACGGCTGGAGCCCGCCACCCACCCGATCTTGTCTGCCACCGCCAGCTGCGCCGCCGCGAGCCGTGCAACCGGCACGCGGAAGGGCGAACAGGACACATAGTCAAATCCGGCGGCGCGGCAAAAGGCGATTGATTCGGGGCTGCCGCCATGTTCGCCGCAGATCGAAACGGTCAGATCCGAGCGCACCGCGCGCCCGCGCTCGGCCCCGATGGTGAGCAATTCGCCGACCCCGTCTTGGTCAAGCGTGTGGAACGGATCTTCGGGGTAGACGCCCAAATTGACGTATTGCGACATGAAGCGGCCCGCGTCATCGCGGCTCAGCCCATAGGTCATTTGGGTCAAATCATTAGTGCCAAAGCTCAAAAACGCAGCGTGGTGCACGATCTCGCCCGCCCGCAGCGCGGCGCGCGGGGTTTCGACCATCACTCCAAGGCGATAGGTAAAATTGCTGCCGGTTTCGGTGCGCACGGCGGCGGCCACGGCATCGACGCGGGTTTTGACCAATTCGACCTCGCGTTTCGCCGACACAAGCGGGATCATGATCTCGGGCACCACGGCGGCGCCGTCGCGGCTGGCCTCGACGGTGGCCTCGAAAATCGCGCGCGCCTGCATGTCGTAGATTTCCGGCACGGTGATCCCGAGGCGCACGCCGCGCATGCCCAGCATCGGGTTATATTCCGACAGGGCCTCGACACGGCGCGTCACATCCGACAGCGGCAGGTCCAAAGCCTCGGCCAATTCGCGGTGCCCCGCGCGGTCATGGGGCAAGAATTCGTGCAAGGGCGGATCAAACAGGCGGATGCAAACCGGTTGGCCTTGCATGATGCGGAACAATTCGGCGAAATCGGCGCGCTGCATCGGCAAGAGCCTGTCAATCGCGGCGCGGCGGTCTTTTGGCTCGTCGGCAAAAATCATCTCGCGCATCACGGTCAGGCGGTCGGCCTCGAAGAACATATGTTCGGTGCGGCAAAGCCCGATGCCTTGGGCGGCGAAATTTCGCGCGGTTTGCGCGTCCGCAGGCGTGTCGGCATTGGCGCGGATGCCGATATCGCACAGGGTATCGGCCCATCCCATCAGCGTTTGAAAGGCCTCGTCCAAAGAGGCTTCCATCAGGTCCGGCGCACCGGCCAGAACCTCGCCATTGGTGCCGTCGATGGTCAGGATATCGCCTTCGCGAAACACCCGCCCGTCGGCGGCGGTGATGGTTTTTTGCCGCGTCTGGAAGCGCAGGTTCGACACCCCCACAACACAGGGCAACCCGATGCCGCGCCCGATGACGGCGGCGTGCGATGTCATCCCGCCGCGTTCGGTCAAGACGCCAACCGCGGCATGCATCCCGCGGATATCCTCGGGCGAGGTTTCGCGGCGCACCAAAATGCACGGCTCGGACCGCGCGGCGGCGGCTTGGGCTTCGGCGGCGGAAAACACCAAAATGCCGGTGGCCGCGCCGGGGCTGGCGGCAATGCCTGTGGCGATACGATCGCGCGGCGCATCAGGGTCAATTTGCCGGTGCAAAAGCTCGTTCAAGGCGCGCGGCTCGATGCGCAAAAGCGCCTCTTCACGCGGAATGATCCCGTCTTCGGCAAGGCTCACGGCGATGCGCACGGCGGCGCGGCCCGACCGTGCGACCCGCACCCCGTCAAGAATATGCACCTGCCCGTTGACCAGCGTAAATTCGGCCTGCATTTCGGCGCGCAGCCGTTTACGCATCAATTGCGTATGGGCGATCAATTCGTCAAAAGCCTCGGGCGCAAGCTCTTGCAAAGAGGGACCGCGCGGGTCGCGCTCCAGGAAGATCGCCTCGGCGCCTTGCTGAAGCGCTTCGCGGCCTTGGCTTTGGCGCAGGTAGCGGCCGGTGATTTGCGGATGGCCGGTTTGCGAATTGACCAATTGGATCACGCCCGATCCGCATTCCCCCTGCCCCAGACCCAGCGCAAGCTCTTGCACCACAAGCCCCAATCCGGCGTCCACCGGCGCGCCTTTGGCCTCGCGCAAAATCCGCGCCGTGGTGCCTTCCCACGCCCGCGCCATAGAGCGCAGCACCCCCGCCAATTGCACCGCGGGGTCTTGCGGAAACGGCTCTTCCATCTCGTCTTCGTAAGCGCGCAGCATGGCCTGAAGCCCCGCCTCGCCCGGCTCGGTGATATCGTCGAAATCGTCGGGATCAAGCCGCGCCACATCCACCGCATAGGATTGCACAAACCGGCGGTAAAGCTCGCAAGCCGCCTCCTTACCGATCCGCTCGCTCAGCTCTTTGTAGCGCGCATCGTTGAGGCCGATGTTCAAAATCGCCCCCGGCCCGCCCCAATCGGCCCCTTCGGAAGACGGGCGCACGCACAAAAGCGGGCCATCGCCAAAGGGTTCGAGCAGCTTTTTCATCTTGGGCATTTTGCCCGCCGCGATCCGGTGCACCTCGGCAAAGGACAGCGCCACGGTGCGCGGCACCGGCATGTCGAGCCGGATCAGCCGTTGCAGGCATTTTGCCCGCCCGCCATGGGTTTGCGGCGACATCGGCGCGGTCGGGGTGATCAGGGTCACATCGGGGTTTTGCGCCAATGGATGCGCCTCCAGCGCCGCGATCTGCGCCGTATCAGAGGATGAGGTCGGGGCTTTGGGGTCTTGCTGCACTGCGGCACCTTTCATATTGCCGTCACACTACGCCCCAAGGGGCGCAGCGCGCAAGCGGCAAGAGCCGCGATGCTTGCGGCGCGCGCATGGGCGCGCGGGGCGCATCAGCCTTCGATGCGTGTCAGGTCCGCCGCCGAAAGGCAGATGGTGCGAATACGCGACAAGAGATTGAGCCGGTTGCGGCGCACGATCTGATTGTCGGAATTGACCTGCACCGCTTCGAAAAACGCATCAATCGGGGCGCGCAGCGAGGCCATGCCTTGCATGGCGGAGGCGAAATCTTCGGCCACGATGGCCGAAGAGATCGCAGCCCCCGCCGTATCGAGCGCCGCAAAGAGATCGCGTTCGGCATCGGTTTCGGCAAATTTCACGTCCGCGCCGTATTCATAGCTGACGCCATCGTTTTCCTCGGCTTGGGTGAGGATATTATTGGCCCGCTTGAAGCCTTGCAGCAGGTTCGCGCCATCATCGGTGGCCAATACATCCGACAAAGCGCGCGCGCGTTTGACCAATAGCGTCAAATCGTCGTTGCCCGCCATCGCCACGCAGGCATCGATCACATCATGGCGCAGGCCCTGATCGCGCAGGTAGACCTTGAGCCGGTCGTGGAAAAACGCCAGCAAATCCGCCGACAGGTCCGGCACACCCGTTTCCAGATCGCCCAAGAGCGAGCCCTCGCCGGTCTCGGGCGCATCGTCATGGCCGTCGAATTTTTCGATCACGGTGCGGAAGGCCGCGCCGAACACGCCGTGGTCGGCGATCTCTTCGAGAACATCCTCAAGCGCTTTGATTTCAGCGCCATTGGCCCCGTCGCGGCTCAGGTTGATTTTATGTTTTAGAAGCTGGCTGTCGATGAATTGATCAAGGCTCAGGCGCAGATCACCGGCCAAAATGATGCGAATGACCCCAAGCGCCGCGCGGCGCAAGGCATAGGGGTCTTTGGATCCGGTGGGCTTTTCGTCGATCGCCCAGAACCCCGTCAACGTGTCGAGCTTATCGGCCAAGGCGACGCTGCGCGCCACCGCGCCTTCGGGCACGTCATCGGAGGGGCCGAGGGGCGAGTAATGCTGCTCGCAGGCCTCGGCCACGGCGCCGGGCAATCCGGCGGCCTGCGCGTAGTAGCGGCCCATAAGCCCTTGAAGTTCGGGGAATTCATAGACCATTTCAGAGCTAAGATCGGCCTTGGCGACCTCGGCAGCCTGCATGGCCAGCGCCGGATCGGCGCCCACGCTCGCCGCCATCTCGCCCGCCAGCGCACGGATCCGCGCGATGCGGTCGGCTTGGCTGCCCAACTGGTTTTGGAAGGTGACGTTTTCGAGTTGCTCGGTCCAAGCTGTCATGCCCGAACGGGCCACGCGCAGGTCGTTTTCCCAAAAGAATTTCGCATCCGACAGGCGCGCGAACAAAACCTTCTGGTTGCCCGCCAGAACCGTCGCGCCATTGTCGGCGGTTTCGCGGTTGGCAACGGTGATGAAGCGTTCGATACGTCCGGTTTTGGGGTTTTTCACCGAAAAGAATTTCTGGTGCTCTTTCATCGAGGTGCGCAGAACTTCGGGCGGCAAGCCAAGGAAATCATTGGCGATCTCGCCCATCAAGACGACGGGCCATTCGACCAATCCGGCCACTTCGGCCAAAAGGCCCTTGTCCTCGACAACCTCCAGCCCGCTTGCGAAGGCCTGATTGGTGGCTTCGTGCCAGATATGTTCGGCCCGCTCGGCGGGGTCGAGGATCACATGGGCGCGTTTGAGCCGCGCCGCGTAATCGTCAAAGGAGGTCACGGTAAAGCGCCCCTTGGACATAAATCGGTGGCCTTCGGTGGTGTTGGAGGCGGTGATGCCGTCAATCTCGAAGGGCACGACCTCGGCCCCTGTCTCGTCGGTCACGATGCACAGGATCGAATGCAGCGGGCGCACCCATTTGAGGCTGCCTGCACCCCAGCGCATGGATTTGGGCCATGGGAAATTGCGGATCGTATCGTCCAGAACCTGTGCGATGATCTCGGCGGCGGGGCGGCCTTTTTTGGCGATCACCGCATAGAAGACCTTGCCCTTTTTCTCCTCGCGCTCTTCGAGATCCTCGCGCGTGACACCTGCGCCGCGCAAGAAGCCCTCGATGGCCTTTTCGGGCGCATCGACGCGCGGGCCTTTGCGCTCTTCGCGCGTGTCGGGGCTTTTGGCCAAGAGGCCCTCGACGGCGAGGGTCAAGCGGCGCGGCGTGGAAAACGCCCCCGCATGGGCATAGGTCAGCCCCGCCTCGACCAAACCGTCGGTGACTTTCTTGCGCAGGTCCTCGGCGGCGCGGGCCTGCATGCGCGCGGGAATTTCTTCACTGAAGAGTTCAATCAGAAGATCGGGCATTATTGGTAACTTTCAGGTGCAGGGGGGCAATCTGTGGGCGCGGCTTTGCCGTTGAACACTGCCTCGCCGCAATGGTTGATCTGGTGCCACGCGAAACCGCGGCCATCGGGCAGAACCGCAATCACGCGGTCGACGCCGTAATGGATATTGGCGGTGCCCAAAAAGGCAATGGCTTCGCCATCCTCGATCGATTTGCCGATTTCCTTGGCGTCGAAACATGTGAACCACGGCGGGCCGATATTGGGTTCGGCGCTCTCGTAGACTTCATAGGTCTCGGTGAGCATGGCTTGGCTGAGCGGGGTCGAGAAACAGGCGCGGTAGCGGATCGGCGAGCTGTCACTGTCGATGGCTTCGAAACCGTCATAGAGGATCGGCTCGGGCGCGCCGGAGGTCAGCGAAGTGATCGCCACATCCTCGGTGCCGCTGGCCGTGACCTCGTCGTAATAGGCATAGACTTGAAGGTAATAGACGGCGGCGCCTGCGGCGAGTGCTGTAATCACGATGAGACCTGCTAGAAACTTGCCCATGGGTTATGCGTCCTGCTGCGCGGCAAAGCCGCCCGCTTCGGTTTGCACAAAGGCGTCGGCGCAGGCTTTGGCCAATGTGCGCACGCGCCCGATATAGCCTTGACGCTCGGTCACCGAGATCACGCCGCGCGCGTCGAGCAGGTTGAAAATATGGCTGGCCTTGATGCATTGATCATAGGCGGGATGGGCCATGATGATGCGTTTGCCGGTTTTGGGGTCCTCGGCGGGCTGCTCCAAAATCGCGCGGCATTCGGCCTCGGCCTCTTCAAAGTGGCGCAAAAGAACTTCGGTATTGGCGACGTCGAAGTTCCAGCGGCTGTATTCGCCTTCGGTCTGGCGAAACACATCGCCATAGGTCAAAGGCGTGGGCGATTGCGGGTCGTTATAGGGCATGTCCATGACGTGATCGACGCCCAAGACATACATCGCCAGACGTTCGAGACCATAGGTCAATTCGCCCGAGACCGGATGGCAATCATGGCCGCCGACCTGTTGGAAATAGGTGAATTGCGACACTTCCATGCCGTCGCACCAGACCTCCCAGCCAAGCCCCCACGCGCCCAAGGTCGGGCTTTCCCAATCATCCTCGACAAAGCGGATGTCGTGCAGATCCATGTCGATGCCGATGGCTTCGAGGCTGCCCAGATAGAGCGCCTGCAAATCGGGCGGGCTGGGTTTGATCACCACCTGGTATTGGTAATAGTGCTGCATCCGGTTCGGGTTCTCGCCATAGCGCCCGTCGGTGGGGCGGCGCGAGGGCTGCACATAGGCAGCGGCCCAAGGGCGCGATCCGAGGCTGCGCAATGTGGTGGCCGGATGGAAGGTGCCCGCCCCGACTTCCATGTCATAAGGCTGCATCACGGCACATCCGCGCGCGGCCCAATAGGCTTGAAGGCGCAGGATAATTTCCTGAAAGCTGCGGGGTTTATCACTGCTGGCTGCCATATCTTCGGTCCCTGATCATCTGGTCCGCGCGTTGCCGTGCGGGGGCGTCTTGCGGGGGCAAAGGCGCGGGCGGGGCCGCAACTGTGCGGGCGGCGCGCTTTGCCGGTTGTCGGATGCGTGTGGCGCGCGGATCACGCCGCCCTCTGCCTTAAATCGCGCGTCCTAACTACGGCCCCCAGCGGGCGGGGTCAATTGCGTGCTCACGCATTATTTGGATGCGCTCTGCGTCAGATTTGTTATGAAACCCCAAGCAAGACCAAAAACACGTTTAACAAGGGCGACAGGGCAAGATGATCCGGCAATTTTTCAGTAATTCCTTTAAACCTGCGGCTGTGGTGCTCACGCTGCTGATGACGGGCCCATTTGCGCCCATGACCGCCACCGCGCAAAGCGCGCAATCGCAAAGCGACGACATCGCATGGGTGCAAATCGAAGCGCAGCCCAGCCTCAACGACGCCCAAGAAGCGATCCGCGGCTATGCGGGGCGTTTGGCCGATGTGAACGGGTTTTCCTTGGGCCAGGGGTGGTATGCCATCGTGCTCGGGCCATACACGCGCGATGATGCGGCGCAAGTGTTGCGCGTTTACCGCCGCGAGGGGCAGATCCCGCGCGACAGTTTTATCACCTTTACCAATTCCTTCCGCCAACAGTTTTGGCCCGTGGGCACGGATTTCCTGAGCAATCCGCCGCGCAACGATGCGCCCCCCGCCAATCAAACGGCCGATCAAACGGCCGAGGCCGCCGCCGCGACCGAGCCGGCCGCACAAGCCGCAGCGGGCAACGCATCCGCCGAGCAACCCGCGGCAGCGCCCCAGCCCCCCGCCCCCGACGAGACCAAATCCGAAGCCCTGCGCGGCGAGCGCGATCTGGACCGCGCGGCACGGATGGACCTGCAATCCATGCTCAAATGGGCGGGCTATTACGACAGCGGCATCGACGGCGCCTTTGGCCGCGGCACACGCGCCTCTATGGCCGCATGGCAAGAGGCCAACGGGTTCGAGGTCACCGGCGTGATGACCACGCTGCAGCGCGCGACACTGCTCAAACAATATAACGCCATCCTTGATGGCATGGGCCTGCGTATGGTGCGCGACGAGGGCGCGGGCATCGAAATGGCCCTGCCGATGGGCGTGGTGGATTTCGACCGCTACGAGCCGCCCTTTGGCCATTACACCGCCAAAGGCGATCTGGATGTGCAGGTTCTGACCATCTCGCAACAGGGCGATCAGGCCACGCTTTGGGGGCTTTACGATATCATGCAAACGCTCGAGATTGTGCCGCCTTCGGGGCCGCGCGAGCGCAAGAACGACAGCTTTGTTCTGATCGGCGAGGACGGGCATATCGTCTCGCATACCGAAGCCTATTTGCGCGCCGGTCAGGTCAAGGGCTTTACGCTGGTCTGGCCTGTGGGCGACGAGGAACGCCGCCGCCGCGTGCTGAGCGAGATGCAGACGAGCTTTTCCACCTTTGGCGCGGCGCTTGATCCGGCGGCGGGCGATAATGGCGCGCAGAGCATTGATTTGCTCTCCGGTCTGGAAATCCGCAAACCCAAACTGGCCCGCTCGGGGTTTTATATCGATGCAAAAGGCACGGTGGTCACCACCGCCGAGGCGGTCGCGCAATGCGGGCGGATCACGCTTGATGACGATATCGACGCGACGGTGATCGCATCCGATGCCGAAAACGGTATCGCGATCTTGCGCCCGCAAGAGCCTTTGGCACCGATGTCCACCGCCCGTTTCCAACGCGCCGTGCCGCGGCTGCAATCGGATGTGGCGGTCTCGGGCTACAGCTTTGAGGGGGTGCTCAACGGGCCGACCCTAACCTATGGCACCTTGGCCGATATCCGCGGTTTGCGCGGCGAAACGGGCCTCAAACGCCTTGCGCTCAACGCCATGCCTGGTGATGCGGGCGGTCCGGTGTTCGACGCGGGCGGCGCGGTGCTGGGGATGCTTTTGCCCGCCACAAACGGCGCACAAAAGCTGCCCGAAGGGGTGAGCTTTGTCGCCGATGGCAGCGCGGTTCTGGCTTTGCTGCAACGCGAGGGGATCAATGCAGAGACGACCGATGCTTTGGACACCCTCGACCCTGTGGACCTGACCGCCAGCGCCAGTTCCATGACCGTTCTGGTCAGCTGCTGGGAGTGAGCGCCGTCTCGTAAAACCTCCGGGGGAGGTTTTAAGGCGCGAACGGGCGGAGCCCCAAGCCGTCTCGTAAAACCTCTGGCGGGGGTTTAGCGGCCCGCCCCTGCAGGCAACATACACCAAAGCCCCCCGCTTTTTTGGGGGCCTTTGGCGTTGGATCAGCCGTTAAATCACCGCGCCGCGCGGCGCGCGCTCAGCCATGCCAGAACACCCGCAGGCGCGAGCAATATCCATTGCGGCACCACCATCAGGCCCGACAGGCCGCCCTGCCATAGCCCGACGCCGAAAAACACCACCGCAAAACCGATCCATAGCGCCGCCAGATCGCGCGTGCTGGCGCGGCGGCGCCAGAACGCATAGGCCGAGAACAGCAAGAACAGGCTGATGAAATGCCAACAGGCATGAAACGTGCCGCGCAGCGCCGGATCAAGATCGGCCTCCAGCAACGCAAGCAAGGTGTCATAGGTCCCCACGAGGCTATGCAACAAAGCAGTGAAGACGGCAAAAGCAGTGGCGGCATAGCGGATCATGGGGCACCTTTGGGCATGGAGGCGGAGGGCGCTGCCACTCAAACACAGCTTGGCCCGTTGACCTAAGGGCAAATTGCCGCGCCTAGGCGCGCCAGAAATTCACCGTCAAGATCGCATAGACCGCCATCAGTTCCAGCCGTCCGATCAACATTCCCGCCGCCAAGAGCCATTTCGCCGTGTCATTGAGACCCGCGAAATTGCCCGCAGGACCGATTTTTTCGCCCAAACCCGGCCCGATATTGGCCAGCGCGGTCGCCGCGCCCGACACGGAGGTGGTGAAATCCAATCCGGTCAGCCCCAAGGCCACGGCCAGAACCCCGACCGAGACCACGAAAAACACGAAAAACGACATCACCGAATTGAGCACATCCTCGTCGATCACCCGCCCGTCATAGCGCGGCGTAAACACCCCGTGGGGCGAATGGATACGGCGGATTTGCGATTTCACCGAGGCGATCAAAATCTGGTAGCGAAAAATTTTCACCGAGCAGGCCGTCGATCCCGCGCAGCCGCCGATAAGGCCGATGAAGAAAAAGATCGCGATCAGAAAACCGCCCCAATTCATGTAATCAACGCTGGAATATCCAGTGCCCGAAATGATCGAGGTGATGTTGAACAGAGCCTCGCGAAAGCTTTGCTCCCAATGATGCGGGAAGATCGTGGTCAACACGGCGGTGGTGATGATTACAAGCACGCCGATCACCATCAAGAACCCGCGCACCTGCGCATCGCCAAACAGCGCCGTGCTATGGCCGTTGAGCATTTGCACAAAGCGCACAAAGGGCAGCGCGGCGAGGATCATGAAGAAAGAGGCGACATATTCGGCGGGGCCGGAAAACGTGCCGAAAGAGGCGTCGTAATTAGAAAACCCGCCGGTCGAAACGGTGGTGAGCGCATGCACCGTGGCATCAAAGGCATTCATCCCCAAAACGATATAGGAGGCCGCACAGGCCAAGGTCAGCCCGACATAGATCACCGAGATCTGCGAAGCGATGGCCGAGGCGCGCGGCAAGATTTTGCCCATGGTTTCAAAACCTTCGGAGCGAAAAATCTGCATCCCGCCGACGCGCAACTCGGGCAGGAACACCATGGCGACCACAATGATCCCGACCCCGCCCAGCCATTGCAATATCCCGCGCCACAGCAATATCCCCTTGGGCATATCGTCAAGGCCGGAAAACACCGTCGATCCGGTGGTGGTCATCCCCGACATGGCCTCGAAAAACGCATCGACCCAGCGCGCATCGGTCTCGCCCAAAATGAACGGCAGCGCGCCAAAAATCGGCAACATCAACCACACGCCCGTGGTGAGCAAAAACGTTTGCTGGATCGACAGGCCCTCGCGCAGCCCGTTGCGGCACGACAGGGCGACCAAACCGCCCACCGTCATGCTAAGCAAAGCAGAGGCCGCAAAAGCGGGCCAATGGCCGCGCCCTTCCGCGATATCGACCAGCATCGGCAAGAACATGGTAAGCCCGAGGGCTGCCACCAAAAGGCCGATTACATATCCAACGGGGCGAAGATCAAACATGGGGGCGAGGGTTGGCGCGGCGCGCGCAAACTGTCAAGCGCTCACGCTTCGATTGCCGCAGGATCGGGCGTAATCTCCAAGCCGCCGATCTGGGCGATCAGCGCCAGAACCTGTGCCAGTCCCGCGCCGGTTTTGAGGTTGGTAAAGACGAAAGGCCTTGCGCCGCGCTGCGCGGTTGCGTCGCGCTCCATCACCGCCAGATCGGCCCCCACATAGGGCGCAAGATCGGTTTTATTGATCACCAGAATGTCGGATTTGGTGATGGCAGGCCCGCCCTTACGCGGGATTTCCTCGCCTGCGGCCACGTCGATCACATAGATCGTCAGATCGACCAATTCGGGCGAAAACGTCGCCGAAAGGTTATCACCGCCCGATTCCACCAGCACCAGATCGAGATCGGCAAACCGCTCGTTGAGCCGCGCAATGGCCGCCAGATTGATCGAGGCATCCTCGCGGATCGCCGTATGCGGACAGCCGCCGGTTTCCACCCCCATGATGCGCTCGGAGGGCAAGACCTGCATGCGCACCAAAGCATCGGCATCCTCGCGGGTGTAGATATCATTGGTCACCACCGCCATCGACAGCTTGCCCGCCAAAGTGCGGCACAACGCGGCGGTCAGCGTGGTTTTGCCCGCGCCCACAGGGCCGCCAAGGCCCACGCGCAGCGGGCCGTTCGGGGATTTGAAGGACGTATCGCTCATGGGGTCACCTCGGGTCTGGATCGTGGGGGAAGGGTCATGCCGGCAAAGCCGTATCGGAAGGGATCGAAGCGCATCACGGCGCCCCCGACAAGAGCACCGCCGCCGTGCCAGCAGCCAGCGCAAGGCACAGCGGGGCGTAATAGCGCCCGTCGAACGTGGCAAAGGGCTCTTCGGGGCCAAAGCGGCGCAGGGCAGGCACATAGGCCGCAACCCCGCGCGCCAAAAACGCCAGCGTCATCACGCCCAGCCCCGCAAGCACCAAAGCCCCGCGCAGCCCGCCCGCCTCTCGCGGCAATTGCAGCCAAAGCGCGCCCGTCAGCAGCACCAAGACCACGGTCCAGCAGGCCGCAGGGCTTGGCATTTTGGTGATGTCGCGGGTGCCCACGGCGGCGCGCGCCAAATCCGTCTCGTCGCGCAGGGGCCACCAGATACGCAGCGCCCAAGCCCCGTGCAGCGCGGCAATCGCGACCAAGATCACGCTGATCACATCGGCCAGAGCGCTCATGAGCGAAACAACCTCACGCTTTGCACCTCATGGCGCATCGAGGCGATGTCACCGGCCAAAGCGATACTGCCAACCCTGTCGAGATCGGCGGTTTCGGCCCCCGTCGCAAGGCGCGCGCAGAGCGGCAAAAGCGCGGTGAGGGCCCCCTGCCCTTCGGTTTGGCCCAATGGCACCAAACGCACCGCCGCCGAGACCAGATTGGCGGCAAAGCCCTGCAGCGCCAATTGCAACAGCGGCGCCAAAGGCAGCCCGATCAGGCGCGCGGCGCGGCCCAAAGCCACCGGATAGGGCATGGCGGGCAAATCCAACCCGTAAAGCGCGCAGGCCGTGCGGGCAAAAGCCTCGCCCTGCGCCTCGGTCTCCAAACGCCGCTCGGCAGAGGGGCAAAGCGCCGAGGCCAGATCAGCCAGCTCGGCCGCCTCCTCGGCATCCGCGCGCCACGCGTGGGCCATAAGCACCGCATCCATCCGCCCTGCCCCATGCGCGAGCAGCCCTTCGAGCCAGAGGCGCAAATCTTGCGCCGAGGCGATCTGCCCCTGCGCAATCGCGGTCTCCAGCCCGTGCGAATAGGCAAAGCCGCCAACCGGAAAAGCGGGCGAGAACCATTGGTGCAAAACCTGCGCCGCTTCGGCATCGGTTTTGATCGGCGCGGGGTCAGTCATGGCTGTGGTCATTGCTGTGGTCATGAGGGTGGTCATGTGGGTGGTCATGGCTGTGATGGTGGCTATGCGCGTGGCTATGCCGATGCGCGGGATCATCTGCGGCGCCCTCCGGATCCGCCAAATCCTTATGCGCCGTGCCACCTTGGGGCGTGCCATCGGCGCCAAAATGCGTGTGGCCGTGGGCATGGGCATGGGTGCGCCCCATCCCGTAGGCCCCGCCCTCGGGCATGAACGGCGCGGTAACCGGCGCAAGCGTCGCCCCCAGCCCCCGCAGCATATCGGCCAAGACCTTATCGCTTTGAATGTAAAGGCAATCGCCCTCGATCTGGCAAGGCGTATGGCGGTTGCCGATATGCCATGCCATGCGCAAAACATCGCCGCGCACCGCGATCAAGGCTTCGGGTTCGGCCTCGATCAAGATGCGCCGCCCGTCGGCCAGAACAAAGGCGTCGCCCGCGTCCAGACTTTCGGCCTTGGGCAGATCGACCAGAAACCCGATGCCCCCATCCGTGACCAGCCGCTTGCGCCGCAAAAAACGCGCCTCATAGCTCAGCGCAATCCGGTCCGCGAAAACCGCATCGGGCGCAGCCTGTCCGCGCTGTGCGATCTGTGCGGCGCGTTCGATCTGTGTGGCGCGTGGCTCGGTCATGGGCGCGGCTTCCCTCTTGCATGGCCAAGGGCATGGCCCTCATTGCCGCCATATTGACCGCAGCCACGCCAAGGTGCCAGAGCACAGCCCCCCAAACGGCGCAAAATCGCGCAAAGCGCCCATAATTTAGGCAAACAAAAGGGCGCACCCCTAGGGGCCGCCCTGTCATGCCTTTGCCGCACCTGCGGTCCGCCGCGACGATGCAAGCACAGGCTCGCACCATCGCGGGATCACCGAGGGACCGGATTAGATGTAGTAGAGATCGCGAAACACATGCAGCGCGATTTGCTCGCGCTTCAAACCCATCGCGGCCAATTCCACGTCGGATTTTGCTTCGAGCTGCTGAATTTGCCCTGCGCGGGACTTGCGCTCGATATAGCGCTCCATGCCGCGACCCAATGCGGCAAAAAACGCATTTGCGCGCGCGCTCAGGCTGCGGGCGGGATAGGCGATGTTGGTGCTGTGAGTGGCCATTTGAAAACCTCTTTCGGTTTGGAGTTCATGTCTCCCTTGGCACCTAAGATAGGTCAGCAATGACGACCTTACCACTGCCCATTCGGCATTGCCGTCATGCACTTTCTGCATCGCAGCAAATTTGTCATAAAGGCTGCGCAGCCGGGAAAATGCCGTGTCGCATCGGCGTTAGAGCCTTAAATTGCTGGACAGAGGCCCAATCCACCGCATACAATTACCCTAGGGAAAGCTGCCAATTTATGACTTCCCTGCTTTGACTTTAACCGAACTCATTTTGAAACACACAAATCAGGGGGATACTGATTATGACACTTAAATATACTTTGGCCGCAGGGCTGATCGCATTGGCGGGTGCCTCTTCGGCGGCAACTATGACGGTGACCGAGACCTTCGAAAGCTTTAGCTCCGGCGATACAATCACCACGCAATTGGACGGCTTGACCGTCAGCGCCGAAGGCAGTGGCGAGGCGATGATCGCCAGCGCATCCTTCCCCGTCGTGGCGGGCGAGCCTTTGGGCATCTACAACGCCTCGACGGGCCCGCTCGGAACGGGCTTCGAACTTTCGCTGACCTTCGATTTCATCGGCGTTGCATCGCAGATCGGCGCGCTGGTCGACTTCGGCAACTCAGGTGACGGCCTCATGTTGGAGATTTTCGACGGCGTCGGCGGCACCGGCACTTCGCTTGGAGCGGCCAGTGTGACCACCGAAACCTTCCTCGGGCTCAGCGCGACAGGCATCAAAAGCGCCGTGTTCTCGCAAGTCGGCACGGGGGCGACATGGATGCTCGACAATCTGACCTATACCTATGACGATATCGCCCCTGCGGTGCCGCTCCCTGCGGGCGGGTTGCTTTTGCTCAGCGGCTTGATCGGTGGCGGGGCATTGGCGCGCAAACGCAAAGCGCGCGCCGCGTAATCCTTTGATAAAAAATACAAAAGGCGCGGAAAACACCGGGCCTTTTGCATATCTGCCGCCACCAAGGCGGGCGCGTTAGAACATGAAATACCGCTGCGCCATGGGCAGGGTTTGCGCCGGCTCGCAGGTGAGCAATTCGCCATCGGCGCGCACTTCATAGGTCTCGGGGTTCACCTCGATATGCGGCAAGGCATCGTTGAGCTTGAGGTCGGCTTTGCCGATGTTTCGGGTGCCTTTGACCGCCATGACCTCCTTGGCCAATCCGTATTTGCCGCGCACCCCGTCGGCGACCGCGGCCTCGGAAACAAACAGCACCGCCGAGCGTTCGACCGCCCGCCCCATCGTGCCAAACATCGGGCGCGAATAAACCGGCTGCGGCGTCGGGATCGAGGCATTCGGGTCGCCCATCTGCGCGCAGGCAATCATTCCGCCGACCAGCACCATGTCGGGTTTGACCCCGAAAAACGCAGGCGACCACAGCACCAGATCGGCGCGTTTGCCCACGTCGATCGAGCCGATATCATGGCTCAGCCCATGGGCGATGGCCGGATTGATGGTGTATTTGGCGATGTATCGGCGCACGCGGAAATTGTCGTTCTCGCCGCTTTCTTCGGGCAAGCGGCCGCGTTGTTTGCGCATTTTGTCGGCGGTCTGCCATGTGCGGATCAACACCTCGCCAACGCGGCCCATGGCTTGGCTGTCCGAGGCGATGATCGAAAACGCGCCCATATCGTGCAGGATATCTTCGGCAGCGATGGTCTCGCGGCGGATGCGGCTTTCGGCAAAGGCCACGTCCTCGGGGATGGATTTATCGAGGTGGTGACAGACCATCAACATGTCCAGATGCTCGTCCACCGTGTTCACCGTAAAGGGACGCGTGGGGTTGGTGGATGAGGGTAACACATTGGCATCACCGCATATTTTGATGATGTCGGGGGCATGCCCGCCGCCCGCGCCTTCGGTGTGGAAGGCATGGATGGTGCGGCCCTTGATGGCCGCGACGGTGTTCTCGACAAAGCCGCTTTCATTGAGCGTGTCGGTGTGGATCATCACCTGCACATCCATGTCATCGGCCACCGAGAGGCAGCAATCAATCGCGCCTGGTGTGGTGCCCCAATCCTCGTGCAGCTTGAGCGAGGAGGCCCCCGCTTTGACCATCTCGACAAGAGCGGCGGGCTGGCTGGCGTTGCCCTTGCCCGACAGGCCGATATTGACCGGCACCGCGTCCATGGCTTGCAGCATCCGCTCGATATGCCAGGGGCCGGGGGTGCAGGTGGTGGCCAAGGTGCCGTGGGCCGGTCCGGTGCCGCCGCCGAGCATTGTGGTCACCCCAGAATGGAGCGCATCCTCGATCTGCTGGGGGCAGATAAAGTGGATATGGCTGTCGAACCCGCCTGCGGTGAGGATCTTGCCCTCGCCTGCAATCGCCTCGGTCGAGGGGCCGACAATGATATCGACACCGTCTTGCGTATCGGGGTTGCCCGCCTTGCCGATGGCGCAAATCCGCCCGTCGCGCAGCCCGATGTCGGCCTTGTAAATCCCTTTATAATCAACGACCAAAGCATTGGTGATCACCGTATCGACGGCGCCTTCGGCGCGGGTGGCTTGCGATTGGCCCATGCCGTCGCGGATCACCTTGCCGCCGCCGAATTTCACCTCTTCGCCGTAGGTGGTCAGGTCCGCCTCCACCTCGATGATCAGGTCCGTATCGGCCAGCCGCAGCCTATCGCCCACGGTGGGGCCATACATGGCGGCATAGTCGGGGCGAGAGATTTTTACGGGCATCGGGCGGGCTCCTTGGGGTCGGTCATATCGGTCGTCTGTCAGGCGTCATCTGGGTCAAAAACGCGGGTCGGTATCACGTCGGTATTGCGTCGGTATTGCGTCGGTGCGGCGCGCGACCCGCAACCTGCGGCCCGCCTGCGCCAGTTTTCAGAGCAGTTCTCACGGCAATTTCGGCCCGCGTTTGGTCAATCTCTTGACGTTGGATTTGGTTTTGCGGCGCAGGGGTCTGATCCCCGCATCGACAATCTGGTCGGCGCGCGCCCCGCGCATCGCCGCATGGGCCACGGCAAATCCGGCCTCGGTAAAAGCATCGGTTTTCTCGTTCATCATGCGGGTTTTCTCATGCGGGGTGACGGACCAAAATCCCGCCATCCCCATCATGCGCATGGCAATCACGCTTTGCGCCTCGGCGGCCAGAGCGGCGGCCTGCATCGACAGGCGCAGCACATCCATCACCGGCGCGGGAGAGAAGATCGGGAGGGGTTTCATATATTTGGTCCTAACTGGGGCACTGGTATCGGATCTGGGGGATCGTGAAGGGTTTGGGGTCTGTGACGGGGCGCTAGAGCTTGCCCATCACGGCTTGGTTAAATCCGTAAATCCGGCGCAGCCCGCCGACGGGGATCAATTGCACCTCGCGCCGCTGTCCGGGTTCAAAGCGCACGGCGGTGCCCGCCGCAATATCAAGCCGCATGCCGCGCGCCGCGTCGCGGTCGAAATCCAGCGCGCTATTGGCCTCGGCGAAATGGTAATGGCTGCCGATCTGCACGGGGCGATCGCCGGTATTGGCCACCATCAAGGTGATCGCCTCGGCCTGCGCATTGAGGGTGATCTCGCCCTGCGCGGTCATCACTTCTCCTGGGATCATTTCTTGGCCTTTCCGCGCCTTGCGGCGTCTCGTTTACAGCAGGTCTCCAAATAGATCGGAGCGCGGTGTTGCGACGGATGCGGATGCATTGCGCCGCGCAAGGAAATTAGGAGTTTCTTCATGATTTCAGCCACTTTCAATCTCCTCTTCAGGTGTCACATTAACGGATCGGATTATGCACCGTCACCAATTTGGTGCCGTCGGGAAAGGTCGCTTCGACTTGGACTTCGTGGATCATCTCGGCGATGCCCTCCATGCAATCGGCGGCCTTGATGACCTGCGCGCCCGCCTGCATCAAATCCCCCACCGAGCGGCCGTCGCGCGCGCCCTCGACGACGAAATCGGTGATGATGGCGATGGCTTCGGGGTGGTTGAGCTTGACGCCGCGCGCAAGGCGGCCACGGGCCACAATCGCGGCCATGGAAATCAGCAGTTTGTCTTTTTCGCGGGGGGTCAGTTGCATCGGGTCACAGCATCCATGTTCGGGGCAGGTCAGTGCCGCAAAGCCCGCGCAGGGCGGGCAAAAGCGGTCGGCGAAGGTCAAAGGCATCGGGGGCGAGAAGCCGCGCGAAAAGCACATTCTCGCGCAGCATCGAGGCGCCGCCAAGCGGGCCAAGCGCGTCGCGCAGGGGGTCGAGGCGGGCCTCGGCATCGGGGCCGACATAGAGCAGCGCCGCCGAGGCCAGATGGCCCGCCAAAAGCGCCGGATGGGCGCAGCGCGCGGCGATATCGCCCTCAAGGCACAGGTTGTCGGCAAAGATCAACCGCCCCTCTTGGCGCAGCCGCCAGCGGTCATGCAACAGGCCGGTTTTGACCCGCTCGCCCATAGCCAGACGGCCCAAGGCCAAAGGCTCCACCGCCAAGAACCGCGCGTCACGGGCCAGATCGACTTCGAAATGGCGGCGGGTGCGGGCGGCGTCGAACATGATGGTTTCTTGCGGCAACCAATCGAGCCGCGCGCCCTGCTCGGCGCGCAGATGCACGTCGAGCGTGCCGGTCTCGCCCTCTTGGGCGCGGTAGAGCCGCTCGGCGGCCTGCGAGGTCAGTTGCAGATGGCTGCCCGCGCCTGCGGCGGCGTCGATGCGGAGCCGGTCGCCCCCCGTCACCCCGCCCGCCGTGTTGAGAAACACCGCTTGCAGCATCTGCGGGTTGCGGCTGCGCGGAAACAGCAGTTTGAGCGCGCCCGAGGTGCGCAGATCGTCGATACGGGCCGCGCCGCGCGCCTGTTTGCTGCGCAAAATCGCAAGGCCCACGGCGCGCGGCTGGCGCGGCGGCTTTGGCCCCGTCACCGGACCGGCCTGTGATATTTTCGAATGCGCGGTTATGGCACGATCCCCCGTTGCCCTCGGTTTTTGCCGAGGCGCCTTGGGGGGAGTTTGCGGCGCGGCGCGGGCCAAGAAAAGGGCGAAGGCCCCCTTGGGGGGCCTCAAATCACGAGATGTTTTTCAATTGCCTAAAATTGTCGCAACTCGCCCGATTTTGCGCCCTATCCGGTGTGGTAGAGGCTGGCAAAAAGCCGTGGATCGTGGCTTGAGGCGGCAAATGTCGGCCCCTCGCACAGGATCGAGACCGCATCATGGGAGTGCAGCGATTCTTGGTGGCTGGCGATGACGCGAAAATCGCCGATGCGCGGGTCGGCCTGAAGCTGCGCGCAAAACAGCCGCACCGCATCCTCGACAAAGATCGGATTGGCAGCGTTCAGCTCGGCAAAGGCCTGCTCGTCCTCGCGTTTGACCATGACTTGGGTCTCGGTCGGCACGGCGGCGCGGGCGCGGTCGATCAGGTCTTCGAACCACAGGCATTCGCCCTGCTCCACCTCGACCGAAATCCGCGCGACCGAGCGCTGCGAATGGGGCGTGGCCAATTGACCGCGCGTGGCGCGCGCATGTTCGGACAGCTCCAAAGAGCAGGGGCAGGTCGAGCTATAGACGTAGTCGAGATGGATGAATTTGCGCCGCTGCCCTGCGGCCTCGACCAATTCGAGCGCGATGTCGTAATATTGATAGCCCTCAAGGCCGGAGCGCAGCGAGGGCACTTTGACCGGATAGGACAGGCGCATCATGATCCGCGCATCAAAGCTGTCCAGATCGGTTTTGTAATCATCCAATGCCGCCTCTATCACCTCGAAACTAAAGGTTTTTTCGGCGTGCTTGTAAAACGAGCGCATGATCCGGGACATGTTGATGCCCTTTTTCTCGGCTTCGAGGCTGACGGTGCCGGTGACCGAAGTCTCCAGCCGCTGCTCGCCGCCGTTGCGCATCCGGAAGGCGATGGGCAAGCGGAAGTTCGAGATGCCCACATGCTGGATTTGCCGCGCTGCGCCGCGGATCAAGCTGGCGGGGCCGTTTTGCAAATCGGGCAAAGTGGCGCGATAGGCCGCATCGGCGGTGAAATCTTGCGGGTAGTCGCGCGAAAAGGCCGGATAGGCGCCTTGCTGCTGCGGCAGGACCGCGGCCAGTTCGGCCATGAGCGCACCGCGCTCTTCGGCGGGCGCCTCTTGGGCGATCTCGCGCAGGTTTTGCACCAAGGCGCGGGCGGCGGCTTGGCGTGCGTCGCGGCGCTCGGCGGCCTGCGCAGTTGGGTTCGGCACGTAGATATTCATCACTCAGGCCCCCTCTTGGTCCCGTCGCTGTGCCTTCTATGTAAGGGGTCGCGCCGGAAATTTCCATTCACTTGCGACAAATACGGGGGGAAATCGCGGTTGGATCACTCATTTTTTCGCCCTGATCGGCCAAAACCCAAGCAAAACGCCCGCAGGGCCGTAAGGGCCGGCGGGCGTTTGCAATGATTTATCAGCGCCTCAGCGGATCAAGCGTGATCAAGCGCCTGCAACAGATCGGCGATCAGATCATCCACATCTTCAAGCCCGATCGACAGGCGCACCAGCCCGTCGGAGATGCCCAGCGTGTCTTTTTGCTCTTGCGGCAGACGCTGGTGCGTGGTCGTCGCCGGATGGGTGGCGATGGATTTCGCATCAGCGAAGTTATTGGAAATAATGATAATTTTCAACGCATCGAGGAAGCGGAAGCAGGCTTCTTTGCCGCCCTTGACCTCCATGGTCATCACGGTGCCGCCCGCCTCGCCCTGCGCCAAGGCCAGCGCCTGTTGCGGGTGGTCCTTATGGGTCGGGTAGCGCACGGCGGTCAGTTTGGGATGGCCCGACAGGGCCTCGGCCACGGCAAGCGTCGCATTAGCCTGTGCGCGCACGCGCAATTCCAGCGTCTCAAGCGATTTGAGGTGCGTCCATGCGGTGAACGGGTTCATCGCCCCGCCGGTATGTTTCATATAGGCCTCGATGGGGCCGCGAATGATCTCGCGCGGACCGCAAATCACCCCGCCCAGCATCCGCCCCTGCCCGTCCACATGTTTGGTGGTCGAGACAATCGAGATATCGGCGCCGCAGGCGCGCGCATAGGAAAACACCGGCGTGGCCATGGCATCATCGACCAGAACCAAGGCGCCATGCGCATGGGCAACATCGCAAACATGTTGTAAATCAATGACTTCCAGAGTCGGATTGGAGATCGCCTCAAGGAATACCAATGTCGTATCATCGGTGATTGCCCTGCTCCATGCGGCATTATCGGTGCCATCGACCAAAACCACGGTGACCCCGAAACGGGCCAGAATCTCTTCGAGCACATAGAGGCAGGAGCCGAAGAGCGCGCGCGAGGCGACGACCCGATCCCCCGCCTTGAGCAGTGCCATCAGCGCGCCATTGACCGCCGCCATGCCCGAGGCACAGGCAAAGCCGTCCTCAAAGCCCAGATAGCCGCTGATCCGTTCTTCGAACATGCGCATGGTCGGGTTGCCATAGCGGGCATAGATGAATTCATCCTCGCCGATCTCGACAAAGCGCGCCTCGGCGGCGGCGGCGGTCTCGTAGACAAAGCCTTGGGTGAGGAAAATGCTTTCGCTGACCTCGTTATATTGCGAGCGGCGGGTGCCGCCATGCACCAATTTGGTGCGGTTTTTCCATGTGTTCTGCTTTGTCTTGTCGACCATGACGCTCTCCGTTCCGGCGGGCCTTTGTTCTCGGGGCGGCCCACAAAAAAACCCCTCACGCGGGTCAGGCGAAAGGGGTGTCCTCTGGCTGACCTCTTTAGCGGCGTTTTGAAGGGTCGATGCCCTCCCGCGGCCCGCAATCCGGTAACAAATCGCCGCGATGCGCCTCTCATAGGAGGGTTTTTGCCCTGCGTCAATCTGCGCGGTGCGCCCGCACCGCCCATGCCGCCGCCCTGCCGCCGCCCTGCCGCCGCCCTGCCGCCGCGCCGAGCGGTTAACAATCTGCGCAGTGGGGCGTCACGGTTCTGTAACCGCGGTTTCATTTTGGCGTCATATGTATGTGAGACAGAACAACCACAAGATATGGTGGGAGCATGGCATGAGCCTGTTGCGTATCAACAGCCTTGGCGGCGCGATCGGCCTGCACGGCAGCGCCCAAAGCGCGCGTGCCGCGCTGAGCCGCATGGCGGCGGCGGGACTGACGGCGGGAATGACGGCGGATCCGCTGCGCCCCGCGCCGGTGATCTTCATGGTGCATGGCTATAAATTCGACCCCGACGCGCCGCGCCATTGCCCGCATGATCATATTTTCGGCACCCGCACCGATCACCCCTGTTGGAAGGCGCAAAGCTGGCCGCGCCATCTGGGTGCGCTGGAGACAGGGCGCGCGCCGCTTTGCGTGGCCTTTGGATGGTCCGCGCGCGGGCGGCTTCGCGATGTTTACGGGCGGGCGGCCACGGCGGGGCGCGATCTGGCCGAGGCGGTGCGCATCGTGCGCCGCGCGGCGCCGCGCCGGCCCGTGCATATCGTGACCCATTCTTTGGGCGCGCGGGTGGCCTTTGCGGCGATGGAGGATCTTGAGGCGCATGACCTGACCCGTGTGCTGGCCCTCTCGGCGGCGGAGTTCACCGGCGCGGCGCGGCGTGCGGCGGGCACGGCTTGCGGGCGCAGGGCGGAGATTTTGCACATCACCAGCGCCGAGAACGGCGTGTTCGACCATCTTTTGCGCTGGGGTCTGCCCGCGCCCGAGCCGCGCGATATGCCGATGGGGTTGGGCCTGCGCGAGGCGGCGCAGCTTGCGCCCAATATGGTGCAAATCTGCCTCGGGCGGGCGGATATTCTGGCGCAACTGGCGCAGATGGGATTTGCCATCACCGCGCCGCAGCGGCGGGTTTGCCATTGGTCGATCTATCTGCGCGAGGGGGTTTGGCCGCTCTATCGCGCCTTGATCGAGCGGCCCGAGGCCTTGCCCATCGCAGTGTTGCGGGCGTTGGGGTCAGAGGGCGCACCCGCATCGCGCACCCCGATGCCCGCCCATGGCGGCGCGGGCGCGCGGCAGGCGCTTGCCTGAGCCGCTGCGGCGCGCAGGTCATCGCAAAAGCCAAACCGCGCCGCCCTTCGCATCGGCCACTCTGCGCGGGCCACCCTGCACAAGCCACTCTGCACAAACCACTCCGCGCGGGCCGCTTTGCACAGGCCACTCTGCACAGGCCACTCTGCGCGGGCCACTTTGCACAGGCCACTCTGCGCGGGCCACTTTGCACAGGCCACTCTGCGCGGGCGCAGGGCGCGGGTGTTTGACATCTGCGCCGCGCGGCGCATGTTAGGGGCGACACAGGGAGACGCACCATGAGCGATATTGATCTATATTACTGGCCCACGCCGAACGGGTGGAAAATCTCGATTGCCCTGGAGGAGATGGGGCTGCCCTATAAGCTGCACCTGATCAACATCGGCGCGGGCGAACAATTTGCCCCCGATTTCCTCAAGATCGCGCCCAACAACCGCATGCCCGCGATCATTGATCCGGACGGGCCGGACGGGGCGCCGATTTCGGTCTTTGAAAGCGGGGCGATCTTGCAATATCTGGCGCGCAAGACGGGGCGTTTCGGTGGTAGCAACGAGCGCGAGCGCGTGGCGGTCGAGGAATGGTTGATGTGGCAGATGGGCGGGCTTGGCCCGATGGCCGGTCAGGCGCATCACTTCCTCAAATATGCGCCCTCGATGGAGCCGCCCAACGACCTGCCCTATGCCAAGGACCGCTATCGCAACGAGGTGGGCCGTTTGCACAAGGTGCTCGACACCCGTCTGGCGCAACATGAATTTGTGGCGGGGGATTTTTACTCCATCGCCGATATGGCGATCTGGCCTTGGGCCTGCCTTTGGGAGGGCCAGCAGCAAGATATTTCCGACAAGCCGCATCTGCAACGCTGGCTCGATACGGTCGGCGCGCGCGAGGCGGTGATCAAGGGCAAAGCCGTGGCGGCGGACCGGCGCGCGAACCTGCAAGACAACAAGGACGCGCAAAAGGTTCTGTTCGGTCAAAAGGGATAGGCGCGCGCGCATAGACGGCACCAAAGGCCGCCCCGGCCAGAGGGCGGCCTTTTCATTTTGCGCGGTCAGCTTTGGTCGCCCTCGTCCTCGCCGTCGATGCCAAAGCGGCGCATCAACCCGCTTTGGAACATGAAAAACGCAAACATCGCCACCGGCAGGCCGAAGGTTTTGAACGAGACCCAGACCTCGTCGGAGAAATTGCGCCAGATCACCTCATTGGCGATGGCAAGGCCAAAGAAAAACGCGGTGAAGCGGCGCGTCAGCATCATCCAGCCCTCATGTTCGAGCGGCATCACCTCTTCGAGCACCATGCGCAGATAGCTTTGGCCGCGCAGCAGGCCGTATCCCAGCAAGGAGCCAAAGAGCAGATAGATCAGCGTCGGCTTCATCTTGAAAAACCGGTCGTCATTGAGCCACACCGTCAGCCCGCCCATCACGGTGACCAGAACGGCGGTAAACACCTGCATTTTCGACAGTTTTCCGGTCAGCTTCCACAAGATCGCCGTGGTCATAAGGATCACCGGAATGAAGATCGCCGTGGCGATGATAAAGCCCTCGTATTCGGTGCCCGCGATGGTAAAGCTGCGCTCTTTGAGCCGCAAAAAGGCGATAAAGAACAAGGCCACCGGCCCGATTTCCAGCACCAGTTTGAGCATCGGGTTGATCGGGCGCGGGTGTGTCATCTGTGGCTTCCTTGTCTTTGGCCGCATGGCCTTGGCCTGCCTGTCTTGGCCTGCGTGTCTTGGCGCGCAAACTTCGGGGCGCAAATTTCGGGGCGCGCGGGATTGCGGCGCTCTGGGTCGGGGCGTTTACCCGCCCATCTCAACTATCACAGCCCCCGCTGCGATCAATGCCATAAGGGCAACGCGGCGCGGGCCGACGGTTTCCTTGAGCACCAGCCAGCCGATCAACGCCGCAAAGACCGCCGAGGTTTCGCGCAAAACGGCGGCCTCGCCGACATTGTCGAGCCGCGTCGCCAACATGATCGAGCCAAAGGAGAAAAACGCCACCACCGCCCCCAAAATGCCGCGCGACAGCAGCGGGCCAAGCGCGGGGCGCGCCTGTGCGGGCATGGCGCGGTAGCGCCGGTAGGCCAAGGGCGGCATGGCGACGGAATCGACCACAAAGAACCATGCCAGAAAGGTGAAGGGGTCCGGCGTGCTGCGGATGCCGTAGGCGTCATAGGTGGTATAAAGGGCGACGAAAAACCCCGTCACCACCGCCAGCATCAGCGCCGTCACAAGCGTGTCGCGCGCCACTTGCAGATGGCGGTAATTATAGGCGGCAAGGCCGAATATCCCCGTCACAAGCACCGCCACGCCGAGCCATTGCAAAGCGTTGAAATGCTCGCCGAAAATCCACCCCGCGCCGATGACCGTGAACAGCGGGCCGGTGCCGCGCACCACCGGATAGACCACGGTAAAGGCGCCCTTGGTATAGGCCTGCGCTTGCAGGGTTTTATAGGCCAGATGGATGACAAATGCGCCGCCAAGGATCGGCCAAAGCTGCGGCTCGGGCCATGGCACGACAAAGAGCGCGAAGGGCAAGGCCATCAACCCGTAGGAAAAATCAATCGCACCGCGGCTGAGCCACGGATCATGCCGCCCCTTTTGCAGCGCGCCGAAGAGCGCGTGTAAAAACGCCGCCGTGAGCGCAAGGATCAGCGCAAGATCATGGCCCGCCTCGGTCCCTTCGAGCGAGATCAGCCATGCGCTCATCGCCTAGACGCACAAACGCGGAGCAGAGGGATCGCGCAGCCGCGCCGCAACCGGCGAGATATCGATCCGCTTGCCGTCATGGGTCACGATTTCCTCGCCCGCTTCGGCCAGATATGCATATTGCTCGATCAGCTCGGCCTGTATCGCCTCGATGATGAAGCGCGAGCGATAGGCGCGCCGCACCGCCAGATCGAAAATCCGCGGCAAGGCGCCGTCGAT
The DNA here is from genome assembly GCA_050633545.1 of Paracoccaceae bacterium. Lineage (GTDB taxonomy): Bacteria > Pseudomonadota > Alphaproteobacteria > Rhodobacterales > Rhodobacteraceae > Litorivita. The sequence continues at coordinate 81,082 of JBOEGS010000001.1, forward strand.
ATTTTGGTCCCACACCAGACGGCCGAAACCCACCAGTTCCTCGCCATCCATCAAGGCGCATTCGGAAAACAGGCAGCGCTCCTCGGTCCATGTTTCCTCGGCCTCCGACGGGCGCAGCCGCGCCTCCTCGATCAGGTCTTGCACCGCATCATACATCGCCGCGCCATCCACCCCGACAGGGCCCGCGCCCTGCAGGTTCATCGTATCACAGAGTTCAAGCATCGAGACCGGTCAGCGCCTTTGCAAAATCTTCAGGGTCAAACGGCGACAGATCGTCGATCTGCTCGCCCACGCCGATCGCATGGATCGGCAGGCCGAATTTATCGGCCAAAGCCACCAGAACGCCGCCCTTGGCGGTGCCGTCCAGTTTGGTCATCACAAGCCCCGTCACATCGGCCAGCTTCTGGAAGGTCTCCACTTGGCTGAGCGCGTTCTGGCCGGTTGTGGCATCCAGAACCAAGAGGGTGTTATGGGGGGCGGAGGGGTCTTTCTTGCGGATCACGCGGACGATTTTGGCCAATTCCTCCATCAGATCGCTGCGGTTTTGAAGCCGTCCCGCCGTGTCGATCATCAACAAATCGGCCCCATCCGCCTCGGCGCGGGTCATCGCGTCAAAGGCAAGGCTGGCGGGGTCCGACCCTTCGGGCGCAGTCAGGACCGGCACGCCCGCGCGCTCGCCCCAGACCTGCAATTGCCCGACGGCGGCGGCGCGAAACGTATCGCCCGCCGCGATCACCACGGATTTACCCGCCGCTTTGAACTGGCTGGCCAGCTTGCCGATGGTGGTGGTTTTGCCCGAGCCGTTGACCCCGACGACCAAGACCACCTGCGGGCGTTTGGGATAGATCGGCATCGGGCGCGCGACCGGCTCCATGATGCGGGTGACCTCGGCGGCCAGAAGGCGTTTGATCTCGTCGGCCGAGAGCTTTTTGCCAAAGCGCCCTTCGGCCATATTGGCGGTGACGCGCAGCGCCGTATCAACGCCCATATCGGCCGAGATCAGCAGCTCTTCGAGCTGTTCGAGCATATCGTCGTCGAGCACGCGGCGCTTGGTGACCAGCGGCAGCGCGGGCATGGATTTGGGTTTGGCGGCAGGGGCTTGGGGGGCCTGCTCGGGGGCCTCTTGCGGCGCGGCGGCGGCTTTGCCGCGGCCCAGCATCCGCCCGATCAAACCGGCGCGCGGCGGCGCGGCGGCGGCGCTTGGGGCGCTGTGCATGCCGGGGGTGCCGGGGGCGGGCGCCTCTTGCGGAACTTCGGCAGGCGGCGCGGCGGGCACCTCTACGGGAGCGGGCTGCGGCGCCTCGACGGGCTTTTCTACGGGCTTTTCGACGGGCGGCTCGGCGGGCGGCGCGGCAGGCACCTCTACGGGCGGCGCGGCGGGGGCTTCGCTTGGGGCCTTGCTCGGGTCCGAGGCAGGCAGCTCTTGCGGCGCGGGTGCGGGCACTTGCTCGGGCGCGGGCTGCGCCTCGGCGACAGGGGCGGGATCGGCTTCGCGGGCAGGTTCGGGTTCAGGCGTTTGTTCAGACGTTTGTTCTGGCGCAGGTTCTGGCGCGGCTTGCGGCGCGGGCTGTGCCGCGACCTCGGGGGCCGCCTCGGGCGCGGCCACCTCTTCCTCGCCGCCGTCCTCGACAATCGCATCCAGCCCCTGCTCCAGTTTGGACGAGGATTTGAACAGGCGATCTTTGAGTTTCGAGAAAAAGGCCATTACGCGCTCCGCTTTGATCGCCCCTCACCTAATGCCCTGCGCGCCAAGATGGAAGAGCCTGCATCGCCCGCCGCCCCGCGCCGCGCCGATTCGAGGCCGAAAATCCGCCGCCACCGCGCCGTGCGCGCGCCCTGCGGCGCATGTATGGCGCATGTATGATGCAAAGCCGCCACGCCCGCCCCCCATATTTTGCGCCGCATGGGCGCCCGACCACCATGCCTTGAAATCACCATAGGGCTGCCTGAAATCTTAACATTGTCTGCGCTATCACGGGGCCAATCGGTTAAAAATGGCCCGTCAAAGGAGCACGACCCCCATGTTCGGCTTTACCCTCATCACCCTTGCGCCGGTGCTTTTGCTGGCGCTGTCGGCCGCATATGGCGGGCCGGTGATTTGGGCCGCCTTGGCCTATATGTCTGTCTTTGCCTTTCTGTGCGACCGGCTCAGCGTCGGGGCGGCGCGCGCCGCCGATCCGGGTGCGGAGTTTCCCGCCGGAAAGGGGCTGTCGGCGGTTTTGGGCCTCGCGCATCTGCCGCTGCTGGCGCTGGCGCTTTGGGCGGTGGCGGGGCCATCGGGGCTGGACCCTGTGCACCGCATCGGGGCCTTTGCCGCCTTCGGGCTGTTTTTCGGCCAGATCAGCCACCCCAACGCCCATGAATTGATCCACCGCGCCGCCCGCCTGCCGCGCGTTTTGGGCAAATGGGTCTATTGTTCCTTGCTGATCGGCCATCATGCCTCGGCCCATCCCAAGGTGCATCACGTTTGGGCCGCCTCCGAGCGCGACCCCGCCTCGGCCCCTCTGGGCATGGGGTTTTATCGTTATTTTCCAAAGGCTTTCATCGGCAGCTTCACCGCAGGTCTGCGCGCCGAAAACGAGATGCGGGCGCGCAAATCGACGCCGCCGCGCGCGCTCGGCCACCCTTATGTTTTCTATATCGCCGCCTCGGCGCTTGTGGCGGGGCTCAGCGCGCTGGCCTTTGGCGCGGCGGGGGTGCTGGCCTTGATCGGGCTGGGGCTCTATGCGCAGCTTCAGCTCTTCTTGAGCGATTATGTGCAGCATTACGGATTGCGGCGCGGGCGCCTACCCAATGGCAAGCTCGAACCCGTCGGCCCGCAACATTCGTGGAATGCGCCGCAATGGTTCACCTCGGCGATGATGCTCAATGCGCCGCGCCATTCGGACCATCATCTTAACCCGCAGCGCCCCTATCCCGGATTGCGGCTTGATGCCGATACCATGCCGATCCTGCCCTATTCCTTGCCGGTCATGGTGTTGATGGCGCTGTGGCCCGCGCGGTTTCGCGCCCTGATGGACCCGCTCGCCGCCCCGTGGCAGCCCCATTGGGAGGGGCAAAGCCGCACGTCCGCCGCTCCCGCCAGCGATTTTTCGCAAGCGGGCGCGCAGGGGGTAAAATCGGGTGGCGCAGCGGCGCAAAACGGGCGTAAGCTAAGCCATGATGTGCCCGTTTTTGACCGCCGCGACACCCCCAGCTAACCGCCCCCGCGCGCCCCTGCGCCGCGCGCCGCGCGCGCCTTGGGGCGCGGTCTGCGCTCTATGCGCGCTGATGCTTGGCGCGTGGCTCGCGCCCCTGAGCGCCGCCGCACAGCAGGCCCCCGCCGCCCCGATATCAGGCGCCATGACGGGCGCCGAATTTGACGCCTATTCACGCGGCAAAACCTTTTATTTTGCCGAAGGCGGCACGCCCTATGGCGCCGAGGAATACCTCGATAACCGCCGCGTGCGTTGGTCGTTTCTCGACGGGCAATGCAAGGAGGGTTGGTGGTATGAAGAGGGCGAGATGATCTGTTTCGTCTATGAGGACCGCCCCGATCCGCAATGCTGGAGCTTTGTGCAAAGCGCCGCAGGGCTGATCGCGACCTACCAAAACGACCCGACGCTGACCGAATTATACGAGGTGCAAAAAAGCCCCGAGCCGTTGCTCTGCCTCGGGCCGGGGCTCGGGGTGTAGGGGCGCCAAGGCGCGGGGCGCAACACTGGTTTTCTCACCGTGACGAGGCGTCTTTTCAACAAAGTGCGCCTGCTCTACCGTTGGCATCAAAGGCAATGCCGCGATGACAACGCGATCAACTGCGGCGAACGGACGAGTGACTGATGGCTGATTTTACCGGTGCGATATTCTTTTTGGCTTTCATAGGCTTCGTCATATGGCTGTATATTATGCTCCCCGCGTCCATGGCCAAGAACCGCAATCGCAGCCCCGTGATCTGGGTGCTGATCGCCATAGTCGGCAGCCCGATCCTCGCCGTCTTGTTGCTCATCGCAATGGGCGAAACCACAGACCACACCTAGAGCCGCGCGTGCCGGACAAGCCTTGGGCGCCGGTCTTCGCGATGCGCTGATGCTGCGCCCCATGCGCACATCCGCTCAAAACAAATTTCCCTGTTCGGGCGGCGGCTTCTTCGCGGCGGGTTTCTTGGCCGCTTTGGAGGAGGGTTTCGGGGTAGGATTGGCCGTGGCCGATACGCCGCCGCCCTCGCCGCCCGCCGTCATGCGGCCATCGGCGAATTCGATCTCCAATGCCCCTGCCGCGCGGGCGGCCGCGACGGTGGTGACCACACCATCCGCGCCGCGCACCACGGCGTAGCCGCGCGCCAGCGTTGCCTTATAGCTCAAGGTCTCGCGCATCCGCTCGGCGGTCTCGATGCGGCTGCGCCATCCATCGACTTGCCGCGCCCCCGCCCCCGCAAGCCGCATTTGCAGCGCGGCGAAATCGCTGCGTTTGCGGGCGATGTCGCGGCTGATCGCGCCGATGTTCAACTTGTCGCTGCGCCGTCCCAAGGCCTCGCGCTTGCGCTCCACCGCGCTGCGCAGCACCGACGGGCGCAGGCTCGCCCCCGCATCGGCCAGTTTGACGCGCCGCCCCTGCACGGCGCGCAGCAGCGCGGCGGGCAGCCGCTCGCCCCATGTGTCCATCCGTTGGCGCGGCCCGTCGAGCAGCATTTCGGCGCGTGGCAAGGCACGGCTCAGATCGCGCAGCCGCTGGCCGCGTTGGGTCAATCGATCCGACAGGGCGCGGCCCATGCGGGCCTCCTGATCGCCCAGCCATGCCAAAAGCTCATGGCGCACCGGCACGGCCATTTCGGCGGCGGCTGTCGGCGTCGGGGCGCGGCGGTCGGAAGTGAAATCGATCAGCGTGGTGTCGGTCTCGTGCCCCACGGCCGAGATCAGCGGAATATCCGACGCCGCCGCCGCCCGCGCCACGCCTTCGTCGTTAAAGCCCCATAGGTCTTCGAGCGATCCGCCGCCGCGCGCGACGATCAACAGATCGGGGCGCGGCAATGCGCCGCCGGTGCTCATCGCGTTGAACCCCTCGATGGCGCGGATCACCTCGGCGGGGCATTTCTCGCCCTGCACCGCCACAGGCCAGATCAGAACCTTGCGCGGAAAACGGTCGCGCAAGCGGTGCAAAATATCGCGGATCACCGCGCCCGAGGGCGAGGTCACCACGCCGATCACCTCGGGCAGATAGGGCAAAGGCTTCTTGCGTGCGGAGTCAAACAGCCCCTCGCCCGCCAGCTTTTCCTTGCGCCGCTCCAGCATCGCCATAAGCGCGCCGACCCCTGCGGGTTTGAGATCCTCGATCACCAGTTGGTATTTCGATTGCCCGCCAAAGGTGGTGATGCGGCCCGTGGCGACGACCTCCATCCCCTCTTCGGGGCGGGTCGTGATGCGGGCGGCCACGCCTTTCCACATCACCGCCGAGATCACCGATTTGTCGTCCTTGAGGTCCAGATAGACATGGCCCGAGCGCGGAAAGCTGCAGCGGCCGATTTCGGCGCGGATGCGCACATGGGAAAACTCGCCCTCGATCACCCGTTTGATCGCGCCGGAAATTTCCGTGACGCTGAATTCGGGGGCGTTTTGACCCTCAAGTGGATCGTCGATCAGGTCGGACATGAGCGGGCCTTCGGGTTTTGCATCTGTTTTGCCGCAGCGGCGGGCGCGCGGCTTGCGGGTCGCGCGCGCTCAGTCTAGAACGCCGCCAAGCAAAGGCCAAGCAGGAGTGCGCCCGATGAACATCCTTATCCTTGGCGGCGGTGGCCGCGAACATGCGCTGGCTTGGGCCGTGATGCAAAACCCCAAATGCGACAAATTGATTGTCGCGCCAGGCAATGCAGGGATCGCGGCGATTGCGGAATGCGCCTCGATCGACATCAATGATGGCGCGGCGGTGGTCGGTTTTGCCGAAGAAAACGCGGTGGAATTTGTGATCATTGGGCCGGAGGCGCCCTTGGCTGCGGGCGTGGCCGACCGGCTGCGCGATGCGGGGATTTTGGTCTTTGGCCCCTCGGGCGCGGCCTCGCGGCTGGAAAGCTCGAAAAGCTTTACCAAAGAGATTTGCGATGCGGCGGGCGCCCCCACGGCGGGCTATGGCCATTTCAAGGAGGCCGAAGCCGCCAAGGCCCATATCCGCAAAAACGGCGCGCCCATCGTGGTCAAGGCCGACGGTTTGGCGGCGGGCAAAGGCGTGATCGTTGCGATGGACGAGCAAACCGCATTGGACGCGATTGACGATATGTTCGGCGGCGCCTTTGGCGGCGCGGGCGCCGAGGTGGTGATCGAGGAATTCATGGAGGGCGAAGAGGCCTCCTATTTCATCTTGTGCGACGGCGAGGACGCCCTGCCCATCGGCACGGCGCAGGACCACAAACGCGCCTATGACGGCGACGAAGGTCCCAATACGGGCGGCATGGGGGCCTATAGCCCCGCGCCCGTTCTAAGCGACGCGATTGCGCAAAAGGCGATGGATGAAATCGTCTACCCGACCCTGCGCGAGATGGTGGCGCGCGGCACGCCCTATCAAGGGGTGCTTTATGTAGGGTTGATGATCAAGGACGGGCAACCGCGCCTTGTCGAATATAACGTGCGCTTCGGCGATCCCGAATGTCAGGTTTTGATGATGCGCCTTGGCGCGCAGGTGCTTGATCTGCTGCATGCCGCCGCCGAAGGGCGTTTGGCGCAGGCGCAGGTCAATTGGGCCGACGATCATGCGCTGACCGTTGTGATGGCCGCCAATGGCTATCCGGGTGAGTATGCCAAAGGCACGGTGATCAAAGGGCTGGACGCCCTGCCCGAGACCAGCACGCAGATGTGTTTTCACGCAGGCACCGCCGAAAAAGACGGCGTAATCGTCAGCGCCGGCGGGCGGGTTTTGAACGTCACCGCGCGCGGGGCGACATTGGCCGAGGCGCAAAAGGCGGCCTATGCGATGGTTGATGCGATTGATTGGCCCGAAGGCTTCTGCCGCCGCGATATCGGCTGGCGCGCGCTGTAAAACCGCCTGCGCGCGGCCCGGCCGCCGCGCCCTGCGGCTTTGGATGCACGCCCGAAATGTGATCGGGCGAAAAGCGCATCTTGATGGGGAGGCTCAGGCGCGCCCGTTATCGGTAAAGTTTCGGGAGCCTTCATACCCGCCACTCAAATGACCCGCCACTCAAATGAAAAGGGGCCAGCCATTTCTGACCAGCCCCGTTTTATTGTTTGCTCAGCACGGGTTAATTGCCCGCGTTGGCGTCCTTGAGGTAATTGAAGAACTCGCTATCGGGGTTCATCACCATCGACGAATTGCCCGATTTGAGCGCCGTGCGGTAGGCTTGCAGCGAGCGGTAGAAGTTGAAGAACTCCGGATCGGCGCCGTAAGCATCGGCAAAGATCGCGTTGCGGCGGGCATCGGCCTCACCGCGGATGATCTCCGATTGGCGCTGCGCATCCGAGACGATCTCGACCTGCGTCCGGTCGGCTTGGGCGCGGATACGCTGCGCGGCCTCGTTACCGCGGGCGATCTCGTCGGCGGCTTCGCGTTCACGCTCGGCCTCCATCCGCGCAAAGGTCGCGGCGAGGTTGGCCTCGGGCAGGTCGGTGCGTTTGAGGCGCACGTCGATGACCTCGAGGCCCAGCGCGCGCGCCTCGGCAATCGCCGCATTGCGGATGCGCAGCATCAAGGTCGCCCGATCCGAAGACAGGATTTCATTGGACGAGACCGAGCCGAGCACCTCGCGCGTTTCGGCGCGCAGGATCGAATCGAGACGGCTCTCGGCAGAGCGGATGCCGCCCGCACCGACCGCTTGGCGGAACTGTTCGACATCGGCGATGCGGTAGCGTGCAAAGGCGTCCACCTCAAGGCGGCGGTCGTCCGAGGGCGTGATTTGCAAGGTCTCGACATCGCGGCTCAGGATGCGGTCGTCATAGCGCACCACCTCTTGGATGAGCGGCAGTTTAAACGCCAGACCGGGGTCTTCCTTGACGGCGACAACGCGGCCGAATTGCAAGACCAGCGCTTTTTCGCGCTCGTCCACGATAAAGACCGAGGACAAAACCCCCGCGATCAAGATCACTGCTACGGGTAGGAGAAAGGTTGATTTGCGCATCTTAGTTGCCTCCGCCGGTGGTGGGATTGGATTTGCGCAGCTCGCCAAGCGGCAGGTAAGGGACGACGCCTTGGCCGCTGTCGCCGTCGATGATGACTTTATCGACGTTGCCCAGAACCTCTTCCATGGTTTCCAGATAGAGCCGCTTGCGCGTCACTTCGGGGGCCTTTTGGTATTCGGTGAGAACGGCGGTAAAGCGGCTGGCCTCACCTTCGGCCTCGTTGACCACACGGGCGCGATAGCCTTCTGCCTCTTCAAGCACCTGCGCGGCTTCACCGCGGGCGCCGGCGAGCACCTTGTTGGAATAGGCGTCGGCCTGTTTCTCAAGACGGTCGCGGTCCTGCTCGGCCGATTGCACGGCAAAGAAGGCCTGTTTCACGGTTTCGGGCGGATCGGCCTTGTCAAAGTTGACACGCACCACATTCACGCCGCTGTCATAGCTGTCGAGGGTGGTTTGGATCAGTTCCTTGAGGCGGTCGGCAATGATGCCGCGATCACGGTTGAGGATCGGAGCCAGTTCGGATTGCGCGATGATCTCGCGCATCGCCGATTCCGACACGGCGCGGATGGTCATCTGCGGATCGCGCAGGTTGAACAACAGCTTTTCGGCGTCGTTGATGTTCCACACGACCTGAAAATCGATGTCGACGATGTTCTCGTCGCCGGTCAGCATCAAGCCCGCTTCGGAGCCGCGCGCGCCCACGCCGATGTCTTCGGTGCGCTCGCTGGTGACCGAGATGACTTCGGCGGTGACCACGGGCCAAGGCGCAAAGTTCAAACCGGGGTTACCGATGCAGGGGCTGTTGCATTCGCCAAGGAACAGCTCGACCGACTGCTCTTCGGGCTTCACGGTGTAGAAGCTGGCAAAAGCCCAAAGGCCGATGGCGGCCAGAATGCAGATGCCGATGGTGCCGCGGGTGATGGCGGGGCCGCCTTGGGGGCCGCCCGCACCGCCGGTGCCGCGTCCGCCGCCATTGCCGCCGCGCCCGCCCATCAGGACGCGCAGCTGCTCTTGGCCTTTTTTCATCAGCTCCTCGATTTCGGGGATTTGCGGCCCGTCTTCGGGGGGGCGTTTGGGGCCGCGATTGTTATTGTCGCCGCCGCCTCCGCCGCCCGAATTGCCACCGCCGCCGCCCCAAGGGCCGCCTGAATTTCCAGCCATAAGCCTCTTCCCTTCTTTAACCTGTCTCGCCCGCGCTTGGCGGATTGCTGCCAACATGTGCGCGCGGGCGCTAATATTCAACCGTTTACCGGTCATTGCCGCGCCGCTTTTGCGCCGCGCCTTGGATTATTTATGTGTGCGCGTCGGATTGCGCATGGTGACGATCTCTTCGGCCATGGTCGGATGCACGGCGCAGGTGCGGTCGAAATCCTCTTTCGTCGCTCCCATCTTTACGGCGATGCCCGCCAATTGGATCATCTCGCCCGCCGCTGGCGCAACGATATGGCACCCCAGAACGCGGCGCGTGTCGGCGCAGACCACCAGTTTCATCAACACGCGGTCGGCGCGTCCGGCAAAGCTTTGCTGCATCGGCTTGAACGACGAGCAATAGACCTCGATAGGACCTGCGGCGCGGGCCTCTTCCTCGCTCAATCCCACGGTGCCCATTTCGGGCTGGGTAAAGATCGCGGTGGGGATCAGATCGTGATCGGGCTTGGTCGGGTTGCCTTTGAACACCGTCTCGACAAAGGCCATGCCCTCGCGGATCGCCACGGGGGTCAGATTGGCACGGTCGGTGATATCGCCCACCGCATAGATCGACGGCACGGCGGTCTGGCTATAGGCATCAACCTCGACCTCGCCCTTGCGGCCCAAGGCAACGCCGACCTCGGTCAGCCCCATATGATCGGTGTTGGGCACGCGTCCGGTGGCAAAAAATACCTGATCAAAGGCCTCTTCGGTGCCATTGGTGGCCTTGGCGATGATGTTTTCGCCATCTTTTTTCAGGCTCAAAACATCGGTGCCCAGATGCAGATCGATGCCGCTTTGGATCATCTCTTCGCTGACCAATCCGCGCGCCTCGTCGTCAAAGCCGCGCAAGATTTGCGCGCCGCGGTAATATTGCGTCACCTTGCTGCCCAGCCCGTTGAGGATACCGGCAAATTCGCAGGCAATATAGCCGCCGCCGACGATCAACACGCGCTTGGGCAATTGGTCGAGGTGGAAAATATCATTCGAGGTGATGCCCAATTCGGCCCCCTCGATCTCGGGTTTGACGGGGCGTCCGCCCATGGCCAAAAGGATATGTTTGGCGCTCTTTTGCGTGCCATCGGCCAAACGCACCGTATGGGCATCGACCACCGAGGCGCGTTGGTCGAAGGTTTCGACGCCGGAGCCTTTCAACAGGTTGCGGTAGATGCCTTCGAGGCGGTCCAATTCGCCCTCCAGCTTGGCGCGAAAGGCGCTCCAGTCGAAGCCGTCATTGGTCAGCTTCCACCCGTAGGCCGCCGCATCCTCGCAGACCCCCGCATATTCGGAGGCAAAGACCATCAGCTTTTTGGGCACGCAGCCGCGGATCACGCAGGTGCCGCCATAGCGGTCCTCTTCGGCCAGCGCCACTTTGGCCCCTGCCTCGCCCGCTGCCACACGCGCCGCGCGCACACCGCCCGAGCCGCCGCCGATTACAAAAAGGTCATAGTCGAATGTCATGGGATGCGCCTTCCAAGGTGGGTCAGTATCAGAGCGCCCTACCAATAATCTATCGCGCGCCGCTGTCCACCCCATCGCGGCAATTTGAACGGTCTTGGCGGCGTCTCGGGGCGCAGGGATGCGCGCGGGCTGTCGCGCGGCCAACCGGTTTTGCCACGGGGCGGAGGCGACGGGCCAAGATCGGCCGATAGCGGCACATCTCGGTCCGCGCGGCGGCGGGTCCTTCGGGGCCGGATCGCGCAGCGGCGAGGGCGCGGTGTCCCCGTGCCGCCGCGCGCCCTAGCGCCTTAATCGAGCAGATCGGTGAACAGGTTGTCGCTTTCGAGGAAATCGAGCTTGTCGGTCGAGACCGTGCCCTCATTGATATCGCGCACTTCGACGCGCCCGTCGCCATAACCGATGATCACCGCATCACAGATGTCGATAAACAGGCCGTTTTCCACCACGCCCGGCATCTGGTTGAGCACCATCGCCAATTGGCGCGCATTGCCGATGCGGTTCAGATGCAGATCAAGGATATGGTTGCCCTCATCGGTGAAAAACGGCACTTCGCCATTCATCCGCAAGGTCACATCGCGGCCCAGAACATCCATGGAAATCAGCGTCTCTTCGACCAAGGCGCGGGTGGTTTGCCACCCAAAGGGGATCACCTCGATGGGCAGGGGAAAGGCGCCAAGCTGCCCGACTTCCTTGCCCACATCGGCGATCACAACCATCTGGTCCGAGGCGGTGGCGACGATCTTTTCTTGCAACAAAGCCCCGCCGCCGCCCTTGATCAGGTTGAGATCACCGTCGAATTCATCGGCCCCGTCGATGGTCACGTCGAGCCATTTCGCCTCGTCGAGCGAGATCACCTCGATGCCGACCTCGCGGGCCAGTTCGGCAGTGCGCGTGGATGTGGGCACGCCGCGGATTTTGAGGCCCTCCTCGCGCACCATCTCGCCAAGGCAGCGCACCAGCCATGCGGCGGTCGATCCGGTGCCAAGCCCGACACGCATGCCGTCCTCGACATAATCGCAGGCGCGTTTGGCCGCGACGAATTTGGCTTTATCGATGGGGGACAGTTCTCCGGGCATGGCGCATCTCCGTTATTGCACGGGTCTTATAGGCAATCACGTCGCGGGGGGCGAGAGGCTTTGCGGCGGAAAATCGCAGCGGCGCGCTTTTCCGGGATCAAGACCGCTAGATCGCGGCAGTGCCGGCTGCGGCGGCATGAGCGTTTGGCAAGGCCAGCGCGGCGGGCGGCAGCGCGGCCTCTTGCATGCGTTTCCAACCGGACGGTCCGATCAGGGCGCGCGCGGGTGTCCATTGTGCGGCTTTGGCTTTGCTGCGTTCGGCGGCGGTCCGCGCCGGATGCAGCACATCCGCCAGATCGGGGCAAAGCGCCAGAACCGCCGCGCGGTTTGTCGGGGTCAAGGCGCGCAGTGCAACCGGACCGGGCAACATGCTCTCGACTGGCGCGCCTTCGGCAAACAGCACTTCGTGGCGCGCCAAAAGCAGATGATAATAGACCACCTCCGTGCAGGGCGCGGGGCCGATCCCCGCCGTGCCGATGAGCGATTTGACCGGCGTAAGGCATTCGCCCGAGCGGCCTTTTTGCACGCGGCTGCCCGCCAAACGGCGCAGCACCCGATGTTGCGGTGACAAGAACAAATCGCGGGTGTTTTCCAAGGCCAAGGCGGGCACGCGCACCGGCGCGGTCGCTGCGCGCCCCGAGGCCCGCTGTGTCCCCACCCAAATGAGCGGCTGCACGCCGTGATCCATGGTCAGCACCCGATCGCCCGCGCGCAGATCCTCGACCAAGGCCGGACCGCGCGCCGTGGCAATGCGCGTGCCTGCGGTGAAACAGACCGCAAGATTGCTATAGGCCACCACCGGATCATTGCTGTCGATCGCGATGATTTCATAGGTGATCCCCTCATGCAGCGGCCCGTTGGTGGCAATGGCCTCGACCGAGACGCCGAATTCGACGATATAAATGGTGACTTCTTCGGCGGGGTCGGTGCTGCCCACGGGACGCACGATATAGGAATATTCGGTTTCGACGTTCTGACCGGCAGAAAAGCTCTTCCCGTTGACGGTGATGCCGGAGGCCAGATTCTGCCCGCCGTCGCCATCTTCGAAGATGGCCTCGTTGTCATTGAGCGTCGCCTGCACCCAGGTCGCGCCAGGGGCGAGTGTAAAGGTCGTCGCGCCGACAGAACTGCCATTCCCGGTTGTGCCGGATCCGAAGGGATCAGGGCCGGACACCACGAGATCGTTGTAGCCGATCAGTCCGAATGTATATGGCATAGTCCGCCGCCCCCTTTTCGCCCGCCCAAGGACTTACCGCAGGGAAATTTACGACAAGTGAATGGGTGATTTTGAGAAAAATTGAATGGAATCTGGAATTTATCCATTCGGTTCATTTGGCGGGCGGGGCGAGGCGACCATTCGCAAACCCCGCAAACCCTCCGAGCGAGACAGGAGTGGCTCAACTCTCACGCGTGGGCAAAAAATGGCGCACACGCACAAATGAAGTGTTGCGCGATGCAAGTCACACGCATAGGGTGAGTGAAAGATCACACGCTTAAGGTGAATCACATGACGCAAGACAAACCCATGTTCGGCATTTTCCTGATGCTCCTGTTTTGCATCATGGCGCCCTTTGGCGATGCGGTCGTAAAACTCATCGGCGAGCGGGTCGCTTTGGGCGAAATGCTGGTGGTGCGTTTTGCGGTTCAAGCGGTGATTTTGATCCCGATTGTCGCGATGACGGGCCGCAAATGGCGGATGAGCGGGCGGGTGCTCTGGCTGACCTTGCTGCGCACGGTTTTGCATATTGTTGCCATCGGCTTCATGTTCACGGGCTTGCAATATCTGCCCTTGGCCGATGCGGTGGCGATTACCTTTGTCATGCCCTTCATCATGATGCTCTTGGGCCATCACTTCTTGGGCGAAGAGGTCGGGCACCGCCGTCTGGTCGCATGTCTGTTCGGCTTTGCCGGCACGCTTTTGGTGATCCAGCCGAGCTTTGTGCAATTCGGATGGGCGGCTTTGCTGCCGCTGGGTGTGGCGCTGACCTTCTCGGCCTTTGTTCTGGTCACCCGCCAGATCGCCAAAGAAACCGATCCGATCGGCTTGCAAGCCGTCTCTGGCCTGATGGCCACGGTGATGATCTTGCCGGTGCTTTTAATCGGCGCGGCCAATGAGGTCACGCTGTTCAACATCGCGGTGTTCGAGCTGAGCGCGCCTGATGCTATGACTTGGGCGCTGCTGATCGGCGCGGGTCTGTTGGGCTCCTTCGCCCATCTGATGATGACCTGGGCTCTGCGCTATGCGCCCTCGGCCACGCTGGCGCCGATGCAATATCTGGAAATTCCCTTTGCCACTTTCTTCGGCTTTGCGATGTTCGGCACATGGCCGAACCAATTGGCCACGGTCGGCATTGCCATGACCATGACCGCCGGTCTGTTCATTGTCCTGCGCGAGCAGTCCAGCGCCCGCAAGCAGAGCCGCGAAGAGATGATGGAAGCAGAGGCAGCGCAGCACGCGGCAGAATAAGCAACATGCAAGGCGCGTCGACCTCGATCTCGACGCGGCACAGGGCGCCCTGCCTGCTCGTTTCCCCCATGCGGCCCGCCGCCCGCACCACTTCATTCGAAGTTCCGATCCGCCCCTGCGGCGAAAACGCGATCCCCTCGATAGGCCAGCGCAGCCCGCTGGAGCGCCCGCGCACCTGCCCCATCGGATAAAGCGACAGCCGCATCCCCTCGGGCAGGTCCAGCGCCAGAGCGGGCGGCGCCAGCATCACCAGATCGCTTTTCCCCAGCACGATGCAAGGCCGCTCTGCCCGCGCCATCAAGCCGCTATAGACCGCCAGTTGATGATCGATGCGCGGGCCGGAAAACCCCGCCGCAAGGATCAAGGGTGCGTCGACATTGCGCAGGGCCTTGTCGAAATCGGTGCTGTCTTGTTCGGGGATATGATGCAATCGCGCGGCGGGCACATGGGCGCGATCCGCGCCGATACTGTCCAGATCACCGATCACCGCCTCGGGCATCACGCCGCGCGCCCGCACATGCCGCAGGCCGCCATCGACCGCCACCACATGCGGCGCGATGGCCCGCGCCTCATCCCATAGCCCTTCGGGCAACGCTCCGGCCCCGACCAGCAGGATTGGTTCCAATTTGTGGACAATCACGTCAAACTTCCGCTTCTATTGGCCTCGTTAACGACAACGCCACATTCTTGCCATGAAATGATACGGTAAATATCGCAGATTCGATCAGAAATCGACTTGGCCTTCATGGTAAACCAATTCCTAGCAGGCAACCGCAAAGCGAGCTAGATAATGATTAATACGAGCAAAATTCTCACGGTCTCCTACGGCACATTCTCGTGCACCTTGGAGGGCTTTGACGATTCTTTTAATACTATGAAGGCCATCGCGGAGTATTTCCGCGATCTGGCATCCGATGACCGCTATTTCGGTGCAGAGCCCCCCACCCCCGATGCCGAGATGCTGGCACGTATCGCCGAGCGCGAAATCGAGCGCCGCGTCGAGGCCTATATGGATAAGGGCAACATCGTGCTGCGCACCGGCGCCGATAAGGCCGCCGTTGCCGCGCCGCTCGCCGCGCCTGTGCCCGCACCTGCACCGGCCGCCGCGCAAGAGGCCGCCGCGCAAGAGACCGCCGTGCCTCAAAACGAACAGCCGCAAGCGCCCGCTGCCGCCGCCGTGGAAGCCCCCGTGGAAGCCTCCGTGGAAGCCGCCGCAGAGGCCGCCCCCGAGATTGCCGAAGATTCGGTTGCCGAAGAGGTCAGCGCCGTAGAGATCGAGACCCCCGAGGTTGAAGCCCCCGCCGAGACAGGTGCCGAAGCACCGGCCGAAGAGGTCGCCGAGGCCGAAGAAGCCATCGACGAGGACGTCGCTGCCGAGGCAGAGGTCTCCGAGGCCGAGGCCGAAACAGAGGTCAAAGCAGAGCCCGAAGCCGAAGCCGAGCCTCTTGCCGAGCGCGCCCAGCAAGAGCAAGCCCCTGCCGAAGTGGCGCAAGCCGAGGCCGAGTTGCCCCGCGACGAGGCGGGCGAGACCGCGGTCGCCGCGCAAGAGGATGACACCCGCGAGGATGCACAAGAGAGCGCGCAAGACGATGAGGCCCTGACCCTCGCGTCGATCGCCGCCCGCGTGGCCAAACCCGCGCCTGCGGACACCGCCGCCAAGGACGAAGCCACCGCGCCTCACACCCCCGTATCGCATCCCGATCAAAACAGCGTTGCCGCCAAGCTGCAGCGCATCCGCGCCGTGGTCTCCAAGACCGAAGCCGAGGCCGAGGGCGAAGCCGCCTATATCGAGGATCAGCACGCCGAGGCCGAGATCGCGCAAAGTGCCGAAGATGATGCCCCCGCTGCCACCGAGAAAGCCGATGACGTCTCGTCGATCCTTGCGCGTTTGAGCCGCGAGCGTCAGGCCGAGGCCGAAGCTGCGCAAGACAGCGATGCGGCAAATCCGGGCGAAATCGACGCCCCCGTATCGGAAGAGGACGAAGATTATCATCCCGCGCAAGCGCTAGACGCCGATGAAATCATCGAGGTCCCTGCGCTTGATGCCGCGCCCGCCAGCGACAGCTTTGCCGATCTGGCCGATGCGTTGATCGCCGATGAAGCCCGCAGCAATGACACCCCCGATGAGGAGGTCGACGACGAGGCCTATATCGAGGTCGAGGAAATCGACCTGCCCGAAGACGGCGAGAGCGCCGAAGGCGACGGGCCGCAAACACAGCCCCTGCGCGCCCGTGTGATCCGCATGAAGCGCAGCGAGTTTGATGCCGCTTTGGCTGCGGGCCAAATCGAGGAAGCCTTCGACGAGGATGACGCCAAGGACGAAGCCGAATTGATCGCCCCTGCCGATGACGCCGATGTGCTTGACGAGGCCTCCAGCCTCAGCGCCGCCGATGAGGCCGAGTTGCAGCGCGAGTTGGCCGCTGTCGAAGCCGATCTGGATGACACATGGGAGGCCGAAGAGGCGCAGATCGTCGAAGAGGATACCCAAGCGCGCGCCGAAGACGGCGCCGCACTGGCCGAGGCGCGCTCTGATCAACCTTCTGGCGCGCTGCGTTTGCGCGAAAGCGAACCGGACCTGAACCGGATGCTGGAGAAGGCCGAAACCCAAATGGACGAGCCGGACGGATCGCGCCGCCGCAATGCCATCGCGCATCTGCGCGCCGCTGTCGCCGCCACCAAAGCAGAGCAACGCGCGGGCACCTCGCTCAAGGAAGAGCGCAAGGACGATGCCTATCGCGGTGATCTGGCCGATGTGGTGCGCCCGCGCCGCCCGCAAGCTGCGACAAGCACAGAGCGCCCCGCGCGTCCCAGCGAGGCGCGCCCTGCGCCGCTCAAGCTGGTGGCCGAGCAGCGCGTTGATGTCGCCTCCGAACCCGTGCGCCCGCGCCGCATTTCGGTCGCCGAAATCGCCGCCGAGCAACCCGCCCCCACTGCCGAAATCTCGCAAGCGCTTGAAAAGGCAGGAAGCTTTGCCGAATATGCAGAAACCGTCGGCGCCACAAAGCTGCCCGACCTGCTCGAAGCGGCGGCGGCCTATTTGTCGTTTGTCGAAGGCATGGAGCAATTCTCGCGCCCGCAACTGATGACCAAAGTGCGTCAGGCCGACCCAGAGGAGTTCAGCCGCGAAGACGGGCTGCGCTCCTTTGGCCAACTGCTGCGCGCGGGCAAAATCCGCAAGATCAAAGGCGGGCGGTTCGAGGTTTCCGAAGAGATCGGCTACCGCCCAAGCGAGCGCGAGGCGGGTTAAGCCCCGCGCGCCAGCGCCCCGCAAGACCGCAAAAGGCCGGCCCCACGAGGCCGGCCTTTTTCATTTGAATATCGCGACCGGATCACGCGTCTGGTTTGGTGTCCGGATCGGCTTGACCGATGCCTTTGAAGATGAATTTGAACGGCAGCGCCCAAAGCACGCCCAGCCCGACATAGATCAACAGTTCGACCAACATGCTTGGCCGTTCCAGCGCGTTCACCGCGCTGACCGCTGCCACCACATAAAGCGGCAGGCCGATCAGCAAGATCACCAAGGCCCAGCGGCGGCGGGCTTTGTAGCTCAGCGCCATCAGATCAATCCGCGAAGGGATCGGTGACGAGGATGGTGTCGTCGCGCTCTGGCGAGGTCGAGAGCAAAGCCACGGGGCAATCGATCAATTCCTCGATATGGCGCACATATTTGATCGCATTGGCGGGCAATTCATTCCACGTGCGCGCGCCTTCGGTGCTTTCGGACCAACCGTCCATTTCCTCATAGATCGGAGTGCAGCGCGCCTGCGCATCTGCCGCCGTGGGCAGATAATCGAGCCGCTCGCCGTCCAACTCGTAGCCGACGCAGATTTTCAGCGTCTCGAAGCCGTCGAGCACGTCGAGCTTGGTCAGGCAGATGCCCTTGACGCCCGATGTGGCGCAGGTCTGGCGCACCAAGGCCGCATCGAACCAGCCGCAGCGACGTTTGCGCCCCGTGGTGGTGCCGAACTCGTGACCGCGCTCGCCAAGGCGTTGGCCGTCAGCGTCATGGAGTTCGGTCGGGAACGGGCCTTCGCCGACGCGGGTGGTATAGGCTTTGACGATGCCAAGGACATAATCGATCGATCCGGGACCGATGCCGACGCCTGTCGCCGCTTGGCCTGCGATGACGTTGGAGGAGGTCACGAAGGGATAGGTGCCGAAATCGATGTCGAGCAGCGCGCCCTGCGCGCCTTCGAACAAGATGCGTTTGCCGGCTTTGCGTTTCTCGTTCATCACCTTCCAAACCGGAGCGGCATAGGCGAGGATTTGCGGCGCGATTTCGTTGATTTTCGCCAGCAATGCGGCGCGGTCAATCGGGGCGATCCCCATGCCCTTGCGCAGCGCATTGTGATGTTCGAGGGCGCGATCCACGCGCGCCTCCAGCGTCGCCGCATCGGCCAGATCGGCCACGCGAATGGCGCGGCGGCCGACCTTGTCCTCATAGCACGGGCCAATGCCTCGGCCAGTGGTGCCGATCTTGGTGCCTTTGGAGGCGGCTTCTTCGCGGGCGCGGTCCAATTCCCCGTGATAGGGCAGGATCAGCGGCGCATTTTCCGCGATCATCAAGGTTTCGGGCGTGATTTCAACGCCTTGCTTGCGAATGGTTTCGATCTCCGAGAGCAGGTGCCACGGATCGAGCACCACGCCATTGCCGATCACCGACAATTTGCCGCCGCGCACCACGCCCGAAGGCAGCGCGTGCAGCTTGAACACCTCGCCGTCAATGACCAAAGTGTGACCGGCGTTATGGCCGCCCTGAAAGCGCGCGATCACATCCGCACGCTCCGAGAGCCAATCCACGATCTTGCCTTTACCTTCATCGCCCCATTGGGCGCCGACGACGACGACGTTTGCCATGATGATCCTTTATATATGGAATCTGTTTCAAACCCGCGTCGGTATAACCACAGGTCCGGCGCGATGAAACCTCTATTTGCATTCCTCTAGGGTGTTCGCAGTGGGCGCAGTGAAAACCGCGCAATTTGCCGCAACACGCAGGCGGCCCGAAAGCATCCATGGCTTTGGCCGGGATAAATCGCGCTGGGGCAGGTTCGCTGGGGCGGGTTAAGAGGACCGTCCGGCCAAAACCGCCAAGTTGCGCCAGCCATAGGCGGTTTCATAAAGGTCGCCATGGGCGCTGTTGCGTGTGGCACAGGCGAAACCGCCGCTCTGGGTGAAAAACTGTTCGGTTTTCGGATTGCCGCCCAGCACCCAAAAGGCCGCCGACATATGCCCCCTCTCAAGCAGGTCCGCCGCCATAAAGCGCAGCAGGCCAGAGCCAAGCCCCGTGCCTTGATGCTCTGCCGCGATATAGAGCGTCGATATTTCGCCCGAGAAGCCTTGATCGCGCAGCGCATCGTCGCGCTGCGGCCCGCAGGTGCCAAACCCCACGACGCCGAAGCCTTCTCCAAGGGCAACAAAGCCCTGCCCCAAGCCGCTATCGGCGAATTGCTCGAAAATCATCTGCCACGCTTTTGTGCGCTCGGCGACATCTTCCATCCGTTCGATCAACCCGTCGGGCACGCGACCTTGATAGGCATGGCGCCAAACATGGGCTTGAACGCTGGCGATGGCGGGTGCGTCTTGCGCGTCGGCGCGGCGTATCGAATAGGTGTAGTTCATATACATGGCATCGCATACTTGGCTAAGGCATTGCAATTGCGACGATAGGCGGGGGGCATGGGCTTCGGGGCGCATAAAGGCCGCGCGGCGCAGGCGCGCAAAGCAGCACCGATATTGACCCCGCGCAGCAAGCGCGCATGATGGCAAGCCCAAGCACATGCGAAAGAGAGACGCAGATGACAGGTTTTTTGCTACGCTGGATGGCGGCCTTTGCCTTGCTCAGCGCCACCTATAATCCGACGCGGTGGAACTACCTGCGGTGGGCCGAAAGCCAATGGAACGGGGCGATGGCGCTGATCGTTCTGGCCGGTTTGCTGCTGCTTGTCGGCTATATCATCTATCTGCGCGCCACCTTGCGGTCGATCGGGGTGCTGGGCATGGCGTTGGTTCTGGCCATTGTCGCCGCGCTCTTGTGGGTGCTTTACGATTTCGGCCTGATCCGGCTCGACAATCCGGGGGCGAATACGTGGATCGTGCTTTTGGCTTTGGCGACGGTTCTGGGCACGGGGCTGAGCTGGAGCCATGTGCGCCGCCGCCTCAGCGGGCAGGCCGATATGGATGATGTGGACGAATAGCGCGCCAAGGCGCCCATTGGCGCGATTGACGGGTTGCGGCGCGGCGCGGTTTTGCCTACATAGCGCTCTGTTATCTTATTCAGGCAGGCCCCCATGGAAAACGTCGTCCTTACCGTCCATCTCCTTCTGGCTCTCGCGTTGATCGGCGTGGTGCTTTTGCAGCGCTCCGAAGGCGGCGGGCTTGGCATGGGCGGCGGTGGCGGCGGCGGCGGGGCGGTGTCGGGCCGCGCGGCGGCGACAGCGCTTGGCAAATTCACATGGATCCTTGCCATCGGCTTTATCTGCACTTCCATCGGCTTGACCGTGCTCGCGGCGCAAAAATCGGCCGGCACCTCGATCCTCGACCGGATGGGCGATGCGCCCGCCGCGGCCGAGCAAGGCGTGCCCGCCGCGCCCACCGGTGCCGATCTTTTGCCGCCCTCGGCCACCGAGAATGCGCCCTTGGTGCCGCGTGCCGACTAAGCCTTTCGGGCTAAACACTATCGCTTGTTAATCATTTCCCTGCCGCAACAGCATCTTGCGGTCGGCTTGCGCTTGGCTAGCGAATCCTTTATGTCTTGAGTCCCGTGGTGCTGCGGCTTTTTTGGCTGCTCAGGGCTCGCTTTTTTGCTCATTATCCGCGGCGTTTCCGGCCAAAGACGGACGATCTGTTTTGACGGAAAACGCGCGACTTACACGGGGGAATGCCAACCTATGGCACGGTTCATCTTTATCACGGGCGGCGTTGTCTCCTCCTTGGGCAAGGGTCTTGCCTCTGCCGCGCTTGGCTCGCTTTTGCAGGCGCGCGGGTTTTCGGTGCGCTTGCGCAAGCTCGACCCCTATCTGAACGTCGATCCGGGCACGATGTCACCGTTTGAGCATGGCGAGGTTTTCGTCACCGATGACGGCGCCGAGACCGATCTCGACCTTGGTCACTACGAGCGGTTCACCGGCGTTGCGGCGCGGATGACGGATTCGGTCTCCTCGGGGCGGATCTATTCCAACGTTCTGGAAAAGGAACGCCGCGGCGATTACCTTGGCAAAACCATTCAGGTCATCCCGCATGTGACCAATGAAATCAAAGACTTCATCTCGATCGGCGAGGATGAGGTGGATTTCATGCTCTGCGAGATTGGCGGCACGGTGGGCGATATCGAAGGCCTGCCCTTCTTTGAAGCGATCCGCCAGTTCGCCCATGACAAACCGCGCGGGCAGTGCATTTTCATGCATCTGACGCTGCTGCCCTATCTGGCCGCTTCGGGAGAGCTGAAAACCAAACCGACGCAGCACTCGGTCAAGGAATTGCGCTCCATCGGCTTGCAGCCTGACGTGTTGGTCTGCCGCTCCGAACATCCGATCCCCGAAAAAGAGCGCGAGAAAATCGGCCTGTTTTGCAACGTGCGCAAAGAGAATGTCATCGCGGCCTATGACCTCAAATCGATCTATGAGGCGCCGCTGGCCTATCACCACGAAGGGTTGGACCAAGCGGTCCTTGATGCGTTTGGCATCTCGCCCGCGCCCAAGCCCGATCTGACGGTGTGGCAGGACGTTGCCGACCGCATCCACAAGACCGACGGCGAGGTCAATATCGCCATTGTCGGCAAATATGTGCAGCTTGAGGACGCCTACAAATCGATCAAGGAGGCGCTGACCCATGGCGGCATGGCCAACCGCGTAAAGGTCAATGTCGATTGGGTCGATGCGGAGATTTTCGACGATGAGGACGCCGCGCCGCATCTCGAAGGCTATCACGCCATCCTTGTGCCGGGTGGTTTTGGCGAGCGCGGCACCGAAGGCAAAATCCGCGCCGCGCAATTCGCCCGCGAGCGCAAGGTGCCCTATCTGGGCATCTGTCTGGGCATGCAGATGGCGGTCATCGAGGCCGCGCGCAACGTGGCCAAAATGGCCGATGCGGGGTCAGAGGAATTTGACCATGAAGCGGGCGAAAAGCGTTTTACCCCCGTGGTTTACCACCTCAAAGAATGGGTGCAGGGCAACCATACAGTGCGCCGCAAACTGGGCGACGACAAGGGCGGCACCATGCGGCTTGGCGCTTATGACGCGTCGCTCAAGGACGGCTCCAACGTGGCGCGCATTTACGGCAGCACCGCGATCGAAGAGCGCCACCGCCACCGATATGAGGTCGATACCGAATATAAGGACCAACTCGAAGCCTGCGGTTTGAGCTTTTCGGGCATGTCGCCTGACGGGCGTTTGCCCGAGATTGTCGAATGGACCGATCATCCGTGGTTTATCGGCGTGCAATTCCACCCCGAACTCAAATCCAAACCCTTCGCGCCGCATCCTTTGTTCAAGGATTTCGTGCGCGCGGCGGTGGAAAACTCGCGTCTGGTCTAAGTCTTTTTGAACCTCTCGAACATGCAGCGCGCGGCCCCAAGGGGCGGCGCGTTTTGCGTCAGGCGGGGCGGCGCGTGTCGTCCCACAGCGGGCGCAAAACCCCGCGGATCGGCGCGTTTTGGAACATCGCCTTGAGCGCGGCGCGCAGCAGGGCCTTGGGGTGCATCGAGGGTTTGGGCGCCGCCGGTTTGGGCGCGCGCACCTCCAACAGATGGTGCAACAGTTCCTCGTCAAAGACCCAGCGCCCGCATTTGCCCTCGCTTTGGTCCTCCAATTGATAGCGCAGCCAGATGCGCACCACCTGCGGCTCTTGCAATTGCAATTCGGGCCAAGGCAAATAGAACCCCGAATTGATCCGCAAACAGATCGTATCAAGCAGATTACAGGTGGCCCGATGCGCGGCGGGCACATCGCGTTTGCCCACATAGTTATAGCGTTTGGGATCGCCGTTCAAAAACACCCGCATCGCCGTGGCCAGATCAATGCCCTTTTGCGCCATGATCCAACCCAGAACCGTCTGCGGATATTTCGACCAGTCATAAGAGACCGCAAGCGCGCGCAATTCTTCGGTGGTGCCTTGGCGCACCATCTGCAATTGCTCTTTTTCCGAACCATTATCCCAATCGAATTCGCTAAAGGCGCTCATTGTCTTCTCCCGCTGGCGGCTTTCATCGCCATATGTCTTTCTCTTGGGGCAGAGGTATCGCGCAAGGGTTTGAAGAATCTAAGGAGCAAATGTGGCGCGCAAGCGGCTTTACGCCCCAAGCCCCGTGGACAATGGCGGTTTATCGCGCGAGTTTGGGGAAAATTTTACCAAGGAGGATGAGAGATGCCCAAAGCCTATTGGGTGGCCCATGTCGAGGTCAGCGATCCGCAAGCCTATGACAGATACCGCGCAGCCAATGCCGCGCCCTTTGCCGAATATGGCGCGCGTTTTGTCGTGCGCGGCGGCGCGCAAGAGGTCCGCGAGGGCACATGCAAGGCCCGCACCGTGGTGATCGAATTCCCCTCATTGGAGGCGGCGGTGGCCTGCTACGAGAGCGAGGGCTACCAAGCGGCCAAGGCGCTGCGCGATCCGGTATCGGTGGGTGATCTGGTGATTGTCGAGGGCTATGACCCATAGGGGCGCGGCGCCGTCACTGCACGCGCGGTGTTTCAACGCGATGATCACTGGTCCTCGCGCCCGCGCGGGCCTATATCCCTCCTTATGTTTGCTGATTTTCTCAAACGGCTGATCCAGCCGGAGCCCGCCCAACTGCCCGATGCCGACGCCCGCCTTGCGCTTTGCGCGCTTTTGGTGCGGCTGGCGCGCACCGATGGCCATTATGCCGCGTCAGAAATCGAATGGATCGATGCGATCATCGCCGCGCGTTACGGGCTGGATGCGCAGGGGGCGCATGATCTGCGCCGTCATGCGGAGGTCTTGGAGAGCGAGGCCCCCGATACGGTGCGTTTCACCCGCGCGATCAAGGATGCCGTCCCCTATGAGGACCGCCTGTCGGTGATCGAGGCTCTTTGGCAAATCGCGCTGGCCGATGGCACCCGCGACGCCGAAGAGGATGCGATGCTGCGCATGGTGAGTAACCTTTTGGGCGTCAGCGATACCGATAGCGCCCTTGCCCGCCAAAAGATCAGCGCCCAAAGCTGACCGGCGCGCGCCTGTTTGCCCCCCGTGTTTGCCTCGCCGTATTCACCCCCCCGTATTTCGCCCCAAGCCGCGCCTCCTCTGGCGCGGCTTTCGCTTGCGCGCGCAAGGGTTTGGGATAGAGTGGAGGAAATATGATCAAATTCCGAAATATCCGGTCCCCTGCCCGACGCGCGCCCTCTGCGGCGGCCTGATCTGGCGCGGATCACAACAACGGACGCCCGCAATGCGAGACGCAAATATGAAAAACTGGCTTAGAAAACATCCGCTTGTGCGCACGATCCGCGTCGCGGCGGCGGATTTGAACGGGCAGGCGCGCGGCAAACGCGTACCGACGCGTTTCGCCGATAAGGTCGTCGAGGACGGCACCCGCTTCCCGCTTTCGGTGCTCAATCTCGACATCTGGGGCGAGGATATCGACGACAGCCCGCTGGTGTTTGACAGCGGCGATGCCGACGGCGTTCTCAAACCGACAGAGCGCGGCTTTATGCCGATGCCTTGGCTCAAGGCGCCCTCGGCTTTGTTGCCGATCTGGATGTTTCGCGAGAACGGCGAGCCCTATGAGGGCGATCCGCGCCATGCGCTGCGCGCCGTTGTGGACCGCTACAAGGCGCGCGGGCTGACCCCCGTTTGTGCGATGGAGCTTGAGTTTTTCCTGATCGACGATTCCGGCAAGAAACCGCAAATCCCGATCTCGCCGCGCTCCGGTATCCGCCGCAAGGGCGCCGAAACCCTGTCGATCCGCGCGCTGGATGCCTTCGATGATTTCTTCACCGATCTTTATGACGCCTGCGAGGAAATGGACATTCCCGCCGATACCGCGATTTCCGAAGCGGGGCTGGGCCAGTTCGAGGTCAACCTGATGCATTGCGACGATGCGCTGCGCGCCGCCGATGATGCGTGGCTGTTCAAGATGCTGGTCAAAGGATTGGCGCGCAGCCACGGGTTTGCCGCCTCTTTCATGGCCAAACCCTATGAGGATTACGCGGGTTCGGGGCTGCATACGCATTTCTCGGTGCTCGACGCACAGGGCGACAATATCTTTGACGATGGCGGCGCCAAAGGCACGCCGATCCTGCGCCATGCGGTGAACGGCTGTCTGAACGCGATGTCGGGCAGCACGCTTTTGTTTGCGCCCCACGCCAACAGCTATGACCGCATGGTCCCGGGCGCCCATGCGCCGACGGGGATTTGCTGGGCCTATGAGAACCGCACCTCGGCCATTCGCATTCCCTCGGGCGCACCCGCCGCGCGGCGGATCGAACACCGCGTTGCGGGGGGCGATGTGAACCCCTATCTGCTTTTGGCGGCCATTTTGGGCGCGGCGCTCAACGGGATCGAGGATGGCACCGAGCCGCCCGAACCGATCACCGGCAATGCCTATGCCGCCGATCTTCCGCAGATGCCGACACAGTGGAATGCGGCCATTGATGCGTTTGAAAACAGCGACGAAATCAAGCGGATATTTGCCCCCGAATTGATCCGCAATCTTGTGCTGACCAAGCGCCAGGAGCTGCACTACATGAGCGAGCTTGACGCCAAGGAGCAGGTGGAGATTTACCTCGATACCGTATGATGTGCGCAGATGATGACACCCCTTGCCGCGCCGCGCGCCAAGGCATAGCTTTGATGAAACCCCAATCTTTGGTGCCCCATGAAAATCGGCATATTGCAAACCGGCCATGCGCCCGACACGCTTGTTGGTGAAACCGGCGATTACCCGCAGATGTTCGAGAGGCTCTTGGCGGGCCATGATTTCGACTTTGCCACCTATGATGTCGAAGGCGGCGAAATGCCCGCCGATATCCATGACTGCGACGGCTGGCTGATCACCGGCTCGCGGCACGGCGCTTACGAATCCCATCCGTGGATCGCGCCGTTGGAGGCGTTGATCCGCAAAATCTGGGCGGCGAAACTGCCCTTGGTGGGCATCTGTTTTGGCCATCAGATCATCGCGCAGGCCTTGGGCGGCAAGGTCGAGAAATTCGGCGGCGGCTGGGCCGTGGGGCCGACAGAATACGAGATCGAGGGCGAGAAGATCATCCTCAACGCGTGGCACCAAGATCAGGTGACCGCCCTGCCCCCGGAGGCGCGCGCCGTGGGATCGTGCGAGAGCGGCCATTGCAGCAGCGCCGCGCTGGTTTATGGCGACAGCATTTTCACCGTGCAGCCCCACCCGGAATTTGCCGCCCCCTTTGTCGCCGGATTGATCGAAACCCGCGCCAAAGGCGTAGTGCCGGACCCTTTGCTTGAGGCGGCCAGCGCGCGTCTTGGCGACACACCGACGGATGGTGCGCGGATGGGCGCGCGCATCGCCGCATTTTTCCTGAACGGAGGCCGAAATGGCTGACTGGCTGACCACAATCCCCGAAGCGGCGCAGGCCTATTTGGAGGGCAAGCGATTGGACGAGGTCGAATGTATCATCTCCGACCTGCCCGGCATTGCGCGCGGCAAGGCCGTGCCCGCCAGCAAATTCGCCCGCCAAGAGTATTTCCACCTGCCCGACAGCATCTTTTATCAAACCATCACCGGCGATTGGGGCGAGGCCGCAGGGGCCGAAGGATTTATCGAACGCGATATGATCCTGCGCCCCGATATGGAGACCTGCACCGCCGCGCCATGGACCGGCGATTACACGTTGCAGGTCATTCATGACGCCTATGATCGCAAGGGCAAACCGATCCCCTATGCGCCGCGCAATGTGCTCAAACGGGTGGTCGATCTTTATCGCGCCAAAGGCTGGGAGCCTGTCGTCGCCCCCGAGATGGAATTCTATCTGGTGGCGCGCAACATCGATCCGGCCAAATCCATCGAGCCGATGATGGGCCGCTCGGGCCGCCCTGCCGCCGCGCGCCAAGCCTATTCGATGACGGCGGTCGATGAATTCGGCCCCGTGATCGACGACATCTATGATTTTGCCGAAGCGCAGGGATTCGAGATCGACGGCATCACCCAAGAGGGCGGCGCGGGCCAGTTGGAGATCAACCTGCGCCACGGCGATCCGGTCAAACTGGCCGACGAGGTGTTCTACTTCAAACGGCTGATCCGCGAGGCGGCGCTGCGCCACGATTGTTTTGCCACCTTCATGGCCAAACCCATCGCCGAAGAGCCGGGCAGCGCCATGCATATCCACCATTCGGTGATTGATATCGAAACGGGGCAGAACCTGTTTTCCGGCCCGCAGGGCGGCGAAACGGATGCGTTTTTCCACTTTATCGCGGGCATGCAGAACCACCTGCCGTCGGTCATCGCGGTGCTGGCGCCCTATGTGAACAGCTATCGGCGCTACGTCAAAGACCACGCCGCGCCGATCAACCTCGAATGGGGCCGCGACAACCGCACCACGGGCATCCGCGTGCCCCTGTCCGGCCCTGCTTCGCGGCGGGTGGAAAACCGTTTGGCGGGGATGGATTGCAACCCCTATCTGGGCATCGCCGCCTCGCTGGCTTGCGGCTATCTGGGGCTGATCGAGGAAGAGCGCCCCGACAAGCAATTCAAGGGCGACGCCTATGAGGGCGAAGAAGACATTCCCTCGGTCATGGGCGATGCTTTGGATTTGTTCGAGGATGCGCCGAAAATGCACGAGGTGCTCGGCCCCGAATTCGCCCGCGTCTACAATATCGTCAAACGCGCCGAATATACCGAGTTCTTGCAAGTGATCTCGCCGTGGGAGCGCGAGCACCTCTTGCTGAACGTCTAACCTGCCAAGCCGACCGGAGCGCCCCTATGAACCTGCTCTATGCCAATGACCGGCGCGGGGAATATCCCGACAGCTGGTATGCCGCCACGGTTGACGCGCCCGCGCCTCATGCGCCGCTCAAGGGCGAGGCGCGCGACGATGTTTGCGTGATCGGCGGCGGATATACGGGGCTGTCGGCGGCGCTGCATCTGGCCGAGGCGGGGTTTTCCGTGCGGCTTCTGGAGGCGCAGCGCATCGGCTTCGGGGCATCGGGGCGTAACGGAGGGCAGCTTGGCTCGGGCCAGCGCATGTATCAAGACGATCTCGAAAAGCTCATGGGAAAGGCACAGGCCAAGACCCTGTGGCAGATGGGTGAAGAGGCAAAAAACCTCGTTAAATCCCTGATCCAGAAACATAATATCGAATGCCACTATAAGGACGGCGTGGCGTGGACCGCCATGAACGGGCGCGACATGCGCCATATGCATGACTACGCGGGCCTGCTGGAGGATCGCTACGGCTACGGACAGATCACCACGATGGACGCCGATCAGATGCGCGCCCTATGCCCCTCGCCTGCCTATCACGGCGGGATGCTGGATATGGGCGCGGGGCATTTGCATCCGCTGGCCTATGCGCTTGGCCTTGCCCGTGCGGCGGCCGCGGCGGGGGCGGCGCTTCATGAGGGCGCCGAGGTCCATGCGATTGATCGCGGCGCGCAGGCGGGCGGCCCCGTCACGGTGCGCAGCGGCCAAGGCCGCGTGGTGGCCGATCACGTCATCCTCGCCTGCAACGGCTATCTTGGCACGATGGAGCAAAAGGTCGCCGCCCGCGTCATGCCGATCAACAATTTCATCGCCGCGACCGAGCCTTTGGGCGATGAGGCGGCGCGGGTGCTGACCCGCGATGTCGCCGTCGCCGACAGCAAATTCGTGGTCAATTACTTTCGCCTGAGCCATGACAAACGCCTGCTCTTTGGCGGCGGCGAAAGCTATGGCTACCGCTTCCCCGCCGATATTGCCGCCACCGTGCGCAAACCGATGGCGCAGATTTTTCCCCATCTTCGGGATGTGAAAATCGATTACGCATGGGGCGGCACCTTGGCGATCACCCGCAACCGCATGCCCTATCTGGCACGGCTGGCCCCCAATATCCTGACCGCCTCGGGCTATTCGGGTCACGGGGTCGGCACCGCCACCCATGCGGGCAAATTGATGGCCGAGGCCGTCGCGGGCCGCGCCGAAGGGTTCGACACATTGGCCGCCGTGCCCGCTCCGGCCTTTCCGGGCGCGGGGGGGATGCGCACGCCGCTCTTGGCGCTGGCGATGACGTGGTTTGCCATGCGCGACCGGATCGGACTTTAGGCGCGCAAGCAGCGCCATCTCCCAAGATTTTGTAGCCTTCGCCCCAGCGACCCATATTTATGGGGCGATAGGTGGCGATTTATCGCCGGACATATCGCGAAATTCGCTTGGGTGTTCGGGCAAAGTCGTTTAGAAAATACGAAACAGTATTTCAGGAAAGCCGAAAGTCGCCATGACCCTACCGCCGAATGTCTATGACGCCGAACCCATTCCCGAAGCCGCCCGCGCCGAAATCGAGCGCCTTTTGCAATCGGGCGATCTGTTCCGCTATACCGCGCCCGAAGACGCGCCCGTGGCGCTTTTGGAGCGCGAATTTGCCGATATGCTGGGCGCGAAATATGCTTTGGCGGTCTCCTCTTGCTCGGCGGCGCTGTTTTTGTCGCTCAAGGCGCTGGCCCTGCCGCGCGGGGCGCGGGTCCTGATCCCCGCCTTTACCTTTGCCGCCGTGCCCTCGGCGGTGGTCCATGCCGATTGCCATCCGGTGCTGTGCGACGTGGGGGACAATTACCGCATTGATATCGCCGCCTTCGAGGCCGCTTTGGACGATCGGGCGGCGGGCGGCATCCAGGCCGTAATCATCAGCCATATGCGCGGGCATACCTCGGATATGGATGCGATCATGGCGCTATGCGGCGCGCGGGGCATTCCGGTGATCGAGGATGCGGCCCATTCTCTGGGCACCACATGGCACGGGCAAAACATTGGAACGATTGGAAAAATCGGCTGCTTCTCGTTTCAATCCTATAAATTGCTGAACTCCGGCGAGGGCGGCATCATGATCACCGATGATCCCGATGTCTTGGCCCGCGCGGTGATCATGTCGGGCGCCTATGAGCATAACTGGCGCAAACATAAAGCTCCGCACGGCGAGAATACCAATGATCTCGAAGAGGCCTTTGCGCGCCATCAAAACCAGTTGCCGCTCTATAACCTGCGCCTTGGCAATATGTCGGCGGCGATCGTGCGCCCGCAGTTGGGCGAGGTGCCGCGCCGCGTGCGTGACGGGCGGCGCAACCATGATTATGTCGCCGCTTTGCTCAATGCCTCGCCTTGGCTGGAGGTGCCCGAAAAGCTCGGCCCCGAAGAGCGCGCGCCTGACAGCATCCAATTCAACCTTGTCGGCCTGAGCGAGAGCGAGACCCGCGCCTATGCCGAAGCCGCCGCCGCGCGCGGCGTCAAGGTGCAGGTCTTCGGGCTGAGCGAAGACAACGCGCGCGCCTTTTGGAACTGGCAATTCATCGAGGGCGATTTGCCCCGATTGCCGCAAACCCGCGCGATGTTGATGAAAGCCTGCGACACGCGCCTGCCCGCGCGGTTGCAGCAAAGCGAATTGGACCTGATCGCCGGTGCCTTGACGGCGGCGGCGGTGGATGTGATGGGCGAAGCGCGCGCCTACGGCACCTGAGCGGGGCTGAAATTCCCCTATGAAACCCCGAGCAAGGCCCCGCCTCGCGCGGGGTTTTGTCATTGCTCGGGGGTGCCCAGAACCTCCAATGCGCCGCGCAAGAACGGATAGGCCGACAGCGCGGGCGCGACCACGGCTTCGCTCAGCAGCGGGCGCAATGTGGCGGCGATCTCGCGCGGCATATCGCCCAAAACCCCGCGCCGCGCGGTCAGGGAAATCGTGCGCGACAATGGCGCGACGGGCAATTCAAGCACATCGACCAAAGGCGCGAAACGGCGCGCCCGCATCAGCGCCATAGGCGTCAGGATCGTCCAGCCCGCGCCCTGCCCCACCAGCGCGAGGATCGCGTGATAGCTGTCCAACTCGAACCGATGCGCCAGCGTCAGGTTTTGCCGCGCGAGGTGCTCCTCGATCAGGCGGCCCATATGGTGGCGCGTGGTGTAATGCACCAAGGGCAATGTCTGTAGCTGCGCCAGAACATCGCCCGCGCTGTCCACCATGCCCTTGGGCGCGGCGACGACAAAGCCTTCGCGCAGCAGCGAGTGGACCTCGGTCCATTCGGCACTGGCGCCCATTTCGGCGGTGACAATCACATCCAGCGCACGGGCGTCCAATTGCCCGTAAAGCGTATGGCTCGCGCCAGTTTCGAGCAAAAACTGGCATCCGGTCATGGTCTCGGCCATGGCGGTCAACAGGCGCGGGGTGACATCGGCTTCGAGGTCTTCGACCACGCCCAGGCGCAGCCGCGTCAGCGAGCCAAGGTCGGCCACGGCCAATTCGGCGCGGGCTTGCTCGGCCTCGTTGAGGATCAAATGCGCGCGGCGCAGGAATTTTTCGCCCGCAGGCGTCAATGTGGCGGGCCGCGCCGTGCGGTTCATCAGCGCGGTGCCAATGGCGTTTTCCAGATTGCTTAGCTGTTGCGAGACGGCGGAGGCGCTGGCTCCCAGCCGTCGCGCGGCAGCCGAAATCGAGCGTTCCTCGGCAGCCGCGACAAAGACTTCAATGCCCCAAAGCGTGATCCGGCCCGCGGAGGTGACCATCGGGGCTTACTTGCCCATTTTCGACAGTTGTTCCTGCAAGGCGGCCAGTTGCTGTTTGATCTGGTCCAGATCCTCGCCGCCCTTTTCGGCCGCTTTGGGCGCCTCGGCGGGTTCCTCGGCCTTATCGGGCCCCGACGGCCACGGCATGCCGCCCGTCATTGCCTTCATAAAGGCCTTTTGCTGCGCTTGCAGCGCCTCAAATCCGGGCAATTTGGCCATCGGGTTCATCGAACTCATGTTTTCCATCAACTTCGATTGCCCGCCATTGAGCATCTCGAAAGAGGCTTGCAAGAAATCGGGCACGATGGAACCGGCCTGCGTTGTGTAGCTGCGCACCAGATCGTTGAGCACGCCCAAAGGCAGAACGCTTTCGCCGCGGCTTTCGTGTTCGGCGATGATTTGCAACAGATATTGCCGCGTCAGGTCATCGCCCGACTTCAGATCGACGATCTGCACATCGCGCCCTGCGCGAATGAAACCTGCGATGTCTTCGAGCGTCACATAATCGCTGGTCTCGGTGTTGTACAAACGACGGCTGGCGTAGCGTTTGATTAGCAGGTGATTTTTATCGTCGGACATGGGCATCCCTCCCCCAATGAGCATTGCTGCATCGCAGCTTAGGCCACAGTTTTACAAAAAGAAAGAGCGAGCCGTGCGGGGCTCGCTCTTAGGGACATACGCCGGTTAGGGAGGAGGAGGAGGAGACCGGCGCAGATCTCAACCGTAAGGCTTATTTCGCTGTCGCTTTTTTCGCGGCGGCGGTGGCTTCTTTGGTGGCTTTTTGAACAGCGGCCGATGCTTCGTCGGTCATGTCCTTGCCAGCAGCCATCATGAGTTCCATTGTGTCCACTTGGACTTTCTTGGCGATCTCGGCGAAAGCAGCCATGTTTTCAGCAGCCGCTTCGGCAGTGGCCGATGCGAAATCGGTCATGGATTTGGCGTAGTCGGCAGGCTCGGCTTTGGCTTTGGTCATGTCTTGCAATTTCGCCAAGTAGTCTTGGGTCCATTTGGTCGACAGAGCGGTCGATTTGTCCGCTGCTTCCAGAGCAACAGCCGAGAGCTTCTCGCTCAAACCGGCTTGGGTTTTGAACGCTTCGTCCATCGAGGACATATCCACAGGGAACGCGCCCATCATGTCTTTGAACATCGCGGTGAAATCTTGTGTCTTAGCCATTGTGCAAATCCTTTGCTTCGCTTGGTGCGTCCAGCGGGCCAGCCCCGTTTTCTGCGCTTGCAAACAATATACATGCCGCAGCGCAGCATATCAAGGATTTTTGCTGCACTGCGGCAAACAATGCGGAAAGGTATGGAAAATCAAACCGTTGGTATGGCCGACACATTCTCGCCAGGGGCATCGCAGAGCACCGGATGCGACGAATCACCTGGGTGACGCGAGGGCACCATCTTGCCTGAACGCTTGGTCAACCAGCGCTCCCAACGCGGCCACCACGAGCCTTTGTTGAGCTTGGCCGCCGCCTGCCAATCGCCCGCTGACACGCTCAGGTCGTCATTGGTGTAATGGCCGTATTTGTCTTTGGTCGGCGGATTGATGATCCCCGCGACATGGCCCGCCTCCGAGACGATAAAGGTTTTGTTCTTGGCGCCCATCTGCTGCACGCCGCGATAACAATCCTTCCATGCGGCGATATGGTCGTTCTCGCAGGTCACTGCAAAAACCGGCAGATCGACATCGCGCACATGCAGCCGCTCGCCCAGCAGGTCAAATCCGCCTTCGGCAAACTCGTTGTTTTGGCAAAGCCCGCGCAAATATTGTTTGGCCATTTTCGCAGGCAGGTTCGCCCCGTCGCCGTTCCAATACAAAAGATCAAAGGCGGGCGGGCTTTCGCCCATCATGTAGCTGCGGATCGCGGGCGTATAGATGAGGTCATTGGAGCGCAAAAAGCTAAAGGTCCGCGCCATGATAAAGCTGCGCAGCACCCCGACCTTATCCACCTCTTCCTCGATCCCGTCGATGAAATCATTTTGCAAGAAGGGGGTAAATTCGCCTTGGTCGGAAAAATCGGTCAGCGCGGTAAACAGCGTGATCGATTTGATCGAGGTGTCGCCGCGCGCCTTGAGCAGCGCCGCAGTCAAGCTCAGCGTCGTGCCCGCGATGCAATAGCCGACCAGATTCACCTGTTTCTGGCCGGTGATCTGCTTCACCTCGCGGATGGCGGCGAGGTAGCCGTCTTCGATATAATCCTCCATCCCCACGTCGCGATAGGCGGCATCGGGGTTGACCCAAGAAACCACGAACAAGGTATAGCCCTGATCGACGATCCATTTGATCAGGCTGTTTTGCGCCTTGAGGTCAAGGATATAGAATTTGTTGATCCACGGCGGGAAGATGATCAAGGGCGTCGCGTGCACCTCATCCGTGGTGGGCGAATATTGGATCAGCTCCATCATCCGGTTGCGGTAAATCACCTTGCCCGGTGTGGCGGCGATGTTTTTGCCAAGCTCGAAAGCGGTGCTGTCGGAGAGCTGCACCAAAAACTCGCCGCCGTTCTTTTCCAGATCCGCCACGAGGTTCTCCAGCCCGTCGATCAAGGACTGCCCCTCGGTCTCGACCGCCTTTTGCAAGGCATCGGGATTGGTCGCCAGAAAATTGGTCGGCGCCATCATATCGGTGATCTGGCGCGCGAAATAGCGCAGCTTGCGCCGTTGCCCTTCGTCCAGACCTTCGGTGTCTTCGACCGCCTGCTCGACCGCCGCCTTGTTGAGCATGAATTGTTGTTTGATGTAGTTGAAATAGGGATGGGTGTCCCACATCGGATTGGAAAAGCGTTTGTCCGACGGGCCGGTATCGGCGGGCGGCTCCAACTTGCCGCGCGCCAAAGCTTGCTGCGCATCAAGGTAATGTTTGACCGATTTGCCCCAATATTCGAGCTGGTGCTCGAAGATTTTTGACGGTTCGTGAACGAGCTGTTGCCAATAAGCGCCCATTGCCGAGGCGAAAATTTCCGGATCGGGGGCGTTAAGCGCCTCATTTGCCGGTTTTCGTTGGGAAAAAGCGTTGATCAATCGCTGAGATAATTCTTCGATCCGTGTCAGATTGGCCTCCATCGCCGCGGAAACACCCTCTTCGACCTTCTCTGTAGTTGTCATCTTAACGAATCCCCCCTAAATTGCTGCTATGCAGCATTGCGCATGTCCGCACCCTCCCGTGCGCGCGGCGCCTTTGCGATAAGGGGCCACCCCCCGCGAACAGGAGAAAAACATGCGCTATATGGCATCATACGACCTGATGGAGACGGTTCGCAACACCCAGCAATGGCTTGGTGCCTCCGCAAAGGCCATGGCCTCCTACCCTGCGATGTCCGTCGTCCCCAATCCGGCATTGCAATGGATGGCCGCTTGGGGCGAGGTCGCAGAGCGCAGTTTCGCACGTATGGTCGTCAAACCCGACTGGGGCATCCCGCATTTCACCTGTGAAGACGGCAAGGACCATCTGGTTTCCGTCGATACGGTGGTCGAGCGCCCCTTTGGCGATCTGATCCATTTCGACGTGCAAGGCCGCGAAACCAAGGCGCGCAAAATCCTTTTGGTCGCGCCGATGTCGGGACATTATGCCACACTGCTGCGTTCGACCGTGCAATCGCTTTTGCCCGATTGCGAGCTTTACGTCACCGATTGGCATAATGCGCGCGACATTCCCGTGTCCGAAGGCAAATTCGACGTTGAGGATTACACCCTCTACCTCGTGGATTTCCTGCGCCATCTCGGTCCCGACACCCATGTGATCGCCGTGTGCCAACCGGTGCCCTTGGCCTTGGCCGCGACGGCCTATCTGGCGGGCGAGGACCCCGAAGCGCAGCCGCGTTCCCTGACCTTGATCGGCGGGCCGGTCGATCCCGATGCCAATGCCACCGAGGTCACCGATTTCGGCAACCGCGTCACCATGGGCCAGCTCGAAGAATTCATGATCCAGCGCGTCGGTTTCAAATACAAAGGCGTCGGCCGTCAGGTCTACCCCGGTTTGCTCCAGCTCAATTCGTTCATCTCGATGAATATGGACAACCATTCCAAAGCCTTCAAAGACCAGATTGCCCGCGTCATGCGCGGCGAATCCTCCGATCACGACATGCACAACAAATTCTATGACGAATATCTGGCCGTCATGGATATGACCGCCGAATTCTACCTCTCGACCGTCGAGCGGATTTTCAAAAACGGCGAGATCGCCAAGAACGAATTCGTCGTGGACGGCAAATTGGTCGATATCGGCAAGATCACCGATGTAGCGGTGAAAACCGTCGAGGGCGCGAATGACGATATCTCGGCCCCTGGTCAATGTATTGCCGCGCTTGATCTGTGCACCGGCCTGCCTGACGGCATGAAAGCCAGCCACGTTGAACCGGGCGCGGGTCACTACGGTATTTTCGCCGGTTCCAGCTGGCGCAACAATATCCGCCCGCTGGTGTTGGAGTTCATCGACGCCAATTCCAAGCCGCGCAAATCCAAGGGCAAGGCCGAACTCAAAGCCGTCTGAGCCAAGAGGCCCCCTGCCCCGCACAAGACCAAAGCCGCAGCCTCGCCGCTGCGGCTTTTTCTATGGCGCTGTCAGGGTCTATGGGTCTGTCAGGGTCTATGGGTCCGTTGGGCGCGGGCGGATCTATTGCAAGACAAACGGCTGTTTCATCCAAGCACGCAAGGCATCGGTGGTCTCGTCGGGGCGCTCCAGCGTCGGCAAATGCCCCGCGCGATCCACCACATGCAGTTTGGCATAGGGGATAAGTTCGGCCATGAAGCTGTGGCGTTTGACCGGCGTCAGCGTGTCATATTCCCCGCACAGCACCAAGGCCGGCACTTTGCAGCGGCGCAAAACCGGCTGTTGGTCGCGGCGGCGTTGCAAGGCGCGCACTTGGCGCACGAAAACCTCCGGCCCCAGATCGCGCGCCATTTGATGCGCCAGCGCCAGAACCTCTTCGCGGTGCTGCCCGTCGGCGAGGTATTCGGGGCGCATGACTTGGGTGATCACCTCTTCGAACCGCCCCGCACGGGCCGAAATGATCATCGGCTCGTATCCGGTTGCCGATTGCGGGGTTTCGGCCAAAGGGTTGGTGTCCATCAAGGCAATGCGCGTGATCCGGTCGGGGGCACGGCGCAGCAATTCCATCGCCACAATCCCGCCCATCGACAATCCCGCCAGCGCGAATTTGAGCGGCAATTGGTCGAGCAGCCCCGAGGCGATTTCCTCGATCCGCTCGCCGCGGGTGATCGGCGCGACCATGACCGCGAATTCGGAACTCAACTCGGCGATCTGCGGGCCGAACAGCCGCGCATCGCTTAGCATTCCTGGAATAAATACAAGAGGTTCGCCCATGCGGTTACTGTCTTCCCTGTCGGCGCTGTCCCGCGCCTGTTTGCGATGATCGGCGCAAAGAACGCGCGTCCAAAGGTCTTCACACGGGAATGCCAGTCGCAAAACACCCCAGCCCAAATTGACACAGACGCGCCCAACGTCAACCGCGTTTGTGCGCGCAAACCTGCCTAGGGATATGCAATCGCGCGCAGCGGCGGAAAATCGCCATAGCGCGCGGCGCGGCGCGCTGCATCTTCTTGCGGCGTCTCACCCGCGCGCAGCAACATTCCGCGCGGCACGATATAGGATTGGATCGCGCGGCGCGGCGTGGGCCGCCAGATCAGATTGAACGCCGCCAGTTTGGGGAAAAACTGCATCTCGGAATAGGGCAGATGGTCATGCACCCACCACGCCAGATCGCGCCAGTCGCGCCCCTGTGCATAGCGGTCGGCAAACCACGGAATGACGATGGACGCGCCGCCGATGCGCGCCCCGCCGCGCCCGCGATCCCAGATATGGCACTCCATCGGATAGTCATTGCGCGCGCAAGACAGGCCGTTTTCATTGCCAAAAGCGTTGAGCGCGGGCGCGCGATAACCCGAGCGGATGGCAATGCGGCCAAAGGTTTCCTCAAGCGGGTCGAGAAGCGTTTGGCAAAACTGCTCGCCGACCTCGATGGTCAGGTCGGGATCCTCGGGGATATTGGGGATGCCGTAAAAGCTGCCAATCTCGGAGTGCAGAAAATCGCGCAGATAGAAATGTTTTGACAAGCGCACGCGGCCAAGGGCTTCGAGGCCGCGCATGCTCGCCGGTTTGCGCCTCATGGCGCGGGAGGCTCGGCATCGCCATAGCCGTTCCAGCGAAACGCGCCCTCCTGCGACAAGGGCGAGAACGGATTATGCGCCACCTCCCAGATATGGCCTTCGGGATCGGCGAAATAGCCGATATGCCCGCCCCAAAACACGTCATGCGCGGGTTTGAGGATTTTTGCGCCTGCCGCTTCGGCGGCGGCCAGAACGGGGGCGACCTCCGGCTTGGTGCGCACATTATAGGCATAGGTGGCCGCGCCATGCCCGAGGCTCTCGACCGGCACGCCCATATCGCGCGCCAGCATCTCGAGGGGGTATAGCCCCATGCATTGCCCGATCAGATCATAGGCGACCACCCCGTCTTGCGAGGGCACGCGCGCCCAGCCCAGCGCGTCATAAAACCGCGCCGCCGCCTCGATGTCGCGCACCCCGAGGGTGATCAGGGACACCCGTTGATCCATGGCTTTGCTCATAGCTCACTCCATCATGTTGAACGCTGTTGTTTGATTGCTTTTGCAGAATGCTCTACCCGTCACACGGCGGCGCGCGCCGTGACCTTATTGACCGAAGCCTCGATCAGGGCGAGGCAATCGGGATCGGAAAAGCGGTGATCGGCGCCTTTGACGAGAGTCAGGCGGATATCGCTGCCCTCGACATGGTCGAGCAGGCGCAGGGCGACGGATTGGTCGACATCGGCATCCGCCGTGCCTTGCAACATGCGCACCGGAAACGGCAACGCCAAAGGCGCGCGCAAGACCAATTGCCCGCGCCCCTCCTCGATCAGCCGTTTGGTGATGATATAGGGATCGCCATAGTCCGACGGCAGCGCCACACGCCCGTCGCGCTCCAAGGCCGCGCGCTGGTCGGCGTCAAATCCTGCCCACATGCTGTCTTCGGTGAAATCGGGGGCAGCGGCGATCGTGACCAGACCGGCGATGCGGTCCGTCATCCGTTTGCACAGGAGGAGCGAAATCCACCCGCCCATCGACGAGCCGACGAGGATTTGCGGCCCCTCGGTCACGCCTTCGATGATGGCTTGGGCGTCCTCGGCCCAATCGCCGATAGACCCGTCCTCGAAGGCTTCGGAGCTTTCGCCGTGGCCCGAATAGTCAAAGCGCAAGAAATCGCGCCCCGTGCGTTCGGCCCATGCCTGCAGATGCACGGCTTTGGTGCCGCCCATGTCGGATTTGAACCCGCCCAAAAACACCACACCGGGCGCGTCCGATGTCCCTTTGGTGAGGTGATAGGCAAGGCGGCGGCCTTTGGGGCCGTCGAAAAATTGCGGGGCGGGGTCGGTCATCGGCTTGGTTCCTTGGACGCTATGCTTTGCCGCGCAAGGTGCCGCATCGGCGCCTGCGAGGAAAGCGGATTTTGATTTGGAGCGCTGCGCCCCTTCTGCCTTTTGGGTGCGCGTCGGCTTTTGGCCCCCGCCTGTTACCTCTA
Source organism: Paracoccaceae bacterium (assembly GCA_050633545.1). Taxonomy (GTDB): domain Bacteria; phylum Pseudomonadota; class Alphaproteobacteria; order Rhodobacterales; family Rhodobacteraceae; genus Litorivita. Next base: position 120,595 of record JBOEGS010000001.1, read on the forward strand.
TGTGGTGCCCCGCACGATAGCCGCGCGCGGCGACCTTCGAAGGCACGTTCTTTGCTCCGCATGAGCGTTGGTAATCGACCTCGGGAGCGCGTGTTTGCAGGGGCAATAAGCGGGTTTCGGAGCGGATTTCACCCTAAGCGCGGCACAGCTTGTCATGGGTGCGCATGACCCATCAGCACGCAGTATAGACCAAAATTAGGTTACCCTATTGTCACGTTACTATAGAATCACGTATAGTCCCTCCATGGACAGTATCTTCAAAGCCCTCAACGACCCCGCCCGCCGCACCTTGCTGGACGCTCTGCGCATACGCGACGGGCAATCGCTTTCCGATCTGGAGGCGCATCTGCAAATGAGCCGTTTCGGGGTCATGAAGCACCTGAAGGTGTTGGAAGAGGCCGGCCTGATCCTCACGCGAAAATCAGGTCGGTTCAAATATCACTACCTCAACCCCCTCCCCTTGCAGGATCTGATGGACCGCTGGGTCGCGCCGTTCTTGCAACCCCAAGCCCGCGCTTTGAGCGCGCTCAAGGCCAAATTGGCAAGAGACACACAGATGAACAAACCCGATTTCATGATGCAAACCTTTATCCGCTGCAGCCAAGATGCGCTTTGGTCGGCGCTGACCGAGGCCGACGAAATGGCCCGCTATCATTTTGCCTGCAACGTGGTGCAGGGCAATGCCGCCGTGGGCGCGGCCACGGCGTTTATCTTGCCCGACGGGGCGGCGATGTTGCGGCAGGTCACCACCGAAATGGACCCCAAATCGCGTATCGCCATGACCTTCGAGCCGCTGTTCATGGGCCCCGATGCGCCCGCCAGCCATATGGTCTACCTCATCGAGCCGCAAGGCGAGAGCTGCAAGTTGACCATCGAGCATTACGACATCGCCGCCGGTCAGGAAGGATTTGCCGAAGGCTGGGCGCGTCTGGCCGCCTCGCTCAAAACCTATCTGGAAACCGGCAGCGGCCTCAAATCCGCAATGCAAGCCTAGGAGACACACAGATGGATTTTCCGACCGAACTTGGTGTTTTGACCTGCTTGATGCTGCTCGCCGCCTCGCTGTGGATCCCTTTTATCGTCGGCTCCTCCTCGGATCCGGCGGCCACGGATGGTTTCGCGCGCCCGCATGATGTGACCAAATTGAAACCTTGGGTGCACCGCGCCTTTCGCGCCCATCTCAACCTTTTGGAACAGGCGATGCCTTTCGCGGTTCTGGTGTTGATCCTTGACCGGATGGACGGGTTCACCGCGCTGACCGCATGGACGGCGATTGCGTTTTTCTGGCTGCGCGTGGCCCATGCGGTCGGCATGATCACGGGCCTTGCCAAAATGCCGCTGCGCCCGCTGATCTTTCTGGGCGGCTGGATTTGCTGTCTGATCATGGGATACGCGGTGTTTGCGGCGGGTTTTGCCGCGTCATAAGCGCCTAAAATCACCCCAAAAAAGCGGGCGGCGTTGACAGGCGCGGCCCGCTTTGCCATTGAGGCCGCATCATAACCCGCAACCGGGCGTTCAGTGGGCGCCAAACCGACGAGGAGAGCCGCAGCATGGCCCCTATTTCCCTTACCTTTCCCGATGGCAATGCACGCGAATACGCGGCTGGCGTAACCGCCGCCGAAGTGGCCGAGAGCATTTCCAAAAGCCTGTCGAAAAAGGCAATTTCCGCCACCGTCAACGGCGCGCATTATGATCTGCAATGGCCGATCAATGCGGATGCCTCCATCGCCATCAACACCATGAGCGATGAGGCCCCTGCGCTTGAGCTTATCCGCCACGATCTGGCCCATATCATGGCCCGCGCGGTGCAAACGCTTTGGCCCGATGTCAAAGTCACCATCGGCCCCGTGATCGACAATGGCTGGTATTACGATTTCGACCGCCAAGAGCCCTTTACCCCCGAAGACCTTGGCGCGATCGAAGCCAAGATGCGCGAGATCATCAATGCCCGCGATCCGGTGCGCACCGAGGTCTGGAGCCGCGAAGACGCCATCGCCCATTACGAGAAAAGCGGCGAGCCGTATAAGGTCGAACTGGTCGGGATGATCCCCGATGACGGCCAACCCATCCGCATGTATTGGCACGGCGAATGGCAAGACCTGTGCCGCGGCCCGCACCTGCAACACACGGGCCAAGTCCCCGCAGACGGGTTCAAATTGATGTCGGTTGCGGGCGCCTATTGGCGCGGCGACAGCGACCGCGAGATGCTGCAACGTATCTACGGCGTGGGCTTCAAGGACCGCAAGGACCTCAAGGCGCATCTGACCATGCTGGAGGAGGCCGCCAAACGCGACCACCGCAAATTGGGCCGCGAAATGGACCTGTTCCATATGCAAGAAGAGGCCCCGGGGCAAATTTTCTGGCACCCGAACGGATGGCGCATCTACACGCTGCTGCAAGACTACATGCGCCGCAAACAGGACGCCGACGGCTATGTCGAGGTGAACACGCCGCAGGTGGTGAACCGCAAGCTGTGGGAAGCCTCGGGCCATTGGGACAACTACCAAGAGAACATGTTCATCGTCGAAGTGGACGAGGAGCACGCGCGCGAGAAAACCATCAATGCGCTCAAACCGATGAACTGCCCCTGCCATGTGCAGGTGTTCAATCAGGGTCTCAAATCCTATCGCGACCTGCCGCTGCGCATGGCCGAATTCGGATCGTGCAACCGTTATGAGCCCTCGGGCGCGCTGCACGGCATTATGCGGGTGCGCGGCTTTACCCAAGATGACGCGCATATTTTCTGCACCGATGCGCAGGTCGAGGAAGAGACCAAGAAATTCGTGACTTTCCTCGCGGACATCTATGCCGATCTGGGGTTCGAGCAGTGGAAGGTCAAGCTCTCGACCCGCCCCGAAAAACGCGTCGGAACCGAGGAAAGCTGGGATCAGGCCGAGGAAGCCTTGGCCAACGGCATCAAGGCCGCAGGATATGATTACGAGATCCAGGAAGGCGAAGGCGCCTTTTACGGCCCGAAGCTCGAATTCGTTTTGACCGATGCGATCGGGCGCGATTGGCAATGCGGCACCTTGCAGATCGACCCGAACCTGCCCGAACGTCTGGACGCCACCTATATCGGGCAAGACGGCGCGAAACATCGCCCCGTGATGCTGCACCGTGCGGTATTGGGATCCTTCGAGCGCTTCATCGGCATCCTGATCGAAAGCCACGCGGGCCGTTTGCCCTTCTGGCTCGCGCCGCGTCAGGTGGTTGTCGCCTCGATCATTTCCGAGGCCGATGACTATGTGAACGAGGTGGTTGCGGCCCTGCGCGCCAAAGGCGTGCGCGCCGAGGCCGATATCCGCAACGAGAAGATCAACTATAAGGTCCGCGAGCACAGCCTTGGCAAAGTGCCGGTGATCTTGGCCGTGGGCGCGCGCGAAGTCGAAGAGCGCAGCGTCACCGTCCGGCGTTTGGGCGAGAAACAAACCTCGGTCGTCTCCTTGGACGAAATCCTTGCCACATTGAGCCAAGACGCCATCGCGCCCGACCTCAAACGCGCCTGAATTATCAGAAAAAGGCGGCGAGGCGTGCAATTTCGCGCCTCGCCGCCGCGCATTATTGCCCTCAGCGACACAGTCGGCAGGCCGCACGGCAGATTGCCCCCGATGGGGCGACAATTCCTAAGACTTCCTTAACGTTCGACTCGACTCCGGCCCGATTTCGCCCGATAATTGACATAATTGTATTTCCTATTTTCAGGCTACCAAAATGAAACATACCCTTCTCTCCGCCATTGCCGCGCTTGCCCTTGGCACTGCTGCCCAAGGCGCAACGATCCAAACCTTCGGCACATCGTCGATCTATGGCACCGGCTTTTACGGAAGCACGGCGGCACAAACCTTCGCCTTGGGCGCCTATAGCGCAGGCTCGGCAGTTGTGCTCTCCGACGTCCTTGGCGCTGTGGATTGCTGCGTTGCCGACAGCTATTTCGTCGGCGCGGATGGCGGCGATTTCGACCTCATGCCCGAACCGCATGTTCCATGGGGCGGCAATACCGACGTAAACGGGGCCAACGGATTGTCCGGCATCTCGGTCGAAACAAGCCAGCTGTTCCTCGCGGGTGCCTTTATCGACAGCGCCACCTATTCGACCACAGGCATCCCCGCCCCTGATAGCCTTTATGGCGCGGGCGATCTGGGCCTTGCCTCCTATACGCCGATGCTGAACCAAGTGTTCTTTCTTGGCGACGGGTTGACCGGCACCGGCACGGGGGCGCAGCAATTATTCTACATCCCCGAATGGGCCGATACATTGCTCATCGGTTTCGTCGATGCGCCGCGTTTCGAGGGCAACCCCTACTACTACGCCGACAACTCCGGCTCGATCACCGCGACATTCGATGTGATTGCCCCTGCGGTGCCGCTGCCTGCGGGTCTGCCGCTCTTGCTTTCGGCCTTCGGTCTGGCTGGCTTTGTTGCCCGCCGCCGCAAGAGCTAACCACAGATTTGCGACACGACTGACGGCGTCCCTTATTGCGGGACGCCGTTTCTACATGCGCTGCGTTATTTTCCGAGTGCTGTTTTTCCGCCAAGATTTGCGCCATTGGCTTTGGTTCGTTTCCGGTGACCTGTTTTTCATAGCAACTCATTGATAAGGCACGACTCTATGACCTCTATTCTCAAACCCGCCCTTTTGAGCGCCGCGCTCGCCATGACGGCCATCAGCGCCGAGGCCGCCACGACGGGGCTGACCACCGGCACCGCCACCGTAGGCGCGCATAACAACGGCCACTTCGGCGCATGGCTCACCGCCCCGCAAGATATGGTTTACGGCTTTGCCATCAGCGCGGGCGAGACCGCCGAAATCACCGCAAGCGGCACGCTGTTCATCGGCGAAGGCACCACCGTCGGCCCCGACGGCGCGTTCTTCAGCGCCACAACAGGCGGCGTTTACGCCTCTGAATACACCCCCCTGCAAGAAGCCGAAGTGGATGCCATCGGCGGCGATGGCGGCCCCGACATGCCACACCTTGGCGCGCTGATCGCAGCCTTTGTGCCGCAAGCGCTGTTCGGCAGCCCCTCTTTTGCGGCGCGCGACACCGATGCGGGCGGCTCGCTTGCCTCCTCCAGCCTGTTTTTGGTCGGATCTGCGCTGAGCTATACCGCAGCCGAGGACGGCGTGGTCTTCTTTGGCCTCAACGAAGCCTATACCGCGAATAACTCGGGCGGGTTTTCTGTTACATTCGAGGTCGGCGCAGCGCCTGTTCCGCTGCCTGCGGGCTTGCCGCTTTTGGCCTCTGCCTTCGCCGTCGCGGGCTTTGCAACGCGGCGCCGCAAGGCCAAGTAAGAGATAAAATAAATTTAAAACAATATCTTAAGGCGGCCCCACCGAGGGCCGTTTTTTCATTTCCACCATGCCGCAACTGCGAAATGTTACAAACAACTCAAACTTGCGTATGTTACAAACTCTGACAGAGCCGTGCCACACGCGCCTGTGAGTGGTCCGTGAGCGCCCTTACCCGCTACCCCTGTCGTCAGGCGCAATCCCTCGCGCCCCATGTAAACCGACAGGAGATAACACATGTCCAACACCGTTTTGAAATCCGCCGCCCTTGCGGGCGCCGTTGCCACCGCCCTGACCGCCTATGCCGCGCCCGCCTCTGCGGCTGGCAAAGAAAAATGCTATGGTGTGTCCATGGCCGGTAAAAACGATTGCGCCGCCGGTCCTGGCACCACTTGCGCCGGCACATCGAAAGTCGACTACCAAGGCAACGCATGGACGCTTGTGGATGCGGGCACCTGCATGACCATCGAACTGCCTGCAGCGGCCGATGGCTCCATGCGCAAAGGCTCGCTTGAGCCGCTCAAGCGCGACATGGCGGGATAAACCCTGTCCCCTGCCCCTTCGGTCCGATACGCGCGGCCGAAGGGGCGATTTGCACGATCCGGAGACCCATCACATGACCGCCTCCCTGACTGACCTGCCCCTCTCGCCCGATGCCGCGCCGCTGCCGCTTGCGGCAGGGATCGGATATAAACCGCAACATTTCGAGGCGCTTATGGGGGATGCAGGCGCGGTGAGTTGGCTTGAGATCCACGCAGAAAACTATATGGGCGATGGCGGGCGGCCTTTGGCGCAACTGCGTGCCCTATCAGAGCGTTTTGCCATCTCGGTCCATGGCGTTGGCCTCTCGATTGGCGGGCAAACCCCGCTCGACACCGCGCATCTGGCGCGGCTTGCGCGTCTTTGTGATCACATAAAGCCCGCCTCTTTCTCCGAACACCTCGCATGGTCCACCCATGGCGCGGAATTCATGAATGATCTGCTGCCTCTGCCCTATACGGCGCAAACCCTTACCCATGTTTGTGATCACATTGATCAGGTGCAAAACGCATTGGGGCGGCAAATGCTGCTCGAAAACCCCTCCTCCTACCTCGCTTTCGCGCAAAGCACCTATGCCGAGCCGGAGTTTTTGTGCGAGGTGGTGCGGCGCAGCGGCTGCGCGATGTTGCTTGATGTGAACAACGTCTTTGTCTCGGCGCAAAACCTCGACCTCGACCCGATCGCTTATCTTGACGCCTACCCGATTGAAAATGTGCAAGAAATCCACCTTGGTGGCCACGATGAAGACATGACTGAGGGCGGCAAACCGCTGCTCATCGACAGCCACGGCGCGCCGGTGGCCGATCCGGTTTGGGCGCTTCTCGACGAGGCCCTGCAGCGCAGCGGCCCGCGCCCGACCTTGGTGGAATGGGACAATGACGTGCCCGACTTCGAGGTGCTGGAGGCTGAAGCGGCCCGCGCTTCGCGCGCCTTAAACAAATTCACGCGCATTGAGGCGCGGCGCGCATGACGATGCAAGAGCGCTTTCGCGCGGCGCTTCTCGATCCCGCCGCACCGCTGCCCGAGGGGCTGATCGACGCCCAAGGCCGCCCCGCCGCGCGCCGTTATGACATCTACCGCAACAATATCGCCACCTCCTTGGGCGAGGCGCTCGGCGCAGGCTTCCCGACCCTCGCGGCGCTTCTGGGCGAGGCGAATTTCAAAGCGGTGGCAAGCGCTTACCTGCGCGCGCATCCGCCGCGCTCGCCGCTGATGATGCATTACGGCGCGGATATGCCCGACTTCATCGCCGCCGTGCCGCCCTTGGCACATATGGGCTATCTGCCCGATGTGGCGCGGCTCGATCTGGCGCTGCGCGACAGCTACCACGCCGCCGATCACACCCCGCTGGCGCCGCAGGTGCTTGGCGGTCTGGACGAGCCTGCCCTGATGGGGGCGCGCTTGACGCTTGCGCCCTCCTTGCGCGTGCTCGCTTCGGCCTTCCCGCTGCATGCGATCTGGCAACGCGCAACGGGCGGTGCGGGCGAGATACCCGAGGCGGCGCAGGGCATTTTGATCACCCGCGTGGACTATACCCCAGTGCTGGATGCGCTCAGCGAGGCCGAGGCGCATTTCGCCGCCGCCCTTGCCGAAAACACCCCGCTCGGAGCGGCCTATAAGGCGGCAAACGGCATTGATCCGGGCTTTGACCCCGCGCGCGTGCTTTCCATATTGGTCCAAAACGGCGCGATTTATACACTGAAAGAGGCCCCCTGATGTTCCAAACCATACAAAACCGCGCTCAGGCGCTCGGCGCGGGGCTTACCGCTCTGGATGATCGATTGGGCCTGCTGCCCCTCGCCTCGCGCGCCGTGTTTACGGCGGTTTTGCTGGTCTATTTCTGGGCCTCGGCGCTGACCAAACTGGGCGAGGGGGTTTTGGGGTTTTTGCGCCCCTCAACCGGCGCCTACGCGCAGATTTTCCCCAAAGCCATCGAGGCCGCCGGATATGACGCCAGCCAGCTTTCGCTCTTTCATCACGCCGTGGTGCTCGCGGGGACTTGGGCGGAATTTATCCTGCCTGCCTTGGTGGTCTTGGGGCTTTTGACCCGTCTCGCGAGCCTCGGGATGATCGGATTCATCGCGGTGCAAAGCCTGACCGACCTTTTTGGCCACGGCGGCATCGCCCATGCCGAGACATTGGGCGCATGGTTTGATCGCGCGCCGGATGCGGTGATTTTGGATCAACGGGCCTTGTGGCTGCTGCCGCTTTTGGTCCTGGTCTTGCGCGGCGGCGGCGCGGTGTCATTGGACCGGCTGCTTTTCGCGCGTCGCAAAAGCTGATTTATTTCAGCCCCTTACGCCAAAGCCGCCTGCACGTCCGGACCCCAACCCAAATAAAGCTGTCCCTGATCCTCGATCAAGGGGCGCTTCATCAACGCGGGATGATCGGCCAGCAACTCAAGTGGCGGGCGGGCGCGGTCGGCCTCGCTTAAACCGCGCCATGTGGTCGAGCGGGTGTTGAGCAGTTTTTCGCCGAAAACCTCGAAGGCGCGCGCCAGAAGCTCTTGCGGCACGCCTTGCGCGCGCACGTCGATCATTTCGGCATCCCCTAATGACTTCAATGCCTTACGGCAGGTATCGCAGTTTTTCAGCCCGTAAACTCTCATCACATCCTCCCCGATAGTTCGCGCCTATTTACTAGGCATCGCGCGCGGCTGCACCCCTGTTTTGCTTGCATTTTACCAAGAAGATGCAAACATCCAAGTTGCCGATACGTCAACTTGAGCGGGCAGGTCAGCTTGCGACGGGGCGCGGTTTTCGGCGAAAATCGGGCCGCGAGGCTCACCGGACTTAAGGCAGAAGGAGACACGGACATGCCCAGTGGCACCGTGAAATGGTTCAATACAACAAAGGGTTACGGGTTCATCGAACCCGAAACAGGCGGCAGCGATGTGTTCGTGCATATCTCGGCGGTCGAGCGGTCGGGTCTGACGGGCCTGAGCGACAATCAAAAGGTCGAGTTCGAATTGACCGAAGGGCGCGACGGGCGCAAAATGGCAGGCGATCTCAAACTCGTCTAAGCCCCCCGCGATCCGCATCACGCGCAAAAAAGGGCGCGGATCACACCACGCCCTTTTTGACATTTCAAAACCGGATCAAAGGCTTACTGCGTGTAGCAGCCTTTTTCGCCCACGGGGCATACCGTGCGCGACACATGGCGTTTGACCGATTTGACACGGTGCACTTTGCGCGCCGGCTCGCTCATCATCGATTGATAGCTGACATTCTGGTTCGGCTGCCCGCAGCAGATAACACCATCGATGCGCACCGGCTGGTATCCGGCGGGGCAATAGTTGCCATAGCGCGTTTCAGGATAGATTTTCGCATCGGCAAGCGCAGAGCCCGCGCCAAAAACGGTCAAGGCGATAGCGCCATAAAGGGCTGTTTTAATTGTCATAAATTCGGTCCCCCGAGTTACACCACTGTTTTTATTGCGCCGATTAGACAGCGGTTGCGCCATCGGGTCCAGCTTTTTTCGCCCCGAAGCTGCGGTTTCTGAGCCCTGTTGCACACAAGAATCAGGTGACCGCGCGGGTGACCCACAGGCCGAGCGCCGCCGAGGAGCCGGTCAGCACCGTGCCCCAAGCCAGATCGACCGCCACCATCCGCCAGTCCCAAGCTTTGAGCGTGGCGAAATTGGTGAATTCATAGGTGCCGTAGGCCATGGCGCCAAGGATCGCCGCCGAGACGAAAACCGCGCCCAATGCGCCGCCCTCGCGCAGGGCGGGGGCCGAGACGAAATACAAAATCCCGCCCACATAGGCGAGGTAGAAGAGCGCCGCAGGGCCAAGGCGCAGGTCTTCGAGAAGCTGGTCGCCAAGGCGGGTTTCAAACAGCGGGCGCAGCACGTTTTTGAGCATCACGGCGTCGATGCCCAAAAAGATAATCGCGGTGGAGAAATACAAAATGATCAGGTGCATGTGTCGGTCCTTTTGGTCACGATACGGCGCGCGCGCCCGATTGGATCACAACAGCCCAAACCCCGCCGGTTTTGCCCCAACGAAAGGGCGGCGCCCGAACCGAGGGGTGGGCGTAAAGCGCCCGCCCCGTGGGGGCGCTCGGGCGCTGCCCTCGTGCGGGGCACGGGCGGGTCTACATCATGCGAAACACCCGAGAGGCCAAGAGAAATTTCAACTAAAATTCAATGGCATCGGCGTTCAACCTCACCCCTCAATCACCTCCATGAACTCGCGCCATTCGCGTTTGTTCATGCCGGAGTTTTCCTGTGTGACCTCTTCGCCCTTGAGCATCCGGCGCAGGCTGTCCATCATTTGCACCGACATCGACACGGCACCCATGCGGTAGTCCTCGAAGGCCTTGAAGGCGAAGGGCACCCAATCGGCGACCACGTTGCAGATCGCATCGGCATAGACGCGGATCTCGTATTGGGCGTGGGCATCGGCGCGCAGACGCAAGAAATGCAGCAGGTTGTGCAGGTCCACCTTCCAATACCATTGGGTATAGATATTGGCGGGCAGGTTCATGCGCGCCAACTCGCGCGCCAAACCGACGCTGCCCTCCTCGTCCGAGATCATCTGCGCGTAATGGTCATAGGCGCGGCTGCTGTCGGCCTTGAGGATTTCCAGAACCTTGGCGGCATCCTCGCCCGACAGGGTCTCGCCGCGGCCTTGGTTGTTGACCACCGATTGCGCGGCCAGGTGTTCGGGCGCGGGGATGTAGAACTCGCGATCAAGGATCGAATAGCGGGCCGAGTATTCATTGACGTTGGCGGTGCGGTGGCGGATCCACTGGCGCGCGACGAAAACCGGCAATTTGACGTGCAGCTTGATTTCGCACATCTCGAAAGGCGTCGAATGCCAATGGCGCATCAGATAGCGGATCAGGCCTTCGTCGTTTTGCACCGATTTGGTGCCCTTGCCATAGCTGACGCGGGCGGCCTGACAAATCGCGGCGTCATCGCCCATATAATCGATCACCCGCACAAACCCGTGATCCAAAACCGGAATCGCCGTATAGAGGTGCTTTTCCATACCCTCGGAGGTCGCGCGCAGGGTTTGGCGCGTCTGGGCGCGCTCTTCATCGATTTGGGCTTGTTGCTCTGGCGTCACGGGCATTGGGGTCAATCCTTTGTCGGAAATTGCGAGTCGGAGACCACATTATATTGTTTGCGCCGAGTTTTGCACCACAATATGATGCTGGGACGCGGCAAAATAGATTGGTGCAACAGATTGGCAAAAACCGCCGCAATCGCGCAGTGCGCCGTTGACTTTTCACCCCGTCACGGGGATTTTGACCACGAGCAGCGTGTAAGGGGCAGGTATCATGATGAAATTCGCAGGAACGCTTGTGGCCGCATTGGCCCTGTCCGGTTGCGCCGCAGGCAGCGGCACCAACCCGTTTTCGACCGAATCCACCGAGGAAATCGCCGAAAAAGCCGCCAATAGCACCATCCCCGAAGAGTTGGCCAACAATCTCGCGGCGGCCTCCTATTCAGAAGCGGGCGGCACCCCGACCTTGCAAATCTATACCACCCTCGATGGCGCGGCCCTGATCGACACCTATACCCGCGCGCCGAGCCTTGATGTCGGCCCCTATATCGCCTTCACCAAACAGCAATCGAACCTGCAGCGTCACTTCACCGGCTTTGGCAAAATCTCCGATGATCCCGACAACTCGGTGCGCGCCATGGTCGTCGGTGACGGCGGGCAATTCGGCACATTCTACGCCGGCGGCGCCTATGAGCGCAGCGGCGATTACGTGCGGCCCGATGGCGGGCTTGTCTCCTACACCGGCCGCTATGTGGCGGTGACCAACCTCAATGGTGACAGCGTGGTGTTCAGCGGCGCAGTGCCCGATGAATTGCGTGCCGATCAAACCGCCCGCCTCGAAGGCACGATCCTGATCAACGCCGATTTCAACGCTGGCATCGTCAATGGCGGCATCTCGAGCCGCGTTTTCACCGATTATCCGACCTATACCGGCATCCCGCGGCTCGATCTGGACGCGGCCCCGATTGATGCCAATGGCGAGTTTTTCGGCACCACCTCGGTGGACACACAGGTCAAAGGCAATTGGGGCGGCATCTTTGGCGGCGACGGGGCCACCGCAGTTGCGGGCGTGGTGCAGGCCAAGGAATGGGGCGGATCGACCACGCTCACCAATGAAGAAGAATACGGCATCTTTGTCCTGTCGCGCTGTGGCGTTTCGGGCGAAGGCGCGCTTTGCGCCGAAGAATAATGGCGCGCGGCCCCGCGATCGGGCGCGCTGCGGCCAAAAATGCGGTCTGCGCGGCGGCGCTGCTCCTTTGGCCTTTGGCCGCGGCGGCGCAAACCGCCCTGCCCGCCCCCGCCGCATCCCCCGCCGTATCCCCCTCTGGCACCCCGGCTCAATCTGTCACGCTTGATCTGGCGCAGGCCCGCGCCATCGGGGTTGCCGCGCTCAATGACGGGCGGCCCGAGGTGGCCCGCGATATCGCCCGCGCCCTGATTGCGCGCGATGCCAAGGACGGGTTTGCGCGCTATCTGTTGGCCGAGGCCCTGTCGCGTCTGGGCCAACCGGCCGAGGGCCGCGCCTCTGCGGCGCTGGCCTTTCGCCTCGCCCCGCAAAAGCACGACAGGTTTCGCGCCGCGCAGCTTGCGGCGAAACTGTCGTTCGATGCGGGCCAACCGACGCGGGCGCAATATTGGCTGCGCCGCTCCTTGCCCTTTGCCCCCCATGATCAGGCCCGCGAGCAAGTGGCGCGCGATTATGCCCAAGTGCGCGCGCTCAACCCTTTGAGTTTCAACATCAATCTCAACGCCTCGCCCTCCTCTAACGTCAATGGCGGCGCCGATACCGAATTTCACCAGATCGACGGGACCACATTGGTCGGCACCATCGGCGCGCATGATCAAGCGCTCAAAGGCGTGGTGATCAGCGCCGATTTGCAGGCCGCCTACCGATTGCGCGAAAGCGCCAAAAGCGAGACGCGGCTAATCGCGTCGCTGGGGGTGAGCCGCGTGATCCTGTCGCAAGAGGCCTATGATCTGGCCGCTGCGACGCCGACGCCTTTGGATGACGATATCAAAAACTCCGATTTCGGATCGACCACCGCGCGCGTCGGGCTGCGCCACGGGTTTGCGCTGCCGCTGGGCACGGGCCATAGCGGCGTGCTCACGGTCTCGGTCGGGCAAACATGGTATGCGGGTGCGGCCTATCAGGACCTGATGCGCATCGGGGCCGAGAGCCATTGGCGGCTGGCCGGGCGCACGGGGCTGAGCCTTGATCTGGCCGCCGAAGAGCGCCGCTATAAATCGCGCGCCCTTGGCGTCACGCGCAGCAAAAGCGCCACCGCACGCCTGTCGCACCGGCTGGGCAATGCCGATACGGCGGCCCTGTCGCTGAGCTATACCGACACCGACGGGACGGGGCGCAACAGCAGCTATTCGCGCCTGACCGCCTATGCCAATTACGCCTTTGCCGACCCCATCGGCCCCGCGAAAATCAGCCTCGGGCTGGGGGTGAGCAAGCTTGACGGCCTCTACCAAGCCTTCATCACCACCGCGCGCGAGGACCATTCGGTCTTTGGCACGGTGGATTTTGTGTTTCACGACTTTGACTATGCCGGTTTTGCCCCTAGCTTGACGCTCAGGGCGCGCAAGAACCGCTCGAACGTCTCGCGCTATGACACAACGGAGGTCTCGCTGGGGCTGGGGATCAAATCCAGCTTCTAGGCGGACATGAGGGAAAGACAATGAAAATCAGATATTTACACACGATGGTGCGGGTCAAGGACCTTGAGGCGACGATGGCGTTTTTTGCGCTTTTGGGGCTCAAGGAAACCCGCCGCATGGACAGCGAAAAGGGCCGGTTTTCACTGATCTTCATGGCGCCGGAGGGGCAAGAGGACTGCCCCGTCGAGTTGACTTATAACTGGGACGGCGACGAGGGGCTGCCCTCGGACAGCCGCCACTTCGGCCATCTGGCCTACCGCGTCGGCAATATCTACGAGATGTGCCAAAAATTGATGGATGCGGGGGTGACGATCAACCGCCCGCCGCGCGACGGCTATATGGCCTTTGTGCGCTCGCCCGACAATATCTCGATCGAGCTGTTGCAAGAGGGCGAGGCGCTGGCCCCGCGCGAACCTTGGGCCAGTATGGAAAACACCGGCCATTGGTAAGCGCGCCCGCGTTTAGAGCGGCGTGGCGCGCCGCTACTGCGAAACGGCGCGGTAGAGTTGCGGATCGCCGCTCACCCCTTCGACATTTGGCACAATATCCGCCGCCTGCATTGCGGCAATCGCGGCCCCAAAGGCCGTGAGGCTTTCCCATTGCGCCACGTTGATCATCGCATATCTGGCATCGGGCGACAGGGCGCGGTGCAGCGTGGTTGAAATATAGCCGGGCTGCGCGGCCATGAAATCGCGGGCGCGTTGCCACATGGCGAGCGCCTCGTCTTCCTTGCCTGCGGGCACGATGAAGGGGTTGATCAAGGTGACGGGTTTGGGGGCTGATTGTGCGGTCATGGTTTGTGCGGTCATGGGCTGCGCTCCGGTGAGTGTGATGAGGGCGAAAACGGCGGCGGTGAGCGCGCGTCTCATTGCGGCGCGTCTCGTTGCGGGAGGCCTTTACGTGATCGACCAAAAGGCGGCCACATCCGTGCAAGCAGCCCGTCCTTGAGGATGAATTGATGGTAGAGCGCCGCGCCGATATGCAGCAGCGCCAGCGCGATCAGAAGTCGCGTCCCGATCCCATGCGCGGCGCGCGGCGCGAGCGTGTCAAAGTCCGGCAATGGCCCCTCGGCGCCGTCAAACAGGATCGGCCCCATCCCCGAGAGGATAAACATCGCCAGCCCCGATCCCGCCACCAAGAGCAAGACCAGATAGAGCCCCAAATGCACCGCCCGCGCCGCGCCGCGCTGCCAGAGCGCACCGCCCATGTGGGCGGCGGGTTTGCGGTCAAAGACGATGCGCCACAGGATGCGCAAAACCAGCAAGAGCAGGAGGTTCAAGCCCAAAGGCGCATGGAACATCAACCGCGCGGCCTTGGTGCTTTCATCCGCTGCGCTGGCCGCCTGAAATCCGGTGACGATGAGCGCTGCGAGCAGCATGGCCATGAGCCAGTGCAAGAGGATGGCGATAGCGCCGTATCGCGACGCGGTGCTTTTGATCGGCATGGGTCTCTCCCTGTCGTGTGATGCGGCGCGGCGCCTTAGCTGCCTTGCAAGCGGTCGGCGATGGTGGCCGTGAGGTTCGCGGCGGCGGTGATCTGCGCCTCGGTCAGCCCCTGCGCCAGCGCCTCGGCCCATAGCACTTGGCGCTGCGCCGCTTGGTCCAGAACCCGCGCGCCCGCCTTGGTCAGCGCGACCAGCTTGGCGCGGGCATGGCGCGGATTGGGCCGCAACTCGACCAATCCCGCCTTTTGCAAATCATTGACGATGCGCTGCACCGCTTGGCGGCTCAGCCCCATGTCATCGGCGATCCACGCGACGGGGCGCGGGTCGGGTTTGAGCGCGATGCCGCCCATCACCTGCCAACGCGCGCTGGTCAGGCCGATATCTGCGACAAGCGCATCGCCCGCCGTCAAAAGCGCCCCGTTGAGGCGAAAGGTTTCCAAGATGAGCCGTGTCATCGCGGCGGCTTGCGCCGATTCCGTGGGTGTTTGCGTTGTCATGACATCACATCACCACATTGACAACATGTTGTCAATGTGGTGCGAAAGTCCTAGCCCGCTGTGACGCGGTGATCCTGAATTACACTTAAGAATCAATACCCTGTCGCATTTCGGAGCCATTGATGCGCCAAATGCGAAAACGGGGCGCCCCGCGATTGGGCCGCCCCGTTGCCTGTGTTTACCGCCATACCCGGGCGATCTGCTCAATCACTGCTCGAAACCGTCGTGTTCGAAAACGTCATGCCCGAACCCGTAGCGCTCGAAACCGGTCCGGCGCCGCGGTCTGCGCCTAGTAGATATAGCGGATCTGGTCGCTCCAGTAACGCTCGACGCGGCGCAAGGAGGTGGTGATCTCCTCCAGCCCCATCGGACCCAGGACGCCCTCGGCCTCCAGCCCTTCGGCGTGGCGCGCGAAGAGTTCGGAGACGACGGTGCGGATATGGCGGCCCTTTTCGGTCAGGCGCACACGCACCGAGCGGCGGTCGATCTCGCAGCGCTGGTGATGCATAAAGCCCATTTCCACCAGCTTTTTGAGGTTATAGCTGACGTTGGAGCCTTGGTAATAGCCGCGGCTTTTCAATTCGCCCGCCGTCACCTCGTTGTCGCCGATATTGAAGAGCAAAAGCGCCTGCACCGCGTTGATCTCCAGAACGCCGACGCGTTCGAATTCGTCCTTGATCACATCAAGCAGCAGCCTGTGCAGCCGTTCGACCAACGCAAGCGCGTCGAGATAGGCCGCCATGAAACCCTGTTCCTCGGCAATTCCGAGAGGCTTGTTCATACTCATACTTGTCTCCGTAGGTTGGCCGCGTCGGCGCATTTCGCAAGGGTCATCGCCCGTATCCCGAAGGACCCTGAGGCAAAACATCCAACATTCCGTTAAACGGCGGCAAAGACGCATAAAATGCGAGCTATTCCGTCGAGGACCGGCGCGCGCGCCAAAACGCACCCCGAGGCAGGGGCGCGACATAGACAAGGCAAAGCATTGTAAAAGATTGGAGAAATCTGGCGCCGCGTCAGGCGCCGCTGGCTCCCGCATGGGCGGCGACGCGGCGCAACATGGCGTCATGGGCGGCGGGCGGGGCGACTTGGCCGGTCACCCATTGGTAAAGATCTTGGTCATTTTCGCTCAAAAGCAGGTCATAGGCCTCCAACTCGTCGGCGTCCATCTGCTCCAGATGCGCCTTGGCGAAGGCCTCGAGGATGATATCCATTTCCTTGATTCCGCGCCGCATGGAGCGCAGTTTTAGCCGCCGCACGCGGGTGTCGCGGTCCTCGTTTCGGGCGCGGTAGGCCCCTTCGTGCAAAGCATGGGCATGGGCGGCGTCTTGCACCGCTTTTGCAGCGTCGGGTTTTGTCGGCGTGTCGCTCATCGGGCTTCGTCCTTCAACGTGCTGCGCAAGGATTTCTCGAGCCGCCCGAGCCGGTCAACGGCTTTGGACAGCTGCCCCTTTAGATCGCGGATTTCGGTCAAAATGCCAAGCACATCATGGCTCAGTGCGGGATCATTTTCATCCGGTCCGCCCTCGCCTTCGCCGGTGATCAGCCAGATCAAAGGCACGTTCAACAGCCCCGCGATCATTTGCAACCGGTTGGCGCGCGGCTCTGCAAGATCGTTTTCCCATGCGCGCAAGGTCTTGAGCTTGACGCCGAGCCGTTTGGCCAGCTCTTGCTGGCTCATCTGGCTGATCTCGCGCGCACCGGCGAGACGGTCGCCAAAGGTGGTGGTTTCGGGGTCGAACCAATCGGCGTCCGCGGCCCTATCCGCCCCGCCCAGCGCGGGCGCGTCAGGATCAGCGGCCTCCGGATCGGCGGCGGCAAAGACACGATCAGAAGCGGGGTGGGTGGGTGTTTGGCTCATATTATCCTCATTGGGGCGCTGTTCGGGGCGCTTTGGCGCATATTCCAGGCGCAGGGGCGCAGATTTGGCGCGCGCCATTCTCTTCGCGCTTGAACGCCCGTTGCGCCAAGCCTAAGACATGACGCGATGGAACACAAACCAAGGCCTGATGTGATGAGCTTCCTTTCCAAATCCCTCGACCGCGTAAAACCCTCTCCGACCATTGCCGTGACGACCATGGCGGCGGAGCTCAAAGCGGCGGGGCGTGATGTGATCGGCCTTGGCGCGGGCGAGCCGGATTTCGACACGCCGCAAAACATCAAGGACGCAGGGATTGCCGCGATCAAGGCGGGCAAAACCAAATACACCGCGCCCGACGGTATTCCCGAACTTAAAGCGGCGATTTGCGACAAGCTCAAGCGCGACAACGGGCTGGAATACGTGCCTGCGCAAGTCTCGGTCGGCACGGGCGGCAAGCAGATCCTTTATAATGCGCTGATGGCGACGCTCAATGCGGGCGACGAGGTGGTGATCCCCGCGCCCTATTGGGTCTCCTACCCCGATATGGTTTTGCTGGCGGGCGGCGAGCCTGTCGCCGTCGAGGCCAGCCTCGAGACCAATTTCAAGATCACGCCCGAACAGCTTGAGGCGGCGATCACGCCCAAAACCAAATGGTTCATCTTCAATTCGCCCTCGAACCCCACCGGCGCGGGTTATACACGCGAGGAGCTTAAAGGGCTGACCGATGTGCTTTTGCGCCATCCGCATGTGTGGGTGATGACCGATGATATGTATGAGCATCTGGTCTATGACGATTACGAATTTTGCACCCCCGCGCAGGTCGAGCCGCAGCTTTACGCGCGCACGCTGACCTGTAACGGCGTGTCCAAAGCCTATGCGATGACGGGCTGGCGGATCGGCTATGCGGCGGGGCCGAAGGAATTGATCGGCGCGATGCGCAAGATCCAGTCGCAATCGACCTCCAACCCCTGCACCATCAGCCAATGGGCGGCGGTCGAGGCGCTCAATGGACCGCAAGATTTCATCGCCGCCAATAACGAGATGTTCAAACGCCGCCGCGATCTGGTGGTGTCGATGCTCTCGGCGATTGACGGCGTGAGCTGCCCCGTGCCCGAGGGGGCCTTTTACGTTTACCCGTCGATTGCGGGGCTGATCGGCAAGACCTCCAAAGGCGGCGTGTTGATCAATGACGACGAAGCCTTCGCCAAGGCGCTGCTCGAAGAGACGGGCGTGGCGGTGGTCTTTGGCGCGGCCTTTGGCCTGTCGCCCTGCTTTCGGGTCAGCTATGCCACATCCGACGCAAACCTGACCGAAGCCTGCACGCGCATTCAGGACTTCTGCGCCGCGCTGACCTAAGCGCGCAGCGCGGCCCCGCGCCGCCTTCTTCTTTTGGGGGCGGCGCGCTAAACTGCGCAAAAGGTTGAAAAACCCCGCGCGGCGCGGCACAGTCGGCGCAACAAGACCATAACGACAGGCGAGCGCCCCATGTCCGATCTTCCCGACTATTATTTTCGCGTCCGCGACAACGGCGCTTTTGTCTTTCGGGTCGATACCGAAAACCGCCAGCGGCGCATCGATATGGACCAGATCGCCGTGGTCAATATCCGCAATGGCGAGATCAAACCCCACGGCGACCGCGCCCTGTCGCAAGGTGATGTCGAGGCGATCAAGACATGGATGGAAGAGCGGATGTCGGTTCTGGCGGCGCGCGATATCGATGATATCTACCGCGCGGTCGACTACCTCAACACCACCACCCATTGGGCACAAAGCAAAGCCACCGATGCGCAGCTTGACGCCGTGACCGATGCGCTTTTGCTGGCGATGCATGATCTGCGCACGGTGCTCGTGCGCAAGAAAGCCGACCGGATTTTGAAACCGCAATAGGCGCTGCGGGTTAGGCTGGCGCGCCGACCTTGGGCGCGGCCACGCGCCAGAACCGCCACATCATCGCCACTCCGGCAAAGGCCAATCCCACCGCAAGGCCCAGCCACAGACCGACGCCGCCAAGGCCCAAAGGAAAGCCCAAGACATAGCTGGCCGGAACGCCGATGAGCCAATAGCTCACCGCCGCGATCACCATCGGCACCCGCGTGTCATGCAGGCCGCGCAGCAATCCGATGCCCATGACCTGCGCCGCATCGACCAATTGGAACACCGCCGCCGCCGCCAAAAGCACCGCGCCGACGCGCACCACCGCCGCGCGGTCCGGATCATCGGCCGACAAAAACAGCCCCACCAGATCGGCGCCGAAAATCACAAATCCCAAGGCTGTAAGGATCGCCACGCAAAGCGACATGGCGATCACCACCCGCGCGCCCCGTTTGAGCCCCGCGCCATCGCCGCGCCCCATGGCGCGCCCCGCACGCACCGTCGCCGCATTGGACAATCCCAAATACACCATGAAGGTCAGCGAGGTGATCTGTAGCGCGATCCCGTGCCCCGCCAGAACCAAAGTGCCCAGCCATCCGGCCATCACCGAGGCGGCGGCAAACAGGCCCACTTCGGCCAGATTGGAAATGCCAATCGGCCAGCCAAGGCGAAACACCGCGCCAAAGGCCTCCCAATCGGGGCGCCAGATACGCGAGAAAATCGCGTGTTGCGGCACTTTGATCCAGATATAGGCGATCAGCGCCAGCATCGAGAAAAGCGTCGCCAGAAGGCTGCCGATGGCCGCGCCCAAGACCCCCAATTCGGGAAAGCCCCAAGCCCCGAAAATCAGCGGATAATTGAGCAGCGCATTGAGCGGCAGCGCGATCAGCGTGATCCAAAGCACCACCTGCGTGCGCTCGAGGGCCGCGAGATAGTTTTTGAGCACCATCACCACCAGCGCAGGCAGGATCGTAAAGCCCAGCACCGACAGGTATTCCCCCGCCAGCGCCGAGGTTTGCGCCTCCTGCCCGATGGCGAGAAAGAAATGCTCGGACAACAAGAACAGCGGCAAAGTCGCCAGCCCGAAAAGCAGCGATATCCAAAGCCCCATCCGCGCGGCGCGGCGCACTTCGCCTTCGGCCCCGCGTCCCATGGCCTCGGCCACCATCGGCATGACGCCAAAGGCAAATCCCGATCCCATGATGAAGAGCACGAAAAACAAGGTGCCGCCCAGAACCTCGGCGGCCAAGGCCTCGACATCATAGCGGCCCAGCATCACCGCATCGATCAGGTTGATCGCATATTGTGCCACATGGCTGCCGATCAGCGGCAGACCCAAGGCACCGACCGCGCGGATATGCGCGCGCGTGCTCAAGGCGGGCGCGCCGCTATCGTCATCGGCCATGGCGTTTGGGGGCATGGCGTTTGGGGGCAAGGGGTGTGGGGGCTGGCTCATGGCGCTGGCTTACACAAGCCCCGCAAGTGCGGCAAGCCGGACAAATACCGTAGCGGCGCGCGCGCAGGGACCTGCCCCGCCGCCTCGAACCACGCGCCTCAAACCACGCGCCTCGAACCACACGCGTCAAATCAGCCGCAGCACCATTTGCCCCGCGATGGCGGCGATCATCACGCCTGCGAGCATCTCGGCCAAGGCAATCGCCCGCGCCGCCGCCCCGCCTGCCAAAGGCGCCAGCGCGCCTTCGCGCATCAGCGCCGCTGCCACGGCCACGGCGATGGTGACGCTGGCCGTGCCCAGCCCCATGATAAAGGCCCCCGCCACACCGGCGGCAAAGAGGTCCATCTTCCACGTCAGGATGAGCAAGAACACTGCCCCCGTGCAGGGCCGCACCGCCACCGCAGCGACCAGCGCCGCAGCATCACGCAGCGAGCGCAGGGCCATGACCTCTTCGATATCGGGGCCATGTTTGTGGCCGCAATCGCAGGTGCCCCCGTCCGCCTGCGTGTGGGTATGCCTATGGGACTGCGTATCGGGATGCGCGTGAAGGTGGTCCTGACCGTCATGTTCATGTGCGGACGCCCCGCCGCGCGCTGCGACCTGCGCCCTGCGCGCCGCCCAGAGCCGCGCGATTTTGCGCGCCCCGCGCGTCATCAGCCACAGGCCGATCGCGGCAATCGCCGCATAGCTGACCGGTTCGAGATAGCGGTCGGCGGCCTCGGTCAACTGGCTGCGCCCCCAGCCGAGGATCGCAATGCCGCCCGCGACCAAAACCACCGCTGTCGCCGCCTGTGCCAGCGACGAGACCAGCGCCAAAGCCGCCAGCCGCCGCATCGGCACGCGCCGCGCCATGCCGTAACCGCCGATCACCAATTTGCCATGACCCGGCCCTGCGGCATGGAAAAACCCGTAGGCAAAGGCCATGCTCCACAGGCCCATCAGCGCCCCCGCCTCGCCCGCCTTGAGGCTGCGCAACGCCTGCGCCATGGTGGTTTGCACCTCGCGCTGCCACGCGGCGGCCCAGCGCGCCACGCCCTCCATACCGCCCAAGCCCCACAGCCAATAGGCCAGACCGAGCGCCGCGCAGAGCATCACCGCCGCCCAAAGGCCGGACAGTTTCAAGAGGCCGGATCGCATGAGATCACAACCGTATCGGCAAAAAATTCGCCCACCTCGGGATAGTCATCGGCCGAGGCCGAGCGCCCGCCCAGACGCGATTCCACCTCGGCATAGGCGCGCTCCAAATCGGGTTTGCGCAAGACCCCGCGGCAGGGCGCGGGCGCCTCGATGCGGCCGGAAATTTCATAGGCGGTATAATAAGTCGGATCATAGGCGCGCAGCATGACCCCGCCCGCGCGCTGCGCCGCGAGGGGGCGAAAATGCACTGTGGTGATCTTGCCGTCCTTGAAACGCGCGCCGCGCCCTTGCGGCGCGCCCAGCGCCAGTTCGCGCGTTTCGGCCTCTGCTTCATCCGCCGTTCCGGCCCCTGACGGCCCCTGCGCTTGGCCTGCCTCCACGGCGCGCAGCGCGTAGAGATCACCGGCAAATCCCGCATCCCATTGCAAATCGAACCCGTCCAGATTTTCGATCTCGTCAGGGCGCAAGACCCCGTCGTAATCATCGTCCAGCTCCATGTCTTCGAGCACCAAGAGCGAGTAAAGCTCGTCATAGGTCCATGTGACCTCGACCCCGATCAGGCGGCCCTCGCCGTCCAGTTCCAGCTTGAGACCGGTTTCGACGAAAATATGCGGATGGGCGGCGGCGGGCGCGGCGGTAAACCCGCCCGCACAAAGCGCCGCCGCAACGCTCAGGGCGGCGGCGGACATCGGGCGCATGGCGCGCGGCGCAGGAAAGAGACGAGAAAACCCCATGGGCAAATCTCTACCGCAGACGCGCCCGCCCGCAAGGGGGAAATCGCGCCGCCCGCCCGATCGGCGCGCAGCGCGGCGGCATTTCGCCGTTATGTGCGCCGCTGGTCGGGATGCAGCGCCGCGCCAAGGATATGGCCCGAATTATGGATCACATGCTGCGCCGAATGGACGATCTTGGGGTCCGGCGCATGGGCGATATGCAAATCCTTGTCCGGATAATCGAGCGTCGACAGAAAATGCAGCATGCAATTGAGCCGCGCGCGTTTCTTGTCGTCGGATTTGACCACCGTCCAAGGCGCATCGGCGGTGTCGGTATAGAAAAACATCGCCTCTTTGGCCTCGGTGTAATCGTCCCATTTGCCAAGGCTGGCCTTGTCGATCGGGCTGAGCTTCCAGCGTTTGAGCGGATCGGTCTCGCGGCTGGCAAAGCGGTCGCGCTGCTCGTCTTGGGTGACCGAGAACCAGTATTTATAAAGCCGGATGCCCGAGCGGGTGAGCATCTGTTCCAGCTGCGGCGTCTGGCGCATGAATTCGAGATATTCGGTCGGCTCGCAAAACCCCATGACGCGCTCGACCCCCGCGCGGTTATACCAGCTGCGGTCATAAAGCACCATTTCGCCCGAGGTCGGCAGATGTTCGAGATAGCGCTGGAAATACCATTGGCCGCGCTCTTCATCGGTGGGTTTGTTGAGCGCGACAACGCGGGCCGAACGCGGGTTGAGATGTTCGGTAAAGCGTTTGATCGTGCCGCCCTTGCCCGCCGCATCGCGGCCCTCAAAAAGCAGCACGAATTTCTGCCCCGTCTCTTGCGCCCAATGTTGCACCTTCAAAAGCTCGGCCTGCAATTTGGCCTTTTGCGCCTCATAGGCGCGGCGCGAGAGGCGTTTATCATAGGGGTATTCGCCCGCCTCGAAGGCGCGGCGCAGGCTGCTGACCTCTTCGGCGGCGGGCGCGGCGGCGGCAGGCGCGGCGGCGGACGCGACAGCAGCGGGCGTGGCGGCGGACGGACCGGCCAGACCGGCTTTTGGCGCGGCGGGTTCGCAGGTATTTTGGGCGGCAGTTTTGCTTCGGGCTTGGCTCATGAATTCTTCCTTCTCGCATATTTCGGGCGCGGGCTTGACGCGTTCAGCCATGCCAAAACGCGCTGCAGCCCCGCCGCTTTATCGGGTCGGTGATTATGAGGCCGAG
This sequence comes from Paracoccaceae bacterium, assembly GCA_050633545.1. Classification (GTDB taxonomy): domain Bacteria; phylum Pseudomonadota; class Alphaproteobacteria; order Rhodobacterales; family Rhodobacteraceae; genus Litorivita. Next base: position 144,285 of record JBOEGS010000001.1, read on the forward strand.
TATAGCCAAGAAGGCGCCGCGCCGCTTTGATGCGGATCAAAGGATTGGGCGCAGCGGCGTGGCCCGACCGCTAGTGCCCTGCCGCGCCGTGGCGCCTGCCCGCGCCGATGGGCGACAAAAGCTCCGGTGCGGTGACAAGCTGGCGCACGCCGTGGCTGTGATCTTCGCCAAACACATTGCCGCGATTGGCCCATTCATGGATCGAATGGATATCGACCTTGGCGCAATTGGGACGCACCGACCATGTGACCTGATAGGGCGAGCATTGCGATTGGGTGTATTTGGGCCCCGTGGTCGATCCGGCAAAAAGCACCGGCGCACCCGTGCCGCCGGGCAATTCTTTGGGCTGGTGAAGCCCGTTGCGGCGGGTGCCCTCATAGGTGAAATATTCGAAATCCAGCGCATCCGCGTCATTCACCACCAAAAACACCTGACTTTCGACGCGCAGTTCGGGGTTGGCGCAGCTTTCGGAGACGCAAGAGCCAAGCCCCTGTCCGGGGGTGACGGCACAAGAGGAAAACACCCAATGCACCTCCACCGTATCGCCCGGTTTGACGCCCGCCATGCCCTTTCGCCCGCCCTTGCCACGGATCACGGGTTTTAGCTCGGCGCGGCTGAGCGATTGGCTGTTGTTGCACATATATCCGCCGTGGGGTCCCTCACCGGCAGAGATCGAAAAACCGGGGCCGCGGTGTTCGGCATTGGTGTGCATATGGATGTTGCACAGGTTCATATCGGCCGCGGGCGGGGCCAGAGTAAACAGGCGCGCGTTGCGCCCCTCATGGATGGAAATGTCGCGCGGGGTCTGCGGCCCGTAGCCTTGGCACAGCGCCCCCGCCCCTTGCGCGCCGCCATGCTCGCCCGCATGGGCATTATTGCTGGCGGCGGCGGGCGCGTGGCCCCCGCCCGCGAAAACCGGCGCGGCAAAGGGCAAACCCATCAGCGCCACAACCGGCGCGGCGCGCATGAGGGCGCAGATGCGGGCGGACAAGCGGGCATAGGAGCGGAGAGGGTCACGCAAAGGATCACGGGCGGGACTGGCGGCCTGCGCCGCAAAGGGGCGGGAGTTTGGCAGCGCGCGAGGCACCTCAAGAGAATGACGGGTCATGGCTGGCTCCGGTGGTTGATGGTGTTGGGCGGTGCAAACGGCCCCATGGCGCAAAGCGGCGGGCGCGCAGTCCGGCTGCAAACCGGCGGCGACCGGGGGAAGGCGGCCTTCTGCGCGCGCTTTGGACACCACGGTAGGCCGCGCGATGTTAACAGCGCGCTAAACCGCGCGCGGCCCGCGCCGCAGCAGGCACGCGATCTGCCGCAAAACCATCTAAAAGGCGCGGCAATTGTCTTTCCCCCGCGCGGCCAAGCTGCCATAATGCCCGCCAATCAAGCATAATGAGCAGCAGACATGTCAGACGATCTTCTCGCCGGAACCGAAAGCTCCACCTATGACGCCTCCTCGATCGAGATTCTCGAAGGTTTGGAGCCGGTGCGCAAACGGCCCGGCATGTATATTGGCGGCACCGACGAGCGCGCGCTGCACCATCTGGTGGCAGAGGTTCTCGACAATTCGATGGACGAGGCCGTGGCAGGCCATGCCAGCCGCATCGAGGTGGAGCTTTTGGAAGACTATTCGATCGTGATCCGCGACAACGGGCGCGGTATTCCGATTGATCCGCACCCCAAGTTTCCCGACAAATCCGCGCTCGAAGTGATCCTTTGCACCCTGCATGCGGGCGGCAAATTCGGCGGCGATGCCTATCAGACCTCGGGCGGTTTGCACGGGGTCGGCGCTTCGGTCGTCAATGCCTTGTCCGACAGTATGGTCGTGCAGGTGGCGCGCAACAAAGAGCTGTTCGAGCAGCGTTTTTCGCGCGGTATCCCGCTTGGCCCCGTCGAGAAAATCGGCGCCGCCCCGAACCGCCGCGGCACCACCGTGACCTTTCATGCCGACGAGCAGATTTTCGGCGCCCACCGTTTCAAACCCGCGCGTTTGTTCAAATCCATCCGCTCCAAAGCCTATCTGTTTTCGGGCGTGGAAATCCGGTGGAAAACGGCGATCAATGACGGCGAAACCCCGCAAGAGGCGACCTTCCACTTCCCCGGCGGTTTGGCCGATTACCTCAACGAGACGCTGGGCAAATCCTCGACCTATGCCGATGCGCCCTTTGCGGGCACCGTCGATTTCAACGAGCGTTTCAACACGCCGGGCAAGGTGGAATGGGCGATCAACTGGACCCCTGCGCGCGACGGCTTCATCCAGTCCTATTGTAACACCGTGCCGACCCCCGAAGGCGGCACCCATGTGGCGGGCTTTTGGGCCGCGATCCTAAAGGGCATCCGCGCCTACGGCGAGCTGTCCAACAACAAAAAGGCCGCGCAGATCACCCGCGACGATCTGGTCGCGGGGGGCTGCGCCTTGGTGTCGTGTTTCATCCGCGAGCCAGAATTCGTCGGCCAGACCAAAGACCGGCTGGCCACTGTCGAGGCGCAGCGTCTGGTCGAAAACGCCGTGCGCGACCATTTCGACAACTGGCTGGCCGCCGATACCAAGGCGGCGGGGGCGATTTTGGACTATCTGGTGCTGCGCGCCGAAGAGCGCCTGCGCCGCCGTCAGGAAAAAGAAACCCAGCGCAAGACCGCCACGAAAAAGCTGCGCCTGCCTGGCAAGTTGACCGATTGCGCCTCCAATTCGCGCGAGGGCACCGAATTGTTCATCGTCGAGGGTGACAGCGCGGGCGGCAGCGCCAAAATGGCGCGCGACCGCAAGACCCAAGCGCTTTTGCCCCTGCGCGGCAAAATCCTCAACGTGCTGGGCGCGGCCAGTTCCAAAATCGGCACCAACCAAGAGATCAACGATCTGTGCCAAGCCATGGGCGTGGGGCTGGGCACGAAATTCAACATCGACGATCTGCGCTATGACAAGATCATCATCATGACCGACGCCGATGTCGACGGGGCGCATATCGCCGCTTTGCTGATGACGTTTTTCTTTACGCAAATGCGCCCGATGATCGACGCGGGGCATCTCTATCTGGCCTGCCCGCCGCTGTTCCGGCTGACCCAAGGGGCCAAACGGGTCTATTGCATCGACGAGGCCGAGCGCGATGCGTGGCTTGAAAAAGGGCTGGGCGGGAAGGGCAAGATCGACGTCTCGCGCTTCAAAGGTTTGGGCGAAATGGACGCCAAGGACCTCAAGGAAACCACCATGAACCCGATGACGCGGCAATTGATCCGCGTGACCATCGACGAAGACGAACCGGGCGAAACCGGCGATCTGGTCGAGCGGTTGATGGGCAAAAAACCCGAACTGCGGTTCGAATACATCCAGCAAAACGCGCAGTTTGTCGAGGAGTTGGATGTTTGAGGCGCGGCCTCAGGTCTTGCGATAGAGCGTATATTCCTCAAAGACCGTGCGGAAGTAATTCACGATCGGGCGGTCGCGGAACAGACAGACCTTGTAGTTGAAGGATTTCTCCTCGCCCACGGCCCAACCGACCAAGGCCTCCGAACTGCCGTCGGAAAACTCGATGATGATCATCTGCTGAACCGGCGCCAAAGCGTAATCCACTGCGTATAGCTCGAAGGTTCCGGCCCCGTCGGTTTCCAGAATACGGCCCGCCGCTTTCATAAAATCATCGGCCTGATTGGTGCTGGCCAGCACCTCGTGGATGATCCGAACGTCCCCGCCGCGTTGCAGAACGCCCAAAATCTGTTTGTCATGCTCGTCGATCATCGTCTTGAACGTGCGCGACGAGGGGCTGTCGAGCGTGCCAAGCCGCGTGTTCCAAACCGACACCGCATTTTGCAAGACCGAATTCACATAGCGCACCGCATCCTTTTCCGAGCTATAGATCGTATAGCCCGCCTCGAAAGGCGCCCCGACGCGCAGGGTTTCGATAATCTCTTTCTTGGTGGCATCAAGCTTGCGCCGATAGGCGACGCGATCAAAAATCAAATGGGTGCCAAGTCCGGCCACAACCCCCAATGCGACGCTCTCGGCATTGGCGGTTCCGAGGCTGGCGGTGATGACGAAAACCGCGGCGCCCAAAAGGATCGAGACGAAAAACGCAATTGCGTGGTCTTTAAGTTCTTGGCCCATTGCGCGCTAAAATCGCCTTGTGAAATCCCGTTGCGAAAACCTTAAGTCCCGCCTTGGCAAATTGCAAATAAGGCGTGGCGCCGCCTGTGTCTGTGCCTGTGGCTGTGGCGATGCCTGTGTCTGTGGCTGTGCCTGTGGACTTGCCTGTGCCGCGCACCCGTGCCGTTTTTTGCCCCCCCGCGCCCACCGACGCGATACCGACAAAATACCGACGTGTTACAGACAGCAGTTTTCGCCGTCTTGCCCCCTAGTCCTGCAGGGCCTCCAGATAGGCCAAAAGCGCCGCCAAGGGGCGCGGTGTGGGGGTCAAAACCCCGTCGCCCACATCCACCGGAACCGTGTCTCCGGCCAAGAGCAACCCGAACTCCGGCATGTCTTTTCCGGGCAATCCGCTGCGGTCATATCCGTCGATCACCGACAGAACTTTGGCCCGCGGAAACACGCCCTTGACCGACAGCGCCGTCAGGTCCGCCACCGATGGCGTCATGCCCTCGGCCCAAGGCCCGTCGCCGCGCCCGGATGCGCCGTGACAGACCGCGCAATTCTCGTCAAACAGCGCCTTGCCCTCCGGCGCATCGGGCATATCGAGCGTTGCGCAGGCGGCCAAAGCCGCCATGATCCCCGCCCCGAAAACCAACTGTTTATGCATGTTCCCCTCCCGATTGCGCGCCATTCGTCTCGCGCTCGATACTCCCGCGCCTTGGCCCATCCTACAGCCCCGCGCGCCGCGCGAAAAGCGCCCGAAGCCTCGTGCCTGCCGCACCAGCGCGATTTCGCCTAAACCCCTAGATTTACGCCTAAATTCCCTGCAAGCTCTCGAGGTAGGCGATCAAATTTGCAATCGGGCGGCTGGTGATCATCGGCTGGCCGCTGCCGGTCTTGAGGCTGACATCCTCGCCCTCGAAAAAGAAGCCGTAAACCGGCATGTCGGAGCCGTGGCTCACCAAAGGGTCGCGCCCGTCGATGCGCGCGGCGATGCGCGCGATGGGCAAGGCCCCGCCGTTGCCCGCCGCAAGTTGGGTCAGATCGGCAGGCTGCACCAATAGCACCGGCGCCATCGGCCCCGCGCCAGCGCCATCAATGCCGTGGCAGACCGCGCAGTGACGGGTAAAAAGCCCCTGCCCCGCGCCCTTATCCGCGCCCTCGTCCGCGCCAGTGCCGGACTGCGCCATTGCGGGCAAAGCCGCCGCCAAAAACGCCGCCGCAAGCGGTATCGTCAAAGCCTTTCGCATGTCATTTCCCTCCGTTCAGGTTCCGCGCGACAAGACAAAGCCCGCGCAAAAACGCCCAAGCCCTACAGCTTGACGTAATATTAATGCCCAAACGGCATCCTCGACCTTGATCGATATCATGGTCGCCCGCCGCGCCCTGCCCTATGCCTTGGGCATCACCGCTCAAAGCCGCCCGCCTCGCGCGCCGCTTTGACCCCATGCGAGACCCGTGAAAGGAGCGCCATGCGCCGCCCCGACCGAATGATATTGCAACTGTTCCGCGCCGTGGCTCTGGTCGAAGGGCTGAGCTTTGTGGCGCTGATCGGCGTCGCCATGCCATTGAAATACATGGCGAATATGCCGCAAGCCGTGCACATGGCGGGCTCCGCGCATGGCGCGTTGTTCATCGCCTATATGGCGGTGCTTTTGGCGGTGCTGCTGCGCCGTCTGTTGCCCGCGCGCGAGGCGTTCAACGCGTTCGGGTTTTCCTTCCTGCCGCTCGGCCCGTTCTTTGGTGACCGCCCGTTACGGCAAATTCTCGCCACCTAGGGGCGCTGTAGGCTCTCGAGATAGCGGCCCAGTTCCAAGAGCGCCAACGGCGTCGGGACGCGGGTGCCGTCGGCCTCGACATAATCGGCCTTGGGGCCGTCGAGAAGGGGGCCGAATTGCGGCATGATCTCGGCGTGGAAACGGTCGGGATAGCCGTGGATTTTCGCCAAAACGCGGCTCATCGGGAAGGCGCCGTCATTGGCCGATGCCAGCGCGGTCAAATCGGCAGGGGCCAAGGGCAACCCATCCGCCAACGGCCCGTCGCCGCGCGCCGAAGCGCCGTGGCAGATCACGCAATATTGGGCGAAACTTTGCGCGCCATTGCGAATGTCCGCGCGCTTTGCCGCGCTACCATGATGCCCCGCAACGGGCTGGCAGGCGGCCAGAGCCGCAAGGCTCAGGGCAAGGTTCAGGGCAAGGCTCAAAGCCTTGATTGGGTGGCGTTTCAAAGGCCGGGTACGTGCGGTCATCATGGGTCTCCGGTAGTGGCCACGACATGATAGCCCGCGCGCGGCGCGCCTTGCGTTGATCTACATCACCCGCCGACGAGCCGCCCGCCATCAAGCCGCAGAACGCGGTCCATTTTCCCAGCCAATTCAAGGTTATGCGTGGCAATCAAGGCCGACATTCTGGTGCCGCGCACCAGATCGAGCAACGTTCCGAAGACCTGATCCGATGTGGCCGGATCGAGGTTTCCGGTCGGCTCGTCCGCCAGCAATAGCCGCGGCTCATTGGCCAGCGCACGGCAAAAGGCGACGCGCTGTTGCTCGCCGCCCGACATGGTCGAGGGACGGTGCGCGGCGCGCCCTTCCACGCCCACACGCGCCATCGAATCATAGGCGCGCAATTCGGCCTCGCGGCGCGGGGTGCCATTGGCAAGCTGCGGCAAGGTGATATTTTCAAGCGCGGTAAATTCGGGCAGCAGATGATGGAATTGATAGACAAAGCCCACCGCCTCGCGGCGCATCGCGGTGCGTTTTCGGTCGGAGCGCACGCTCATGTCCTCGCCCGCGATCTCGACCGTGCCGCGATCGGCCACATCAAGCAGGCCCGCGATATGCAAAAGCGTCGATTTTCCCGCCCCCGAAGGCGCCACCAATGCGACCACCTCGCCCGCCGCGATGGTCACATCGACACCGGACAAGACCTTTACCTCATTGGGTTTTCCCGCGTTGTAGCATTTCTCGATCCCCGAGAGGCGCAAGACCGGATCACTCATAGCGCAGCGCCTCCACGGGGTTCATCCGCGCCGCGCGGCGGGCGGGAAAATAGGTCACAACAAAGCTCAGCCCGAGCGACAGGCTGACCGCAGAAATCACATCCTGCAGCTGTAATTTCGCTGGCAATTGGTAGATCCCGCGCACCGCAGGGTCCCAGACCCCGCCGCCCGACAGGTAGTTCACCATGGAGAAAATCGGGTCGATATAGAGCGCAAAGAGACAGCCGAAGATCACCCCAAGTGCGGTGCCGATCAGGCCGGTAAAGGCTCCGCAGATGAAAAACACCCGCAAGACCGACGCCTCGGTCAATCCCATCGTGCGCAAGATGCCGATGTCGCGGCCTTTGTTTTTCACCAGCATAATAAGGCCCGACACGATGTTCATCGCGGCGATCAGCACGAGGATCGACAAGATCACGAACATCACATTGTCCTCGATATCGAGGGCGCGCAAGAACCCGCCCGAGGCGTCGCGCCATGTCCAGACCTGCGCGCGGTCCCCGCCTGCGGCCAAAAGCGCCAGCGCCATGGCGTCGGCTTTCTCCGGCTCGGCCAGCATGACCTCGATCTCGTCGGCGGCCTCTTCGCGGTTGAAGTAGGATTGCGCCTCGGCGAAGGGCATATAGACGCGGGTGCGGTCGATGTCGTAGCGCCCCGCCGTGAAGACATAGACCACCTCATAGGCCTTGACCCGCGGCGAGGTGCCAAAGGCGGTTTTGACGCCGTTGGGCGAGATCAGCTTGATCTTTTCGCCGACGCTCACGCCCAATTCGCGCGCCACGCCGGAGCCGATGGCGACCCCTTCGGCCAAACGGTTGATATCGCCATATGCATTGTCCGATCCGGCCACGCGGGGCACGGATTTGAGGTCCTCCAAGGCGATGCCGAAAACCTCGACACCGGCGTTGCGGCTGCGCGAATTGGCCATGACCTGCCCTTTGATGAGCGGCGCGGCGCGGGTCACCCCGGGCACGGCGCGCAGGGCGGCGGCCATGGCGGTATAGTCCTTGATGCTTTGGTCGATCTGGCCGCTGGGGCTGACCTGCCCTGATTGATAGACGGTCACATGGGCATTGGCGCCAAGGATCGTATCGACGAATTCGGCGCGAAATCCGGCGCGCACGGCCAGCGTGGCGATCAAGGCAAAGACCGCCAAGGTGATGCCGATGAGGGAAATCCATGTCATCACCGACACGCCGCCTTCGGCACGTTTGGCGCGCAGATAGCGCCATGCGATCATCCATTCGAAGGGGGCAAAGGGCGCGGGCGTGCCTGCCATATCTGTGGTCCTGTCCGGCCCTTTTCGGGCGCATCTCTATGCGGTCAACTGCTGGGCGCAGACCTTAGGCCATGGCGCGCGCGCGTCAAGCTCCCGCAGGGCCGCTGCGCGGATTGCGGCGCGGCAAAACGCGGCGCAACAGCCCCGCCAGCGCGCGCAGCCCGCCCCATCCGGCGACAAAGCCGAGCGCGGCAAAAATCGCCCCCGCCCTATTGAGCGGCACGGCGGGGGCGAAATCCCCCCATGTGCGCGCGGCGATATCGCGGTCCGACAGGCTGGCAGAGCGATAGGCGCGCATGAAAGGGCCGTGGCCGCGCAGCGCCGCCAGATCGGCCTCGAGCCGCTCGAGCCGCGCAAAGCTGCGCTCCATATCGACGCGGCGGCGGGCGACGAAATCGGTGCCCTGCATCTGCGCCAAAGCGGCTTCGCGGCTCAATCCGACAGAGGCGGCGGAGGCGTCGAAATCGGCCGCCACGCGGGTGAGTTCATCGACCGCACCGCCGAGGCGCTGCACATATTGCTGGGAAAACTCGGGGAATTGCGACAGGGCCGCCGCCCCGCCAAGCCCGCCCGCCAAAGCCAGTGTTTTCAAGATCATATCGCTGTCATGCCTCGCATTGCCCCGCTCTTTGCGGCGGGATCATCGCAACGATATCACAGGCGGGGCGCAGCGCGAAGAGGCGCGGCTAGTCTGCGCTGAAGATCGCTTTGACGATGGCGGCGTCCAGCGCGACCATCTGCGCCTGCGTGGGGCATGTTCCGAAGACCGCCGCCACGGTCCAGCCGTTTGCAAAGCGCACCGCATAGCTGCCCGCCATCAAGCGATCCGGAAAACACAGCGCGCCGAAGTGCCAGACATTGGTACCGCCGCCGCGCGCGGGCGCCATATCGCGCTGCATCATGCCCATCCCGTAATGCACGGGGCCGTCCAGTTGCACGCGCGGCCAATCGGTGATCTGCGCCAAAGTCCCGCCTGCGCCATAGCCGTGATCGATCAGCGCGGCGAAATCCCCCGCCGTCATCATCCAGCCGCCCCAAGGCAAAAACGCGCCCGTGCGCGGCGATGGCTGCGCCGCAACGCCCGCAGGCTCCATCACCCGTGTGCGGCAGGCCTCCTCATAGGGCGCGCCGCTGGCCGCTTCGATCACGCGGCCCAAAATCGCATAGTTTTCATTGCTGTAGCGGAATGCCGCTCGCGGGCCATTGGCGCCGCGATCCAGCGCATGATCGGTCACATTGGCCCAGCGCGGGCGCGTATCATCCAACCATTGGGGCATCTTGCGCTGTGTGCGGTCCGAGGCAATCCCCGCCGCATGGGCCGCCAGATCGCCAAGGCGCATCTCGCCGCCGCCCTCCAGATAGGCCGAGACGGGGGCGTCCATCTCAACCCGCCCTTCGCGGACGAGTTCGGCCAGACAGAGCGCGGTGATGGATTTGGAAAGCGAGGCCAGTTCGGCGGGTGTCTGCCCCCTGCTGCCTTGGGCCACAATCGTGACCTGCTTGCCGTTCAGGCGCAGCGCCAAAGTGCCGCCGGGGTGGCCGTTTTGCGCCAGCCAATCGGTAAACGCCGCCGCCGCGCGGGGGGTGACGGTCAGTTTGGACGGCGCGGCGCGCGGCGCGCCTTGTGCGCGCGCCACATCCGCCGCCCCATAGCCCCAGAGCAGCGCCGCGCAGGACGCCGCCGCCAAGAGCAAGGCCGTTTTGAAAGGCTTAAAGATGGCCTTCATAAAGCTGCACCAGCTTTTCAATCGCGGCCTCGGGCGGCAATTCCTCGCTCTCGCCGGTGCGGCGCGAGGTGAGTTCAACCACCCCGTTTTTCAAACCACGCGGCCCCACGGTGACGCGCCACGGCAGGCCGATCAGATCCATCGAGGCGAATTTGCCCCCTGCCCGCTCGTTGCGATCATCATAGAGCGGCTCCAGCCCGCGCGCCTCCATCGCCGCATAAAGCGCCTCGCAAGCGGCATCGGCGTCTGCGTCGCCCTGTTTGAGGTTGACGATACCGGCGTGGAAGGGCGTGACGCCTTCGGGCCAGATGATGCCCTTGTCGTCATGGCTGGCCTCGATGATCGCGCCCAAAAGGCGGCTGACGCCGATGCCGTGGCTGCCCATATGCAGCGGCACGCGCGCGCCCTCTTCGTTTTGCACAACTGCGCCCATTTTCTCGGAATATTCGGTGCCGAAGTAGAAAATCTGCCCCACTTCGATGCCGCGCGCGGTGCGGCGGCGCTCTTCGGGGATATCATTAAACGCGGCCTCATCATGGGTCTCGTCGGTGCGCGCATAGCGCGAGGTGAACTCGTCCAGAACCGCCGCGCATTGCTCGACGCTATCATAATCAATCGCGCGGTCCCCGAAGGTCAGATCGGTCACCGCGCTGTCGTAAAACACTTCGCTTTCGCCTGTTTCGGCCAGCACGAGGAATTCATGGGTGTAATCGCCGCCGATCGGGCCGCTGTCGGCGCGCATCGGGATGGCTTGCAGGCCCATACGCTCGTAGCTGCGCAGATAGCTGACCAGATGGCGGTTGTAGGCATGCAGCGCATCCTCGCGCGTCAGATCGAAATTATAGCCGTCCTTCATCAGGAATTCGCGCCCGCGCATCACGCCAAAACGGGGGCGGACCTCGTCGCGGAATTTCCACTGGATATGATAGAGCGTCAGCGGCAGCGCCTTGTAGGAGGTCACGTAATTGGCGACGATATCGGTGATCATCTCCTCATTGGTGGGACCATAAAGCATCTCGCGCTCATGGCGGTCGGTGATGCGCAGCATCTCGGGGCCATAGGCGTCATACCGCCCCGATTTGCGCCACAAATCCGCCGATTGCAGCGTCGGCATGAGCATCGGGATATGGCCCGCGCGCTGTTGCTCTTCATGCACGATATTCTCGATCTTGCGCAGAACCTTAAAGCCCAAGGGCAACCACGAATAGATCCCCGCAGAGGCCTGTTTGATCATACCGGCGCGCAGCATGAGGCGGTGGCTGACGATTTGCGCCTCGGCAGGGGTTTCTTTGAGAACGGGCAGGAAATAACGGGACAGGCGCATGGGCGCTCCTTGGCGTGAAGTTGGGTTGCTCACGGGTTTAGGCGAGTGCGCCCGCGCGGGCAAGAGCGCGCAGGCTGGCATATGCACCGCCACTTGGTTAACCTGACGCGCATGCGCATCCATGACGAGTGATAACAATGTCCCCAAAACCCACCCCGCCCAAAGACATGCTCGACTGGCTTGGTCTGTCCGATACGCCCGATTGGCGCGTGGCGCGTCCCTTGGGGCCCCTCTTTGCAGCCATACTTATCACGCTGTTCTTATCCGCCCTTTGCGCGGCCGCTGCGGTTTTGTTTCGCACAATCACGGACAGCAGCGCCGTAAGCCTTGGCGCGGGCGCTATGATCACCGCCTTGCTTGGCGCGCCTTTTCTGATCTGGGGCACGATCATCAAACAAAAATCCTTGGGCTTTCAAAAGGAAGGCCACATCACCGACCGCCTGTCCAAAGCGGTGGAGCAATTGGGCGCGGAAAAGACCGTCAAAAAATTGAACGAGGACGGCCAAACCGTCGAAACCTCGGAGCCGAATATCGAGGTGCGCATCGGCGGGCTTTTGTCGCTTGAACGCATCGCGCAGGATTCGACCGCCTATGACAAGGGCCGCGATCACGTGCGGGTGATGGAAATTCTCTGCGCCTATGTGCGCGAAAACTCCAATGCGCAAGATGCAAAAGACAGCCTGCGCTACCGCTATGAGGTTGAAGTATTCGGAGGGGATTACATCGACGGAGAGGTCACACCCCAACAAACCGCCCAAGAGTTTATGGACACACATAAACTGGACGACGTTTCCCTATCTGAAAAGACAACGGTTTGCGCCCAAAGCCGATGGGCACAATCCCTCCCCAAACCCCGCACCGACATTCAACAGGCGCTCGACATCATCGGCCGCCGCGATACCGCCAAACCGGAAGATACGGTCAAACTGGAAAAAGCAGCAAAATACACCCTCGATCTGCGCGGCAGCAATCTGCAAGCCGCCGACATGGCCAACGGCAATTGGTCCCACGCCAGACTGCAAGCGGCGCGGATGGAGGGGGCAATCCTCCGAGGGGCGCGGATGAAGGGGGCAGACCTCCGAGAGGCTCGGATGGAGGGGGCAAACCTCGACGAGGCGCGGATGGAGGGGGCAGGCCTCATCGGGGCGCGGATGGAGGGGGCAAACCTCATCGGGGCGCGGATGGAGGGGGCAAACCTCGACGAGGCGCGGATGGAGGGGGCAATCCTCATCGGGGCGCGGATGGAGTGGGCAAACCTCGACGAGGCGCGGATGGAGGGGGCAGACCTCCGAGGGGCGCGGATGGATGCATCAACCCGGCTGACCGCAGCCGTGCTGCGCGGCGCTGCGGTCAGCTCGGTTGATGATGCCACCATAACACAGCTTGAACCGCATCTGGACGACATGTTTGGCGACGGGTCCGTGGATTTGCCCAAAGGCATCCCCCGCCCCGCCCATTGGCCAAAATGGACGCTGCCATGGTTCGGCGCGCACGGTTTTGCGGATGAATGGCGCAAATGGCGCGATGATCCGGATGGCTACACCCCGCCGCCAAAGCCCGAATAGCCCCCACAACCCCTTGAAATCCCATGCTGCACGCGCGACATTACATCGAGCGGCGTGAAAGGACGAGTGGATGGCTTTGCCCGTAAAGGAACAATTGAAATACTGGGGCATCGCTGCGGCGGTGTTTTTTGTGTTGATGTGGTTTTTGGGCGATGTGATCTTGCCCTTTGTTTTGGGCGGGGCGGTGGCCTATTTCCTTGATCCGGTGGCCGACCGTTTGGAGCGCGCGGGCGCGTCGCGGGCGGTGGCTACGGCGGTTATCACATTGGTGGCGCTGCTGATTTTCGTGCTGATGGCGCTTTTGGTGATCCCGACATTGATCGAGCAGACCCTGTCGCTCATCGACACGGCGCCGCAGCTTTTCAACGATCTGCGCGCCTTTTTGACCGCGCGTTTCCCCGATCTTTTGGACCAAGGCTCGACCCTGCATCAATCGCTCACCGCGATCGGCAATACCATCCAATCCAAGGGCGGCGAAGTGTTCAACACGGTGCTGTCCTCGGCCATGTCGATCATCAATGTGGTGATGCTTTTGGTGATCGTGCCGGTGGTGGCGTTTTATTTGCTCTATGATTGGGACAATATGATCGCCAAGATCGACGATCTTTTGCCGCGCGACCATGCGCCGGTGATCCGCCGTCTGGCCGCCGATATCGACCAGACGCTGGCCAGTTTCATTCGCGGGATGGGCACGGTTTGCCTGATCTTGGGGACATATTATGCCGTGGCGCTGATGCTGGTGGGGCTGCAATTCGGCCTTGTGGTCGGATTTGTCGCGGGGCTGATTACCTTTATTCCCTATGTTGGCGCGCTCATTGGCGGGGCTTTGGCGATCGGGCTGGGCCTGTTCCAATTCTGGGGGGACTGGCTGTCGCTGGGTCTGGTCGCGGGAATTTTCGCGCTTGGCCAAGTGATCGAAGGCAATGTGCTCACGCCCAAACTGGTCGGCAATTCGGTCGGGCTGCACCCTGTGTGGCTGATCTTTGCGCTGTCGGTCTTTGGTACGCTGTTCGGATTTGTCGGCATGTTGGTCGCCGTGCCCGTGGCCGCCGCGCTTGGTGTGATCGCGCGGTTCGGGGCCGAGCAATACCGCGACAGCCTGCTCTACCAAGGCACCAGCAACCGCGCCGCACAGGCGCAAAAGGGCGAGGACGGGGGCGCGCAATGAGCCGTCAACTCGGATTTGATCTGCCCAGTGTCGCCGCATTGGGGCGGGAGGATTTTTTCGTCTCCCCCGCCAATGCGATGGCGGTGGCGATGATCGACGCATGGCAAACATGGAGCGGGCACAAGCTGGCGCTGATCGGGCCGGAAGGGGCGGGCAAAACCCATCTGGTGCATGTCTGGGCCGAAGCGGCGCAGGCGCTGATCGTGGAGGCCGAAGATCTGGCCGCCTCCGATATTCCCGCCTTGGCGCGCTACAATATCGCCGTCGAGAATGTGCCCGATATCAGCGGCGATGCGCAGGCCGAAGAGGCGCTGTTCCACCTGCATAATCTGGTTCTGGCCGAGGGGCACAGCCTGTTGATCACCGCCGATCGTCCGGCGCAGCAATGGGGGCTGACGCTGCCCGATCTGGCCAGCCGGATGCAAGGCACGCCTGCCGCCATTCTCGAGCGCCCCGACGACAGGCTTCTGGCGGCTTTGGTGATGAAACTGTTTGCCGACCGGCAATTGTCGCCCTCGCCCAATACGATCTCTTATCTGGCGACCCATATGGACCGCAGCTTTGCCGAGGCGCGCCGCGTCGTGGCGGCGATTGATGCGGCGGCGCTGTCCGAGGGGCGTGCGATCACCCGCTCCTTGGCGGCGAAAATTCTGGGGCAGAGCGGACCGGACGGCCCGCAAACGCAAGATGATCAGGGCCTGAGCGGGTGATATTGCGGCGGCGCGCGGGCGCCAAGGCTCGGGGCTGTGGCGGCGCTCTGGACAACGCGGGCAATCGGGCGCAAAATCAACGCGTTGCGCGGCGGGCGCCTCCGTCCTTGCCCCGCCTCCATTGCCCCGCCTCGCCGCCGCGCTATCCGTCATAAATACGTTACCCACCCAAGTCATAAGGCCGATATGATACAAGCCGATTTTCTCAATGCGCCCTTTCCCGCAGCGACCGCGATGCCCGATCTTGACCCCGCCAGCGCAGGGCGGTTCTACAACCGCGAGCTCAGCTGGCTCGGCTTTAACTGGCGCGTGCTTGAAGAGGCCGAAAACACCCGCGTGCCTTTGCTGGAGCGGCTGCGGTTCTTGTCGATTTCGGCGACCAATCTGGACGAATTTTATACCGTGCGCGTGGCGGGACTGCGCGAATTGGCCCGCGCGGGCAACACCACGCCCGCCTCTGACGGGCTATCTCCGGCCGAGCAACTGGTGCTGATCAACGAGGACGCGCGCGCCCTGATGGAGGCGCAGCAAAGGATTTTCACCGCCCTGCGCGCCGAGATGGAAGAGGCAGGGATCAGCATCCTGACCCAAAAGGATATCGGCGACGAGGACCGCGCCTATCTGACCGATTTCTTCTTGGGCAAGGTGTTTCCGGTGCTCTCGCCGCTGGCCATCGATCCGGCGCATCCGTTTCCCTTCATTCCCAACACCGGCTATTCTTTGGCGCTGCAACTGGAGCGGGCCAAAGACAAACGCGCCCTGCGCGCGCTCTTGCCGATCCCGCAACAAATCGCCCGTTTCGTCCCGCTGCCCTCGGCGGATGGCACGCAACGCTTCTTGCCGCTCGAAGAGCTTTTGCTGCTGCACCTGAGCAGCCTATTTCCGGGGTATAAGGCCAAGGGCCATTGCACTTTTCGGGTGCTGCGCGACAGCGATCTGGAGGTCGAGGACGAGGCCGAAGACCTTGTGCGCGAGTTTGAAGTCGCGCTCAAACGGCGGCGGCGCGGCGAAGTGGTGCGGATGAAAGTATCGGCCGATGCGCCCAAGGGGCTGAGCCGTGTGATCATGGAAGAGCTGCATGTCACCGGCGACGAGGTGGTCGAGGTCAACGGGATGATCGGGATTTCCGATCTGGGCGAACTGGTGCTCGACAGCCGGCCCGACCTGCTCTGGCCCAGCTTCACGCCGCGCGTGCCCGAACGGGTGCAAGACCACGATGGCGATATGTTCTCGGCGATCCGGCAAAAGGATATGCTGCTCCACCACCCCTATGAAACCTTCGATATGGTGGTGCGGTTCTTGCAGCAGGCCGCGCGCGACCCCGATGTGGTGGCGATCAAGCAAACGCTTTACCGCACCTCCAAACATTCGCCGATTGTCGATGCGCTGTGCGAGGCGGCCGAGGATGGCAAATCGGTCACCGCCTTGGTGGAGCTCAAGGCGCGGTTCGACGAGGCCGCCAATATCCGCCAGTCGCGGCGGTTGGAGCGCGCCGGCGCCCATGTGGTTTACGGATTTCTGGATCTCAAAACCCATGCGAAAATCTCGACCGTTGTGCGGCGCGAGGGTGAAAACCTTGTGACCTACACCCATTACGGCACGGGCAATTACCACCCGATCACGGCGCGCATCTATACCGACCTGTCGCTGTTCACCTGCAATGCCGAACTGGGGCGCGACGCGACCAAAGTGTTCAATTACCTGTCCGGCTATGTGCAGCCCGAAGGCTTGGAAAACCTTGCCATTTCGCCGATCTCGCTCAAACCGCGCCTGCTTGAGATGATCGCCGCCGAGGCCGATTATGCGCGCGCGGGCAAGCCTGCGGAAATCTGGGCGAAGATGAACTCTTTGGTCGATCCGGAGGTAATTGACGCGCTCTATGCCGCCTCGCAAGCGGGCGTCAAAATCAGCCTCGTCATTCGCGGGATTTGCGGGCTACGCCCAGGGATCGAGGGAGTGTCGGAAAACATCCGCGTCAAATCGATCATCGGCCGCTATTTGGAGCATTCGCGCATCGTCTGTTTCGGCAATGGCCACGGTTTGCCACATAAAAAGGCGCGGGTCTATATTTCCTCCGCTGACTGGATGGGCCGCAATTTGAACCGCCGCGTCGAAACCTTGGTCGAGATCAAGAATGACACCGTCAAGGCGCAGATCATGGATCAGGTCATGGCCGCCAATCTGGCCGATGTGGCGCAAAGCTGGGTGATGAAACCGGACGGGCATTTTGCCCGCGCCGAGGTCACCGACGGCGAATTTGCCTTTAACTGCCACCGCTTCTTTATGGAGAACCCCTCGCTTTCGGGGCGCGGATCGGCGGGGGCGGCGGATGTGCCGCAACTCACCCACGCGCATGATTGACCGAGCGTCAGGCGCGCGGGCGTCAGGGCGCGCCCGCGATTGACGCCCCCGCAGCACAGGGACATAAAGGGGCGAAGGGCGATCCAAGCCAAACCGATGAGGTGTGTCGTTGACCGCAGATACCATCCCCGCAGCGCAGCAATCAGAAGCCCGTTTCGGACGGCCGATTTTCAATGATCCGTCGGCGCGGGCGCTGCGCCGTGTCGGGGTTTTGGATGTCGGCTCGAACTCGGTGCGTTTGGTGGTGTTTGACGGGGCGGCGCGCTCGCCTGCCTATTTTTACAACGAAAAGATCATGTGCGGATTGGGGCGCGGCTTGTCCGAAACCGGGCGGCTCAACCCCGAGGGCCGCGCCCGCGCGCTCAAGGCCATCGCGCGGTTCCAACTTTTGGCACAAAGCATGGGCACCGGTCCCCTCACCACCGCCGCCACCGCCGCCGTGCGCGAAGCCCAGGACGGATTGGAGTTTCGCGACGAGGTCGAGCGCGAGACCGGCGTGAAAATCTGGGTCATCGACGGCGAGGAAGAGGCGCGGCTTTCGGCGCAAGGGGTCTTGCTCGGCTGGCCCGGCTCTTACGGGCTGGTGTGCGATATCGGCGGCTCGTCGATGGAATTGGCCGAGATTGCCAATGGCCGCGTCGGCAGACGGGTGACCTCGCCCTTGGGGCCGCTCAAGCTGTCGGATGTGAAGGGCGGCAAGAAGGGCCGCAAAGCCCATATCAAAAGCATTCTGGCCGATCTGTCGGCGCGCCTTGGCCCGCAAGAGGACCGCTTGTTTCTGGTCGGTGGATCGTGGCGGGCGATTGCGCGCATCGATATGGAGCGGCGCGGCTATCCTTTGCATGTGCTGCACGAATACCGGATGACGGCGCGTTCGGTGCGCGCCACGGCGGAGTATATCGAGCAAAACGACGGCGAGGAATTGCGCCAGCGCTGCGGCGTCTCCTCGGCGCGGATGGCTTTGGTGCCCTTGGCCATCGAGGTGCTCAAGGAGGTGGTCAAAACCTTCCGCCCGCGCGACATTGCGATTTCCTCTTACGGCATCCGCGAGGGGATGCTTTACGAGCAAATGCCGCAAAAGCTGCGCGATCGCGACCCGCTGATCGAGGCCTGCCGCTTTGCCGAGGCCAAGGACGCGCGCCTGCCCGGTTTTGGCAAGACATTGTTTCAATTCCTTTATCCGCTGTTCAAAGGAGCCAATGACGACCGCAAAAGGTTGATCAAGGCGGCCTGTCTTTTGCACGATGTGTCATGGCGCGCCCATCCCGATTACCGCGCCGAGACCTGTTTCGATCTGGCCACGCGGGCGAATTTGGGCGGGATCAGCCATCAAGAGCGGGTGTTTTTGGGCCTCGCCTTGCTGCACCGCTACCGCAACAGCCGTCAGGGCACGCGGTTTGAGGAAATGTATGGGCTGCTGCCGGAAAAGGCGCAAAACGAGGCCGAAGTCGTGGGCAAGGCGCTGCGGTTTGCGGCGATGCTCTGGCTCGAAAAGGACCATGAAATCGGCGAGTTGCGCTATTTCCCCAAGAAGAAAAAGCTCGAACTCTTCCTGAGCGAAGAGGCGCGCCCCCTGTTTGGCGAAGTGGCCGAAGCGCGGTTCAATTCCTTGGCGCTGGCGCTCGGGGCCGAAGTTGAGGTGCGCATAAAAAAGGACCGCGCGCCCTAGGGTTATAGATCGACACTGCCCTCGGGCGCGGGCTGTGCGGGCACGGCCGGATCGCGCGGCGCCGGTTTGCGGCGCAGCAAGATATCCCCGTTCGGCAAGACCTCGGGCGGCTCGAACGCGCTCAGATCACCGGCTTTGTCCAGCAAATCGCGCAGCGCCGGCCCCATGTTTTGCACCAGATCGCGCAGGACCGGCTCAAGCTCTTGCGCCCCCTCGCGCAGATCATCGAGCGCAGGCCCCATCTCTTGGGCCAACCCGCGCAAGAACATCCGCGCGCCCTGCTCCAAAAGCGATAATCCCTCATCCGTCTCGGACGTCTGCGGCGGCACGTCCTGCGCATGGGCGCGCGGCGCGGGCAGCGCCAGAAACAGCGCAAGAGCAATCGCAAAAAGGGGCGTTCGGGCCTGTGTCATAGCGCCAGTATAGGCCACCTTCGCCGCGATGATAAGCGCCGCCTAAAGATCGATATCGAGCGTCACCGGAAAATGATCGGAGGCCATGATCAGCGCATCGCGCAATTCCGGCACGGCCCAACATCCGGGATCGTCAAACGGGTGCCAGATGCGCCAGACCGGCGCGCGTGCCGCCAGATCGGGCGAGACCATAATGTAATCGAGCATCGCCTGAAGATAGGATTTGGTTTGATCGATGTAGAACCGCGCGCTGGAGGGTGCCGCGCCGATGCGGCTCGACAAAGCAAGCCGCGCATGGGGGTCAAAAAGCGCAGGCCCGTCGCCATCGCCCATCACGATCTCGATCGAGGAGCGGCCAAAGAGGTTTTCATATTCATCCAAACCCGGACCGTCATTGAGATCGCCCAGAACAATCACCGGCTCGCCCGCCTGCAGATGCCCGACCACACGGCGGCGCAGCCAGATCGCCTGCGCCAGTTGCTTGCGCCGGTTGGCAATCGAGATTTGCATCACCTCGTCGTCATTGCGCGCGCCGTGGGGGGCTTTGGATTTGAGATGCGCCCCGATCATGCGCAATTGCACGCCCGATGTGGTGTCGATGGCAAGCTCCAAGGGCGGTTTGGAAAATTCCACCACATCCTCGGTCGCATCGATATCAAGGTCGATGTGAAAGGCCCCGTCAAAACGCGGCGCAACATCGGGCACTTCGGCCCCGCGCAGGCCTGTCGGGGCGCTGACCGGATCATGGCGCGCGCTCATCACATAGGGGTCATAGAGCAGCGCGATTTCCTGCTGCGTGTCGTTTTCAAACCCCATCACGGCGCGGCGCGCGCGCAGATCGAAGCGTTTGGCGAAATTTTCCAAAGCGGGCACCGTTGCGCGGCGGCCGTTTTGATCAGGTGCCTCGATCACCATGATCGCATCGGCGTCCAGCGCGGTAAAAACGATGCCAAGCGCGGTGATCTGGTCATTGCGGGTGACGTTATAGCGGCTCGACCATTTGCCATCCTCGAGCAGCGCACCCTTGTCGTCGAAGAGCGAATTGAACCATTCGACATTATAGGTGGCAATCCGCATCAGCTGCTCACAAGGCTGCCTTGCGCGGCAGAGATTTCCGCCCATGCGCGGTTGATGTCCACCAGCCGTTTTTCGGCCATACGCACCGCTTCGGGCGGCACGCCGCGCGCTTGCAACCGGTCGGGGTGGCTTTCGCGCACGCTGCGCCGCCATGCGGCGCGTACCTCCTCCATCGGGGCATCGGGTTCGACCCCCAAAACGGCATAGGGATCGGGCGGCGCATCCTTGACAAAACGGGCGCGCAGGCTTCGGAAACTGGCCTCGGGCAGGCCGAAAATCTCCGCCACGCGGGCCAAAAAGGCATCTTCCCCCGGATGATAGTTGCCGTCCGCCATGGCGATATGGAACAGCCCTTCCATGACATCGCACAGGGTGCCGCCTTGCTGCGAAAAGAGCGATTTGATCCGGCGCGCATAGTCTTCGAAGCCCGCCACGTCTTGGCGGGCAAGGTTGAATACTCGGGCCGCGCCCGCCTCGTCCTCGGCGGCGATCTGGAACACCTCGCGAAAGGCGGTGACCTCGTCGCGGGTCACCTGCCCGTCGGCCTTGGCCATTTTCGCGCCCAAGGCAATGACCGCAATGGTAAAGCCGACCGAGCGCTCGGGCGGGCTGCGCAGGCGGTCAAAAACGGCAGACAGGCCTTCGCCGCCGCGCAAGGCAGAGAGGGCGTCAGTTATGCGGGTCCAAATCGACATGGCCCCACCCTACCGCGCGCGGCGCGGGTCGTCAGCCGATAATCTTCTGCATCAGCACCAAATCGAGCCAGCGGTCGAATTTGCGCCCTGATTGGGGCAAACGGCCGACATGCTCGAAGCCGATGGCGGCGTGGAAGGCCTGTGCATTGGTGTTGTCGCCGTCGATGGCGGCGACCATCGTATGCGCCCCTGCCGCCGAGGCGTGATCATTCACCGCCGCCATCAAGGCGCGCCCTGCCCCCATGCCGCGCGCGCTTGGGGCGAGGATGATGGTATGCTCCATAGCGTGCAAATAACCGTTGCCGCCGCGAAACTGGTCATAGCTGGCAAAGCCGCCGATCCGCGCCGCGCCGCCCTGCTGCGCGATTTCGGCTACGAAAAATTCCCGCCCTGCGGCGCGGCGCATCTCGATCATATCGGCGACCATTTCGGGCGTGCGGATCTGCGACGAGAAGGTGATCGTCGTATCGCGGATGACCGGCGTCCAGATCTCGACAATTGCGGGCAAATCGGCGGCGGTGGCGGGGCGTATCAGCATGGCAAAGGGGTCCGTTGGGGGCGCAAGCGCGGCAAAACTGTCATACCTGAGAAAAACGCTTCTAAAATACAGATTTACAGCTTGAAGCGCGCGGGGCAGGCCCCATCTTGTGAGCAGATTAGATTTGCAAAACAGGGAATGACAATGCTGATACGCGCCATCGACCGTTTTTTTCGCCATGACGCGGCGGGAGGCATCTTGTTGATGCTCTCTGCAGTGGCCGCTTTGATCGTGGCCAATTCGATGCTGCGCGGAACATATGAAAGCGCCTTGGGCAGCTACCTCGCCCTCACGCTCAATGGCGAAGGCATTGAAAAACCATTGCTTTTGTGGATCAACGACGGGTTGATGGCGATCTTCTTTTTCCTGATCGGGCTCGAGCTCAAACGCGAGATGCTCGAAGGGAAGCTCAAGAACCCTGCCGATGTCGTGCTTCCGGGCATGGCGGCGGTCGGCGGGATGGTCGTGCCTGCGGTGATCTATGTGATGATCAACTGGGGCAATGCGGCCACGATGGACGGATGGGCGATTCCGGCGGCGACCGATATTGCCTTTGCCTTGGGCATTCTGGCCTTGGTGGGCAAAAGCGTGCCCAGCTCGCTCAAGGTATTCTTGCTCACTTTGGCGATTTTGGACGATCTGGGCGCGATCATCATCATTGCGCTGTTCTACACGGCCGAGCTGAAAATCGATTACCTCTACCTCGCGCTCTTTCCGCTGGCGGGGCTTGTCTGGCTCAATTTCAAGGGCGCGCACCGTGTGGCGCCTGCGATCTTGCTGGGCATGATCATGTGGGCCTTTGTGTTGAAATCGGGCGTGCATGCGACGCTGGCGGGGGTGATCACCGCCTTCCTTATTCCGCTCAAGGACAAATGGGGCAAATCGCCGCTGCACGCGCTTGAACATGCGCTCGAACCCTATGTGCTCTACTTCATCGTGCCGGTATTTGCCTTTGCCAATGCGGGCGTGGTCTTGGCGGGTCTGTCCTTTTCCGACCTCTTGGCGCCCTTGCCGCTTGGCATTGCTTTGGGCCTGATCGTGGGCAAACAGTTGGGGGTTTTCGGCATCACCTTTGCGATGGTCAAACTGGGGCTGGCGCGGATGCCGAGCGGGGCGAACTGGCTGCATATCTACGGCATCGCCTGCCTTGCGGGGATCGGCTTTACCATGTCGCTGTTCATCGGATCGCTGAGCTTCTCCTCGCCCGAATTGATGAATGATGTGCGGCTGGGCGTTCTGGCTGGCTCGATTGTATCGGGGGTCTTGGGCTTTGTGGTGCTCAAGATCGCCTCCAAGGTGGACGAGCCCGAGGAATTGGCCGCGCCTGCGGTAAACACCTAAGATCGCGGCAACGCCCCCTCTTGAACGGGGCCCCGCGCAGCGCTTTACGACGAAAAAGGCCCGCAGCTCTCGCTGCGGGCCTTTCTCGTGTCTGATGCGGCTTGTGGTTAGCCGCGCGCCTCGCGGATCAGACGCAAGATATCCTGCGCCGCCTCGGGGATATTGGTGCCGGGGCCGAAGATCGCTTTGACGCCTGCTTTTTTCAGGAAATCATAGTCCTGCTGCGGGATCACACCGCCGCAGATGACCAAGATATCGCCCGCGTCCTTGTCTTTCAGCGCCTCGATGAGTTGCGGCGCGAGGGTCTTGTGACCCGCCGCCTGAGACGAGATGCCAATGACATGCACATCGTTGTCCACCGCGTCCTGCGCCGCCTCGTCGGGAGTCTGGAACAGCGGGCCGACATCGACGTCAAAACCGATATCGGCAAAGGCTGTGGCGATGACCTTGGCGCCGCGGTCGTGACCGTCCTGCCCCATCTTCACCACCAGCATGCGCGGACGGCGGCCTTCGGCCTCGGCGAAATCCTCGACCGATTTCTGGATCGCGGCAAAGCCTTCGTCGCCCTCATAGGCGGCGCCGTAAACGCCCGCCAAGGTTTTCACTTCGGCGCGGTGACGCCCGAATGTCTTCTCCATTGCCATGCTGATTTCCCCCACGGATGCACGTGCGCGCGCGGCTTCCACAGCCGCTTCCAGAAGATTACCGCCCTCAAGGGTGCGGCGGGTCAATTCGTCCAAGGCGGCTTGGCACGCGGCTTCATCGCGGGTGCTGCGCATGTTTTCCAGACGCGCCACTTGGCTGACCCGCACGGCGGCGTTGTCGATGTCCAAGATGTCGATCGGGTCTTCCTTGTCCAAACGGTATTTGTTCACCCCGACGATCACCTCGTCGCCGCGGTCGATCATGGCTTGGCGCGTGGCCGCCGATTCCTCGATCCGCAATTTGGGCATGCCGGAGGCCACGGCCTTGGTCATGCCGCCCATTTCCTCGACCTCTTCGATCAAGGCCCATGCTTTTTCGGCCAGTTCCGCCGTCAGGCTTTCGACGTAATAGGAGCCCGCCAGAGGATCGACCACATTGGTCACGCCCGTCTCTTCTTGCAAGATCAGCTGCGTGTTGCGCGCGATGCGCGCCGAGAACTCGGTCGGCAGGGCGATGGCTTCGTCCAAAGCGTTGGTGTGCAAGGACTGCGTGCCGCCCAAAGCCGCCGACATCGCCTCGTAGGCGGTGCGCACGACGTTGTTATAGGGGTCTTGCTCTTGCAAGCTGACGCCCGAGGTCTGGCAGTGGGTGCGCAGCATTTTGCTGCGGTCGGATTTGGCGCCGAACTCGGTCATGATGCGGTGCCACAGCATCCGCGCCGCGCGCAGCTTTGCCGCTTCCATGAAGAAATTCATGCCAATGGCAAAGAAGAACGACAGGCGGCCCGCGAATTTATCCACGTCCATGCCCGCTTCGATCGCGGCGCGCACATATTCGCGCCCGTCGGCCAAAGTATAGGCCAATTCCTGCACGAGGTTCGCGCCCGCCTCTTGCATGTGATAGCCCGAAATCGAGATCGAGTTGAATTTCGGCATCTCGTTCGAGGTGTATTCGATGATATCCGAAATGATCCGCATCGAGGGTTCGGGCGGATAGATATAGGTGTTGCGCACCATGAACTCTTTGAGAATGTCGTTCTGGATGGTGCCCGCCAGCAACGCCTTGTCGTGACCCTGCTCTTCGCCCGTGACGATGAAATTGGCGAGGATCGGGATCACCGCGCCGTTCATGGTCATCGAGACAGACACTTTGTCGAGCGGGATGCCGTCAAAGAGGATTTTCATGTCTTCGACGCTGTCGATCGCCACGCCCGCCTTGCCGACATCACCGACCACGCGCGGGTGGTCGCTGTCGTAGCCGCGGTGGGTGGCCAGATCGAAGGCGACCGACACGCCCTGCTGCCCTGCGGCCAAGGCCTTGCGGTAGAAGGCGTTGCTTTCTTCGGCGGTGGAGAAACCGGCGTATTGGCGGATCGTCCACGGACGGCCCGCATACATCGTCGCCTTGACCCCGCGCGTAAACGGTGCCGCGCCAGGGATCGTGCCCAGATGAGGCAGATCCTTGGTGTCATCTTCGGTATAGAGCGGCTTGACCTCGATCCCCTCAAGGGTTTTCCAGGTCAGGTCTTCTACGGTTTTGCCGCGCAGTTCTTTTTCAGCGATTTCCCGCCATGCGTCGTTCTTCGATACCATCGGTTTGTCCTCTTATCGGCAGACCGTCTGGCGATGTCATTCCCGCCATGTCCGGTCCGGTTTCCTCGGTCAGTGTCGCCAGACCATCCGCACCGGCGCGCAGCCAGTAAAGATCGTCCGCATAGGTTTCACGCAAAGCCGCCGTCTGGCTTGCGTCAAAGGGGTTCCAGCGGCCCGTGCCCTCGGGCAGGATCGACGGATCATCGCCGCGCTCTTCGAGAGCCGCGCGCAGGGCGGGCAAATCGGGGCGGCGGTTGAGCCATTCGCGCGAATGCAAGAGCGGCGGTTTGATGGCATGATGCACCATATGGCCCAGCTTGCGTTCCGGGCGACCGCCAAAGCTCTCGTAGGGCATGACCAGAATTTCGACATCCGGCGCGGCATCGCGCATATCGGTGATCACATCGCGCCATGCGCGCGGCTGCGTGACCAAACGGTCCCGCGCCTCGGCATCGGGCACGCGGTATCCGCGCTCCACCGCAAAGGCGATTTGCGAGGCCCAGAAGCTTTCGAGGCTGCGGATCGACAGGGCAATGCGCGAAACACGGTTATCAAACCCCTCCAGATAGCGCGCCAAACGCTCTCCCACATCCGGATAGAGACGCGATTTTTGCAAGTTTCGGCGCGAGGAGCCGATCATATTCTCGTCCGATACGATCAGCGTCTCGCATCCGGCCTTTTGCGCAATGCTGGCCTGCGTGAGGATACGGCCGCGCGCGAGGCGGAACTGACGTGCGGGGGGCACCGAACTTGGCACCGGCATGATGCCGGAGAAAACTCCGCCACTGCGGGTGCGGCGCGGCCCCCAAAACCCGATGCCATCGCGGGACAGACGCTGCGCATTCTCGCGCAGATAGGTCTGGAAACTGGTCGACGCCGTTCTGTGCGCCCCGATATGCAAAATCACGTCCATAGCCGTTCGAGCCTTTATCATAAGGGCCGCCCAAGGCGACCAAGAGAGAACTTGTATGTTCATCTTCTGTCCGACCTCCTATGAAGCGCTTAATGCTAAAATTTTCGGCTCTTGCCGCGTTAAGGCCTTAGAATGGGGCCGAAGACGCCCTATATTCATGGGGCAAGGAGCACCAATGAAATACCTCTTACCCGTTGTTTTTATACTCTTTACCGGCTCATTGGGGGCGGCCCAAAGCGGCGCGCAAGAGGGCGCTTTTGCCCCCGTGCCTGCGGAAAACGTCGACAATTTGAACGAATTCAAATGGATAAAGCGCCCGCTTTTGGTGTTTTCCGACAGCCCCCTGAACCCCGACTTCCTACGCCAGATGGCGCTATTGGAGGAAGGCGCGGCGCAGCTTGCCGAGCGCGACGTGGTGGTGATCATCGACACCGACCCCGATGCGCGCAGCGCCCTGCGCGAAGAAATGCGCCCGCGCGGATTTGCCTTGGTGCTGATCGGCAAGGACGGCGGCGTCAAGCTGCGCAAACCCTTGCCGTGGAATGTGCGCGAGCTGAGCCGCAGCATCGACAAAATGCCGATGCGCCAAGAGGAAATGAAGCGGTAACGGTGCATCTCTAGCGGCTCCCGCTGGCGAAAATCACCAGCCGTGTGCGCGGATCAAGCAAGGCCAGACCGCCCAGATCGCCGTCATAGACAATCACCCCTTCGGGATTGGACAGCGCATAGTGAAAGGCGCTGGTGACCGTTTCGTCCATGCAGCTTTTGCCCTCAAGCCCTGCCGCTTGGATCAATATCCCCAGCTTGCGGTCGGCATTCATCGCATCGATAAAGGCCTGATCGGGGCTGATCCCTGCGCGGTGAAGCGCGAATGTGCCGCTTTGTTTGTAGCCGTAGATCGCGCCTTCGACGCTGTTCTCGGTGCGCAGCGCCGATTTCACATCATAGGTGCGCGCCTTATACATCGCCGCCGTGCAATTGGCGCTGGAGGCGAAATAGGCCGGATCGCCAAGGTAGAACCAGCGGTCCAAGGCCGCCCGCAAATCCGCCTCGTCGTGACGGTCACATCCGGCCAGAACCAGCGCCCCCCCCAAGGCCATGCACGACAGCGCTGCAAAGCGCTGCACTTGGCGGCCGATATGGGAGGGGCACAGGGTCATCGGATCATTCGAACTCCATGATCACTTCGTCCACCGCAAGGCTGTCGCCCGCCGCCGCGTTGATTTTGGTGACGATGGACTTCTTCTCAGCGCGCAGGATGTTTTCCATCTTCATCGCCTCGATGGTGCACAGGGCTTGGCCCTCTTGGACTTCATCGCCCACCTGCACGTCGAGCTTCACCACCAAACCGGGCATCGGGCACAGCAACAGTTTGGAGGTGTCCGGCGCGACCTTTTCGGGCATCAAGGCGGCCAATTCGGCCTGACGCGGGGTGCGCACATGCACCTTGAGATCGGCGCCGCGGCTGCGGATGCGGAAACCGCCCGAGATTTTGCCGACCTTGAGCACAAGGCTGCCTTCATCGACATGGATCACTGCCAATTGATCACCCGGTGTCCACTGCGACGCGATGCGATGCGCGGTGCCATCCTCGAAGGTCACGGTCGATCCGTCGTGATCGGCGGCGATGGTCACCGGATAGCTATGCCCTTGCAGGCTCACCACCCAGTTCTCGCCCACGTGGCGTTCGTGGTTGTCCATGCGGCCCGACACGCGGGTGCGGCGGATTTCGGCAACGCGGTGCATCGCGGCGCAAGACGCGGCGATTTTGCGCAAAGCCTCTTCGGCAAGCTCAACCCCTTCGAAGCCTTCGGGATATTGCTCCTCGATAAAGGCGGTGGTCATCTCGCCTTTGATGAAAATCTCGTGGTCCATCACCGCCGACAGGAAGGGCAGGTTGTGGCCGATGCCTTCGACCTCGAAACCGTCCAGCGCGTTGCGCATGGCTTCGATCGCCGCCTCGCGGGTCGGGGCCCATGTGCACAGTTTGGCGATCATCGGATCGTAATACATCGAGATTTCGCCGCCCTCATAGACGCCGGTATCGTTGCGCACGGCAATATCGCCCGCAGGGGCATCGCCTTGCCATTTGTCATTGTCCAAAAGCGGGCCGGAGGCTTGCTCGGCGGGGGGACGATAACGCGACAGACGGCCAATCGAGGGCAGGAAGCCGCGATAAGGGTCTTCGGCGTAAAGGCGGTTCTCAATCGCCCAGCCTGTAAGTTTCACATCGTCTTGCGTCATCGCCAGCTTTTCGCCGTAGGCCACGCGGATCATCTGCTCCACAAGGTCCACACCGGTGATCAATTCGGTGACGGGATGTTCCACCTGCAAACGGGTGTTCATCTCGAGGAAGTAGAAGTTGCGCGCGCCGTCGACGATGAATTCCACCGTGCCCGCCGATGCGTAATCCACCGCTTGGGCAAGGGCCACGGCCTGCTCGCCCATGGCTTTGCGGGTGGCCTCGTCGAGGAAGGGGCTGGGCGCTTCTTCGACGACCTTCTGGTTGCGGCGCTGGATCGAACATTCGCGCTCGCCCAGATAGATGCCGTTGCCATGGCTGTCGCAGAGCACCTGAATTTCGATGTGGCGGGGCTGTGTGACGAATTTCTCGATGAAAATCCGGTCATCGCCAAAGGAATTGGCCGCCTCGTTTTTCGACG
Organism: Paracoccaceae bacterium; assembly: GCA_050633545.1. Lineage (GTDB taxonomy): Bacteria > Pseudomonadota > Alphaproteobacteria > Rhodobacterales > Rhodobacteraceae > Litorivita. The sequence goes on from JBOEGS010000001.1 coordinate 173,040, forward strand.
ACTGGAAGCCTTCGCGGGCCTCCTCGTCGTTCCATGCGATACGCATGCCCTTGCCACCGCCGCCCGCGGAAGCCTTGATCATCACCGGATAGCCGATCTCGTTCGAGATTTTCACCGCATGCTCGGCGTCATCGATCAGACCCATAAAGCCGGGGACCGTGCTGACCTTGGCTTCTTGGGCCAGTTTCTTCGAGGTAATCTTGTCGCCCATCGCCTCGATGGCACCCACGGGCGGCCCGATAAAGGCAACGCCAGCGGCGGCGAGCGCTTCGGCGAATTTGCTGTTTTCCGACAAGAAGCCGTAACCGGGGTGGACGGCTTCGGCGCCCGTGGCCTTGATCGCTTCCATGATCTTGTCGATCACGATGTAGGATTGGTTCGCGGGGGGCGGGCCGATGTGATAGGCCTCGTCGGCCATCGACACATGCAGCGCGTTTTTATCCGCGTCGGAATAGACCGCCACGGTCTGGATGCCCATTTTGCGCGCGGTCTTGATGACGCGGCAGGCGATCTCGCCTCGGTTGGCAATCAGGATCTTTTTGAACATCAGTCGTCCCTTCAGGTTCTTGGCCGGCGCGAGCCGCCGGCATTATTGGCAACAAAAAGACCACCGGCGCAGCGGGCGCCGATGGTCGCATAAGGATCGCACAGCGCGAGGCCATGCGTATGAATGAGCGCAGCGCGCTTAGCAGCGCGACGGGTATTTACGGCAATAGGCGACGTTGGCCGCAGCGCCGATAACCGCGCCGGTCGTGATGTCGCCGCCCGTGGCAACCGCCGTGCCTGCGCCCGCGCCTGCACCAAGGACGGCCTGTTCGCCGAAGGTGTCGCCGCATGCGCTGAGCGAGAGGGCCGAAGCCCCTGCGAGAATCCATTTGTGTAGTTGCATGTGCCTGCTCCTTGAAAAAATCCTCCCGCCCCTGCGGGAGATGTTGTCAAGGTAACCAATGAACATCCAAAGGGTTCCGTAAAGCCTTTGCTTGCAGCGATATTTTTTTCGGCAAGGCTCTGCCATTTGCCGCGCGGCGCGGCGGAAAGACGCCGATCCGGCGCGCGTCCGGCCGCGATTTTGCGCAAGTTTGGCAAGGCAGAGAACGGCAGGGAAAAAAGGCGGGGCGGTTGGCATGGGGACATACCAAACCGCCCCCCAAGGGAAGGGTAACGGTTTTGACAAACAGTCAAAGCGCCAAACACTGGCGCAACAGTCACGAAGGCCAAACTGCCGCGCAGGGACGCGCGCGCCAAGCCCTGCGCCGCGCGCAGGCCAAAACAGGCGCTAAGCCGCTGATCGGGCTGGATATGTGGCGAAATCCCGCGCATCAATCCTCCATGACATCAGGAAAGGAAATGGCGACCGCCTGCGGATCGATCCGCAGCAAGGCCTCATAGCTTTCAAGATCAAAGGGGTCTTCGGCGGGGATGACCTCGCGCCCGAAAAGCCAGCTCAGCCGCCCTGCATCAAGATTGCCGCGCTCGAAGGGCTCGGTGCCGAAATGATCCCACAGCGCCTGCATGAAACCCGCATCGGCGCGCCGGTCGGCGGGGCGCCGGTCCGGACGACGTTCGAGCCGTTTGAGGGGCGTGACCCCGCGCGGGTTGCCGCGGCGTATAACAAATTGAAAATCAGTGCCCGGAAGCCGTCCGGGAAAGCCGCGATGTTTGATCATGCCGCGCCCTCCAAAATGGGGCGCATAAGGCGCGATTGCGACAAGGCCGCAGGCATGATGGCCCGCAACGTGGTGGTGGCGGTTGGGACCGGCGCTGGCGCCGGCCCCGAGTTCAGCCGTGCAAGCTTACTTGAGCTTGCCGGTGTAGGCCGGTTCCATGGAGATCGGCTCGGGATCAACCATGACATATTCTTCTTCGGCTTGCTTGGCGCAGGCTGCCACAAAGGCAACGAGGCTGAGGGCCAGCAAGGCTTTGACGCTCTTGGACATATGAAACTCCTGTCTCTATCTACTGCTTTGCGCGTGCGTTTCGCGCACGGCATCTTCCCCGTTTCGGGTTTGGGCCCCACCACGGGACCTGCGTCAATCATAGACGAGAATGGCATTTGTGGATATGCGGGCACCAACAAGCCCGCGCCCTGTGATGCGAAAGCCGCATCACAGCGGCAAGGCCGCGCTAGAGCTGCTAGATATTGTGGCTGCATCAAAACATCTCCCAGATACAGCCGCCATTTTCGACGCGGTAAGCCTCGAAATACTGCACCGCTTCGGTATCGGTGACGCCGAAGTCAACCGGACGATCCGCCAAGGAGATGATGATCTGGCGCGGCTGCGGTCCGGTATTGGCCACGCGCGGCAGCGCAAATTCGCGGCACAGATATTCCATATCGGCCGCCGATTGCTCGAACCCCATGCCCGCGTTGATCTGCGGCGCAAGAAAGCGGAAGCGGTAGACAAGCCCGCCGCCCGGACGGTCCCAGAGCATTTCGACAAATTCTACCGGCTGCCCTGAAGGCACGGCGAGAGGCTCCTCCTGCCCCGTCGCCGTGGCCGCCGCGCCCGTCAGGATGCTCAGGATGGCGGCAAATGAAATGGCTTTGAACGCACAGCTAGACATGGGCGGCGCGCCTTGTCGCATGAGTGACCCAGCGGGCGCGCAGATCGGCGCGCTCCAACAGCGCGGCAAGCGTCGCCTCCGCGCCCCCTGCCCCGAATTTGGCCGCCAAACGCCCGCCTGCCGTCACGCGCAAGACATCGCCTTCACGCGCCACGCGCACCACGGGGGAGAACCCGCGCAGGTCTTGCAAGGCGCGCCACATGTCTTGGCGGATTTGCTGCGCCACACGGCCCCGCGATACGGGTTGCGACGCGGGCAATGGCACACAGGCCTCGACCGCCAGATCCAGCCGCACCGGCAAATGCCGAGCCACCGTCACCGACGCATCGTCGCGCAGGATATGCCATCTGTGCCGCGCCATGCGCTGTGCCCCTTATCGATCCGAAACCACGTCGATACCCCGCCTTACAGCGGGATATTGTCGTGTTTTTTCCACGGGTTTTCCAACTTTTTGCCGCGCAGGGAGGCAAAGGCGCGGCTGACCCGTTTGCGGGTGCTGCGCGGTTGGATCACCTCGTCGATGAAGCCTTTTTCCGCCGCCACGAAGGGATTGGCGAAACGGTCTTCGTAATCCTTGGTATGGGCCGCGATTTTCTCGGCGTCGCCCAAATCGCCGCGGTGGATGATCTCGGTCGCGCCCTTGGCGCCCATCACCGCGATTTCGGCGGTGGGCCAAGCATAGTTGAAATCACCGCGCAGATGTTTGGAGGCCATCACGTCATAGGCGCCGCCATAGGCTTTGCGGGTGATGACGGTAACCTTCGGCACGGTCGCCTCCCCATAGGCAAAGAGCAGTTTCGCGCCGTGTTTGATGACGCCGCCGTATTCTTGGCTGGTGCCCGGCAGGAAGCCAGGCACGTCGACAAGCGTCAGGATCGGGATTTCAAAGGCATCACAGAAGCGCACAAAACGCGCCGCCTTGCGCGAGCTGTCGATATCGAGGCAGCCCGCCAGAACCATCGGCTGGTTGGCAACAACGCCGACGGTCTGGCCTTCGAGGCGCATGAAACCGGTGATGATGTTTTTGGCGAAATCCTCTTGGATCTCGTAAAAATCCGCCTCATCCGCGACCTTGAGGATCAATTCCTTCATGTCATAAGGCGCATTGGCGTTTTCGGGGATCAATGTATCGAGGCTTTGCTCCACACGGCCCGGCTCGTCAAAGAAGGGGCGCACGGGGGGCTTTTCGCGGTTGTTGAGCGGCAGGAAATCGACCAAACGGCGCACTTCGGCGAGCGCTTCGACGTCGTTCTCAAAGGCCCCGTCGGCGACCGAGGATTTCTTGGTATGGGTCGAGGCCCCGCCCAATTCTTCGGCTGTCACCTGCTCGTTGGTCACGGTTTTGACCACGTCAGGGCCGGTGACGAACATATAGGAGCTGTCTTTGACCATGAAGATAAAGTCGGTCATCGCGGGGGAGTAAACCGCGCCGCCCGCGCAGGGCCCCATGATCACCGAGATTTGCGGCACCACGCCCGAGGCCATGATGTTACGCTGGAACACTTCGGCGTAACCCGCGAGAGAGGCAACGCCCTCTTGGATGCGCGCGCCGCCCGAGTCGTTCAGGCCAATCACCGGCGCGCCATTCTGGATCGCCATGTCTTGGATTTTGCAGATTTTCTGCGCGTGGGTTTCGGAGAGCGATCCGCCGAAAACGGTGAAGTCCTGAGAGAAGACATAGACGAGGCGGCCATTGATGGTGCCCCATCCGGTGATCACGCCATCCCCTGCATGCTTTTGTTTTTCCATGCCAAAATCGGTGCAGCGATGGGTGACAAACATGTCGAACTCTTCAAAGCTGTCCTCATCGAGCAGCAATTCGATACGCTCGCGCGCGGTCAATTTGCCCTTGGAATGCTGCGCATCGATACGCTTTTGTCCGCCGCCCAAACGCGCGACATCGCGACGTTCGTTCAATTCTTGCAGGATATCTTTCATGGAATTCCCCTCTTGTTTGCGCGGACCATACACATGGCGCGGCGCGCACTAAAGCGGAATTGCGCAAATTTGCAAACTTGAGAATAGTATATTGTTGCAAATTGCAAATTTGCTAATTCAATCTCGGTGATGGCGCGGCTTTTTGCGCGATCCGTGATCTTGCGACCATCCCCCGCGCGGGGCGCTCTTTGCCGCGCGTGCCACCGTGACACAACGGAACTGTGCACAGTGCGCGGCAGGGATGTGCATTTCTGCCCTGCCGTAAAAACCGCACAGCGATGGACAAGGGCCTATGCGCAGGCATAATCAAAACCAATGGAAAAAACATTACCCGCCGCGCAATTTTTGCGCCGCTCGACCCCGCCACATATCCTGACGCTGGTTTTATTGGCCAGCATCTCGGCCCTCGCGATCAACGTGTATCTGCCTTCGCTCCCGTCGATGGCGGCGCATTATGGCACCTCGACGGGGGTTATGGGCCTCTCGGTCGGCATCTATCTGGGGTTCTCGGCGATCTTGCAGATTTTGATCGGCCCTGTCGGCGACATGATCGGGCGCAGGCCGGTGATCATCTGGGGCACGGTGATTTTCTGCCTTGCGACATTGGGCTGCATCTATGCGCCCACCGTTGGCTGGTTCCTGTTTTTCCGCATGTTGCAAGCCACCACCGCCGCCGCCATGGTTTTGTCGCGGGCGGTGATCCGCGATATGGTCTCGGACCCCGAAAAAGCCAGCTCGCAAATCGCCTATGTCACCATGGGCATGGCGGTTGTCCCGATGGCCGCGCCTGCGATCGGCGGGCTTTTGGACGGCACATTGGGTTGGGCGGCGAATTTTTGGCTGCTCTTCGGGGTCGGCCTTGTGGTTCTGGCGCTGTCCTATTTCGATCTGGGCGAAACCGGAGGCCGTTCGGGCAACACCTTAGGCCAGCAATTCGCCCAATACCCCGAACTTTTGACCTCGCGGCGGTTTTGGGGCTATTGCCTCGCCTCGGCGCTCGGATCGGGCACATTTTTCGCCTATCTGGGCGGCGCGCCCTTCGTCGGCAGCATGGTCTACGGCCTCAATCCGCAGATGCTCGGGCTGTTTTTTGGCGCGCCCTCGGTGGGGTATTTCGTCGGCAATTTCCTCTCGGCGCGCTATTCCACGCGTTTCGGGATCAATGCGATGGTGATTGTCGGGCTTTTGTTCACGATCTTCGGCGTGGGCCTGTCGCTGATCATCGACAGCACGGGCCATGACACGGTCTATACTTTTTTTGGCCTGATGTGTTTCGTCGGGCTGGGCAACGGCATGACCATCCCCAATGCCACGGCGGGGATGCTCTCGGTGCGCCCGCATCTGGCGGGCACGGCCTCGGGGCTGGGCGCGTCGATCATGATCGGCGGCGGTGCCGCTCTGTCGGCCATCGCGGGCGTGCTGCTGCATCCGGGCACGGGGGCGACGCCGCTGTTGATCATCATGGTGCTGTCGGGTTTTGCCGGTCTGGCGTCGATCCTCTACGTCATGCGACGCGAAAAACAGATCATGCCCTAGCGCGCATTTTTTGCCGCGCCGCCGGCCGGAGTTAGCAGCTTGTTAACCCTGTTTTGCAAAGTTAACCTTGATGAAGGTTTTCCAAGGCAAGGGCAGGCAAAAGCGGCACCATGACAACGCAAAAACTCTACGCAGGCACCAAGCTGCGCGAAACCCGCTCGCGGTTGGGGCTGACCCAAAAAGCCTTTGCCGGAAAACTCGGCGTCTCCTTGCCCTATCTGAACCAGATGGAGAACAACAACCGGCCGGTGTCGACCACCGTGGTGCTCTCGCTGGCGCAGGAATTCGGCTTTGATGTCACGGAGTTATCAACCGGCGATGCGGAACGCCTCGTCTCTGACATGCGCGAGGCGCTGGCCGATCCGGTCTTTGCCGAGATTGCGCCGCCCTTGGCCGATCTGCGGCTGACCGCCTCCAACGCTCCGGCGCTGGCGCGCGCCTTTTTGGAGCTGCACCGCGCTTACCGCCAGACCCATGAACGCCTTGCCTCGCTGGACGAGGCCTTGGGCCGCGAAGATGCCCGCACACAGCCCAGCCCGTGGGACGAGGTGCGCGATTTCTTCCATTATTGCGACAATTACATCGATGCGGTGGATGTCGCCGCAGAGCATTTCGCCGCCCCCGGCGGTGCGCCGACCAACATCCGCCTCGCCGCGATCAAGGCCTTGGGCCATGCGGGTGTGCGGGTCGAATTTGCCGATATGGACAAGCTGCGCCAGTTCGATCCGGAGGCGAAATTGCTGCGCATTTCCTCCTCTGCCGCGCCGCAGACCCAGACCTTTCAATTGCTGTTGCAGGTGGCGCTTCTGGAGCAAGAGCAACTCATCGAGGCGACGCTTGATCTGGCGCGGTTTCAATCGAGCGAGGCGCGCGATATCGCCAAAATCGGGCTGGCCAACTATTTTGCAGGGGCGGCCTTGATGCCCTACACCGCCTTTTTGACCGCCGCCAACGAGATGCGCCACGATCTGGAGCGTCTGGCGACCCGTTTCGGCGCCTCGATCGAACAGGTCGCGCATCGGCTATCGACCCTGCAACGCCCAGGAAACAAAGGGATTCCGTTCTTTTTCGTCCGCGTCGATCAGGCCGGTACCATCACCAAACGCCATTCGGCCACACGGTTGCAATTTGCCCGTTTCGGCGGCGCCTGCCCCTTGTGGAATGTGCACCGCGCCTTTGAAACTCCGGGGCGGTTTTTGCGCCAACTGGCCGAAACCCCTGACGGCGTACGCTACATAAGCCTTGCGCGCGATGTGTCGAAATCGGGTGGCTCTTTTGGCGCGCCGGTGCGGCGCTATGCGATTGCTCTGGGCTGCGAGGTGCGCCATGCGGATGCTTTGATCTATGCCGACGGGTTGAACTTACAGATGCCTCAAGCCTTTGAACCGATTGGTATTTCCTGCCGTATCTGCGAACGCGCGACCTGCCATCAACGCTCGGTCCCGCCGCTTGAACGCCGCCTCAAGGTCGAGGCAGGCACGCGCGGCATTCTGCCCTATGAGGTGGCCTGACACCGGCGGCGACACAAAAAGGGCGCCCGATGGGGCGCCCTTCTGCGTTCCTATCAAGACCGGTTTACGCGGACAGAATTTGATAAATCTCGTCCTTCAAAGCCGCGCGCTTTTTGCGCATTTCGGTCTGCGCCAGATCGGAGGTCGGCTCGATGTCGGTTTCGGCGCGGTGCACGGCGCGATTGATTTCGTGATATTCATCCGCCAGCTTGGAAAAATGCGCGTCTGCGGTCTTCAGATCGGTCATTTTATCTGCAAATTCGGGGAATTCCTCGTGCAACTCATGGGGGGTATGGCTCATCGCGCTGTCTCCTTCTTATCGCGTTTGACCAAAGCCTAGCGCGATCCTTGCGCCCCCACTTTGATCCCGATCAAGCGCTCAGGTGATCTCGTCGCCATATTCCAAGACGATCGGCACGATGACCTCTTCCTCGTCGCATAAATGGCGGTTGAGGAAGCGCTCGAATCCGCCTTGCACCTCGCGCAAATGCCCCGCCGCCGTGATCACATCGCCGCCCGATTGCGCCGCGCCGATCACCGCATTGGAGGCCTCGGCCAAGGCGTTCATTTGCCCGTCCAGCGCATGGTGATCCGCATCCAGCAAGTCAAAGGCCGCATCGAGACGGGCGTCGAAGGGCTTGAATTTAGGGAAATAATGGTGGTCCTCGATATTGTGATGGCCGTGCAATTGCTCAAGCAAGAACCCCGTGTAGCGCGCCATTTCGGGCACATAGCGCGGCGCGCGCCCGTCCAGAAACTCGGCGCTGCCCTCTTGCAGCTTGCCCAAGACCTGCCGGAACATCAAATGCCGCTCCAACCAAAAGCTGGTCAGCTCGTTGAAATTGGGGTGCCCCTGCCAGATCTCGCGCGGATATTTATCCGCCAGGACCCGCAGATGCTCGGGCAGACCCGCGCGGGTCTCGATGTTGTTGTCTTCGCTCATAGGCCCAATCTACCCGCACGCCGCGCCGCGCCCAAGGGCGCAAATGCACATCACATGTGCGCCGAGCGCTGCGTCTCGCGCCAGTTTTGCGCCATTACCGGCGCTTGGGTGTCGCGCGGCAACTGCCGCCCCAAAACCGCATCGGCGATTTTCTCGCCCACCATGATGCTCGGCCCGTTGAGGTTGCCATTGGTGATGCGCGGGAAAATGCTGCTGTCGGCGACGCGCAGCCCCTGCACGCCGACGACGCGCCCTTGCGGATCGACCACGGTATCGGGGGCCTCGGGGTCGCCCATCTTGCAGGTGCCGCACGGATGATAGGCGCTTTCGGCATGCTCGCGGATGAAATCATCAATCGCCGCATCCGATTGCACCTCTGCACCCGGTTGGATTTCATGTTTGACGAAGGGCGCCAGCGCCTCTTGGCCGAAAATCTCGCGCGTCAGCCGGATACAGGCACGAAAATCGCGCCAGTCGCTGTCTTGGGACATATAGTTGAACGCGATCTGCGGCGCGGCTTTGGGATCCTTCGAGGCGAGGCTCACCGCCCCGCGCGAGGCACTGCGCATCGGGCCGACATGGGCTTGAAACCCGTGCCCCTCGGCGGCGGCCTTGCCGTCATAGCGCACGGCAAGCGGCAGGAAGTGGAACTGGATATCGGGATAATCGACACCGGCGGCGGAGCGGATAAACCCCGCGGTTTCAAACTGGTTCGACGCGCCAAGCCCGCGGCGCGTGAACAGCCATTGCGCCCCGATCAACCCCTTCCAAACCAGCTTCCAATATTTGAACAAGGTCACCGGCTGGCTTGCCGCCATCTGGAAATAGACCTCCAGATGGTCTTGCAAATTCTGCCCAACCCCTTGGCGATCCGCGATCACTTCGATGCCATGCGCACGCAGATGCTCGGCGGGGCCGACCCCCGAAAGCATCAACAATTTCGGGGAGTTGATCGAAGAGGCCGCGATGATGACCTCGGCGCTGGCGTGCAAAATCTCGCGTGCGCCCTTGCGCTCGACCTCGACGCCGACGGCGCGTTTGCCGTCAAAGACGATGCGCAGGGCCAGCGCGCGGATCACCTCGACATTGCCGGTCTTTTGCGCGGGGCGCAGATAGGCATTGGCCGCCGACCAGCGTTGGCCTTTGTAGATCGTCTGCTCCATCGCGCCAAAGCCCTCTTGCGCGGCGCCGTTGTAGTCGGAGGTCAGCGCATAGCCCGCTTGGCGCGCCGAGGTGGCGAAGGCCTCGTGCAGCGGGTTGCTGCGCGGCCCGCGCGAGATATGCAAAGGGCCGGCCGTGCCGCGATAGGCCGGATCCTGCGCGTCATGCACGCTTTCCATCCGTTTGAAATAGGGCAGCACATCGGCATAGGACCAGCCCGCCGCGCCGCTTTGCTCCCAATGGTCGAAATCGCGCGCATGGCCGCGCACATAGACCATTCCATTGATCGAGGACGAGCCGCCGATCACCTTGCCGCGCGGACAAACAAGGCGGCGATCGCCCAGATGCGGTTCGGGCTGCGATTGGAACCCCCAATCGTAAAGCCCCATATTCATTGGATAACTCAGCGCCGCAGGCATCTGGATGAAGGGGCCCGCGTCGCTGCCGCCGTGTTCGATCACGGTGACCTTCTTGCCCGCTTCGGCCAAGCGGTAGGCCATGGCGCAGCCCGCGCTGCCCGCGCCGACAATGATGTAATCTGCTGTCATGGATCAGGCCCCTTATGCGGTATCAGAACGGCGCGTCGACGGGGCCCATGGCCACATAGACGGATTTGAGCTGGCTATAATGTTCGATCGCCGCCTTGGAATTCTCGCGCCCGACACCGGATGATTTCACCCCCCCGAACGGGGCCTCGACGGGGGCGAGATTATAGGTGTTGATGAAACAGGTGCCCGCCTCCAGCGCGCCGACGACGCGGTGCGCGCGGGTCAGATCGGCGGTGAAAACCCCCGCCGCGAGGCCGTAATCGGTGGCATTGGCGCGGGCGATGACCTCGGCCTCTTCCTCGAAGGTGAGCACGCACATGACGGGGCCGAAAATCTCTTCGCGGGCGATGGTCATCTCGTCGGTGACATCGGTAAAAACCGTGGGCTCGATAAAAAATCCCTTTCCATCAATGGCTTTGCCGCCGTGAAACAGGGTCGCGCCTTCGGCTTGGCCCTTGGCGATATAGGATAGGGTGATGTCGCGCTGCGCCGCCGAGACCATGGGGCCGAAGTTGACCGCTTCGTCTTGCGGATCGCCCATGACCACCGCGCCGAGCCGCTCCTTGAGCCGATCGAGGAAGGCATCGCGGATCGAGGCGTGGATGTAAACCCTTGTTCCGTTTGAACAAACTTGGCCTGTGGAATAGAAATTGCCCAAGATCGCGCCGCCCACGGCATCGTCGATATTGGCATCTTCAAAGACCACCATCGGGCTTTTTCCGCCCAGTTCCATCGTCACATGTTTCATCTGTGCGGCGGCGGCGGCGTAGACTTTTTTGCCCGTCGGAACCGATCCGGTGAGCGAGACCTTGTCCACGCGCGGGTCCGTGACAAGCGGCGCGCCGACCTCTCCAGCGCCTTGTAATACTTGGAAAATTCCGTCCGGCAGGCCCGCTTCCGAGAGGATTTCGGCGACTTTCAAAGCGCACAGCGGGGTCACCTCGGAGGGTTTGAAGATCATCGCATTGCCGCAGGCCAAGGCGGGGGCGGCTTTCCAGCAGGCGATCTGCGTGGGGTAGTTCCATGCGCCAATGCCGACGCACAGGCCCAAAGCTTCGCGGATGGTATAGACCCAATCGCCGCCAAGGGGGATGTGTTCGCCGGTTAAGCTACTGGAAAGGCTACCAAAATACTCTAGCGCATCGGCGCCGGAGGTGGCGTCGGCGACAAGGGTTTCTTGCAAGGGTTTGCCGGTGTCATAGGTTTCGAGCACAGACAATTCGTGATTGCGCGCGCGGATCATATCGGCGGCGCGGCGCAGGATGCGGCCGCGCTCGGTGCCGGACAGAGCGGCCCATGCGGGCTGTGCCGCTTTGGCGGATTCTATCGCCTTTTCAATCAGTTGCGGGGTCGCGGCATGGAGGGTTGCGATGACCTCTCCGGTGGCGGGATAGAGCACGGGCATCGGCGTGCCGCGCGTATCCTCGACATAGGCTCCGTTGATAAAATGGCTGGCGGCGGGTTGGATCACGGTCATATCGGGCGGCTTTCTAAAATGGTCGAAATCGGGCGTTTGGCCCTGTCGGTATTGCGTCGGTAAAACGTCGGTATTGCGTCGGTGCGGTTTCGGTCTGGTATCGGCGCGGAGGCAAAGCGGTGCCCTGCCCCCCACGCGCCTTGGCTATTCGCCGCGCGGGAACCTTTGGTTGTCTTCGAGCACGTTCAAATCCATATGGTTGCGCATGTAGCGTTCGGAGGCTTTTTGCAGCGGCTGGTAATCCCACGGGAAATAACCGCCCTGCCGCAGGGCCTCATAGACCACCCAGCGGCGCGCTTGGCTTTGGCGCACATCGGCGTCGAATGCCTCCAGATCCCAACGCTCCGCCGCCATTTGTTTGAGCCGCGCATAGGTCTCGGCATGGGCCGGATCGCTGGCCAGATTGGTAAGCTCATGCGGATCGGCGGCAAGGTCGAACAATTGGTCGGGATCAAGGGCGCAGGCGGTGAATTTATACGGCCCCTCGACCAAGGCGACCATCGGCGCATAAGAGGCCTCGGCGGCATATTCCATCGCCACGGGCGAGCGGCGCACGCCGCCTTGGCCCAAGGGTTTGAGGCTCTCGCCGCTGGTCCATGGCATGACCTCTTGCATGCTCACCCCCGCCAGATCGCAAACCGTCGGGCAGATGTCGATGTTGGACACCGGCGCGGTGACCAATCCGGGCTCCATATCGGGGGCGCTGATCATCACGGGCACGCGGGCCGAGCCTTCGAGAAAGCTCATCTTGAACCACAATCCGCGCTCGCCCAGCATGTCGCCGTGATCGGAGACAAACAGGATGATCGCCTCTTGGCGGGTGGTCTCCAGCGCCTCCATCACCTCGCCGATCTTGTCGTCGAGATAGGAGATATTGGCGAAATAGGCGCGGCGCGAGCGGCGGATATCGTCTTCGGAAATGTCGAAATTGCGCCAGTCATTGGCGTCGAAAATCCGCTGCGCATGGGGGTCGTGATCGGCGTAATCCATCGCGGGCACCTGCGGCAACAGATGCGCGCAATCCTCGTAGAGATCCCAATATTTTTTGCGCGCCACATAGGGGTCGTGCGGGTGCGTAAAGCTGACGGTCAGGCACCACGGGCGCGCATCCAGCCCGCGCCCCAGATCATAGACCTTGCGCGTGGCGTGATAGGCGACCTCGTCGTCATATTCCATCTGGTTGGTGATCTCGGCGACGCCCGATCCGGTGACCGACCCCATGTTGTGATACCACCAATCGATCCGCTCGCCGGGTTTGCGGTAATCGGGGGTCCATCCGAAATCGGGCGGGTAGATGTCGGTGGTCAGGCGCTCTTCGAACCCGTGCAATTGATCGGGGCCGACGAAATGCATCTTGCCCGACAGGCAGGTTTGATAGCCCGCGCGGCGCAGATGGTGCGCATAGGTCGGGATCGAAGAGGCAAATTCGGCGGCATTGTCGTAAACGCCCGTCTGGCTGGGCAATTGGCCCGACATGAAAGACGCACGGCCGGGCGCGCAAAGCGGCGAGGCGGTATAGGCGTTTTTGAACCGCGTGGAGCGGGCGGCGAGCTTTTTGAGGTTGGGCGCATGGAGCCAGTCCGCAGGCCCGTCGGGAAAGAGCGTGCCGTTGAGTTGGTCGACCATAAAGATCAAGATATTCGGGCGGCTCATGGGCGCGGGTCCTTTCGGGGGGCGGTTTGCGGGGCGTCTTGGCAGGCGTCTTGGCAGGCGTCTTGGCGGGCGTTTTGGGCGGCGTTTTGGAGGGCGTCTTGGGGCCGCTCGGGCGCGGCGATTTTGATCGGCGCGAGCATATCCTCGACCGCCCCGCGCAGCATCGCCACCGCCGCCGCCCCGCCCATCGCATCGCTGCGCAGCGCTTGGCGCAGGTAAACCCCGTCGATGAGCGCGCCGATCAGGTCGGCCTTTTGTGCGGCGGCTTCGCCCGCCAAGGGGCGCAAGGCGTGGGTGAGGTTGGATTGCAAGCGGCGGCGATAGACCGTCAACAGGCGCAGCGCCTCCTCGCTCGATTGCGCCAGAACGTAGAAATTGAGCCAAGCGGCAATGACGTCCTCGCTGAAATTGGACGGCGCGAAAGAGGCGCAAATGATGGCATCAAGCCGCGCGGCGGGGGTCTTGGCCGCAGCGATCCGCCCGCGTGCCTCATCGGCGAACATCACAAGGATATGGCGCATGGCGGCCAGAAGGATTTGGTCCTTGCCGCCGAAATAGTGATGCGCCAAAGCGGTGGACATGCCCGCGCGGCGCGCGATCTTGCCGACCGTCACATCGAGCGTTCCGGCGGCGCCGATCTCTGCAATCGTCGCCTTTACAAGCGCCGCGCGCCTGATAGGTTCCATCCCGAGCTTAGGCATCGTCACACCCTCATAAAAACCTTGCTTTCGCTTCGATATTGCTCATTGATTGACTCGTCAATCAATAAAAATCGCCAACTCAGGGAGCGACCCATGACACTGAAATCCACTCTTTCCGCGATGGCCCTTATCGCCGCCAGCCCCGCTTTTGCCGATTGCGGCTCTGTCACCTTCTCCGATGTGGGTTGGACCGATATCACCACCACGACCTCGGCCACGAAACATGTGCTGGAGGCCTTGGGCTACGACGTCGAGGTGAAAATCCTTTCGGTGCCGGTGACCTTTGCGGCGCTGGAATCCGATGATGTCGATGTGTTCTTGGGCAACTGGATGCCCGCGCAGGCCGGCGCAATCGGCCCCTACATCGAAAGCGGCGAGATCGAATCCGTCGGCGTCAACTTGACGGGGACGAAATACACCCTCGCGGTGCCCGCCTATACCTATGACAAGGGTCTGCAATCCTACGCCGATATCGCCAAATTCCGCGAGAGCCTCGACGCGAAAATCTACGGCATCGAACCGGGCAATGAGGGCAACGGCTACCTCGTCTCGCTGGCCGAGGCCGACACCCACGGGCTCAAGGGTTTCGAGGTGATCGAAAGCTCCGAGCAAGGCATGTTGGCGCAGGTCAAACGCGCCTATAAAAAGGGCGATGACGTGGTGTTCCTTGGTTGGGAGCCGCATCCGATGAACGCCAATTTCGAATTGAAATACCTGCCGGGCGGCGAGGATTTCTTTGGCGGTGAAGGCGTGGTCGAAACCGTGACGCGCAAGGGCTATGCCGCCGAATGCCCCAATGTGGGCAAATTCCTTGCCAACCTCAAATTCTCGCTGCCGATGGAAAACTCGATCATGGGCCAGATCCTCGACGAAGGTATGGACCCCGACGCCGCGACCATGGCGTGGCTCAAGGCGAACGGCGCCGTGCTGGACGCGTGGCTCGACGGGGTGAGCACCAAAGACGGCGCCGACGGATTGCCAGCGGTCAAAGCGGCCCTCGGCCTTTAAGCCGGATCAGGGCGCGCCTCCTTCGGGACGCGCGCCCTTTTCATATCTAAGCCTCTAATAACAAAACAAAAACAGGGACGTGCGCATGGATTCCATCTTGGACTGGATCACCTCCAGCAAAATTCCCGTCGGCAAAGTCGCCGAAGGGTTTTTCGACATTTTGCAAGACAACGGAGCCGTGGTCTTTGACGGGCTGGCCGCCGCATTGGAGGCGATGATCGACGCGTTTTTATGGGTGCTGCAAACCCCGCATCCCTTGATCGTGATCGCGGCCTTCGTGGCGCTGACCTATGGGCTGCAACGCTCGTGGAAGACGGCGCTTTTCGTGCTGCTCGGGTTCTTGTTCATCCTCAACCAAGGCTATTGGAAGGAAACCACGCAAAGCTTGACGCTGGTCCTGTCGGCCTGTGTGGTTTGCATGGGCGTGGGCGTGCCGATCGGGATCGCGGCGGCGCACCGTCCCAAATTATACCGCACCTTGCGCCCCGTTCTGGACCTGATGCAAACCCTGCCGACCTTTGTCTATCTCATTCCTGCGATTGTGTTTTTCGGCATCGGCATGGTGCCGGGATTGATCGCATCGGTGATCTTTGTGCTGCCCGCGCCGATCCGTTTGACACAGCTTGGCATATCCTCGACCCCGACGCCATTGCTGGAGGCGGCCGAGGCCTTTGGCGCGACGCCGCGGCAAAAGCTGTGGAAGGTGGAATTGCCCTATGCCTTGCCGCAAATCATGGCCGGTTTGAACCAGACGATCATGCTGTCGCTGTCGATGGTGGTGATCGCGGCCTTGGTGGGCGCCAACGGGCTGGGCGTGCCGGTGATGCGCGCGCTCGGACAGGTCAACACCGCGCTCGGATTTGAAAGCGGGCTGATCATCGTGGTGGTGGCGATCATGCTCGACCGCATGTTGCGGGTGGAGCGTTGATCATGGGCACAGCCGTAGAATTCGACAAGGTTTCCATCGTGTTCGGGGACGCGCCCGACCGCGCCCTGCCCTTGATGGACGAGATGCAAAGCCGCGCCGATATCCAAGAGGCCACGGGGCAGGTTCTGGGCGTGCATGATTGCTCGCTCAGCGTCAAAGAGGGCGAGATTTTGGTGCTCATGGGCCTGTCCGGCTCGGGCAAATCGACGCTGCTGCGGGCGGTCAACGGGCTCAACCCCGTGGCGCGCGGCGCGGTGCGCGTCAACAACGGCGATCACATGATCGAGGTCGGCAGCAGCGACGCCAAGACCCTGCGCGAACTGCGCCAGAAACGTGTGGCCATGGTGTTCCAACAATTCGGCCTTCTGCCGTGGCGCAGCGTCGAAGAGAACGTCGGGCTGGGGCTGGAATTGTCCGGCATGGGCCGCGCCGAACGCGCAGAGGCGGTCAAAAAACAGCTCGAACTGGTCTCGCTCTCCGATTGGGCCGATCGCAAGGTGGGCGAATTGTCGGGCGGCATGCAGCAGCGCGTCGGGCTTGCCCGCGCCTTTGCCACCGAAGCGCCGATCTTGCTGATGGACGAGCCGTTTTCGGCGCTAGATCCCTTGATCCGCACGCATTTGCAAGACGAGCTTTTGAGCCTGCAAAAGCAATTACAACGCACGATCATTTTCGTCAGCCATGACCTTGATGAGGCCTTCAAAATCGGCAATCGCATCGCCATTATGGAGGGCGGGCGGATCATCCAATGCGGCACCCCGCAAGAGATTTTTACCGCGCCGGCCAATGACTATGTCGCCGAATTTGTCGCCCATATGAACCCGCTCGGGGTGCTGCGCGCGCGTGATGTGATGGCGCCTGCGGGCGATGCACGGCCCGAGATCACCGTGGCCGCCGACCTGCCGATCCGCGAGGTGATGGCGGCGACGGATGATGCGGAAAAACACATTGGCGTCGAAGAGGGCGGCGCCTTGATCGGGGTGATCACGCGCGGGCAGATTTTGGCCAAACTGCTCGACCCGCGCGGATAGGGCGTGCGCCTAGACCTTGGTGGCGGCGGCGGTCGGGGTGACGCGGCGGTTGAGCTGCGCCTCGCGCCACGTCATGAAGCTGATCGCGCCAAGGATCACCGCGCCGCCGACCAGCACCCAGACATCGAAGGCCTCGCCGAAAAACGTCGTGCCAAGGGCGACCGCCCAGATCAGTTGTAAGAAGGTGACCGGCTGTGTCACCGTCAGGGGCGCGGCGGCAAAGGCCAAAGTCATGGTGTAATGGCCCAAGGTGGCGACAAGGGCCGTCAGGGTCAAAAGCCCCAGGGTCGTCCATGTGGGCGTGACCCAATTGAGCGCCGCCAAAGGCGCCAGCCCGATGGCCACGGTGACCGACAGCATCGCCACCACCAGCGCCGGATCGCTTTCGTCCGAGACCATTTTGCCGGTCAGGAACGAGCCCGCG
Organism: Paracoccaceae bacterium; assembly: GCA_050633545.1. GTDB lineage: Bacteria > Pseudomonadota > Alphaproteobacteria > Rhodobacterales > Rhodobacteraceae > Litorivita. Next base: position 190,464 of record JBOEGS010000001.1, read on the forward strand.
AAGGCCATGGTCGCGATCAGCATCGCCAGATGCCCGTCGCCGACCTCGCGCATGCCCGGGCGCAAGATGATCATCACCCCGACCAACGCCACCGCGATGGCCAATATCCTCCGCAGCGCCAGTTTTTCGCCCAAAAACAGCGCCGCGCCCAAGGTCACATAGACCGGCGAGAGGTAGTTCATCGCGGTCACATCCTGTAGCGGGATATGCACCATGGCGTAAAACCACAGCGCCACGCCGACGGTGTGAAAGGCGCCGCGCAGAGCGAAAACCTTGATTTGCCGCCCGCTGGGACGGGCCCGCATCAAGGGGCGCACCAGCGGCAGCAAAAACACCAAACCGATGGAATAGCGCAAGAACGCCGCCTGGGCAGCGGGGACTTGGGGACCTGTGATACGAACGATCGCGGTGACGCCAACAAAGAGCAGGCCCGTCAAAATCATCCAAAGAATGCCCTTCACAGGCTGCGGATTATTATTTTGCATAGCGGATGCCTAGCAGAGGCGCGGCGCGTGGAAAAGCCGCAAAATGCCCCGCGCAGGCTGCGCGAGAGGCGCGCGCCCTAGCCGCCCAGCGCCAGTTTGAGCGCAATCGCCCACATCACCGCGCCGATGCCTGCCTCGAAGATGCGCCACGTCAGGGGGCGGGCAAAGAGCGGCGCCAAGAGCCGCGCCCCATAGCCCAGCGCGAAAAAGAACACGAAACTGGCCGTCATCGCGCCCGCAGCAAAACCCGCCCGCGGAGTGTAATTGGACGAGACCGCGCCCAGCAAGACCACCGTATCGAGATAGACATGCGGATTGGCCCATGTGAGCAGCAAGCAGGTCGCCAGCGCCTTGCCCAGCGAGGCCCGCGCGCCCGATGCGGCCTCAAGCCCGCCCCCGGCCCCGCGCCATGCGGCGGCAAAGCTGCGCAGCCCGTAGAGGATCAAAAACGCCGCGCCGCCATAGCGCATCAGCGGCTCGATCCACGGGGCGGCTTGGGTCAGCGCGCCAAATCCGGCCACCCCCGCCGCGATCAAAATCGCATCCGACAGCGCACAGGTCAGGCAGACCGCGAAGACATGGGAGCGCGCCAATCCCTGCCGCAAGACAAAGGCGTTTTGCGCGCCGATGGCGAGGATCAAGGACAGGCCGAGCCAGAACCCCGCCGCAGCCGATGCCGTCAGCCCCGCCGTCACAAGGTCCGCCTTGCCGCCGCGAAGCGCAAAGCGCGCCGCGCCCCCGCTGGGGCGGCAAAATGCAAGCAGGGCGCCCCGCAAGGAAGCGCCCCGCCATATGGGATTGCTTGAGAAATCAAAGCTGCGCCATGACCTCGTCGGAGGCTTCGAAATTGGCGGTGACGCGCTGCACGTCATCGTCATCTTCGAGCGCATCAATCAGCTTCATCAGCTTTTCCATGCCCTCAAGGTCCAGTTCGGTGCTGATATTGGGCACCCAAACCAGTTTGGTGCTGTCGCTCTCGCCCAGATCTGCCTCCAGCGCGGTGGCGACCTCGTTGAGATCGGTATCGGCGCAATAGATCACATGGCCCTCCTCGGAGCTTTGCACATCCTCGGCGCCCGCCTCAATGGCGGCCATCATCACCGTGTCGGCATCGCCCACAGAGGCGGGATAGGTCACCTCGCCCTTGCGGTCGAACATGAACCCGACCGAGCCGGTTTCGCCCAGATTGCCGCCCGCTTTGGTAAAGGTCGAGCGCACCGAGGAGGCTGTGCGATTGCGGTTGTCGGTCATCGCCTCGACGATCACCGCCACGCCGCCGGGGCCATAGCCCTCATAGCGGATTTCTTCGTAATCCTCGCCCTCGCCCGCCATGGATTTCTTGATCGCGCGTTCGATCACATCCTTGGGCACCGAGGAGGATTTCGCCTCTTTCACGGCCAGACGCAGGCGCGGGTTTTTATCGGGATCGGGGTCGCCCATTTTGGCGGCAACGGTGATCTCTTTGGAGAGTTTGGAGAAAAGTTTGGCGCGCAGCTTGTCCTGACGCCCTTTGCGGTGCTGAATATTTGCCCATTTGGAATGGCCGGCCATGATGGACCCCTTAGAGATGCTGAATTTGGCTTTCCCTATATGCCATTGGGGCCAACAGGCGCAACCCCGCACCCCATGCATGACACGCGGGGTGCGAGGGAATTCAGGCGGCTTTCTTGCGGCGCGCCATGGCGCCCAAACCGCCAAGACCTGCGATCAAAAACCACCCTGCCGCAGGCAAGGGCACCGCAGGGGCAAAGGCGGCCACCCCCATCAGCGTCAGCGTGTCGGTCATCGTCGATCCGTCCTCGAAGGTCGCCGTCGCGGTAAAGGTATTGGACCCTTCCAAAAGATTGAACGGATCGAGCGAGAAATAGCCCAATGCATCGGTTTGCGCCGCATAGGTATTGCCCAAAGGATCGGTGATTTGCAGCCCGTTCAACCCGATCAAACGCGAGCTGTCGGCGCCGAACAGGTCCAAGAACCCCATCGGATCATCGGAATAATCAAGAAAGACACCGCCGCCTCGGGTTTCAACCATGGTCTGCAAATAGGCCGCGCCCCCGGGCGTATTGCCGGGCAAGGACACGCCGGTCAAATCCCCGTAAGCGCTGAGGAAATTGTAAAGCGTCGGGTTCACAAAGCCGGTTGGATAGCCATCGGTCAGGATCAGGTATTCGCGGTCATACAGATCGCTTTCATGACCATAGAGCACACCTTCATTGGCAATATTGACGGCGGTTTGCAGCGCCCCGCCCAGATTGGTTGCACCGTCCGCTGTGATGCCGTCCACGTAATCGGCGATCAGATCGGGGGTGATCGGCGCGCCGCCCCCGACCGGCGGGCCGTAGGTGCCGTCGGAAAAATCGCTCACTCCGTTGCCGTTTGTGTCGATGAATTTGGTCGAGGTCGCATGCACGTCGCTCGCAAAATCGACCAAAGTCAGCTGGCCATCTTCGGGGAAGATCTCGGCAATCGCCTGAAAGGCGCGGGTGACCAGATCAAAGCGCGTATAATAATCGGTCGGATCGACGGTTTCCTCGTTCAAGATATCTGTGCGAAACTGCATCGAGGCGGACCGGTCAAGGACCACGGTCAGATCGAGCGGCAGGTTTTGCACCAGATTGATGCTGGTGCGGCCCAGCGCGGTGATCGCGGTGCCGACGGAAAATTCGGTCCCCTCGGCGGGGGTGAGAAAGCGCAGCAGGCGCGGCTCGGTGCCGTCATCGCCGCTGCCGCCGCCGCCGCCCGTGTCGCCCGAGCCGTCTCCCGCTTGGCAGCTGAGGGTGACTTCATCGTAGTAAAACCCCTCGTCGCAGTCCGAGGCAAAGGCAGGCAGGGTTGATAGGGTCACAAGGGTCGCCGTCATCGGGGCGAGACGCGTTAAAATGCGCATGAAAAATCCTCACTTAATGGGTTGGGTCAATGTCTGTGCGGCCCCAAACGGGCCAAGATCGTTTAATGAATACAACAACTAGCCGAGCGCGGGCGGTTGTCAAGTTGCCGGATGGGGCCGGTCCCTTGGATGCTCGAAATAGAGGCACGAACAGGTCGTTCGTAGCGGGGCGCGCAAACGGGCCAGTGGGACCGCGGGAGCGGGTTCGGGGGGAGCGGGTTCGGGCCTGCGGGATGGACAGGCCGGATCAATCGGAGGGGATCGGCGGCGCCGTCTTGTGCCCGCAAACCAAAAGGCGCGCCATGACGGCGCGCCTTGAGGAACCATGCCGCGCACCATGGGGATGGGTGGCAGGCGGGGCATGGTTATGGCGCGCCGCTATTGCGGGGCCAATTCGATTTCGAACCGCGCCAAGGGCGCCTCGCCCTCCTCCCATGCGCGGCGCAGTTCCAGCGCCAGCCGCGCGGGCGCGCCGCCCTTGACGCGAAAGCACAACACCCGCACGGATGCGGCTCCGGCTCCTGCCGCCTCGCGGCCCGTCTCTTCTCGGCCCGTCTCTTCTCGGCCCGCCTCTTCTCGGCCCGTCTCTTCTCGGCCTGCCTGCGGCTCGTAACGGTCCTCGACCATCTCGCAGCAGGTCTCGGGCGGCAGGGTCCATCGGTATCCGGTGGTGGGGTTTTCATCGAGGCGCAATTCGACCACTGCGCCCGCAGGGACGCGGACAGTTTTGCCCGCGTCCTCCATGGAAAGGCGGATATCACCGCTCATCGCCGTGCCCTCCGCGCGTTCGCATGGTCACCATACATAATGGTTACCACACATAGATCTCTTGGATCTCGTTCGAGGAGGAGATCTTGAGATTGACCGTTGCGTTCATTTGCTCGGCATGGGCGCCCATCATCACCATGGCCAGAAAGGCGCTGTCATTGGCATTGGACAGGCGGCGCCATCCCATGCCTTGCACCGAAACAAAGGCGTTGCGGTTCGAGCTGTTGCACCATGTGGCGGTGATCTTCTTGCCGTTGTGCCATGCGGTGACCCCGTCTGCGGCCACGGCTTCGGCGGTCTCGTCACCGGGGGGCGACATGGCGGGCACGTCGCTGGCGCTCAACTTGGCCTCCGAGAACATCGCATTGATATCAAGGCTCGGTGCGCCGCCATCAGAGGCAGCCGCCGCGCGCAGGGTTTCGGGGGTTTCAGCGGGGGATTTTTTGTCTTTTACATCAGCCATTTGAATAGTCCTTTGTATATAAATAAAGAGGGTTCCGGCACGCCGCCGCGCGGCGGCGCACCATGGGGAAACGGGGCTTAGATCACATAGATCTCTTTGACCTTGCTGCCGTCGATCAGCGCGCGCACCGTGCGGTTGCCGCCTTTGGCGCCGATCAGATCGGCGAGCATGGCGTGTTGCTGCACCGCGCTGGTGGTGGTCAGCTTTTTCCACCCCAATCCGGTGAAATGCACATAGGCGTTGCGGTCGCTTTCATTGGTCCACAGCCCGTTGACTTTGAGGTTGTTGTTCCATGTTTTCACCGTCACGCCATTGGAACCGTAAGGCCCGAGCCATGTTTCGATCTGGGCCTGGCCATAGGCGATTTTGAAATAACCGCCCTCGCCCCAATTGGTGCCCCAGCTGTTTTTGCAAATCCAGCAGCCCAGCGCATCATCATAGCCGATGATCTCGACGCAATGCCCGCCTGCGGCCTCGCCCGACACATGGCGATAGACGCCCGAGCGGTAGGAGAAGAAATCCTGATAGACGATGAAACAGCCGGTGACAGAGCCGCGCGTGGCGATCCATTCCTTGATCTTGGTGCGGCCGGTCAATTTGGTTTTGCCCAAGGATTTGGCGACATTGGCCTCCCATCCGGTCGGCACGGCGCAGGCCTGCTGGTTGCCGGTATAGGGGTAGACGCTTTCGAGGGTGACGCCCTTGTCCTTGCATTTGTCCAAGGCCTGATCGGGGAACCAGCCATTGGCACAGGTGCGCCCCTCTTCGCCGCCGTGGCAATAAAACAGATGCGCCTCCGACAGGTCGAGGTTGTAGCTGTCCGATGCGATGGAACGGCGGTAGGTCGTCTCCATCACCGCGACGACGCCATGGGCCACACAAGAGCCGCAGCCGCCTTGGTTTTTCGGCGGGGTGGTGTAGTTCTTGCCGCCCACATCGCGGTGGTCGAATTTGGTCGGCAGGCCAGCGGCGGTTTCAGAGGCGATGACATCGGCGGTCACCATCGGCGCGGCTTTGTCCGCGGCGACCGCTTGCTCAAAGCTCATGGCACCGGCGGGGGGGATCACGCCGAGGCGCATGCGCCGTTCGTCCTCTGTCAACAGCGCCATTTCGGTGCTTTCGTCCATCTCCCACGGCGCGCCGGCCGCTTTGAGATCTTTCGCAAGGGCCTTCAGGCTAAGTGATTCAGTCATTGAAAATCTCCTGTAATCGGTTGAATTTACGTCGCATTCCCAATCCTCCCCTGCGCCGCATCGCGTCGGCATAACCGGCAAGCTGCGAGGCAAAGCTTCCCCGCCCTGCGGCGCACTCACACGCCCCGCAGGTTGGGAAAAGACATATCCCTTTCGCGCGCCGGACAGGGGGTCCGCCGATGCCGAGGGCATGTCAAAAAATCAGGTCTTGGTCGTTGGTCTTTTAAAGTGGTCTTTGATCACGGGTCGCCCCGCGAGCGGATTGAAAATTTAGGGTCGTCAAAAATAATTGGTCTTCAAATCATCCCCTTAGAGCGGTGTGAAAGACCCTTTCCAATGGGATGACCCAAGGTAACATAGATGCCCAATCGCGCCAACAGCAGTAATTTCCTTGCGGCTCAAGGTCTTGCCAAAAGGTTAACAAAATTGCGCGCAGAATCGCACGAATCATCAATAAAATAAGGGTATTAGCCTCATGTTTTTGCGCTCACAGGGGGCGCACAGGCGGCTCACCACCGGCTCACAGGCCGCTCACGACCCGCGCGCATCGCAAGGCGCGCGCGCGCAGGGCGGGCGCATCGGGCGATCCGCGATATGGATTTGCCGCGCGCAAGGCGGCGGGCTATGTCTGCGCTATGACATTTGACCAGATCACGCTATTCGCGCTTTTCGCCGCCGTCTTCGCCCTGCTGCTTTGGGGGCGCTACCGCTATGACCTTGTGGCCTTCACCGCGCTCATGGTCGGGGTGGTTTTGGGCGTGGTGCCCAAGCAAGAGGCCTTTAGCGGTTTCGGCCATCCGGCGACCTTGATCGTGGCGCTGGTTTTGGTGGTTTCGGCGGGACTGGTGCGCTCGGGCGCGGTGTTCTTGATCACCCGCACCTTGGTGGACAGCTCGCGCAGCCTTGGCGGGCATATCACCTTGATGGGCGGGATCGGCGCGGTGCTTTCGGCCTTTATGAACAATGTGGCGGCGCTTGCGCTGCTTATGCCTGTGGACATCCAGACCGCGCGCAAGGCGGGGCGCGCGCCGGCGCTGTCGCTGATGCCGCTGAGCTTTGCGACGATCCTTGGCGGCATGGCGACCTTGATCGGCACGCCGCCCAATATCATCATCGCCGCCTTTCGCGAAGAGGCCGTCGGCACCCCCTATAATATGTTCGATTTCGCCCCCGTGGGCGGGATCACCGCGATTGCGGGGCTGGTGTTTGTGGCGCTGATCGGCTGGCGGCTGATCCCGCAGCGCGGCGAGGCCGGATTTGCGGCCAAGGATTTCTCGCCCTATGTGGCCGAATTGACCGTGCCCGAAGACAGCAAGCTGATCGGCAAACGCCTGTCCGAACTCGACCCCGACGCCGAAAAGGCCGATGTCGCGATGATCGGGGTGATCCGCGATGGCAAGCGCCGCTATGGCTCCGCGCGCAATACGGTTTTGCGCGCCGGTGATGCATTGGTCATCGAGGCCAGCCCCAATGCTTTGGACGAATTTCGCACCGCTTTGGGATTGGCCTTTTCGGACCAGACCCGCGAGGACCTTCTGCGCGCCGAGGGCGAGGGGCTGGACCTGATCGAGGTGGTGGTGCAATCGGATGCGCGCATCGAAGGGCGCACGGCGCAGGGCATCGGCCTTGCATGGCGCCGCCGCGCGGTGCTTTTGGGCATTGCCCGCCAAGGCAAGCGCATCTCCAGCCAAGTGCGCAAAACCGAAGTGCGCGCCGGTGACATCTTGCTCATCCTCGTGCCCAAGGACCAAGGGCCCGAGATCACCGACTGGCTCGGTTGTCTGGCCTTGGCCGAACGCGGATTGGCGGTCACCGAAGACAGCAAGACATGGCTCGCCATCGGGCTGTTTGCGGGGGCCGTGGCGGCGGCCAGTTTCGGCTTGGTCTATTTGCCCGTGGCTTTGGGATTGGTGGTCGTGGCCTATGTTTTGGCGAAAATCGTGCCGATCAAGGAGCTTTACACCCATATCGAATGGCCGGTGGTGGTCTTGCTCGGCTCGATGATCCCGCTGGGCGCGGCGCTGGAGACCTCGGGCGGGACCGAGCTTTTGGCAGGCTCCTTGGTGGGGGTGACGGCGGGATTGCCCGCTTGGGCGATTTTGACGGTGCTGATGGTGGTGACCATGACCCTGTCGGATGTGCTCAACAACACGGCGACGACCATCGTCGCCGCCCCCGTGGCGATCCAGATGGCCAGCGCCTTGGGCGTCTCGCCCGATCCGTTTTTGATGGCGGTGGCGGTGGCGGCGTCTTCGGCCTATCTGACGCCGATCGGGCATAAGAACAACACGCTGATCCTCGGTCCAGGTGGCTACCAGTTTGGCGATTACTGGCGCATGGGGCTGCCGCTTGAGGTGTTGGTCGTCTGTGTCTCGATCCCGACGATCCTTGTGTTCTGGCCGATGTAGCGCCACTGTGCCCCAAACTGCGGGGTATGCCCGCAGGCGGGACGCGCGCCAAGGCGGCGCATGAGGGGACACAGCAATGAGCGAGCCGGACAAGGCCATTGCCAAGGCCGACGCCACCATCGCACGGATCGCCAAACGCGGGTCCTTGCGCCTGTCGGAGGCCGAAATCGCCGCCCTGCGCGCCGCGCCGCCGACCCATGAGTTGGCGCAAAAGATGCTCGGCGCACATGCGTTCAACGCGGGCGATTATGCGGGCGCCTTGCACCATTGCCAAAACGCCTATCACGTGAGCCGGTCGCCCGAGAACGAGGCCAATCTGTTGTCGGCCCTGCAACGGCGCGGCAAGCTGCGCGAGGCGATGGCGCTGATCGCGGCCTCGCCCCATCTGGAGGCGCAGACCCGCGAGGGGCGGCTGGCCGAATTGCATCTGCGCGCCGGTGATCCGCAGGCTGCGCGCGCCCATGGCAGCCGCGCCTTGGCGCTCAAGGATGCGGGCGCGCCGCCCTGCCCCGATCCGCGCCCCGCTCCGGTGCTGCGCGCCTTTGATCCGCAAGCGCGCGGGCGCAATATCATCGCCTATTCGCTGTTTAGTCATAACGCGCGCTATCATCAGGGGGCGCTGCGCAATGCGATGGTGGTCAAATACCTCTATCCCTCATGGACGCCGCGATTTTACATCGACGCCTCCGTGCCCAAAAGCACCCGCGCCGGATTGGCCGCACAGGGCGCGCAATTGCGCGAGGTGCCCAAACTGGACGCGGGGCGCTACGGGCTGTTCTGGCGGTTCTTGGTCGAGGATGACGAAAGCGTGGATTTCTATCTGGTGCGCGATGCCGATGCGGTGCCCAATGCCAAAGAGGCCGCCGCCGTGGCCGCATGGCTGGGCGCGGGCGTGCCCTTTCATCTGATGCGCGATTTTCCCTCGCATGCGGAGTTGATCCTTGCGGGAATGTGGGGGGCGCAGCGCGGCAACCTGTCCGGTATGGGCCGCGCCATCATGGCCCATGTCAAAGCCCGCGCCAGCACGCTCAATGCGCGCGCCGATGACCAGATGTTCTTGCGCGACTGGGTCTGGCCGCAGATGCGCGGGCGGGTCTTGCAACACGACAGCCAGTTTGATTTTGCGGGCGCCAGCCCCTTTCCGGCGGGGTTTGATTTGCCCGACGGTATGCATATCGGCCAAGACGACAGCGCCGCGCCCGCCCGCACCATGGCGGGGGCGGGCGCGGGCAAGCGCGCGGATAAAGACAGCGGAAAAGGCGCAGGCAAAGACGGGGGCAAAGACGGAGGCAAAAACACGGGCAAGGATCAGGGATAGGCCTGACCCCCGCCGCGTTCATCAGCCCCGCGCGCCCCTGCCCCGCTCGCAGCCGCCCAGCGCGCGCTAGAGCGGCCAGATCATCGGAATAACCGCCGAGGCCAATATCCCGATGCTCAGGTTCAGCGGAATACCGACCCGCATGAAATCGGTGAATTTATATCCGCCGGGGCCATAGACCAGCATGTTGGTCTGATAGCCGATGGGGGTGGCGAAGCTGGCCGAGGCGGCGACCATGACGGCGACAACCAATGGGCGCGCGTCGATGCCAAGAGCATCCGCCAACCCGATGGCAATCGGCGTGACCACCACGGCGACGGCATTGTTGGACACCAATTCGGTCAGGATCGAGGTCAGCAAATAGATCGCCCAGATGATCATCGGACCGGGCAAATTGCCCATCAGCGGGGCCACCGCTTCGACGATCAAACGCACCGCGCCGGTGTGTTCAAGCGCCGCGCCAACGGCGAGCATCGAGAAAATCAACGCCAAAAGACGCCCGTCAATGAAGGAAAACGCCTCTTCGGCATCGATGCATCGGGTCAGAAACACCGCCGCCACGGCCATGATCGTCAGCAAGAAGATCGGCGCAAGCCCCATCCCCGCCGCCGCAACAAGCGCCACCAGTGACAGGATCGCAATCGGCGCATGGCCGCGCCGGAAGGCCCGCGCCGTGGGGGTGGTCACATCGACCATATCCATTTCCGAGGCCAGCCGTTTGATGTCTTCGGGCGCGCCCTCAAGCAAGAGCGTATCGCCAACGCGCACCACCAGATCTTCGAGTTGGCGGCCGATGTTCTGGTTGCGGCGGTGCACCGCCAATGGATAGACCCCGAAACGGCGGCGCAGACGCATAGAGCCAAGCGAGCGCCCGACCATCTTGCATCCCGGGGTGATCAAAACCTCGACCGTATGGGTTTCGACCGCCGAAACCTGATCGACACGCTTGAGGCTCTTGTTGCGCTGCAGGCTCAAAAGCTCGGTCATCTGGGTGCGCAGAACCACGCGGTCGCCGGTTTGCAATGTCACGTCCTTGAGGTTGTGGCGCAAAGAGGTATCGCCGCGCACCACGTCGATCAATCGCACGCCCTCGCGTTTGAACAATTGCACGCCGCTGACCTCGCGCCCGATCAGGTTGCTGTCCGGCGGGATCACCGCTTCGGTGAAAAACTTCATCCGGCTGCGGTCCGAAAGCATATCGGCCATGCTGTCGCGTTCGGGCAAAAGCCGCGGGCCGATGAAGCGCAAATAGATCATGCCCCATGCCACCAGAATGATACCCAAGGGCGTGACCTCGAAAATGGTAAAAGCCTCCATCCCGCGGGCGCGGGCCACACCGTCAACCAGCAGGTTGGTCGAGGTGCCGATCAAGGTCAGCGTGCCGCCAAGGATCGCCGCATAGCTCAGCGGGATCAAGAACTTGCTCGCCGAGGATCCAAGCGTGCGCGCCAGTTGCACGAAAACGGGGATCATCACGACGACAACCGGCGTGTTCGACACGAAGGCCGAAGCCACGACGACAAACCCGAGCAGCATGGCGATGGCGAGTTTGGGGTTCACCCGCGCCTGTTTGTCTGCAAGGGTGGTAAAGGCGTCCAATGCGCCGGTGCGCACCAAAGCCCCCATGACGATGAACATCGCCGCAATGGTCCATGGCGCGGGGTTGGAGAGCACCTCCAAAGCCGCATCATAGGGCAACAACCCCAGCGCCAGCATCAACGCCGCGCCGGTGATCGCCACGACCTCGGTCGGATAGTATTCCTTTACGAAAAGAATGAACATGATCACCACAACGAGCAGCGTCATAACCGCCTGTCCCGTTTGGGAAAATTCCAAGAATTGCATGGATGCAAATGCCCCTGTTATCGCTTGCGCACTACTGTGCCATTATCGGATAGGCAGGAGCAAGAGAATGTCGCGCAGACCCGCCGCATCGGCGCAAATTCCGTGCGAGCGGACCGCCGCAGCCTCGGCGCAAGGCCGATGGCGGGGTTGCGGGACGGAGCCGTCATTTGGTTTGCAGCTGATATTTGAGAAAGGTTGATCCATCATACTCAACCTCGTCCACAAATTTCGCTCCAAGTCTTTTAAGTGCACCCAGATTTTTACGCGACGGAGGTAGCAAAAAAGTAACAAAGGGAATTCGTTTATCGGCAACAGCAAACTCGATTGCTTTTCTGGAGATGCGTGTACCTAATCCAAAAGAGTTCGGCTTGAGAACTAAACCGTAGTCCCACTCGTCTCCCTCCTTTTGAAAACCGCCCCACCCGACATATTTATCGTTTAACAATATAGCCCAATGGCCAAGTCCATCGCGGCTCCAGCGTGCCTCTTTGGTGGCAATAAATTTGGCCACGGCGGCATCATCCCAATCGAAAGTCAGAAGTGGCATATGCTCTGCAACACGAGGATCAGACATGTGCGCAATGATTTCGGTTGGATCAATCTTGGGCAATCGGGTGAATGTAATCTCGTGTTTCAACTCTGTCGCCACCTTTACTAATTTGACTGTTCACATAGGTGAACGCCTGTTTGCAGACAACAGAAACCGGCCATTCGTGCCAGATGCAGCATCCGTCACTTTGGGCTCACCGCCGACCTTCACCGTCCCGCGGCGCCTTTGCACACAGGCAATTGCGTAACGGTGATCTTTCGCATCTGGCCCCTCGGGCAGGGCACGCGTCTCGCGGGGCAGAGGGGGCTGGGGGCTGGGGATTTATGCCCGCCCTAGGCCATCTGCGGTCCCGAGGGTTGCAATTTGCCGCCCTGCCGCACCGGGATGATCTCTTTGGGCAATCCGGTGCGGTCGTCGGTTTCGATGAACACGCCCGACAGGGTCGCCTCGCCGTTTGCGGGGGTAAAGCGCGATTTGACCATGCCGGTGATGAAACGGCGCATCGGTTCGGCCTTGTCCATGCCGATGACCGAATTGTAATCGCCGCACATGCCCGCATCGGTCAGATATCCGCTGCCCGAGGGCAAAAGCATCGCATCGCCCGTGGGCACATGGGTATGGGTGCCGACGACGAGCGAGGCGCGCCCGTCGCAATAATGCCCCATCGCCATTTTCTCGGAGGTCGCTTCGCAATGCATATCGACGATGATCGCTTGGGCCTGCCCGCCCAGAGGGTGCGCCTTGAGGATCGGTTCGACGGCGGAAAACGGGTCGTCATAGGCGCGTTTCATGAACACCTGCCCCAGAACTTGCACCACCAGAACCTTGCGCCCGCGCGCGTCGGTGAACATGCGGTGCCCGCGCCCCGGTGCGCCTTTGGCGAAATTGACGGGGCGGATGATGCGGCTTTCGCCCTCGATGAATTGCAACATGTCCTTTTGGTCAAAGGCATGATCGCCAAGGGTCAGACAATCGGCCCCCGCCTCCAGCAGGCCCTTGGCGTGATCGCCCGACAGGCCCATGCCGTTGGAGGCATTCTCGCCATTGACCACAACGAAATCCAACCGCCACTCCTTGCGCAGGCGCGGCAGATGCTCGGCAACGGCACCGCGCCCCGCGCGGCCCATCACATCCCCTAAAAACAAAATTCTCATGGGAAACGGGGTTACGCGTCCATTTGGGCAAGCGCAAGGCAGAGCGCCGCGCAATTCGGGCATTCTTGCGGCGGCTCAGCCGCGCGCCACCTCGATCACCCGCGTCTGGGTGACGATCATATCGAGCGGCTGGTCGGTCGGCTCTTGCGGCAGGTCCGGTAATTCTTGCGCGTCATAGGCAAAGCCGATGGCCAGCGCCGCGCCGCGCGCGCGCAAAGCCTCCAGCGTGCGATCATAAAAGCCGCCGCCATAGCCCAGCCTGCGCCCATGGCTGTCAAAGGCGACCAAGGGCACGATCAAAATCTCGGGGGTGATCCAGTGTTTGACGCTTGGCACCATGGCGCCGAAGGGGCCTTTTTCCATGGCGCAGCCCTCGTCCCAGCGGGCAAAACCGAGCGGCTGGTCCTTGGCCGTGATCACCGGCACGCAGACGGGGCCATGGGCGGCGGCTTCGGCCATCGCGGGGCGCGGGTCGATCTCGGAATGGATGGGCATATATCCGGCCAGCGCCGCGCCGCGATATCCGGCCAGAACCTGCGCCAGCATACCGGCGCGCCCTGCCCCGCCCGCCGCATGGGCCCGCGCGCGCGCCGCAAGGGCGGTTTTGCGCGCGGCGGCTTTATCGGCAGCCAAGGCCGCAGCGGCGGCAGCCGGATCGGGCGCGCTGCTCATATCAACAGAGCGCTGGCCAGACCGAGGAAGGCGAAAAAGCCGACCACATCGGTCACCGTGGTCACAAAGGCCCCCGAGGCCAGCGCCGGATCAACGCCCATTTTTTCGAGCAAGACAGGGATCACCGTCCCCGCCAGCCCCGCGATCACAAGGTTGATCACCATCGCCGCCGCAATCACCACCCCCAGCATCCCCGAGCCGAACCACGCAAGCCCGACCAGCCCCATCACCACGGCGAAAATCACCCCGTTGACCAGCCCGACCAAAACCTCGCGCCGGATCACCCGCCAGACGTTGGCGCCGGTCAAATCGCGCGTGGCAATCGAGCGCACCGCAACGGTCAAGGACTGCGTGCCCGCATTGCCGCCCATCGAGGCGACAATCGGCATCAGAACCGCCAGCGCCACCATCTGCGCGATCGTGGCCTCGAATTGCGCGATGACCAGTGAGGCAAGGATCGCGGTCACAAGGTTCACCGCCAGCCACGGGAAACGGCCCTTGGTGGTTTCGATCACGCGGTCGGTCAGCGAGGTTTCCCCGACACCGGCGAGGCGCAGGATGTCTTCTTCGTGTTCCTCGTCGAGAACCGCCATGGCGTCATCAATGGTGATCACCCCGACAAGCCGCTCGTCCGCGTCCACCACGGGGGCGGAGATCAGGTGGTATTGGTTGAATGCATAGGCGACATCGCCCTCGGGCTGCATCACCGGAATGGTGCGAAAGCTGCTTTCGGTGATCTCGCTGAGCGGCATATGGCGCGGGCTGGACATGATTTTGCCAAGGGTGACATTGCCCACCGGATGCATCCGCGGATTGACCAGAACCACATGGTAGAATTGATCGGGCAGGCTGTCCGAGCCGCGCAAAAAATCGATCGCCTGCCCGACGTTCCAATGCTCTGGCGCGGCGACAACCTCGCGCTGCATCAAACGGCCTGCGGAATATTCCGGATAGGACATCGCCTGCTCGACGGCGGCGCGGTCCACATCTTCGAGCGCGTCGAGGATCACCTCTTGCTGGCTGTCGTCAAGGTCCTCGATCAGATCGACAACATCGTCGCTGTCCAGCTCGCGCACCGCATCGGCAAGCACTTCGGGATTGAGCAAAGAGATGACCTCTTCGCGCACGGATTCGTCAAGCTCGGACAGGATTTCACCGTCGAACTCGCGCCCGTAAAGCTGGATGAAGCGGCGCCGGTCAAAGGCGTTGATCTGTTCGAGAAGGTCGGCGATGTCGGCCGCGTGCAGCGGCTCCATCGCCTCGATCAAGGCCTCGCGGTTGTTGGTATCGACGGCAAAGAAAATCGCCGCGACGACCTTTTTGCCAAGGCGGTAATCCTCGTCGACATCGGTCTCGACCTCGTCCTCGACCGTGTCCTCGACCTTCGCGGCGATATCGGCGGCAGGCTCGATCATGGCCGCCGAGATGCGGTCGAGGTCGGCGCCCTCTTTGGTCTGCGCGGCCTCTTGCGGGGCACGATCATCGGGCTGTTTGGCGGGCGCTTTGCTCGGGTCCGTGCCGTCGTCTTTGGTGTCGAAATCGCTCATCGCATGCCCCTTTGCCGTTGCGCTGATCCTAGTGCAAATCGAGGGGGGCGCACAATGGGGCCACGCGCAATTTACCTCGCGCTCGCGCCCCGCTAAGCTGGGTTTCGGGGATGCGCGATGCGGGTCCTTTTGCCTTTTGAACGTCAGGATCACCATGAGCCAGAACGCCCCCGCCTCCCGACCGACCGGACCTGCCCGCGCGCAGCTTTTGCTTGGCCGCTGCTTGCGGTTTTGCGCCTCGCCCTTCGACATGCCCCCGACCGAGGCCGCGCAGATCGACAGCGGCGGCGCGGTATTGATCGAGGGCGGGCGAATCGCCGCCATCGGCGACGGCGCCGCCCTGCGCGCCGCCCATCCGCAGGCCGAGGTGCATGATTACGGGCGCGCCGTGATCATGGCCGGATTTGTCGATGCCCATGTGCATTTCGCGCAGACCGCGATCATCGCCAGTTGGGGCAAACGGCTGATCGACTGGCTCAACACCTATACGTTTCCCGAAGAGATGCGCTTTGCCGATCCGGCCTATGGCGCGCAGATCGCGGCGCGCTATATGGACCTGACGGCGGCGCATGGGACCACCACGGTCGCGAGCTTTTGCACCTCGCATCCCGCCTCCGCCGAGGCGCTGTTTGCCGAGGCCGAGGCGCGCGGGCAGGCCGTGGTCGCAGGCAAGGTGGCGATGGACCGCAATGCCCCCGATGCGCTTTGCGACACCGCGCAGCGCGCCTATGACGAGAGCAAGGCGCTCATCGAAAAATGGCACGGGCGCGGGCGGGGCACCTATGCGATCACGCCGCGGTTTTCGCCGACCTCGACGCCCGAGCAGCTAGAGGCCATGGGCGCGCTTTGGGCCGAGCATCCCACATGCCTGATGCAAACCCATCTGAGCGAGCAGCTCGATGAAATTGCATGGGTCAAAGGGCTTTATCCGCAGGCGCGCGATTATCTGGACACCTATGAGGCGCATGGGCTTTTGGGGGCGCGCGGGCTTTATGGTCATGCGATCCATCTGGAGCCGCGCGAGCGGGCGAGGTTGCGCGAGGTCGGCGGCGCCTTGGTGCATTGCCCGACCTCCAACACTTTTATCGGGTCGGGATTGTTCGACATGAACGGGTTGATGGCCGAGGGGCAGATCGTCGGATTGGCCACGGACACGGGCGGCGGATCGTCCTTTTCGATGCTGCGCACCATGGCGGCGGCCTATGAGATCGGGCAATTGCGCGGCGCGCCCCTGCATGCGGCGCAGCTTTTGTGGCTGGCAACCTGCGGCTCGGCGCGGGCGCTGCATCTGGAGCATGAGATCGGACATCTCAAGGTCGGCCATGCGGCGGATCTGGTGGTGCTTGATCTGGCCTCGACCCCCGCAATCGCGCAGCGCGCGGCGCAGGCGCAAAGCGATTGGGACGAGGTCTTTGCCACCATCATGATGGGCGACGACCGCGCCGTGGCCGAGACATGGATCGGCGGCAAACGGTTCGAAGGCGCGCGGGATTAACTCCGCCACTTCGGGCGAGAGGCCGAGCGGATCAGCAGCCCGAACGGCCCAGCATCATCACCCAGATGTTGCCGTCGCTGCGCGAGAGGGCGAATTCGCGCGCCTCGGCGCTTGACATATTGCGCGCATGGGGCGGAGAATTGGCCCAGCCTTGCATGACTTGATCCAAGGATTTTTGCCCTTTGGCGATGTTTTCCGCGATGTAGCAATAACGGTATCCGGCGCGGCGGGCGCGTTTGGCGGGGGTGCTGCCATCGGGGCTGTTGTGGGCGAAATAGCCGCGTTTGGCCATGTCGCTGCCGTGGGATTGGGCGGCTTTTTGCAGCTTGGCCGAGAGGGTGACGGGCGGCAATCCGCGCGCGGCGCGATAGGCGTTGAGCGCCTCGGCAGCGCCCGCGACCGGATCGGCCTGCGCAGGATTGGCAAGGACGGCGGCAATCACAAACAGGGCCAGAGGCGCAAAGCGTGTCATGTCAAAGGCTTTCGGCGAGGGCGCGCGCAAGGCGGTTTTGCTGCGCAATCAGATCGGGCAAATCATAGCTGGCCAGATGTCCGCCCGCAACGATGCGGCGCCCTTCGACGAACAGATCGCGCACGCGGGTCGGACCGGCCAGCAACAGCGCTGCCGCATCCCAGCTTCCGGCGCTTTCAATGCAGCCCGTGTCCCATATGGCGATATCGGCGCGTTTGCCCGCCGCGATACGGCCGCAATCGGGGCGGCCCAAAACATCGGCCCCGCCGCGCGTGGCGATCTCCAGCGCCTCGCGCGCGCTCATCGCATCGGCGCCATTGGCGACCCGTTGCAAGAGCATGGATTGGCGCGCCTCGAGGATCAGATTGCCCGCATCGTTGGAGGCCGATCCGTCCACGCCCAGCCCGACCTTGACCCCCGCGTCGCGCATCGCCCGCACCGGCGCGATGCCCGAACCGAGGCGGCAGTTGGAACAGGGGCAATGGGCCACGCCGGTGCCAGATTTGGCAAACAGATCAATCTCTTGCCCGTCAAGCTTGACGCAATGGGCATGCCAGACATCGGCGCCGGTCCAGCCCAGATCTTCGGCATATTGCCCTGGACGGCAGCCAAATTTTTCGAGCGAATAGGCGATGTCCTCGTCATTTTCGGCCAGATGGGTGTGCAGCATCACGCCTTTGTCCCGCGCCAGAAGAGCCGCGTCGCGCATCAGATCGCGGCTCACCGAAAAGGGCGAGCAAGGCGCGATGCCGACGCGGCACATCGAGCCTTCGCGCGGGTCGTGAAAGGCGTCGATCACGCGGATGCAATCGCTCAAAATATCCGCCTCGCGCTCGACCAAAGCATCAGGGGGCAGGCCGCCATCGCTTTGCCCGATGCTCATCGCGCCGCGCGTGGGGTGAAAGCGCAGGCCGATGGCGCGGGCGGCCTCGATCGTGTCGTCAAGCCGCGCGCCGTTGGGATAAAGGTAAAGGTGATCGGAGGTCAGCGTGCAGCCCGACAGCGCCAGTTCCGCCAGCCCCGTCATCGCCGAGACGCGCATTTCCTCGGGGCCAAAGCGCGACCAGATCGGATAGAGCGTTTGCAACCAGCCGAAGAGCAGGGCGTTTTGCCCCTGCGGCACGGCGCGGGTCAGGCTTTGGTAAAGGTGGTGATGGGTGTTCACCAAACCGGGGGTGACGACGCATCCCTTGGCCGACACCACATCGCCGGATGTGCGAAGCCCCTGCCCCACGTCGACAATCTCGCCGCCGCGGATCAAGATATCGGCGCCGTGCAATTCGCGGCGCGCGTCATCCATGGTCACGATCGTATCGGCGCCTTGGATCAGGGTTTCAGTCATAGCGGGCTCCGGTTGGGATCAAAGATGGCGGGCCAGAATGGCAAGCGCTTCGGCGTGGATTTGCGGATTGGCGGCGGCGATCACCTGCCCGCCGTCATGCACGGCGCCGCCGCGCCAATCGGTAACCATGCCGCCCGCGGCTTCGATCACCGCGATGGGGGCGCAAATGTCATAGGCGTTCAGCCCCGCTTCGATCACAAGGTCGATCTGCCCCGCCGCGACCAGAGCATAGGCATAGCAATCAAGGCCAAAGCGGGTGAGTTGCGCCTTGGCGGCGACATCGGCAAAGGCCGCGCCTTCGGCGGCGGTGCCGACCTCGGGGAAAGTGGTGTAGAGGATCGCCTCGGACAATGGGCGCGCGGGACGCGATTGAAGCGCGCCTTTGCCCATGGGGCCGGTCACTTGCGCGCGGCCAAAACCGCCCTCGAAACGCTCGCCGATATAGGGTTGGTCGATGATCCCGAAAAGCGGGCCGTCCGCGTCATTGAGCGCGATCAGAACGCCCCATGTGGGGCTGCCCGACAAGAACCCGCGCGTCCCGTCGATCGGATCGAGCACCCAAGTCAGCCCGCTGCGGCCCGCGCTATGGCCATATTCTTCGCCGAAAATCCCGTCCTCGGGGCGGCGGGCGGCGAGGATCTCGCGCATGGCGCGTTCGGCGGCGCGGTCGGCCTCTGTCACCGGATCGAAACCGGCGTCGAGCTTGTTATCGGCGCTCAATCCTGCGGCGCGGAAATAGGGTAGAATCGCAACACGCGCGGCCTCGGCCAGCGCGTGTGCGGTTGTCATAATATCGCTTTTCTCGCCGTCGGTCACATCCGCACTCCCCTAACCATATGGTTAGCAGTAACGCGGCGCGGCCTCGGGCTCAAGCCGTCGATCAGGCCACGTCGCTCAAGACGCGGGCCAGTTCGAACAGGCGGCGACGCTGGTTTTCGGGGATCGCATAGTAAGAGCGAACCAGATCCAGCGCTTCCTTGTCGCCCATCAAATCGGCAGGCACCGACGAGGGCACAGCCGCTTCTGCGACTTCGGTCTCGGCCGCTTCGGCCTCGACCTCGGCTTCCATGCCTTCGAAGAAAAAGCTGACCGGAACGTCGAGCGCATCGGCGATATCCCAAAGACGGGAGGCCGAAACACGGTTCGCGCCGGTTTCGTATTTCTGAATCTGTTGGAACTTGATTCCAACCTGCTCAGCAAGCTGTTGCTGCGTCATACCAACCAACCAACGGCGGTGGCGAACGCGTTTTCCGACATGCACATCTACATGGTGTGTCATAGCCTTGCTCCTTCACTAACAGTTGCGTTTTGTGTTCACGCGAATGCCCCCCAGACCACCCAGTCCAAAAGCACAATCAACAACACAAACCGATTTCTGAGATCACTTTACTCGCCACTGACGCGAATGAACACCCTAAAAACGTGTCCCTATACCTTTGAGATGCAATCTATGCGGTATTAACCCCCATGGCGTTTCGCTCCGCGAGCCTTGCTCCGGTGGTAAATTTGGGACAAATACCTGATAGCAAAAGAAAACGAGGAAGACATGCGCGCATATCAGGTTCTCTTGCCTAAAACTCAGGCTGTCATGGCGGAACTTCGCCCACCAAGGCCACAAGCAGGTCAGATCGGCGTGCGAATCGGTGCTTGTGGTCTCAACTTCGCTGATCTTCTGATGCAGCGGGGAGAATATCAAGACACTCCGCAGGCGCCTTTCACATTAGGCATGGAGATCGCGGGCACCGTCGAAGAGATCGGCGAAGGGGTCCGCGACATGGCCATTGGCGATCGCGTGGCGGTGTTTGGCGGCAGCGGCGGTTTGGCCGAATATGGCGTGTTTGACGCGGCGCGCGCCGTGAAGGTGCCCGATGTCATGACCGATGTGGATGCGGCGGCGATGCAGATTGCTTATGGCACCTCGCATGTGGCGCTTGAACATAAGGCGCGTTTGCAGGCGGGCGAGACGCTTTTGGTGCTCGGCGCGGCGGGGGGCGTGGGCCTGACGGCGGTGGAGATCGGCAAATTGATGGGCGCGACGGTGATCGCCTGTGCGCGCGGCGCCGACAAGCTTGAGGCGGCCAAGGCCGCAGGGGCGGACCATTTGATCGACGCAAAAACCCAAGACATCCGCGAGGCGGTCAAGGCGCTTGGCGGGGCGGATGTGGTCTATGATCCGGTGGGCGGGGACCAGTTCGAAGCCGCCTTTCGCGCCTGCAACCCCGAGGCGCGGATTTTGATCATCGGCTTTGCCTCGGGCGATGTGCCGCGCGTCAAACCCAACCATATGTTGGTGAAAAACATCGATCTGCTGGGCTTTTATTGGGGCGGCTATCTCAAATTCCGCCCCGAGGTGATCACGCGCAGCCTTGCAACGCTGTTTGCGTGGTATGAGGCGGGCAAGATCAAACCCCATGTCAGCCATGTGCTGCCGCTCGAGCAGGCGGGCGAAGGGCTTGAGCTTTTGCGCAGCCGCGCCTCGACCGGCAAGGTGGTGATCACGCCTTAAGGCATCGGCGGGCTGGCGCGCGCGGGGTTATCCCGCGACCGCCGCCAGATGCGAGGCGCCCACCGGCACGCTGGCCGGTCCGTGGCGGTAAACCTGCCCGATCACATCGGCCAAAGCGTCGCGCATGTCGTTTTGCGCGCCGCCCTTATAGATATTGACCTGCTGCACGCCCAGATCGGGCAGCGCATTGCCGCAATTGATCGCCTCCTGATGCGGCGGGATCGAGGTTTCGAGCAAGGCCCCTACCGCCAGATCCGAGCTGATCATCGCCTCGATGGCGCGGTCATCATCCGATTCGACCGCCATTTCCCAATCAATCCCCGCCGCGTCCAGCTTGTCCAAAACGATGGGGCGGAAAATACAGAACGAACAAAAGGCCAAGCGCAGCGGACGCCAGCGCCACGCCTGCCCGTCCAAAGCCCCCGTCCAGCGCAGCGGCATTTCGGTGAGCAATTCCCCCCCTGGTTTGGCGCTGCTCTCGGTGGTCAGGATGATATCGGCCTCGCCGCGCGCCATCGCCTCGTGCAGCTTGACGGTGGAGGAGGATTTGAGATGCACTTTGACCCGCGGATAGGCGGCGTTAAAGCGTTTCAAGACCTGCGGAATTTGCGGATAAACGATGTCATGGGGCACCCCTAGGATCAATTCGCCCTCATAGGAGGTCTCCATCAACCGCCCGACCACCTCGTCATTGAGCGCCACCATCCGGCGCGCATAGGTGAGCAGCAATTCGCCCTCGCCGGTGAGCGAGACCTTGCGCCCCGTGCGGTCGATCAACGCCGCATCCAAGCTTTCTTCGAGCCGCTTGAGCTGCATCGAGACCGCCGATTGCGTCAGGTTCAAATAACCCGCCGCGCGGGTGACCCCGCCTTGATCTGCCACGGCCATAAAGCTGCGTAGGGTCGTGATATCGAGATTTCGCATATCATCACTATCCTTGATGTTAATCCGCACATTTATTCGTTTTCAATATTACCCACAAAACCGTAGACATATCAACAGAACAAATCATTGAACGCCAACGCATCACGATTTCGAAAGGATAAGACCATGGCATTCTCCCTGTCCCTGCCCCGTTCCTCCGCCTCGGCCCGTGCCGATGCCAAACCCGCAATCGTGTCGCGCATTGCCCGCGCCTTGGCCTTGCACCGTCAGCGCCGTCAATTGGCCGCTCTTGATAGCGCCGCGCTGCGCGACATGGGATTGACCCCGACCGATGTCGCCCGCGAAGCGCGCCGCTCGGTGTGGAACGCCCCCGAAGGATGGCGCGGATAAGGCCTGATCTTGCGCAGCGGGCCTTGTTTTCTTGGCCCGCGCCTTCCCCAAAGCCCCGTTTGGCGCTCCGGTCCCATCCCCCGAACCGGCCGCCTTGCGGGGCTTGTTTTTTGTGCGCCGCGCTATGATCTCAAGGGGCGCGCCCCCCCGCGCCGCCCCCGCGCCGCCTATGCCTCGGGCGCGTTAAATTTCTTGCAGAAATTCTCTTGAAAATACCCTATGCTGCCCCGATATTAGACCAGAAAGGTGCATTTCGCACCCGAGTTTTAACTTTTCGGAGGCTTTGATGGCTGAACTGAACACGATCCGGACAGCGGCAGGCACACGCGCCGCAGCGATCGACGAGGGGCTTCGCGCCCATATGAACAAGGTCTACGGGACCATGTCCGTAGGTCTGTTGATCACCGCACTGGCATCTTGGGCCGTCGGCACGAATGAAGCGATGCTCAGCGCGCTCTTCACCGGTTTCACGCGCTACATCATCATGTTCGCGCCGCTGATCATGGTGTTTGCCTTTGGCGCGATGATCAACAAACTCTCCGCCGCTGGCGCGCAATTGTTCTTCTACGCCTTCTCGGCGGTGATGGGCATCTCGATCAGCTATATCTTCGCGGTCTACACCGATTACTCGATTGTGCAGACCTTCCTCGTGACCTCGATTGCCTTCGCGGGCCTGTCGCTTTGGGGCTATACCACCAAAAAAGACATCTCCGGTTGGGGCAGCTTTTTGATCATGGGTCTGATCGGCCTGATCGTGGCGTCGATCGTGAACATGTTCCTTGGCTCGGGCGCGATCGGTTTTGCGATCTCGGTGATCGGTGTGCTGATCTTTGCCGGTCTGACCGCCTATGACACGCAAAACATCAAGAACACCTACCTCGCCCACGCCATGCATGGCGACAGCGAGTGGCTCGGCAAATCCGCCATCATGGGCGCGCTGAACCTCTATTTGAACTTCATCAACATGTTCATGATGCTCTTGAACCTTCTGGGCAACCGCGAATAACCCGCAGGCCCTAGAGCGCGACAACCGAGGCCGGTGGCAGAAATGCCGCCGGCCTTTTGCATGGCAAGGCCCGCGCCACAGATGGGCGCAGCTCGGCCCGAAGAGAGCGAGGGCGCAGCCTCGGCGGGGCTTTGTGCGATGGCTGCCGTGAGGCTCGCCCGCCGCCGGACCTTGCGCGCCCCCGCCCCGCTCAGACAGGCGCGTTTGCCCATGCCACGTCACAAGCAATACTAACCACAGGCGACACAGGCACATGCCGCGGCGCGGCCTGCGCGCGCCCCTGCCCTTTTATAACAGCTCGCGGCCACGTCGATCTCATGTTGTATGAAGCTAAGAACACGCCGCGCCCGTGCCCACAGGCCCGCGCCAGAAGGCGTTACGAGGCGCTTTTATCGTTTGAAACAATGGCCAAGGGCGCGCCCTCGCCTTCGCTGCCGTCCCGCTCGACCCATGCGGCAATCACCGCGCGGGCCATCGCATCGTCGCGCGCCTCGATGGCGCGGCGCAACTCGGCCAAGGCTGTCGCCATGCCAAGCTGGCTCGGGCATTGCTCTTGTGCGCGCAGGATTTTCGGGTGCGGCGTGGTCAACATATCCGAGCCGATCAAAAGCTCTTCATGCATCTTTTCACCCGGGCGCAGGCCGGTGATCACCAATTCGATATCGCCATGGGGCGTCTGCGCATCGCGCACGCTGTGGCCCGTCGCCTCGATCATCTGCCGCGCGATTTTCAGGATCGAAACCTGCTCGCCCATATCAAGCACAAAGACATCGCCGCCGCGCGCAAAAGCACCGGTCAAAAGCACCAGACGCACCGCCTCGGCGATGGTCATGAAATAGCGCGTCACATCCTCATGGGTCACCGTCACGGGGCCGCCGCGGGCGATCTGTTCTTCGAACAAGGGGATGACCGAGCCGGAGGAGCCGAGCACATTGCCAAAGCGCACGATGGAATAGCGGGTGACCTCGGCGCGGGTCGCAAGGTCTTGGACCAGCATTTCGGCCAGCCGTTTGGACGAGCCCATGATCGAGGTCGGGCGCACCGCCTTATCGGTCGAGATGAGGATAAATTGCTCTGCCCCCGCCTCGCGCGCGGCCTCGGCCACGATCCGCGTGCCCATCACATTGTTGCGCAGCCCCTCGACGGGGTTATGTTCGACCATCGGCACATGTTTATAGGCCGCCGCATGCAGCACGATGTCGATCTTTTGCGTCATCATCACCCCGCGCACCAACATCGCATCGGTGACCGAGCCGAGCATCGGCACCACCTCGGGCGCGGGCTCCGTGCCGTGATCCATCTGCGCCAAAAGCTCGCGCAATTCGCGTTCGATCGTGTAGAGCGCCCATTCGCTATGGTCGAAAATCACAAGGCGGCGCGGCGCGCTGGAGAGCAACTGGCGGCACAGCTCCGAGCCGATGGAGCCGCCCGCACCGGTCACCAGCACCGATTTGCCGCTATAGGTTTCGGTCACCGCAGGCAGGTCCGCCGACAAGGAGGCGCGGCCCAAAAGCTCGGCCGAATTGACCGGCACGGTGCGGCGGCGCAATTCGGTATCCTCCATCATATCGGCAAAGGCGGGCACGGCGTAGACCTCGCAGCCGAGGTCGCGCAATTCGCGGGCCAGTTTGGCCTGCACCGGCGCGCTGACCGAAGGCATGGCAAGCACCACGCGGTCAAAGCTGCCCGCTTGGAACAGATCGCGGATGCGGCTGGGCGCATAGACGCGCAGCCCGTTGAACGTCAGGCTTTGCAGCGTCGGATTGGCGTCGATAAAGCCGACGGGCAAAATGGCGTCATCGGTGCTCAGCGCGGCGGCAAGCTGCCTGCCGGTCTGGCCCGCGCCGTAAATCAACACCCGCTTGCGATGTCCGGCGCTGCGGTAGAGCGCCAAAACGACCTCGCGCATGATCACCCGCGACGTGCCCAAAAGGATCATCAAAACCATGAAAAATACGGCCATCACCTCTTCGGGCAAGCCGCCCGACCAGACCGCGCTCAGCGCCACACCGCACAGAGCTGTCACGCTGGCGACGATGGCGGAGAGTTTCGCGGCGCGCAGCTCGTAGGCATTCAATTTGATCCGGTCCAGCCCCATCAGCACCGTCAAGCTCACGCCCACGGGCACCAGAACCGACAGATAGGTGAGCATGCCGCGCAAGCCGAACCCTTCGGGCACGCGGCCAACCAGTTTAAGCGCGATAAAAAACGCGGCCAAAACCCAAAGCGCGTCCAAGCTGAGGAAAATCATGCGCTTATGCGAGGGGCGCAGCGCAACAAGCCATTGATAGCCCCAACGCAATAACGCGGGACCCGTCAGCAAATTGGCCGGTGTCTGATTCAAAACGATCCCCTACGGCCGCGCGCTGGCAGCACAATTCTCCGTCGCATGAGGCACATGATCAACGGGCACATAACCAAACCACCTGATATGACGGATGCTTTGGTCACATCCGCGCCGAAGCTTGGCCTTTCCCAGTGGCTATATGCATTAGCATATATCGTTAAAAGATAGTTAACGGGTGGTGGAATCAAGCCTGACTTGGCGTCTTTGAGCGGAAAATTGCTGCAATGCGGCGATTGTAAACGCTGGCGTATAGAAATTCGGCGCAATCGGGCGCGGCGGGCGCGCGGCGCAGCCCGATTTTACTCAGCGCGCGCGCGGGCCGCGCAGCGACAGGCGGCGCAAAACCGTGGCGAGAATCAGCCAGTGATCCCAACAATTCGAGCGCCGCGCCTGATAGATCAGATCAAGCCGCGCCTTGGCGGGGATACAGCGGCGGGTATAGACCTCTTCGGTCTCTTGGGCGGTTTTGCACGGCGCCAGCAAGGCCTCTTCGCGGGCATGAAAGGCCAGCGTGGCCAATCCGGTCACACCAGGGCGCGCGTGCAGCACCTGCGCATAAAGGGCGGGGAATTGCTCGACATAGCGCCGCAGCGGCGGGCGCGGGCCGACAAAGCTGATATCGCCGCGTGCGATGTTCCACAGCTGGGGCAATTCATCCAGACGATAGCGGCGCAAGAACGCCCCGCTGCGGGTGATCCGATGGCTTTTGTCGCCGCCCGATACGCCGCTGTCGGCGGGATCGGCGCGCATGGTGCGAAATTTCCACAGGCCGAATTCATGATCCATCGCGCGCATACGCGGCGCGATATAAAGCACCGGCCGCCCGTCGAGCAGCAAGACCGCCAGCGCCACCGCAAGGATCAAGGGGCCAAGCAACACCGCCAGCACCAGCGCCCAAAACAAATCCATCGCGCGTTTGGAGGCAGGCATGGGCGGGGCGAGATCACGGTGCGGATCACGGTGCGGATCACGGTCTGGATCGGGGGCGGGCCTTGCGGCGGCAAGGGGCGGCGGCGCGGCGAGCGCGCGATCGGCTTCGACCTGCGCGGCGATATCGGCGCCGCTGCGCGCGGCGGCCAGATCGGGCGCGTATTGCGCCAATTGCCTCACATCCAGCGCCACGCATTGCGCCGCGCCTTCGGGGGCGGGCCGCCAGACGACATCAACCCCAGCGGCGCGGGCGATGTCTTCCATCGAGGTGGCCCCGCCTGCAGCGCAATTGATCACCAAAGGCGCTCCCGCCTGCATGCCCGCCGCCTGCGCGCCCTCAAGCGGCGCGGCGATCAACACCTCAAGCGCGCGGGCCAGATCGTGCGGGGCGATATAGCTGCGGCGCGGGCCTTGGCCATCGGCGAAACGGTCAAGGGTGATCTGGGCCGCGCCGCCCGTGCTGCCCGTGCTGCTCGTGCGGGCCGCTGCCTTGGCGCGCTCCATCGCGGCAAACAGGCTGTCGCCGCCCGCCAGATTGGCAAAGCGCAAGATCACCTGTTGCGGCCCGTCCGGATCGGCCTGCGCCGCCTGCCCGATGGCGGCCTCCATCGCCAGTTTCGCCGCCCCATAGGCGCCCAAAGGCGTGCAGGGCGCGGTTTCGGCCAATAGCTGCGGCGCGGGGGCATAGACCGCCGAGGAAGAGGCATGAAACACCCGCCGCGCCCCCACCGCGCGGGCCATCTTTACCGCGCGCAGGGCCAGATCGGTATTGGCCGCCAGCGCGTCCGCCGCGCCCGATGTCACGCCCCACAGGGCGATCACCGCATCGAAGCGCGGCGCATCTGCGGCGGCGATTTGCGCCTCCAGATCTTCCAAGGAGATCACAGCCGGCGCAGGCGCAGACAGGGGCGCGGACCGATGCCCATCGCGCCCCGCGCCGTCCTGCCCCGCCCCGTCATGCCCCGCGCCCTCCTGCCCTGCGCCAGCGGCCAGCGCCGCCGCCCGCGCGGCAAAGACCGCATCGAACCCGCGCGGCGGCGCGGCGCGCCATGCGCGCATCACCATCGCGCCCATCTTGCCCGAAGCGCCCAACACCAAAACAGCCTGCGCACGCGCCTTGCCGCCATCTCGCTGCGTTGCGTGTTGCCCTCTCACCTTGCGCTGCTCCTTTGCTGGCCTCGCACCGCCTATCTTGCGCTGCGCCCGCCCAGCATACCATATGTGGCGTTTTATACTATCTATCAGCGCGGCAGGAGGCTAGAAAGACCCCCAATGACACGCCTTGCGTCTTGCTGCCCGAGAAGAGGAACTGCCGTTGACCACCCGCGCCCTTTTGACCGCCGCTTTCGTCGCCACCACCGCTTTGAGCGGATGCGATTTGCCGCGCGGCGCGGCCATCAGCAGCGAAGTGCTACGCGAGCAGAACGCCGAAAACCCCAGCTTTGAGGTCATCCCCGTCAGCCGCGCCAATGTCGCGCAACTGGCCCAATGGCCCGCCACGGGACGCGGGCCGGTGACGCGGTGGATCGATGCGACGCGCGGGCCGTCCTCGCCGTTGATTCGCACCGGTGACAGCCTCGACATCACCCTTTGGGACAGCGAGGAAAACTCGCTCCTGACCCCGCCGCAGCAGCAAACCGTGCAAATGCCGCGCGTGACCGTTTCATCCAACGGCACGGTGTTTTTGCCCTATGCGGGCGAGGTGGTGATCCGCGGGCTGACGCCCGAGCGCGCGCGCGAGGCGCTGCAATCGGCGATGGAGCAGATATCGCCCTCGGCGCAGGTGCAGGTCAGCCATACCGCAGGGCGCCAGAACGCCGCCGATCTGGTGTCCGGCGTGCGCAATCCGGGCAGTTTCCCGCTCGCCGATCGCAACACCACGATTTTGAGCCTGATCGCCCAGGGCGGCGGGATTTCCGCCGATCTGGCCAATCCGGTGGTGCGCCTGATCCGCGAAGGCAAAACCTACCAGATTTCCGCCGAAAAGCTGTTTGCCGATGCATCGCGCAACACGCTTTTGCGCGGCGGCGACAAGGTCTTGGTCGAAGCGGACCGGCGCCGCTTTACCGCGCTTGGCGCGACGGGCACCGAGCAATTGGTCGCCTTTGCGCAAGACAGCCTGACCGCGATCGAGGCGCTGTCCTTGATCGGCGGGCTGCAAGACAGCCGCGCCAACCCCAAGGGCGTTCTGGTGCTGCGCGAATATCCCTCCAAGGCGCTGCGCACTGATGGCAGCGGGCCGTTGATGGAGGATGTGGTCTTCAGCTTCGACCTGACCCGCGCCGACGGGCTGTTTGCGGCGCGCAATTTCCATATCAACCCCGATGATACGGTTCTGGCCACCGAAAGCCCCGTCACCTCGGCGCGCACGATTTTGGGCCTTTTGGGCACGACTTTGGGCGTGGCAAACACCCTGTCGCAATAGGTGCGGCGCGGGGGCTGTGCGCCGCCCGCGCCGCAGACTTCGGATGCGCGGCAGCGCCGCGGCGACATAGGGAGAGCCCGATGACATATTGGCTTGGCGTGGCCTGCGGGACCCATAGGTTGCG
The DNA here is from genome assembly GCA_050633545.1 of Paracoccaceae bacterium. Lineage (GTDB taxonomy): Bacteria > Pseudomonadota > Alphaproteobacteria > Rhodobacterales > Rhodobacteraceae > Litorivita. The sequence goes on from JBOEGS010000001.1 coordinate 219,676, forward strand.
CGGCAAACGCGAAGGTTTTGCGCCATATCGCGTCGATGTGGCCTATGTCGAGACGGCGCGCGAAGCGCCGATCCGTCCGCTGCCCGAGCGGCTGGAGTTGACCCGCGGGCTCGCAAACAAATGGGGCATGGCGGTGCGCGGCTCCAAAGCGCGGCTGAGCGAGGGCGATTTTCGCATGATCGCCGAGGCGATGGATGTCCCGCAAAGCGACCTTGCGCCGCCTGCATAGCGCGATCTGGACCTGCGCGCGCCTTAAGGGTCGGCCTGCCCGTCTTCGGCTTCGACCGGCGGGCATGTCAAATCGAGCATCACCGCAAACACGTAATGCAGCGCCATGGGCAAGAGCGCCAGCACCACCACACGGTGGCCCAAGGGCATTTGCACCGCCACTGTTGCCTCGTTGACCGCCACCACCGCAAGGGCGCAAAGCGCGTAGAGCTTGCAAAAATGTTGCCGGACCGCGTCGCGCAGAGGATAGCGGCGCGATTGCGGGCAATAGGGATCAAGCTCTTCGCCGCGCCGCAAGGAGGCGCGCAGCATCACAAAGGCGTAGACACCGGCGTAAAAGGAGACCGTGCCCTGCACGAAACGCGGGCTTTGCATCACCACTTCGAGCGTAAAAAACGCCAAGACAAGCGCAAGCGAGCGCAGGCTCAGCGATGACAGTTGCGTCCCTGCCCCTGTGCCCGAGCGCGCGCCGCGGCCGCAAAGGGGCGCGAGGATTTTGAACACATGCAGCCCCTGCGCCAGAACCGCCGAGATGACAAAGGCCTGCGGCGCGGGCAGCGCGGCGCTGCTCAGCACCGTCCATGCGCATAGAAAAACCGCAGGCGCCAAAAGCTTGTCCGCCGTGACGGGCGGCAGGCTTTTGAGCAGATACCAAAGCGAAAGCGAGAGGCGTGTGATCGGGTCCATGACGCCGTGCTATCGCGGATTAGGGGCAAAATTACGGCCATGGGGGGCATCAGGCGATGCGAAACCGAATATTGACGCGCGCGCCAGCCGCGCAAAAGCGGGCGTTTGATTGCCGCCGCTGCGCCGGTGCCGCTGCCGGCCAGCTTGCCCTTGCTGCTCGCCGCTTCGGGCGGTGCGGGTTTCGTATCGCGCCGCCGCAAACGCGGTTAGGGCGAGCGCAAATTTCAAACGGGTGGCGGGTGGCTTTGGCCGCCCGTTTCCATTTCTGCCCTCCGGGCCGATCTGTGCGGCGGCAGCGCCCCTGCGGGCCTGCCTTTGAGGCCAGCGGGGCGCGCGCCGCGCCATGTCTTGCGCCGCGCGCACAGCCCACCGCCCGCGCGTCCGCTGCCGCCCCCCCTCAAAGCGGCGCGATTTCCATGCGCATATCCTCGGCGGCAAAGCGCACTTCGGGGGTCATGCGCATCGCCACCTCGCCATAGGACTGCATGCCTTGAGCGCGGAAAAACCCCGCGGCGCTGCGGGTGGCCAGCGCGTTGAGCCGCAAAATCCCCGCCAGCCGCGCCGAAAGCACGACATGTCCGAAGATCGCCGCGCCGATGCCGCGCCCGATCTGGTCGGGGTCGGCGGCGATGTGGTGGATATGGCCAAGCCCTGCGCTGCTGCGGGCGCGGTAGGGGCTGTAATCCGACCAGCCGCCACATCCCAAGATGCGCCCGCAGGGGCCTTCGGCGACGAAACAGGTGGGGCTGGACAAAAACGCCGGATGGGCGGCGCTGAGCTCGGGCAAGGCGGCGGCCAGATCCTCGGCGCTATAATCCGGCGTCAAGAGCCGCGCATAGGCGCGTTTGAGCAAGGCGGCGATATCGGGCGCATCGCATGGCGTGGCAGTGCGCAATGTATAGGGCAGCTGATGGGGCAACCCTGAGGGCGCACAGACATGCGCGCCGGAGGCTTGCCGAGGGGGCAATCGAGGATGCGGCGGACAGTGCGGGTCTATCGGTTCGGGCGGATCGCCCAGATCATGTGAGGGGGCCATATGCGTATCTCCTTGCGTGCGGGCCTTCGGGGAGGGAGGCGGGGCAAGGGGCGGTCTGGTCCTATGGTCTGTTCAGAGCAAAGAAAAAGCCGCGTCCTTGCGGCGCGGCTTTTGCAGTCTGGTCATATAAAGGGCGATCTTATTTGATCTTGCCTTCTTTATATTCGACATGCTTGCGCACCACCGGATCATACTTACGTACGACCATCTTTTCGGTCATTGTTCGTGCGTTTTTCTTGGTCACATAGAAGTGGCCCGTGCCTGCGGTCGAGTTCAGGCGGATTTTGATTGTGGTCGGCTTCGCCATGATCGTTCTCCTAGGGCGGGCGCGGTTGCGGCCCGTGAAATCTCTTGAAGCCTGCCTTTTAAGGAACGCGCTGGCGGAGTCAACATAGATTGTGAAGATAATATGCGCGGAGGGCCTATAAGCCGGATTTTGTCCAAAAGGTTGCCCTTTTTGGATGATCATTCATCTTGGCACGCTGTTGCCAACGCGCCTCTAGCTGCCAACCCGGACCGCTGGGTCAAAACATACCTGCGGGCGGTATCGGCCTACGCCGACGCATCCCCGCGCGCGGTCCCTATTTGGCATTGCTCCTGGTGGGGCTTGCCGTGCCGGTCCTGTTGCCAGTCCCGCGGTGGTCTCTTACTCCACCGTTTCACCCTTACCCTTGCGTGGGTCCCCGAAGGGCGCAAGGGCGGTCTGTTCTCTGTGGCGCTTTCCCTTGGGTTGCCCCAGCCGGGCGTTACCCGGCACCATCGTTTTGTGGAGTCCGGACTTTCCTCGAACGGGTCAGGCCCGCCCGCGACCATCCAGCCCTCCGCGCGAGATCGCAGTTAGGCGCTCGGCGCGCTTGGGTCAATGGGGAAACGGGGGTCAATGGGGAAACGGGCGGCAACGCCGCACGGCGCGGGGGCAAAGGGCGGCAAACGGCGGCGTCACAGCCCATAGCGCGCGGCCAGATCGGCGATGGCGGCGCAATCGGCGGCGCAAAGCGGCGCGCCCTGCCCTGCGGCCCATGGGCGAAAGCGTTGGCGAAAGGCGTCGAGCAGCAGCTCTTGCGGGCGCGCCGCATCCGCGCCGTCCATCTCCGGCAGGACATATCCAAACCGCGCGGCATCGCGCAGGAATGTGGCCCAATCGGCGGGCGGGGTGGCCTCCTCAGGCGCGGGCCAGACCGACAGGCCCCGCCGCGCCAGCCTGCGCCAATCAAACCGCACTCCGGGGTCGGATTTGCGCGCGGGGGCCATGTCGGAATGGCCAATAATCCGGTGCGCGCCGATGTCCCAACGGGTCAGAATACCGCCCAAAAGCGCCTCCAGCGCCGCCATCTGCGGTTCGGCAAAGGGGTGATCGCCCGTATTGGCCAATTCGATCCCGATCGAGCGCGAATTGACATCCGTGACATCGCCCCATGCCCCCGCGCCCGCATGCCACGCGCGCATCTCTTCGGCGACCATGCGCCAGACGCGGCCCTTGGGGCAGATCAGATAATGCGCCGAGACCTCGCAGACCGGATCACACAGCCGCGCCAGCGCCGCTTCGGCGCTTTGCATCGCGGTGTAATGAAGCACCACCATATCGGGACGCGCGCCGCCGCGGCGCGGGCCGAAATTGGGCGAAGGCTCATGTGTGATCGCCAGATCGGACAGGGGCGGTGCGGGTCGCTCCATCACCGCGCCAGATCAGCCGCCCGTGGCCAGTTGGAACGGACGCGGGTCCCATTGGCAGGCATAGCCGTCGCCGTCAGGGTCCAATCCCATGCGGTCACGATGCGGCCCGCCCGCGGCAAGGAAATCTTCCTGTGCCAGATCGGGCGAGGGATATTTGGCGCAATTGCGCACGAATTTGCTCTGCCCGTTGAGCAGCGAGCGCGAATAAAGCTCCTTGCCGATCGGGTGGCGGTTCTTGAGCGCATAGTCGACGATATTGGGGCCGGAGCCGACGCGGCTGGGCAAGGCGGTGGGTTGCACCTGCTGGTATTGCGCGCGGTTGGCGGCGATGCGGTTGGCGTCATCTTGGATCGAGCGCACCTCGCCGACGGCCTCGAAATTGTTCTCGTTGGAGATGCCCGCCGCATTGACCACGGGCGGGGCGGGATTGGACGGCGAGGCCTCCACGGGCGCAACGCCGGAATTGGCATTGGAGGCGGCCAGAGCGGCGCGGGTCTCGGCGGCGACATCGGCGGCGCTGCCGCCTGTGTTGCTGCCTGTGTTGCTGCCCGTATTGGTGCCTGCACTGGCCACCTGCCCTGCGGGGGGCAGGGTCGAATTGGTCATCACCGGCGCGGCGGGCAGGCCCGTCGTCTCATTGGAAATCGCGCCGCTGGGGGCGAGACCGGCATTTTGCGCCTGACGCTGCTGATACTCGGTATAGCTGCTGAACCCGACGCCCGCGCCGCTGTCGGGCACCTGCGGATCGCAAGCGGCCAAAGCCGTCACAGCGCCCAGCGCCGCCAAAGCACTCACCGTGCGTTTTGCCAAGAAATACTGCATCTTACGTCCTGCCATCATAGGGTGCGGCGGGGCTTATCTTGCCCCGCGCCGCATGTTTGCAGGCTGTTTACCACCATTTCGCGGGCTTGGAAACAAAACCTGCCGCCTGCTCCAGCGCATAGGCGGTGTTCAGCAGATCGCCCTCTTCCCACGGACGCCCGATCAGTTGCAGCCCCAAGGGCAGCCCCGCATTGTCCAGCCCCGCAGGCACCGAAATCCCCGGCAATCCGGCAAGGTTGACCGTCACGGTGAAGACGTCGTTGAGATACATTTGCACCGGATCTGCGTCTTTCATCTCGCCCAGCCCAAAGGCCGAGGACGGCGTCGCCGGTGTCAGGATCGCATCGATCCCTGCGGCGAACACGTCATCAAAGTCTTTCTTGATCAAGGCGCGCACGCGGCGGGCGCGGTTGTAATAGGCGTCATAAAACCCTGCCGACAAAACATAGGTCCCGACCATCACGCGGCGCTGCACCTCATGACCAAAGCCTTCGGCGCGGGTCTTTTCATACATCTCGGTGATGCCGTCTCCGGCCTCCAGCGCGGCGCGGTGACCATAGCGCACCCCGTCATAACGCGCCAGATTGGACGAGGCCTCGGCGGGCGCAATCACGTAATAGGCAGGCAGCGCATATTTGGTATGCGGCAGCGAGATATCGACCATCTGCGCGCCCGCATCTTCCAGCATCTTGCGCCCTTCGGCCCAAAGCGCCTCGATCTCGGCGGGCATGCCATCCATATGATATTCCTTGGGAATACCGATTTTCTTGCCGCGAATATCGCCGGTGAGCATGGCCTCGAAATCGGGCACGGCGAGATCGGCGCTGGTGCTGTCCTTGGGATCGAACCCCGACATCGCCTCCAGCATGATCGCCGCATCGCGCACGGTTTTGGTCATCGGTCCCGCCTGATCGAGCGAGGAGGCAAAGGCCACCACACCCCAGCGCGAGCAGCGCCCGTAGGTCGGTTTGATCCCCACCGTGCCGGTAAAGGCCGCAGGCTGACGGATCGAACCGCCCGTATCCGTGCCCGTCGCGGCCAGACACAGGTCCGCCGCCACCGCCGCCGCCGAGCCGCCCGACGAGCCGCCCGGTGTCAACTGGCGCTCGTCCGTTTTCCACGGGTTCACGGCATTGCCGTAAACGGAGGTTTCATTCGACGAGCCCATGGCAAATTCGTCCATGTTCAGCTTGCCCAGCATCACGCTGCCCGCGTCGAACAACTTGGCCGTGATGGTGCTCTCGTATTGCGGCAAAAACCCTTCCAAAATCCGGCTACCGGCCTGCGAGGGCACGTCTTTGGTGCAAAACAGATCCTTCACCCCGATCGGCAATCCGCACATCGACGGCGCATCGCCGCTTGCGAGGCGCGCATCGGCGGCTTTGGCCTGCGCCATCGCCACATCGGGGGTGTGATGGACAAAAGCATTGAGCGCGCCGGAGGCTTCGGCGGCCTTGAGGCAGGCGCCGGTCAACTCTTCGGATGTGATCTGCTTGGCGCGCAGCTTGTCGCGGGCCTCGGCAAGGGTCAAAGCATTGAGATCAGTCATTATTCCACCACCTTCGGCACGGCAAAAAAGCCTTCGCGCGCATCGGGCGCATTTTCGAGAATCTTGTCTTGCTGATCGCCATCGGTGACCACATCGGCGCGGCGGCGCAGGGCCATGGGCGTGACGGATGTCATCGGCTCGACGCCTTCCACATCCACCTCTTCAAGCTGCTCGATAAAGCCCAAAATGGTGTTGAATTCGGCGGCCAGCGCGGGCAGCGCCTCCTCTTCGACGCGGATGCGGGCCAATTTGGCAACGCGCGCGGCGGTCTCTAGATCGATGGACATCGTAAGGAATTCCTCGGGCTATCGGGTGATACACTATGTTGCCCCTGCATTTAACGCCCCCGCGCCGCGCCCGCAAGCCTCGCCGCCCCTGTCGCGGCACCTTCACAATCGTCACCTGCGTGCTAGTGTCAGAACCAATCACCACGAGGGAGAAGATCATGAATATCATCTGGCTTGGCCACGGCAGCTGGCGCATCGAAATCGAGGATCAGGTCCTGCTGATCGACCCATGGGTGAACGGCAACCCGATGCTGCCCGAAGACAAGGCCGAAGAGGCCCTCAAGGGCGCGACCCATATCCTCGTCACACACGGCCATTTCGACCACACCCAAGACGTTGTCGACATCTCCAAATCGCGCGACCTGCCGGTCTCGGCGATCTACGAGCTGGCCGCGCATCTGCAAAGCCTCGGCGCCAAACAAGGCCACGGCTGGAACAAGGGCGGCACGATCAAACTGGGCGGCGCTTCGGCCACATTGGTCCCCGCCTCACACAGCTCATCGATGCAAATCGACGGGCAAGCCGCCTATATGGGCGCGGAATGCGGCATCATCCTCAAGGGCGACGGGCATACCATCTACCTGTCGGGCGACACGACGATCATGGCCGATATGGACTGGATCGCCGATTACCACAAACCCGACATCGGCATCCTGTCGGCGGGCGGCTATTACACGATGGATATGGAGGGCGCGGCCTATGCGGCCAAACGCTACTTCAACTTCAAAACCGTGATCCCCGGACATTACCGCACCTTCCCCGCGCTGGAGCAATCGGCCGAAAAACTCGCCGCCGCCCTGCCCGACGTGCAGGTGATCGAACCCGAGGTGCTCACCGCGATCCGCTTCTGACCGGAGCCGCCGCGCGGCGCGTCCCCACATTACGGGCGCGTCGCCCCCGCTTGCAGATTTCGAGCAGTTTCCCAAAAATATCCGCGCCGCAGGCATCCGCACGCGCCGCGATCTGTGCCGCCTTGGCCCCGATCTTGGGCCTTTTCAGGTGCGACAACCCTGCGCCGCGACATCGCGGCGCTTACGGCCTGCGCTTGCCTGCGAAAAACCCCTTGAGCAAAGCTTCCGAGGCCGCCGCGTCGATGCCTTCAAACACCTCGGGCACATGGTGGCATTGGGCATGGGAAAACACCCGCGCGCCCTGCTCCACGCCGCCGCTCTTGGGGTCCGAGGCAGCATAATAAAGCCGCGCAATACGGGCGGCGGAAATCGCTTGGGCGCACATGGCGCAAGGCTCCAGCGTGACATAGAGCGCATAGCCGGACAATCTCTCGGAGCCCAAAGCCGCACAGCCCGCGCGGATCGCCAGAACCTCGGCATGGGCGGTGGGATCGTGCAATTCGCGCGTCCGGTTGCCCGCCCGCGCCACCACCGCACCATCGGGCGCGACCAAAACCGCGCCGACCGGCACCTCGCCGCGCGCCGCTGCGGCGCGGGCCTCTTCCAAAGCCGCCTGCATATGGGAATTCATCTTCATATCTCTTCTTGGCAAGCCATCACCGCTTTCGCAATGGCGCATTTTGCGTTAGGGCAAGGCAAACCCGCGCGCCCTCCTGCCTCCTCCTGCCCCCCTTTGAGACCTGTGAAAGCTGCCCATGGCCGAAAATCCCGCCCCCCAAGACACACCCAAAGGCGAACGCATCGCCAAGGTCATCGCCCGTGCGGGCGTTGCCTCGCGCCGCGAGGCCGAGCGGATGATCGAGATCGGGCAAGTGACGGTGAACGGCGCGGTGATCGACAGCCCCGCGCTCAACGTCACCCCGCGCGACCGCATCGAGGTAGACGGCACCCCGCTCGCCCCGCCCGAACCGGCGCGGCTGTGGCTTTATCACAAACCCACGGGGCTTGTGACCACGGACAGCGACGAATTGAACCGCCCGACGATCTATCAATCCTTGCCCGGCGACATGCCGCGGGTGATGAGCGTCGGGCGGCTCGATCTCAATTCCGAAGGGCTGTTGCTGCTGACCAATGACGGCGGGATCAAACGGCAACTGGAGCTGCCCTCGACCGGATGGCTGCGCCGCTACCGCGTGCGCGTCAACGGCCGCCCGACCGAAGACACGTTTCGCCCCCTGCGCGCGGGGATCACGGCAGATGGCGAGCATTTCCAACCGATGAGCGTCAGCCTCGACCGCCAGCAAGGCGCGAATGCATGGCTCACGGTGGGGCTGCGCGAGGGTAAGAACCGCGAGATCCGCCGCGCCATGGAGGCGATCGGCCTGTCGGTGAACCGGCTGATCCGCATCTCTTACGGGCCGTTCCAATTGGGTGTTCTCAAACCGGGGGCGGTCGAGGAAGTGCGCCGCAAGACCATGCGCGACCAACTCGGGCTGAGCATCGAAGAGATCGCCCCGCTTGAGGGCAAACCACCCGCCCGCGCGGTGCGCCGAGGCGGCCCCAAAGGCGCGGGTAAACCATCGGGCAACCCGAAAGGAAAACCATCGGGCAAATCCCCAACCGCGCCGCAGGCCGGATCGGGCGGAATACCCTCTGGGCGTTCTTTTACCAAAGCGGCGGGCCGCGGGCGCGCCGCGCGCGATGACGCAGACGCGCCGTGGAGCACAGGTCCTGTGGGCAAATCCGGCCCCTCTGGCAAATCCGGCGGGCGCGGCCCCAAAGGCAAATCCGCCCCCTCCAAGGGCGACGGGTATAAAGAGGGCGGCTATAAAGGCGCGGGCGGCAGGTCGGCGGGCGGAAAAGGACAGGGCGGCAAAGGACAGGCCGGAAAAGGACAGGGCGGCAAAACACAGGGCGGCGGCAGGCCCCAAGGCGGCCCGCGCGGCAATAGCGGCGGGCGCGGCGCCCCCAAAGGGCGCGGCTGACGCGAAGTCGCGGCCTCGGATAGGGGGCCGCGAAGCCCCCGCCCCTTTGACATGCCTGCGCTCTGCGCTATCCCTTTGCGGGTAACAACGACCTGATCCAAAAACAAAACCGATGACGGGGGACCTAATTGTGGCCGATCTTTTAACCATCGAAAACCTTGGCAATCTGGTGATGCTTTGCTTTTTGCAAGCGGTGCTGGGCTTTGACAACCTGCTCTATATTTCCATCGAATCGCAGCGCGCCCCCGTGGCGCAGCAGCGCGCGGTGCGATTTTGGGGCATCATGCTCGCCGTCGCGCTGCGGGTGGTTTTGCTCTTTGTGATGATCCGGCTGATCGACACGATGGCCGAGCCGTTCTTTATCATGAACTGGACCGGCGTCTTGGAGGGCGGGGTCAATTTCGCCACCTGTGTGTTCTTGCTGGGCGGGGCTTTCATCATCTACACCGCCGTCAAGGAAATCTCGCATATGCTCTCGGTCGAACATCTTGATACGGATGTGAGCCACAAGGGCGGCAAATCGGCGGCCAAAGTGGTGGCGCTGATCGTCTTTATGAACCTGATTTTCTCTTTTGACTCAGTGCTTTCGGCGCTGGCGATCACCGATGTCTTCCCGATCTTGGCCACCGCGATCCTTTTGTCGGGGCTGGCGATGATCCTGCTCGCCGACGGGGTGACGGAGTTTTTGCAAAAGAACCGCATGTACGAGGTTTTGGGCCTGTTTATCTTGCTCATCGTCGGCGTGGTGCTTTTGGGCGAATCCGGTCAGGCGGCGGCCCATGCGATGCATGACGAAAGCCTCGCGCTGCGTTTCTTTGGCCATGAGGTGATCCCGATGTCGAAAACCACCTTCTATTTCTCGGTGGTGGTTTTGTTCGCGGTGGAGATCATCCAATCGGGCTATTCGCGCAAACTGGCGCGCGAACGTGCGTCCCATACGCATAAACAAAGCCACTAACAGGCACTTGGCACTGGCGGGGAAGAGGCGCAGATGTGGCGGATTTACGCGCATCTTCCCCCTAGCAAACCGCCCCCGCATCGCTTACCTTTTGGTTGAATTTCAACGGGTCGGGGGATCCTATGTCCGGAACGGGCCTGCAAAAACTCAGCTATATCCTGCTTATCGTGATGATCTTCTTCATCGCCATCACAGGGGGCGTGTAGCCAATGGCCGAGCGTTACGGCGGCAAATACAGTCCGGACAACGGCGGTGATCCGGCCGCGCCCCAGCCGTCCCGGCCGCCCGAGGCCGGCAGCTATCGCGGTGCCAAGCGCAGCCGCATCGGCGCGCGGGTCAAGATGTTGTTCATCGCGCCCCTGCCCTTGATCGGATCGGCGTTTGGCGACGGGCCGCAGGCCTTGGCGATGAACCTTGGCGCGCTGGGATTGCTTCTGTTGGCCGCCTGGCTGACCCGCGAGGGGCTCAAGGCGCAAGAGGCCTATGAGGCGCGCCGCATTGCCCGCCGCCCCGCCTTTCCGCGCAAACTTGCCGGATCGCTTTTGACGGGGCTTGGGCTCGGGCTGGCCGGATATGCGGCGGGCGAAGGCATCGCGGGGCCGTTGATCTATATTGTGATCGGGTCGGTGCTGCATGTCATGGCTTTCGGGCCGGACCCTTTGAAAAACAAGGGGATGGAGGGCGTGGATGCCTTTCAATCGGACCGTGTGGCGCGCGCCGTGGGCGAGGCCGAAACCCATCTGCGCGCCATGCAGACCGCAATCTCCGATGTGCGCGAGCGCCAGTTGGAAGCGCGCGTCGAGCGGTTTGCCGCCACCGCCCGCACGATGTTTCGCACCCTTGAAAACGATCCCAGCGATCTGACCCAAGCGCGCAAATACCTGTCGGTCTATTTGCGCGGGGCGCGCGATGCGACGGTGAAATTTGCCGCGCTTTATGCCCACCGCCGCGATGCGGGCGCGCGCGCCGATTATGAGGCGCTGTTGGGCGATCTGGAGGCGAATTTCGCCGCGCGCACCGATAAGATGCGCCAGGGCGACCGCGCCGATCTAACCGTTGAGATCGACGTTTTGCGCGACCGTCTGGCGCGCGAGGGGCTGCGGGTGCCGCTGCCGGACACCGAGGCCGATACCACCGCGCGCTGAGCCGCGCCTGTAACCTGTCTTTGGACCTTGCACGGGCCAGAGCATTGATCAAACTGGGGACGATTATGACCGAAACAACACGCGCCAAAGCCGAGGCCACATTGAAACAAGTCGAAGAAATCACCGCCGTGGTATTGCCCGAACCCAATGATGCCAATGCCATCGTGCCGCTGGAGCAGGCCGATGCGCCGATGACCGGCGAAATCACCCGCCGCATGGCCGAACTGGACATGAGCGACACCAATTCCATCGTCTCTTTCGGCTCTGCCGCGCAGGCCGAATTGCAAGAGATCAGCCAAGCCATGCTCGCCGATGTGCGCAACAAGGATGTCGGCCCAGCGGGCGACAGCTTGCGCAATATCGTCACCACCATTCGCGGGTTTTCGATTTCCGAACTGGACGTGCGGCGCGAACGCTCGTGGTGGGAAAAGCTTTTGGGCCGCGCCGCGCCTTTTGCCAAATTCACCGCCCGTTTCGAAGAGGTGCAAAGCCAGATCGACCGCGTGACCGACAATCTGCTCGGCCATGAGCATACGCTGCTCAAGGATATCAAATCGCTCGATATGCTCTACGAGAAAACCCTCAATTTCTATGATGAACTGGCGCTATATATCGCGGCGGGTGAGGCAAAATTGCGCGCCCTCGACGAGGTGGATATCCCCGCCAAAGAGGCCGCCGTTGCCGCCGCCCCCGAGGCCGATCAGGTCATGGCCGCGCAAGAGTTGCGCGATCTGCGCGCCGCGCGCGACGATCTGGAGCGCCGCGTGCATGATCTCAAACTGACGCGGCAGGTAACAATGCAATCGCTGCCCTCGATCCGTTTGGTGCAAGAGAATGACAAATCCTTGGTGACCAAGATCAATTCGACCCTCGTCAACACCGTGCCGCTTTGGGAGACGCAACTGGCCCAAGCGGTCACCATCCAGCGCAGCGCCGAAGCCGCCGCAGCGGTGCGCGATGCCAATGATCTGACCAACGAGCTGCTCACCGCCAACGCAAAGAACCTGCGCGAGAGCAACAAGATCGTGCGCGAGGAAATGGAGCGCGGCGTGTTCGACATCGAAGCGGTCAAGGCGGCCAATGCCGATCTGGTCGCGACCATCGAGGAAAGCCTCGCCATCGCCGACGAGGGCAAGGCGCGCCGCAAGGCCGCCGAGGTCGAGCTCAAAACCATGGAGGCGAATTTGCGCGACACGCTGGCCGCCGCCAAGGCCCGCAAGAGCGGCACCGGCGAGACCATCGCCACCGCCGTTCCCAAAGCCTGAACTTAGGGTGGCAAGCCGCAGGTGACACGCATCCGGACCTCCACATGCCTTGGCCGGCGCGCTCGATTGGGCGCGGCGGCTTTGGCCTGTCTGGCGCTCGGGGCTTGTGATCTGTTTGCCGCCAAACCCTCCGATATGGCGCCGCGCGCGCGTCCGGCCGGATTGGTCAAACCGCGTCCCGATCCGGCCCCCAAACCGCCAAGCGCCGCCTCGCGCGATCTGGCGCAATATTACGCCCGCGTGCAGGCCGACCTTGTGGCGCAGGGCTTGCTGCGCACCGATGGGGGCGGGCCGGATACGCCCTATACCTCCGATATGTTGATCCGCAATTTCGAGCGCATCGCCTTTTACGACGAATATGCCCCCGAGGCGGGATTGAAGGCCTCGACAGGGGCGGCCAAGGCGCTGCGCCGGTGGAACGGGCCAGTGCGCATCAGCACCGAATTCGGCGCCTCGGTCGCGCCCGAAATGCGCAAAGAGGCCAGCGCCGAGGTCGCCGCCTATGCGGCGCGTCTGGCGCGGCTGACCGGTCATGAGATCGAGGCGAATGCGCGCAAGCCGAATTTTCAGGTCTTTTTCCTCAGCGAGGACGACCGCGCCGCCGCCTTGCCGAAAATCCGCGCGCTGGTGCCCTCGATCTCGCCCGCCTCGATGCAGGTTCTGCGCGATCTGGAGCGGCCGATCCATTGCCTTGTCATCGCCTTTTCCGATGATCAATCCTCCGACAGCTATAACCACGCCATCGCGATCATCCGCGCCGAACATCCCGATATCTTGCGCCGCGCCTGTATCCACGAGGAGCTGGCCCAAGGGCTGGGCCTTGGCAATGACAGCCCCGCCGCGCGCCCGTCGATTTTCAATGATGACGACGAATTTGCCTATCTGACCAGCCATGACGAAAAGCTGCTCCAACTGCTCTATGATCCGCGGCTCAAAACCGGCATGCGTGTCGAAGAGGCGCGCCCGATCCTGCGTATTTTGGGCCGCGAAGTGATGGGGGACGCGTTATGAGCACGCAAACGCCCCGCGAGGGCGCGCGCGACAGCGCCGCCAAAACACCCGCGCAGACGCCCGCACAGACATCGACACAGACACCCGCTCAGACACCGGCACGGCCCCCCAAAGAGGCCGCCACCGAGATGCCCGCACAGACCTTGGCGCAGCCGGTCACCCTGCCCTGCGGCGCGGTGATCGCCAACCGCATCGCCAAATCGGCCACCTCCGAAGGATTGGCCGCCGGATCGAACCACGCCAATGGCTATCACGCGGCGCTTTACGGGCGCTGGGGCGCGAGCGGCGCGGGGATGATCATCACCGGCAATGTCATGGTGGACCGCGCGCATCTGGAGCGCGGCGGCAATATCGCCATCGAGGGCGAGCCGCCAGACGCCGCGCGGGCCGCTTTGGCGCAGATGGCCGAGGCCGCCAAAAGCGGCGGCGCCCATGTGATCATGCAACTCAACCACGCGGGCCGACAGACCCCCGCCGCCATCAACCCCGCGCCCAAATCCGCCTCGCCCGTGCCCTTGGCCGTGGGCGGCAAGATGTTCGCCCGCCCCGAAGCGATGGAAGCCGAAGAGATAGAGGATGTGATCGAAGCCTTTGTCCACGCCGCTTTGGTGGCGCGCGGCGCGGGGTTTGACGGGGTGCAAATCCATGCCGCCCACGGCTATCTGGTCTCGCAATTTCTCTCGCCGCTGTCGAACCGGCGCTCGGATGCATGGGGCGGCGGGTTGATGGGGCGCGCGCGGCTGCTGATGGAGCTGGTCCGGCGGGTGCGCTCGGCCTGCGGGGTGCGGTTCATCGTCGGGGTGAAACTCAACTCGGCCGATTTCCAGCGCGGCGGATTTTCCGAAGACGACAGCGCGCAGGTCGGCGCATGGCTCGAAGGCGCAGGGGCCGATTTCATCGAACTGTCGGGCGGCAATTACGAACAGCCGCGGATGATGGATATCGACCGGCTCGACCCTCTGGCCGCCACGCCCAAACGCGAAAGCACCAAGGCGCGCGAGGCCTATTTCCTCGATTTCGTCCCGCGCCTGCGCAAGGTCACGAATTTGCCGATCATGGTCACCGGCGGGTTTGAAACCGCCGCCGCGATGCAGGCCGCCGTCAAGGAAGAAGACATTGATTTCATCGGGCTTGCGCGGCCCATGCTCGTCGATCCCGATGCGCCTTTGGGCCTGCTCAGCGGCGAGACCGAGGCCCTGCCGCCGCGCCCCAAGCTGCAACTGGGCCGCGGGTTTTTCGGGCCGCTCTCGGCCTATAGCCCGATCCGCGATGCCAATGCCGCCGCCGCCCAAGCGTGGTATTTCGAACAGATTTACGCGCTGGCCTCGGGCGAGGCGCCGCGGCGCGATCTCAAACCTTGGAAGGCGCTTCTGGCCTATCTGAAAACCGAAAAAAAAGCCGTGCAGGCGCTTGCTGCGCGCCCGCGCGATTTGTAACCGAAAGGAGCCATTTTTATGGGTATTCTCGACTTTCTCACCGGCGAATTCATCGACGTCATCCATTGGACCGACGACAGCCGCGATACGATGGTCTGGCGGTTCGAGCGCGAGGACCACGAGATCAAATATGGCGCCAAGCTGACGGTGCGCGAGGGCCAAGCGGCGGTCTTTGTCCATGAGGGGCAATTGGCCGATGTCTTCACGCCGGGGCTTTATATGCTCGAGACCAACAACATGCCGGTTCTCACGACGTTGAACCATTGGGATCACGGCTTTAAATCTCCTTTTAAATCAGAGATTTACTACATCAACACGACGCGGTTTAACGATCTGAAATGGGGCACCAAAAACCCGATCATCTGCCGCGATCCGGAATTTGGCCCCGTGCGGCTGCGCGCCTTTGGCACCTATTCGATCCGCGTCAGCGATCCGGCGCGTTTCCTGACCGAGATTGTCGGCACCGACGGCGAATTCACCATGGATGAAATCTCGTTCCAGATCCGCAATGTGATCGTGCAGGAATTAAGCCGCGTGGTCGCGTCGTCGGGGATTCCGGTATTGGATATGGCCGCGAACACCGCCGATCTTGGCAAGCTGGTGGCGGCGCAGATTTCCGAAACCATCGCCGCCTACGGATTGTCGATGCCCGAGCTTTACATCGAAAATATCTCGCTGCCCGAAGCGGTCGAAGCGGCGCTGGACAAGCGCACCTCGATGGGGCTGGCCGGTGATCTGGGCCGGTTCACCCAATATAGCGCCGCCGAGGCGATGACCGCAGCGGCCGCCAATCCCAATGGCGGCGGCGGTATGGGTGCGGGGCTTGGCATGGGGATGGGCATGGCAATGGCCACGCAGATGGGCAATGCGGGGCCTTGGGGTCCGCGCCCTGCCGCCGCGCCCGCGCCGCAAGCCGCCGCGCCCGCCGTGCCCCCGCCGCCGCCCGCCGAACATGTGTGGCATATCGCCGAAGCGGGCGTCACCAAAGGCCCCTATTCCAAAGCCGCCATGGGCCGGATGGCCGCCGATGGCAGTTTGAGCCGCGAGACCTTTGTGTGGACCGCCGGTCAGGACGGGTGGAAACATGCGGGCGATGTGATGGAACTGGCGCAGCTTTTCACCGTCCTGCCCCCGCCCCCGCCGCCCGCCGCCTGAGCGCGCCGCTGCCGCCCATTTTTTAAGGCCCGATTTTGGACCGTTTGTGATGCCTGACATGCCCGAAATACAGCGCGGCCATGATGCGCCGCCCGCCCCCGACACGGCCGAGACCCGCGCCGAGGCGCTGGCGCTGGCCTTGATGGGCGCGGGCGCGATGGCGCAAGAGATGCTCTCGCCCGATGCCACGTGGCAATGCGGCGATGCGCCCGTCATGGTCGGGCGCGGCGCGATTCTGGCGGCGCTCGGCGCGCTGCGCCCGCCGCGCAAAATCTACATCGAACAGGTGGTGACCCAAGGCAAGGCGGGCACGGTTTCGGGGCGGCTGGTCACCGATACGGGGGGCGCGCGGCTGTTTTGCCATGTGATCCGCTACACCAGCGCCGCCGCGCAGCAGATCGCGCAGATCGTCAGTTTCGACCATGGCGTAAAGGCGGGCTGATCCATGAGCACCCCCCCGCGCAGCCCCCAGAGCGCCGGCCAGAACGCCGGCGAGAACGGTGGTCAGAACGCTGGCCAGAGCAGCGGCCAGAACGACGCCAGCCATAGCCCGCAAGAGCACCGCTTTCCCTGCCCGCAATGCGGCGCCGATTACCGCTTCGATCCGGCGGCGGCGCAGCTTGTGTGCGATTTTTGCGGCCATCACGAGCCGATGGACATCGCCCAGGCCCCCGCCCGCGCCGCCGCCATCACCGAGATGGATTTTCGCTCCGCGCTCGACGGTGCCCTGCCCGAGGCCGAAGCCCAAGACATCCGCACGCTGCACTGCCCCAATTGCGCCGCCCAGATCGAGCTTGGCGCGGGCGAGCATGCCACCGAATGCCCGTTTTGCGCCACCCCCGTGGTCACCGACACCGGCGCGCAGCGACAAATCAAACCGCGCGCGGTTTTGCCCTTTGCGCTGGACGAGCGCGCCGCGCGCAGCGCGATGGGTGATTGGCTCGGGCGGCTATGGTTCGCGCCCTCGGGCTTGAAAAAATACGCCCGCAAGGGCCGCAAGATGCAAGGCATCTATGTGCCCTATTGGACCTTTGACGCCGATACGGCCTCGCGCTATCGCGGCGAGCGCGGCACCGTCTATTACGAGACCCACACCGTCATGCGCGATGGCAAGCGCCAGAAGGTGCAGGTGGCCAAGGTCCGCTGGACCCCCAAATCGGGGCGCGTAGCGCGGTTTTTCGACGATGTGCTGGTGCTGGCCGCGACCGCCCTGCCCAAACGGTTCACCGATGCGCTCGAGCCGTGGGATTTGAGCGCGCTGGTGCCCTATGCGCCCGAATATCTCGCCGGATTTCGCGCCCAAGCCTATAGCGTGCCTCTCGAGGAGGGATATGCCGAAGCGCGCGCCATCATGGACCGCGCCATCGCCCGCGACGTGCGTTTCGACATCGGCGGCGACCGCCAGCGCATCCATGACATCGACACAAGCGTGCATGACGTAACGTTCAAACATATTCTGCTGCCTGTCTGGATGGCGGCCTATAAATATCGGGGCAAGACCTATCGTTTCGTGGTCAACGGCCGCACCGGCAAGGTGCAAGGCGCGCGGCCCTATAGCGCGTGGAAAATTGCCGTTGCGGTGGTTGCGGGGCTGATCCTCGCGGCGACCATCGGCTATGTCGCCGCGATGCAGCAGTAACAAAGACAAGGAAAAGACCCGCCCATGATGAGTGATATCCCCGAGGCCTCCATCGTTTTACGCGGGCTTTTGCACGATCGCTACAGTTGCCGCGCCTTTCGCCCCGATCCGGTGCCGCGCGCGGTGATCGAGGATCTGCTGCGCATGGCGGGGCGCGCGCCCTCGTGGTGCAACGCCCAGCCGTGGGAGGTGATCGTCACCGCCGCCCCCGCCACCGAGGCCTTTCGCGCGCGGATGATGAAAGCGGTGCTCGAAGAGAGCGGCAGTTCCGATTTCGAATTCCCCTCGGGCTATTCGGGCGCACGTCAGGAACGGCGGCGCACCTGCGGCTGGCAGCTTTACGAGGCGGTCGGCGTCAAGAAGGGCGACCGCGCCGGATCGGCGATGCAGATGCTCGAAAACTTCCGCCTGTTCGGCGCGCCCCATGTGGCGATCGTCACCTCGGCGCGCGAGCTTGGCCCCTATGGCGCGATGGATTGCGGCGGCTTTGTCACCGCCTTTACCCTGGCCGCTGCCGCCGCCGGATTGGGCAGCATCGCACAGGCCGCCATCGCCGGTTATTCCGATCAGGTGCGCGCCCATTTCGACATTCCCGATGACCGCGTCATCGCCTGTGCCATCTCGTTTGGCTATGCCGATGACGACCACCCCGCCAACGGCTTTCGCACCGAGCGCGCCGCGCTCGGCGAGGTGCTCGACTGGCGCGAGGATTAGGCGGTGCGCGCTCTGGTGCAACGGGTGGGCCGCGCCGCCGTCCATATCGAGGGCGATTTGGTGGGCGAGGTCGGCGAGGGGCTGTTGATTTTGATCTGCGCCATGGCGGGGGATGCGCCCGAGGCCCCCGCGAAAATGGCGGCGAAAATCGCCAAGCTGCGGATTTTCAAGGATGAGGCGGGCAAGATGAACCGCGCCCTGCGCGACACGGGCGGCGGCGCGCTGATCGTGTCGCAATTCACGCTGGCGGGGGATACCTCGCGCGGCAACCGCCCCGGATTTTCCGCCGCTGCCCCGCCCGCCGAGGGCGAGGCCGCCTATGAGGCCTTTATCAGCGCCATGCGCGCCGAGGGCATCGGGGTGCAAACGGGGCGGTTTGGCGCGGATATGCAGGTCAGCCTCGTCAATGACGGGCCGGTGACGCTTTGGGTCGAGGTCTAGGCCTGGGGCAAAGCCCTGACCGAGCCGAGAACAGGCGCGGCGCGCTTTAGCTCTTTTTGACGAATTGGGTGAGGATCACGATGCGCTGGCCCTCGACACGGCCCTCGATATGGTCCGCGTTATCGGCCACAAGGGAAATGCCGCGCACGGCGGTGCCGCGTTTGGCGGTAAATCCCGCGCCTTTGACCGGCAGGTCCTTGATCAACACCACCGTATCGCCCGCCGCCAGAACCGCGCCGTTGCTGTCGCGGTGAATAACCAGATCGGCCTGCGCCTCGGCCATGCCCGCCTGCGCCCAGTCCGCCTCTTCCTCGCTCAGATAGGCAATGTCGAGCAGATCATTGGCCCAAGGCCTGCGCAGCGCGTGCAGCATCCGCCATGCGGTGACCTTGACCGCAGGCACCTCGCTCCAGATCGCCTCATGCAGGCATTGCCACTGCGGCCCGTCGGTGATCGACCCCTGCGCGGCCTCGGCGCAGGGCGCGCAAAGGTCGAGCGTGTCGTCGCGCGGGGCGATGGCATGAGGGCTTGCCCCCTCGTTCGAGCAAATCTGGCAATTGGTCATGGCGCATCCCTCATGGCGTGATCTGCGCCCTTATGCGGCCCCGCCGCGCCCCTGCCAACCGCAAAACGCGGGCGCATGGGGGCAGGCGCAGGCGCACCGACGCAATACCGACGTGATACAGACGTGATACAGACAGCGATTTTCGCCGCATGCGCGCCGCGCAAAATGAAGCGCGCCCCCCGATAAATCGAGGAGCGCGCGACCGAGGTTACTCGCACTGGAAAATCACCGGCCCTAGGGCTCGCGGAAGGCTTCTTTGGATTTATAGAGCGGCTTGAGAAGATATTGCAGAACGGTTTTCTCGCCGGTGTGCAGCTCGACCGTCGCCTGCATTCCGGGGCGGATTTCGACCCGCGCCTGACGCTCGGTGAGCGCCCCCATATCGACCTTGAGCGTGACTTTATAATGGGCGTCCTTGTCGGCCTCGCGGGCGCGTTCGTCCTTGAACGTATCGGCTGAAATCACGTCAACCTTGCCCTTGAGCGTGCCGAAAATCGTGTAATCATAGGCAGATAGCTTGATCGTCGCCTCTTGACCATGGCGGATGTTGGCGATGTCTTTGGGCGCCACGCGCGCCTCGACAAACAGCTCCTCGCCCAAGGGAATGATCTGCAAAATCTCCTCGCCGGGGCGCACCACGCCGCCGATGGTGGTCACCGACAGCCCGTTGACAATGCCGCGCATAGGGCTGCGCAACACGGTGCGCGACAGCTGGTCTTGCGAGCCTTTGAGGTTCTGTTTGAGCGTCGCCAATTCCTTGAGCGTCTCGGAATATTCCTGCGCGCGGTCCAATTCGGCCTGCGTGACGATCTCGTCATAGCGGATTTTGGCATCGGCATAGGTCTTGCGCGCGCGGGTAACCTCAATCAATGAAACGATTTTTCGCGCCAGCATATTTTCGAGAAGCGATTTTTCCTTGGCCGCCTGATCGAGCACACGCTGCGCCCCTTCGCGGCGGCTGACAAAATCCGACTGGCGCGCCTGCAACAGCGCGCGCTCGGAGGCGACAATGTCCGGCGAGCGGGTCATCAGCGCCTGCGGCACGGCGAAATCGAACTGCCCGCCAAGCTCGGCCTCAAGGCGCAAGCGGCGGATGTCATGGGCGTTGATCTGGTCTTGCAGATCGTCCACGGACGAGCGGAATTGCATCCCGTGCAGCCGCGCCAAAACATCGCCGCGTTCGACCACATCGCCTTCTTTTACCAATAATTCCGAGAGGATACCGCCTTCGAGGTTCTGGATGATCTGCGGGCGCGAAGAGGAAATGATCTCGCCGTCCGAACGCACAATCTCGTCCACCCACGCAAAGGCGGCCCATGCGATAAACAGGCACACCGTGAGCACCGAAAGCCAGATAACGGCGCTCGGCCCGCGCAATTCGCGCTGCATCTGCGCGCCGAGGTTTGTGGTGGCTGTGGCCATGACGTTAGGCTCCCTTTACCTGCGGTTGGCGGTTGAGACGGGCCAGAACCTCGTCGCGCGGCCCGTCCACCGTCAAACGCCCGCCCTGCATGATCAAGGTCCGCTCGGTCAGCTTCAAAATCGGCACGCGGTGCGTCGCAATGATCGCCGTGCGCCCCTGCAGCCAATCCTCAAGACGGCTGACCAAAGTGTTCTCCAACGTCTGGTCCAGCGCCGCCGTCGGCTCGTCGAGCAGGCAGATTTTCGGGTCTTGAAGCCACAAACGCGCCCAGCCGATGGATTGGCGTTGTCCCACCGACATGCCCTGCCCGCCGTCACGGATTTCCAGATCAAGCCCCTTGTGATGGGCCTGAACAAAGGGACCAAGCCCTGCAAAATCAAGGGCTTCCATCAGGCGCGCATCGTCGCGCTCCATCATCGTCAGGTTCAGGTTTTCGCGCAATGTGCCGCAGAAGAGCCGCACGTCCTGACCCAGATATCCGATGCCGCGACGCAAATCGCGCGGGGCGATCTGGCTCATGCCGGTGCCGTCCAAAAGGATGCGCCCCTCGCTCGGCTCGTAAAGCCCGCTCATCAATTTGAGCAGGGTCGATTTGCCCGATCCGTTGGCACCCAAAATCGCCAGATGTTCGCCGGATTTGATTTTGAGTTGGGGCACGTCCAGATCGACACCGCCCTCGGCGTCATAGCGGAAATTGACCTTGCGCAGCTCGTAATTCCCGCGCAAAGCCTCGCGGCGCAGATAGCTGCGGCCCTCTTCTTCGTCCTGCTCGGCCAAGGCAATCGTATCAAGCCCGTCGAGCGCCGCTTTGACATTGCCCCAGCGCGCCATCGTGCCGGACAATTGCGTCAGCGGCCCAAGGGTGCGGCCGGTCAGAATGCCCACGGCGATGATCGAACCGACGGTAAATTGTCCTGCAAAAACAAGGTACGTGCCAAGGATCACGGCGCTGACATAGGTGGCTTGCTGCACCCCTTGGCTCCAGAAACTGAGCGCTGCGGCGATCTTGCGCTGCTCGGAGGATTTCACCGCCGACAGCGTGGTGAGTTCGGCCCAAAGGCGGCGGAAACGGTCTTCGCCGCGCTGGGTTTTGACCGTGTCCAACTCGAACACCGCCTCATGCAACAGCCGCGAAGATTTGGCGCTGGCGCCTTGGGTCTCGACCGTCAGGCGCAGCATTTTCTTTTGCAAAAAGAACCCCGGCAGGACCATCAAGATCCCGCCCGCGATCAACACCCAAACCACCGGTCCGGCGATCGTCGCAACAAGGGCGAGAAAGACGAAAATAAAGGGAATGTCGGCCAGAGTGCCGATGGTGGAGGCCGTGAAAAATTCGCGCACCGACCCGAATTCGCGCATCGAGGAGAAAAGCTGCGAGGGCGATTTGCCCGCCTGCTCCGAGCGCATCCCCAAAATGCGCTCCATCAAGATGCTTTGCACCGATAGCTCGATCTGCCGCCCTGCCCCGTCCATCAACCGCGCGCGGGCGATTTTCATCGAGGCTTCCATCAACAGGGCGATCCCCGCGCCAGCGGCCAGCACCCAAAGCGTGGCCTCCGATTGATGCGGGATCACGCGGTCATAGACTTGCAAGGAAAACAGCGCCACCGCCACGGCCAGAAGGTTCGCCACCAGCGAGCCAAGCGCGATCTCGGCGAAGTAGCGGCGAAAACGGCCGAACTGGCTCCAGAACCAATGGCCGCTGTCGCCCTTGGGGCTATGGGCGCGGGCCAATTGTTCCAAGGGCGCCTCGGCATGCAGCAAGGTGCCCGAGAAAAACTCTTTGAATTCAGCGAGATCCACATGGGCGCGTTTGTCGGTGCAGGTGGCGTCATAGACGATCATCTCGCCGCCGCGCTGGCGCAGCACGAGCACGATTTGCCCGTTGGTCATCGCCGCCATGGCGGGCCACAGGTCCGGCGTGACCTCGGCGGCGGAGGCGATTTCGGCCACAAGCCCCGCGCTTTGCAAGGTGCGGGCGAGCGCGCGCAGCGGCTCGGCTTCGCGCGCGGCGGTCAACACGTCGCGCAGATCACCGGCGGGCGCTTCGGCTCCCAAAAGCCCTGCATAGACCGAGGCCATTTCGGCGCGGGTGCGGATTTGTTCGGGGCTCATTTGCACGCTGGGCGCTTTGGGCGCGTCGTCCAAAGCCGCCACGGGGGTCATGGCGGCGCGGGGAGCGGATTTGCCCATGCTCGGCACGAAGCGCGCGACCATATCGGGCAAGGCATTGGCGGCGCGCAGGGCCTCGGCGGCGGCGCCCAAATGCACCACGGCAGCGGAGGGTTTGCGCGCGGGCTGTGCTGGCGCAGGGGCACTGGCAGGCGATGGCGCGGGGGCGGCGCTTTGCGGTTTGGGCGATGAAACCTTGAACACCGGCGCTTTGGGTTTCGGCGCTTGGGTCTGGGGCGCAGGAATGGGTGCGGAAGTGGCGACAGAGGGCTGCGCGCTCTGAGCTGTGGCGGTCTGGGCAACGGCTGCGGGACGCGCCTGTTGCAAACCCTTGCGGGCGCGGTGCAAGACACGGGCCGCGCCGGATTTCACATCGGGCATGGCCGCGCCCGCGCTCAGGGCCGCGCTGCGCAGGGCGGCTTGCATTTGCGCCGCGCGGCTGAGTTTTGGCGCGCCATTGGCGACGGGGTTTGATTGCAGTTGCGGCGCACGAGGCTGCGGCTTGGGCGACAAAACCCGCACGGTTTTGGCAGGCGCGGCGGCGGATTTCGGCGCTTTGGGCTTGGGCGTGGCAAAGGGTTCGGGCTTGCGCTCGGCAAAGATATCGGGCGCGGGCAGATGCGACATCGCACCGGCCTTGGCGGGATCCGGCTGCGCGCAGGCCGCCGAGGGTTTGGCCACGGGTTTGACGGTCTTGCCGCCCTTGCTGACCGAAAAGGCGATAGGCGTCTTGCTCAAATCTCTTCCCCATTCGCCAAAAGGCCGAGTTCCTTGGCGATCTCGAGCCGCGTCAACGCCGCTTTGTATTTCAAGCCGACTTGGTTTTTTTGTTGTGCGGCAAAGGTTTCATAGACGCCGACGACATCCATCACCTGTCTTTGACCCGCTTGGTATTGCTCTTGGAAGAGATCCAGATTGGCCTTGGCCTGCGCGGTCATTGCGGCGGCCTCAGCGGCTTGGCGGTCTTGGGCGGCGAGACGTTGTTCAAGCGCGCGCAGGCTGCGGTTGGCATCTTCATTGGCCTGCGCCACGCGGCGCTCTGCGGCCTCTTTTTCGGCAGCAATCGCCTTGAGCGTCGCGCCCGTGCCAAGACCAAGCAGGTTGTCGGAGCCGACCGAAATGCTGGGCTTGACGCTTGACCCGCCGCTGCCCGCCGTGGCGGTCAATTTGGCGCCAGGCAAATGGCCCGCGCGCGAGATTTTCGCCGAGGCGATGGCGCGTTCTTTTTCGGCTTCGGCCTTGAGCACCGAAAGCGGTTTGGCATCCTTGGCGGTGACATTGACCAGCGACAGCCCTTCAAGCCCGCCAAGCGGGCGCGCCGACATGGCGTTCAGCTCGGCCAGCGCCGCATCGACGCTTTCGGCGGCGGCGCTATGCTCGCTTTGAATTTGCGACAGCTTCTGGCGCAGGATGTTGAGATCGGACATATCCGAGACACCGCCATTGACGCGCTCGTTCATGATCCATTCGAAATGCTTCATATCGTCATGGATGCGCGAGGCGAGCGCGGCTGTGGCGCGGCCCTCTTCGGCGGCGATATAGAGCGACAGCGCCTCATAGACCCGATCATTGGTATCGATCGACAGGTTGGCGGCGGCAACCTCGACATCGGCTTTGGCAAAATCGCGCTCGGCTTTCTTGCGGCCATTGTCAAAGAGCACCTGCTCGACCAACAGACCCGCAACAACCGCCCCGAGGGAAGAGAGCGAGATGTTGGGGCCGATGGAGGGAAGCCAGTTTTTCGATTGGGCTTCGGCGCGCAGACGG
Organism: Paracoccaceae bacterium; assembly: GCA_050633545.1. GTDB lineage: Bacteria > Pseudomonadota > Alphaproteobacteria > Rhodobacterales > Rhodobacteraceae > Litorivita. Next base: position 244,486 of record JBOEGS010000001.1, read on the forward strand.
GCCGAGCGCAGCTCTGCCTCGGCGCTGCGCGAAGAGGCCGCCAGCACATTGGCGGCGACCTGATCATAGCTGCTGCCTGAAGGCAGCGCCGAGCGCCGTGCCTGCAAGGCGGAAATCACGGCGCTATTTGCGCTTTCCTTCTCGCGTGCGGTCATTTTGGGTTTATGGGTGGCCATCATGGTGGCCGTCCCGTTTGCCTCGCCGTCCTGCATCACGCAGCCGGAGAGTAAAAATGCGAAAAGCGCACCGCTAACGGTGCTTTTCAATGCCCTGTGCCTCATCAATCGCCCCTGTTCCGGTGCTTGTATTGATTGTTTTTAAAGGGGCGCGGTCGTTGCCGCGCCCCTGCTACTCGTCACTTTAGATGACGACGGTAATATCGTCGTCGATAATCAAAACCCCGTTCTCGCCGAGGGTATAAACCGTGTGGCTTTCGCCATCGATATCTTGGGTCTGGCCGGTGTTGACCGCGCCGTTGATGGAGACCGTATCGTCGGTGCCGCCTTTGATCACAACCGCGTCGGAGTTCGACGACAGGTTCAAAAGCTGCGCTTCGGAGAGGGTGACTTGACTGTCTTCGGCGAATTGCAGATCGATGGTTTCGATCTGGTAATCGCCAAGGTTGCCAGAGCTCAGATCGACAATCGAGGTCGACGGATCGTCCACCGCGAGGAAGGTGCCGGTCTGGTTGCCCGCCGCGTCTTCGGTGGTCAGCACGAGGTGCGAGCCGTCGGGCACGGTGTCGTCAAAGGCATAGGTGGTCTCGCCCAAGGCGGGGATATCATAGGAGGTCGATCCGACCTCGGCGATATTACCCGCATCGTCGATATGGGCGATCGACACGCTGTCATCGGTGCTCTCGATCGAAATCGCGCGCAGGCCGGTGTGATCGCGGGTGTAGCTGGCCACATCCGCCGCGCCGGGAAGGTCGGTGTCGATATGCAGGTTTTCGACCAATTCGCTGGTGTTGCCCGCCGCATCCGTGGCGCGCACCGTATAGGCCGCATCATAGGTGCCCGAGGCGATATCCGTTGCCGGAATGGTCAAGGACCAAGCGCCAGAGGCCGAAACCTGTGCATTGTAGGTCTTGCCGCCGAACTCGATCTCGACGGTGGAGCCTTGCTCGACCTGACCGCCGAGGGCAAAGCCGTTGCGCGCCTCGGCCGCGTTCACCGATCCGTCGCCGGAGGTGACGTCTTGCGTATTGGTGAGCGTATTGACCAAAGTGTCGACCTCGACCGTATCGGTCGCGGTGGCGGTGTTGCCTGCTACATCGGTGACGCTGACGGTGATGTCGGCGGTATATTCGCCTGCCGGAATGTCGCCCGATTGGAAATGCGCGGTCCAGTTGCCCTGCGCGTCGACGGTGGCGCTGCGGGTGACGGTGCCGATGGTGACATTGACAATCGATCCCGCTTCGACCGTGCCTTCGACGTCAAAGCCGGCGGCGGCCTCTTCGGCGTTGATCACGCCCTCGCCCGCAATCGGCGCGAGCGAGATGGTCAGGTTATCGACGCTGGTATCGACATGGACCGTATCAGTGACCGAGCGGCTGTTGCCGGCGGCATCGGTGGTCGATGCGGTGATGGTGGCGTCATAGGTGCCTTGGGGGATTTCGCTATTGGCGAAGAGCGAGGACCACCTGCCATCGGCGCCGGTGACGACCGAATCGGTCACGCCGCCAAGAGAGACTTGCACAACATTGCCCGCATCCGAGGTGCCCATGATGGTCACGCCATCGGCGGCCTCGTTGAAGTTGATCACATCGTCGGCTTCGATCGGCAGGCTGCTCAGCGCCAAGGATCCCGCATCGGTATCCACGCGCACCGTGTCGGTGGTGGTGGCGACGTTGCCCGCCGCATCGGTGGCGGTGGCGGTCATGGTGGTGGTGTATTCACCGCTGCCCAATTGCGCCGCCGAGAAGGTCGCGGTCCATGTGCCGTCCGAGGCGACAACCGCATCGACGCTTTGCTGGCCCAGCTGGACAATAACGCTCGATCCCTGCTCGGTCACGCCGGTGAGAACAAGCCCCTGCGCGGCCTCTGCGGCGTTGATCACGCCATCCTCGCCGCCAGGGGTCGAGGTGATTTGGAAATCGCGCACCAATGTGTCGATCTCGATCTCGTTGGTGGCGCTCGAAGTATTGCCCGAGGTATCGACCGCCGTGGCGGTGATCGTGGTGCTATGTTCGCCCGACGGAATGTCGGAGGCGGCAAATTGCACGGTCCAGTTGCCATAGGCATCGACCGTCGCGGGGCGGCTGACGCTGCCCAAAGTGATGGTCACGCTCGACCCTGGCTCGGTGGAGCCCGACAGGACCACACCATCGGCGGCCTCGGCGTGGTTGACCACATTATCGCCCTCGACCGGTGTCGGCGCAAAGGCGACAAAGGCTTTGGTATCCACTTGCATGGTGCTGCTGGTGGTCGAGGTATTGCCCGCCGGATCGGTGGCCGTGGCGGTCATCGTGGCGGTATAGGCGCCTTCGGGCACTTCGGCGGCGGTAAAGGTGCTGCTCCATGTGCCGTTTGCGCCCGCGATAACGGTATGGACCGCCTCGCCAAAGCTCACCTCGACGCTCGCACCCGGTTGGGCTGTGCCGGTGAGGGTCACGCCATTGGGCGCCTCGACCGCATTGAGCAGATCATCGCCGCCCGCAAGGCCGCCGTTGATGCTGACCGAGGTTTCGGTGTCGATGGTCACGGTGCGTGTTGCCGAGGAGGTATTGCCCGCCCCGTCGGTCGCCGTCACGGTCATATCGACATCATATTCGCCCGCCACAAAGGTGCCTGCGGGCAGGCTGAGCGTCCATGTCCCATCCGCCGCGACCTGCGCGGGAAAGGAGCTGCCGCCGAAGGAGACAACCACCGTCGATCCGGGCTGTGTTGTGCCCGAAACGGCCACGGCGCCCGCCGCTTCGCTCTCGTTGACGATATTGTCGCCGGCGATCGGCGCGTTGTCGAAGGAGACGCTCGAGACCGTATCCACATGCAAGCTGCCGGTGGAGGTAAAACTGTTGCCCGCCGCATCCACGGTGGTCGCGGTGACCGAGGCGTCATATTCGCCCTCGGGCAGGGTGGAGGCATCAAAGGTTGCGCTCCACGTACCGTCCTCGCCGGTGACGACCTGCTGCTCGACGCCTTCAAGCGTCACGGTGACCGTCACGCCCGGATTGGAGGTGCCGGTGACCTGAATGCCATCATCCATTTCGGCAAGATTGAGCGTGCCGTCACCCTCAAAGCCTTCGGTGTTGATGGTGACCGCATCGGGCAAAGTATCGATGGTCAGCGTATCGGTGTAAGTGGCGGAATTTCCAAGAGCATCGGTCGCGACCACGGTCACATCCGCCTCATATTCGCCGCCTGCGATTTCATCGGCGGCGAAGGTCACGCTCCATGTGCCGTCTTCGCCCACGGTGGTGGTTTGCGATGCGCCGTCCACGGTGATTTCAAGCGTCGATCCCGCCTCGCCGGTGCCGCCGATCACGGTGCCCGCTTGGTGCTCTTCGGCATTGATGATCTCGCCGGTCGACGTGGTGCCGGTGGTGAATTCCAATGCGGGCGGGGTCATATCGATCACAACAACCGGACCGCCAAGGTCGGTTTCGGTGCCATCGGGTTCGATGACAACAACACCGACATCATAAGTGCCATCCTCGGGGAAGGTATCGCCCTCGAAGACCACACCCCATGTGCCGTCCGAACCGGAGGTCGTGGTGACCTCTTCCTCGCCGATGGTGACAATCACTTCGGACCCGGGCTCTGCGGTGCCGGTGATTTCGATCGATGGGTCGTCAACGCCGTCACCGCCGATCGCGGGCAATTCGCCCTGCTGATCGACTGTCGGGTCAATGCGCGCGGGCGCATCCGCGCCGCCTTCGCCGCCGCCGATCACAGCCGCACCGACACCCGCAGCCGCGGCCGCCGCGCCGCCCCAAAGCGCCGGAGCGCCCAAGAGACCGGCAGCAAGCATCGACACATCATTGCCTTCCGGACCGATCACTGCACCCTCGTTGCCCGAGAGGAAGATCAGGTCATCAGAGGGGCTCCATTTGCCCCACATTTCGGTCGGGCCGTATTGCGCATAAAAAACGCCATCCGCGCCCTGAACCAGATCGACCTCGTTGAGGTAGCCGTCAGCGCTGATGAAAAGGCGCGCGGCAGGTTCGCCGCCCTCGCCGAAGTAATTTTCGAGAACGATGGTGCGCCCATCCGCCAATGTGATCTCGAGGTTCGAACCCTCGCGCACATAGCCCTTCAAATCCATCTGACGGACGTTGAGAGAGATCTCCTTGTCGAGACCTGCATCAATCTTGGTGACGGAGCCGCGCTCCTGAACCTCACCACGCTGAACTGCGCCCATACCATCACGGACGACGAAATCGATCGCCTTCATAAATACCACCGCTACCTCGTTAACAACGTCTAATTATGCGTTGTTTTGTTTCCTTACGGCAAGAATTACCTTGTTTTTGCCACAATCGCTAGTGCCTTTTTTCCGATTCGCCCCAAAATCATGGAAAGGCAGGCATATTTAGGTTTCGCCCCTGTTTTGCATTAACTTTTTGTGACAAAGCTTACCTTGGGGTAATTATTAGATTTTTCGTGCGGCGCGCCCCCTAAACAGGCAAATGTGGCCGAAATCGGGCAGCGCCCTGAGACAAACCGTCGCACCCTATTGGGTTAGGTTTTTCGCTCTTTGCGCGGGCGCTTTTGCCCAAAGTCAAGGCACCGTAAAGCTGCGGACTTGCGCCGCGCGGGCGGCGCGGGCACTCTGGCCGTCGGGAGAAACGGTTGCCCGCACTGCCGCAGGAGGAGAGCGACGGCGGGCCAAGGGGCAATGTGCCGACCATCGAGGAACATTTTGGAGGATACCATGACACATCTGACGCGCCGCTCTGCGCTTGGCCTGATGGCCGCTGCGGGGGCCAGCCTTGCCGCGCCCGCGCTGGCATCGAACCGCAAAATCACCGTCGGCGCCCTGCGCTTTACCAGCCACGCCGCCAGTTTCGTCGCGCTGGAGCGCGGCTATTTCAAAGACGCCGGATTGGACGTGGAGTTGAAGTTCTTCCAAGCCGCGCAGCCCATGGCCGTGGCGATTGCCTCGGGCGATGTGGATTACGCCGTCACTGCGGTGTCGGGCGGGTTGGTCTCCTTGGCCGATAAGGGCGCGATCAAGGTGATCGGCGGCGCGCTGAGCGAAGAGGCGGGCATCGACGGGCAGAAAATTCTGGTCTCGGATGCGGCCTATCAAGCGGGGATCACCACGCCCGCGGGGCTGGACGGCAAAAGCTTCGGCATGACCACGGCGGGTTCGTCCTTCCATTACATGGGGTCGAAAATCGCGGCCAAAGAGGGCATCTCGCTCAAATTCAAGCCGCTGCAAAAGGTCGGCGCCATCATCGGCGCGCTCAAATCGGGGCAGATCGACGCGTGGTCCATCGTGCCGCATATCGCCAAACCTCTGGCCGGATCGGGCGCGGTGCATATCATCGGCAATGTCTCCGATTACATCCCCGATTATCAGGTCACGACGACCTTTACCTCGGCCAAGAACGCCGCGGATGAGCGCGACATGACCGCCGCTTTCCTCGCAGGGTTTTCCCAAGGCGGCGCGGATTTCAACGCCGCCCTCGTGGATAAAACCAGCGGCGAGGCCGACGCGATGATCGATCTGATCCACAAATACGTCTATGCCGACAAACCGCGCGAGGCGGCGGCGAAATCCATTGCCAATGGCGCGATGCGGATCAACGAGGGCGCGGCATTGAATGTCACCTCGATCAAGGACCAGCTCGATTGGTTCAAATCCGAAAATCTGGTGCCCGATGTGGCGCTGGAGACCTTGATCGATACGAGCTACGTCAAGACCCTGTGATCGCAGGATCGCCTTTTTTGCGCGCGCCGGTTCCTATCGGCGCGCGTTTTCTCTGACTTCAAAGCAGGCCGCGCATGGATCTTCGCCTCGATGGCATTCACCATTCCTACGGGACGACCGAGGTGCTCTCGGATATCTCGCTTGATATTCCGGCGGGGCAGATTGTCTGCATCGTCGGCCCGTCGGGTTGCGGGAAATCCACGCTTTTGCGGTTTATCGGCGGGCTGGAGCAACCCACGCGCGGCGCGGTGCTGCAAGTCGGCGCGCCGCCGGAGGGGTGCCTGAACCCGCTGACCTATGTGTTTCAGGATTTTGCCCTGCTGCCGTGGCGCTCGGTGCGCGGCAATATCGCCTTTGCCCTCGCCCCGCACGGGTTGGAGCGCGCCCGCGAAGACGCCATCATCGCCGATGTTCTGGCCCGCACCAAGCTGACCGATTTTGCCGATGCCCTGCCCAAACAAATCTCGGGTGGAATGAAACAGCGCGTTGCCATCGCCCGCGCCTTGGCGGTGCGCCCTGCGGTGATGCTGATGGACGAGCCGCTCTCGGCGCTCGACAGCCAGACGCGCGAATTGCTGATGGATGATCTGATCGCGCTTTGGACCCGCACGCCCTTCACCGCAGTTTATGTCACCCATAACCTCGCCGAAGCCGTGCGGCTGGGCCATAAGATCGTGGTGCTGTCGCGCCGCCCTGGCCAAATCCGCGAGGTGGTTGAAATCGCCACGCCGCTGGGCGCGCGCCGCTATGATGATCCCGAACTTATCGAGGCCGAAACGCGGCTGTGGCAATTGATGCGCAATGAGGCCGCCGCCGCCGATGCGGAGCTTTTGCATGTCTGATCGCGCCTCCGCCCCCGCCACGCAGGCGCCAGCCTCGCAAGCTCCCGCCCCTATGGCTCAAGTACGGTTTCGCGGCGGCGGTTTTGCCCCCTCCCCGATCCGCGGCATCGGGATTTTGGTGTTTGTGCTGCTGATCGGCTTGGCGGAATGGGGCACGCGGTCGGGGGTCATCACGCCGCTTACCCTGCCCCGCCCCTCCGATGTGTTTTCCACGCTGGTCGGGCTTTACCGCTCGGGCCTTTTGGCCGAACATATGATCCCCTCGTTCACACGGCTTTTGGTCGGTTCGGTGCTGGGCGTGTCTTTGGGCGTGTCGGTCGGCATCCTGATTGGTCTGTCGTCTTGGATGCGCGCCGGAGTGGTGCCGCTGGTCGCGGCGCTTTTCCCGATCCCGAAAATCGCGCTCTTGCCGCTTTTCGTCATCTGGTTCGGCATCGACGAAGGGTCGAAATACGCGCTCATCGCCTTTGGCACCTTCACCCCGACGGTGGTGGCCACCTATGGCGCGGTCGATAATGTGGACCGCACATGGGTGCGCATGGCGCAAAGTTTCGACCATGGCTGGTGGTCGATTGTGCGCTCTGTGATCTTGCCGGGCGCGCTTCCGGGAATCTTGTCGGGGCTGCGCATCTCGCTGGCAATCGGGATCATCCTTTTGGTCGCCGCCGAAATGCTCGGGGCGGAATACGGCATCGGGGCCTATATCCTCGAGGCCGGATCGCTTTACGATCTGGAGCGGCTCTTTGCCGGAGTGGTGATCCTCTCGGCGCTTGGCGTCACGGTCAGCTTTGCCATCGGCCGATTGGAGCGGCGCTTGCTCAAATGGCGTGTCTAGCCTTCCTTGGCCGCCTGATCTTCCGCCGCAGTTGACGCGCGGCGCAAAAAGATGATCGCCGGATTGGGCAGGTCGGCCTCGCGGATGGTGCGGGCAAGATCGCGCGCGGCGCAGGTGAGCGCGCGTTGATCCGCATGGCCCGCCTTGCTGACGATGCGCACCTCGACCTCATCGGCAAAACCCGATCCGTCCAATGTGGCTTGGATCTGCTGCGCCGCGCCGACCCCCATATAGATGCCGATTTGCGTGCCCGAGGTCAGATGCGCCAACCAATCGGGCAAGGCCGCTCCCTCGCGCATCGCGCCGGTGGTCAGAACCAAAGTATCGGTCTTGCCGCGCTCGGTGAGGAAATTGCCGGTGCAAGCCGCCGCCGCGCTGGCCGCTGTCACGCCAGGGACGATTTCAAACGCGATGCCCGCCATCGACAGGGCCTCGGCCTCTTCGGCGCCGCGTGCAAAAACACCCGGATCGCCGCATTTAAGCCGCACCACGCGCTTGCCCTGTTTGGCCGCCGACACCAGCACGCCGTTGATCCGGTCTTGCGGCCAGCTATGCGCGCCGGGGGCTTTGCCGACAAACACCCGCTCGGCGTCGCGCCGCGCCAGTTCGAGCAATTGCGGATCGACCAGCCGGTCATAAAAGATGATATCGGCCTCTTGCAAACGCTGCACCCCGCGCAGGGTGATCAAATCGCGGCTTCCCGGCCCTGCGCCAACAAGCGATACGGGCGCGGCTTGAGGCGCAGTAAACTCGCCGGTGTTGATCGCGGCTTTGATAAGCTCCGCCGCCTCGCGTTCGGCCCCGCGCGCATGGGCATCGCGCGGCGCACCCGAAAACACCCAGCGCCACAAATCGCGCCGCTGACGCGGGCCAAGCCGGTGCGCCGCCGCGCCGCGCAGACGCCCGACCAAAGCCGCCAGATCGCCAAGCCGCGGCTCGAGCATTTCTTCCATACGGGTTTTGATCTGGCGCGCGAGCACCGGCGCGGTGCCTTCGGTACCGATGGCCACAACCACCGGATCGCGGTCGACAATCGACGGGGTGATCGCATCGCATAGGTCGGGCTGGTCCACCACATTGGTCAGCGCGCCCGCGACTTGCGACAGATCGTGCAGCGCCGCATCCATGCCGGGGCAACCGGTGGCGATAAACACCAAAGCCGCGCCGCGAAAATGCTCGGGGGTGATCGGCGATTGATCCAGACGGATACGGCCTTCGCCGATCAGCCCTTCGAGCTCTTCGTCGATCCCGCCCTGCGCCAGCAGGACAATCTCGGCCTCGGTCTTGAGCATCAAACGGCTTTTTTGCGCGGCCTGTTCGCCGCCGCCCGCGATGACCACGCGGCGACCTGCCATTTGCAAGAACATCGGGAAGGTTTTCATGCGTTTTCTCCGGTCATCACATGGCTTTTGTTGCGCTCGGCCCAAAGCCGCGCCGCCAATTTATCAGCGCTGGCCACGTCATCTGCGGCGCCAAGCGTATAAAGCGCAAGCCCCGCCGTGCCAATCACCGTCGCAGCGGCAAAATCATCCTCTTGCGCACCCGACCAAAGCGCGGCGGGCGTGATGTCCGGCGCATCTGCCTCATGCAAGCGGCGCGTCTCGTCCATCAAGGGGGGCGCAGTCACTTCGGTCTTGGCTCCCGCGCGCAGGCCATAGGCGAGCACCGCTTTGGACGGATGGCGTTCGAATTCGCCGCCGCCGCCCTTGATCACGCTAAGCGTCTGACGTCCCAGCAAAAGCGAGGCATCCGATTGCAGATCGCGGTAGGAGGGATGAAACACGCCTTGGACCGCCGCAGGGGCCGATGAGGGGTTCATCATCCGCGCAACCGTATTGATGCACGAACGCAGGTTGAATTTTGCCCGCAATTTCAACAGATCGAAAACCTCTGGCGAGAGCGCCTCGAGCGGCGTGTAGGCGATGCGCTCTTCGGCAAGGGCGGCTTTGGCGGCCTCCGGCGTCTCGCAGCTTTTGATCCCCAAGGGGCCGAGCGCATCGCGCACCGAAGCATTATTGCCTTGATGCGAATTATAGCCGTGCAAATGCACGGGGTATCCCGCTTGCGCCACCAATTTGGCCGATAGAACAAACAAAGGTGCGCCGCGGGTGCGCCCTGCGGCAAAGCTTGGCCAATCGAGCGCCGCGCCAATGCCGCGCCAGCCGCGCCCCGCCAACCGCTCGCCCACGGCATCGACAAATCCGGCGATCTCATCCGCGCTCTCACCGCGATAGCGCATCAACATCAACAGCGCGCCCAACGCCTCCGGCGCGGCCTCGGCGGCCAAAATAATGCGCATGGCCTCGGCGGCCTCGGCGCGCTCCAGCGATCGGGCACGGCCAGGGCCGCGGCCCAGAATTCGAACATAAGGCGCAAGGCTCATTCAGCGGCGACTTTCGACAGATGGTTGGCCAATAGCGCGGCCAGTTCCGGTTTGCATGATCCGCAATTGGTGCCCGCGCAGGTTTTCGTGCCCAAAGCGTCAACCGTATCGGCGCCCTCGGCTATGGCCGATTTTAGCGTATTCACGCCGACATTGAAACACGAACATACCACCGCGCCCGGATCGGGGCGATCGGCGCCGGGGCGGCCTGCTAGCGCCTCGAAGGCGGGGGTTTGCGTGCCGATGAGCGAGACCGCAAAGGCGCGGGCCACGGCAACCGGATCGGGCGCGGCGAACAGCAGCGCGGCGATGGTGCCATCCGCATCGGTCAGGGCGATACGGGCGATGCCGCTGGCGCTGTCCTCAATGACGGTCGCATCGGCTGCCGACAGGCCGGTGATATCGCGCAGGTCCTGCTCCCAATCTTTAGGTGTTTTGAAACCGGCGATTTCTGCCTGCCATCCGGTGGTGGTGCGGGCTTTGGCCACATAGGGGCGTTTGCAATCGATCGCGCCGCGGGCGGCGATAAAGGCATACCATCCGGCGCCGAAGACTTCGGCCCCCACCGCGCCGCCTTTGGTCGCGGGCTGGCCGGACACCGGATCGACCGCAGGGGCGATCAGCGCGTTGATCACCCCCGAAGGCGCGAATTGCGCGGTCCAATGCATCGGCACGAAGATCTCGCCGCGCGCCACTTTGGAGGAGATCAGCGCGCGCACGGTGGCAGCGCCGTAGGGGGAGGAGAGTTTGACCAAACCCGCATCGCGCAGCCCGAGGGCAAAGGCATCTTCTGGATGGATTTCGGCAAAGGGTTCGGCCAGATGCTGGCTCAGCCGCGCGGATTTTCCGGTGCGTGTCATCGTGTGCCAATGGTCGCGCACGCGGCCGGAGTTGAGCACAAACGGGTAGTCGGCAGGCGCTGCGCAGGCTTGCGGCGCGGTGATCGGCAACATCTTGGCGCGCCCGTCGGCGTGATAGAACCCGCCATTCGCAAAGAACCGCCCGCCGCTCGCATCGCCCTTGCGCACCGGCCATTGCACGGGGGCCAATGCATCATATTCGGCCTCGGACAGATCGCCCAATCCCGAGATATCAAAATCGCGCCCAAACTGCGTGCCGAGCGCGGAGAGGGCGGCGTATTCGCGAAACACATCGGCGGGGCCAGCGTAATCAAACGCATCCGCCCAGCCCATGCGCGCGGCCACATCGCACAGGATTTTCCAATCGGGCCGCGCCGATCCGGGAGCCTCCAAAAAGGGCCTTTGGCGCGAGATGCGGCGTTCGGAATTGGTCACCGTGCCGGATTTTTCGCCCCATCCCGTGGCGGGCAGCAAGACATCGGCCAAATCGCCGGTATCGGTGCGGGCCATGATGTCGGTGACCACGGTAAAGGGCACGGTCTTGATGGCCTCGGCCACCTTGCCCGCATCGGGCAAGGAAACGGCGGGATTGGTCGAAATGATCCAAAGCGCCTTGATCTTGCCCGAGGCGCAGGCATCGAAGAGGTCCACGGCCTTGAGCCCTGCGTGGGTGCAGATCGTCGGGCTGTCCCATGCCTGCTGCACGGCGGCGCGGTGATCGGCGTTTTCGATATCGAGGTGCCAGCCGAGCATATTGGCCAAACCGCCGACCTCGCGCCCGCCCATGGCATTGGGCTGTCCGGTGACGGAAAACGGCCCCATGCCCGCGCGGCCGATCCGGCCCGTGGCAAGGTGGCAATTGAGGATCGCATTCACCTTATCGGTGCCGCAGACCGATTGATTGACGCCTTGGCTATAGACGGTGACCACTTTGGGGGTGTCGATCCACATCTGGCAAAAGGCGGTGATCTCGTCTTGGCTTAAACCGCTAAGCGCGGGATCGCTGGCGCGGGCGGCCTCGACGGCGGCCTCGAACCCGTTCACATGGGCGTCGACATAGGCCGCATCCTGCGCGCCGCGCCGTGCAATTTCGGCCAAGAGCGCGTTGAACAGCGCCGCATCGCCATCGGGCGCAATCGCCAGATGCAAATCGGCGATATCGCAGGTCGCGGTGCGGCGCGGGTCGATGTTGACGACGCGCATCTCGGGGCGGGCCTGTTTGGCGGCAACGAGACGTTGATACAAAACCGGATGGCACCACGCGAGGTTCGATCCGGTGAGCACGACCAAATCCGCCTCGTCGAGATCCTCATAGGTCCCGGGCACGGTATCGGTGCCAAAAGCGCGTTTGTGCCCCGCCACCGAGGAGGCCATGCACAGCCGCGAATTGGTGTCGATATTGGCCGAGCCGATATAGCCCTTCATCAGTTTATTGGCGACGTAATAGTCTTCGGTCAGCAATTGCCCCGAGACATAAAAGGCAACGCTATCAGGGCCATGCTCGCGGATCGCGCGCGAAAACTGTCCGGCGACCAGATCAAGGGCGCTGTCCCAATCCGCCTGTTTGCCATGCACCATAGGGTGCAGCAAACGCCCCTCGAGGTCGACGGTTTCGCCCAAGGCCGAGCCTTTGGAGCAAAGGCGCCCGAAATTCGCCGGATGGTCGGGATCGCCTTTGATCGAACCGTCTTGGCCTGCCAGAACTCCGCATCCCACGCCGCAATAGGGGCATGTGGTGCAGGTGATCTTTGCGCGGTTTTGCGACGTTTTGCCCGCCATGTTGCTGCCTCTTGTGACTTGGGGTTGCTGGGGGTGCACTCGGCGGGGTTATCCCGTCAAACTGCACCGCCCGCCGTAGGGTTCGAGGGGGGAGGCCCCCTCATGCGCGGGGCCGAAAAGCAATTGCTCGCGCATCGCGCCGACATCCGCGCCGCTTTGGATCAGATTGAAAAACCAGTTGCTATCATTAGTGTCGCCATACATCACCGCGCCGACAAGGCGGTTTTGCTCCAGAACGAGGCGCTTGTAATTGCCGCCCCTCGGATCGCGCAGGGTGATCTCCTCACGCCCCTCGCCCGCAGCAAAATCGCCCGCGGAAAACAGATCGCATCCCGTGACCTTGAGCTTGGTCGAGACCTCCTTGGGGGCAAAAGCCGCCTGCCCGCCGGTCAGATGGGTAGCCAGAACCTCGGCTTGGTCATAGAGCGGCGCGACAAGACCGAAGAGCGCGCCGCCGTGTTCGACGCATTCGCCGAGGCCATAGACATCCGGCAAATTGGTGCGCATCTGGTCGTCAACGACAATGCCGCGTGCGACCTCGATACCCGCCCCGATGGCAAGGCCGGTGTTGGGGCGGATGCCCACAGCCATGACCAGAAGATCACAGGGCAATTCGCGCCCGTCTTCGAGCGCCAGAGCCCGCACATGGCCATTCTCGCCCAAAATCTCGCGCGAGTTGGCGCCGCAGATCACCTTGATCCCGCGATCGGTGAGCGCCTTGCGCAGCAAGAACCCCGCCGCCTCGTCCAATTGCCGCTCCATCAGGTGGCCCATGAGATGCACCACCGTGACCTGCATACCGCGCGCGGCAAGGCCCGCTGCGGCCTCAAGCCCCAACAGGCCGCCGCCGATGACCACGGCTTTGCCCTGCGGTTTTTCGGCGGCTTCGATCATTGCTTCGGTGTCTTCGAGATCGCGGTAGGCGATCACGCCCTCCAGATCACGCCCCGGCAAGGGGATGATAAAGGGCGACGATCCGGTGGCGATCACCAAACGGTCATAGGGTGCCGCGCCGTTCTCGCCGGTGACGGTTTTCGCGCCCACATCAATGCCCGTCACCTGCTCGCCAAAGCGGCAAGTCACGCCATGCGCGCCATACCATGCGTCGTCGTGGGTGACGATCTCGTCATAGCTCTTCTCGCCCGACAGAACCGGCGAGAGCATGATGCGATTGTAGGTGCCGCGCGGCTCGGCGTTAAACAGCGTGATGTCATAGGCGCCCGCATGATCGAGGCTGAGCCGTTCGACCAGCCGCCCCGCAGCCATGCCCGCGCCAATGATCATCAAACGCTGGGCCATTACGCGGCATCCTCTTTGGCGGCGGGTTTTTTGGCCGGTTTCGCGCCGTGCTCGTATTCCTCAAGGAAATCAAGCACCTCTTGGCGGTAGGTGTAGTAATCGGGATGTTCAAGCAGCGCCTTGCGGGTGCGCGGACGCGGCAGGTTCACATCGACGATCTTGCCGATGGTGGCTTGCGGGCCGTTGGTCATCATCACCACGCGGTCGGCCAGAAGGATCGCCTCGTCCACATCGTGGGTGACGCAAACGGCGGTGACTTTGGTGCGCGACCACACTTCCATGAGGACCTCTTGCAGCTCCCAGCGGGTGAGGCTGTCGAGCATGCCGAAAGGCTCATCAAGAAGCAGCAGTTTGGGCGACAAAGCAAAGGCGCGGGCAATGCCGACCCGTTGTTTCATCCCGTTGGACATATCGGCGGCGGTGCGGTCCATCGCATCGGCCAATCCGACGCGTTCGAGGTAATATTCCACCACATCTTGGCGCTCGGCGCGGCTGGCGGTGGGATAGACGCGGTCCACCCCGATCGAGCAGTTTTCGCGCGCGGTCAGCCACGGGAACAAGGAGGGCGATTGGAACACCACGGCGCGTTCGGGATCGGCGCCCATCACGGCGCGGCCATCAAGGCGGATCACCCCTTTGGAGATCGAATTGAGCCCCGCCGCCATAGTTAGAACCGTGGATTTTCCGCAACCCGAATGCCCGATCAGCGAAATAAACTCGCCGCGATTGAGCTTGAGGTTGAAATCCTCGACCACGGTGAGCGGGCCTTTGGGCGTGGGGTAGATTTTGTGAAGTTGCGAGAAGTCGAGGAAATTATTGTCGATCATCCCCTCTTGGGCCTTGGCCACCGCCGCGGGCACGCCGTGGATCGGCGTGACATTGGGCAAGGCGCGGCTTTCTTCGGCTTTGGCGTCGATCCCCACATCCATCAGATAGTTGGTCACCTGCGCGCGCAGCTTTTTGAACCCCTCGTCATGGTTCATCGCCATCCGGTCACGCGGGCGCGGGATATCGACCTTGAAAGCCTCTCCCAAAGTGCCATCGGGATTGAGCGGGATAATCCGGTCGGCCAGAATGATCGCCTCGTCCACATCGTTGGTGATGAGGATGACGGTCTTTTTGTCCTCTTCCCAGATTTGCAAAATCTCGTCGGCCAGATTTGCGCGGGTCAAGGCATCCAGCGCCGAAAGCGGCTCGTCCAGCAGCAACAGTTCCGGCGACAGGGCCAGCGCGCGCGCCACGGCAACCCGTTGGCGCATCCCGCCCGACAATTCCGCCGGACGGCGCTGCGCCGCGTGGCTCAGCCCGACCATTTTGATGTAATGGTCGATCTTTTCCTGTTTGGCCTTTTTGGAAATTTTCGGCGCCACCGCATCGACGGCGAGGCCGATATTGCCCGACACCGTCAGCCACGGCATCAGCGAGTAGGATTGAAACACCAATCCGCGCTCTGGCCCCGGGCCATCGATTTGCTTGCCTTTGAAGCTCACGGTGCCTTTGGTGGGTTTTTCCAAACCCGCGACCATGTTCATCAGCGTGGATTTACCGGTGCCCGAGAAGCCGAGGATGGCGAGAAACTCGCCCTCCGGCACCTCAAGGTTGATGTCCGACAGCACTTGTTTGTATTGCGTGCCTTCGCCGAAGCCTTTGGAGACGTTATCGAATTTAAGAAAGCTCATGTCTGGCCTCACCGGTTTGCGCTAAAGGTAAAGAGCTGTTGCAAGGCGAACATCACGCGATCCAGAAGGAAGCCGATAATCCCGATGGTGAAGACCGCAACCATGATTTTGGCGAGCGATTGCGACGAGCCGTTTTGGAATTCATCCCAGACGAATTTGCCCAATCCAGGGTTCTGGGCGAGCATTTCCGCCGCGATCAGAACCATCCAGCCCACACCGAGCGACAGGCGCAGACCGGTAAAGATCAGCGGCAAGGCCGAGGGCAGAACCAGTTTGGTGATCTTGGTCCATGTGCCCATTTTGAGGACTTTGGACACGCTCACGAGGTCTTTGTCGATCGAGGCCACGCCCAGCGCGGTGTTGATCAAGGTCGGCCAGAGCGAGCACAGCGTCACAGTGATGGCCGAGACGAGAAAGGATTTCGAGAACATGCCGTCATTGGTGGCGTAGACCGCCGAGACGACCATGGTCACAATGGGTAGCCAAGCGAGCGGCGAGACCGGTTTGAAAATCTGCACAATCGGGTTGATGGCGGCATTGGCGGTTTTCGACAAACCTGCGGTGATGCCCAGCGGCACGGCGACCACCGTGGCGATCAAGAACCCGAAGAACACGGTTTTGATCGAGGTCCAGATTTGTTGGTAATAGGTCGGTTTGCCGGTGTAATCGCGGTGTTTGACCTTATCCTCTTTGCCCGCCGCGATCAGCTTGTCGTTGCGCACATCCTGACGCTCGTAAAATGCTGCCTCGCGGCCCTTCTCGCGCAGGTGATCCTCATGCAGGTTGCCGACCTGCTCCCATACGGCCATCGGCCCCGGGATCGCGCCGAGCGAGGTTTGAACCCGCGGCGCAAGGCTCGACCACATGAAAAGAAATACCAGTATCGCGAGCAAGGGCACGCCGAGTTGTTGCCAGATTTCTTTGGCCTGCGCGCGCGGGTTGTCGCCTGCGATGGCTTTGAGGATCGGCGTGATCCACGGCAACCCGACGACCTTGAGCCATCCATCGGCTTTGTTAATGCGGGTAAAGGTCCGCGCGCGGCGGGCGTCTTTTGCGGCGCTGGCTGCGAGGGTATCGGGATCGGTGGCTGTCATGAAGCTGGTCCTTGGACGGGCAAAAGTTGGAAGTGGAAGGAGCCGCCCGCCCCGTCAATCGAACAGGGCGGGCGTGGTGCGGGCTTAGCCTTTGACTTGGTTGCCTTCGACGATCTGGCCGGATTTCAAACCGATCGGCAGGCTGTCGATATAGGCGTTGGGAGTTTTGCCGTCATAACCGATGCCGTCGATGATATCGGCAGCGGGGGTCGGCGCTTTATAACCGTCTGTATCCCATGGGAAATCTTCCTCATTGGCGAGACCTTCGTCGACAAGATGACGGGCCGCTTCGAGGTAAATCTCGGGCTTGTAGACCGATTTGGCGATCTCGTCATACCAGCTGTCGGGCTTGGCTTCGCTGATCTGGCCCCAACGGCGCATCTGCGTCAGATACCAGACCGCATCGGAATAATAGGGATAGGTCGCGTTGTAGCGGAAGAAGACGTTGAAGTCGGGAACCTCGCGCTTGTCGCCTTTCTCGTATTCGAAGGTGCCGGTCATCGAGTTGGCAATCACCTCGTAATCGGCGCCAACATATTCGGAGCGCGCAAGGATCTCGACCGCCTCTTCGCGGTTGGCGTTGTCATTCTCGTCCAACCAGATCGCGGCGCGGATCAAGGCTTTGGTCACGGCAATCGCAGTGTTGGGGTTTTCCTGCTGGAAGGCGGCGGACATGCCGAACACTTTTTCAGGGTTGTTCTTCCACAGCTCGTAATCGGTGATGACCGGAACGCCGATGCCTTTGAACACGGCCGCCTGGTTCCACGGCTCGCCCACGCAATAGCCGTAAATCGTGCCAGCTTCCATCGTGGCGGGCATCTGCGGCGGCGGGGTCACGGACAAGAGCACATCGGCGCCGATCTGGCCCGACACATCCGCAGGCGAATAATACCCCGGCTGCAAACCGCCCGCGGCGAGCCAGTAGCGCAATTCGTAGTTATGGGTGGAGACGGGGAACACCATACCCATGTTGAAAGGCTTGCCGTCGTCCTTGTATTTCTCGACCACGGGCTTGAGCGCCGAGGCGGAAATCGGGTGCACGGGCTTGCCGTTCTCTTCGGGGACGAACTCTTTCATCTGTTCCCAAATCTCGTTGGAAACGGTGATCGCATTGCCGTTCAGATCCATCGAGAAGGGCGTGATGATATGGGCCTCGGTGCCGTAACCTATGGTCGCGGCCAAGGGTTGACCGGCGAGCATATGCGCGCCGTCCAATGTGCCCGAGATCACCCCGTCGAGCAGGACTTTCCAGTTCGCCTGCGCTTCGAGCGTGACAAACAGGCCCTCGTCTTCGAAGTAGCCTTTTTCATAGGCCACGGCGAGCGGGGCCATATCGGTGAGTTTGATGAAGCCGAATTTCAGCTCGTCTTTTTCGACGTCGAGCATCTCTCCCATCGCGGGCGAGGCGATCAGGGCCGTCGTCGTCAGGGCCCATTTCAAAACAGTTTTCATTCGTTGGCTATCCTTTTGCTGTGAGGGCCTTTGCGGGCGCGTCAGGTCGGGAGGAAATAAAAAAGCCGCGCGATAGGATCTGCCGAGGGAGGGAGGCAAAGATCGTATCGAGCGGCGTTGCTCTTCTTGGCAGCCCCCCATCGGTGGGGGCTTTGAGTGCGGGCGATGCAGCGTCGCAAGGCCCTATGAAGATGAGGCTACAGAATGCCATTGCCCTTTGGCGAGGGGCGCGCTTTGCATTTGCAGAAAGAAATTGAGGGAATTGCTGCATCTGCACAAAAAATCATCACGAAACCTTGGAGGGGTCGAAAATCTGGCCGTCAAAAAACGCATCGGGTCCGAGAATCATCTCTCCGCGGGTCGATGAAACGGCCTGCGGCGCGGCCATCGCTCCCTCGAGCTTTTCGGATGCGCCGGGCATGTCGGCGCCGATGGGAGTCAGATTCGCGCGGTAGAGATCCGCGCGGAAACAGGCTTTGGCGGTTTTGATCGCCGCAGCCGGATCAAGCCCGTGGCGGCGCGCCAATCCGTTGGCGATCCATGCCGCTTGGCTGCGCCACGGGAAATTGGTCGCGCCTTGGTGCAGGCACAAAAACTGCGGCACATGCACGCCCAGAGCGCGCGGGCGGGTGATGATCTGCCCCGCCAAGGCGCGGTCGATCACCGCAGCGGGCAGGTCAAGATGTTCGGAGCGCGCCAGCACCTCGGAGGCCAGATGCAGATTGTCCTCTTGGCTGAGCCATTGCGAGGCACGGTAAACGGCGCGCATCAGGCGCGCGGTCAGATCGGGATTGGCTTCGGCCCATTCACGCCGCACGCCCAGCACCTTTTCGGGCGCGAAAGACCAGATCGCAGCACCAGGCAAAATCAATTCCCCGACCTGCGCCTCAACCGCCATCGATCCCCAAGGCTCGCCCACGCAAAAGGCGTCGATCTCCCCTTCGGCCAAGGCTTCGGCCATCAAAGGCGGCGGAACGATATGCACGTCCAGCGCATGATCCGTCTGCATGCCCAGCGCGCCGAGCCAATAGTGCAAAAGCTCCACATGCATCGAAAACGGGAAAGGCACGCCGACGCGCAAAGGCGCGCCAGCCGCCGCGATCAATGCGCGGCCCGTCTCGTCCGGCGTGGTAAAGCGCCCGCTCCACCCCGCGCCGCGCATCCGTTCGGCCAATTCGGTCGAGACGCCAATCGCATTGCCATTGACCGACAGGACCATCAAGGCATCCACCTGCGCGGGCAAACCGCCCAGCCCGAGCGACATGGCAATCGGCAAGGGCGAAAGGATATGGGCCGCATCAAGGTGCCCCAAGGCCAGAAGATCGCGCAAGGCCGACCAAGAGGGTTGGCGCAAGAGCTGCAGGTTCAGGCCCTCTTCGGCGGCGAAATTCATCTCGCGCGCCAAGATCAGCGGCGCACTGTCGACCAAAGGCACATACCCGCAATTGAGCGTGCTGAGCTTCTTCATTGCAAAAGCTCCGTCGCGGTGATCAGCGCCTGCGCCACATCAATCAATTTGCGGTTCTGATCCATCGCCGCCTTACGCAGCAATGAATAGGCCTCGTCCTCGCCAATGCCTTTGGCCTGCATCAACAGGCCCTTGGCACGATCGATGGTTTTGCGCTCCGTCAGCGCCAGTTTCGCAGCATCAAGCTCGGAGCGCATTTGCGAAATCATCCGAAAGCGCGCGATTGCAGTTTCGAGCACCGGTTTGATCCGGTCCTTTTTCAACCCGTCGACCACATAGGCCGACAGCCCCGCCTTGATCGCCGCGCTGGTCATCCCGTCGTCGGAGCGGTCAACAAACATCGCAACCGGCCGCGTGCTGGCCCCCGAGGCCGCCGAAAGGTTTTCAAGCAAGTCGCGCGACGGGTTGGCCAGATCGATCAAGACCAGATCAGGGTCGATCTCGGTCAGGCGGCGTGCAAGGGCGCGGGTTTCGCTCAGGACGACAACATCGGTCCAACCGCCCTCGGCCAATCCTTGAAGGATTTCCGCTGCGCGCCCCGCATCCGCTTCGACCACAGCAATTTTCAAATCATCACTCATGACCCGAGCAGTGCCGCGCGCGCAGCGCCGCGCCAAGATCATGCAGGTTTTGCAGTCGCTGCAGCGCAGCGCGGACCTGTCAATGATGAGAAAATAGGCAGTATGCCCAATTTAGTGGCGGCGCAATGAGCGCGCTATTTCACCGGCACCGAAACGCGAAGCTGCACCGATTCCATTCCCGGATTGAGACTCGAAATATCGGCGTTGGAGCGGTGATCGAACACCAACCCGACGCGCACCCCGTTTTGCGCCCGATAGCCAAGCTCCAGCCCCGAGCGGAATTCCACGTCATGACCCAGATTTGGCCCGCCGCCGCGCGCATAAACACCCGGCATCAACGAAAGCGAAAGATAGGCGCGGTCATTGAAAAAATTGCTTTCATGCGTTGCGCCAATCCCGACCCAAGCATCGCCGCTTTGGGTCACCGAAACACCGACCGCCGGTTGGAACGGACCAAAGCTATGCCCGAAGGAATAGCGAAGATACGCTTCGCGATCGATGTGCTTGTCTTGGAAAATGACCTCGCCCGCCGAGAGGCTGAACGCGGCCTGCGCATCCGAGCGCGCAAGGCAACCGTCAGCGCAGTGGTTAAACCCCATATCGGCCAATCCGACCACAAGGAAGAGTGCCGCCAGCGTTCCGTCCATATTGCTCTGCCCTATAGATTTATTTTCAATATACCGAAGTGATAGGCGGTGCGGATTTTCATGTCACGCGAAATTCCCAAAGTTTCTTGCGACGGAAACCATCGCGCCCTGCGTATCAGCTCCGATAACCCCGCGCATTAGGGCAAGGCGCACCGCTGCCCGTGCGCGCCAATGCCAAGCGCCTCACAGATGAGCCGACCAAGGAGCCCTTCCCATGACCACATTGCGCCGCTACGCCACGCCCATCACGATTGGCAGTTTTTTGTTGATGGCCGTGACCGGTGTGTTGATGTTTTTCCATCTCAATTCCGGCCTCAACAAGCTGGCCCATGAATGGACCGGGATGGTGATGATCGCGGCGGTATTCTTGCATGTGGCGCTCAATTGGCGCGCCTTTATGCTCTATTTCAAACGGCCATTGGCTCTGGTGTTGATGGCCGGTTTTGCAGGCGCGCTATCACTGTCGTTCTTCAACTTGGGCGCAAAGCAGGGCGGCGGGCGGCCCGATCTGGCGGCTGTTCGGCTGCTGGCGCAGGCGCCGGTAGAGGTCTTGGCCCCTGTCTTTGGCACCGACACGAACGGGTTGATCAAGGCACTTGAAGCGCGCGGATACGGCGCATTCGCCGGACAATCGGTCGCCGACATCTTGGGCTCCGAGCTGCGACCACAGGCCGAATTGATTTCGCAGTTGAGCACCGACTTCGGCGCAGCCGCCACTAGGGGCAATCGCACCGGACGTTGAGGCCCCGGCGTGCCGCGTCAAGACGCAGCACGAGCGCGCCGGAAACCTTACGCGAGGCGATGGCCCTCCTCATCGCCCCGCTGACCTGCCGGTCGCCTCCCCTCCTGAGGAGCTATTGCGGCGCAGGTATCCTTAAGCTGCGGGTGGCTATTTCAACCCGTCGAACATCGCCTTGTTGCGGCAATAATCGGGGGCGGTGTCGGCATGGGCATGTGCGTTTTGCCATTCCGCGCAGGCCTGCGTATCGGTGCAGGCGCTACAACGCAGAACTGCGCCGCGATAGTTGCGAGCCAATTCCATTGCAGCGGCGGCATCGTCATGCGGCACGGCCCACACGCGCTCGGCCATTGCGGCAACGCGCTCGCTTGCGACGCTGAGTTTGGTGAATACCGTCATGCTCAAAAATCCTTTGTGGCGCGGGATCGGCCCGCTTTGAGTTGGTTGTAAATTTCGCGGTTCGGGCAGAACTGTGGGGCCTCTTGTGCATCCTCGGCCTGCGCACCAAGCCAGCTTTCACAGGCGCTCACTTGCAGGCATTGGCGGCAACGATTGACCATATCGCAATAGCCCTCGGCGGCCATTTCGCCCTCCAAAACCGCCTCGCCCAAAGATAGGTTCATTGCCCGCCCGACAGAGCGGGTCAGCCAAAAATGCCGGTTAGGATCACCTAGTCGCGCGATGGTAGGAACGGTCATGCTCGGTCCTCCTTAGGTTGCTGCTTGACGCTGCGATGCGCCGCGGCGTCCTGCGCGGCTTGCAATGCAGTAAAGGTTGCGCGGTTCATGCAAGGCGCGGGCGCGGCGCGGCCCTCGCCCTCCTGCGCAAGCCATTTCTCACAGCCCTCGACCCAATCGCAATTGCGGCACGCTTCGACCGTCTGCGCCCAATCATCGCTCGCAACGTCCCCGCTTTCAAAAGCCGCGTTCAAATCGACGCCGATGGCGGCGGCCATACGTTGCACCAACCAATAATGGCGTTTGCGCGATCCAAGCGGGCTTGGGGGGCTGCTATGGGATGGGGTCATCTAAAACTCCGAAAAAAGCGAAACCTGTTGCTCTGGGCATGACATCACCTAGCGCGCCTTGGGTTTTCACACCTTGATCCGGATCAAGCGCGCGATGGCGCGCAGCGTGGCGGCGCATATCTGCGGCAATGGTCAGGTATTCCGGACTACCCCCCGCACGGGCCCGCAGGGTAGAGTTTTCCTATACGACGCAGCGCGATTATTTTTGGCCCTGCACCTTCGTTATTTTTCACGACCAAGACATTACAAGACACTGAATTTCAACAATATAAAGACCGCTCGAAATGACCTATTTCCCCTTCGACCTTACCGCGACAGAACTGCTCGGCATCTTGGGATTTTGCACCTATGTATCCAATTACACGATGCTGACTTTGCGGGTGATTTCGGCAGATTGTTTGCCGTATTTCTTCATCAATCTTTGTGCAGCAGGTCTGGTTTTGATCGGCCTCAGCGGCAGTTTCAACCTCGCATCGGCGCTGATTCAGGGGTTCTGGATCGTAATTTCCCTCATTGGAATCGCCGTGCGTTTGCGCAGGCGGCGCGGGTTTCGCGATGCCAATCGTGCGGTATTGCCACTGCGCACAGCGGCCTGAGCCCTCCGCGACCCTCGCCAAAAATGCAAAACGCCCCGCCATGGTTTGGCGGGGCGTTTTCATCTGTGCACAAGGCGCAGATCAAAGCTTTGCCGCCTCGCGGCGCACGGTTTCGATGCGCGCGGCGTTGGGCGGATGGGTGCCAAGAAAGCGGTTGCCCGGATCGGGGATGCGGGTAAAAAATGCCGCGCCGCGCACGGGGTCATAGCCTGCGCGCGCCGTGATCCGCGTGCCAAGCGCGTCGGCCTCAAGCTCGAAATCCTTGGAGTAGCTGCGCGCGCCGACCGTGGCGCCGATATCTTGCGCCGCCCGAACGCCGGTTTCGCCCGCGCCGGTCAAGGCGGCAAGCCCCGCAAAAATCAGCGCACCAGCGGCGGCATTGGCCTGTGTGCGGGCGATATGGCCGTTGATGTGATGCGCCGCCTCATGCCCCATGACAAAGGCCAACTCGTCGGTGTTTTGCGCCATACGGATCAACCCGAGATTAAAGGCGATCACCGGACGGCCGTTTTTGTCCAATGTTTGAAAGGCGTTGGGCGGCTGGTTCGGGCGATCGTCAATGACGATCAGGAAATCGCAATTGGAGCGCGGAGCGCGGCGGCGGCATTCGGCCTCGGCGACGGGCTCTACGGTTTCAACCACCCGCACGAATTGGCGTGAGGCCTGCGAGGGATTGATCTGTGCGGCGCTGCTGGCGGCTGGGGCGCTACTCGTTTGCGGGCGCGGGGTCTCTGTCGGTGCGACACAGGCAGCCAGGAATGGCAGGGCAAGCAGGGAAAAGACGCGCATCGGTCACCTCATAAACGGACGGTAATCTTTATTTAGCAGGTCTGGCGCCGCGTTCCAGCCTTTGCGCGCTTTGCCGCGCTCACATCTGCGCGTGCCGCGAAGCGCGGGCGCGGTCTGCCTGCCCGATCCTGCGCGGCGGCGCCCCCTGCCCTCGGCGGCGCCCGCCGATCCGCTCTCTTGCCAAGCTTCACGTCAAGCGCCATCATGGGATCATGTTTACCATCGAGCACGAGTTCGACGCCACGGTGATCACCTTGGTGGACGACGGCCCCGCCCCATTGAAAGAAGACGTTACGGTCAACGCTTTCTCCGAATGCGTGACGGTCGAACAATATGACCCGCGCACGGATCGAGTGATGATGGTCACGCTGTCGATGGCGCAGCTGCGCGATCTGGGCGCGGCCTTGGACCTGCCCGAGGGGGCTTATTTGCTCAATGAAAGCGACGCGCCTTAACCGCGCCGCAGGTCACTGAAGTTCAAACAGCTTGTCGCGCGATGTCTCGCCGCGTTTGAGCGTGAGGCGCGATTTGGCCACGCCCAGCGCTTTGGCAAGCAGCTTTTGCACCTGCGCATTGGCTTTTCCGCCCTCTGGCACCACCGTGACGTAGATGCGGATCATGCCCTCTTCGACCGAGATCCGGTTGCGCGCGGCTTTGGGCGTGACGCGCACGGCGATCTGTGCGCCGGATATGGCCAGATGGGCGAGCATGGGGGATCGGGGCATCGCGCGTCTTTCATTGCTTTAGGCCAACACCCTAGCGCCCCCCGCGCGCGCGCGCCAGACCGCCCGCATCTGTCCCGCGCCGCCGCGACTTGACCTTCTCCCGCCAAGCCCCGACATATACGCACAAAGCCAAAGGCCGTGAGGCCAGCGCCAGAATTTCAAATCCCAAAGGGCCCAAGTCGCCCCGCAAAGGACCCTCATGCCCGACAAGAACCAAGCCGCCCTCGATTTTCTCCTTACGCGCCGCTCGCGCCCTCAAAAGACCCTTGGCCTGCCCGTGCCGGACCGCGCCGAGTTGGAGCTTGTGCTGACCGCCGCGGCGCGCACGCCCGATCACGGCAAATTGGAGCCGTGGCGGTTTATCGTTTTGGAAAAACCTGCGTTGACGCGTCTGGCGGCGCTTGCTCAGGTGCGCGGCGCGGCCTTGGGGCTTGAGGTCGAGCAGATCAACAAAGGGTCTGCGCAATTCGCCACTGGCAATCTGGCCGTCGTGGTGGTCGAAGTGCAAAAACCCTCGCCCAAAGTCCCCGCGATCGAGCAAACCTATAGCGCGGGCGCGGTCTGCCTTGCGCTGCTCAACGCGGGCTTGGCGGCGGGATGGGGGGCAAACTGGCTCTCGGGCTGGCCGAGCCATGATCGCGAGTTTGTCCAAGGCGGGCTTGGCCTTCAGGCCCATGAGCGGGTCGCGGGTATCATCCATCTTGGCCGCGAAGGCAGCGTTCCGCCCGAACGCCCGCGCCCTGTTATGGATGCAATCACCACATGGATGGACGCATGATTTTCACCGCGTTTTTCCGCGCCTTGGGGCAAATCGACGATCCGCGGTTTCGCAAGGTGCTTTTTCTCGGTCTTGGCCTGACGATTGCCCTCTTGGTCGCGGCCTGCGCGGCGGTCTTTGCCTTGGTCACATGGGCCACGGGCGACACGCTCACGCTGCCCTTGGTGGGCGAGGTCACATGGGTCGGGGATTTTCTGGGCATCGGTAGCATCGTGATGATGCTGGTCTTGTCGATCTTCTTGATGGTGCCGGTGGCCTCCGCCATCACTTCCTTGTTCCTTGACGAGGTGGCCGATGCGGTCGAAGCGCGCCATTACGCCGATCTGCCCCCTGCGCCGCGCACCCCGTTTTTCGACGCATTGCGCGACTCGATCAACTATCTGGGCGTGATTTTGGCGGCCAATGCTGTGGCGGTTGTGCTCTATCTGATTTTCAACATCGCGGGGATATTCATCTTTTGGGGGCTGAACGGCTATCTCTTGGGGCGCGAGTATTTCCAGCTTTCGGCGATGCGCCGGATCGGGCCGCAAGGCGCGAGGGCGCTGCGCAAGAAAAACTGGCTGACGATTTGGGCAGCGGGAGTTTTGATGGCGATCCCCTTGACCGTGCCTTTGGTCAATCTGCTCATCCCGATCCTCGGCGCGGCCACCTTCACCCATATTTTCCATGCTCTGAACCGTCAGGGCGGCTAAACGCTCTGGCGCGCAGGGCCGGTGATGCGCCGCTCAAATGGCGCGGCGCAGATATGGTTAACAATTCCTTAATAGCGCCCCCGTTTTGCCCGATTTCAACAGTAAACTGACCAATGCACGCCTCTTCTGCCGGAGGCGATATGTGTTTTGGCCCTGTTGCCATGTCCGAACCGCTCTGTCGAAAGGAGCCTACCCATGATGCGTTCTGTGCTCGCGTCTCTTGCCATTGCGCTGTGCGGCCTGACGGCCGGATCGGCGGCGCAGGCTTTGACCTATGACCCCATCGGCGTTCAAACCAACGTCGATGACGCCACTGTCTTTGGCAGCTGGCAGGTGCTTTACTCCGGCCTTTATTCCCAAAGCGGTATTGCCTTGGGCGATATTTACAGCGGCGCTAATGATCAGATTATGCTCGCCGCGCGTCAGGTCGGATCGGACAACTTTGCGCTTTTGGCGACGATTGATACATCGACATTGACCGGCCTTCACACCGCCCGAAATGAAACCGTCGAGGCCAATGGCGCCCAATGGTATGCCAACGGATTGTCGATGGGATTTGCCGGATTGGGCAGCGCGATCTTCCAGTTCGACGCTGATATCCTCTTCTCCGACGGCGAGCAGCGCCTCAGCTGGCACACAAATTCGGGCAGCTCCATCGACGCAAGCTATAGCGCGACCGAAATCGGCGCGGGATGGCGCGCCGGCACCGCCTATTTCGCCTATGGCGGATGGGAGCGGTTCATTTTGACGGAAATTCCGGACGTGCCGATGCCTGCGGCTTTGCCCCTGTTTTTGTGCAGCATGAGCATGCTGACCATGATGGCGCGCCGCCGCCGCGGCTAGGCCCCGCCTGATCGGCTACACGAATACAAAAACGGCGACGGGTGATCCCGTCGCCGTTTTGCGATCCGATTTGCAAAGGCACCCTGCCGCGCCTTATTGCCCTGCGCTATTTTCTTGCAAGGCTGGCTGTTGCGGGCCAAGGCGGTCGAAAAAATCGATATCGCGCACGGTGATCTGACCGGTGAGAATCACCCAAGCAAGGATCACCCAAAGCACGGCGGCAATCCCCGTGGTGATCCATGCTTTCTTCTTGAGGTGATGATGCTCGGGCGCGCCCGCTTGCGTGCCGCGCACAACCTCGCCCAAATCGCCTTGGGTCTGGATGCGAAACGGAATCACGACCAGAAAGGTCATGAACCACAGCACAGCATAGAGCACGATGCCAGAGGTGACCCCCATCAGACCTGCTCCAGCTCCACAAGGCAGCCGTTGAAATCTTTGGGGTGCAAGAACAGCACCGGCTTGCCATGCGCGCCGATTTTCGGCTCGCCCGTGCCCAAAACCCGCGCACCAGTGGATTTCAAATGGTCCCGCGCGGCGATGATGTCATCCACCTCATAGCACACGTGGTGCATGCCACCCGAAGGGTTCTTTTCCAAGAAGGCTGCAATCGGGCTGTTGTCGCCCAAGGGGTAGAGCAGCTCGATCTTGGTGTTGGGCAATTCGATAAAGATCACGGTCACACCGTGATCGGGCTCGTCTTGCGGCGCGCCGACATTGGCACCCAAAGCATTGCGGTATTGGTCGGCTGCGGCCTCCAGATCAGGCACAGCAATGGCAACATGGTTCAAACGGCCAATCATTTCGTCTCTCCTCGGATCACAAAATCTTTGCGCCGTTATGAGGTGCGCGCGCGCGCGGTGCAAGGGTGCGAAGGCGCGTGTTTGCGCCGCAGGTGTAATGTGGCGGCGCTCCGCTGCGGGGGTGTTCTTGGTAAATTATTAGCCGAACGCCGCGCATCATTAACGGCGCGTTCACCATACCCGCGTTAGCGTCCTCGTCATCCAGCCAAGATCGCTCACGACTTTCGCACCTCAAATGTCGCAACCCGAATACAGGAGCCAGCCCCATGGACGACACCGAAGCCTTCCTGCCCCTTAGCTCTCCCACAGCGGCGCGCCCCTTGCTGGGCCTGACCGTTTTGGTGGTCGAAGACAGCCGGTTTGCCTGCGAGGCTTTGCGGCTTTTGTGTTTGCGCTCGGGCGCGCGTATCCGCCGTGCCGATTGCCTGCGCTCTGCGCGACGGCACCTGCAAGTCTACCGCCCGTCGGTCGTGATGATCGATCTGGGCCTGCCCGACGGGTCTGGCGCGGAACTGATCGACGAATTGGCTCGCACCACCCCGCGCGTCGGCGTGATCCTTGGCATGAGCGGCGATGACGGTGCCGAACGCATGGCCATCGCGGCGGGGGCGGACGGGTTTTTGGCCAAACCTGTAACCAGTGTGGCAACATTCCAAGAGTTGATCTTGTCGCATATTCCTGCCGAACGCCAACCCTGCGGGCCGCGCATGGTCAATGATGAATTGATCGAACCCGATCCCATTGCCTACCGTGATGACATGGCGCATGTCGCCGATATCTTGGGCGAGGGCACGGATGAGGGCATGCTCGATTACGTCGCGCAATTCGTATCGGGCGTCGCGCGCAGTGCCGATGATATGGCGCTCGCGATGGTGGCCGACGCTTTGGCGGATGCACGCAGCGAAGGACGCGCGTCAAACGCCGTTGTCGCGCAACTCGCCGGATTGGTGCAGGACCGTTTGAGCGAAAAAGTCGCCATCTAGACAGGCCGGTGCGGCGGGACAGATACTTTCAAAGGCCTATAACGCCGGATCGCCCCCTGCCCGCACCAATCGCGTCAAATCGCTCAACCGTTCCTTTTGCCGCCCCGCCGCATCGAAATTGGACGGCGAGAGCCAAAATTCAAAGGCCTCGCGCAGCGCCGGCCATTCGCGATCAATCACTGCGAACCATGCGGTATCGCGGTTGCGACCTTTGACAACGGCGGCTTGGCGGAAAATTCCCTCATAGGTAAACCCGAGCCTTTGCGCGGCGCGGCGCGACGGCATATTGAGCGCATTGCACTTCCACTCATAGCGCCGATACCCCGCCTCGAAGGCCCATTTCATCATCAGATACATTGCTTCGCTAGCGGCGCGGGTGCCCTGTAGCGCGGGGCCAAAACAAATATTACCCACTTCGATTGACCCAGCTTGCGGCGCGATGCGCAAATAGGAGGCAACACCGCCGTAGCGCCCTGTCTCGAGATCCTTGATGGCAAAAAACTGCATGTCGTCGCGCGCGGTGCTTTCGCGCACCCAGCGGTGATATTGCGCGGCAGAGGCAAAAGGCCCGTCGGGAAGATAATCAAACAGCGCGTCCTGCCCCTCCACGGCCTGAAACAAAACCGCCGCATGGGTGTCGGCCTCTAAAGGCTCAAGCCGACAATAGCGCCCCGCCATCGCATGTGCCTCGGGGCGCGGCGGCGCTTGCCAGTTTTCAACTTTCTCGCCGACGGGTCGCTGTGCACTCATGACGGGCTCCTTGGTGTTTGAGCCACGATAGGCGCGCAACCGGTGGGGCGAAAGGCCAAAAAAAACATAGAAGTCAAAGGAGAAGGCGCGGATCGGCGCCCATGTCCAATCCCGGAAATACCGAACGTTCAAGGACCTGTTGCGGCAGCCCGAAAAGCCCGCGCATCGCCCATGCCGCATAGGCGCGCACATCGCGTGTCGGCATCAAATCGCGCCGCGCATAAAGAGCGTCTTCGCTCAAGCCCGGCCAATCGGCCCATACGCGCCCCCCGCGCAACGCCCCGCCCGCCATGAGCATCGCGCCGCCGGTGCCGTGGTCGGTGCCGCCCGATCCGTTGAGCCGCACGGTGCGGCCAAATTCGGTCATCGCCAGAACGCAGGTCTTGCCCCAAATTGGTCCCAGCCCCTCTTTGAGCGTCAAAACCGCATCGCTGAGCCGCGCGAGCGGCACGCCAATGCGGCGGTCTTGTTGCGCATGGGTGTCCCATCCGCCAAGGGAGAATGCCGCGATCCGGCTGGTGCCGGTCAGGCGCGAGGCGGCAAAACGCGCAAGCTCCAAATGACCTGTTCGAGCGCGCGCGCCGCGCATCTGCTCTTGCATGGCGCTGAGCATCTCGCCCGCATCACTGGCGGCGCCCGCGCCCGTCCCCTCCTCGCCCGCTGCCAAAGCGGCCAGATCAAGCCCAGAAAGTTCCGCCGCCTCCCCCAATGCATCCCGAAACAAAGGATCGTCATGCATGATTCGCTCGGCCAGATCAAAGGTTTGCGGATCAAGGTGCAGCGCGCTGTCGGGGGCCCAATTGGCCACCGGCGCTTTGCCCGCCAGAATGCGCATATCGCCCCGCCCGATGGCAAATCCGGTTTCGGCCTCGGCGGTAGGCACCGATTGCAAGAGCCGGTTGAGCCAGCCGTCGCGCACCTGCCCCGCTGCGTCCATATCAGTGCCCGCCTCAAGCAGGTCCTGCCCGTCAAAATGGCTACGCTTGTCGCGGTAAGGCGTTGAAATCGCGTGAGCAAAGCCAAGCTCGCCCGCCTGCCAAAGCGGGTGCAGCGGCGCCAGCGCGGGGTGCAGCGCAAAAAATCCGCCGCCAAGACGCGCGCCTTTCTGCGCCGCCCCCCCGCGCATCGCCCGATAGGCCGCATCGCCCACGGGGCGCAGCGCATCGACCCCGTCCATGGCGCCGCGCAAGATGATCACCACCAAACGGTTCTCCCAAGGCGCCGAGGCGAAGGTCACCGGCGTAATCAAAGGGCTGGCCGCCAAGGAGCAGCCGATCAGCCCCGCACCGCCAAGGCGCAAGACTGCGCGCCGGTCCATGCGGGCGGGTTCGAGGCCTGATGGCTGCGGTTCATTATCGGGGGTCATAGCGCTACATCCTTTGGAAAGCTGGCGAGAGCAGCACAAGACCAATGCCGATGGCCCGCGTTTCGGCGCCTTTGGCGGCAAAACCCAGCTGCGGCGCGCTGCGCGCCCGCGCGCCCAAGGCGGAGCGCATGAAATCATCGGGATCAGGCAGGAGTTTCATCAAGGCAAACGGCACCGTCATCGCCCATTGGATCCGCGCGGCAAGGCGTTGCGGCACAATCCATGCGGCGTCCTCTTCGGGCCATCCGTCCGGTCCGGGAGGGCGGTTCCACGCTTGGCCCATATGCGCCAAGGGCGTGAGGAATTGTTGCTGCATCCGGCGTCTTTTCATCACGGGGATATGGCGCGGATGGGTGCCCAGCGCGCGCAAGGCGGAGGCCACAAAATCAAAAGGTTGCTTCACATTGCCCGGCTCGCGCACCCACGCATCGGGGTGACGCAGCAACGCCTGCGTGAGCGCCGCCAGATCACCGCCGCTTTGCGTAAAGGCCGCATCCAGCGCGCGGATCAAATCCTCGCTTGGCTGGTCAGAGGTAAAATGGCGCGCCATCTTGCGGGCGATGTGACGCGATGTGGCCGGATGGGCGGCAAGGTCGTCAAGCGCGGCGTAAATGTCGTCGAGCTTTGCCTTCGCCCCGCCATAGCGTTTACCCAAAACCGTTTCGGCCTGCGGCTCGGCGAGGCCCGCACGAAACACAAACCCCTTGGCGGGCGCATAGGACAGGCCGGTAAGCAGCGCCGCCAATTGTTGCACATCACCCTGCCCATAAGGGCCGCCGACGCCCAAAGTGTGCAGCTCCAGCATCTCTCGCGCGAGGTTTTCATTCATCGCGCCGCTCGGGCGTCCGGCGCTTACGCGGGCACGGGCGGCGGGGCTGTTGGGACCGACGGAGACATGTTGATCGAGATAAAACAGCATCACCGGATGGGTCGCCGCCGCGCGCAACATATCGGCGAACCGCCCTGCCACATGCGGGCGGATCGCGTCTTCGATATAGGTCGCATCGGCGGGGCGCAAACGCGGCCTTTTGGCATGGGCGGTGAAATGATCGGCCCAGAAGGCGACCAACCGTTCGCGTAATCCGTCTTGGGTGCCGATCCGGCGCTGGAGCGTATGGCCAAAGCTTTGGACCTCGCGCAGGCGGGCGGCGCGTTTTTGCACCTCGACCTGCTTTTGTATCCTCTTGAACGCCGCCGTCCTCTCTTGGCGCGTGGGACTGTCTTGGGGCGTGGAACTGTCTTGGGGGCCCGTATTCGCCAACTCGCGCGACAGCTCGCGCTCCTTGTTGCGAAGCCCGTCATAGGCGGTCAGGTCTTGGCGCAGGCTGTCGAAACTGCCGATCGGGAAGGCGCGCGCCGCCAGATCCGGTCCGCGCAGGCGTTCCATCATCTGCGCGATCGAGCGCGGCGCGGCAATATCGGGTGCACGTCCGCATCCAAAACGGATATCGGCCAAATCGGGATCAAAATAGGCATCTTCAGACACGAGAGAGACAGCGCCATCCTTCGCAATTGCGCGCGGGCCTGCCGCGCCATGATTTCAAGCTAGGCATTGCGGTGCTCCGGGACCAGCCCTTTGAGGGCGCGCGCGGCGAATATGGGCGATGGATCGCCAATCGCGGAACCCGTCGGCGGGCTTCGCGTTGTTACGGCAACACGTCATCGCCCAGATCACCAAGGGCCATTTTGAGAGGATAGACCATGACATCGATTTATGACGCCATCCGCCAAGACCATGAAAAGCACCGCAAGCTGCTGGACGAGATTGCACAAACCGAAGGGGCGAGCGAGACACGCAAGCAAGCATGGCGCGCCTTTTACCGCGATGTGAAATCGCATTCGGCGGCAGAGGAGGAAGAATTTTACGCGACCTTGATGAAGGAGACATGGGGACAGGACGCCGCGCGCCATTCTGTGCATGAACACGCGCAAATGGATGAATTCATGGAAGAATTGAACGAGATGGACATGGGCTCGTCAGGTTGGCTGACGCGGTTCAAAACGCTCAAACATGAGTATGAGCACCATATGGATGAGGAAGAAGACGAGATTTTCGAGCGCGCCCGCAAGGTGGTGGGCGAAGAGCAAAACGATGCCTTCGGGGCGCGCTTCAAGGCGCGCAAGGAAAAGGAGCTTGGCCTCATCGAGAAGAAAAAGGCCGATCACCTGGAGGATTGAGCCGCAAAACCACATAGGCCCCGATAGTGTCACCATCGGGGCCTATGTTTACCTGCGGGTTAAGCGGTTACTCTTGCTCAATGACGCGCAGGCTCAGTTCCATCAACTGGTCGCTTTGCGCCTGCGAAGGCGCGTTCATCATCAGGTCTTCGGCGCGTTGGTTCATCGGGAACATGATGACCTCGCGGATGTTGGCCTCATCGGCCAAAAGCATCACGATCCGGTCGATCCCTGCGGCGCAACCGCCGTGGGGCGGGGCGCCGTATTGGAAGGCGTTGACCATGCCGCCAAAGCGTTTTTCGACCTCGTCCTTGCCATATCCGGCAATCTCGAAGGCTTTGAACATGATCTCGGGTTTGTGGTTACGGATTGCGCCGGACACCAATTCATAGCCGTTGCAGGCAAGGTCATATTGATAGCCGAGCACCTCGAGCGGATTGCCTTCAAGCGCTTCCATCCCGCCTTGCGGCATGGAGAAGGGGTTGTGTTCGAAATCGATCTTGCCGGTCTCTTCGTCCTGCTCGTAGATCGGGAAATCGACGATCCAAGCAAAGGCAAAACGGTCCTTGTCGGTCAGGCCCAACTCCTCGCCGATCACATTGCGCGCACGGCCCGCAACGCCTTCAAAGGCCTTGGGTTTGCCGCCAAGGAAGAAGGCCGCATCGCCCATGCCAAGGCCCAACTGCTGGCGAATGGCTTCGGTGCGCTCGGGGCCGATGTTTTTGGCCAAAGGTCCGGCCGCTTCCATGCCGCCCTCGATCTCGCCCGATTTGAGCTTGGCCTGCGCCTCCTTGACGGTGATGCCCAATTCTTGCGCCACGGCATCGGCGGTTTTCTCGCGCCAGAAGATATAGCCCATGCCGGGCAGGCCTTCTTTTTGCGCAAAGGCATTCATCCGGTCGCAGAATTTGCGGCTGCCGCCCGTGGGCGCGGGAATGGCGCGCACTTCGGTGCCCTCTTGCTCCAAAAGCTTGGCGAAGATCGCAAAACCGGAGCCTGCGAAATGCTCGCTCACGACCTGCATCTTGATCGGGTTGCGCAGATCGGGCTTGTCCGAGCCATACCAAAGCGCCGCATCCTTATAGGAGATTTGCTCCCATGTCTGATCGACTTTGCGTCCGCCGCCGAATTCCTCGAAAATGCCGGTGATTACCGGCTGGATCGTGTCGAATACGTCCTGCTGCTCGACAAAGGACATTTCGAGGTCGAGCTGGTAAAAATCCGTGGGCGAGCGGTCGGCGCGCGGGTCCTCATCGCGAAAACATGGCGCGATCTGGAAATATTTGTCATAGCCCGACACCATGATCAGCTGTTTGAACTGCTGCGGGGCCTGCGGCAGGGCGTAAAATTTACCCGGATGCAAACGCGACGGCACCAGAAAATCGCGCGCACCTTCGGGGCTGGAGGCGGTGATGATCGGCGTCTGGAATTCGCGGAACCCCTTGTCCCACATACGGCGGCGCATCGAGGCCACGACGTCCGAACGCATCTTCATGTTGTTTTGCAACTTCTCGCGGCGCAGATCGAGATAGCGGTATTTCAGACGCGTCTCTTCGGGATATTCTTGATCGCCAAACACCATAAGCGGCAACTCGTTCGAGGCGCCCAAAACCTCGATATCGCGGATAAACACCTCGATCTCGCCGGTGGGGATTTTCGAATTCACAAGGCTCTCGTCGCGCGCCATGACATTGCCGTCGATGCGGATACACCATTCCGAGCGCACCTTTTCGATTTGCGCGAACACAGGGCTGTCAGGATCGGCCATCACCTGCGTGATACCGTAATGGTCGCGCAGATCGATAAAAAGCAATCCGCCATGATCGCGGACGCGGTGCACCCAACCGGACAAACGCACGGTCTCGCCGACATGGGATTTGTTAAGCTCGGCGCAGGTATGGCTGCGATATGCGTGCATTTTGGCGTTCCTTCGGATCTGGCTGCTGGGCGCTGGCGCATCGGCGCGCGCGCCCGTTTGCGCCGATACACATGTGCAGAGGCGAAAAGTCAACCCAAACCCCGCGATGGAAGGCCATTGCCCGCAAAGGCCGCGCCCCATTGCTGTCCACAAATGAACCACAACGGGGCGCTTTCCACTTTCACGGCCATCGGCGTCCCCGCCTGTGCCGCTCCATGAGCAAAGCGCATCATGGTTACCAAATGGTGAATCCGCGCGCTTTCTATTTTCCATAAATATCCCCGCCGGAGGCTCCCGAGCGTCAATCGGGCGGAGCAGAGATTTTGGCCTCCGGCGGGGATATTTCAAGAAAGCAGAAAGGGGCGGCGAAAATCGGGGCGGTTTTGCGGGTGGATGGGGCTTGCGTCCAAGCGCCCCATCACTATAACCCACGACAATTTGCGGGCAGAGGCGACTCTGCTGAGCAGGTTTTGCTGCACCGAAACATTCGCACATTTACGAGGTCTGCCATGCCCAAAAGAACCGATATCTCCTCGATCATGATTATTGGGGCGGGGCCGATTGTAATTGGGCAGGCCTGCGAATTTGACTATTCGGGCGCGCAAGCCTGTAAGGCGCTGCGCGAAGAAGGCTATCGCGTCATTTTGGTCAACTCCAACCCCGCGACGATCATGACCGATCCGGAGATGGCCGATGCCACCTATATCGAGCCGATCACGCCAGAGATTGTCGCCAAGATCATCGAGAAAGAGCGCCCTGATGCCTTGCTGCCGACCATGGGCGGGCAAACCGGTTTGAACACCTCGCTGGCGCTTGAAGAGATGGGCGTTTTGGAGAAATTCGGCGTCGAGATGATCGGCGCGACGCGCGACGCCATCGAGATGGCCGAGGACCGCAAATTGTTCCGCGAAGCGATGGACCGTTTGGGCATCGAGAACCCCAAGGCGACCATCGTCACCGCGCCGAAACTGCCGAGCGGGCATGCGGACCTCAAGGAAGGTGTGCGCATCGCCTTGGAGGCCTTGGACGAAATCGGTCTGCCCGCGATCATCCGCCCCGCCTTTACCATGGGCGGCACTGGCGGCGGTGTGGCCTATAACCGCGAGGATTACGAGCATTTCTGCCGCACGGGTATGGATGCCTCGCCGGTGAACCAGATCCTCGTCGACGAGAGCCTTTTGGGTTGGAAAGAGTTCGAGATGGAGGTGGTGCGCGATAAGGCCGACAACGCCATCATCGTTTGCTCGATCGAAAACATCGACCCGATGGGCGTGCATACGGGCGACAGCATTACGGTGGCTCCTGCCCTGACGCTGACCGACAAAGAATACCAGATCATGCGCAACCATTCGATTGCAGTCCTGCGCGAGATCGGCGTGGAAACGGGCGGCTCGAACGTGCAATGGGCGGTGAACCCCGCCGATGGCCGCATGGTCGTGATCGAAATGAACCCGCGGGTGTCGCGCTCCTCGGCTCTGGCGTCCAAAGCCACGGGCTTTCCGATTGCGAAAATCGCGGCGAAACTGGCCGTGGGCTATACGCTGGACGAGCTGGACAATGACATCACCAAAGTCACTCCGGCATCTTTCGAGCCGACAATCGATTATGTCGTCACGAAAATCCCGAAATTCGCCTTTGAAAAATTCCCCGGCTCCGAGCCGTATCTGACCACGGCGATGAAATCGGTGGGCGAGGCCATGGCCATCGGCCGCACGATCCACGAGAGCCTGCAAAAGGCGCTGGCCTCGATGGAATCGGGTCTGACAGGATTTGACGAGGTGGTGATCGAGGGCGCGCCCGATAAATCCGCCGTGATCCGCGCGATCAGCAAACAGACCCCCGACCGGATGCGCACCATTGCCCAAGCCATGCGCCATGGTCTGAGTGACGATGAAATCCACGGCGTCACGATGTTTGACCCGTGGTTCTTGGCCCGCATCCGCGAGATCGTCGAGGCCGAAGGGCAAATCCGCAGCGATGGTTTGCCGGTGACCGAAGCGGGGCTGCGCAAGCTCAAGATGATGGGCTTTACCGATGCCCGCCTTGCCCATTTGACCGGCCGCACCGAAGACAACATTCGCCGCGCGCGCCGCAATCTGGGCGTCAATGCCGTGTTCAAACGCATCGACACCTGCGCTGCCGAATTCGAGGCGCAAACGCCCTATATGTATTCCACCTACGAGGCCCCCGCGATGGGCGATGTGGAATGCGAAAGCCGCCCGACGGACCGCAAAAAGGTCGTCATTCTGGGCGGCGGTCCGAACCGGATCGGCCAAGGGATCGAGTTTGATTATTGCTGCTGCCATGCGTGCTATGCGCTCACCGAGCAGGGCTATGAGACGATCATGATCAACTGCAACCCCGAGACGGTTTCGACCGATTACGACACCTCGGACCGGCTGTATTTCGAACCGCTGACCTTTGAACATGTGATGGAAATCCTGCGGGTCGAGCAAGAGAACGGCACCTTGCACGGGGTGATCGTGCAGTTCGGCGGGCAAACGCCGCTGAAACTGGCGAATGCCTTGCAAGACGAAGGCATCCCGATCCTTGGCACCTCGCCTGACGCGATTGATCTGGCCGAAGATCGCGAGCGTTTCCAAGAGCTTGTGAACAAACTGGACCTCAAGCAACCCAAGAACGGCATCGCCCATTCGGATGCCGAAGCCATGGCGATTGCGGATGAAATCGGCTATCCGCTGGTCATCCGTCCCTCCTATGTGTTGGGCGGGCGCGCGATGGAAATCGTCCGCGACACGCCGCAGCTTGAGCGTTATATCTCCGAGGCGGTGGTCGTCTCGGGCGACAGCCCCGTTTTGCTCGACAGCTACCTCGCTGGCGCGATCGAGATCGACGTGGATGCGCTATGCGACGGCACTGACGTGCATGTCGCGGGCATCATGCAGCACATCGAAGAGGCCGGCGTTCATTCGGGCGACAGCGCCTGTTCCTTGCCGCCCTACTCGTTGACGCAAGAGATGATTGACCGCCTCAAGGTGCAGACCCATGCATTGGCCTTGGCGCTCAATGTGGTCGGCTTGATGAACATTCAATTCGCCATCAAGGGCGATGATATCTACCTCATCGAGGTCAACCCGCGCGCCTCGCGCACCGTGCCCTTTGTGGCCAAAGCCGTGGCCTCGCCCATCGCGTCGATTGCCGCGCGGATCATGGCGGGCGAGAAATTGAACAGCTTCGATCTGGTCGATCCGCAGATCAAAACCTTTGCGGTCAAAGAGGCGGTTCTGCCCTTCGCCCGTTTCCCGGGTGTGGATACGATCTTGGGGCCGGAGATGCGTTCGACCGGCGAGGTCATGGGATCGGACAAAACCTTTGCCCGCGCCTTCCTCAAGGCGCAGATGGGCGCAGGCACCGATTTGCCGACAAGCGGCAAGGTGTTTGTTTCGATCAAGGATGCCGATAAAACCGCGCTGATGCTGGATGCGGCCAAAGGGTTGACCGATATGGGCTTTACCATCGTCGCCACCCGCGGCACGGCGGCATGGATCAAGGAAAACGGCGTCGATTGCACCGTGGTCAACAAGGTTTATGAAGGCCGCCCGAACATCGTGGACCTGCTCAAGAACGAGGAAATCTCATTGGTGCTCAACACCACCGAGGGCGCGCAATCGGTCGAGGACAGCCGCGAAATCCGTTCGGTCGCGCTCTATGACAAGATCGCCTATTTCACCACCGCGGCAGGGGCACAAGCCGCCGTGCAAGCCATGCAGGCGCGCGGCGAAGGCGCGCTGGAAGTCACCAGCCTGCAAGAGATGTAAGGCGCATAGGCCCTTATATAGAATACAAAAACCCGCGCGGGGCGACCGGCGCGGGTTCTTCTTTTCCAAGCGTGGTGCGCTTTGGTCGCGCGGGTCAGGTGCTTTCTTCTTCGAGATGCAGCTTCATCTCGATCAAAACCGTTTGCAGCGCCACGGTTTCCTTGAGCAGGCGCTTGGCCTCGTTGACGGTGATGATCCCGTCCTGAATCGATTGCTGGTATTCACCCATCAGCATCGCGAACCTGTGGCTGAGCGCGATGACATCGGCGTTTACCCCGCCTCGGTCCTCGCTGTTGCGACGGCTCTCTTCGTAGGACAGGCGCCCCCCGCCCAGTTCCGCCAAGGCGCTGGTCACATGGGGATAGGTCGATTTGGCCTCAAGCGCGGCAACACTATCGACGGGCATAAAGCGGTCCGCGTGTTCGGGGCTATCCGAGTAGTATCGCCCGAGGGTCGCCTTGGACTTTCCGGTCAGCGCACAGGCCGCTTCGATACCGACGTCCTTGACCAAAGCCTCGGTGTGTTTTTTCAAGTAAGACCCAATACCGTTCATCTTTCGCCCTTTTTAGCCTTTAAAATCAGGCCGTTTCTCATCCCGCCTCCCTTGTAAGGCCTACCGAGGCATTTGTCATCACAATGTGTGAGCGCGCGCCTTGCGCTGCCGTAATGTCCTCTTGCAACGCTGGCGAAGACGGGCGAAAACCGCGCTATGGCCAAGCTCTATTTCAACTATTCGACGATGAATGCCGGCAAATCGACGGTGCTGCTGCAGGCGGCACATAACTATGTCGAACGCGGCATGACCCCCTATTTGATCACCGCGCAACTGGACCGGCGCGCGGGCGAAGGGCGCATTGCCTCGCGCATCGGGATCGGCCAAGACGCCGATACTTTCGCTGAAGGGGATGATCTTTTTGCCAAGATCGAAGCGCGGCTGGCACAGGGCAAGGTGCATTGCGTCTTCATCGACGAGGCGCAATTTCTGAGCGCGGCGCAGGTGTGGCAATTGGCCCGCGCGGTCGACGATCTTGGCGTTCCGGTGATGTGCTACGGGCTGCGGGTCGATTTCATGGGCGCGCTGTTCCCTGGATCGGCGGCGCTTTTGGCCTTGGCGGACGCGATGCGCGAAGTGCGCACGATTTGCCATTGCGGCAAGAAGGCCACGATGGTGGTGCGTCTCGATGCAAGCGGCAAGGCGGTCACCTCCGGCGCGCAGGTCGAGGTCGGCGGCAACGAGCGCTACGTCTCCTTGTGCCGGCGCCATTGGCGCGAAGCCACCGGCGATACGATCAGCGGCGGGGCCTGCAGATAGGCGCGGCGCCCGCCCGACGCTTTAGGTATTCACGCTGTTCGGCGCCGCTTTTCCACCGAAAAACGCCCTCAGATTGTCCAAAGCCATCATTCCCATGGCTTCGCGCACCTCCAAGGTCGCGGTGCCCAGATGAGGCAAGAGCGTAACATTGTCGAGTTGCCGCAAGGCATCGGGCACGTCGGGTTCAAATTCGTAAACGTCCAATCCCGCCCCGCCAATCGCACCGCTTTGCAAGGCGGTGATCAAAGCAGCCTGCTCCACCACTTCGCCGCGCGCGATATTGATCAAATGCGCATGGGGCGGCATTGCGGCCAATATATGCGCATCGATCAAATGGCGGGTTTGCTCTCCGCCTGGTGTGGCGATCACCAAAATATCGACCTGCGCGGCCAAGGCCTCAAGGCTGCCAACCTGCTCGGCGGGGAAATCCACGGCTTTGGGCGAGCGGTTGAAATAGCGCACCTGCATCCCGAACCCGAAATGACACCGCCGCGCGATGGCCTGCCCGATGCGGCCCATACCGACGATGCCAACGGTTTTGCCCGTGACATGCAGGCCAAGCATCTGCACCGGATGCCAGCCCTGCCAACGCCCCGCGCGCACCATCCGCTCTCCCGCGCCCGCGCGGCGCGCGCTCATCAAAATCAACGTCATCGCCGTATCGGCGGTCGCATCCGTCACCGCGCCAGGCGTGTTGGACACGGTGATGGCGTGGGATTTCGCCGCTTCTACGTCGGTGTGATTATATCCAACGCCGAAATTGGCGATGAGTTTGCAGCGGATACCGCCCTTTGCGGCCTCGGCAAAGACATCGGCCGAGAAGCCGTCGCCGAGCGTGGCGAGGATGCCGTCATATTGCATCAATGCCTGCACCATCTCGGCGCGCGAAAGCGGTGTCGTCTCGCCCCGTGCGGTGATGTCAAAATCGCCCTCGGCGGCCTGCATCACCGCATCCGGCAATATTCGCGTGATCAGGATTTTCGCAGCCATTAGAACAACCTGCCCCCCAAAGGCACCTCTTGATCGGGGGAGATCAGAACCACCTCGCCCGCCGCATCGGGCACGCCAAGCACCAAGACCTCGGACATGAATTTACCGATCTGGCGGGGCGGGAAATTCACCACGCCCATCACGGTTTTGCCGACCAAAACTTCGGGATCATAATGCGCGGTGATCTGCGCCGAGGTTTTCCGCTCGCCGATCTCTTCTCCGAAATCCACCCACAGTTTGATCGCCGGTTTGCGCGCCTCTGGGAAGGCTTCGGCGCGGATCACGCGGCCGGCGCGGATGTCGAGTTTGAGAAAATCGTCGAATGTCACCTCAGCCACCAGACAGCTCCTTTGACCGATCTGCCGCCGCTTTGACCGCGCGTTTGAGCAGCGGCGCAAAGCCCTGCGCCTCGTCCATGAGCACCTCCAGAGCGGCCTGTGTCGTGCCATTGGGCGAGGTCACATTGATGCGCAATTGCGCGGGGCTTTCGTCGGATTTTTCGGCCAGATCGCCCGCCCCCGCGACGGTGGCCCGCGCCAGACGCAGCGCCAGTTCGGGCGGCAATCCTTCGGCCTCGCCCGCCGCTGCCAGCGTTTCAATCAGGTGAAAAACATAGGCGGGGCCAGAGCCGGAGACGGCGGTCACGGCGTCCATCTGGTCTTCATTCTCAAGGCGCACCACCTGCCCCACGGCGCTGAGCAATCCTTCGGCCATCTCCATTTGGGACGCGCTGGCATGGGCATTGCCGATGATGGCGGTGATGCCGCGGGCGATGGCGGCGGGGGTGTTGGGCATGGCGCGAATGATCGGGCTTTGCGCGCCCAGCGCCTCCTCGAAGGCCGCGATGGGCGTGCCTGCGGCGACCGACACGAACAAGGTGCCAGCGTTGCCAAGCGCCTTGAGTGCGGGCAAAGCCTCGCCCATCATCTGCGGTTTGACCGCAATCAGCACGATCGCCGGATCGGGCGGCAAATCGGCGTTGATCGCAACGCCGGTTTTTTGCAACCACGCTGAAGGATGCGGGTCCAAAACCGTAACCGAAGCGGGCGGCAACCCGCCGTCCAGCCATCCGGCCAGCATGGCCGACCCCATTTTACCGCAGCCCAAAAGCACCAGCCCGCGTGCGGCAATCTCGTCGAAATTCATGGTCATCCCCCGCCGTTTCAATCCGTCAGGGCGAAAGTATTAGGCGCGCCCGTAGGCCTCTGCAATGGCGATCTGGAGCGCCTCCTGGGGGCTGCGGTTGCCCCAGACCGCCAATTGGAAGGCGGGATAATAGCGCTCGGCGCTCAGCACCGCGGCATTGATCATCGTATCGATCTGTTCGGCGCTGGCCACGCCGCCGCCCGCCAGAACCAGCCCGTAGCGATAGACCATCAGCTTTTGCTCGGCCCAATAGGTAAAGGCTCCTGCCCAGCATTGATCATTCACGCCGTTGAGCATTTCGTAAAGCGCGCCAAGACGCTCTTCGGGCGGCTCCATCTCGAAGGTGCAAACCATGCGCAGCGTCTCGTCAAAATCCGACCAAGCCAGCGTGATCGAATAGGTGCGCCATTGGCCCTCGACGGCCATTGCGATCTGGTCATCGGCGATACGGTCAAAATCCCACTCGTGATGCGCCGCGAGATTTTCGACGATATCGATAGGGTGAATGTCTTCTTGCATGAAGTCTTCGGAAAGTGCCATTGCGCCACCTCTTTTTTGTGTAGCGTCGGGGCTTGGCAGCGCCCCAAGCGCTAGGTGCCTGCTCTATAGAGCGGGGCTGATTGCCCTCGCCCTTACTAGATATGGTGGTGTGTCGGGA
This sequence comes from Paracoccaceae bacterium, assembly GCA_050633545.1. Taxonomy (GTDB): domain Bacteria; phylum Pseudomonadota; class Alphaproteobacteria; order Rhodobacterales; family Rhodobacteraceae; genus Litorivita. The sequence goes on from JBOEGS010000001.1 coordinate 287,354, forward strand.
AGAACCTGTAAAGCAATAAATTGGGGATAACCGCAATAACTTGTGGACGGCCTGAATAATTCATCAAAATACAGAAAAACTTTGGCGAAGGGGCATTTTTTGCTTGGTGCCGAATCGCAGGTGTGATTCACTGCACGCAGAAGATGAAAAATCGGATCAACCGATTACACGCGCAATATCGCGAGACCGGATACGGCGGGACATACAGGCACAGGGCGCTTCGAGAGATCGAGGCGCCCTCGCCTGTTCTATCGGGGCCGTTTTATCGCGCCCCTTTATCCAAGTGATAGGTCAGCGCCCGCCCGATCAAAAACCGCAGCTTCTCCAAATCCGGCGCATCGCCCTCGCCAAACACAACCGCGCGGGTACCATCATAGGTGAAGGCATCGCCGAAGACAGCGCGAAACTGGGGCACCACGTCGGTCTGGCAGTGGACGAATATCGCAAAACCGCCCGTCTTTGGCACCCCGAGGCGCAGGGTCGTTCCCGCCCCGCTCGCTTCGGTCAAATAGGCGGGCTGCCCCCATTTGAGCGTCTCGGTCAACGCGCCGACCTGCGGCAAGCGCTGCGCGCAGTCAAAGATTTCCTCGCGCAGGTCCAAAAGCGCCCCGCGAGCGCGGGGCGCGAACCGCTCGAAGGCGGCCTTCACATCCTCGCTTTGAAACGCTGGGCCGGTCATCTTTGCCCCTTTGATACAATGAGGGCGCGATCAACCTGTGCCAATCCGCGCCCCGATCTGCTTTGGTTCAAACGTCCCCGCCAAAGCACGGGCGCCTGCGCGCCCAACGTTTGAGCGTGACGGGGCTGGGCTATTTCGCCGCTGCTTCCAGCGCGTCCAGACGGGCCTTGAGGGTCGCATTCTCTTCGCGGGCCTTTTGCGCCATGGCGCGCACCGCGTCGAATTCCTCGCGGGTGACCAGATCGCGATCGGCGAGCCATCGGTCCATCAGCGATTTCAACGCCGTATCGGCCTCGGTCTTCGCGCCCTGCGCCACGCCCATCGCGTTGGTCATCAGTTGCGAAATGTCGTCCATGATCTTGCTGCGCGTTTGCATGATGTCTCTCCGCGATTTTTGCTTGGGTCTTATATGGGGGTTCATGGGCGGCGAGGCAAGACCTGCGCCCGCGACAAAGCTGCCTGCGCCGCGCCGATAATCCGGTTGACGGCCCCGCCCCCTTGGCCCCAGATATGCCCATGTTTGCCGCCATCCCCTTCCCCGACATCTCGCCCGAGATTTTCTCGCTTCCCTTGGGCAATTTCACCTTTGCGCTGCGCTGGTATGCTTTGGCCTATATCGTCGGCATTGTGATCGGCTGGCGCATTGTTGTGACGGCGGTGAAACGCGCGTCTTTGTGGCGCGGCGGCGCGGCCCCGATGACGCCCGCCGATGTCGAGGACCTGCTCACATGGGTGATCTTGGGGGTGATCCTTGGCGGGAGGCTCGGCTATGTGGTGTTCTACAAACCCGCCTATTACCTGTCCCATCCGGCGGAAATCCCGATGGTGTGGCAAGGCGGCATGTCGTTTCACGGCGGATTTTTGGGCGTTGTCATCGCCGCCGCGCTGTTTGCCCGCTCCCGCAAGATCGCCCCGCTCAGCCTTGGCGACACGCTCGCGCTTGCCGCTCCTGCGGGGCTATTGCTGGGCCGGATTGCCAATTTCATCAACGCCGAACTTTGGGGCCGTCCGACAGATGTGCCTTGGGGAGTCATCTTCCCCGGAGCCTCGGCGCAAGATTGCGATGGCGTGATCGGGCTTTGCGCGCGCCACCCCTCGCAGCTTTACGAAGCCGCTCTTGAGGGGCTGATCTTGGGGGCTGTTCTGCTCTATCTGGCCTTCCGGCGCGGGGCGCTCAAAATTCCGGGGCAAAGCATCGGGGTATTTTTGGCCGGATACGGCATCTCGCGCTTTCTTGTCGAGTTTTTCCGCCAAGCCGATGATCAATATATCTCGCTGGCCAATCCGATGGGCCATGTGATCCGGTTGACCGACACGATTGGCCTGTCGATGGGGCAGGTGTTGTCGCTGCCGATGATTGTTCTGGGCGCGGCGCTGATCCTTTACGCGCGCCGCCGCATCAAAGACGATCCGGCCCGATGAGCGCGTCGCTGAAGGATTTGCTTATGGCGCGGATCGAGGCGGACGGTCCGATCAGCCTTGCCGATTACATGGCCGATTGCCTGATGCACCCGCAGCACGGCTATTACGCCACGCGCGATCCGTTTGGCGCGGGCGGCGATTTTATCACTGCGCCGGAAATCAGCCAGATGTTCGGCGAGATGATCGGCCTTTGCCTTGCGCAGGCATGGGCGGATCAAGGCGCGCCTGCGCGGATCATCTTGGCCGAGGCCGGTCCGGGGCGCGGCACGTTGATGGCCGATATCTTGCGCACTGCGGGGCGCGCCCTGCCCGCCTTTTCCCAAGGCGCCGAAGTGCATCTGGTCGAGACCTCCGAAACCTTGCGCGCGGTGCAGGCGGCGACATTGGAAACCGCCGGATTTGCGCGCGCCGATGTGACATGGCACGACAGCGTGCACAGCCTGCCCGAGGATGCGCCGCTTTATTTTGTCGCCAACGAGTTTTTCGACGCCCTGCCGATCCGGCAATTCGAGCGCGCCCATGACGGATGGAGCGAACGGCGCGTCGGGATCGCAAACGGCGCTCTGGCGCTTGGGCGCGGTGCGGCGGCGCGGATCGCGGCGCTTGATCACCGCAGCAATGATACCAAAGCGGGCGATGTGGTCGAACTCTGCCCCGCCAGCGCACCGGTTATGGCCCGCATCGGCGCGCAGATCGAGGCGCGCGGCGGTGCGGCTTTGATCATCGATTATGGCGATTGGCGCAGCCTTGGCGACACGTTCCAAGCCTTGCAAAACCATGCTCCCGCCGATCCTTTTGCCGATCCGGGGGCGGCGGATTTGACCGCCCATGTGGATTTCGAGGCCCTCGCCGCCGCCGCGCCCTGCGCCCATAGCCGGCTTTTGACCCAAGGCGTGTTTCTGGAGCGGCTCGGCATCACCGCCCGCGCGCAGGCCTTGGCCAAATCTTTGAGCGGCGCGGCGCTGGGCAGCCATATCGCCGCACATCGGCGCTTGACCCATCCGTCGGAAATGGGAACTCTCTTCAAAGTGATCGCCCTCGCCCCCAACGGCGCGCCCTTCCCGCCCGGATTTGACGGACCAACCCCATGAGCCTCGAAATTCTCACCGCTGATAGCCTGACCCCGCTGCGCCACGGGTTCTTTACCCGCAAGGGCGGGGCCTCTTCGGGGGTGTTCGGCGGTCTCAATTGCGGCACAGGGTCCTCCGATCAGGCCGAGATCGTCGCGATCAACCGCGCCCGCGTGGCCGAGGCGATGCAGGTCGCACCAGAGAATTTGGCCGGTGTGCATCAGGTCCATTCGGCGGATGTGGCGGTCGTCACGGGGCCGCAAACGGACAAGCCGCGCGCCGATGCTTTGGTCACCAAAGTGCCCGGTGTGGCGCTGTCGATCCTGACCGCCGATTGCCAACCGGTGCTGTTTGCCGATCCTGCGGCGGGCGTGATCGGCGCGGCCCATGCGGGATGGCGCGGCGCTGTGGACGGGGTGCTTGAGGCCACGGTCGAGGCGATGGTCGCCCTTGGCGCGGCGCGCGGCGCCATCACCGCCGTGATCGGGCCGACGATCTCGCAACGCGCCTATGAGGTCGGGCCGGAGTTTTTCGAGGATTTCATCGCCGATGATCCCGACAACAGCCGGTTTTTCGCAGGCGGCGCGGGGGACAGGATGCAATTCGACCTGCCCGCCTTTGGCCTCGCGCGGTTGCGGCGCGCGGGCGTGGGCCATGCGGAATGGATCCGCCATTGCACCTATCACGACGCCGAGCGGTTTTATTCCTACCGGCGTACCACCCATGCGGCCGAGGCCGATTATGGCCGCCTGATTTCCGCCATCCGGCTTTGACGTGCGGCGCGGCGCCCGCCCTTTGCTGGCCAATTCGGGCGAAAAGCGGGCGTGAACTTGCCGCCGCGCCCTGATGTATCGCGAAACAATTGCGCCATATTGACCCGATTATCTGCAAAATCGCGCCCAAGCGCCTTGTTTGATGGGGCTTGGCGGGCCGCTTTGCCTGACATGCAATTGTGGCGCGGCGGCGGTGAAAATTATTCGTAAATCTTCGCCACTGCCAAACTGGAGCCGCATTGATCCGTCATAGATTGGTCATCGCCTATAAAGCATCTGAACGTAGAAAGATGCATGAGGATCAATGGCCCCCTAGGGCACAGGAGAGCAGACATGAAAAAGCAAAGCCGGTTCATCAAATCCGTGATCGAAACCTCCAAATCGGATATGCCCGCCCTGCCTTGGGCGCGTGGCAGCGCCCGCGCGGCGATGATCGCCCGCCGCACCGATGCCGCGCCCAAATCGAAACGCGCCTGATCTGACGCGCCGCAAGGCGCGCCGACATATGAGATGCGCGGGGCCAGACAGGGTTTGGCCCGCGCCTGTCGCTTTGCACCCTACCCAAGGGGCTCTGGCGCGAGACGACACGCAATCGCAGCTTTGTGCCAATTGCCGCGCGCTGCGCCATTCTCGACTTCATTGCAACGCGATTCGCCATCGAATGTGGCGGATACATGCGCGCATCGGAAACAAAACCGCGTGATTTTCGCGGATTGATCGCAAACCCGCGCCAAAGTTCGGAAAATTTTGACAGATACCGCCCCGACTGGCGAAGTTGACCCTGCGCAAGTTACTTGTGCGGTTTATCAACAAGTCCTTCTGTTGTTGTCGGTGGGGGCCGACATGGATGTGACAAACCTGTAGAAAGGTATGACACATGAGCGCCCCTACGCTGGCCCATCTTCGCGGCCAAACTGCCAAGCTCGCCGAGCTGACCGAACGCCGCGCCGCCACGAGCGAGGCGCGCAAATCCGGCCGCGCCGACACGCGCCCCGCACGCAAAATGCCCCTGATGCGCAAATATGAAGTGCTGTCGCAAGACGATGACGGCAATCAGCGCTCGTCTTTCCATATGGCGCCCGCCAACCCGTTTTTCGAATCCGCCTTTTCCGCCTTTGCCCGCGGCACCGCGCTCGATACCCCCCAAGGCCCGCGCGCAATCGAAGATCTGTGCCCCGGTGATTTGATCGACACCGCCGAAATGGGCCCGCAGCCTGTGCAATGGGTCGGCTCGATGCAGATCATCCCCAATGCGCCGATTGCCGATCCGGCGCTTGGACGTTTGACGCGGATCATGGCGAACAGCTTTGGCATCCACCGCCCGATGAGCGATGTCGTCGCCGGACCGGGCGCGCGTATTTTGCAACGCCCCGCCCATCTGCGCGATCTGGCCTCGACCGGCCCCGTGTTCACCCCGATCCGCAATGCGGTCGACGGGATGAGCGTGTTCGAAGTGACCCCGCCCGCGCCGGTGACGGTCTATCACCTGTGCCTGCCGCGCCATGCGACCATCAAAGCGGCGGGATTGGAGTTTGAGAGCTATCATCCCGGAATGGGGATCGAGCGGATCATGGGGCATAATATGCTCACGCTCTTCTTGTCGCTCTTCCCGCATATCGACGAGAGCGGCGATTTCGGACCGCTGGCGCGCCCGCGCATGAGCAGCAAACCCGATCAGGCGCGCGACGTGGCCTAGAGCGAGCACAATACCTTACCATTTGCCTCCAAAGCAAAACGCGCAGCGCCCCCTCGGGCCTGCGCGTTACTTTTTATAGGCGCGGTGGTTTGCGCCGGATCAAAGCGCGGCCTTGGCGCTCAGGCCTGTTGCTTGAGCCGGTTTTCTAAAACGTCAAAGGGCACGCCAGGTTCGTCTTTGGCACCGCGAATGACCAGCGATGTTTTCACCGACCCGACGTTGGGCGAGGTGAGCAATTGCGAGGTCAGGAAGGTTTGAAAGGTCGACAGGTCCGGCGCCACGCATTTGAGGATAAAATCCACCTCGCCATTGAGCATATGGCACTCGCGCACCAAGGGCCAATCGCGGCAGCGCGCTTCAAACGCCGACAGATCGCTTTCGGCTTGGCTTTGCAATCCGACCATGGCGAAGACCTGCACCTCGAAGCCCAATTCGCGCGCGTCCACCTCGGCGTGATAGCCGCGAATATAGCCCGCCTCCTCCAAGGTGCGCACACGGCGCAGGCAGGGCGGCGCGGAAATTCCGACGCGTTTGGCCAATTCCACATTGGTCATACGGCCATCGGCCTGAAGCTCGGCCAAAATCTTGCGATCGATGGGATCAAGGCGCGTTGCGGACATCGAAAACCTCTTTGCGAATTTGCGTTTGTTATAGCACCGCCGCAGCCGCGCGCAATAATCTTTCGCACCTGCGCAACATCATTGCGGCGCAGGGCGCGGCGACGAAACGCAGGTACCGCGGCGCAATTATCTTGGGCGCTTGGGGTTTTCGCCCCCGATATGCGCGTCTATATCAACGGGACCAATGGCGCCGAGGATTCCCGCGCGCCGCCACCCGCGTCCAAGGAGAGACATCATGGCCGAGACACGTCACACCAAGGTTTTGATCATCGGCTCCGGCCCCGCAGGCTATACCGCAGGCGTCTATGCCAGCCGCGCCATGCTCTCGCCGATCCTTGTGCAAGGCATCGAGCCGGGCGGACAGTTGACCACCACCACCGAGGTTGAAAACTGGCCCGGCGATACCGAAGTGCAGGGCCCCGATCTGATGGTCCGCATGGAAAGCCATGCGCGTGAGATGGGCTGCGAGATCATCGGCGATATCATTTCCGACCTCGATCTGAGCAAACGCCCCTTCACCGCCAAGGGCGACAGCGGCAACACCTATACCGCCGATGCGGTCATTCTGGCCACAGGCGCGCGCGCCAAATGGCTGGGCCTGCCCTCCGAAGAGGCCTTCAAGGGCTTTGGCGTGTCGGCCTGCGCCACCTGCGACGGGTTCTTTTATCGCGGGCAGGAAATCGTTGTGATCGGCGGCGGCAATACAGCCGTCGAAGAGGCGCTGTTCCTGACCAATTTCGCCTCCAAGGTCACATTGATCCACCGCCGCGACGAATTGCGCAGCGAGAAAATCCTCGAACAGCGCCTGTTGAAAAACCCCAAGATCGAACCGTTGTGGTTCCATGAGCTTGAAGAGGTCGTTGGCGAGGACAATCCCAAAGGCGTCGAGGCCGTGCGGGTCAAACATGTGAAAACCGGCGAGATCACCGAAATTCCCTGCAAGGGCGTGTTTGTGGCCATCGGCCATGCACCCGCAAGCGAATTGGTCAAGGACGTGCTCGAATTGCACAACGGCGGCTATGTCAAAGTCAAAGCAGGCACCACCGAGACCTCGATCCCCGGGGTGTTTGCGGCGGGCGATCTGACCGACCATAAATATCGCCAAGCGGTGACCTCGGCGGGCATGGGATGTATGGCGGCACTGGACGCCGAACGTTTTCTGGCCGAGCAGGACTAGGCCAAAGCGCCCCTTTCCAACACTCAGGCGATCAAAGCCGCCCTGCATCTTTTGCGGGCGGCTTTTTTCATGGGCTTTGGAAACGATGACCATAGTTCAGGGAAGATTATCCACGCGCCAGAAACAATGCGAGAAATCGCATTGCGGTTGGGCAAGACTCCTCGGCAAATTGCGGTTAAGCTAAAGTGACTTTCAAAAGTATTTTTCAGTGCCCGCTCTTTTTTACCCCTCTCTATCAACCTCTGGGACCTCTCTTTATGACACGTATTTGCAAATCCGCATCCGCCTTGAGCGTCGCCGCCCTGTGCAGCGCGCTTATGGCCGCCCCTGCGGGCGCCGTCAGCTTTACCCTTGGCGCCGACACCATCACCACAACCACCTCGCCCACAGGCAGCAGCGCGCCCGTCTCGACGATGCAGCCCTCTTTGGCGCTGACGCCGCTGATCCGCACATCGGGTGTTTTCAACCAACTGGGCGAAGTGAAATTCTTCGCGGGCTTTGAATATGCCGTTCCAGGGGATTACCACGTTGCCGACGGTTCGATCTTGAGCATCAACCAGAACCAAGCGTTGTTCTCTTTGCTCGGCACGACCTATGGCGGCGACGGGCGGACCACCTTTGCCCTGCCCGATCTGCGCGGACGCGCCGTGGTCGGCAGCGTAGCGGGGGGTGCCCGCATGGGCACGCGCAGCGGCGCGCCCTTCGTCACGCTGAACGAGAGCCACCTGCCCGAGCACAGCCACACCACCGCCGACAGCCTCACCACCGAAACCGCAGGCGGCGGTCAGGCCTTTGACCACTCCCAGCCCACCATCGCGCTCAGCTATGAGGCGGTGGTCAACGGGCTCTATCCATCGCGCAGCGGCGGCGGCAGCGGCAGCGCGCCAGAACAGACCATGGGCTTCGTGACCATCGACGCGGCCTTGGACCAAGGCTCGGGTCTGGACCGTGCGTCGGTTGTCGCCAACGGGCAGCTGTTGCCGATTGCTCATAACACTGCGCTGTTTTCGCTTTACGGCACCATGTATGGCGGCGACGGGCGCAGCACCTTCGCCCTGCCCGACACGGGCGAAACCCTCATCGTCGGCGCGGGATCGGCGGCGGGACTTACCCCGCATGCCGTCGGCGCCGAGTTCGGCGCCGAAACCGCCACATTGACCACAGCGCAATTGCCCAGCCACAGCCATGACGACGAAGGCACGGAAACAGGCGCAACAGGCGGGGGCGGCGGGTTTTCCAATGTCGATCCCTCCTTGTCGATGACCTATCTGATTGCCACCCAAGGGATTTATCCCAGCTCCGGCAGCGGCGCGGGATCGGACGCGGCCTTTTTGGGCGAGATCGCCCTGTTCGGCGGCAACTTCGTGCCTTCGGGGTGGATGCAGGCGGCGGGCCAGCTTTTGCCGATCGCGCAATATAGCGCCCTCTTCTCGCTCATGGGGACGACCTATGGCGGCGACGGGCGCAGCACCTTTGCCTTGCCCGATCTGGTCGGGCGCACGGCCATCGGCGCGGGCAACACCTATCTGGGGCTTGGCTCTTTGCGCCTCGGGCAGATCTTGGGCGAGGAGTTCACGACGCTGAGCACGGCGCAAATGGCCCAGCATGATCACGAGGTGATCCGCGCAGCCCCCGTGCCGCTGCCTGCGGCGGGGTGGATGTTGTTTGCCGCGCTCGGGGGTTTGGGCGGGCTCGCCGCGCGCCGCCGCCGCTGAGCCTGCCGCTCGCCGCACGGCCACACGCGCCGCAGCGCATTGCATCACATAACGCGCCGCCTGACCCGCGGCGCGTTTTACTTTTTGCCTCTGGCCTTGCCCTGCCCCCACCCCTGCGCCATCCCCTGCCCATAAGCGCGCGACTCACCCGCGCACGGGGCGCCCGAAGGGTTTGGCGACAATCCTTCCATACGGCGGCGATTATTCAGAAAAACGTCCGCTCCTTACGCCGCAGCGCGGCATTTTCGCACCTAATCCGCCCATGCAACGCCGCTACGCTTGAAATCATCTGCAAAACCCTGCAAAGCGACCCCTATCCGCAGCGCGGCCCGCCCGCTGCCTTTCCGAAGCTTTGTCACGCGAGTCTTTAAATGCAAAACGCCCCATTGAACCCCATTCCCGAGCTTTACGTTTCTTATGAGAGCGCTCAGAAACTGAAAGTCGAAGCGGCCGATCTGGTCAGCTGGGATCTGACACCGCGCCAGATTTGTGATCTCGAACTGCTGATGAATGGCGGCTTCAACCCGCTCAAGGGCTTTTTGTCCCAAGAGGATTACGACGGCGTCGTCGAGAACATGCGCCTCGCCGATGGCAGCCTGTGGCCGATGCCGATCACTTTGGACGTGAGCGAAGACTTCGCCGGATCGCTCGAAGCGGGGCAGGACATCGCGCTGCGCGACCAAGAGGGCGTGATCCTTGCAACCATGACCGTCACCGACAATTGGGTGCCCAACAAAGCCCGCGAGGCCGAAAAAGTGTTCGGCGCGGACGATGATGCGCATCCGGCGGTGAACTACCTGCACAACCACGCGGGCAAGGTCTACCTCGGCGGCCCCGTGACGGGCATCCAGCAGCCCGTGCATTACGATTTCCGCGCCCGCCGCGACACGCCCAACGAATTGCGCGCCTATTTCCGCAAACTGGGCTGGCGCCGTGTTGTGGCCTTCCAGACCCGCAACCCGCTGCACCGCGCGCACCAAGAATTGACCTTCCGCGCCGCGAAAGAAGCGCAGGCCAACCTGCTCATTCACCCCGTTGTCGGCATGACCAAACCCGGCGATGTGGATCACTTCACCCGCGTGCGCTGCTATGAGGCGGTTCTGGACAAATATCCGGCCTCGACCACCACGATGTCGCTTTTGCCGCTGGCCATGCGTATGGCGGGCCCGCGCGAGGCCGTGTGGCACGGTTTGATCCGCGCCAACTATGGTTGCACCCATTTCATCGTCGGCCGCGACCACGCCGGCCCCGGCAGCAACTCGGCCGGTGAAGATTTCTATGGCCCCTATGATGCACAGGAATTGTTCCGCGCGCACCAAGAGGAAATGGGCATCGAAATGGTCGACTTCAAACATATGGTTTGGGTCGAGGATCGCGCACAATATGAACCTGCCGACGAGATCGAAGAGGGCACGAAAGTCCTCAACATCTCGGGCACCGAATTGCGCCGCCGTCTGGCCGAGGGTCTGGAGATCCCCGAATGGTTCTCCTTCCCCGAAGTGGTCAAGGAACTGCGCCGCACCAAACCGCCGCGCTCCAAGCAGGGCTTTACCGTCTTCTTCACGGGCTTCTCCGGCTCGGGAAAATCCACCATCGCCAATGCTTTGATGGTGAAGCTGATGGAGATGGGCGGCCGTCCCGTGACGCTTCTGGATGGTGATATCGTTCGTAAAAACCTGTCGTCGGAACTGGGCTTTTCCAAAGAGCACCGCGATTTGAACATCCGCCGCATCGGCTATGTCGCGTCGGAAATCACCAAAAACGGCGGTATCGCCATCTGTGCGCCGATCGCGCCCTATGCCACGACCCGCCGCGCCGTGCGCGAAGACATCGAACAATTCGGTGCCTTCATCGAAGTGCATGTCGCCACCTCGATCGAGGAATGCGAAAAGCGCGACCGCAAGGGCCTTTACAAGCTGGCGCGCGAAGGCAAGATCAAGGAATTCACCGGTATTTCCGATCCCTATGACGTGCCCGCCAACCCCGAGTTGCGCGTCGAGACCGAGAATGTCGATGTGGACAACTGCGCCCATCAGGTGCTGCTCAAGCTCGAGCAAATGGGCCTGATCGCGGGGTAATCCGCAGCCCGCGCCAGACAAATCAAAACGCCCCTCGCAGAAATGCGGGGGGCGTTTTTCATAATCGGGCTTCGAAGCGCGGCGCGCTATTGCGGCCGCATCCGGTCCAGCAGGCGATCCTTGAGGATAAACTGGTGATAGAGCGCCGCAGCGATATGGCCCACAATCAAAAGCGCCGTGAGGTTGACCAGAACCTCATGGGCCTCGCCCGCCACCTTGAGGCCGCCAAACCATGCGGCAAGCCCCGCCATCGGCAACAAAAGCAGTAGCACATAAAGCGCGCGGTGTCCCCAAATCGCAGCTTTATCCATCAAGGGATAGCCGCTGCTGGCATGGGGCGGCGCGCCATGCAGCGCACGAAACACAAGCCGCAGCACCATCAAACCCAGCAAGAAAATCCCGCCGATGATATGCAGCTGTGCCGTGAGGCTGTCGTTGATGCCGGTCTGTGAAAAATTGCGCAGCGCGCGTCCCATGCCATCGGAGACGATGTAATTAAAGGCAAAAAGCGCGGCGATCCCCCAATGCAGTGCGATTTGCACGCGCGAATAGCGGGCAGGGGTTTGTGGTGTATCTACAGCCATGGCGGCATCCTTTCGTTCGGGTCCGTTCTTAACCCTGAACGCAGGGCGCCGCGCGTTCCGTCGAAAATATGCAGCGGACCGCGCGGAGCGTTGCCCGCGCCGCCCGTTAGTAAGCTTAGTGCACCATCACCGGCGCAAGGTCGTGTTGGCGCGCCAGCACAAAGGCCAGCTTGCGATCCGCGACCAAGGCCAGACGCTCGCCGCTGACCTTATGGACGGAGTAAAGCTGCTCCAGCCCTTCGGCCTTTTCGCGCACATCTTCCGGCAGATCGGCAGTTTTCACCGCGCGCACATAGACGATCTCGGCCTGCGAGCCGCCCTGCATCAGCTTGTCAAAATCAAAATTCGCATCCATCGCACCGCTCCTTTCGCGTTCAAATGGGCCGCTGGGGCGTTAGTCGCCTTTGCGGATGTTGATCACCTGCACCATGGTTTCCGGCTCGGCGCGGCTCAGGTCCACATGCAGCAAACCGTTTTCCATGATCGCTTCGCCCACTTCGACCCCGTCGGCCAGAACAAAGCTGCGTTGGAATTGACGCGCGGCGATCCCGCGATGCAAAAACACGCGGTCCTCGCCATCCTCGCTTTGACGCCCGCGGATCACCAATTGCCGGTCCTCGACGGTGATCGACAGGTCGCGTTCGGCAAATCCGGCCACCGCCAATGTGATGCGGTAGGAATTTTGCGATGTTTGTTCGATGTTGAACGGCGGGTAGCCCTCATTGCCGATCTTGGCATTGCGCTCCAGCAGCCGTTCCAATTGCTCGAACCCCAAAAGATAGGGGTGAGATCCCAAAGTCAGTTTCGTCATCGACACGTCCTCAAGCCAAGCGACAGTCCATTGTGCGCGGCCCCGATCATCGGCAACCGCTACATCCTCAATATGGGAAGCGATTTCGGCCTGTGCAAGGGGTTTGCGCGCCTTGATCTGCGCGCGGCTGTCGGCAAAAGCTTTGCGAAAGGCGGGATTTTCAGTATGTTATAGCCTCTAGCACAATATGGAATCATGCCGATGAACGCGCAAAGCGACATTTCGATGAAAACCGACGAGGTTTTGCGGGTGGAGCTGGAGGTGTTCAAGCGCGAGCACCGCGATCTGGACGAAGCGATCCATGCCCTGACCGAACGCGGCACGGCGGATGCATTGACCATGCAGCGACTCAAAAAACGCAAATTGCGGCTCAAAGACATCATCGCGCAGATCGAAGACCGCCTGACCCCCGATATCATCGCCTGAACCGCGCCTCTTTCGGCCCTCGCCGATGTTGCGCCCAGCCCGCGCGCGGCTATAGTGCGCGCTTGCAAAACCCGCCCCCACCCGCAAAGGATGCGATCATGGCAGAGCTTCACGTCGGCATTATCATGGGCAGCCAATCCGATTGGCCCACGATGAAAGAGGCCGCCGATATTTTGGACGAATTGGGCATCGCCTATGAGAAAAAAATCGTCTCGGCGCATCGCACCCCCGACCGACTTTGGAGCTACGGCAAAGAGGCCGCGGGGCGCGGTCTCAAGGTGATCATCGCAGGCGCGGGCGGCGCGGCGCATTTGCCTGGCATGATGGCGTCGAAAACCCGCGTGCCGGTGATCGGCGTGCCGGTGCAAACGCGGGCGCTTTCGGGGGTCGACAGCCTCTATTCCATCGTGCAAATGCCCAAAGGCTTTCCCGTGGCGACCATGGCCATCGGGGCGGCGGGCGCGGCCAATGCGGGCCTTATGGCAGCCGGTATTCTGGCCATTTCCGATCCGGCCTTGGCCGAGCGGCTGGATGCATGGCGCGCCGCGCTTTCGGCCTCGATCCCCGACGAACCTGTTGATCAATAAGACATAAAGGCCCACGTATATGGCTCCGACCCTAGATGCACCTTTGAAAACCGGCGCCGTGATCGGCATTTTGGGCGGCGGGCAGCTGGGCCGGATGCTGTCGGTCGCTGCGGCGCGATTGGGGTTCAAAACCTGCGTCTATGAGCCTGTGGGCGATTGCCCTGCCAGCCATGTGGCGAATTTTCATATGCAGGCCGCATATGATGATGTTCAGGCGCTCGAACGCTTTGCCCAAAGCGTCGATGTGATCACCTACGAGTTTGAGAACATCCCCACATCCGCGCTCGATATTTTGGAAAACCTGCGCCCGATCCGCCCCAACCGCGAGGCGCTGCGCATTTCCCAAGACCGGATCACGGAAAAGGATTTCCTGACCTCTCTGGGCCTGACGGTGGCGCCCTATGCCAATGTCGAAAGCGCCGCCGATCTGGATGCGGCGATTGCCGAAATCGGCACGCCCGCGATCCTCAAAACCCGCCGCTTCGGATATGACGGCAAGGGGCAAGCGCGGCTCAAATCGCCCGAGGACGCGGCACAGGCATGGGTCGATATGGCCGATGCGCCCTCGGTTCTCGAAGGCTTTGTCGATTTCACCCATGAGGTTTCGGTCATCGGCGCGCGCAGCGCGGACGGCGATGTGGCCTGTTTCGATCCGGGCGAGAATGTGCACCGAGGCGGTATTTTGCATTCCACAACCGTGCCCGCGACGCTGACGGCCTCGCAACGGATGGATGCGGTTTTGCTGACCGCCAATATCCTCAATGCGCTGGACTATGTCGGGGTCATGGGGGTCGAACTTTTCGTCACGCGCGGCGGGTTGATCGTCAACGAGATCGCCCCGCGCGTGCATAATTCGGGGCATTGGACGCAAAACGGCTGCGCCGTTGATCAATTCGAACAGCACATCCGTGCCGTGGCCGGATGGCCTTTGGGCGACGGGGTGCGCCACAGCGATGTGGTGATGGAAAACCTGATCGGCGACGATATGGACCGTGTCGAGGCGATTGCCCGCGAAAGCAATGCCGCCTTGCATCTTTATGGCAAGGCCGATGTCAAAGCGAGCCGCAAGATGGGCCACGTCAATCGCGTCAAAAAGGGCTAATCCCTCGCGATCACGCGATAAACCGCGCCGCCACCTCGCCGCTCATATAGGTGGCGCGCCCGCCTGCGAAGGTGGCGCCAAGCCGTCCGCTGCGCGGGTCAAGCACCACGAAATCGGCGCGCAGCCCCTCGGCAATCGCCCCGCGATCCGTCAGTCCCAAAAGCCGCGCAGGCCCCGCCGAGACCAGATCCCACGCCGGCGCGATCCCGATCTCTTCGGCCAGTTGCAGCGCCGCGACCCGCGCGGCAGGGTAGTGGTAATCGGAGGCCAGCGCATCGCACAGTCCCGCACGGATCAACTCGAGCGCGCTGACATTGCCCGAATGCGAGCCGCCGCGCATGACATTGGGCGCGCCCAAGATGATGCCATCGCCCCCTGCCCGCGCGGCCTCGGCGGCCTCGAAGGTTTCGGGAAATTCGGCGATCCGCACCCCCATTTCACGCCATCTGGCGCGGGTCTCGGCGGTGCGTTCGTCATGGCTGCCAAGGCGGTATCCCTTGGCCCCGAGCCGCGCCGCAAGCGCCTCGACGGCGGCAGGCACCTCGGCGCGGCGCGCGTGCAGCTCTTGCATCATCTGCAAATGCACCTCGGGATTGCGCCCCGATTTGAGCGCGGTGCCGACAAGGCGCGGCGGGCGCTTTCCTGCCGCAAGTTTGTCATGCGGCAGGTGGTCGTTGAACACCACATAGTCGCAGCCCACCGCATCTGCAAAAGCCTCAAAGGCGCCGTAGTGATCGAGAAGGTTCATCTCGAAGCGAAGCTGGAGCCGCAGGTCGGTGTCGCAAGCGCCGCGCGTGACGGCAAGCGCGGTGCAAAACCGCTCGGCTGCTTCGGGTCCACGCATGCCGCCTTCCCATGAATAGAATTGCGCCAGAACGGCGGTGGTGAACCCGTTGGCCGCCAATTCCGCCTCGGTCGACAGGACACCCACAGACATATCGCGCATCGCGCCGCGGCGCGGGGCGATGTGGCGCTCGAACCCGTCGCCGTGAATATCGATCATACCAGGAAGGATGTGATAGCCGCGCAGATCGACCGCTTTGCCGCCGCATCGGGCAAAAACGCCCGCCTCGACGCCGATATCCGCGCGCTGCATTTGCCCGTCTTGCAAGATCATCGCGCCATTGAGTTGCAACCGCATATCGTCCCCGCCCGTGCCCATCGCGCCGCAGCCTTGCGGCGCGCGTTTATTTTCGGGACCGTCCTATGCCATTCGCAGGCGGCGGCAAAGCCTTTTTGGACAAATGCCGCGCGGCGCAGGGCTGGCGGGCGCGTCAAAAATGGGCGTAGGCAGAGGGGAAGGTCAGCGTGCCGTCATATCCGGCCGTGCCCTTTTCAAGCGGGTAGACCATGGTCATATCCGCGCCGTGGCTGATACGCAGGTTGCGCGCGGCATCGGTCGAGAAACCGAAACGTTTGTAATATTCCGGCGCGCCTTGGACCGTCACCGCAGGGGCGCCCGCGCGGCGGGCAAGGTCAAGCCCGTGGCGGATCAAGCGGCTGCCCAGCCCCGCGCTTTGATAGGCGGGAGAGATCGCAACCAAGGTCAGCCCCCACCAATTTGCCGGACGCGGATGGCGCGTCATCGCCAGATAGCCGTAGATGCGGCCCTCATGCTGCCCGACGACTTCCATCGCGACCTCTTGGTGGTCGCGCAGCTTGACCAACATGCGGGCGGGTTCGGGGCTGTCAAAAACCGTGGTGAGCAAAATGGAAACGCCAAGGTGATCCTCGGCCTCCACAGGACGTAGATCGATACGATTGATAGCTTGCACACCCATAAAATCACCCCTGATCCTACCTCGGCCACGCTACCACCTTTGGGTGATCCGTGACAATGGCTTACACAGCTTGGGGTGGAGCGCGAGCCCGATGGCGGCGACCATTGCCCAATTATCGTTCAGTTTTGCTCATACGGCGCGCGCCAGTGTGATCCCATGCAAAAGGGCGGCCCCCTTTGGAGGACCGCCCTTCGCAATCATCGTGCCTGTTTGGCAGTGGCTTACATCATGCCGCCCATGCCGCCCATGCCGCCCATATCGGGCATGCCGCCGCCTGCTGCGCCTTCTTTGGCGGGCAGATCTGCGACCATGGCTTCGGTGGTGATGAGCAGGCCAGCGATCGACGCCGCATCTTCAAGCGCGGTGCGGGTCACTTTGGCAGGATCAATCACGCCGAATTTGAACATGTCGCCATATTCTTCGGTTTGCGCGTTGAAGCCGAAGGTCAGGTCGGTGCTCTCGCGGACTTTGCCCGCAACAACCGCACCGTCAACACCGGCGTTTTCCGCGATCTGGCGCAGCGGCGCTTCGAGCGCTTTGCGCACGATGGCGATACCTGCGTTTTGATCGGAGTTCTCGCCCGTGACGCCTTCGAGCGCTTTGCCCGCTTGCACCAAGGCCACACCGCCGCCGACGATCACGCCTTCTTGCACGGCTGCGCGGGTCGCGTTCAAAGCGTCATCAACGCGGTCTTTGCGCTCTTTCACTTCGGTTTCGGTCATGCCGCCGACTTTGATCACGGCAACACCGCCGGCGAGTTTCGCCAGACGCTCTTGCAGTTTTTCGCGGTCGTAATCGGATGTGGTTTCGCCGATCTGGGTGTTGATCTGGGCCACGCGTGCTTCGATCTCTGCCTTCTCGCCAGCGCCGTCAACGATGGTGGTCTCGTCTTTGGTGATGGTGATTTTCTTGGCCGAACCCAGCATGTCCATGGTCACCGACTCGAGCTTCATGCCGAGATCTTCGGAGATTACCTGACCGCCGGTGAGGATCGCGATGTCTTGCAGCATGGCTTTGCGGCGATCGCCGAAACCAGGTGCTTTGACGGCTGCGATTTTCAAACCGCCGCGCAGTTTGTTGACCACGAGGGTCGCCAATGCTTCGCCTTCGACGTCTTCTGCAATGATGAGAAGCGGTTTTTGCGACTGGATGACTTGCTCGAGCAGGGGAACCATCGGCTGCAGCGACGAGAGTTTTTTCTCGTGCAGCAGAACCATGCAGTCTTCGAGGTCTGCGATCATTTTGTCAGGGTTGGTGACAAAGTAAGGCGACAGGTAGCCACGGTCGAATTGCATGCCTTCGACAACGGTGGTCTCGGTTTCGAGGCCTTTGTTCTCTTCGACGGTGATCACGCCTTCGTTGCCGACTTTTTGCATCGCATCGGCGATCTGGCGACCGATGGAGGCTTCGCCGTTGGCCGAGATCGTGCCGACTTGGGCGACTTCGTCGCTGTCGTTCACGGGGCGGGCGGCGGCTTTGATCGCTTCGACGACTTTCGAGGTCGCGAGATCGATACCGCGCTTGAGATCCATCGGGTTCATGCCCGCTGCGACCGACTTCATGCCTTCTTTGACGATGGCTTGGGCCAGAACGGTGGCCGTTGTGGTGCCGTCACCGGCCTCGTCATTGGTGCGCGAAGCCACTTCTTTGACCATCTGCGCGCCCATGTTTTCGAACTTGTCATCCAGTTCGATTTCTTTGGCGACCGATACACCGTCTTTGGTGATGCGGGGCGAGCCGAACGATTTGTCCAAAACCACGTTGCGGCCTTTGGGGCCGAGTGTGACTTTGACCGCATCGGCGAGAATGTTCACACCTTTGAGCATGCGATTGCGTGCATCGGTGCCGAATTTGACGTCCTTGGCAGACATATGTGTCTCTCCTTGACTGAAAATAGAGTGTTAAATTGCGACGATCGGATTAGGCGATGATGCCCATGATGTCGGATTCTTTCATGATCAGCAGCTCTTCGCCGTCGATCGTGACTTCGGTGCCGGACCATTTGCCAAACAGGATTTTGTCGCCTGCTTTGACATCCATGGCGATACGATCACCGTCGTCGTCTTTGGCGCCGGCGCCAACCGAAACAACCAAGCCTTCGGCGGGTTTTTCTTTGGCGCTATCGGGGATGATCAATCCGCCGGCGGTTTTCTCTTCGCTTTCAACGCGACGGACAAGCACGCGGTCGTGCAGCGGTGTAAAGGCCATCTTCGAGGCTCCCTTGAACTCAAAGTTTCAAATTCGGTCCCCCGCTGGGGAGGGACTATTATCACTCACCTACCGCGAGTGATAACGGCGTATAGCTAGGCAGGTGACGAGGACGAGTCAACAACCAAGCGCGAATAATTTCGCACAGCACAGATGCGCAGGGCGCAGCGCGGTTTGATCTCGCGCAGGGACGGCGCGCGAAGCCCCGTGTATAATCGCCCCATTCAAAGACCATCTGCAGCAACGCCCCTGCCCCGACGGGCCAAGGACCAGCGCGGCTGTGCCCCTATATTCACAAGCCAAGGAGCCGTATTATGACCCTCTCCAAACTTGCCTCTCGCGCTGTGATTGCCCTGCTATGCGCCGCCGCCCCTGCGCAGGCCATCACATTGCATTTCGACCGTGACCAGATCACCCTGACCGAAGACGATATCCACAACGACGTGGTCAGCACGGGGCGTATCGCGCTCAATGGCGGCGATGATTATGTGATCGACGGGACCGACGGGCTTTATGTCGATGTGTTCTTCGATGGCTTCGCCCTTACCGCCGAAGGCGCGGGGCTTGGATCGCTGCATATCACTTTGGAGAGCACGCAGACCCTGCGCATCCAGTTTCAATATACGCTCGAGCTGCGCGGCAGCGGCGACCAGTTTCCCACCGAGGTCAGCGACGATTACGAAGACCTGTGGAGCAATCAGGATTTCATCGACGATGATCTTGATTTCGGCACGGGCAGCGGCGCGCTCACGGGGTTTCGCCTGCATATCGACCCGCTGGTGATGACCTCCTACGGTCCGGTCAGCGGCGAGGGCTACCCCGAATTCACCGCCACCCATATCACCGTGGGCGTGGATTATGACGACTTCACCCTGCCCGAGGTTCCCTTGCCCGCAGCGGGGGGATTGCTGCTTTGTGCGCTGGCCGGATTTGGCGCGCTGCGGCGGCGGCCATCAGACGCGGGATCAGCGCCCTCATAGCCGCGCGGCCCGCCAAATCGCCCGCGCGCGCCATTGGCAAGGTGGCGGTGCATTCGGGAATGAGCGCGCGCGCGGGGCTGATTGCCGCCTATGGTGCCGCGCGACTTTCTGGCGGGTGACAAGGCGGATTTCGCACCCTATAAGGCGGCGAAATCATTCAAAAGCCTTTGTCAAATAACCCCCGAGGATCCGACATGACCACACTCGTTTTTGGCCACAAATCCCCCGACACCGATTCCACCGGCTCGCCGCTCATCTGGGCGTGGTATCTGAGCGAGGTGCGCGGCACCCCCGCCGAGGCGCGCCTTTTGGGCGAGCCGAACACCGAAGCGGCGTTTATGCTTGAAAAATGGGGTTTCGAGAAACCCGCCATCATCGCGGACGTCACCGCCGAGGATGACGTTGTCATCGTCGACACCAACAACCCCGCAGAATTGCCCGCCTCGATCAATGACGCAAATATCGTGCAAATCATCGACCATCACAAATTGGTCGGCGGTCTGGAAACACGCGGCCCGATCGACATCACGATCAAACCTTTGGCCTGCACCGCGACGATCATGCACAACCTGATGGGCGAGAACGCGTCGAAAATGCCCGACAACATCAAAGGCGCGATGCTGTCGTGCATTTTGTCGGACACATTGGAATTCCGCAGCCCGACCACCACCGACCAAGACAAGGAACTGGCGCAGCAACTGGCCGGTGAATTGAACCTCGATCTGTCCGCCTATGCGTCGGAAATGTTCGAAGCCAAATCCGACGTCTCGGCCTTTTCCGATGCCGAACTGATCCGCATGGACAGCAAGGAATTTGGCGTCGACGGTTTGAAATTCCGCGTCTCGGTTTTGGAAACCACCGCACCCAAAATCGTTCTGGACCGCAAGGCGAGCCTTTTGAACTCGATGGTCGATGTGGCCAAGGAAGACGGCGTCGATCACGTTTTGCTCTTCGTTGTGGATATCCTCAACGAGGAAGCCACGCTGTTTGTGCAAAACGATGTGGTCAAAGCCGTGGCCGAGAAAAGCTTTGGTGCCACCGTCACGGGCGACGCCGTTGTCTTGCCCGGCATCATGAGCCGCAAAAAGCAGATCATTCCGAACCTCAAGGTCTGATCCTCTGCGTCGATTACGTTGAATACAAAGGCCCGCCCATACGACGGCGGGCCTTTTTCGTTTGAAAGGCACGGCCATGATACGTCCTGATTTCTTGCGCGAAATGCGCCGCGGCGAAGAGGCCGAGGTGACGGCACTGCTGACCCAAGCCTTTGGCGGCAAGGACGAGGCGCGATTGGTCGAAGCCTTGCGCAAATCGCGCACCATCGCAGGCGAGATGGCGCTGCCGTCCAAAGACGGGATCGTCGGTTACCTCGCTCTGTCGGCGATGGCGGCGCCCAAAGGCTGGCTTTGCCTCGCGCCGGTGGCGATCCGCCCTGATATGCAAGGGCTCGGGCACGGGCGGCGCATGGTGGGGATGATCACCGAATGGGCGCGATTGTCCGGCCATACGCTCGTGGTTCTGGGCGATCCGGCGTTCTATACCCGCTGCGGTTTCGCCCCGATCGCCGAGGGGTTCACCTCGCCTTACCCGATCGAGCACACGATGACCGCAGGCCCCGCCAAAGCCGCCGCCTGTGCGCTTGCCTACCCCAAAGCCTTCGACGGATAAGCCGGTGCTTCGGGCTTTCCCTTTGGGGCGCAATGGCCTACCTCTTTGGCAACTTCTGCCAACCCCCAAAGGCCCGCTATGACCCAGATTATCCAATCGCTCTCCGACATTTCCGCCCCCTATGATGCGCTCTTCGTCGATCTTTGGGGCTGCGTGCATGACGGGGTGCGCGCGATCCCTTCGGCGGTGGCGGCCTTGCAAACCTATCGCAAAAGCGGCGGCACGGTGGTTTTGGTCACCAACTCGCCCAAACCGCGCAAGGGCGTGGCGGTGCAACTGGGCAAATTCGGCGTGGCCGAAGACGCATGGGACGTGATCGCCACCTCCGGCGACAGCGCCCGCGCGGCGATGTTTCGCGGGGCCGTGGGATCGAAGGTGCATTTCATGGGCGAATGGGCGCGTGATGCGGAATTTTTCGAACCGATGAGCGTGATCGAAGACCCCGTCGAGATCAAAATCGTTCCGCTGGACGAGGCCGAAGGCATCGTCTGCTGCGGCCCTGACGATCCGATGGCCGATCCCGATGTGAACCGCGCGGCGTTTTTATATGCCAAACAAAAGGGGCTCAAGCTGCTCTGCGCCAACCCCGATATCGTCGTCGACCGCGGCGAGACGCGCGAATGGTGCGCGGGAGCTTTGGCGCGGCTCTATACCGAGATGGGCGGCGAGAGCCTTTATTTCGGCAAACCGCATCCGCCAATCTATGATCTGGCGCGCCGCCGCCTCGCCAGCCTTGGCCGCGATGTGCCCACAGAGCGGATTTTGGCCATCGGCGACGGGCTGCACACCGACATTGCGGGGGCTATGGGCGAGGATATCGATTCTCTTTTCATCTCCGGCGGTCTGGCCGCGCGCGAGACGAAAACCGCCCAGCACCCCGACGAGCAAGCCCTAACCGCCTATCTTGAAAAGGAAAACGCCTCTCCGAGCTTCACCATCGGGCAGCTACGTTAGTCCAAATAGGGGGTTGATTTTCTGCACCTGCAAAGTAATAAAGTTTCATGAACAGCCGCTCATGCGGCGAATTATTACCTCGCGGACCAGACGGAGGGCCTAATGTTGGACAATATGCCCCGCGGCACAATCTGTATCGAAGACATCGAAATGGGGATGACCCGCCATTTGCGCAAAGAGGTCACCGACCGCGATATCGAGCTGTTTGCCGAGGTTTCCACCGATCACAACCCCGTGCACCTCGACGATGCCTATGCCCAAGACACAATCTTTGAAGGGCGCATTGCCCACGGGATGCTGACCGCCGGCCTGATCTCTGCGGTGATTGGCGAACAATTGCCCGGTCACGGCACGATCTACATGGGCCAGACGCTCAAATTCCTCGGCCCCGTGCGCCCTGGTGATGTGGTCTATGCCGAGGTCAAGGTCATCGGCGTCGATTATGCCAAGCGCCGCGTGCAGCTGGATTGCATCTGCGAAGTCGACGGCAAAAAGGTTCTGGCCGGCGAGGCCACGGTTCTGGCGCCCTCGCGCAAATTCGACTGACTCTGGCGCATGGCGGCGCGCCCTCTTGCGCCGCCCTCCCCTGCCCGCCCGAGGGCAGGTTTGCACCCTATCGCTTCGCTACCTGAGGGCTTGTTCGTGCCCTAACGCTTCGCTGCTTGAGGGCTTGCGCGCGCCGCTTTCGGGCGCTAACCCTGCCCCATGCGCATCATCCGAGACTATCACTTCGTATCCGAAACCGACCGCGGCGCCTCTGCCGCGATTGGCAATTTCGACGGCGTCCATCTGGGCCACCAATCGGTCATCGACATTGCCCGCCGCGAGGGCGGCAAAATCGGCGCGCCCTTGGGGGTGATGACCTTCGAGCCGCATCCACGCCAATATTTTGCCCCTGACGCGCCTGCTTTTCGGTTAATGGGCCGCGCGGCGCGGGCGCACCGGCTAGAAAAACTCGGGGTCGAGCGGCTTTATGAGCTGAATTTCAACG
This sequence comes from Paracoccaceae bacterium, assembly GCA_050633545.1. Taxonomy (GTDB): domain Bacteria; phylum Pseudomonadota; class Alphaproteobacteria; order Rhodobacterales; family Rhodobacteraceae; genus Litorivita. The sequence continues at coordinate 310,676 of JBOEGS010000001.1, forward strand.
CCGCCCTTTCGGCGCTCAGCCCCGAAGATTTTGCCCGCAAGGTGATCCACGAGGGGCTGGGCCTGCGCCATGTGGTGGTCGGGGCCGATTTTTGCTTTGGCAAGGGCCGCGCCGGAAATGTCGAGGATCTTCAAGCCTTTGGCGCGAAACTGGGCTTTGGCGTCAGCATTGCCGAATTGCTCGAAGGCCATACGGGCGAGGTCTCTTCGACCGCGATCCGCACCGCGCTGAGCGACGGGCGTCCGCGCGACGCGGCGGCGATGCTGGGCCACTGGCACCGCATCGAGGGCAAAGTCGTCGGCGGCGAGCAGCGCGGGCGCGAGCTTGGCTATCCCACCGCCAACATGAATATCACCGGATTGCACCAACCCAAATTCGGCGTTTATGCGGTTCTGGTCGATGTGCTCGAAGGCCCCCATAAGGGCACCTATCACGGCGCGGCCTCGCTTGGCGTGCGGCCGATGTTTGACGGCGAAATCCCGAACCTTGAAACCTATATCTTTGATTTCAAAGGCGATCTTTACGGCACCCCGCTCTCGGTCGGGCTTGTCGATTTCCTGCGGCCCGAATTGAAGTTCGACGGGCTGGAGGCGCTGATCAAACAGATGGACGCGGATTGCCGTGAGGCGCAGCAGATTTTGGACGCGCTATGAGCGAGCCGATCGACCGCTCCGGTTTGCGCCCGAAGTTTTGGGAGACCGTGCGCCCCGACCGGATGACGCAAAAGGAGTGGGAGGCGCTGTGTGACGGCTGCGGCAAATGCTGCCTCAACAAGCTCGAAGACGAGGACACGGGCGAGGTCGCCCTGACCCGTATCGCCTGCCGGCTTCTGGACGATGCCAGCTGCCATTGCAGCCAATATGACATCCGCCATCAATTCGTCCCCGAATGTATCGTGCTCTCGCCCAAGAACCTTGATCAACATGCCTACTGGATGCCGCAAACCTGCGCTTACCGTTTGATTTGGCAAGGAAAACCCCTGTTCGATTGGCATCCGTTGATCACCGGCGATCCCGAAAGCACCCACCGCGCGGGCGTGTCGATGCGGGGCCGCACCCTGCCCGAATTCGAGGTCCATGAGGACGATTGGGAAGACCATATCATTGAGGAGCCGATCTGATGTTTTTTGCCTCTGACAACGCAGGCCCCGTGCACCCGTCGGTTATGGAGGCTTTGGCCGCTGGCAACGCCGGATATGCCCCCTCTTACGGCGCCGATCAGACCATGGCCGAGGTCACGGCGCGGCTGCGCGAGCTCTTCGAAGCCCCCGAGGCGGCGGTCTATCTGGTGCCCACGGGAACGGCGGCAAACGCCTTGGCTCTGGCGACGCTAAGTGACCCGTGGCAAACGGTTTTTTGCTCTTCTGTGGCGCATATCCACGAGGATGAATGCAACGCGCCGGAGTTCTATTCGGGCGGGGCGAAGCTGACGCTTGTGGGGCGTGGCGACAAGATGGGCGCCGAGGAGTTGCACGCCGCCATCGCGGGCGAGCAGACCCGCGGCGTGCACGGGCCGCAGCGCGGACCGGTGTCGATCACGCAGGTGACCGAGCGCGGCACGCTCTATTCGCTCAGTGAGTTGCGCGGACTTTGCGATGTGGCCAAGGGCTTTGGCCTGCCCGTGCATATGGACGGCGCGCGCTTTGCCAATGCGCTTGTGGCGCTGGGGTGCACGGCGGCGGAAATGACGTGGAAAGCGGGCGTGGATGCGGTGTCTTTTGGCGGCACCAAGAACGGGCTTATGGGCGTCGAGGCGGTAATTTTCCTTGATCCTTCAAAGGCTTGGGAGTTCGAGCTGCGCCGCAAACGCGGGGCGCATCTCTTTTCCAAACACCGTTATCTGTCGCTGCAGATGCGGGCCTATCTGGAGGGGGATTTGTGGATCGCTCTGGCGCGCAAAGCCAATGACAATGCCGCCTATCTGGCCGAAGGATTGCGCCAGATCGAAGGCACCTCCTTTGTTTACGAGCCGCAGGCCAATATGATTTTTTGCGCCTTCTCGCGCGCCGCGCATCAGCGTTTGCACGATGCGGGCGCGGCCTATTATGTCTGGTCCGGCAGCCTTGAGGGCGCGGATCCGTCAGAGCCTCTGGAGGCGCGGCTGGTGTGTGACTGGGCGATCGAGCGGGCGCAGATCGACGCGTTTTTGGACGTTTTGCGCGGCTAGGCGGCGCGGGTTCGCGGCGCAAAACCCGCTGTCTGTATCGCGTCGGTATTTTGTCGGTATTGCGTCGGTGGCGGATCGGTTTTTGGCGCGGCGGGCGGGCGGCGCGGCTCTGATACAGGCCTGATGACCCGCCTCTGTGGCCCCGCCCGTTATCACCCGCCTTCTCAGGACCCGCCGAACAGATGCGCGCGCAGGGCCTGCGCCACGGGGACCGGATCGGTGATCGGGGCCATATGGCCGCCTTGCACTTGCACCCGTTGCGCGCCCTTGATCCGCCGTTTGAGCCCCTCGTTGATCGTGGCGATATGGGGCGAGCTTTGCGCCCCGTCGATGAGCAGAACCGGCAGGTCGAGCCGCTCCAGCGCGCCGGAGGCAATCATGCCGGAGCGGTCGTCATAGATCGCGGGGGCGACGGCAGAGATGGTATGGATTTGCTCGATCATCCGCGCGCGCGCCTCGGGCGCGAGGCTGTCCCACGGACGCCCGTCGCCCCATGCGCCGACAAACGCCTTGGCCGCCGCCGCATCGTCGCCGCGCGCCACGGCGGCGCGATACTCTGCATTTTGCGCCTCATGCTCGGCGCGCGCATCGGGGTCGTCGGCGTAATAGATGGCGAAATACACCGGTTCGATCATCGTCAGGCTGCGGACTTTTTCGGGATGCTCCACCGCCAAACGCAAGGCCACCGTCGCGCCGAAACTATGGCCGATCACATCGACCGGACCGTCCAGAACGGGGGCCTCTTCCCCCGCCTGCGCGGTCCAGAAATCTTCGGCCATCGCCATGGTGAGGTCCTGCAGATCGCCGCGCCGGTCCCATCGGGCGCTTTTGCCGTGACTGGGCAAATCAAAGGCCGTCATGGTCAGATCGTCTTTGAAATGCTCGGCCACGCCCGCCCATGCGCCCGAGCTGGCCAAGGAGCAATGGATCATCAAGGCCGCGCGCGGCCCATGGCCGAACTGGCGCCAGTGGGTCGCGTGCCCACCGCGAATATCATGCGGCATCAGAGCTTTCCGGACAGGTGCAAATCAAGGTCTTCGAGACGGTCCTGACCCCAGAAATTTTGCCCCGTATCAACCACATAGAAGGGCGCGCCGAAGACGCCGTCGCTGACCGCATCCTCGAGGTTGCGCGCATAGGTCTCGGCGCCGGCCAGCAATCCGCTATCGGCCAGCGCGGGGTCAAAGCCGGCGCTTTGCAACGCCTCGCGGATCACCTCATCTTGCGAAATGTCGCGCTCTTCGGCCCATGTGGCGCGCAAGATGCTATGGGTCAGCGCGCCCAGATCGCCGCCGCCTGCGGCCTGTGCGGCGATGATCGCATAAGACGCGGGCGCGGCATTGACCGGCCAATGGGCGGGGCGCAAGTTGAAGGCCATATCGTTCTTGCGTGCTTGGCGCGGCAATTCTTGCGCCCGATACTCCAGCCGCGCGGGATGGCGGTCCGCCGGTTTGACCCCGCCGGTGCGCCCGAAGGCGCTGAGCAAATCGAAGGGTTTATAGGTGACATCTGCGCCGTGACGGGCGGCAATGTCTTCCATACGCGTGCCTGCCAGATAGGCATAGGGCGACAGAACCGAGAAATAGTATTTTATTGCGGGCATTTTGCGACGCACTCCTCCGGATAGCTTTGCCACAGGTTAAGGCCATGCTAAGCCGTGTCAACGGCGCGATTCTGCCATGCGCCGATCACACATGCGCCGGGGACAAATCGCACATGCCAAGCACCACCGAACCGAAAATGATTTCAGGCACAGCCAACCTGCCGCTGGCCAATGCCATCACCCGCCGCATGTCGATGCACCGCGGGCGCAACGTCGGATTGGTGGATGCGCGGGTCGAACGCTTCAACGACCAGGAGATTTTCGTCGAGGTCTACGAGAACGTGCGCGGCGAGGATATGTTCATCATCCAATCGACCTCGCGCCCTGCGAACGATAACCTGATGGAATTGTTGATCATTTCGGACGCTTTGCGCCGCTCGTCGGCCAGCCGCATCACCGCCGTGATCCCCTATTTCGGCTATGCCCGCCAAGACCGCCGCACCAAGGCGCGCACGCCGATTTCGGCCAAACTGGTCGCAAATATGCTGGTCGAGGCGGGGATCGAGCGGGTTTTGACGCTCGACCTGCATGCGGCGCAGATCCAAGGGTTTTTCGACATTCCGGTGGACAACCTTTACGCCTCGCCGATCTTTGCGCTCGATATCAAAGAGCAATTCAAAGGCGCGCTGGAGGATGTGATGGTGGTTTCGCCCGATGTGGGCGGCGTGGCACGGGCGCGCGAATTGGCCAAGCGGATCAACGCCCCGCTCAGCATCGTCGACAAGCGCCGCGAGAAGCCCGGCGAGATTGCGGAAATGACCGTAATCGGCGATGTCAAAGGCAAGAAATGTTTCATCGTCGATGACATGTGCGACACGGCGGGCACCCTGTGCAAAGCTGCCGAAGTTCTGATGGAGAACGGCGCCAGCGAGGTGCACGCCTATATCACCCACGGCGTGATGTCCGGCCCTGCGGTGGAGCGGGTGACCAATTCGGTGATGAAATCCTTGGTCATCACCGATTCCATCGAGCCGACCGAAGCGGTGAAGAACGCGCCCAATATCCGCATTCTGCCGACCGCGCCGATGTTTGCGCAGGCGATTTTGAACATCTGGAGCGGCACCTCGGTCTCCTCCTTGTTCGAGACCGAAACGCTTGAGCCGATTTATGAAGGCGCGTTCAAGACCTGAGGTCTGCGCCGCGCGACACGCATTTGGGGGCTGCCTTCGGGCGGCCCTTTTGCGTTTCGGGTGTGGTTCGGGATGGGTTTGCGGCAAGGCGCGCATGGGGATTGCGGGCGCGATCGCGTTTGGACAGATGCGCCTTCGGCGAGATTCTTTAGCGAGCCGGAAAAGCGCGCGGACGCTGGGCAGGGCGGCGTCAGTCGCGCAGGCTCAGCGTATGTTCGCGCAGCCACGCCATAAAGCCGCGCGGATCGCTGTGCAGGCGCTCCATCTGCGCGTCGGTGAGCGGCGCGCCGACGATGGGCGATTGCGGTTTGTTGAGCGAATGGACGATCTCGTGCAGCAACAGCCCTTGGCGCAGGGTCGCCGAGAGGCGGTTGGCCATTTGATACCAGCGCGAATTGGCACCGGTGAAGAAGATCGGCACGACCCGCGCGCCCGAGCGGCGGATCAATTGCGCGGTGAAAACGTTCCATTCGGCTTCGACGGCGGGGCCGAACATGGTTTTGGAGGCGGCCACAACGCCGGAGGGAAAGAGGCTGATCAAGCCGCCCTCCTTGAGATGGGCCATGGCTTTGGCGCGCATTTCCACCGATTTGCGCTGCGCGTCCTCTTCATGCGGAAAGGGCACGGGGATCATATAAGAGGAGGCCACCTCGTCGATGCCGGTGAGCAGCGCGCGGGTGAGGATTTTGTAATCGGGACGCACGCGGCCGATCAGATCGGCAAGGATCATGCCGTCCACCATGCCGTGCGGGTGGTTGGCCACCACCACGACGGGGCCGTCTTTGGGGATATTGGCCAATTGCTCGGCGGGGGTCAGCAGATCGATCCCCATGGTCCCCAGCGCCGCGCGCCAGAAGGCTTGCCCCGTGGGGGCGCCGTCGCGTTCGAATTGCCGCACCAGACGCAGGATGGTCAATTTACCGGTCATCCATTCCATCGTGCGAATAGCGGTGGATTTGAGCGGGCTGTCAAAAGAATTGGCATAGGTCAGCGAGCGCCGGTCATAGGTCGTAAAGGTGACCGTTTCGGGCACCTGAGGCGGCTTTGCCGCGCCGGATTGATGAGAACTCTCTACCACGTTGCCCCGATGTGCCTACATGTCTTCGCCAAAGCGGTCCGCGACAAGCGTTTCCAGCGCATCGGCCAGAGCGACGGCGTCGGGGCCGGTCGTTTGGACGTCAATAGTGGTTCCCTTAGCGGCTGCCAACATCAAAAGCCCCATGATGCTGTCGCCCGAGGCGCTGTTGCCGTCATGGGAGACTTCAGCGCGCGCGTCAAAGGCTTCGACCACTTCGACGAATTTGGCCGAGGCGCGCGCGTGCAGACCTTTGACATTGACGATGGGCATATGGCGGGTAACGGTATCGGACATAAAACTCTACTCTGTGCTAATGTTCTGGCTGTCAATATATTTGCGTCCCGCTTCCATGGCGGCGCGCACGGCGTCGCCGACGGAAAGCTGGCGCGATTTCGCCAGTTTGATCAGCATCGGAAGATTGGCGCCGTATAGGATGCGGCGGCCTTCGGGGGCGCAGGCCAGAAGCGACAGGTTCGAGGGCGAGCCGCCAAACATATCGGTCACCACAACAACGCCGTCGCCGGTATCGACCTCATTGGCGGCGATGCAAATCTCGGTCTCTTTGCCCGAGCGGTCGTGATCGGCCTCGATGGAGATGGCGCGAATGCCGCGCTGTGTGCCGACGACATGCTCGATGGCGGCCAGATACTCCTTGGCCAGCCCTCCATGCGCGACAATAACGATACCGATCAAGCCTGCGGTTCCCCAGTTTGTTGCACGCCCTGCGCGCCCTGTTGCGTTGGAGCGAGACCGCCCAAGCGCCGCTCTATTTCGCGGTGCCTAATTGACACTTGCCAGCCGTTCTGCGCAAGGGCCTTTGCAAGTGTTTCCGTCAGGGCAACCGAACGGTGTTGCCCCCCCGTGCAACCAAAGCCGATGGAAAAATGCGCCTTGCCCTCTTCGATATAGGCAGGCAGCAGCATTTGCGTCAAATCGAGCACTTTTTCAAAGAAGCTGTCAAAGCGTTTGTCGGCGCGCACATAGTCGGCGACCGCAGCATCGCGCCCGTCCAGCCCGCGCAATTCGGGGCGCCAATAGGGGTTTTGCAAGAACCGCCCGTCAAAGACCATATCCATGCCGCGCGGCAATCCGCGTTTGTAGGAAAAAGAATTGATCGAAACGGCCAGCGTCTGGCCCTTGGTGGTGGCAAAGAGGCGTTCGATCTCGGCGCGCAAATCATGCGGGGTCAAATCCGAACTGTCGATCAGGATATCGGCGCGCGCACGGATCGGGCCGAGCAGGTCCAATTCGCGCTCCACCCCCTGCGCGGCACTTTCGGCGGGGGCCAAAGGATGGCGGCGGCGGGTTTCGGAAAACCGGCGGATGAGCACATCGGCGCGGCAATCAAGGTAGAGCACCTCGAGCGGCGCGGCGCCGTCATTGGCGGCAAACCCGTCGATAAAGGCGATCAGCGCATTGGTGGAAAAATCGCGGTTGCGCACGTCTATGCCGATGGCCAATGGCCGGTCGACCGCGCCGTCCAAAAGCCGCGGCATCAACGTGAGCGGCAGGTTGTCGATCGCCTCATATCCGAGGTCTTCGAGCGCGCGGATCGCCGTGGTGCGCCCTGCCCCCGAGGGGCCGGTCACCAGAACCAGCCGCTTGCGCGCGCTGGCGGCCGCTGCCTCGGCCTCGCTCTTGTCTGCTGCCTTCGTGTCACTGGCTTGCGCCATATCGCCTTGTCCTTGGCTTTTGGTCCGCGCGGTCAATCGCTGCGTCCGGCTACAAGATATTGCAGAATCGCGGCGGGAAAATGGCGGGTCTCGCTATTGTGAAGCAAGGGCAGCGCAATGCCCAACAGGTTTTTGCTGCGATGCGGCGGCAAACGTTCGGTCTCGGTGCGATCAAGGTCGATGATGAGCGCGGCGGCGGTGGCGGGGGCGGGATCGGCGTGCAAGATGCCGACAAAACGCGCCTCGATGCGGCCGCGGATGGCATCGGGGGCTTCGGTGATGATCCGGCCGCCCGCGCGGCGCAGCACCGTGCGGTCATCGGCCACAAGCTGCGCGCCCAGCGCCATCAATTCCAGCGCCAGCGCCGATTTGCCCCGCCCCGACGCGCCGATCAAAATCGCCGCGCGGCCCGCATGGGCCACGGTGGTCGCATGGAGGATCTGCATGTCGTTCAAAAGGCCACCTGCGCGGGCAGATGGCCTTTTGAACTCTCGAAACACCCGCGCTGCATCGGCTTAGACCGGCAGGCCCACAACAAAGCGCGCGCCCAAAGGATCGGAGGTCACATCGGCCCCTGTCGGGCGGATATTTTCGGCCCAGATCACGCCGCCATGGGCTTCGACGATCTGTTTGGAAATCGCCAGACCAAGGCCGGAGTTATTGCCGAAATCATTCTCGGGACGGTGCGAATAGAAGCGTTTGAAAATCTTGGACAGCGATTGTTCGGGGATGCCGGGACCGGTGTCTTCGACCACGACAAGCACGCGGTTTTCACGTTGCCGCGCCCAGACGCGGATCGCGTCGCCCTCTTCGCAAAAGCTGGTCGCATTGGTGATCAGATTGACAAAGACCTGCGCCAACCGCGCCTCCAGCCCGTTGATCACAATGGGATCTTTGGGCAGATCAGAGATGAAATCGACGCCTTTGCTCTTGGCATCTTCGCCCAGAAACTGCGTCAGGTTCGACAGCATATGCAGCAGATCAAAGGATTCTTGCTCTTCTTTGACAAGCTCGCTGTCGAGGCGCGAGGCGTTGGAGATATCCGACACCAGACGGTCCAGACGGCGCACATCATGGTCGATCACATCGAGCAGTTTCTCGCGCTGGTCATCGCGTTTGGCGACCCGCAGCGTGCCCACGGCAGAGCGCAGGCTGGCCAGCGGGTTCTTGATCTCGTGGCTGACATCGGCGGCGAATTGTTCGTTGCCGTCGATCCGCTCGTATAGGGCCGAGACCATCCCGCGCAACGCGCCCGACAGGCGGCCGATTTCATCGGGGCGCGCGGTCAGATCGGGAATACGGATGCGCCCCGACTGGCCGCGCCCGCGTTTGTCCGAACCGCCGATTTCCGCCGCCGCCGCCAGATCGGAGATCGGGTTGGCAATGGTCGAGGCCAGAACGAGGCTCAGCCCGATCGACACCAGCGTGGCGATGATAAACATCTGCAACACCCGCTCGCGCTCGGAGGCGACGAGGGCGTCGATCTCGCCCGAGGCCGAGGCCAGCGCCACGACGCCGACGGGTTTGCCGTTTTGCATGATCGGGGTGGTGACGGCGAAAAACGTGCCGTCCGGCCCCTGCCCCGTTTCCACATGGCTGGTGCCTTCGAGCGTGACCGGAACCAGCGCGGCGATCTGGTCGGCCACGGCAACGGTGCGCGGCTCGACCTTCTGCGCGGCGAAAACGCGGCTGATGCCGTTCCACAGCGTTGTGAGGAAATCGGTGATCACGGTGGGATTGTCGGTGCGGCGCTCTTCGCCCGCTGCCGCGCCGCGCCCTGCGCCTTGCGACGAGCCGATGAGCGCCTGCGAGGCGTCATAGACGAAGACCTCGACCGAGGAGCGCATATCGAGCCCCGAAAGCGTGCGCTCGACATCGACGCCATCGCCGCTGGCGAAAGACACCGGCGCGCCCGTGGGCAATTGCGCCTCGAACACATCGGCGACCAGTTCGGCCTCGGAGACCAGCCCGCTGGCGCGTTGCTGCGCGAGGCTGTCGCGCGAGGAATTGAGATAGAGAATACCGGCAACCAGAACGTTCAGGGCGATCAAGTTGAAGGTGATGATTTTACGGGTCAGGGGCGAGCGTTTGAGCGACAACAATCCGCGGCGCTCGCGGCGCACGCGGACCTCGTCTTCGACGGTGCCGTTCGGGGCGACAAAATCGTCGCCCAAAACCACATCGCCATCCCGTTTGGAGGGGGCCATGTCGCGCACGCCTATCCTTTCGGCAAGAGCCATCTTGAAAACCGGTCGTTATTCTTCGTTATAACGATAACCGATCCCGTAAAGCGTCTCAATGGCAGAGAAATCGCCATCCGCAGTGCGCATTTTCTTACGCAGGCGCTTGATGTGGCTGTCGATGGTGCGGTCGTCGACATAGACCTGATCATCATAGGCGACATCCATCAACTGGTCGCGCGATTTCACAAAACCGGGGCGTTGGGCGAGCGCTTGCAAGAGCAAGAATTCGGTGACCGTGAGGGACACGTCATTGCCCTTCCACGACACCGCGTGGCGCAACGGATCCATGCGCAATTCGCCGCGCTCCATGACTTTGGTCTCTTCGGTATCGGCGACGACCTCGCCTGCGACCGCGTCCTGACGGCGCAAGAGCGCGCGGATGCGTTCGACCAGAAGTCGTTGGGAAAACGGCTTTTTCACGTAATCATCGGCGCCCATACGCAGGCCGAGCACTTCGTCGATCTCGTCATCTTTCGAGGTCAGGAAGATCACCGGCATTGCGGTTTTCTGGCGCAGACGCTGCAGCAGGTCCATCCCGTCCATACGCGGCATCTTGATGTCCAGCACGGCCATATCGGGGAGCTTTTTGTTAAAAGCATCCAACGCTTGTTGACCGTCATGATATGTTTCGACTTCGAAACCCTCTGCCTCGAGGGTCATCGCGACCGACGTCAGGATATTCCTGTCATCGTCCACAAGGGCGATTTTCGACATGGTTGTATTCCTTGTACTGCTCTTATTGCCTGTTTTTTTCAATCTTTATGCGCCCTTTTAAGCGCCGCAGGCAATCCCAAATGCGAATCGGTCCAGATCCAACGCCTCATTTAGGACAAAAAGTTCTTAGGAATGGCTAAATTGCCTCACTTTTGTGGTTAACCGCTGTTTTGCTCCGGTCTGGCCCGTGTCTTGATGGACACGCGCAACAAACTGATTGCGCTAAACCACTTATGTTTGCGCAAACTGCGCAAAACCGTCCTGTTCCTTTACAGAAACGTCATGTTAAGACGCTGCCTATCGGGCCATCATCGGCCCGTTCGGCGTTTGGGTGATCCGACGCTGGTTGAGGAGACCGCCGCACTCACGCGGCTACAGGAGCTTGGCAATATGACATTTGGACGGGTAAACCCGCAATTCCGACTGGAAGATCAAGGGATCGAAGGTCTGGGCAATGTCTCTTACAATCTTATGGAGCCCGCGCTGATTGAAGCCGCGCTCAAGAACGGCGAGGGCACCCTTGGCAAAGGCGGCGCATTCTTGTGCAGCACCGGCAAATTCACCGGACGTTCGCCCAAAGACAAACATGTGGTCAAAACCGACAGCGTGATCGACACCATATGGTGGGAAAACAACGCCGCCATGTCGCCCGAAGGCTTTGACGCGCTGCATGCCGATATGCTCGCCCATATGAAGGGCAAGGACTATTACGTTCAGGATCTGATCGGCGGCGCCGATCCGGCCCATTCGATCAATGTGCGTATGGTCACCGAGCTGGCATGGCACGGGCTGTTCATCCGCCACATGCTGCGCCGTCCCGAACGCGCCGCGCTGGACAGCTTTATCGCCGATTTCACCGTCATCAACTGCCCCAGCTTCCAAGCGGACCCTGCCAAGCATGATTGCCGTTCCGAGACCGTGATTGCGATGAACTTCGACAAGAAGCTGATTTTGATCGGCGGCACCGAATATGCGGGCGAGAACAAGAAATCTGTCTTTACCCTGCTCAACTACCTGCTGCCCGAAAAAGGCATTATGCCGATGCATTGCTCGGCCAACCACGCCACGGGCAACCCCGTCGACACCGCCATCTTCTTTGGCCTGTCGGGCACCGGCAAAACCACCCTGTCGGCCGATCCCTCGCGCACGCTGATCGGCGATGACGAACATGGTTGGTCGGATCGCGGCACCTTCAACTTCGAGGGCGGCTGCTATGCCAAAACCATCAACCTCTCGCCCGAGGCCGAGCCGGAAATCTATGCGACCACCAGCAAATTCGGCACCGTGATCGAGAATATGGTCTATGATCCCGAGACCTTCGAACTTGATTTCGAAGACAGCTCGCTGACCGAGAACATGCGCTGCGCCTACCCGCTGGAATACATTTCCAACGCCTCGGACAATGCGATGGGCGGGCACCCCAAGAACGTGATCTTGCTGACCTGTGATGCTTACGGCGTTCTGCCTCCGATCTCGCGGCTGACCCCTGCGCAGGCGATGTATCACTTCTTGTCGGGCTTCACCTCGAAAACTCCGGGCACCGAACGCGGCGTTGTCGAGCCGACACCGACCTTCTCGACCTGCTTTGGCGCGCCCTTCATGCCGCGCCGCCCCGAGGCCTACGGCGATCTGTTGCGCGAGAAAATCGCCAAACACGGCGCGACCTGCTGGCTGGTGAACACCGGTTGGACCGGCGGTATGTTCGGCACCGGCAGCCGCATGCCGATCAAAGCGACCCGCGCGCTTTTGACCGCCGCATTGGAAGGCACGCTGAACACCGCCGAATTCCGCAAGGACGAGAACTTCGGCTTTGATGTGCCGGTCTCGGTCGCAGGGGTGGACGATACATTGCTCGATCCGCGCCAGACATGGGCCGATGGCGCCGCCTATGATGCGCAGGCGGCCAAGCTGGTGCAGATGTTTGCCGATAACTTCGAGCAATATGTGCCCTATATCGACGACGATGTGAAAGCCGCCGCAATCGGCTAGGCCACGCGCCATCATGAAAATCAAAGCCCCGCTGCAGATGATGCAGCGGGGCTTTTTTATGGGTTGGGTATGGGGGGCTGGCTTTGCGGTCTGGACCGCTCAGGCGATGAGCGCGCGGCGGATGAGGTTCAGCCCCGCCAGCAAAAGCACCACCATCGTGGCGCGGCGAAACTGCGCCTGATCGATGCGGTCTTGCAGGCGCAAGCCGATCCCCATGCCGATCAACGCAGGCACGACGAGCATCACGGAAAACGGCAATGTTGCGCGGCTGAGCACGCCCGATGTGACATGCGCGCCCAAAAGCGCCACGGCGCCAAGGCCGTAGATCACCCCCTGCACCCGCATCTGCTCTTGTTTGGGCGTGTCCATCGCGGTCAAAAGCGCCACGGTGGGCGGTCCCCACACGCCGGAAAACCCGCCGATAAATCCGGCAAAGGCGCCGATCCCCGCCTCGATACGCGCCGAAGGGGGCGCGGCCAGGCGCAATTGGCGGCCCATCATCTGGCTGATGGCGAAGATCGTGATCGGCACGCCGATCGCGGCGAGCATCACCGGCACCGGCAAGACCCGCACCAATTGCGCCGAGAGCAAAAGCATCACGCCCCCAGCCGCCAAAAAGCGCCAGAACTTGCGGATCGATTGCGCGGCGGCGCGCGGCCCTTGGCGCAGGGCCTGCCAGCCGTTGGTCACAAGCGTCGGCACGATCAATCCGGCCAAGGCCAGTTCGGGCGAGACCAGCGCGCCCAGCCCCGAGATCATCATCATCGGCATGGCAAATCCGACAAGGCCCTTGACCACCCCCGCAAACAATCCCACCGCCAGACACATAAGTGCGACAGAAGGTGACAGATCCAGTGCGGCGAGCGGGGCGTATATATCCATATGCCTCCCTTAGCAGGTTTCGCTAGCGCAGCATCGAAAAATTTCAACGCGTAATTTTCGATCAAAACAAACGATAAAGTCGCATAAATGTTGCGCTGCACCTGCAAAGTGATTAAACCAAGGCCAGACAAAAAAGGACATGATTCATGGCTCATGACGGACAAGGACACGCGATGACAGACAGCATCATTCTCCCCGATCTTCTGGCGCTGACAGGGGCCGCCGTGCCGCCCGTCGAGGCGGTGTTGGAGCAGGCCAAAACGGTCGTGCGCGCACGTGTCGAGGTCGAGGGCCGCGTGTCCGCGCGCGAAGTCGAAAAAGAGCAAACCGCCACCCACGGGCTTGCGTGGCTGGCCACCTATGTCGAATCCCTGCGCCAGATGCAAAAATGGGCCGAGAAGCTGCAAGGCGAGGGCAAATTTGGCGAGATCGAGCAATTGATCCACCAGATCGCCTTTGGCGAATATCTGATGCAGATCGGCGGCGGCATTCAAATGAGCCAGAACGAAATGGTGCGCCTGCATGATCTGGGTCTGGGCGCCGAGGCTCTGGCGGCGTTGCAAACCGCCGAGATCGGCGCATTGATGGGTTCGGGCAACAGCCAAGCCGCGCGGATGCGTCTGGCCGAACTGATGGTCGAACAGCAGGCCAACGGCATGTTCGGCGCCTCGGGCCTTGATGAAGAGCTGGAAATGATCCGCGATCAGTTCCGCCGCTATGCCACGGAAAAGGTAGAACCTTTTGCCCATGAATGGCACCTCAAGGACGAATTGATCCCGATGTCGGTGATCGAAGAGCTGTCCGAAATGGGCGTCTTTGGCCTGACCATTCCCGAAGAATTCGGCGGTTTCGGCCTGTCCAAAGCCTCGATGGTTGTGGTGTCCGAGGAACTGTCGCGCGGCTATATCGGGGTTGGCTCGCTGGCCACCCGCTCGGAAATCGCGGCCGAATTGATCCTGTGCGGCGGCACCGACGCGCAAAAGCAAAAATGGTTGCCGGGTCTGGCCTCGGGCGAGATCCTGCCCACCGCCGTGTTCACCGAGCCGAACACCGGATCGGACCTTGCCTCGCTGCGCGCCCGCGCGGTCAAGGACGAGAATGGCGACTATAAAATCACCGGCAACAAAACATGGATCACCCACGCCGCGCGCACCCATGTGATGACGGTTCTGGCGCGCACCGATCCGTCGAACAATGATCACCGCGGCCTGTCGATGTTCCTCGCGGAAAAGACTCCCGGCGATGATGCCAACCCCTTCCCGACCGAAGGCATGACCGGCGGCGAGATCGAAGTTCTGGGCTATCGCGGCATGAAGGAATACGAGCTGGGTTTCGACAACTTCCATGTGAAGGGCGAGAACCTTTTGGGCGGCGAAGAGGGCAAAGGTTTCAAGCAGTTGATGCAGACCTTTGAAGCCGCGCGCATCCAGACGGCAGCGCGCGCCATCGGCGTGGCGCAGGCGGCTTTGGACGTGGGCTTGCAATATGCACTCGACCGCAAGGCCTTTGACAGCCAGTTGGTGAATTTCCCCCGTGTGGCGGGCAAATTGGCGATGATGGCGGTCGAGATCACCATCGCGCGCCAGTTGACCTATTTCTCGGCCTTCGAGAAGGACCAAGAGCGCCGCTGCGACGTCGAGGCGGGCATGGCAAAGCTTTTGGGCGCGCGCGTGGCATGGGCCTGCGCCGACAATGCGCTGCAAATCCACGGCGGCAACGGCTTTGCCTTGGAATACACCATCAGCCGCATCCTGTGCGATGCGCGTATCCTCAACATTTTCGAGGGCGCGGCGGAGATTCAGGCGCAGGTGATCGCGCGCCGTTTGCTCGGCTGATCCCCCCCTCCGCGACAAAATCAAACCGCCCCGAGCAGCTTTTGCACGGGGCGGTTTTGCGTTTTCAGGGGGGCAAGCGCGGGGTCGTTTTGCATTTGGGCGGCGGCAAAGTAATTGACATTGACACATATTGCCGCGCCGCGTAATTTCGCGCAGCTTGGCGGAACACCCCGCCCCCTATTTTACAAGGAACGCGCGCCCCATGACCCAACCTTGCATTATCTGCTGTGCCATCACCGGATCGGTCCCCACCAAGGCCGACAACCCCGCTGTGCCGATCACCGTGGCCGAACAGATCGAAAGCACCCATGAGGCCTATGAGGCCGGTGCAAGCATTGTGCACGCCCATGTGCGCAATGCCGATGGCACGCCCGGGTCGGACCCCGAACGCTTTGCCGCGCTGCAAGAGGGCATCCGCAAACATTGCCCCGAAATGATCGTCCAGTTTTCCACCGGCGGGCGCTCCGGCGCGGGCAAAACGCGCGGCGGGATGCTCGATTTGCGCCCCGATATGGCCTCGCTCTCGGTCGGGTCGAACAATTTTCCGACGCGGGTCTATGAGAATTCTCCCGATCTGGTGGATTGGCTGGCCTCCGAGATGAAAACCTATGACATCAAACCCGAGGTCGAAGCCTTTGATTTGAGCCATATTTTCCAAGCCGCCGCGATGAACCGCGATGGCCGCATTCCCGGGCGGCTTTATGTGCAATTCGTGATGGGTGTGAAAAACGCCATGCCCGTCGACCGCGAGGTGTTTGATTTTTATATCAAAACCCTCAAGCGTCTGGCGCCCGATGCCGATTGG
This sequence comes from Paracoccaceae bacterium, assembly GCA_050633545.1. Taxonomy (GTDB): domain Bacteria; phylum Pseudomonadota; class Alphaproteobacteria; order Rhodobacterales; family Rhodobacteraceae; genus Litorivita. The sequence continues at coordinate 326,794 of JBOEGS010000001.1, forward strand.
TGCGCGGCGGGGATCGGCAAGGACCAGATCACGGTGAACGAATGGGTCGTAGCGGCGGGCGGTCATGCGCGCGCCGGATTGGAGGACAACGTGCGGCTGGATCGCGACACGCTGGCCCCGTCGAATGCGGCTTTGGTCAAACGGGTCGCGGACCTTTGCGAGAAATACGAGCGCCCCGTGGCCACCCCCGCACAGGCGCGCGAGATCCTCGATCTGCGCGCGGTTTAAGCCGCCCGCGCCCCGCGCGGCGCCCCTTCAGGATCCCCATGCAAAACATCGCCCGCGCCTCATCACAAGGCGCGGGCGGTGCCTATTCGGGCACGCAAATCTCGCCGGCCTTCATGGCGCGCAGGGTGCGCAGGACCAGCGCCGCGATCACCACGCATAGCACCGCCAAGAGCCCCGTGCCAAACAGCCGGTGCAACCCGCTGCCCGTCTCGCCCGCATAAACAAAGCTGGCGATGGTGATGGCCGCAAAGGGAAAGCTCAGCGCCCAAAACGACATGGCAAAGGGCAGCGCGATGATCCGCGGCAATTGCACCGCCACGATCAGCGTAAAGAAATAGGCGACATTCAACAGGATGCGCGCAAAGGCATCCACCTCGCCGGTCAGGCGCAGCCATGCCACAAAGGCCACCGCAGGCGGCGCGATGAGGATCACCAGCGTCGGTTGCAATTTCCCTGGCAAGGGATCGTGGAAAATCAGCCGGTTCATCACCAGCGTCAACAGCACGATATAGAACATCACGCCCACGGACATGAAATACCAGCTCAGCTCGATATAGCCCAGCTGCGCCCCCGCCAGCGGCACGATCACATTGCCCACCGCCGGAATGAACCATGCGGGCGACAGGCTGCCCATCAAAAAGCTGCGCGTGCCGATCCATCCGGTCACCACCGCGATGGTCAAAACCCCCTGCCCCCCCATGCCCGCAAGCCATAGCCCTTCGGCCAAGGCGCGGTTATGCCCCAAGGCCGCCACCGCCAAGAGCAGCAGCGAGATCGAGATCGCAGGGAAGAACGACAGGCGGACAGGGTGGTGCCATTCGGCGCGCACCATCTGCGGATAGCGCAGCGCCTTGGCGATGTAACCCGCTGCAATGGCGACAAAAACCGCCCCCGTGACATAGAACATCACCCGCGCAGGCGCATCCGTCACCCCCAAGGCCGCGCTGGCCGCATGCAGCGCCAGCGTCAAACCCGCCAGCCCCATGACCACGGCGAAAAACGTCACCGGATAATGGGCCAAGGCGCTATGGGGCGCGGCATCTGGCGCAGGCGGCGCAGAGGGCGCAGTGGGCGCCTTTGCGTCTGGGGTCATCTGTGTTTCGGCCATCTGCTCTCTCCTCGGCGGGCGATCATCGGGTCGGCCCGATACATAACGCATTTCGCATATAATCCTGCGCCGCACTTTGAGGCAGGTCAAGCAAGCGCCAACCAAAGCGCGCCAAACCATCGCCCAAAAGACGGCACATGCCTCGAACGGGCCGCGCCAGTTGCGGCCCAAACGAAAAAGGCGGGCCCAAAGCGGCCCGCCTTTTGATCCGTTTTCCCGCGCCCCTAGCCGCCAAAGAGCCGCAAGAAGAACAGCGTGATCCCCGGGAAGAGGATCAAGACCACCACCCGCACCATATCGGAGGCGACGAAATACATCACCGCGCGGTAGGTTTCGACGATCGGGGTTTTGGGATCCATCGAGTTGATCACAAACAGATTCATCCCCACGGGCGGCGTGATCAACCCGACCTCGACCACGATCAACACGATGATCCCGAACCAGATCGCCACCTCTTCGGTGGAGTTCAGCCCGAAATCCAGCGTCGAGATGATCGGCCAGAAAATCGGAATGGTCAAAAGGATCATCGACAAGCTGTCCATGATGCAGCCGAAGATCAGGTAAAGCACCAAGATGATCGTCAAAATGAGCCACGGGCTAAGGCCGGAGCCCGCGATGAAATCGGACAGGGCCTGCGGCGCGCCGGAGCGGGCCAGAAAGGCGTTATAGAAGGCCGCGCCAAAGACGATAAAGAAGATCATCGCCGTATTGCGCCCCGTCGCCAGAAAGCTTTCGGCGAGCTTGGACCACGACAGACCGCCGCTGAGCAGCGCGATCAATCCGGTGCCCGCCGCGCCCACGGCCGCGCCTTCGGTGGGCGAAAAGACCCCGAGGTTGATCCCGCCGATCACGGCGAGGAAGACCATCAGAACCGGCCATACGGCGGCCAGAGCCTTGAAACGTTCGCGCATCGGCACGGGCGGGCGCACCCCTGCGGCATCGGGATGCAGCCGCACATAGATCGAGATGGTGAGCATATAGCCGATGGCTGCCAGAATGCCCGGAATAAAGGCCGCAAGGAACAGTTTGGCGATGTTTTGCTCGGTCAAGGTGGCATAGATCACCAAGATCACCGAGGGCGGAATGAGAATGCCCAAAGTGCCGCCCGCCGCCAAAGTGGCGGTCGAAAAGCCCCCCGAATATCCGTAGCGGCGCAGTTCGGGCAAGGCGACCTGCCCCATGGTGGCGGCGGTGGCCAAGGACGATCCGCAGATCGCGCCAAAGCCCGCGCAGGCCCCGACCGCCGACATGGCAACCCCGCCGCGCCGATGGCCCAAAAACGCCTCGGCGGCTTTGAACAATGCGGTGGACATGCCGCCAAGGGTGGCGAAATGCCCCATCAGCAAGAACATCGGAACGATCGAGAGAGAGTAGCTCGAAAATTCGGAATAGGTGTGCGATTTCAAAACGCTAAAGGTCAGCTTCATGCCGCCGGTGAGGTAGTAATACCCCGCCATCCCGACCAGAAACATCGCCAACCCGATGGGCACGCGCAAGAAAATCAGCAGCAAAAGCGCCGGAAAGGAGGCAACACCAAGAGCAATATCGGTCAATGCTCTGCCCCCCCGGTTTGCAACATCACGCGGCCGGTGAGGCTCTCGATGAGGCGCACAATCGCGACGTAAACCGCGACAACACAGGTGACGACGGCAGAGACAAAGGCCGCCGCATAGGCCTTCCAGACAGGAATTTGCATCAAAGTGGTGCTCTCGTTGTAGCGCATTTTGCCCGACATCCCGTCAAACAGGCGCCATGTGATCAGCAAAAAGCTCACCGCAAAAAGCACCGCGACCACCAGATCGATGAAACGGTTCAGATTTTGCGGCAGGCGCTGGGTAAAAAGATCGACCGAAGCATGGCCGCCAGTCAAAAGGCACAGCGGCATAAAGGCGAGGATCGTGAAGGGCATAGAGGTTTCGACCACCTCATATTCGCCCAAGATCGGGCCGACGCCCCAATCCAGAAGGCTTTTTGCCATCTGCGGGAAGCTGTTTTCGACAAAGCCCAGATGCAGGACCGTATTGAGCGAGCGCCCCGCCACCGAGATGACGATCAGCACAATCAGCCCCGTCAGGACGATGCCGCCCAGAATGGCCATTGTTTGCGACAGGCGCAGCATAAGCCGGTAGAGCCTGCGATGGGCGCCGGAGGAGTGTCGGGACATGGAAAACCTCTTTTAGAGCCGCCGCCGGACCTCGCACGGGCCGTTTTGCGGTCATTGCGGTCGATGGGCGGTTGGTGGGCGGTCGGTGGGCTGGTCGGTGGGCGCAGGCGGAGCCATGGTTTGGCCGCGCGGGCAGTGGGTATAAAAAGGGGCTGCAGCAAGCGATGCCGCAGCCCCGACCTCAGGGTGACCCAAGGCTTATTTGCTGTGCTTGGCGATCAAGGCTTTGGCTTCATCCAAAAGCGCCTGACCGTCGAGATCATTGGTCGAGACCTCTTCGACCCAACCCGCCTCGATGGGGGCTGCGGCGGCTTTCCATTCGGCCACTTGCTCGGGCGTCAAGGTGATGATGGTGTTGCCACGATCCACGGCGATCTTGCGCGCGGGCGCGTCGGCCTCTTGCATGATCTTGCCCGCCCATGCCGACACATCCGCGCCGGAGTTGGCGTCGATCACGGCTTTGAGCTCGTCAGACAGGCTCTCGTATTTGTCCTTGTTCATCGCAAAGATGAAGGTGGTGGTATAGAGTGTATCCGCGCCAAATTCGGTGTGGTTGGCCACCAGCTCCGACACTTTGAGCGCCGAGGTCACTTCCCACGGGATCACAGTCGCATCGATCACGCCTTTGGACAGGGCTTCGGGCACTGCGGGCACGGGCATTCCGACGGGCGTCGCGCCCATGGTGCTGAACAGTTTGTTGGTCACGCGGGTCGGCGCGCGCAGCTTGACACCGTTCAGATCGGCCACCGAAGCAATCGGGTTTTTCGAGTGGATGAGACCGGGGCCATGGACCCAAACCGCCAGCATCTTCATCTCGGCAAAGTCTTTGTCGAGCATGTTCTTCTCGGCAAATTCCCAATAGGCGCGCGAGGTGTCTTCGGCGTTGGTCATGGAGAAGGGCATCTCGAAGGCTTCCGAGCGCGGGAAACGACCAGGGCTATAGCCGGTCACGGTCCAGACGATATCGGCGATGCCGTCCACCACTTGGTCGGCCAATTCTGGCGGCTTGCCGCCCAATTGCATCGACGGGTAGCGTTCGATTTTGATTTTTCCGCCCGATTCCGCTTCGACCTTATCAGCCCAGACGTCCAGAATCTGGCTCGGCACCGAGGCCTGCGCTGGCAGGAACTGGTGCATCTTCAACGTCACCTCTTGGGCAAAGGCCGAGGCGCTCATCGCGGCAAGCATTGCGCCTGCGGCAACGGTGCGGCGTGCATTCTTCATAAAGCTCATGTTGGTATCCTCCCTGGTCTTTCAACATGCGCCGCCTTTTCGCGGCGATCTTGCGCGAGCATGCCCTATTTTTATCATCGCGCCTATTCGCAATTCTCCTCTTTGCGTTTTCAGCGGCACGAAAAATAGTTGGCAGTGTTCACAGGTTGCCATTCATCAACGTCACCCCGAAAAGATCAAGCCCTAATCGATGGCTTTGATTGAATAGAGTTTTTACCCGTTGGTGGCGCGAGGCTCGGCGCAGTCAAAATATCGTTATGATCCATAACTTTATTCGACCCGCGCGCCGATCGGCCCGATTATGCATCCGAGAAAATAATTTTACTCGGAGGCGCCGCAACGGGCCAAACGCTCCGCCATCGCCAGAATCAACGCCGGATAAAGCTCCGCCCCCTGCGGCAGATCATAGCCCATCGGATCGACCTCGACGCGGCGCACATCACGGCCTTCGAGCACCAGATCGAGCCGCCGCGCGGCAAACTGCGGCTCGGTGATGGCACAGCGCACGGCGCGCGCATGCACCAAGTCGCGCAGCGCGGCAATGCGCGCCGGTCCCGGATCGCTGGCATCCGAGAGGGACACCGCGCCAATGACGTTCAAATCAAAGGCGCGCTCAAAATATTGATAGGCATCGTGAAAGGCGAGGATCGGCACGCGCGCCGCCGCATCCAATTGCGCCCTCGCCTGCGCGGCGGCGGCAATGATCTGCGCCTGTCCGGCCGTGGCATTGCGCCGGTATTGCGCTGCGTTGTCGGGATCGGCCTCACCCATGGCCGCGGCAATCACATCAAGCCATAGCGCCGCGTTCTGCGGATCAAGCCAGACATGCGGATCCATGCCCGAGGCGTGATCATGGCCGTGGTGATCCTCTGCCGCTTCATGGGCTGCATGGTCATCGTGCTGCGCGTCATGCGCTTCGGGCGCGTCATGGCCCGCGTCATGGCCCGCGTCACGGTGCTCTTCCCCGTGCTCTTCCCCATGCTCTTCCTCATGGGCCGCGTGATCATGCCCCTCTTTCTCATGCGTATCAGCATGTGCGTCATGATCATGCGCTTCGTGCTCGTCCGCCTCGTGATCGTCGCGGTCTGCTTCCCTGCCCTCTTGCCCCCCCTCAAAGGAAATGGCCGCGCGGGCGGGCAAAAGATGCGTGCCCTGCACCTGCATCAGCGCCAAGGCGCGGCCCTGCGGCGCGAGGCTCTCCAGCGCTTCGCCCAGCCACGGCGCCATCGCTGGCCCGATCCAGATCACCAGATCGGCCTGTTGCAAGGCCCGCGCCTGCGAGGGGCGCAAGGACAGCGCATGGGCCGAAGCCCCCGCGGACACCAAGACCTGCGGGGCGCCCAGATCGCCCATGACCATCGCCGCCAAAGAGCCGACCGGCGCGATATCGGCCACCACGCGCAGCGGCTCTGCGGCGGCCTTGGGCGCGGTCAAAATGGCGGCTGCGCCGAGCAGCGTGGCCATTGCAAAAACGGTGCGGCGCAGGCGCGCGGCGAGAGGCGTGATCATCGAATGCGTCTCCACAGAGTGTAATGATATAACATTTGCAATCCCTATAGGCGTAATGTTATATCATCACAACCCCAAAAACGCGCCCGCACCCCGCGCGCCCCGCAGACCGGAGACCCCATGCCCGCCCTCGGATTTGAACATCACGACCACGGCGCTTGCATCGACAATGCCATGCGCGCCGCCACCGAACGCTGCGCCGCGCAGGGGTTGCAATTCACCCCCGCCCGCCGCCGCGTTCTGGAAATCTTGCTCAAGGAACATAAGGCCATGGGGGCCTATGACATCTTGCCCCATCTGGCCGATGACGGGATGAGCGCACAGCCCCCCGTGGCCTATCGCGCCTTGGATTTTCTGGTCTCCAACGGGTTGGCCCATAAGATCGAGCGCCTCAATGCCTATGTCGCTTGCGCCGATCCGGCGGCCCATGGCGGCGGCGCGCATTCGCCCGCTTTCCTGATCTGCCGCGCCTGCGGAGCGGTCGAAGAGGCCCTCGCCGAGGCCGATGCCTCCTTGGTCGGCGCAGCGGCACAGCGCGCGGGTTTCACCGTCGAGCGGGTGGTGATCGAGGCCGAGGGGCTTTGCCCGCTCTGCGCCAAGGCGCCCCCCGCATGAGCCTTTTGACCATCACCGGCCTTGGCGTGAAGGTCGGCGCCCATCAAGCCCTCGACGGCGTCGATCTGCAGATCGCGCGCGGCGAGATCGTCACCATCGTCGGCCCCAACGGGTCGGGCAAATCCACATTGCTCAAGGCGATCATCGGCGCGGTGCCCGTGCAAACGGGGCAGATCACCCGCGCCAAAGGGCTGCGCATCGGCTATGTGCCGCAAAAATTGCATATCGATCCGGCGCTGCCGATCACGGTGGAGCGGTTCTTGTCCTTGCCCAAACGGCGCAGCGCGCGGGACGTGGCGCAGGCCCTCGCCGAGGCGGGCGCGCCAGATCTGGCGAAACGGCAAATGGCGGCGCTGTCGGGCGGGCAATTCCAGCGGGTGCTTTTGGCACGCGCGGTTTTGGAAACCCCCGACCTTTTGCTGCTCGACGAGGCGACGCAGGGCCTCGACCAAGCCGGATCGGCCAATTTCTACCGCCAGATCGAGGAATTGCGCGCGCGGTTGGGATGTGCGGTGCTGATGGTCAGCCATGAATTACATGTGGTGATGAGCGCCTCGGACCGCGTGGTGTGCCTCAATGGTCATGTCTGTTGCCACGGCACGCCCGAAATCGTCGCTTCGGCCCCCGAATATCGCGCGCTGTTCGGCACCGGCACCCATGGGGCCTTGGCGCTCTACCGCCATGAGCATGACCACGGGCATGATCATGCGCACGGCCATACGCACGGTGAAAGCTGCACCCATGATCACAGCACAGAGCACGTTGCACAGCGCGGCACAGATCACGGTGCACGGCCCGACCACAGCAGCCCGAAAACGGAAGAAACCCTATGACACTCTTGGATGATTTTGCCCTGCGCGCGGCTTTGGCGGGGCTGGGCGTGGCCTTGGCCGCCGCGCCTTTGGGCTGTTTCGTGGTCTGGCGTCGCATGGCCTATTTCGGCGATGCCACGGCCCATGCGGCGATTTTGGGCGTGGCGCTGTCGCTGGCCTTTGCGGTGCCGGTGTTTCCGGCGGTTCTGGCCGTGGCGCTGGCGATGGCGCTGACGGTATCGGCCCTGTCGGATCGCGGCCACGGGATCGACACGCTTTTGGGGGTTCTGGCCCATTCGGCGCTGGCCGTCGGCCTTGTCGCGGTGAGCTTCCTGCAAGGGGTGCGGATCGATTTGATGGCCTATCTGTTTGGCGACATTCTGGCGGTGACGCGCGGCGATCTGGTGGTGATCTGGGGCGGAGCCTTGGCGGTTCTGGCGCTGCTTTACGCGCGCTGGGGCGCGCTGCTCACCGCCACGCTCAGCCCCGATCTGGCCTCGGCCAGCGGCCTGAACCCCAAGCGCGAGGCGCGGATTTTGACCCTCGCGCTGGCCTTGGTCGTGGCCGTGGCGATCAAAGTGGTGGGGGTTTTGCTGATCTCGGCCTTGCTGCTCATTCCGGCGGCAACGGCGCGCGGATTTGCCCGCACGCCCGAAGCCATGGCCGCCATCGCCGCTGCGGTCGGGGCGCTGTCGTGTTTTGGCGGGCTGGCCTTCTCTTTTGCCTATGACAGCCCCAGCGGGCCAAGCATCGTTTGCGTGGCTGCGGCGCTGTTTTGCGGCGCGGCCCTCATCGGCGCGCTGCGCAAACCCTTATGAGCACAGGGGAATCATCGTCCGATGCGGCAGCGCAGAAATGTGATGCTGCACCTGCACAATAAACTGGTGATTCGCCCGCCTCTGCGGTAGGATCACGCCATGAAACGTAGCACACGCCTTTCCAAAGACGACTGGATGCTGGCCGGGCTCAAGGCCTTGGGCCAGCATGGACCTTCTGCGCTCAAAGCCGAGCCTCTGGCGCGCGAGCTGGGCACAACGAAGGGCAGTTTTTATTGGCATTTCAAGGATGTGCCGGATTTCCACAAATCCATGCTAGCCTATTGGGAGGACCGTCATTCGGCCCTGCCGCAGGTGCCCGAGGACCGCGCCGAGGCGACGCGGACCCTGCGCGCTTTGGCCCAAAACGGATTTGCCGCCGACAAGACCGAAGCGCGGGCGGAAAAGGCCCTGCGCGGATGGGCGCAGGTGGATGCGGCGGCGGCGGCGATCTTGGCCAAGACCGATAAAATCCGGCTCGATTACCTGAGCGGGGTGCTTGAAACGCTGGGCGTGACCAACCCGCAAATCGCGCGGCTGGTTCTGGCGGCGCAGGTCGGCATGGCCGGTTTGCCCGATGCCACGCAGGCCGATCAAGAGACGCTTGGCACATTGGTCGATCTGGTTCTGGCGCTGCGCTAGGGCGCGGCGGCGGCGGGCGGCGGGCGACGGGCCTATCCGCGTTCGGCCACGCGTTTTTCAAATTGCTGCACAAAGCGCGCCCGCGCCTCGGGCAAGGGTTTTTGCACCACCTCAAGCGCAAGGCGGCCGCTCAAGAAATGCCCCGTGATGCGCAGCCCTTGGGCGATTTGCGCGTCCTCTCCTGCCCCCTGCCCAAGCATAATCGGCGGCAGCGGCAACAGCCGGTCAGCCCAATCCCCCGCCCCAGCGTGCGACACCGCCCGCCCCGTGCGCGGCGAGACATAGGCCAGCCCGTCGCGCGCGCCCGTGACCGCGCAGCAGCTCAGATCAAGCCCGAAGCCCATCTCGCCCAGAAGCGCCATTTCCCATTTCAAATAGGCCAAGGGCCAAACCTCCGGCGCGCCGAGCAGGTCGAGCAAAACCTCGGTGCGCGCGTAAAGATCGGCGTAGGCTTGGCGTTCGGGCAGGCAAAACAGCAGCAAGGCAGTGACGGCGTTCAACCCAGCCAAAGACAGCCGCGAGGCCATCGCCGCCGCCGAGCGCGAGCGCAGCGGCTCGGCGCGAAACGTGCCCAGATGGTCTTCGAGCCGCGCCGACCATTGCAGGTCAAGCTGCGCTCCCGGTTGCAAGATGGGGGCCATTTTGCGCGAGGCCCCGCCGCGCACCACCCCCGCGTGACGGCCGCGGTCGGGGGTAAACACCTCGATGATCGCGCCGCTTTCGCCGTGGGGGCGCACCGACAGCAAGATCCCCTGATCACGCCAATCCATCGGATGTGCCTTTCGGTGAGTGTCGCAGCGATGTCATGAGCAAACTATGGGCGCGCGGCACGGGTTATTGCAACCCGTCCTCATCAAGCAGATGCCGCCCCGCGCGGTCCTCGACCTCGACCACCCATAAGTCGGGATCGAAATCGCGCTGGCGGGCGATGGCGGCGTCCACTTCGGCTTCGGGCCCTGCGGCCAGTTCCTCCCAACGCCGGTCCCCCGACATCAGATCAAAGCCGCGGGTGAAGGCGCGGGCCTGCCCGTCCAGCGTGCTCAGCTTGAGCAGAACCGCCCCCGCCGTATCGTCGCCATGGGCCACCACAAAGGCCGGAATGTCAAAGACCCGCAGCCGCGCCAGATAGGCCGACACCCATATGCCGCTGGCCAGACGCGCCATAGATCAGGCGTTGCCGTCTTTGAAATCGAGGCCCATTTCGGAATAACGCTCTTTTTCCTCAAGCCAGTTCGGGCGCACTTTGACCTGCAAAAACAGATGCACGCGGCGGCCAAGGAATTCTTCAAGCTCCTCGCGCGCGGCCTTGCCCAAGGCTTTGATCGTCTCGCCCTTGTTGCCCAAAACGATGCCCTTATGACCGTCGCGCACCACATAGATCACCTGATCGATCTTGCACGATCCGTCTTTGCGCTCTTCCCAGTTTTCGGTCTCGACCGTCATCTGATAGGGCAATTCTTGGTGCAGGCGCAGGGTGATTTTCTCGCGGGTGATTTCGGCGGCGATGTTGCGCATCGGCAGATCGGCGATCTGGTCTTCGGGATAGAGCCACGGACCTTCTGGCAATTCGCCCGCCAGCCAGTCGCGCAGGGTCTCGACCCCGTGGCCGCGCTCGGCGGAAATCAGGAAGGTTTCGGCAAAGGCGTAGCGCTCGTTGAGCGCTTGGGTCAGGGCGAGCAGATCCTCGGCCTTGACCTTGTCGATCTTGTTGATCGCCAGCGCAATTTTGCGCCCCTTGCCGATGTCGCCCAATCCTTCGAGGATCGCCTCGACGCCCTCGGTCACGCCGCGATGCGCCTCGACCATCAGGACAACCACATCGGCGTCCGCCGCGCCGCTCCATGCGGCGGCGACCATGGCGCGATCCAGACGGCGGCGCGGTTTGAACAGACCGGGCGTGTCGACAAAAACGATCTGCGCCTCGCCCGCCATGGCCACGCCGCGAATGCGCGCGCGGGTGGTTTGCACCTTATGGGTGACGATCGACACTTTCGCCCCGACCATGCGGTTCAAAAGCGTGGATTTGCCCGCATTGGGCTCTCCGATCAGGGCGACAAATCCGGCGCGGGTCATGGGTTTTCCAATCTGTGTAAAAGCGCCTTGGCGGCGGCTTGTTCGGCGGCGCGTTTCGAGGGCGCGGTGGCCGCTTCGCTCTCGCCGGTTTTGAGTTCTGCGGCAATGGTAAAGACCGGCGCATGGTCCGGCCCCTTGCGGGCCAGTTCGCGGTAATGGGGAGGCGGTAATTTGCGCGCCTGCGCCCATTCCTGCAGGGCGGTTTTGGCGTCGCGCGCGTCTTCCTCGACCTCATGGATGCGCTGGCCCCAAAGGCGCAAGACCATGGATTTGGCCGCTGCAAATCCACCATCGCGGTAAACGGCGGCAATCACCGCCTCCATCGCATCGCCCAAAAGCGCATTCTTGCGCCGCCCGCCGGAAATCATCTCGGAACGGCCCAGTTTGAGCACCGCGCCAAGGTCGATTTGCCGCGCCACATCGGCGCAGGCCTCCTTGCGCACCAAAGCGTTGAACCGCGGCGCCAACTGACCTTCGGACGCCTCCTGATCAGCCTCCAGAAGCGCCTCGCACATCACAAGGCCCAGCACCCGATCGCCAAGGAATTCAAGACGTTGGTTGTCATCGCGGTTCGGCGTCGACATCGAGCTATGCGTCACCGCGCGCAGCAGCAATTCGGGCTGGCTGAACTCATACCCGATGCGGCCCTCAAAGGCCTTCAATTCCGCCGAAATCTTCAATTGATCCCCTTGAAGAAACGATCACCGCGCCATGTCCAGAAAAACAGCATCGAGCGCCCCGCCGAAGAGAACATGATCCGGTCCGCACGGCCGATCAAATCCTCATAGGGCACAAAACCCACCCCGCCGACGCTTTGCGAAAAGCGGCTGTCGGTGGAATTGTCGCGGTTGTCCCCCATGAAGAAATAATGCCCCTCCGGCACGGTATAGACACCGGTGTTATCGGCGCGCTGGTTGCCGATGTTGAGGACCGAATGGCTCACCCCGCCCGGCAAGGTTTCGGCAAACCGTTCCTTCTCGCAGGTTCCGCCTTCGCCAACCGCACCATTGGCGCATCGCGGCAACATGCGCTGCGGGCCTTGGCTGGCAAATTCTTCGCTAAAGGTGCCCGCAGGCTCGAGCTTGACCGCCTCGCCATTAAGAAACACCACGCCGTTCTTGACCTGCACACGGTCCCCCGGCAGGCCGATCAGCCGTTTGATATAATCGCTGCCGCTGACCGGATGGCGAAACACCACCACATCGCCGCGCTCGGGCTCGGAGCCGAACAATCGCGTGTTGCCGCCCTTGGTGAAGCCGCAAAAATCCTCGGCATCCACATCCACGCCAATCGCCGGAATACGGATCGACGGGCAAGAGGCATAGGAATAGCCATAGGACATCTTGTTCACGAAAAGAAAATCACCGATCAGGAGCGTGTCCTTCATCGACCCCGAGGGGATCCAGAAAGGTTGAAACAGCAGCGTGCGAAACAGCCCCGCAATCAATAAGGCATAGACCACGGTCTTGATGGTCTCAACGACGGCATTGCCTTTTTTCTCTGCGGTTTTGGCCATGGGGCACTCCGGTTATTTCGCTATATCTGTCACAGGCTTCATGAGCGCGCAGCCGCAGCCTGTCAACCCGATGCGCCGATATCATCGCGCCGCAGCGGCTCAATTTCGCCGCCCCCTTGCAGGTTCTGCAAATATCGCCGCCGCAGGCTCCTGCCCTGCCCGCCCCGCGCGGCGGCTTGCGGATCACTGGGGCGTTGCGGCCTGCCCCGCGGGGCGCGCTTCGATCACCACAAAGGCCTGCGCCCACGGGTGGTCATCGGTCAAGGTCACATGCACAATCGCCTCATATCCGGCGGGGGTCATTTCGGCCAGACGCTGCGCCGCCCATCCGGTCAAATGCATCACCGGTTGGCCCGTGCGCAGGTTGCTCACCGCCATATCCTTCCACGCGATCCCCATGCGCAGCCCCGTGCCCAGCGCCTTGGAACAGGCCTCTTTCGCCGCCCAGCGTTTGGCATAGGTCCCCGCCACATCGCGGCGCCGTTCGGCCTTGGCCTGTTCGATATCGGTGAAAACGCGGTTGCGGAAACGGTCGCCGTGACGCTCCAGAACCCCCGCGATCCTCTCGATATTGGCCAGATCGGTGCCGATGCCAAGGATCATTGCGCCGCCTCGATCTGTGCGGTGATCTCGCCGCTGGCCTGATTGACGTTCAGGCGCAATCGCTTGGGCACGGGCGCGTCTTGCGCCGCGTCATAGACCTCGACCGGCAGATCAAAAGACAGGCCGCTCAACGGATCATAGGCCGAGGCCAGCGCGTCAAAACGGATGCGCGCAAAGCCCATGCCATCGGGCAGCCCCACCACACGGCATTGGCGCGCGCCTAGCGGGTCAAAGGGCGGCGACAGGATCATCACATAGAACGCCCCGAGCGCAGGCTCGATGGTGTCGAGCACCGCCAGCCGCGTGCGACCGCCCGAAAAACTCCGGCTGTTTTCGTCCCAAGGCTCCATCAGGTTTTCGGCCCGCGCCTCATGCCCGTCGCAGCCCGAAACCTGCTGCGCCGATAGCGGCGCGCAGGGCACCGCCAAGGCCAGCAGCAGCGCCCGGATCGCGCGCATCCTGCGCCCCGCCGTCAGGATTTGCCCGCCTTGGATGCAGCACGTTTGGCTTTTGCGGCTTCGGCGTTGAGGTAATTGCGCGCGCCCATGGGGAAAAAGAACCGGTGCGAGATGATGAATGCGGCAAAGTAAAAGGCCAACATGCCCCCCGCAATCATATAGACAATCGGCATGCTGCCCACGGCCTGCCCGACCTGCGGGATCAGGGCGAAAAGCGCCGCCGTGATCAAAACCTCGACAAAGATCGCCAAGATCGCCGACAGGATCGCAAAGCGCCAGCACAGCGCGCCAGCAGGTTTGACGCCATTGGCCTTGGCATACATCTGGCCTTCGATCATCGCCGCCACCATCGGGGCCACGACAAAGGTGCTGGTGGTTTTCAATTCCACCCCCACAAAGGTCAGCGCATAAAAGATCGCGACGATCGCAAGTTTGACCAGCACCAGAATACCCAAGAAGCGGACATAATTGGGCGGGGTCAGAGCGGTATCGGCGGCGGGCGCGGGCGTGTCGTTCATTGATTTCGGTCCCTGTTTGCTTTGGGCGGACATACTGCGAAATGCGGCGGCTGTCACCCCGTGCGCTGCGCGGGCGGGGCATGCGGGGCGGGGGCGCGATCGGCGCCGCCCGCGCCCCATCCTATGTGCTGCGCGCCGCCTCCATCAGGGCGCGCATCTGCACAATCGCCGGTTCAAGCCCCATGAAAATCGCCTCTGCGATGATGAAGTGGCCGATGTTCAATTCTACCACTTCGGGCAGGGCCGCGACCGGCGCGACGGTGTCAAAGGTCAGCCCGTGGCCCGCATGGACCTCCAGCCCGAGGCTGTCCGCATAGGTCGCCATGTCGGTCAGCCGCGCCAGTTCGGCGTCGCGGGCGGCAAAATCGCCCTCGGCATGGGCATCGCAATAGGCACCGGTGTGCAATTCGATCACCTGCGCGCCGATGCGCGATGCGGCTTTGATCTGGGCGCTGTCGGCGGCGATAAAGATCGACACGCGGCTGCCCGCCTCGCGCAGGGGCGCGATGAAATGGGCCAGACGGTTTTCATCCTTGGCCACTTCCAGCCCGCCCTCGGTGGTGCGCTCTTCGCGCTTTTCGGGCACGATGCACACGGCGTGAGGTTTGTGGCGCAGGGCAATCGCTTGCATCTCGTCGGTGGCGGCCATCTCGAAATTGAGCGGCACCGACAGCCCCGCAACCAAGGCTTCGATATCAGCGTCAGAGATATGGCGGCGGTCTTCGCGCAGATGCGCGGTGATGCCATCGGCGCCTGCGGCTTCGGCCAGTTTGGCCGCCCGCAGCGGATCGGGATAGGCCCCGCCGCGCGCATTGCGCACCGTGGCCACATGGTCGATGTTCACGCCAAGCCGCAGCGGGGATTTGGGGGGTGTAATGCTCATCTGCGCGGTCCTTGTGAGCGGATTGGCCGCCCCTGCACAGCGGCGGCGAATCCCTTGAATTTCCGGCAGGTTAATCCGCTTTCTTGCGCGCGTCAGCCTTTGCCGCAGCTTTTTGTTTGATCTGCGCCAGCTTGGCCTTGAGCGCGCCGCGGCGGCGGTTCTGATAGGCTTGGATCAAGGGCAGCGAGACGTAATAGCCGATGATTCCGGCAATAACGCCCGGAATGACGCCGCCGATCAGATAGGGAAAGAAGACCTCGTGGTAAAACACCGAAAGCCCCGCCCAATCGGTGTCTTGATCGGTGAACAGGGCGATGAAATTGCTCTTGAGATCATCGGCAGCGTCCAGAAATTTGCCGCCCAGCGAGCGGTGCATGTCATCAGAGTGATGCTCGAGCCCCAACAGGAAATAGCCCGTTTTCATCGACACCACACCAATCGGCACATAGGTCAGCGGATTGCCAAAAAACGTCGCCAGAAGCGCGGCGAGAATATTGCCGCGCAAGACAAAGGCGATGAGACCGGCGACAAGGAAATGCAGCCCGTAAAACGGCGTGAACGTGGTGAAAACCCCCGCCAGAATTCCGCGCGCGATGCGGTGCGGCGGGTCGGGCAAACGGCGCAGGCGGTGTTTGATATAAAGCGCCGCGCGATACCATCCGCCGCGCGGGTAGAAAAACTCTACCGCGACCTTCCAGATCGGCCGTCTGTCTCGGCGCTTAAAGACCACGAAGGGCTATCAATCTCCGTTGTTCGGGCCGGTTGTGCGGCTCGGTTCTGCTCGGGCCGGGGCGCTCAAACTCCGCGCTCTGCCCCAGATGTGCCATTCTGGCTCCATCCCTTTTGGGCGCGGTCTGTGGCCTTGATGGGGCCGTAATATGCCGTTCAGGCGACATCGGGCGCCTGCGCGCCTGCGTTGCCCTGTCCGGCAGGGTTGCGGGCCGGATCGCGCAAACGTTGCACGGCGGCCACATCGCTTTCGGCCTCAAGGGCCGAGGTCACGCGGTGCAGGTGTTCTGCGTCGCGCAATTCCACATCAACCACAAGACGATAAAAATCCGGTTTCCGATCCACGAAAACCAGATCGGAAATATTGGCCTTTTGCTCGCCGATCAATGTGCAAATACGGCCCAATACCCCTGCATCATTGCCGATCGTCAGTTCCAGCGAGACCGCATAGACCGACGGGTGTTTGCCCGAATGCCAATGCAGATCCATCCAGCGTTCGGGCTGTTCCTCATAGGCCGAGAGCGATTCGCAATCGATGGCATGGACCACGACGCCTTGGCCGCGATAGGTGATGCCGACGATCCGCTCACCCGGAAGCGGTTGGCAACATTTCGCGCGGGCAAAGCTTTGCCCGTCAGACAGGCCGATCACGGCGCGCGCCTCGTCGATCTCGTCGGTCTCGTCATGCTGCAATTCGGGATAGACGGCGCGCACCACCTCGCGGGCGGTCAATTCGGCGCTGCCCAGACGGGCGAGCAATTCATGACGGCTCTCGATGCGCAGGGTGCGCGCGGCGGTTTCGAGCGCCTTGTCGGTGGCGCGTTTGCCCACATGTTCAAAGGCCGAGCGCGCCAATTCGCGGCCCAGCTTGATGAACCGCTCGCGGTCGAGTTCGCGCAGGGCGCGGCGGATATGGCTGCGCGCCTTGCCGGTGGTGGCAATTTCGAGCCATGTGGCTTGCGGCACCTGGCCCTCGGCGGTGATCACCTCGACTGACTGGCCGTTCTTGATACGGGTCCACAGGGGCACGCGCATCCCGTCCACCTTGGCCCCGACACAGGCATTGCCGATCCGCGTGTGGATCGCATAGGCGAAATCAATCGGCGTCGCGCCTTTGGGCAATTTGACCACTTCGCCCTTGGGGGTAAAGCAAAACACCTTGTCCGAATACATCTCGAGCTTAACCACTTCGAGAAATTCGTCGTGGTCCTCCTCGGTGCCCATCTGTTCGGTCAGCCCCGCAATCCATTTCGCCGGATCGACGGCAAAGGGGTTTTGCGTGCGCACCCCGTCGCGGTAGGACCAATGCGCCGCCACGCCGGTTTCGGCCACGTCATGCATTTGCCGCGTGCGGATTTGCACCTCGACCCGTTTGCCATCGCGCCCCGAAACGGTGGTATGGATCGAGCGGTAGCCGTTGGTTTTGGGTTGGCTGATGTAATCCTTGAACCGCCCCGGAACGGCGCGCCAGCGTTGGTGGATCGCGCCCAGAACGCGGTAGCAATCCTCTTCGGAGCGGGTGATGATGCGAAACCCGTAGATGTCGGACAGGCGCGAGAAACCTTGGTCTTTTTCCTGCATCTTGCGCCAGATCGAATAGGGTTTTTTGGCGCGGCCGAACACATCGGCCTCGATCTGCTTGGCGTCCAGTTCCTTGCGCATATCGGCGGTGATCCGTTCGATCACATCGCCGCTTTCGCGTTGCAGGTTCACGAACCGCCGCATAATCGACAAACGGCCCTCGGGGTTGAGCACTTTGAAGCTGAGATCTTCAAGCTCCTCGCGCATCCATTGCATCCCCATCCGCCCCGCCAATGGCGCGAAAATCTCCATCGTCTCGCGGGCCTTTTGCGCCTGTTTCTCGGCGCGCATAGCCTCGATGGTGCGCATATTGTGCAAACGGTCGGCGAGTTTGACGAGAATGACGCGCAAATCCTTGCTCATCGCCATGAACAGCTTGCGGAAGTTTTCGGCCTGTTTGGTCTCGGAGGAGCTGAGCTGCAGGTTGGTCAGCTTGGTCACGCCATCGACCAGTTCGGCCACCTCGGAGCCGAATTTCTGCTCGACCTCGAAATAGCTGGCTTTGGTATCCTCGATGGTGTCGTGCAAGAGCGCGGTGATGATCGTCGCATCGTCCAAACGCTGCTGCGTCAAGATCGCGGCCACGGCAACGGGATGGGTAAAATACGGCTCGCCCGATTGCCGCGTCTGGCCATCGTGCATCTCGAAGCCGTAGGCATAGGCCTCGCGGATCAAGGCCTCGTTGGTTTTGGGGTTATAGTTGCGAACCAGCGCGATCAGGTCATCTGCGGCGATCATTTGGCCCGCGTCCTCAAACGGTTATTGCAGGGAAGCGGCGCGGGGCGGACCCGCGCGTATCGTGCGTTTGTCAGGGCCGCGCGCGGCGGCCCGTTCAAAATCACCCCTGCCCTTGCGCTTCCATCAAGGCGCGCAGCAGTTTTTCTTCGCTCATGTCGTCTTCGGCCGGTTTGTCGGCTTCGGCACCCATCAGCAGAGCCATCGAATCATCTTCGGGCTCGTCGACTTCGATCTGGTTCTGGTTGCTCTCGATCAGACGCTCGCGCAGCTCGTCTGCCGATTGGGTTTCTTCGGCAATCTCGCGCAGGGCCACAACGGGGTTTTTATCGTTGTCACGGTCCACGGTGAGCGCCCCGCCAGCGGCGATTTCGCGCGCGCGGTGCGAGGCCAACATGACCAGTTCAAACCGGTTTGGAACTTTATCGACGCAATCTTCGACAGTAACGCGGGCCATGGAGCACTCCGGAGCAATTGGATTAGAAAGCGGTTATCTAGGCCCGATGCCCCATAAAGACAAGCGCAAAATGGCGTGTTTCGCCTCTGAACACGCGAGTTTTACCGCCCCGCGCCCAAGATCGCGCACAGCATTACCATTGCTTTGCCAATGCGCGCACCTCTTGGCGCGCCGCCTGCGGCAATGCGGCGCAAAGCTCCGCCGCGCTTTGGCCGAGCACCGGATGGCGCCAATCAGAGGCCACTTCGGCCAAGGGCACCAACACAAAGGCCCGTTCGCTCAGCCGCGGATGCGGCAAAATTAACACCTGCGGCGCGCGCTGCATCTGCGCCTCAAGCGGCAAATCATACCACGCACGAAACCCCGCCGGATCGGGGCGCACCGCATCGCCCATGGCCAGCAAATCAAGGTCGAGCACCCGCCCCGACCAACGCTTTGCCCCCTGCACGCGGGCGCGTCCTAAGGCTTCCTCAACGTCATGCAACATCACAAGCATGTCATCTGCGCTCAATTTTGCGGCGACTAGGACAACAGCATTGACATAATCCGGCCCCGCGCCTTCGGGAAAACACGGCGTGTGATAAAGACGGCTTTTACCAAGAATTTCCACATTGTTTTGAACCAATTGGTTCAACGCCGCGTTGAGCGTTTCGGGCACATCGCCCACAACCGAAGGCAGATTTCCGCCAAACGCCACGAGAAATTCTTGCACGGTTTTCATTCCCCTCTATCCTTATGAACATTCATGCCCCCCTTGCGAGGGGGGATCAATGCTCGTATTTTCCCATTTCCGTTTTGCTGAACACCACTCACATACCCACTCACCTTAGGCAAAGCGACTTTTCGGAAGGACTTTTGATGTTTTACAAGGACGAACGGCTGGCGCTGTTCATTGACGGCTCGAACCTTTATGCAGCCGCCAAATCCCTCGGCTTCGACATCGACTACAAATTGCTGCGCTCGGAATTCATGCGTCGTGGCAAGCTGTTGCGCGCGTTCTATTACACCGCTCTTTTGGAGAATGACGAATATTCTCCGATCCGCCCCCTCGTGGACTGGCTCAACTATAACGGGTTTACCATGGTCACCAAACCGGCCAAGGAATACACCGATTCAATGGGCCGCCGCAAAGTGAAGGGCAATATGGATATCGAGCTGGCGGTGGATGCAATGGAACTTGCGCCGCGTGTCGATCATATCGTGCTTTTCTCCGGTGATGGCGATTTCCGCCCGCTGGTCGAAAGCCTGCAGCGCCAAGGCGTGCGGGTTTCGGTGGTCTCCACCATCCGCAGCCAACCCCCTATGATTGCTGATGAATTGCGCCGTCAGGCGGATAACTTC
Source organism: Paracoccaceae bacterium (assembly GCA_050633545.1). Lineage (GTDB taxonomy): Bacteria > Pseudomonadota > Alphaproteobacteria > Rhodobacterales > Rhodobacteraceae > Litorivita. The sequence continues at coordinate 346,814 of JBOEGS010000001.1, forward strand.
ATCGAGTTGGAAGACCTCAAGGACGTGATTGGCCGCCCCCCGCGCGAGCCGATGGCCGAGGCGCCAGACCGCGAGTATGAGCGCAGCGAGAGCTAAGCCAGTCTCGACAGCAACAGATCACCGGCGCGGGCCTCTCGCGCCGGTTTTTTTGTGACCAAAGACCGCCAGCGCGGATGTTTTTCGCCCGCCGCCTGCCCCCCCATCTGGACGGCGCGGCCCATGTGGCCTAGGTCTGGGGCAACGCGGAGAGACATGATGACCAAGCCCCCCCTGACCCTCTACCTCGCGGCGCCGCGCGGATTTTGTGCCGGTGTGGACCGCGCCATCAAGATCGTCGAAATGGCCCTGCAAAAATGGGGCGCGCCGGTCTATGTGCGCCATGAGATCGTGCACAATAAATTCGTCGTCGACAGCCTGCGCGATCTGGGCGCGGTCTTTGTCGAGGAGCTGGACGAATGCCCTGACGACCGGCCGGTGATCTTCTCGGCGCATGGGGTGCCAAAGGCGGTACCCGCCGAGGCCGCGCGGCGCGAGATGGTCTTTGTCGACGCCACCTGCCCCTTGGTGAGCAAGGTCCATATCGAGGCCGAACGCCACCATGCCGCCGGATTGCAGATGGTGATGATCGGCCATGAGGGCCACCCCGAAACCATCGGCACCATGGGGCAATTGCCGCAAGGCGAGGTCTTGTTGGTCGAGACCCCCGAGGATGTTGCCTCTCTCGCCGTGCGCGACGAACAACGACTTGCTTTCATTACACAAACCACGCTTTCCGTGGATGACACGGTGGAAATCATCGCCGCTCTCAAGGCGCGGTTTCCCGCCATCATCGGCCCGCATAAAGAAGACATCTGCTATGCCACCACCAACCGTCAGGCGGCGGTCAAGGCCATCGCGCCGGACATCGACGCGCTCTTGGTGATCGGAGCGCCGAATTCGTCCAATTCCAAGCGTCTGGTCGAGGTAGGCCGCGCCAATGGCTGCGCCTATGCGCAACTGGTGCAGCGCGCGGAAAACATCGATTGGCGGGCGCTTGGCGGCATCACATCGGTGGGTATCACGGCGGGGGCCTCGGCGCCCGAATTATTGGTCAACGAGGTGCTCGACGCCTTCAAATCACGCTTTGACGTCTCGGTGGAATTGGTCGAAACGGCGCAGGAAGATGTCGAATTCAAAGTGCCGCGCGTTTTGCGCCAGCCTGCCTAACCTTCTGATCCGAAAGCAAAAATATGCCTGATCTTTATGCCTATACTGATGGTGCCTGCTCGGGCAATCCCGGCCCCGGAGGCTGGGGCGCGCTTTTGCAGGCCAAGAGCGGTGACACGGTGGTCAAAGAGCGCACGCTTCAGGGCGGCGAGGCCGATACCACCAACAACCGCATGGAGCTTCTGGCCGCGATCCACGCCCTCGAAACCCTTGAAAAACCAACAAAAATAACCGTCGTCACCGATAGCGCCTATGTCAAGAACGGCGTCACCGGATGGATTTTCGGATGGAAGCGCAACGGCTGGAAAACCGCCAATAAAAAGCCGGTGAAGAACGTCGAACTTTGGCAGCGTTTGGACGAGGCGCAGGCGCGCCATGATGTGACGTGGGAATGGGTCAAAGGCCATGCGGGCCACCCCGAGAACGAGCGCGCCGATGAATTGGCGCGCGCCGGAATGGCCCCGTTTAAAGATTAAAAATCAATATCTTAGCGCCCAACCCTAGCGGCGGGTGCCATAGGTATTCCACAGCCAGATCAGCGCCAGAGCGCCCAGAACCGCGCCGACAAATCCGGCCATCAGCCCCATCACGGTGATCAGCGCGCGCAAGACCAATCCGCCCACCAGCGCCCCCGCCATGCCGATGACAATCGTGGTGATGATATCGGTCTCGACCCGCATGATGCGCGTGGCGATGAACCCCGCTGCCGCGCCGATGACGAGCAATAAAACCGCTCCGCCCATGATGGATAACCTCCTGTAATAAAACTATTTTCGCCGCATGAAATGGGTCGGCACAATGACCAGCGCCCCGATGGAGGACAAGATCGCATCCACCCCCGCAGGGCCAAAGGACAGGCCGAACATCAGCCGCACGAAGTAGAACAAAAACGCCCCGCCCACGCAGATGATGATCGATTGCAAAATCCCGTTGCGGGTAAATCCTGAGCGTTCGGACAGGTAGCCGACAATGCCCGCGATCACCACGGTTCCGATCATCGAGGGGAACATGGGTTTCTCCCTTAAAAAGCTGCATTTCCGGCGTCGGTATCACGTCGGTATTTCGTCGGTATCGCGTCGGTGCGAAACGCGGTTTGAGGCAGGGGGCGCGAGTTACAGGCGCTTGCCCTTGCTCCACGCTTGGCCGCGCAAGAAGACATCCGCATCCTGCGCGCCCTTGCCCGCCCGTTGCAAGCGTAAAACCTCGACCGCGCCGGAGCCGCAGGCAACGACGAGCCGCCCCTCTTCCGCGCCCTCGATCACTTCGCCCGCGGCCGCCGGAGCCGCGCCTTGATCCGCGCGCGCGCCCGCCGCCAGACGCGAGGCGAGCAGTTTCACCCGCGCGCCGTCCACCTCCACATAGGCGCCAGGAAAGGGCGAGAGGCCGCGGATTTTCGCATCGACCTCGGCGGCGGGGGCAGTCCAATCGATCGCCGCCTCGGCTTTGTCGATCTTCGCCGCATAGCTCACGCCTTCATCGGGTTGCACCTGCGCGCTCAGGTCCGGCAAATGCGCCAAAGCCTCGACGATGGCGCCGGCCCCCATCATAGACAAACGGTCATGCAACGCGGCGGTGGTGTCCTCGGCGCCGATCGCCGTCTCGCGGCGCAGCAGGACAGGGCCGGTGTCCAATCCGGCCTCCATCTGCATGATGCAAACGCCGGTTTGCGCGTCGCGGGCCATGATGGCGCGGTGGATCGGCGCGGCCCCGCGCCAGCGCGGCAAAAGCGAGGCGTGGATATTGAGGCAGCCATATTCCGGCGCGTCCAACAGCGCCTGCGGCAAGATCAGCCCGTAAGCGACGACCACGGCGACATCGGCCCCCAGCGCGGCGAAACCGGCGATATCGGCGGGGTCTTTGAAATTCAGCGGATGGCGCACCTCAAGGCCCATCTCCTGCGCGCGGGCATGAACGGGCGTGGGGCGGTCTTTTTTGCCGCGCCCTGCGGGGCGCGGCGGCTGGCAATAGACGGCGGCAATGTCATGGCCTGCGTCGACCAGCGCCTCCAGAACCGGCACCGAAAACTCCGGCGTGCCCATGAAAATGATCCGCATGATCCGCCCCCTATGCGCGCAGTTTCTTGGCGCGGCGCAGCAACATATCGCGGCGCGTCTTGGTGAGGCGGTCGAAATACATCTTGCCCGCCAGATGGTCGATCTGGTGCTGCACCGAGGTGGCCCAAAGGCCGACGAAATCGCGCTCTTCGCGCTCGCCCTGCACGTTCAGGAACCGCACGGTGACGGCGCGGGGCCGCGCGACCAGGGCCGACACGCCAGGCAGGTTGGGGCTGGCCTCTTCATGGGGGCGCAATTGCACCGAAGCGTGCAGGATTTCGGGGTTGGCCATGCGGATCGCCTGCCCGCGCGCCTCGGAGGCATCGACCACCGCGAGGGCCAGCGATACGCCGATTTGCGGCGCGGCCAATCCGACGCCGGGCATGGCCTCCATCGTGTCGATCATATCGGTCCAAAGGGCGCGGACCTCGTCGGTAATCGCCTCGACGGGCTGCGCGGGGCTGCGCAGGATTTTGTTCGGATAGGGCAAGCAGGTCCGCGCGGGCATGGGGATTACTCTTCGCTTTTGGGCAGAAATTGCGGGGTCGGCGCGGCCAAGGCGGGGGTGTTGGAGACCGCGTAAACCGCTTCGAGCTTGGCGCGGCGATCCGCCTCCAGACGGTCGAAGGTGACCAGACCGTCGAGGTGGTCGATCTCGTGCTGGGCACAGCGCGCCTCCATCCCCGACAAGCGGCGCACCACCCGCACCCCGTCCAGATCGGTATAGGCCAGCGTGATCTCGTCGGGGCGCGTCACGGGGGCCAGAACGCCAGGGATCGACAGGCAGCCTTCTTCCATCACGGAGGTTTCGGGCGCGGCGTCGAGGATTTCGGGATTGAGGCAGACACAAGGATTTTGCGCGCCCTCCTTCCATGTGACATCCATCACGAAGAGCCGCGTCAGCACGCCGATCTGCGGCGCCGCCAATCCGCGCCCTGACGCCGCATACATCGTGTGCAGCATGCCCAGCGCCAGCGCGACCACCCCGTCAGGGGCGCGGGCACCGGCGGTCAATTCGGCCTCTTTGCACGGTTTGGACAGGCGCGGATCGGGCCATTTGAGCACATCAAAAGCAGGGGCGCGGCCTTCGGATTGCAGCGCGGCGACAAGGCGCGTGACATGCGCCAAGGCCGTCGGCATGGCGTCTGGCGCGGCCTCCGGGCCGATGGGGGTTTGCGGATCGCTCATCGGGTCAGGCCCGATTGCGTTCGCGTTTGAATTTCACCATTTTGCGGGTGATCATCTGGCGTTTGAGCGGTTTGAGATGGTCGATGAACAGCACGCCGTTCAGGTGGTCGATCTCGTGCTGCACGCAGGTCGCCCAAAGCCCGTCGAAATCGCGCTCTTGCGGGTTGCCCTCCATGTCGATCCAGCCCACGCGCACCTCTTTGGGGCGGGTAACCTCGGCATATTGCTCGGGGATCGACAGGCAGCCTTCCTCATAGACATTGGTGTCGTCCGAGGCGGCAAGAATTTCGGGGTTGAACATGACCAAAGGCGCGGGCGCCTCGCCTTGTTCCTTGACGCAATCGAGGGTGATGAGCCGTTCGAGCACGCCGACCTGCGGCGCCGCCAACCCGATGCCGGGGGCGTCATACATGGTTTCGAGCATGTCTTTGGCCAGCTTGCGGCGCGCGTCGGAGATATCTTCGACGGGGTCGCACTGCTTTTTCAGGCGCGGATCGGGATGTATCAAAATAGGCCGTATCATGGGCTTCATTTAGGCGATGCGGGCGGCGCATGCAACGGGGCGCGCGGCCGCACGGGCGGCGGGCAACGTGGCGGAAGGCGGCGCAGGGGCCGAAGCGGCAGGGCGCGCGGCGCGCACCGGAGCCTCCGGCGGGAATATTCTAGAACCTGCAACGGGGGAGCGGCGCAATCTGCGCCCTTGCGCCTAGGGGCGGATGGGGTAGATTTTCCGGCAAAGGCGGAGCGTTTCTCTGCCCATCACAACAAAGGACAGAGGATGAGCAATATTTCCCGCGCCGCGCCGCAATTTGACGAGGTGATTGACCGCCACGGTACGCATTCGTCGAAATGGGACATGATGGAGCCGCTGTTCGGGGTGCCGGCGGCGGACGGGATTGCCATGTGGGTGGCCGATATGGATTTTCGCCCGCCCTCCTGTGTGCAAGAGGCCTTGGAGCGGATGCTGGACCACGGGGTTTACGGCTATTACGGCGATGATGCCTCCTACCGCGCGGCGATTTGCTGGTGGATGGAGAACCGCCACAACTGGCGCGTGGATCCGGCGGCGATTTTCACCACGCACGGATTGGTCAACGGCACGGCGCTATGCGTCGATGCCTTTACCGAGGCGGGCGATGGCGTGGTGTTGATGACGCCGGTCTATCACGCCTTTGCCAAGGTGATCAAAGCGGCGGGGCGCGAGGTGATCGAATGCAAGCTGGCCGTGGAGAATGGCCGCTTCGAGATGGATTTCGACGCGTGGGATGCGCAATTGGCCGCCCTGTCGGGGCGCGCGAAAATGATCATCCTGTGCTCGCCCCATAACCCGGGCGGCCGCGTGTGGAGCCGCGCGGAATTGGAAGGTGTGGCGGCGCTGGCGCGCAAGCATGATCTGGTGCTGGTCTCGGACGAGATCCATCATGACATTGTTTTTGCAGGGAATACCCATACGCCCATGGCGCTGATCGAGGGTATCGAGGACCGTTTGGTGATGATGAGTGCGACGACCAAAACCTTCAACATCGCGGGCAGCCATACCGGCAATGTGATCATTGCCGATGCAAAATTGCGCGCGAGTTTTGCGGGGCGGATGGCGGCTTTGGGGATGTCGCCCAACAGTTTTGGACTGGCGATGACCGAAGCGGCCTATAGCCCTGCGGGCGCGGCATGGGTGGATGATATGGTGGCCTATCTGGACGGCAACCGCGCGATCTTTGACGCGGGAATTGCGCGCATTCCGGGGCTTGCTTCGATGCCTTTGGAGGCGACCTATCTGGCATGGGTGGATTTTTCCGGCACGGGGATGAAGGCCGCCGATTACACCCGCCGCGTCGAGAAAGACGCGCGCATCGCCGCCAACCACGGCCCGACCTTTGGCGCGGGCGGCGAAGGCCATATGCGGTTCAACCTCGCCACGCCGCGGGTCTTGGTCGAGCAGGCGGTCGCGCGTTTAACGCAGGCCTTTGGCGATCTGCAGTAAGGCGCGCCGCGCATATGAAAAAGCCCCGCGGAGGATTTCGGCGGGGCTTTGCGTGTCGCGGCGGTTGGCGGGGCGTTAGGCCGGACCGCTGAGCAATCCTTTGGGAGCCTCGCGCTCGCGCACGAAATCAACCGGCGCGCTGTCGCGCGCGGCGGTGGCGCGTTTGTATTCGAAGCGCATCTCGCCGCCCTCCTCTTCGGAGGCGATGATCAGGCATTGGTAGATATGGCGCGGCCCGTCATAGAGATCGACATTGCCGCGCAGATGCGGCGCGGTCTCGGCGTCCAAGGCAAAGCCGTTTTCCCAGCGGCGCAAAACGCGGTGGGTCTCGCCATCCGCCTCCACATGCAGGCGGGTTTTCGCCGCGCTGGCCAATTTGCGGGCGGCTTGCACGCCTTTGCGCATCTCCTCGGTCAAATAGGTGCTCATGATCTCTTCCTCCAAGAAGCAGGATGGCACCAATTCTAAACGGGTCAAGTAAACCTTTGATGAAAAGCCGAAATTTCCCGCCGCCCTACGACTTTTGGGCAACCTTGGGCCGCAAAACATGGGGCATGGCCGGATCATAAAGCGCCGAATCCTTGAAATCGCCCACCTCACCCAACACCGGACCGACGAGAATCAGCGCCGTGCGGGTGATCTTTTCGCTGCGCACTTTGGCGTGGATATCGCTGAGCGTGCCGCGAATGAACATCTGGTCGGGCCAGCCGACGCGGTAGGCGACGACCACGGGACAATCGGCGCCGTAATGGGGGGCAAGCTGGCGCTCGATCTCGCGCAGATTGCGAATGCCGAGGTGGATCGCAAGGGTCGCGCCGGTGCGGGCGAAATTCTCCAGCGTCTCTTTGGGCGGCATGGAGGTGGATTTCATCGACACGCGGGTCAGCACGATGGATTGCGCGATCTCCGGCACGGTCAGTTCCTGCCCCAAGGCGGCGGCGGCGGCGGCATAGGCCGGCACGCCGGGGATCACCTCATAGGGGATATTATCGGCGCGCAACCGGCGGATTTGTTCGGCAATCGCACCGTAAAGCGACGGATCGCCCGAATGCACCCGCGCCACATCCTGCCCGCGCGCATGGGCGGCTTTGATTTCGGCGTGGGTGTCGTCCAAGGTCATCGGCGCGGTGTCCATCACCCGCGCGCCCGACGGCGCGCCCGCGACGACCTCTTCGGGCACCAAAGATCCTGCATAGAGGCAGACGGGGCAAGCCGCGATCAACCGCTGCGCCTTGAGGGTCAAAAGTTCGGGATCACCGGGGCCTGCGCCAATGAAATAAACGGTCATGTCTTTGTCCTTTCGGGGCAATACGCGCCCCTAATGTTTATCGCTGTGCCAGATCGCCGTCGATCTTGCGGGCATAGCCGCGGGGGGTGAACATGCGCGGGCCTTCGCCCAATTGCGCAAGGCGGCTGTTGGAGGAGCCGATCAGCACCAAGGTCAGCATATCGACCTCGTCCACCTGCAAATCGGCCAAGCGGCGATAGCGCACATGTTCTTCGGGGCGGCCAAGCGACGAGGCCAGCATCACGGGCGTGTCGGCGGGGCGATGCTTGAGCAAGATATCGCGCGCCTCGGCCAAAAGCGTCCGGCGGGTTTTCGAGACGGGGTTATAAAAGGCGATGACGAAATCACCCTCGGCGGCGGCTTTGAGGCGGCGAATGATATCGTCGCGCGGGGTCAGAAGATCGCTCAAGGAGATGGCGCAAAAATCATGGCCCAAGGGCGCGCCAGCGCGCGCCGCCGCCCCTTGCAAGGCCGAAACGCCGGGCGAGCATTGCACCTCGACGCGGCGCGCCGCATCCGACACGCCCATTTGATCGGGGCCGCGATCGAGCAGTTCGAACACCAAGGCCCCCATCGCATAAATCCCCGCATCGCCCGAGCACACCAGCGCCACGTTATGGCCCTTGCCCGCTTGTTCAAGCGCATAGCGGCAGCGGTCCTCTTCGCCGCCCAAGGGGAAATCCGAGCGCAGCTTGCCCGCCGCCAATGGCCCGAGCAAATCGATATAAAGCCCGTAGCCGACCAATTCGTCGGCCTGCGCCACCAATTGGCTGACCTCCGGCGTGCGCCATGCGGCTTGGCCCGGACCGATGCCAACGATCGACAGATGGCCGCGCGCGCGTCCGCGCAATTCGGTGATCGGCGCGGGGGCCTCGGCCAAGGCGCAAGTGGTATTGGCGGTTTTGACCTTGGGCGCGCGCAATGTTGCCTGCGCACCCGCAGCGGCAAGGGCCGCGCCTTCGCTGACGCCGTGGCATCCGACCTCGGCAAAAACCACGTCTGAGGGGTTGGCCAAACGCGGCGCTTCGGCCTCAAGCTCGGCAGCGGTGAAGACCCGCAAAGGCACGCCCAAACGCCGCGCCAGCATGTTCATCGCAGGCTCGTCGCCCTTAAGATCGAGCGTCGCCACGCAGGCAATCGCGCCCGCCGCCACGCCCGCATCGCTAAGCGTCTTTTGCACCAGTTCCCAAAGCTCGCCCGCCTCGGCCCCGCGCGCGCAGCCCACGCCCAGAACGTATTTTTGCGGATGATAGACCAGCGCCGTCTCGCTGCCCTGCATCGGCGCATCGGTGACGTGCAAACATACGGCGCCGTCTGCTTTATCCGCCGCGCCAAGGCCGAAAATATCACCGCCCACAGGCACCACCGCCGCGCCCGACAGCATCATTGCCATCGCGCCTTTGGCATCTTCGGGATTGGCCAAACGGTAGCCCGCAGGCGGCACATCCAGCGCCGCACCAATGGCCAGATCGCCCGCCGTGGTCACCGCCGCCAAAGCGCCCAGAACCTGCGCGATCTCGCGTGCCAAACGGTTCGCGCCGCGATGCCCGCCCAGCAAGGGGATCACCGCCGCGCCGTCGTCCGAGACCGACAAAACCGGCGGCTCGTGGCGTTTGTCATGCAGCAAAGGCGCCACCGCGCGGATCAAAATCCCCGAGGCGCACACACCGATGATCGGCACCCCCGCCGCGAAGAGATCGCGCGCATGGTCCAGCGCATTGGCGAAAAACGCATCGGCCTTGGCCACGCGGCCTTGGCGGCCATGCACAGGCAGGCCCAGCGCCTCGGCCAGACGGTGCGCGACCGGCTCGCCGCTGGCGTTGAGGGCGAGAATGACGGGCGATTGCGGTTGCGTCAAAGCCATGGGTCGGCTCCCTTCGTGAGCAAGATCATCGAAAAATATGGTGCGTTTTCAGGCGCATCCGCCAAGGGGCAGACGACTTCCTCGGGCAAGCTGGCCCGTTCGATATAGACCGCGCGCGCCATCAGCCCAAGGCCGTCGATGACACCGCGAATTTTAGCCAGATGCCGCCCGACCTTCATGATCGCAACGCTTTCCGCGCCCTCGATCCGTGCGCGCAATTCGGCTTCCGGCAAGGGTCCGGGCAAGACGGTGAGGCGTTCATTGCGCGCCGCAAGCGGCATTTTCGCCGCCGCCGCGCAGGTGGTGATCGAGGTCACCCCCGGCACGATCTCGGTGTCGAAACGCTGCGAGAGCCGCGCGAAAAGATACATGAAAGAGCCGTAGAAAAACGGATCGCCCTCGCAGAGGCACACCACGTCCTCGCCAGCCTCCAGCGCCTCGGCGATCTGCGCCGCGCCGGTGTCATAGGCGGCCTGCGCGGGGCCGCGCGCGACGGTCATCGGCACGTCCATGACGATTTCTCGCGCGTCTTTGGCGATCACATCCGCCGCGATCGAACGCGCGAAACTCGCCCCGCCCGCCAGCGCCGGATAGGCGACGACCTTGGCCCCCGCGATCAAGCGATGCGCGCGCAGGGTCATCAATTCGGGATCGCCTGGCCCGAGGCCGACACCATATAGTTTTCCGCTCATCTTTTGATCAGGCTCCATTGCGTCACCGCCATGGCGGGGCGCCATCCGCGCGGCCCGTCGCGGCCCCTGCCCAGACGGCTGGCGCGGCTGACGGCGATTTTCGACAATTCGCCGCCGTATGTGTCTTGCAGTTGGGTCAAGAGCATCTCGCTCTCGATGGTGACCGCATTGGCGACCAGACGGCCCAAGGGTTTGAGCGCGCTGTGGCACAGTTCGGCCGCCTCGATGCTCAGCCCGCCGCCGATGAAGACCGCGTCGGGCGCGGGCAATCCAGCCAAAGCCTGCGGCACCTGCCCCGCGCGCAGATCAAGCTGCGGCGCGCCCAAGGCCAGCGCGTTTTGCGCCGCCAAGGCGCGGCGGTCGGCGCGCGGTTCGATCCCGATGGCGCGGGCGTCGCGGGCGCCGCGCATCCATTCGACACCGACCGATCCGCATCCGCATCCCACGTCCCACAACAGCGCGCCGCGCATCGGCATCAGCTTCGCCATGGTCGCCGCGCGCACCTCTTGTTTGGTCATCGTCCCGTCCGAGACAAAGCAACCATCGGGCAGCCCCATTTGCGGCAAGACCGACGCGCCCGCGCTGGCGATACATTCGACGGCCAAAGTGTTGAAGGCAGGCACCTTGTGGTCCCATCCTTCGGCGATGCCGTCAAACCGCACCTCCTGCGCGCCGCCCATCGCCGCCAGAACCGTCAGCTTCGACGCCCCGTATCCGCGATCGGCCAGAATATCGGCGATCTGCGCGGGGGTCTCGCTTCCGGTGGTGAGGATCAACAGGCGCGCAGCGGGGGCGATAAAGGGGATCATCTGCTCGACGGGGCGGCCATGCACGGTCAATTGCTCGCAATCGGCCATCGACCAGCCCATGCGCGCGGCGGCATGTTGAAAGGCCGAAAGCTGCGGATGAAAGGTGATCTCGGCAGGGTCAATCGCCCGCCCGATCCGTGCGCCCACCGAATACCAAAGCGGATCGCCCGTGGCCAAAACCACCACGCGGCGCCCGCGCATGGCGCGCAGCGTATCGATCAAGGCGTCAAACGGCGATGGCCACGCGATGCGCTCGGCGCTCACATCGGGCGTCAGCGCATGATGCCGGTCGCCGCCGATCACCACTTCGGCGGCCTCCAGAACGGCGCGGGAGGCAGGCATCAAACCCGCCACGCCCTCTTCGCCGATCCCAATTATGTCGAGCCAAGGCGTCGTCATGTCCGGCCCCCTTTTTCTGCTTTCTCTAAATATCCCCGCCGGAGGCATCCGCCATATCCGGCAGCGCATAGGCCATGGCTCATGCCTTCTCCTCCGGCAATCCGGCGGCCAAAGCATTGACCGCGGCCGAGGCAATGGCCGAGCCGCCGCGCCGTCCGCGCAGGGCGACGAAATCACATCCACGCGGGTTGGCGGCCAGTTCGGCCTTGCTTTCCGCCGCGCCGACAAACCCGACCGGGAAGCCGAGGATCACGGCGGGTTTCGGAAAGCCCGCGTCGATCAGTTCAAGCAGGTGGAACAGGGCCGTGGGCGCATTGCCGATACAGACCACCGCGCCTTCGATGTGGTCCCGCCACAATTCCACCGCAGCGGCAGAGCGGGTGTTGCCGATGGATTTGGCATGGTCCGGCACGCGCGGATCATTGAGCGTGACGATCACCGGATTATCGCGCGGCAGGTAGCGGCGGATGATCCCTGCCCCCGCCATTTCGCAGTCGCACAGCACGGGCTTGCCCGCCTCCAGCGCCGCGCGCCCTGCGGCATAGGCCTGCGGCGAATAGGCGATGCGGTCGGCCACTTCGACCATGCCGCAGGCGTGGATCAACCGGATCGCCATGCGCTGCATGCCGGCGTCGAACCGCTCCAGCCGCGCTTCGCGGCGCACGGTGGCGAAGCTCTCGGCATAGATGGCGGCGGGATCGGTGATGTAGGGGCGCAAGGGCGGACCTTTGGGATTATGGCTGGCGGCAGGAGCCTCCGGCGGGGATATTTAGAGAAAGCAGAAAGGGGCGGCGCTATGCTTTGAGGTTGCGGGCGCTTTCGGGGCCATGGGGGTGTTTGGCATGCGGGTATTCGGCGTGCACGTGATCGTGGCTGTGGCCCTGCTCATGGCCATGAGCGTGGTCGTGGCTGTGATCGTGGCCATGGCCGTGATCGTGGTGGTGATGGTGCCCCGCCGCGCCTTCAAGGCGGCACATGCCCGTGCAGAATGTATCGCACAGGGTGCAATCGGCGACATTCGATCCGGGCGCCGAGGCGCCTTGGCCTTCGACGTGGTGGTGGTGGCTTTCTTGCACCGCGCCGACCTCGCTCTCGAAGCCCAGAACCTGCGTGCGGTATTTGCACAAGACGCAGGTCGGCGGCGGCACATCGCCAAAGGCGGGGTGGCCCTTGCCGTTTTGCGCGGCTTTGGCGGCGCGTTCGGCGGGGGTGATTTTTTGCGCGCCGATGCCTTCGATTTCCAAAATTTGCGTGCGATAGGCGCAGGTGCCGCAATTGGGGATCGGGGCGGCGCCGGTTTGCTCCATCACCCGTTCGGCGAAGGTGGCCAGAACCTGCGGGTGGTCATTGAGGTAACCGGCTTTGACGAACTGGGTATCGGGATGCTGGGCCGCGACCTGATCGGTGAAGCCGTAGATGCGGTCGATCAAGATGCCCGTGAAGAGGAAATAGGGAAAGACGATGATGCGTTTATAGCCCAGTTTCGCCGCATGGGTGAGGCAGGGTTCGACCAGCGGAAAGGTCACGCCCGAATAGCCGACCTCGCACCAGCCAAAGCCGATGCCTTCGTGCAGCATACGCGCGATTTTGGCGACATTGCCGTTGGCATCGGGGTCGGAGGCGCCGCGCCCGATCACCACGAGGCAGGTGTCGTGCAGGTCCACCTCGCCGTGCTCGGCATTGGCTTTGGCGACGGCCTCATTGATGCGCGCGCCTGCGGCGGCGATCATTTTCGGATCGACGCCCAATTCGCGGCCATAAGAGACCTCGATCCCGTGTTTTTCGGCGTAGGTATTGAGCACCGTGGGGATGTCGTTCTTCGAATGCATGGCGGCAAAAAGCATGCCAGGCACGGCGAGGATACGGGTGCAGCCCGCCTCGCGCAGGCGGTCCAGCCCGTCGCGGATCACCGGATTGGCGAACTCCAGATAGCCGTATTCCATCATCCAGTCGTCGGGCAGATAGGCGGGCAGCTTGTCGGCCAGCACCGAAAACTCATCGACGGCCGATTGGCTGCGCGAGCCGTGGCCGCAGATCATCACGCCGGTTTTCGGTGGGGTGGCTGTTTGGCTGCCCATGGCTTACGCCTCCTGCAATTCTTCGTCGTCTATTTCGTCGTTTTCGGCCGCCTCGTCGCCGCGCGATTTGCCGCGCAGCCCCTGGGCCAATCCGATGGCGATGGCCGCGCCGATCGCCACACCGGCGAGCCAATGACCGTGGCCTGCGACCTCGGCCAGATGGCCGACATGGGCGAAGGCGGCGGCGGGCGCGGTTGCGGCAACGCCGAAAATAGCGAGCGCAATCAGAGGCTTGCCCGCAATGGTATTGAATGTGTTGGTGCGCATGGCACTCTCCCCATCTGTGTCCATTTCGTCAATCGCCAAAGGGAAGGAGCGCCGAGCGGGGCCTCGTGCCCCTATCCGGCCTGTCTGGACGCTGCACCCTTTGGCCCCCTGTTTGGGTCGACCCTATGGTGCACACCTCTCCGGCCCTTGGCGGGCTTCGTCTGAGGGTGGGTATAAGGGCAAGGGCGGGGCCATGCAATCGCGCAAAGCGGCGTAACGGGGCGTAATTGCGTCGCGGGGGGCGGTTTTGGCGCGGGGCGGATTATGGATACTTAAAGACCCAGCAAAGCAGAGGCGCGCGAGGTCGCGGGGCGCAGGTTTGATGCGCGCGCTGTGCATATGCGCAGGGGCTATGCGCTTTGAGACAGATTGGTCAATGGGCCGTTGCGGGCTAGGTATGGGGCAATAAAATATAGGAGTTCAAGATGGGTTTGCTGCAAGACGGGGTCTGGAAGGACCAGTGGTATGACACCAAGGAAACCGGCGGAACGTTCAAGCGGTCGACCGCCTCTTTTCGCAACTGGATCACCAAGGACGGCAGCGCGGGTCCTTCGGGCGAAGGCGGGTTTGCCGCCGAAAGCGGGCGCTATCATTTGTATGTCTCTCTGGCCTGCCCATGGGCGCATCGCACGTTGATTTTCCGCGCCCTCAAGGGGCTGGAGGATCATATTTCGGTCTCGGTCGTGCATCCCGATATGCTCGGCGACGGGTGGACATTTGACACGGATTTCGACGGGGCGACGGGGGACCGGCTCTTCGGGTTTGAGTTCCTGCGCGAGGTCTATCTCAAGGTCGATCCGAAGATGTCGGGCCGCGTCACCGTGCCGGTTTTGTGGGACAAAACGCGCGGCACGATTGTGTCGAACGAAAGCTCCGAAATCATCCGCATGTTCAATTCGGCCTTTGACGAGATCACCGGAAACACCAATGATTATTGGCCCTTAGAGATGCGCGGCGAGATCGAAGAGATCAACGCCCGCGTCTATGACACCGTCAACAACGGCGTCTACAAGGCCGGCTTTGCCACCTCGCAAGAGGCCTATGACGCCGCCATCGCGCCGCTCTTTGACAGTCTCGACTGGATCGATGATCTGCTGTCGGAGCGCCGCTATCTGGCGGGGGACCGCGTCACCGAGGCCGATTGGCGGCTCTTTACCACGCTGGTGCGGTTCGATCAGGTTTACCATACGCATTTCAAATGCAACCTGCGCCGGATCGTCGATTACCCGCATCTGTGGCCCTATCTGCGCGAGCTTTATCAATGGCAGGGCGTGGCCGATACGGTGGCGGCGGATCACTTCATCCGGCACTATTATTACAGCCACGACATGATCAATCCGCACCGGATTTTGCCGATCAGCCCCAAGCCCGATTTCATGGCGCCGCACGGGCGCGGATAGCGCGCCGGACCTGCCGCGCCGGACGCAGGTCCGGCGCAGGTCGGGCGCGCAAGGGGGGCGGTTTTCGCCAAAACCGCCCCTTCGGTATCACGTCGGTATCACGTCGGTGCGGCAGGCGGCCTGCGGCGGTGCGGCGCAGGGCCTTTGTGCGTAATTGCACATGAGGCGCGATCATCGGCCCGGGCCTCGGTCAAAGCCAAGGGGCACGGCGGGCGGGTCAAAGCGGTCGCACGGCGGGCGGGTCAAGGCGGCGGCGCGACGATCAGCTGGCGCGCGCGTAATGTTCGACCATGGCGGCAAGATCCTCGGGCGGCGAATCCGATTGCACCAAGGCGCAGGCATTATGCACATGCCGGAAAATCGACCCGTCGGAGAAAAAGCTGGTGTTAGTGACGAAAATCACCTGCGTCGCGGGGTGGCGGTAGGAGGCGAAATCGGCCACGGCAAAGGCGCTGCCTTCGCCCAGAACCAGATCAAGCACAATAATGTCAAACGCATGGATTTGCATGGCCGCGATGGCGTCGTGCTGCCCGTGGGCGCGATGCACCTCGGCGCCCAAACGCTCCACATGACGCTGCCATAGCGCCGCAAGCTCCGGCTGGCTCTCGACAATGAGAACCCGCAATTGCACTGCACTCTCCATTGCGGCTGTCTCCCTCAAAACATCCTGTTTTTCCAAGCCCGTGGCTCTCCCGATGCGCGCCCCTCACGCATTAAGAAAGATTAACCGCTTGTTACTCCCCCTTCATGCTTCGAGAATCCTAACAAATGATTAATTTCGGCGGCGGGCGTTCACATCTCGGGCGGCAAGCCGCCGAGGTGCTTGCACCTTGGGCCGAAATCCGCTTGAACCGCTGCACGAATGGCAAAGGGAGCGGCGCGCGATGACAAGCTGGATTACGATCTGTGACACCTGCAAACGCGAGGGATGGGACGCGGCGAGCGGCATCACCGATGGCGAGGCGTTGGCCGCTTTGATCGAGGCCGAGGTCGCACGGGGCGACGGTGCGGTGAAAACGCGGCGGGTGTCGTGTTTGATGGGCTGCACCCACGGATGCAACATCGCGGTGCAGGGCGCGGGCAAACTGGCCTATACTTTGGGCCGGTTCGCGCCGCTGGCCGAAGATGCCGCCGCCATCGTCGAATATGCCGCCAAACATGCGGCGGCAGAAAGCGGCCAAGTGCCGTTTCGCGAGTGGCCGCAAGGGGTTAAGGGGCATTTCGTGACCCGCCACCCGCCCCTGCCCGAGGCCGATTGAGCCATGCGCTGCGCCTCATGACGGATCGCCCCCCAAAAAACCGCCCTGCCCCGACCCCGCCTGCAGGCCCGCGCGCGCAAACCGGCAGCGCCCAGCCCAACCGCGCCCTTGCGCCGAACGATCACGGCGGCGGGATTGATGCGGCGGCGCTGCGCTTTGGCGGGGCGCGGGCCGATTGGATCGACCTGTCGACGGGGATCAACCCTGTGCCCTACCCTGTGCCGGATTTTGCCCCCGAGGCGTGGTGCGCCCTGCCCGATGCGGGGGCGCAAGACGCGTTGGAGCAGGCCGCGCGCCAGTTTTGGCAGGTGCCCGAGGGGGCGGCGGTTCTGGCCGCACCGGGGGCGAGCGCGCTGATCGCGCGGCTTCCGGCGCTGGCGCCTGCGGGGCGCGCCCATATCCCCGCGCCGACCTATAACGAACATGCCGCCGCCTTTATCGGCGCCGGATGGCAGGTCGAGGGCGGGGCCGAGCCGCGCGGCGCGCCTGACGCCAAAATCGTGGTCCATCCCAACAATCCCACCGGACAGTTCCACGGCGCGGCTGCGCTGGACGCGCCGCTGACGGTGATCGACGAGAGCTTTTGCGACATTGCGCCCGATCGCAGCCTGATCGCGCAGGCGGGGCGCGAGGGGCGGATCGTGCTCAAGAGTTTTGGCAAATTCTGGGGTCTGGCGGGGCTGCGCCTCGGGTTTGCCATCGGCGATCCGGCGTTGATCGGGCGGCTGGCGATGATGCTTGGCCCTTGGCCGGTGAGCGGTCCGGCGCTGGCGCTGGGGACGGCGGCGCTGCGCGACCGGACATGGGCGCAGCACAGCCGCATCCGGCTTAACGAGGATGCGGCGCGGCTTGATGCGCTGATGCTGGGCGCGGGGGCGCGGCTTTATGATCAGGGCGCGGCGACGGGCGGCACATCGCTGTTCCGGCTTTATGATGTGCATAGCGCCGCCGCGTGGCAGGACCGTTTGGCGCAGCATCATATCTGGAGCCGGATTTTCCCCTATAGCGCCCATATGCTGCGCCTCGGGCTGCCGCGCCCCGACCAATTCGCGCGGCTCGCCGCCGCTTTGAGCGCACCGCAGGAGCGCGCGCGATGAGCCATGCCAGCGTGATGGCTCTGGCCTTGCTGCTTGACGCCGCCTTTGGCGAGCCGCGCTGGCTGTGGTCGCGCCTGCCGCATCCGGCTGTGCTGATCGGGCGGGCGATCGGCTTTCTCGACCAGCGGCTCAACCGCGAGAGCCGCAGCGCGGCGCAGCGCAAGGCTTTGGGGGGGCTCACGGTGGTGATCCTTTGCGCCGCGGCCTTGGGGATCGGGCATTTGCTGGCGGGTTTTGGCGGATTTGTCGAGGCGCTTTGCGCGGCGGTGCTTTTGGCGCAGCGCTCCTTGGCCGAGCACCTGCGCGATGTGGCGCGGGCGCTGCGCCTGTCGGCGGGCGAAGGGCGGCGCATGGTGGCGCGGATCGTCGGGCGCGATACCAAAGACATGGACGCCCCCGCCGTCGCCCGCGCCGCGATTGAATCGGGGGCCGAGAATTTCTCGGACGGGGTCTTGGCGCCGCTGTTTTGGGGCCTCGTCGGCGGGCTGCCTTTGATGCTGCTTTATAAGGCGGTCAATACGGCGGACAGCATGATCGGATATCGCACCGCGCGCCACGGCGATTTCGGATGGGCGGCGGCGCGGTTTGACGATCTGCTCAACCTGATCCCCGCGCGGCTCAGCGCGCTGATGATCGCGCTGTGGCACCGGCAGACCGGCCAATGGGGCGAGATCGCCGTCGAGGCGCGCGCGCACCGCTCGCCCAATGCCGGATGGCCCGAGGCGGCGATGGCGCGGGCGCTGGGCGTGGCGCTGAGCGGGCCGCGCAGCTATCACGGAAAGATGCAAGATTTCGCCTATGTCAACGCCGCAGGTGCGCGCGACATCGGCCCCGCGCAGATCGAGGCCGAGATCGCCGTTCTGTGGCGGATTTGGGCGATGGGTCTGGCAGCGGCGCTTGCGCTGGCCGCGCTCGGCGTGGCGGTTTAGCGCGATGCGGGCCTTTGCACGATGCGGGCCTTTGCGCGGGGGCCCAAAGGTATTTGCGCATCGCCCAAAGCGCGCGGGAGGGGTGCGGATGGGGCATCACCATATCTTCGCGCAAGGGCGGGTTTCAGGGGCGGGTTTGCGGAGAAGGCCGCCGCCGTCCCCCTATCGACGAGCCCCGGCTTCAGAGCGGCGTGCCCGGTTATACCCCACCACAAACGTCAGCAGCACAGCGAGGGTTGTTAAAGCGGATTTAAGAACCGTGGCCGAGCTGGTGGCATAAACCAGTGGAGCGGACACCTCCGGCCAGCGCCAAATCATGACCGCGATACCAAGGTTTTCGACATAATCGAACAAAGCGCTACCAACCGAAAAGGCAATGCCAAAGCGGACAGGTTTTTTGTTTGGCATGCCTTGCCCAAACCAGCAGATCGTGGCGATCAAAGTCGAGCAGAGCATCAATGGATAGACTGTGTCCAAAGCGATCTGGTGACTGAGGTAATACGCCCGCCCTTGAACTCCCAACGCGTCAAGAAGCGCCGCCGCCTCTGTGGAGCCATAGCCCAAAGGACGCATGTCGAATGGGACCTGCCCTGAGACCGCTTCGATATGGGCGAGCGTGACATTGATCATCAGCACATAGATGGACGCACCTATCAGCCCCGAGCCAACCGCAACTTTTCCAATGTGTTTGGAAAACTTTCTCTTCATCATTTTATAAACTCCTTGATCGTGCCACACATGCGCTCGGACGCGGTCACCCGCATTATCATTTGATAAGGCACGCAGAAAATGGATTTACGGACGTTTCTGAAGCAGTCTCCCGACCTGTCAGATGCGGCCCTCGCGGACGATTTTGCATCTGATTGGAAGCGAAAGCGTTTGAACAAGGGCGCGCAGCTGACCCGGCAGGAACACCCCGAAACAGACGAATTCGTTCTTTTGGAAGGCTGCTTGGTGAGCAGCATTTGTGACCAAGACGGCAAAGAAGTGAGCGTGGGGTTTTATGTGGGGCCCTGCGTTATCACGCCAAATATCGCTCGAACGCGCGGCGGTGTGTCGCTCGTGTCCATTGCGGCAACGACCGATGCCTTGCTTGCACGGATCGACAGTGACCGACTGTCAAACCGGATGATTTCATCTGAACCCATCCGAAATTGGGCCAATGGTGTTTTGCGCGACGCGCTAAGCCGGAAGGTAGATCGAGAGTGGTGCCTCGCCGCTTTGAAAGGGGCTGAGCGGCTCGCTTGGTTTCGCCAAGCATTCCCCGGCTATGAAGACATCTTTCCCCATATGTTGATTGCATCCTTTTTAGGGATCACACCCGTCACAATGAGCCGTTTACGCGCTGGCGACCAATGCTGACAAAAAGCGGCCATTCATGCGGTTTGCTGCATCGCGCAAAAGGCCTCATAGCCGACCTTCGCACCATGGGGCAGCCTCGCCCCTGCCCCAAAGCCGAGGCATATACACGCATATCACCCCCCGCACACCCGCATGTTCGCCCTCGCCGCACGGCATCCTCCCACAAGGCTTGCCTCGCCTTGTCGCCCCGCTATGGTGCGCGCAGATTTATGGATATTGGAAGACCCTATGACGAGATTTTCGCGCGCTATCACCGCTTCTGTGAAACCCCTTGCCCTTGTGGCCGCTTTGGCGCTGCCGGTCTTGGCCCCTGCGCAGGGGGCGGCGCAATGTGGCGGCAATTTCAACGGGTTCGTCGAGGGGCTGGCGCGCGAGGCGCGGCAAATGGGCTATGACGCGGGCACGGTGTCGCGCTTCTTGTCGGGCGTGCGCCAAGACGGGGCGGTGCTCAAGGCCGACCGCGCCCAAGGCGTGTTTCAAATGGATTTCACCAGCTTCGCGCGCAGGCTGATTTCCAACAACCGCCTGCAAACCGGCCTTGCCAAGGCGCGCCAACACCAAGCGATTTTCGCCAAGATGCAGCGCGATTACGGCGTGCCTGCGGGGGTGCTTTTGGCCTTTTGGGCCTTTGAAACCGATTACGGCGCTTTTCAGGGCGATTTCAACACGCTGAACGCGCTGGTGACGCTGGCCCATGATTGCCGCCGCCCCGACCTGTTCCGCCCGCAGATTTTCGCCGCGCTCAAGCTCTATACCACGGGCGATTTCGACCCGCGCACCACCACGGGCGCATGGGCGGGCGAAATCGGCATGGTGCAGATGTTGCCGCAGGACATTTTGGACAACGGGGTGGATGGCGACGGCGACGGGCATGTGCGGCTGAAAACCTCGGCGGCCGATGCGCTTTTGTCGGGGGCAAAGATGCTGCGCCATATGGGCTGGCAAGCGGGGCAGCCGTGGCTGCAAGAGGTGCGCCTGCCCGCCGAAATGGATTGGTCCAATGCCGGTTTGCAGACCAAACTGACCCCTGCCCAATGGCAATCCATGGGCGTCACACCGCGCAGCGGCACTTGGGCGGCGAACCTGCCCGCGAGCCTGATCCTGCCGCAGGGGCGCAAGGGTCCGGCCTTTGTCGGCTATCCCAATTTCAACGTTTATTTCGAATGGAACCAAAGCTTTACCTATGTCCTGACCGCCGCCTATTTCGCCAACAGGCTCAGCGGCGCGCCGGTGTTTGACGCGGGCAATCCCGAAGCGGGGCTGGCAGGGGCGCAGATGAAAGCCTTGCAAACCAAGCTCGCCGCGCGCGGGCATGACGTGGGCAAGATCGACGGGATTTTGGGCGCGGGCACACGCGCGGCAGTGCGCGCCGAGCAACAGCGCCTTGGCCTGCCTGCGGATGGATGGCCGACGGCGGCCCTGCTCGGCAAGCTGTAAAACAACCTATTATCAAAGCGTTACAAAGCGGCGCGGCGGCGGCGGAGCGCCGGTATTGCCGCGCGCGCCGTGCAAAAATCCGCCCAAGGGCGAAATTTAATGGAACGCTTTGGCGGGGGGCGCCGTTGGTAGGGTGACGCGAGAGCGCAGGTCATCGGGGCAAGCCCGATCCTCTAGAGCACTCTCGCCCAACACTCGAAAGGAGCTACACATGAAGACGCTTTTGACATCGACAGCTTTGGCCCTGATCACCTTCACCCCCGCGCTCGCCGAGAGCCATATGGCCGATCCGGCGGCCAAAGCGCCAAGCGCGGCGCAAACCGCCCCCGCCCCCATGCATCACAGCCCCTTTATCGGCGATCCGGCCGAGGGCACCCATAACGCCGCGATCATCGATTTGCGCGCCTCCGATCTGATCGGCAAGCGGATCTATACCTCCGAGGAGCAATGGGGCGATCAATCCATCAATGACGTCTCGGGCAACTGGAACGACATCGGCGAAGTCAGCGATATCGTTCTGGCCAAAGACGGCAGCAGCGAGGCCGTGCTGCTCGATATCGGCGGGTTCCTCGGCATCGGCGAGCGCACCGTCGCGGTCAAGATCGACGCGCTGGAATTTGTGCGCGATGGCGATGACGAGGGCGATTATTTCGTCGTGCTGACCGCCGACCGCGCCGCATTGGAGGCCGCGCCGGAATTTGACCAAAGCAAGATCGGCGCATGGACCAGAAGCGCCGTGATGGAGACCAAAGCAGCCAGCGCCAAGGCCAAACAAAAGGTCGCCGCCGCGCTTGATACGGCCAGCGCCAAAATGCAAACCCCGATGGAGGGTTTTGTCATGGTGGACGGCGATAAAATCACCGCCGAGCAACTGGACGGGCAAGCGGTCTATGACAGCCACGACGAGCGGATCGGCGAGATTTCCCAAATCGCCCTGACCGATGGCGGCAAGGTCGCGCATGTGATCGTCGATGTGGGCGGGTTTTTGGGGCTGGGCGAAAAGCCCGTGGCTCTGGCCTATGACGAAATCAAATTGCAGCGCGCCAAGGACGGCGACGAATTGCGCGTGAGCGTTGGCGTGAGCAAAGAGGCGCTGGAGGCCCTGCCCGAATACGGCAGCTAAGCCGCTGCAACGCATAATACCGCCCCGCGCCAAATGGGTTTTGGCGCGGGGTGTTTTTGTTTCAATCCAAAGGCTTAGGCGACCATCTGCGCCGCCGCGCGCAGGTCGACCGAGACGAGCTGGCTAACGCCTTGCTCTTGCATGGTGACGCCGAACAAACGGTCCATCCGCGCCATGGTCACCGCGTGGTGGGTGATGATCAAGAACCGCGTTTCGGTGCGTCGGCACATCTCGTCGAGCAGGTCACAAAACCGCGTCACATTGGCATCATCCAAGGGCGCATCGACCTCGTCGAGCACACAGATCGGCGCCGGATTGGCCAGAAAAACCGCAAAGATCAGCGCCAGCGCGGTCAGCGTCTGCTCGCCCCCCGACAAGAGCGACAGGGTCGACAGCTTCTTACCCGGCGGTTGGCACATGATCTCCAACCCCGCCTCCAGCGGATCGTCGCTCTCGATCAATTCCAGCTTGGCCTCGCCGCCGCCGAACAGGTGTTGGAACAGCAGCGTGAAGTTGCTGTTGACCTGTTCAAAGGCGGTGAGCAACCGCTCGCGCCCCTCGCGGTTGAGGCTGGCAATCCCTGCGCGCAGGGTCTTGATCGCCTCTTCGAGATCGGCCTTTTCATTGACCAAACTGTCGTGCTCGTCCTGCACTTCCTTGCTGTCCTCTTCGGCGCGCAGGTTGACCGCGCCCAAAGCGTCGCGTTGCCGTTTGAGCCGGTTCACATCGCCCTCGATCACATGCGAGGCGGGCATGTCCTCGGGCAACATTTCAAGGCTTTCAAGCAGCGCCTGCGGGGCGCATTCCATCTCCTCGCGGATGCGTTCGGCGGCGGCGGCGGCGGTCTCGCGGGCGGCGTCGGCGCGGGCCTCGGCACGGGCGCGGGCCTCGCGGGCCTCGGAGGCGGCGCGTTCGGCCTCGCGTTCGGCAAGCGCGGCGGCGCGCACCGCGCTCTCGCCCTGCGCAAGCGCATCGGCGGCCTCGGCGCGGCGGGCTTCGGCGGTGGTGATCGCCTCGCTCAGGGTGCTGCGTTTTTGCGCGATCTGCTCGGGCACGGCGGCGGCCTCGGCCAATTCGCCAAGCGAGGCCTCGCGCCGTTCGGCCAATTCCTTGGTGCGTTTTTCCGCCGTATCGAGCCGGTGGCGCCAACCGCTCAGCTCCTTGGTGACCTCTTGGCTGCGGCGCACGCGCGCCTCGCCTTCGCGGCGCAATTCGTCATGGCCCGAGCGGCGCGCCATCATCGTCATCCGCGCCGCTTCGACGGTCATTTTCACGTCCTCGGCCTCGGAGCGCGCGGCCTCCAGATCGCCCAGATCGGCCAATCCTTTTTCGGCCTCTTGCACCTGTTTGCGCGCGGCCATGGCCTCTTCCTCGTGGCGGCGCACCGCCATATCGAGGCTTTCAAGCTTGCTTTGCGCGATCGAGCGCTCGCTTTCGGCGCGGTTCACGGCGCGGCTGGCTTCGGCCTGCATCCGGTCGGCGGCCGAGCGCGCGGCGCGGGCGTCCTGGTCGGTGCGGCTGGCCTCGGCGAGGCGCGCGGTCAGCGTTTCATGCGCGGTGCGCGCGCCCTCGGCGCGTTGGCTGGCGTGCTCGTGCTCTTGCTTGAGCGTCTCCAGCCGGTTGAGTTGCTGAAGCCGCAGCGCCGCCGCCGAAGGCGCATCCTCGGCCCATGCGCGAAACCCGTCCCAGCGCCACAAATCCCCCTCGACCGAAACCAACCGTTGCCCCGGTTTGAGGGCGGCTTGCAAGGCGGGGCCTTCGTCGGCATCGACAAGCCCGATCTGGTCCATCCGGCGGGACAGAACATCGGGCACAGAGACATGGGCGCTCAGCGCGGTGACGCCTGCGGGCAAGGGCTGCGAATCGGTATAGTGCGGCAAGACCGCCCAACCGGAGGGGCCGTCGGCCTCGACCTCGGGGGCGCGCAGATCATCGGCCAGCGCCGCGCCCAGCGCCTTTTCGAACCCTTGTTCGACCTGCAGGCGGTCCAAAATCTGCCCGCCCTCGGCGGTGTCGCGTTCGAGCAATTTGGCCAAAGCCGAGACCTCGGCGCGCAGGGCATTCATCTCGCCCTCGGCCTCCGAGCGTTCGCCGCGTGCATCGGCCTCGCGCGCCTGCGTTTCGGCGCGGGCGGCTTCGGCGGCGGCGAGGGCCTCATCGGCGGATTGCGCGGCCTTGGCGGCCTCGGCCTCGGCGACTTTTGCGGTTTCCAGATCGCCCGCCGCCTTGGCCAGCGCGGCTTTGGAGGCGGCGACGGCGTCGCGGGCACGGGCCGCTTCGGCCTCCGAGCGGCTTTGGGTTTTGCGGCTGTCGCCGAGCAAGCGGGTCGCCGATTGGTGGCGCGCCGCCAGACGGGCGACATCCTCGGTCAGTTGCGACATATCGGCTTCGCGCGCCTGCAAGACCTGCGCGGCCTCGCGGGCGGCCTCGGCGGCGGTTTGCAGCTTTTCGGCGTGGCCCTCGCCCGCCTTGGCCAATTCGCGTGCCTCCCATTCGAGCCGCTCGATGGTCTCGCCCGCGTCGCGGTTCAACCCGCCTTCGCGTTCGATATCCTTGGCCAGTTGCTCGATCCGCTGCTCCAGCGTTTCAATCGTCTGGCGCGCTTGGTTTTCTTGGTCGCTCAAGGCGTCGCGCTGCACCGCGAGACGTTGCAAGATCGCGGCGGCGACGGCCTCTTCCTCGCGCAGCGGCGGCAGCGCCTCATCCTTGGCGGCGCGCTGTTTTTCGGCCTCGCGCGCGGCGCTCTCGGCCTTGGCCGCCTCGGTGGTGCAGCCGCGCAGCGCCTCGGCGGAGGTGGCGCGCGCCTCATCGGCCTCTTTCCAGCGGCGATAGAGCCACATGCCCTCGGCGCGGCGCAATTCATCACCGATGGCGCGATAGCGGGCCGCTTGGCGGGCCTGACGCGCCAGTTGCCCCAATTGCGCCGCCAGCTGTTCGATCACGTCATCGACGCGCAGCAGATTGCTTTCGGCGCCCTTGAGCTTGAGTTCGGCCTCGTGGCGGCGTTGATACAGGCCCGAGATGCCCGCCGCCTCTTCCAAAATCCGGCGGCGGTTCTTCGGCTTGGCGTTGATCAGCTCGGAAATCTGGCCCTGTCGCACCAAGGCGGGCGAATGGGCCCCCGTGGAAGCATCGGCAAAGAGCATCTGCACATCGCGCGCGCGCACATCCTTGCCGCCGACCTTATAGGCGCTGCCCGCATCGCGGGTGATGCGGCGGGTGATTTCGAGCGTATCGCTATCGTTGAACCCCGCCGGCGCGAGGCGCTCGGAATTGTCCATCTGCAAGACGACTTCGGCGAAGTTGCGCGCAGGGCGGCTGCTGGCTCCGGCAAAGATCACATCCTCCATGCCCGACCCGCGCATCGCCTTGGCGCGGTTCTCGCCCATGACCCAGCGCAATGCTTCGAGCAGGTTGGATTTGCCACAGCCGTTCGGCCCCACCACCCCCGTCAGCCCTTCGGCGATGATCAGGTCGGTCGGGTCGACAAAGCTTTTGAAGCCGGTCAGTTTGAGCCTGTTAAAGCGCAAGGGGGCAGAATCTCCGCATCTCACATATCTGGTGGGAAATTTGGCGCTTTGGACGGGGCGGAGTCAACGCCCTACCCCATCATCTGGGGATTTGGGCGAAGTTATCCACAAAATATTGCGAATTTCGGCCGATTCGGGCCGCGCGGCGCGCGCTTGACCGGCGCAATGACGGGAATCGCCTTGACCCCGCCCTGCCCGCCCGCGCAAATAAGGCCTTGGCGCGGGGCCACCCTCGCGCGCTTGCCAGATCTCGCATTGATGGAGGCCCCCATGGCCCAGAAAATTCCCGCAACCGTTGTCACCGGCTTTCTTGGCGCGGGCAAAACCACATTGATCCGCCATATGCTGCAAAACGCGGGCGGGCGGCGCATCGCCTTGATCATCAACGAGTTCGGCGATCTGGGCGTGGATGGCGATATCCTCAAGGGCTGCGGCGACGAGACCTGCGCCGAAGAGGATGTGATGGAGCTTTCCAACGGCTGTATCTGCTGCACCGTGGCCGAGGATTTCATCCCGACGATGCAAAAGCTTTTGGAGCGCGAGGGCAAGATCGACCATATCGTGATCGAAACCTCGGGCCTTGCCCTGCCGCAACCTTTGGTGCGCGCTTTCAACTGGCCGGAAATCTCGACGCAGGTGACGGTGGACGGCGTGGTCACCGTGGTGGACGGCAAGGCGGTGAGTGAGGGGCGGTTTGCCCATAACGTCGCCGCCGTGGATGCACAGCGCAAGATGGACGAGAACCTTGATCATGAAACGCCGCTGTCGGAGCTTTTCGAGGATCAGATCGCCTGCGCCGATATGATCGTGGTGAATAAATCCGACCTTTTGGGCGAGGCCGAGAGCGAGGCGCTGGCCGCCAAGCTCAAAGCCACCAGCCGCGCGGGCGTGCAGGTGGTCAAATCCACCATGGGCGCGCTGCCGGTCGATGTGTTGCTGGGCCAAGGCATCGGCGCCGAAGCCGATCTGGAGGCGCGCGGCGAGGTGCATCACCACCACCACGACGATCATGATCATGACGACGACCATCACGATGAGGATCATGACCATCATCACCACCATGACCACGATGATTTCGAAAGCTTCGTGGTCACCTTGGGCGAGATCGACGATCCGGCGGCCTTTAGCGCCCGCGTGGCCGATGTGATCCGCGCCCATGACATTTTGCGCCTCAAGGGCTTTGCCGCCGTCACCGGCAAACCGATGCGCCTGACCTTGCAAGCGGTCGGCCCGCGGATCGACAGCTATTTCGACGCCCCCTTCGGCGCGATGGCGCGGCAAACCCGCCTCGTGGTGATCGGACAGGCGGGGCTGGACCGCCCTGCCATCGAGGCCGCGCTGAGCGCCTGACCCAAGGAGCAACCATGCCCCTCATCGTCGAACAGACCGACCCGCGCGACCCCGCCGCCACGGCGCTTTTGCACGCCAGCCATGCGCTGATGCAATCGCTCTTCAACCCCGAGGAAAACCATTTCCTCGGGGTCGAGGCGCTGTGCGGCGATGACGTGTATTTCTTCACCGCCCGCGACGGCGGCACGATGATCGCCACGGGCGCGCTTGCCCTGCGCGGCGCGGCAGATGCGCCCTACGGCGAGGTCAAATCCATGTTCACCGATGAGTCCGCGCGCGGCAAAGGCGCCGGCGGCGCGATCTTGCGCGCCATCGAGGACCAAGCCCGCGCCCTCGGCCTGCCCGCGCTGAACCTGGAAACCGGCAACACATTGCACGCCGCGCACCGGCTCTATGCGCGCCACGGTTTCGAGGTCTGCGGCCCCTTTGGCGACTATGCGCCGATGCCCACCTCCGTCTTCATGCATAAACCCCTGCCCGCTCTGGACCCCGCCGCCATTTGACATCTGCCGCCGCGCGCGCTTTTTCTTGGCCCAAATACTTCCGCCGGAGGCTCCTGCCCCCTCCGCCCCCGCAACGCGCCGCCTCAGGCGCGCCGACGCCCGAAAGACATCCCATGCATCTTCTCGCCGCCACACCCGGATCGATTGACGACGGCAAGGAACCCGTCGATTTGGGGCAGACCCCTGCCGATCTGGTGGTGATCTCGGCGGCCGATACGGAATTGGCGGCGCTCTCGGCGGCGCGCGCGGAAATGGAGGGCGCGCCATCGCTGCGCCTCGCCTCGATGATGCATCTGATGCATCCTTTGTCGGTCGATCTGCATATCGAACATTGCGCCTCCAAATCGCGCATGGTGGTGGCGCGTATTCTGGGCGGGGCGGGCTATTGGAAATACGGGTTCGAGCAATATGCCGCCGCGCTGCACAGCGCGGGCGTGGCCTTTTGCGCCCTGCCCGGCGATGACAAACCCGACGAGGAGTTGCGCCGCCTCTCGACGGTCAGTGACGCCGATTACGATGCGCTTTGGGCCTATCTGGTCGAGGGCGGGCCGGAAAATGCCGCCGGTTTCCTCGCCTATGCGCGCGCCATGATCGAAGGCACAAAAGACACCCCGCCGCCGCCGCGCCCCTTGCTGCGCGCGGGCGTCTATTGGCCCGGATCGGGGCAATCGGAGCTTGGCGCCGCGCGCGCGGCATGGACGGCGGGCGCGCCCGTGGTGCCGATTGTTTTCTACCGCGCGCTGGTCCAGGGCGCGGGGCTGCACCCGATCAACCGCATGGTCAAGGCGCTGCTCAAATCAGGGCTGAACCCGCTGCCGGTCTTTGTTGCCTCGCTCAAGGACCCCGTGTCGGTCGCCACATTGGAGCATTTGTTCACCCAAGCGCCCCCCGATGTGATCCTCAACTGCACCGCTTTTGCCACCGGATCGGCCGCCGAGGGCGAACATGACGCAGGCGCCTCGAACCCGTTGATCATGCCCGCCGCCATGGGCGCACCGGTGTTCCAAACCGTGCTGGCGGGATCGTCGGCCGAGGTCTGGGCCGAGGGGCTGACGGGCCTGTCGGGACGCGATATCGCGATGAATGTCGCCCTGCCCGAAGTCGACGGGCGCATCCTCAGCCGCGCGATTTCCTTCAAGGACGAGGCCTATTTCGACGAGGCCACCGAATGCCCGATTGCCACCTACCGCGCGATGGGCGACCGGATCGAATTTGTCGCCGCGCTGGCCGCCAATTGGGCGCGCCTGCGCCGCACCCCCGCGCCCGAGCGCAAGGCGGCGCTGATCCTTGCCAATTATCCCAATAAGGACGGGCGTTTGGCCAATGGCGTCGGCCTCGACACCCCCGCCGCGACGGTTCTGGCGCTTGAGGCGCTGGCGGGTGCGGGCTACCGGATCGACGGCGCCCCCGAAGACAGCGCCGCATTGATGGAACAGATCATGGCGGGGCCGACCAATTGGCTGACGGATCGCGCCAGCCGCGCGGGCGGGGCCTGCCTGCCCATGGCCGACTACTTGCGCCATTTCGCCGCCCTGCCCTTCGAGGTGCGCGAGCAGATCACCGAGCGCTGGGGCGCGCCCGAGGCCGACCCGTTTTTCGACCCCAAGGCGGGGTTCAAACTGTCGATCTACGAGATGGGCCATGCCGCCGTCGCGGTGCAACCCGCGCGCGGCTATAACATCGACCCCGAAGAGACCTATCATTCGCCGGACCTTGCACCGCCGCACAATTATTTCGCCTTCTACTTCTACCTGCGCCACGTCTTTGGCGCCCATGCGCTTGTGCATATGGGCAAACACGGCAACCTCGAATGGCTGCCGGGCAAGGCGCTGGCGCTGTCTGAGGCCTGCCTGCCCGAAGCCGTCATGGGGCCGATGCCGCATATCTATCCGTTTATCGTCAATGACCCCGGTGAAGGCACGCAGGCCAAGCGCCGCGCCCAAGCGGTGATCATCGACCATTTGACGCCGCCGCTGACGCGGGCCGAAACCTACGGCCCGCTCAAGGATCTGGAGGCTTTGGTCGATGAATATTACGAGGCGGCGGGGGTGGACCCGCGCCGGATCGCCTATCTGCGCGACCAGATTTTGAGCCTGACGGCGGCGACCGGATTGGACAAGGACGCGGGGCTTGAGGGCGATGCGGAGAGCGATCTGGCCAAACTCGACGCCTATCTGTGCGATCTCAAAGAAGCGCAAATCCGCGACGGGCTGCATATCTTCGGACAAGCGCCGCAGGGCCGCCAAGCGCGCGATCTGGCGATTGCTTTGGCCCGCGTGCCGCGCGGGGCGGGCAAAGGCGGCGATGCGTCACTCATCCGCGCGCTGGCCGAGGATCTCGGGCTTGGGTTTGACCCGCTGGATGCGGAGATGGCCGCGCCTTGGGACGGGCCGCGCCCCGCCGTTCTGGCCGATCTGGACACGGCTAAATGGCGCAGCGCGGGCGATACGATCGAGCGGCTCGAGCTTTTGGCGATTGCGCTGATGGAGGGCGAGGCCGCGCCCGCAGGGACGGCGAGCGCCGCCGTCATGGCAGAGATCACCGGACGGATCGCGCCGATGGTCGCGCGCTGCGGTCCGGCCGAGACAGAGGGGCTCCTCACCGCCCTCTCGGGGCAGTTCGTCGCCCCCGCGCCCTCGGGCGCGCCGACCCGCGGACGTTTGGACGTCTTGCCGACTGGGCGCAATTTCTATTCCGTCGACAGCCGCGCCGTGCCGACGCCGACCGCATGGGCCTTGGGGTGGAAATCGGCCAATCTGCTGATCGAGAAACACCTGCAAACCCATGGGGATTGGCCGCGCACGATGCTTTTGACGGCGTGGGGCACGGCCAATATGCGCACGGGCGGTGATGATATTGCACAAGCGTTGGCCTTGATGGGGGTCAAGCCCAGATGGGACGCCGCCAACCGCCGTGTCACGGGGTTCGAGGTTTTGCCGCAAGGCGTGTTGGGGCGGCCGCGCGTCGATGTGACCTTGCGGATTTCGGGGTTTTTCCGCGATGCTTTTCCGCAGCTCATCGCCTTGGTCGATAGCGCCGCCAAAGCGGTGATGGCGATGGAGGAGAGCGATGAGGTCAACCCCGCCGCCGCCCGCGCGCGTGCGGGCGAGGATGCGGCGCGGGTGTTCGGCGCCAAACCGGGCGCCTATGGCGCGGGGCTGCAAGCGATGATCGACGAGCGGCTTTGGGATGATAAGGCCGATCTGGCCGAGGCCTATCTGGAATGGGGCAGCTATGCCTACGGCAAGGGCGAGGACGGGCGCAAGGCGCGCGGGGCCTTCGAGGCGCGGCTCATGCAGACCGAGGCCATTGTGCAAAACCAAGACAACCGCGAGCATGATATCCTCGACAGCGATGATTACTACCAGTTCGAGGGCGGGGCGGCGGCGGCGGTCAGCACCTTGCAAGGCACGGATCGCCCGATCTATCACAACGATCATTCGCGCCCCGAGCGCCCTGTCATTCGCACATTGGACGAGGAAATCGGGCGGGTGGTGCGCGCGCGGGCGGTGAACCCGAAATGGATCGAGGGGGTCAAGCGGCACGGGTATAAGGGCGCCTTCGAGATGGCCGCGACGGTGGATTATCTGTTTGCCTTTGCCGCGACCACGGGGGCGGTGCGAAGCCATCACTTCGATCTCGTTCATGCGGCCTATCTGGAGGATGAGGACACGCGGCAGTTTATCGGCGATGTGAATGCCCCTGCCCTGCGCGAGATCGCGCAGCGGCTTGGCGAGGCCATCGAACGCGGGCTTTGGGTGCCGCGGTCCAATTCGGCGCGGGCCTTGATTGAAGAGCTATCGCAATAGCCGCAAAAGGCAGTGCAGCTTGCCGTGCTGGATTTGGATATTTGTAGAAAGTGCAAAGGGGCGTCGAAGCGGGCAGAATGACCGTTGGTCTTTTGGGGGGGCGTCGGCGTGGCGCACGGCGCAATCGGCCGCGCGTGATCTATTCAGGGTCACAAATCATGGTTTTGTTGTGCCGTCCAAGGATCAGCCCGCCATAGGTATCGCCGCTGCGGCAGCGATAGGGGGACGGTTCGAGAGGGCCTTTGGGCGAGCATTTGAGCCGCGCGTGGATCAAGGCCTGATCGCCAGACAGGGCCGTGACGTGGCAACCGCTGGCGCGTTCGATGGCCCAAACGGCGCGGGGCGCGACACCTTCGAGGCGGGGGGCGTATTCGGAGCTGATCCGGATGGCTTCGGCCTCGCGGCCGCGCACGCGCACGTCAAAGACGCTGTTTTCCACTTCGATGCGGGTGGCGGGGACGCCGCGAAAGGCCGGTGTGGGGGTATCACAACCGGCAAGCCCGAGCGCCAGCGCGGCGGCGCAGAGCGCGGCGCGATTGCGGCGGGCAAGGTGCGGGGTCACCCGGGCGGGCATGGGGGCAGGCATCAGGGCGGGCATGGGGGCGGGGGCGTCGGATTTGGTCATGACGCGAGATTGCGGCGAACATGGTTAACAAATGGTTAGGGGCAGCGGGCGGGATGCACGACGGAAGCGGGCGGGATGCGACATCTTATCCATTGTATTCCATTTCTTGAATGTTATTGTATTCCAGAAATTGAATTTAAAAGGAGACCGTCATGTCCACAGCTCTTGGCGCTGCGCAGCGCCCCGCCGATAAATATGTGCCGCTCTATTTTCTCGCCTCGCTCGGCGCGGGAGGATTGGCGGTGACGTTTTTCATGTATCTGATGTTTTGGGTGCCCCATCCGGGTCGCCCCGTTCCGGTGTTCGAGGATATCACCGCCGCCTTTGCCAATGGCAGCGCGGGGATGCAAAGCGCCATTGTGATCGCGGTTCTGGGGATTGCGGTTTTCGCCTTTTTGAACGTCAAATCATTGCTGTGGAATCTTGCGTCTCTGGCGCGCTTCAAGCGCAGCGAAGCCTATCAGACCCTGCGCAATTCCAACGGCGAGACGACGCTTCTGGCCGCGCCTTTGGCCATGGCGATGACCGTGAATGCGATGTTTATCGTCGGGCTGGTGTTTGTGCCGAACCTGTGGAGCGTGGTGGAATATCTGTTTCCGCTGGCGGTGATCGCCTTTTTGGCCATCGGGGTTTGGGCCTTTCGGATCATCGGCGATTTTCTGGGCCGCGTGTTGACCAAAGGCGGGATTTTCGACGTCACCGCGCATAACTCCTTTGCGCAGCTTTTGCCCGCCTTTGCCATTGCGATGGTCGGCGTGGGCCTGTCGGCCCCTGCGGCGATGAGCACCAATACCGCCACGGTTGGCGCCTCTCTTGTGCTCTCGACCTTCTTTGTGGTGGCGGCGGTGCTTTATACGGTTGTGGCGGTGATCACCGCGTTCAATTCGATGCTGCACCACGGCACGGCGCGTGAGGCGGGGCCGACCTTGATGGTGATCGTGCCGATCATGACCGTTCTGGGCATCGCGCTTTTGCGTCAGGACCACGGGCTGCACACGACATTCGAGGTCCATAGCACCGCAGGCGAGACCATGGTTTTGCTGGCGCGGCTCTTGGCAGTGCAGGTGTTGTTTGTGCTGCTCGGGCTGACGGTTTTGCGCCGTCAGGGCTATTTCAAGGACTTCGTCTTTGGCGGCAAAACCTCGCCTGGCTCTTATGCTTTGGTCTGCCCCGGTGTGGCGCTGTCGGTGATGATCCAGTTCTTCGTCAACAAGGGCCTTGTGGGCGCAGGGGTGATCGCCAAATTCGGGCTGGTCTATTGGGGGATCACGGGCATCGCCTTGGCCGTGCAGGTCTTGATGATCCTTCTGGTCATCCGCCTTGGCCGCCAGCATTTCGGCCGCGCCGCCGCCCAAGCGGTGCCCGCCGAATAGGCCCTCGGCCAAGACCCGCGCAATGAGGGCGCCCCTTTGCAAACCGCGAAGGGGCGCTTTGGCCTCTGTGCTCACCTATACTTTGCGCAATCCCCTGCCCCGAGCCCTGCCCAAAGCCCTGCCCTATGCCGTGCCCGCGAGCGCCGCGCGTTTTTCGGCCAGAAACGCGGCGCTGTCGTCGATCAACAACTCGGCCACGATGGGGAAATGATCCGATATCTGGTTCTTGCGCCACGGATGTTTGTAATAGCCGAGCAGCGCCGCATCATCCCCCGCCAGATCGCGCGCGCCGGTATAATCGGCCAACATCTCATCGCGGTAAAGCGCCACATCGCCGTCACGGTAGACGTGGTCGAAGGGGTTGAAAACCGCGCCGCTGTCGCCGCCCGCCGGCGTTTGCGCCATGCGAAAATAATCACCGGTGCGAAAGAACATCCGGTCATAGGCCTCGCTCAGCGAGGCATTGGTATCTCGCCCCGCAAGCCCGCCGTTCTCGCGGTATCCGGCGGCCTTGATCCGCGCCACCGTGGCATCGTCATGGGCGCCGTAAAGGTTCATATCCCCCACCAGAACAAGGTTGTCCGACCACAGGCCTTTGCGCTTTTCCTCCAGCGCGCGCAGCAGCAACCGCATCTCTTCGCCGCGCAGAGCCACGTCATCCGCGCCCTTACCCGGATGCAGGTGCAGGTTCACCATGGCAAAACGTTTCCACCCCGCGATAAACCCCGTCATATAGGGCGCGCGTTTGAGCTGTTTGAGGCCAAGGGGGCTGCCCTCGGTGATCTCGTCCCACAGGCCGACCTCGCCCGCCAGCCCCGAGGGCCGCAAGCGCCGCGTGTTGTAGATATAGCCCGAGCGCTCGGAATTGCCCGCCGCGCCTTCGGTGATGTCATTGATCAAATAGCGCCAGTTCGGCCCCAACAGCCGCATCACGATATCAAGGTCCTTAAGGCCCGATTTGATCTCCTGCACCGCGATCAAATCGAACGCGGCCATGATTTCCGCGATATAGAAATAGGCCTCGGGCAGGCGCTGCGTCGTGTGGCCGAACTCCTTGAGGTTCCAACTGGCCACCAGCAGGTTCGCCTCGCTGCGCCTTTGCGGCAGTTGCGCCTGCAGCGCCGGTTTGAGCCGGAGCAGCCCGTCAATGGCGCGCAACCGCTCGGGCGTGGTCAACTGCGGGAAAACCCGCGCGTAATCGCGGGCGGCAAAATCGGCATCGGGGCGCAGATCGTTGTAAAACGGCATGGGGTATCCTTTGGGATTAAATGAAATCGCTGTGAAATGCCGCCACTCTACCACAGCGGCGCGCCAGCGCGAAATTCGCCGCCGCCGCATGATCCGCCCTTGCCCCGCGCCGCTTTGACGGGCACTCTAACGCTCCCGAATGCCCGCATGTTTCAAGGAGCGCGATGATGAGCGAAGATACCGAACGCCACGCGATGAAAATGGCCAAGAAAAAGGCCGCCCGCGATAAAATCATGGCGACCAAGACCGACGAAAAAGGTCTGATCATCGTGCATACGGGCAAGGGCAAGGGCAAAAGCTCCGCCGCCTTCGGGATGATTTTCCGCTGCATCGCCCATGATATGAAATGCGCCGTGGTGCAATTCATCAAAGGCGGCATGTCCACCGGCGAGCGCGACCTGATCATGCGCAATTTCTCGGATAAATGCGCCTTTCACACCATGGGCGAGGGCTTCACATGGGAAACCCAAGACCGCGAGCGCGACATCCAGATGGCGCAAGCCGCATGGGAAAAGGCCAAGGAACTGATCCGCGATCCGGCCAATAAAATGGTCCTGCTGGACGAGATCAACATCGCCCTGCGCTATGATTACATCGACATCAACGATGTGGTCAGCTTCCTCGCCGAAGAAAAACCCCATATGACCCATGTGGTCCTGACGGGCCGCAATGCCAAAGAAGACCTGATCGAGATTGCCGATCTGGTCACCGAAATGGAATTGGTCAAACACCCGTTCCGCTCCGGCATCAAAGCGCAGATCGGCGTCGAATTCTAATCCCCCACGGGCCCGATGCCCGCCGTATAGACCACCTATCGCATCGGCGCGCGGCGCGGCCTCGGCCCTGCCGTCCCGATGCCCCCGCCAGACCCGCGCCACTCATCATGCCGCGCTCGCGCCACGTAAACCGCGCCCGCCTTGCAGGTTCCGTAAATATCCCCGCCGGAGGCATCCGCCCGCGCCCGGGGCGCCGGTGCGCGCGGTCTGCGCCGCCACGGCTTGCGCCCTGCCCCGCGCGGTCATATATTTTGACCACTTCGCACAAGGACGCCCCATGCCCTTCCAAAAGGTCCAGCCCGAAAAACTCTCCGGCGCCGTGACGCGGCAGATCGAACTGCTGATCTTGCGCGGCATCCTGCGCCCCGGCGAGCGGCTCCCTGCAGAGCGCGAGCTTTCCGAACGCCTCGGCGTCTCGCGCCCCTCCTTGCGCGAATCCATTGCCGATCTGCAAGAGCGCGGCCTGCTCGACACCCGCGCCGGAGCGGGCATCTATGTCGCCGATGTGCTGGGCAGCGCCTTCTCCCCCGCCCTCACCAAACTCTTTGCCAGCCACGACGAGGCGGTGTTCGACTACATCTCCTTTCGCCGCGATATGGAAGGATTGGCCGCCGAACGCGCCGCGCGCCTTGGCTCGGACACCGACCTCAAGGTCATCGCGGCGATCTTTGGCAAGATGGAAGCGGCCCATAGCAAACGCGCCCCCTCGGACGAGGCCGCGCTTGACGCCGCCTTCCACCTCGCGATTTTCGAGGCCTCCCATAATGTGGTGATGCTGCATATGATGCGCTCGATGTATCAATTGCTGCGCGAAGGGGTCTTCTATAACCGCTCGGTCATGTTCAAACAGCGCACCTCGCGCGGCGATCTTCTGGAGCAGCACCGCGCCATCAACAGCGCCTTGCAAGACCGTGATCCTGCCGCCGCCCGCGCCGCCATCGAACTCCATCTCGATTATGTCGCGGGGGCCTTGGGCGCGCAGCAAAAAGCCGAGCAAAACGAGGCCATTGCACGATTGCGCTTCGAGCACGAATCAAACCGGTAAATTCATTCCCGTGTTATCAACCACTTGCTAACCTTAACGGATCCTAAACGTTCTGTGCTTAGGCTTACCTAGCGTAAGAAACAGGATCCAACATGAATGCCCCTCTCAATCAAATAGCCGAATTCTCCAAACGTCTCGAAGCGATGCCCATTGACTTGGAGCAGGTTGAATTCTTTTGCACCATTGTCACCGAATTGGCCCAAATGATCGAAGAGACCGTCGGCATGAAGCAGGCCGAAGGTTTCATCACCTCGGTCGGCTTGCGGATGGGCAAGGTGATCGCCGACAAATACACCGGCAAGGCCGTCAACCATGTCGGGCGGCTCGAAGCTCTTGCGGCGGTGCTGATCGACCTCAAACGCCGGATCAAGGGCGAGTTTTACGTCATTGAAATTGCCGATACGCATATTTTGCTCGGCAATAAGCGCTGCCCCTTTGGCGAGGCGGTCAAGGGCCGCAAATCCCTATGTATGATGACCACGAATGTGTTCGGGCGCATCGCCGCCGATGCGGGGGGATATGCGCGCGTTGCCGTGCTCGACTCCATTGCCTCCGGCAGCGACGAATGCCGTATTCTTGTCGATCTGTCCTTGGAAAACGAACCTGCCTATCACGATATCAAACCTCTCCACAGCGGAGAATTTTTTGCAACCTAAGAGGCCGCTATGACCAGCGTAGACCTGACCACCTATGTCGATGCAACGGCCGACCCGATGATTGTTGTCGGGGTCGACGGGCGTATTGTGGCCGCGAATTCACCGGCGCGCGACACATTGGGGATGCAGGTCGGAAGCCTGTTTGACTACTATTGCGACGATGCGAGCGATGCGCAGCGTGTAACCGGAGAATTTCGGGGCACAACCTCGGAGTGCATACGCAAGCTGCGTCTTGAGGGCGGAAATGCGGTGATGGTCACGGGGCGGCGGCTTGGCAACAAGATGCGCCATGCCAATCTCGTCTCGATCCGTTTTGATGCGCGCACGCGGCTGGCCTCGGCCTTCATGTCGCTGACCCTGCGCTTGCAGGAAAACCGTCGGCGTCTGCGTGCCCTCGAGGAAGAGCGCCAAAGGCTGCGCGCCGAGAACGAAAGCCTGACCCACCGCGCCTTTCACGACGGCCTGACCGGATTGCTCAACCGCGCCGGTTTCGAAGAACGGCTCGAGATACTGGACGCCAGCGCAGCGCCGCACCAACCAAGCCAATTCGCCATCCTTTTCCTCGATCTGGACGGGCTCAAATCGGTCAATGACCGCTTTGGCCATGCCGCCGGTGACGAGATGATCAAACGCTTTGGCCGGATCATCGCAGGGGCCGTGCGCCGGTCGGATGTGGCCGCACGTTTGGGCGGCGACGAATTTGCCATTTTGCTCGAAGGTGCCGAAAGCCGCGAGGACGTGCGCCGCATCACCGACCGCATCGCCGCACAGCTGAGCTTTCCGGCCCCGTTTAAGCTGCAAGGCCACGAAGGAACGCAGTTTGTTACCCAATCGGTCAGTATCGGCGTGGCGCTGCGCTCCGAGATCGACGCACCGCCGCTGGAGCTTTTGGAACTGGCCGACCGCGCGATGTATCACATCAAGGCGCGCGGCGGCGGGGTTTGTTTTCACGAAAGCAGCCCTGAATTGCGCGCCGCGAATTAACCGCGCATCTGCATGATATCCGGCACAAGCCGCAGAGATGCCCACCGGCCATAAGCCAAAGAAAAACCCCGATCCGCAAAGGCGGTCGGGGTTTTAATACGTATCAGTCGCGATGCAGCCTAGTGCAGCTTGGTTTCGACCTCGGCGATGGCATCGGCAATCAGGTCGTTGCCCGATTTCGCGGTCATCTGCGCAGTGATCACGTCACGTGCGGCGGCCACGGCAACAGCGACGGCTTGGTCGCGAACCTCTTTGACCGCAGCGGATTCGGCCGATGCGATTTGCTCTTCGGCGGCGGCCAGACGGCGCGCGATCGAAGCTTTGAGGTCTTCTTTGGCTTGCTCGGCGGCGGCGGCGGCATCTTTTTTGGCGGTTGCCACGATGCGGTCGGCCTGCGCTTGCACTTCTTTTTGCTTGCGCTCGTAATCCGCCAAAAGCGTTTGCGCTTCCTCGCGCAGGGCGCGGGCTTCGTCGATTTCCGATTTGATGCCATCGGCACGTTTGTCGAGCAATCCGCCGATCATCGAGGGCACTTTGAAGTAGAAGAGCACCGCGATGAAGAGCAAGAAGGCCAGCGTCACAACGAAGTTGGTGTTGCTGAGCGACACGAAGGGACCGGAGGCCGCCAGAGCCGGCGAGGCAGCCGTTACGGCGATAAGAGTGGCCAGAATGCGCATGTCGTTATCCCTTCATTCGGGCGGTCACAGCCGCAGTCACGGTTTTGGCGTCGGCCTTGGCACCCATCGAGGCGATGATGTCTTTGGCGACGTCTTTGGACACGGCCTTGACCGCATCGGTGGCCGAGGCGCGGATTTCGGCGATGGCTTTTTCACCCTCGGCGGTTTTCGCGGCAATCTCGGTGTCGGCTTTTGCAATGGCTTTGTCGAGTTCGGCCTGAATTTCGACTTTGGTTGCCGCAATGATATTGCTGGCATCCACGCGGGCATCGGCGAGCGCTTGGTTATACGCGGCCTCGGCCTCGACGGCCTTCGCCTTCAGCTCTTCGGCTGCGGCGATGTCATTTGTGATGGTCCCCTGACGTTCGGCCAGAACCGCCGCAATGCGGGGCAGCGCGAAACGCGACAGGATAATATAGATCACAACAAGCGCGACCAGCAGCCAGAAGATCTGGTTGCCAAAGGTCGTAAAATCGAGCTGGGGCATGCCCGGTCCCGCATCGGCGGCGCCGTGGGCTGCATCGGCAGCGGCGTTGCCTGTGTTGTGAGTAGCAGCAGCGGCCCCGTCCGTGGCGGCACTGTGGGTCGTGGCTTCGTGCGTTTCAGTCGCCATTTGGTCGTCCTCTCGAAGTGAGAAATCAGAAGGGGAAAGCTTGCCTACAACGGGCAGGCCCGAAGGCCCACCCGCGCGTAAGGATGTGTTCCGTTCTTCTTAGACGGCGAACATCAAGAGCAGAGCGACGAGGAACGAGAAGATCCCCAGAGCTTCTGCAAAGGCGATGCCGATGAAGAGGGTTGCAGTCTGCGAAGCAGCTGCCGAAGGGTTGCGAAGTGCGCCGGACAGGTAGTTACCAGCAACATTGCCCACACCGACAGCCGCGCCGCCCATGCCCATGCATGCCAGACCTGCGCCGATGTATGCGCCCATTTGTACGATATCGCCTTCCATGAGATGTCTCCTTACGTTGGAATTGGCTTGAAATTTCTGACCCTGAAACGTGCGCAGGATTAGTGTGCGGGATGCAACGCGTCCTTGAGATACACACAGGTCAGGATGGTGAACACGTAGGCCTGGATAAAGGACACCAGAACCTCAAGTCCGTACATCGCGGTGATCGCGACGATGGACAGCGGGGCGATGGCCGTGATGGCCGCGAAACCCGCGAAAACTTTGATAACGGCGTGGCCGGCCATCATGTTACCCGCAAGACGGATAGAGTGGCTGACCGGACGCACGAAGTAGGAAATCACCTCGATCAGCGCCAGAATGGGGCGCAGGGCCAAGGGCGCGCTCGACACCCAGAAAAGGCCGAGGAAGGCCGCGCCGTTCTTGACGAAGCCGAGGATCGTCACAGCGAGGAAAACCATCATCGCCATGACAGCGGTGACCGCGATATGGGATGTAGTGGTGAAGGACATCGGCAGCAGGCCGAGGAAGTTGGCGAAGACGATGAACATGAACAGGGTCATGATATAGGGGAAGTATTTCACCCCGTCCTTGCCGGTCACATCTTCGACCATCTTATAGACAAAGCCGTAGGCCAGTTCGCCGATCGACTGGGTGCGGGTCGGGATGACCGCGCGGCGGCGGGTGCCCAGAACCAGCAAAGCAAAGATCGCCACGATGGTCAGCGCCATCCAAAGCGTCACATTGGTGATGGTGAACATGCCCACAGGACCGTCGCCAAACAGCGGCTTGACGATAAATTGGTCCATCGGGTGAAAGACCAGACCTGCCTCTTCGCTATGCGCTTCGCTTGCCATTTCAAGCTCCCTCATCCTTGCCCGAGCGGGCCTTATCATCATCTGCAGCGGCCTTGGCCATCTGCTTGCTTTGGACCTCTTGGGCGCTGCGCATCATGGTTTTGACACCGGCGGCAAAGCCCAGAAGTATAAAGATCACCAGAAACAACGGCATGGTGCCGAAGAGAGCGTCAAGCCCGTATCCGATGCCGAAGCCGATCCCGAGACCGGCGACGAGTTCCGTTACCATCCGCCACGCATGTTGCGCTTGGGAGTAGTGTTCTTCCGTGTGGGGCTTGGGCGTATCTGCCCCCTTCGCTGCTGCGATCTTGGCCTCCAGCGCCGCCAGTCGTGCAGCTTTGTCGGGATCGGTCACGGCGTTTTGCCCCCTTTGGACAGTTGGCGCATTGCTAGTGGCGGGGGGGATCAGAGTCAAGCGCCGAGGCCCGCCCTGCGACACCCGTGTCAATGCACTGATTTACTTGACAAAAGACAGACTCCAAAACCGCGATAGCGAGGCGCGCCAGCGCGCCTTTCGGGGCGGATCGCGCGGCTTTGGCCCATCGCGCTATATTCAACCATCTGGTTGACGATTGCTTGTTCAACCATCTGGTTGACGATTGCTTGACGCCTTGGCCGCTGGCGCGATAGGACCGCCCTATGCCTGCCGCGATTGCCCCCACTCTTGATACGGTGTTTTCCGCCCTTGCCGATCCGACGCGGCGGGCGATCCTGTCGATGCTGCTTGAGGATGATATGGCGGTGACCGATGTGGCCGAGCCTTTCGAGATGTCCTTGGCGGCGATTTCCAAACATCTGGTGATCCTGACCCGTGCGGGATTGATCAGCCAAGAAAAGCGCGGCCGCGTGAAATGGTGCAAGCTGGAGCCGGACGCCCTGCGCGCCGCCAGCGTCTGGATGCAGGGCTTTGGGCAATTCGAGGCGGTGAACCTCGACGCATTCGAGCGGTTCTTGGCGGTGGAGCTGGACACGCCCAACCCCGAGTGATCCGCCGCGCGCGGGCGGGCCTTCGCGCTATTCCTCTTTGAGCAAGAGCATCAAGGCCGCCACCGTCATCGCCACGCCGAGCAGCACGATCACCGGCGGCACGCCGTGGCCCAAAGCCGCCTCCAGAACGATCACCCATGAGGGCGTCAGATAGGTATAGGCCATGACTTTGGAGCTGGGCAGATGCAGCGCGGCATATTGCAACAAGGTGAAGGTCGCGGCGCTGGCGATCACCGCGATATAGGCCAAGGTGAACCACACAATCGCGGGCAAATCCGCCCATTCGGTCTGCGCAATGGCGCTGCGCCCGTAGAGCGCGATCAATATTGCGCCCGCGACCAAAGTGCCAAAGGTAAAGACCACGGGCCGCTCGCCGCGATTGAGCAGCCGCACCAAGGGCGTATAAAGCGCATGGGCCGCGCATCCGGCGAAATACACCGCCTCGCCGCGCCCGACCTCAAGGCGCATCAAAGCGCCAAGATCGCCGCGAAAGAT
Source organism: Paracoccaceae bacterium (assembly GCA_050633545.1). Taxonomy (GTDB): domain Bacteria; phylum Pseudomonadota; class Alphaproteobacteria; order Rhodobacterales; family Rhodobacteraceae; genus Litorivita. The sequence goes on from JBOEGS010000001.1 coordinate 389,069, forward strand.
CACCCAAACCGCCCCCGCCGCGCCGATGACCAGCGCGAAAGCGATGCGCCGCGTCAGGCGCTGGCGCAAGAGGACAAGGCCAAAGCCCGCCGCCATCACGGGCGTGAGCGTGAAGACCGCCGAGGCCGAAACCGCAGGGGCGGTCTTCAGCCCTTCGAACATCAAGACGAAATAGCTGCCGAAAATGGCGCCCAAAACCGCATAGCGCCACGGCGCGCGAAAGGCGCTGCGCTCGATGCCGCCCGTCGCCATGGCCGCCGCCCCGACGATCACCGCGGCAATGGCAAACCGCGCGGCATTCATCGCCGTAGGCGCGATATGGGGCGCGGCCATGACGCCAAAGGAAAAACTGCCCGCGACCAAGGCCGAAAACAGCAGCATCGCCAGATGCCCGCGCAGCGCGCCGCGCGGCAAGGAAGAGAGCAAAGGGATCATCGAAGCTCAGGCCCGCGTCACACGTCCCATGCTTTGGCGGCGGGGCGCAGCACCTCCAAGAACGCCTGCACCTTGGCGGTGCGGTGCAAATCCATATGCGTGACAACCCAGATCGGCGCGCTCCATTCGTCCAGAACCGCCCCGACGGGCACGAGGTTGCCTTGCTGTCGCGCCTGCAAAAGCGGCAAAAACCCGATCCCCGCCCCCGCAATGATCGCCTCGCTTTGCGCGCGCATGTCGCTGGCGCGAAAGATGATTTGCTCCTCGGGCACTATGCGGCGCAACCATTTGCCAAAGGGCGCGCGATTGTCCGCATCGTCGTAGCCGATAAAGGAATGGCCCTCATGGCAGGTCTCGTCCTTGGGCATGCCATTGGCCTCGATATAGGATTTGGCGGCAAAGAGGCCGAAGCGCTGGTCAAAGAGTTTGCGCACCACATTGTCGGGTTGATCGGGCGCCGTGCCCGCGCGGATCGCCACATGGGCCTCGCCATATTCGAGCCGGAACAGCCGCGTCGAGGTCAGGTAGCGCACAATCAATCCGGGGTGGTCGGCTTGGAATTTGGCCAGAACCGGCACCAGCATATGGCTCATCCCGCCCAAGGAGGTGACCACCAATTCGCCCGTCACGCCGCTGCCTTGGCCTTTCAGGCGGCCTTGCAACTGGGCGAATTGATCATCGGTGGTTTGCGCCACGCGCAGCAGATCCTGCCCCGCCTCGGTCGCCGTATAGCCGCGCGCGTGACGCTGGAAAAGCCGCACGCCGAGCCGCCCTTCGAGCGCGTCGATATGGCGGATGACGGTCGCGTGGTGCACGCCCAAAACCTCTGCCGCGCCCGAAACCGTGCCCATGCGCGCGACCTGAAAGGCGGTGCGGATTTCGTCCCAATTGTCCATTGTCGCCGCTCCTTCGGACTGGATGGTATCGCCTTGCGTGATCGCCCTGTGCGCATACACACATCTGCTGCGCATTTTCGCCAATTTGGTTCAGGAGCGCAAGGACTGATGGCATGAGCGCCACGCCCCATCGCCCAATGGCGCGCGCCTGCGGCTGGGGACTTGCCCGAAAACCGCGCGGCGGCTATGGCAGGCAACGATCCCCCTCGGGCATCGTGCCCTGTTCCAGTTCAAGACCGTCAAGCCAGAAGGCAAAGCCGAGAGATGAAAATCACCCGCGATACCCCCGAGCAGATGGTCCTCGAAAAACGCCCCGTGGCGCGGGCGGTGCTTGTGGCGCTTTTCGGCTTGGCCTTCGCGCTCTTTGCGCTGGTGCTACCCAAGGATGCGGGCGCGCTCAAACTGACGCTCTATCTGGTTGCGGCGGGGTTTGGCGCGGGCAGCCTGCTGACGCTGGAGCGGGTGCAGATGGTGATGGACCGCAGCAGCGGCGCGGCGCGGATGAGCCGGCGCACATGGCGCGGGCTGGAGGTGGCTGAATTTGCGCTGCAGGATTTGCAAAGCTTTCGCCTCGACCCCTATGTCGACAAAAACACCCCGCGCCACATGCATTTCACCGTGACCGGCGGCGAGACGGCGGGTAGCTATGTGTTTTGCCTGTGGAACCCGATGCTGGAGAAAAAGGCCGCAGCGCAGATCAACCGGATCAACGCATGGATCGGGCGCGCGCATCTGAGCGAACGCGCGCCTGCCGCATCTGAGCAGACAGATGAGCCGACAGGCGCGGACACGGCGCCCGAGGCCTCCGCCTTTGAAGACGACCGCATTGCCTTCGAGACCGCGCGCGCGATGCAAGAACAGCCCGAGGCGGCCGAGAGGCAGGCTGCGCGCGAGCAGAGCGGCCAGAGCGCAGAGCCATTGACCCAGAGCAAAGCCGAAGCCGAAGCCGCGCGCTGAGCCGCGCCTGCGATGTCATCCCCCCTGTTTTATAGCACGCGCAGCCCTTGACTCGGGAGGCCCGCGCGCGTAATTGGGCCGCAACACCCCGGAAGTTTGTTCTTCCGGTCCCTTGGGATGTTCCCGGGATCGCCACCAGTCAGCGCGTTGCGCCCACTGGTGCGCTTATGCTTTGTGCGCCCCTCTTCGGGCGTTTCGGATTTGCCCCGCGAGGGGTTTGGAAATGAACCGCGCGGCCCCATATCGGCCTTGCAACGTGATGAAACAGACCGGCTCGGGAGGCCGACAGGCATGTTTGAAAATCTTTCCGAACGTCTTGGCGGCGTCTTTGACCGGCTCACGAAACAAGGGGCGCTGTCCGACGAGGATGTGAAAACCGCCCTGCGCGAAGTGCGCGTCGCGCTTTTGGAGGCCGACGTCTCGCTGCCCGTGGCGCGCGAATTTGTCAAAGCGGTGCAAGAGAAGGCCACCGGCCAAGCGGTCACCAAATCGGTCACACCGGGCCAACAGGTCGTCAAGATCGTGCATGACGAATTGGTGCATGTGCTGACCGGCGCCGAAGACCCCGGCAGCCTCAAAATCGACAACCCGCCTGCCCCGATCCTGATGGTCGGTTTGCAGGGCGGCGGTAAAACCACCACCACCGGCAAGCTTGCCAAGCGTTTGAAAGAGCGCGAGGGCAAAAAAGTCCTGATGGCCTCGCTCGATATCTACCGTCCTGCGGCGATGGAGCAATTGGCGATCCTCGGCACGCAAATCGGCGTCGACACCTTGCCGATCGTGGCGGGGCAAAAGCCCGTCGATATCGCCAAACGCGCCAAGCAACAGGCGATGATGGGCGGCTATGACGTCTATATGCTCGATACGGCGGGCCGTTTGCAGATCGACGAAGTGCTCATGCAAGAGGTCGAGGACGTCCGCGATGCAGTGAACCCGCGCGAGACGCTTTTGGTCGTCGATGGTTTGACCGGTCAGGTCGCGGTGGAAGTGGCCGAAGAGTTTGACGCCAAAATCGGCATTTCCGGCGTTGTGCTGACCCGTATGGACGGCGACGGGCGCGGCGGCGCGGCCCTGTCGATGCGCGCCGTGACGGGCAAACCCATCCGCTTTGTCGGTCTGGGCGAGAAAATGGACGCGCTGGAGACCTTCGAGCCGGAGCGCGTTGCAGGCCGTATTTTGGGCATGGGCGATATCGTTGCCCTCGTGGAAAAGGCCCAAGACACGCTGGAGGCCGAACAGGCCGAGCGCATGATGAAGCGCTTCCAGAAAGGTCAGTTCAACATGAACGACCTCAAAATGCAGCTTGAACAGATGATCAAGATGGGCGGCATGGAAGGCGTGATGGGCATGATGCCCGGCATGGGGAAAATGGCCAAACAGGTGCAAGACGCCGGTTTTGACGATAAGGTTCTGAAGCGCCAGATCGCTTTGATCCAATCCATGACCAAGAAAGAGCGCGCCAATCCGCAGCTTTTGCAAGCCAGCCGCAAAAAACGCATCGCCAAGGGCGCGGGCCTCGAAGTGTCGGAGCTTAACAAGCTTCTCAAAATGCAGCGCCAGATGGGCGACATGATGAAGAAGATGGGCAAAATGGGCAAAGGCGGCATGCTCAAACAGGCGATGAAAGGCATGTTCGGCAAGGGCGGCGGCATGCCTGCGGGGATGGACCCCGCCTCGATGGACCCTGCGCAGCTTGAAGCAGCGGCCAAGGCGATGGGCGGCAAATTGCCTGGCGGTTTGGGCGGCATGGGCGGTCTGGGCGGCGGCATGGGATTGCCCGGCGGCCTGTCCGGTTTCGGAAAGAAGAAATGATGCGCGCGCCCCTCGTCATAACGGCGCGCTGCGCGGTGGATGTGTAACCTGCCATGAGCCTCGCCCCCCTCACCCAAGCCCCGACGCTGGAAAGCCAGCGGCTCGTCTTGCGCGGACCCAAGCGGTCCGACGCAGAGCCGCTGATTGCCTTTTTGTGCGATCTGGAGCGTGCGGCGGGGTTTGGCGGCTTTGACAACCGCCATGATGCGTGGCGCTGGTTCGGGCTCAACGTGGGCCATTGGCATATCCACGGCTACGGCTATTTCACCATCGAGGACAAGGCCACGGGCAAGCCTGCGGGCATCTGCGGCATCTGGAACCCCGATGGTTGGCCCGAGCCGGAGCTTGGCTGGGTGGTCTTTGACGGGTTCGAGGGTAAGGGCATGGCCTATGAGGCCGCCCTGCGCGCGCGCGAATGGGCCTATAGCGATCTGGGCTTTACCACGCTGACGTCGAATATCGTGCCGGACAATGCCCGCTCGATCAAATTGGCCGAACGCCTTGGCGCGACCTATGAGCGGACCTATCACAACGTCAATATGGGCGAGGACCTGCTCTATCGTCACCCCGCGCCCGATGCTTTGGACAGCGACGGATCGGTGGAGGCCTATGCATGACCACCTTTAGCGTCGATATCCCCGAGGTCGAAACCGACCGCCTGATCTTGCGTCCCGTCACATTGGACGATCTCGATGAGGTGGCCGCCTTTTACGCCTCCGAGCGGTCGCATTTCGTCGGCGGCCCCGCCGAGCGCGCCGATGTGTGGCGCATCATCGCCTATGTGAACGGGCATTGGTTGCTGCGCGGGTTTGGCTATTGGGCGATCTCCGACAAGTCCACAGGCAGCTGCATCGGCATGTGCGGTTTTATCTTCCGCGAGGGTTGGTCCGAGCCGGAACTGGGCTGGCAGATCTATGAGGCCGCCGAGGGCAAAAGCATCGCCTTCGAGGCGGCGCAGGCGGCGCGCGCCTATGGGGCGGCGCATTTCGGCCTTGATGGGGTGATCTCGCATATCGATCCGGTCAATGCCCGCTCTGTGGCTCTGGCCGAACGGTTGGGCGCGCGTTTCGAACGCCATGGTGAACTTTTGGGCAAGCCTTGCGATATATACCGCCATCCCATGACCGGCGCGCAATCCGCGCCCCAAATGGAGGCCAAGGCATGACCGAATACAGACGCGCAACAGACATCCCCGTGATCGAGACGGAACGCCTCATCCTGCGCGGCCCCGAGGCCGAGGATTACCCGAATTTCAAGGCGACCTTCACCTCGTATCGCGCGCGGTTTATGGGCGGGCCGCTCAATCCTTACGAGACGTGGATGCTTTATGCCGCCGAGATCGGCCATTGGAACATTCGCGGTTACGGCATGTGGATGATCCACGACAAGGCCACCGACGAGACGCTGGGCATGGCGGGCGGCTGGAAACCCGCCGCTTGGCCCGAGGCCGAAATCGCTTGGATCATCTGGCCCGATAAGGCGGGCAAAGGCTATGCGCTTGAGGCGACCAATGCCGCGCGCGCGCATCTGTATCGCAATCTGGGGTGGGAAACCGCCGTCAGCTATCTTGATCCCAAGAACCTCGACAGCATCCGCCTTGCCGAGCGGCTGGGCGCCAAGCGCGACGACGCGGCCAAAACCATTGACGGCTCCGATGCCGTCTACCGTCACCCCGCGCCTGCCGCGCTTGACGGCACACAGCTGGCCCACGGGATTGCCATGGAGATCAGCCACTACGCCGATCCGCTGTTCAAACCGAAAGGATGGGCCATTGACTGACCCACGCTCCGACACCGCCGCCCGCGCGGCCGACATCCTCAAAGAACACCGCGAGAGCATCGACCGGCTCGACGCGATCCTCGTCTATACATTGGGCGAGCGGTTCAAACACACGCAGGCCGTGGGAAAGCTCAAGGCGGAGCATGATTTGCCCCCCTCCGACCCCGACCGCGAAGCGCGCCAGATCGCGCGCCTAGAAGATCTTGCAAAACGGGCCGATCTCGACCCCGAATTTGCCAAGAATTTCCTGAACTTCATCATTCAGGAAGTCATCCAGCACCACAAGAAACACCAAGAATAACAGGCCCCTTGCCTGTCCAAAGCCAACCTTAGGAGAATGACACCATGGCTATGAAAATTCGTCTCGCCCGCGGCGGTTCCAAAAAGCGCCCCTTCTACCGGATCGTTGCGGCAGACAGCCGTATGCCCCGTGATGGCCGCTTCATCGAAAAGCTGGGCACCTACAACCCGTTGCTCGCCAAAGACAACGAAGAGCGCGTAAAAATGAACGTCGAGCGCATCCAATACTGGCTCGGTGAAGGCGCCCAAGCGACCGACCGCGTGCAGCGTATGCTCGAAGCGGCTGGCGTTTTGGAGAAAAAAGAGCGCAACAACCCCAAGCGCGGCACCCCGGGCAAAAAAGCCGTCGAGCGCGCCGAAGAGAAAGCGGCCAAAGTAGCAGCGGCAGCCGAAGCCGCGGCAGCGCCCGTCGAAGAAGCCCCCGCCGAGGAAGCTGCTGCGGAAGAAACCGCAGAGTAAGCTCCTTTGGATCAGGTCATTTCCGCCTTTCCGGAAGACTTCCGGCAGCAGTTTGACCAACTGATGTGGTTGCGGCGCGATGTGCGCCGCTTCCGCACCGATCCCGTTGAGGGGGCGGCCTTGCAGCGCGCCTTGAGCAGCTTTGCTGCCGCCCCCTCGGTCGGCCTGTCGCAGCCATGGCGTATCGTCAATGTGGCCTCGGCCCCTGCCCGCGCCAAAGCCTTGGCCAATTTCGAAGCCGCCAATGCGCAGGCCCTCGCCGGATATAGCGGCGAAAAATCCAAAATTTACGCCGGCTTGAAGCTTTCGGGCATGCGCGATGCGCCCGAACAATTCGCCGTGTTTTGCGACGATACGACCGCCAAAGGCGCGGGGCTTGGCGCGGGCACCATGCCCGAAATGCGCCGCTATTCCGTCGTCGCCGCCGTTACGCAATTCTGGCTGGCGGCGCGGGCCGAAGGGCTTGGCGTGGGCTGGGTATCGATCCTTGATCCGCTGCGGCTTTGCGCCGATCTGGATGTGCCCGAGGGCTGGTCGCTCATCGCGTATCTTTGCGTCGGCACCCCCGAAGAATTCACGGACAGCCCCGAATTGGAGCGCGCCGGATGGGAAACCCGTTGCACCGACGTGCCGGTTGAGACACGCTAGACCCGATGTTTCGCCCGATCCGCACATTGATCCTGTTGATGGTTGCCTTTTTGGCCGGTCTTCTGTTTGAACGGTCGGAGCAAAGCAAAAAATGCGCGGCAATGGGCGGAGAATTTACCGCAGGCCTGTGCAAAGGAGACGCGCAATGACGGATGACACCGCGGCGGAACTGGTCTGTGTCGGAACGATTTCGGGCTCTTACGGGGTCAAGGGCGAGGTGCGCCTCAAAAGCTTCACCGCCCAGCCCGAGGATATCGCGCTCTACAACCCTTTGACCGACGAGACCGGCGCGCAGCAGTTTATCGTCGGCATCACGCGGGCGGTCAAAAACGGCTTTGCGGGGCGCGTCGACGGCGTGCAAACCAAAGAGCAAGCCGACGCCCTGCGCGGGACGAAACTGTATGCGCGGCGCGATCAATTGCCCTCGCTGCCCGACGACGAGTTTTATCATGCGGACCTCATCGGGCTGGAGGTGGTGGACACCGGCGGCGCGGTCTTGGGCCGTGTCAAACAGGTGATGAACCACGGCGCGGGCGATCTGTTGGAAATCCACGGCGCGGGGCTTGAGGCCACGGTGCTTTTGCCCTTCACGCGCGAGGCGGTGCCGACCGTCGATCTGGCCGCAGGGCGCATCATCGTCGATCCGCCCGAGGGATTGTTTTAACCCATGCGCATGGTGCTGCATTGCGGGTTTCACAAGACCGGCACCTCCAGCGTGCAGCGCATGTTAGAGCGCGACCGCGCGCTTTTGTCCGCCGAAATGCAAATCGCGCTCAAGGCCGAAATCCGCACGGCGGCCCTTGCTGCGCGCGCGTGGTCGGCCAGCGGCGATCCGGCGAAAATGAGCGCCTATATCTATGATCTTGCGCTATTTTTCGAAAGCCTTGATGCGGATGATCCGCGCCCCTTATGCGTGTCGAGCGAAGACCTGTGCGGCCTCATGCCCGGGCGCAAGACCCTGCGCGATTACCGCGCGGCGGCGGCGCTTTTGCCCGCGCTGGCCAATGTCGCTTGCGAGGTATTTCCAAGCGCCGATCTGACCTTCTATTTCTCCACCCGCGCGCCGGAGCCTTGGGTCAAAAGCTGCTATGCGCAGCATCTGCGCGCCTCGGGCATTCGCGACGATTTTGCCGCTTATCGGGCGCAATATCTGCCTTTGGCCGATCTGGACGCGGATATTGCCCGCATCTCCAAGGCCATGCCACAGCACCGCGTGCAGCAGGCCGCATTGGAGAGCATGACAGGGCGGCTTGGCCCGCTTGACCCTTTGCTCGATCTGGTCGGGATCAGCGAGGGTTTGCGCGCCCAAATCGCGCCGCTGCCGCCTGCGAATACCTCCTTGCCGCAAGAGGTGCGAGACGCGCTCTTGGCGCTCAACCGCCGCAAAATGGACCGCAGCGAGAGGGCGGCCCGCAAGCAAGAGATCGTGCGCGCCGCGCGCAAAGAGCAAAAGCAATCGAGCGCGCCCAAGCCCCTCAAAGGGTGAAGAACTCCGGCGTGATCTCTTGCAGCCGCGACCACACATAGGCGCGGCGCGCACTGCGATCCGCGTCCCTCGCAGGCTGCGCCGCCCATAGACCCAACAATTTCACCCCGACAAAAAACCGCAACGCCGCCGCATCCACCGTGCCGCCAGAGCCGATATAGCCGCGCAGCAAAGGCGCCTGCGCGCCCAGATCAATCGCCCCGCCCGCCCCGAACCAGATTGCATCATCGACCACAAGCCCCGCCAGATCGCGCATCGCGGGGGCCGCATCGGCGTTTTCGAAATCAATGCCGGTGACACGCAAATCCGGCGTCACCAACAGGTTCTGCAAGGTCATATCGCCGTGGATCACCGCATGGGGGGTGGGGTTTTGCGCCTGCTGCCCGAGCGTTTCGAGCGCGCCGAGCGCAGCGCGATAGGCCTGCGGCTGCGGCACATCGCGCGTCTTGGCCAAACGGCGCAAGCGGCGCAGCGGGCCTTCGGTTTCCAGCGCCTCGGTGCCCCGCGCTGCGCCCTTGTGAAACCGGCCAAGCCACGCCCCCGCCGCCGTCAATATATCCGCAGGCCCCGCGCCGTCGGCGCGTTGCGACAGGACCTCCCAAACCGGTGCGCCTTGCGCACAAGAGAGCAGCAAGGCGCCATGCGCCTCGCAGGCGGCCAAAACCGCAGGCACCCCGTCAGGCAAAGCGCGCGCCGCCGCCGCGTGGCCTGTGCGCATCGCCTCGAAGCGCGCCGCCGCCACCGGCAGGTGCAGTTTCACGATGACCGAAGGCAGCGGCGCGCCTTGACCCTGCGCAGGGTCCGCGCGCAATACCCCGCGCGCGCCTTGCCTCTCGCGCCGCGCCGATAGGAGCGTCACCTGCCAGCCGCCCGGCGGCAGCCCCGCCATGGGGGCCAAAACGCGCAGCGCCGCGCGCCCTGCCTGCGTGACTTGGGTTCTATGGCCTGTCATTTTGCGCCTTGCTCTTGCCTTGGGCGCAAGCCTAGGGCGCGCAGAAAGGATTTTCAATCGTGCGCGGATGGCATATCAGGCCCCTTATGAGCACCACACCCAAATCCCCCGCCCGCTCGCACGGGCGCAAATCCATCTCGGCCACGCTGCGCCCGCGCGATTTGATGGGCGAGCCGCCGCGTCTGGCGCGAGTCTGGACCGCGCGGGTGATCACGCTCTTTCCCGAAGCCTTTCCGGGCGTTTTGGGCGAAAGCCTGACCGGCAAGGCGCTCAAGGAAGAGGCCTGGGCGCTGGAGACGATTGACCTGCGCCCCTTCGGGATCGGCAAACACAAGAATGTCGACGACACGCCTGCGGGCGGCGGGGCGGGCATGGTGATCCGCGCCGATGTGCTTGGCCCCGCGATTGACGAGGCCTTGGCCCGCGCCAAAGGGCAAACGCGGCTCGTCTATCTGTCGCCGCGCGGCAAGCGGTTTGATCAGCCCATGGCGCGCGATTGGGCGCAAAGCGGCGGCGTGACGCTGATTTGCGGGCGGTTTGAGGGGATCGACGAGCGGGTGATCGAGGAATACGGCATCGAAGAGGTGTCCTTGGGCGATTTTGTCCTCACTGGCGGCGAGATCGCGGCGCAGGCAATGCTCGATGCCGCCGTGCGCCTGTTGCCCGGAGTTTTGGGCAATGCCGACAGCATCGAAGAGGAAAGCCATTCGGCGGGCCTGTTGGAGCATCCGCAATATACCCGCCCCGCCGAATGGAAAGGCCGAGAGATTCCGCCGGTGTTAATGTCGGGCCACCACGGCAAAATCGCCCAGTGGCGCCGCGCCAGCGCCGAAGACATCACCCGCCAGCGCCGCCCCGATATGTGGGCAGCCTATCAGGCCAAGACGCAAGACGACTAGATCCTTCACCGGCACGTGAACCGGTTGCGGTCGAAAGCGTCAGCGCAGAGCGCCGCGCTGACCAAAACCTGCCGGATCAGCATTGCAGTGGCAAGGACCAGCGCAACGGCTTGCTCTTCTCGCGAACGATCTTGAGATCCGCGTCCGGCCCAAATCCTGGAATACCAGCCAAGGCACCTGCATCAGATTTGGCTTTGCATCCGGTTTTCTGACGTCCGATGGCCATCATGTCATTGCCGGACTAGGAAGCATCTCGGTCTGCCGCTTGGATATAAACCACCGGATGACGGGGGTTGCGCGCATAAAAGAAGGTTTTCCGTTATAGACCACTTCCTCACGACTGGCCCAAACCGCGTCAATTTCATCCGTGGGCTTGGCAGCGGTTTTTTGGCCCGCTTCAGAAGTGGGTTCGACACAGCCTGCCAAAAGTGCCGCGGCAACATGCCCGCAAAAAGTAGCGCATCCGGTTACTCCCGATTGGATTGAACAAGCGCATCGTGCAAACAGGCATAAGGGGCGATGCAATCCCTGCTCAAGATGATCCGCGCCGCGTGACTTCTAGGCTTGATCCACTGGGCTTTCACGCTTATAGACGGCGCATCTGGACCCGCTTTTGCGAATCCGGAGGTTTTTCGTTGCCAATGTCGCGCTTTCTTCGGTGCATTGCAGGGCGCGGACAGACCCGAATAAGAAACGTTGACCTAACCTCTCGCGGGCGCGCCACAATGGCACGGACCCGATGAAGACGAAGAGCTCTGAGGCCGCGCAACCTTCGTGGAAAAACCACGAGCATGTATAGGAGACTGGCGATGAACCTGATCGCTCAACTCGAAGCGGAACAAGTGGCCGCTCTGGGGAAAGACATCCCCGATTTCAAAGCTGGCGATACCATTCGCGTCGGCTACAAAGTGACCGAAGGCACGCGCTCGCGTGTGCAGAACTACGAAGGCGTTTGCATCGGCCGTAAGAACGGCAAAGGCATCGCGGGTTCGTTCACGGTCCGTAAGATTTCCTTTGGTGAAGGTGTGGAACGTGTGTTCCCGCTGCACTCGACCAATATCGAGAGCATCGAAGTTGTGCGCCGTGGCCGTGTGCGCCGCGCGAAACTTTACTATCTTCGCTCGCGTCGCGGCAAATCCGCCCGTATCGCAGAAGTCACCAACTACAAGCCGCTTTCGGGCGCCAACGCATAAGGATCGGCGAGATGAGAAAAGATATTCACCCCGATTACCACTTCATCAACGTCAAAATGACCGATGGCACCATGCTCACGATGCGCTCCACTTGGGGCAAAGAAGGCGACACCATGTCGCTCGACATCGACCCGACCGTGCACCCCGCATGGACCGGTGGTGGCACCCGTTTGATGGATGCCGGCGGCCGCGTGTCGAAGTTCAAAAACAAATATGCAGGTCTTGGCTTCTAAACGCCTCTACCATCGCACAATACGAAAACGCCGCTCCTTTCGGGGCGGCGTTTTTGGTTTTTGCCTGCCCTGTCGGGGCACAAATCAGTCGTCAAAGCCGATAAAACGCGCGGTCTCGGCGACGCTGCGGCGGGTCGAGACCACCGCATTGGCCTCGAATGTCTCGTCGGGCCACCCCATCGCGACGCAGGTCATGATGACCTGATCCTCGGGGATTTGCGCATGTTCGCGCACCACGGGCGATTGCATGATGCCTTGGCCGTTGATCACCGTGCCAAGGCCGCGATCCCACGCGGCGAGCACCAAACCGTAGGTCACCGCGCCCAGATCGAAATGCCCGATGGTGCCGTGGTTTTCGACCGATTTGTCAAAGGTCACAACAATTGACACCGGCGCATCGAATTGCCGGAACCCGCGCATCACCCAATCCTGACGGCGCTCCTTGTCGTCGCGCTCGATCCCCATCGCGGCGAAAAGCTGTTTGGCGATACCCACTTGGCGGTCACGGTGCACGCCCTCATAGGCCCCATGATCGGGGATCTCGCGTTGCGGCGGCACACCGCTGAGCATCCGCTCGGAATTGCCCGTGCGCACGGCCTCCAAGGGGGCGCCGGTGAGCACATGGAAATGCCACGGCTGGGTGTTCATCGACGAGGGCGCGCGGCTGGCCAAAGCGATGATCTCTTCGAGCATCTCGCGCGGCACCGGATCGGGTTTATAGCCGCGAATGCTGCGCCGTCCCTCTATCGCCTGTTTCAATTCCATCTGCGGGCCTCCTCTTCCTGCCAAGTGTCAGGAAGGTTGACCGCCCGATGCGCAAGGTCAAGCCCGTGCGAGCGGATCGGCAATATGCGTTGCGTCACTTTGCGCGGGCGCGCCGTAAGCCGAGCGATGCAGAATTGCCGCCCTTGGACGCGCAATCCGCCTTGGCGCGCCTGCAAACTTCCCATATGACGCGCACATACATATAGTGTAACAAAGACCAAAGCCCGCTAGTTGTCGAAACAGACACATCAATTGCGGGCGAAACGGGCGATCGGCAGAGGACACAGACCATGGCGCATATCATTGTTGTCGGGAACGAAAAGGGCGGTGCGGGTAAATCCACCGTCTCTATCCATGTGGCGACCGCATTGGCGCGGATGGGGCATCGGGTGGCGGTGCTGGACCTCGACCTGCGCCAAAAGACCTTTGGCCGCTACACCGAAAACCGCCAACGCTTCATGCAAGAGGCGGGGCTTGATCTGCCCTTCCCGTCCTATCACGATCTGCCGGAAATTGACCCCGAAAGCCTCCAGCCAGGTGAGAATATCTATGATCACCGCCTGTCCTCGGCGGTGGCGTCGCTTGAGCCGGATAATGATTTCATCTTGATCGATTGCCCCGGATCGCACACGCGGCTGAGCCAAGTGGCGCATTCGCTGGCCGATACGCTGATCACCCCGCTCAACGACAGCTTCATCGATTTCGACCTTTTGGCCCGTATCGATGGCGACGGCGAAAAAATCCTCGGCCCCTCGGTCTATTCCGAAATGGTGTGGAACGCGCGGCAATTGCGTGCGCAGGCCGGATTGAAGCCCATTGATTGGGTGGTGCTGCGCAACCGTCTGGGCGCGCAAAACATGGTCAACAAAGCCAAGATGGAAAAGGCCGTCGAGCGGCTTGCCAAACGCATCGGCTTTCGCGTGGCGCCCGGCTTTAACGAACGGGTGATCTTTCGAGAATTGTTCCCGCGCGGCCTGACCTTGCTCGATCTGCGCGATATCGGCGTCAAGGGCCTCAACATCTCCAACGTCGCCGCCCGCCAAGAGCTTCGCGAGTTGATGAAATCCTTGAACCTTCCGGGCGTCGAGATCGATTTTTAAAGGTGATGCGATGAGCCGCGTTGTTCATCTCAAAGGCGCTGCGCTCAAAGCCGCGGTCGTGTTGGTGCCGAGTTATTCCGCTGCATGGCTGACGGATAAGATGGTATGGGTTGTCCCGACGATGGCCGCCGCAAGCTTCTTTGCTGCCACGCTTGAAGTCACTGATACCCCGATCCGTCGCCGCGTTGACGAAGACGAAAGTGATGCGCCCGATGAATTGGACGGCGGCGGCACCGTCTAAACCCACGCTCTCACCCTGTGCACATACACGCCAAGGCTTGCCTTAACACGCCTGCGCTGCCACGTTCGCTTTGCCCGTAACCGCAAGGAGTGCGCCGATGCCAGCCCCGATAAACCCGTTCAAAGCTGCCCTTGCGCGCGGCGAGGTGCAGATCGGCGCTTGGGCCGGTTTGGCCAATCCCTATTGCACCGAGATCATGGCGACGGCGGGGTTTGACTGGCTGGTGCTTGACAATGAGCACGCGCCAAACGATCTGCGCTCGACCCTCGCACAGTTGCAGGTTCTGGAAGCTACGGCGAGCCATCCGGTGGTGCGCATCCCGATTGGCGAGACGTGGATGGTCAAGCAAATGCTCGATGCGGGGGCGCAAACGGTGCTTGTCCCGATGATTGAAAGCGGCGCGCAGGCGGCGCAAATGGCGCGGGCGATGCTTTATCCGCCGCAAGGCGTGCGCGGGGTCGGCGCGGGGATGGCGCGCGCGTCGAAATTCGCGGCGATCCCTGATTACCTCGCCACCGCAAATGACCAAACCTGCCTGTTGGTGCAGGTCGAGAGCCGCGCCGGATTGGCGGCCTTGGACGATATCTTGGCGGTGGAGGGCGTGGACGGGGTGTTTATCGGCCCTGCGGATTTGTCGGCGGATATGGGCCATTTGGGCGATCCCGCCGCACCCGAGGTGGCCGATGCAATCCGTGATGCGATCACGCGCATCCGCGCGGCAGGCAAAGCGGCCGGTATCTTGGGCACCGACGACAGATCTCCGCAGCAATATCTTGATTGGGGCGCAAATTTCGTGGCCGTCGGCACGGATGTGAACCTCTTCGCCGCAGCCGCCCGCGCCAAAGCCGCGCAGTGGAAGCGCTAACGCATTGCGGCGGGCCCATGCGCGGTTCGACTGGCTGCTCGCCCGATCACGGCCTAATTGATGTAGCGCGCCACGACTTTGACGAAGGCTTCGGGCACATCATCGACCGAATAGCCCCCCGGTTTTTGCGTGACCGCCCATGCGGCCAAAGCGCCGCCCGCGATCAAAGCAAAGGCCGCCACACGCGGCGGGCGCCCGTCCGAGAAGGCAGAAACCACTGATGGTATTGAGAAAACTGCAACCACAAGGCCAATGACCAAGGCTAAATCTGTGTCCATCCACTCATCCTCGCGTTAATCTTCGCTAACTGGAGAAAAGCCTACTCTGGATCAGAGGCGTAAATCAATCTTTCCGCGCATGGCGCAACCCTGAGGATGTTCGTGGTGCCCGGCACGTTAAAGGGCACGCCCGCCATCACCACGATCTGGTCGTCTTCGGTCGCAAACCCTTGGCTGCGGGCGGCGCGGGCGGCATTGATCACGGCCTGTTTGAAACGGTCGAGTTCCGAGGTCATCACACAGTTCACCCCCCACGACAGCGCCAAGCGCCGCGCCGTGCCGCGCAGGCTGGTCATCGCGATGATCGGCACGCGGGGACGCTCGCGCGCGGTGAGCAATGCAGTCGTTCCGCTTTGGGTGAAACAACAGATGACTTTGATATGCGAGGCTTCGGCAATTTCGCGGGCGGCGGCGACGATCCCATCGGCCACCGTGCGGCGCGTCGGCGCGCGCGAGGCCTCGATCACATCGCGGTAGGTCGGATCGCTTTCGACCTCTTTGGCGACATTGTCCATCGTGGTGACCGCTTCGACGGGAAAGGAGCCCGCCGCAGATTCCGCCGAGAGCATGATCGCATCCGTGCCCTCATAGATCGCCGTGGCGACGTCAGAGACCTCGGCGCGGGTGGGCATCGGGCTGTCGATCATCGATTCGAGCATCTGCGTGGCCACGATCACCGGCTTGGCCGCCGCGCGGCATTTGCGGATGATGCGTTTTTGGATCGGCGGGACGTTTTGCACCGGAAGCTCCACGCCCAGATCGCCGCGCGCCACCATGATGCCGTCAGAAACCGCAAGAATGTCGTCAATGCAGGCCACCGCCGAGGGTTTTTCGATCTTTGACAGGATCGCCGCGCGCCCATCTGCGAGAAGGCGCGCCTCCTCCACGTCTTCGGGGCGCTGCACAAAGCTCAGCGCGAGCCAGTCCACGCCCAATTGGCAGACGAATTCCAGATCCGCGCGATCCTTTTCCGACAGCGCCGCCAGCGGCAGAACCACATCGGGGACATTGACGCCTTTGCGGTTTGAAATCGTGCCGCCATTGATCACTTCGCAATCGGCGAAATCGGCGCCGCAAGCGGTGACCTTGAGGCGGATTTTACCGTCATTCACCAGCAGATGCGCGCCCACTTCGAGGGCGGCGAAAATTTCCGGATGGGGCAGGCGCACGCGGGTGGCGGTGCCTTCGGCCTCATCGAGGTCAAGCCGGAACGCCGCGCCGATCTCCAATTCTTCTTCGCCATTGGCAAAGGTCCCGACGCGCAGCTTTGGCCCCTGCAAATCGGCCAGAATGCCGATGGGGCTATCGAGCTCTTTTTCGATCTGGCGGATAATGCGGTGTTTTTCGCGGATCTCGTCGTGCTGCCCGTGGCTCATGTTGAGCCGGAACACATCCGCCCCCGCCTCGTGCAGGGCGCGGATCATCTCGTAGCTTTCCGATGCGGGCCCCAATGTGGCGACGATTTTGGTATTGCGGTGGCGTCTCATGTCGGGGTCCTTCTGACTTCGTCCGGTCCTGTGGCTTTTGCCATTCCTGCCCACCCTAACAGCGGCACAAGGGGGCGCAAGCGGCCAGCGCAGCGGATCAGACAAATGCCGCCGTTAACGCTAACAAGCTCGCATCCCTTATTGCCCAATTCCAATTTACGGGCAACTCCCCTATGTGTGGCCCGATATGGAAGACACGGATAGAACATGACATACGCGCCTTACGAAATTATTGGCGAGCACCGCGATTCCCGCTGGCTTGTCACCTGTGATCACGCGGCCAATACGGTGCCCGATTTCGTCGCGGGCGGGGATTTGGGGCTGCCGCCCGAGGATATGGCGCGCCATATCGCCTATGATCCCGGCGCGGCGGGGCTGAGCCATTATCTGGCCGAGATTTTGGGCGCGCCTGCGATCATGTCGAATTTCTCGCGGCTGGTCATCGACCCCAACCGCGGCGAGGATGATCCCACGCTATTGATGAAGCTTTATGACGGCACGATCATTCCGGCCAACCGTCACGCGGATGCCGATGAGCGCGAGATGCGGCTCAACCGCTGCTATCGCCCCTATCACACGGCCCTGTCCGAATTGGCGGCGCGGCGGCCGGATCGGGCGATCATTTCGGTGCATAGCTATACGCGGCAATTGCGCGGGCGCGCGCCGCGCCCTTGGCATATCGGGCTGCTCTATGCGGCGGATGAGCGGCTGTTTCGCCCGCTGATGGCGATGCTGGAGGCCGAGCCGGACATCTGTGTCGGCGCGAACGAGCCTTACGGCGGCCACCTTCCGGGGGACAGTATCGCGCGCCATGCCATCGCCTATGAGCGGCCCAATATATTGCTGGAGCTGCGCAACGATCTGATCGAGACGCAGGCGCAGCAACGCGCATGGGCCGAGCGGTTGGCGCCCATGCTCGGCGCGGCTTTGGCCAAGGCGGGATGTTAGGCGATGCCCCATGTCACCATAGAGCTCTCGCCCGCCTGTGCCGCCGATCCGCAAGCGCTGTGTGATCGGGTTTTTGACGCGCTCGCCGCGCACCCGGCGACGGGGGACGCGCGCAACCTGAAAATCCGCGCCTATGTGCCCGTAGCCGAGCGCATCGGCAGCGGCGCGTCTTTTGCCCATGCGATGCTGGGCCTGATCGCGGGGCGCAGCGAGGCGCAATCTGCGGATATGGCCCGCTGCGTTTTGGAGGCGCTTGCCGCCGCCCTGCCCGATCGGACGGCGATCACCGTGGACACTTACGACTTTTCGCCGGCTCTGGCCCGCCGCGCGCCACAGCTATAATGTCGGGCAAACCGCCCGTTTTTGGAGACATGCAGATGGATATCGACGACCAGACCCGTATTGAAATCGAAGCCGCCGCGTTTCGCACCCTGCGCGCGCATTTGATGGAAAAACGCCCCGATGTGCAAAACATCGACCTGATGAACATGGCCGGATTTTGCCGCAATTGCCTGAGCCGCTGGTATCAAGAAGCCGCCAATGCGCGCGGCATCGAGATGGGCAAAGACGAGGCGCGCGAGATTTACTACGGCATGCCCTATGACGACTGGAAGGCCCAAAGCCAGACCGAGGCCAGCCCCGAAAAACAGGCCGCCTTCAAAGAGGCCTTTGCGAAGAATGTCGGCGACGCAGGTTAGGGCATCGCGCCAGACCCACCGGTTCTATAACGGCCAACGCGCGCGCGCCATTGCAGGCAATGGCGGCTTTGAGCGCAACGCTTCGGATGCTGCAGTTTGCCTGAACGGCGGCAATGCGCAGATAACGGAGTTTGCAAAGTGACACTTTCGGCCCATTGCGGACCTTCACGGCAGGCGCGGCAGATGACTGGTCTCAACTCGAAGCCGCCGCCCCTTCCCAAACCAACCCCAATGGTGATTAAGTCGGCTTGGCTGGATCAGTGGAGGATATTGAATGGGCGAAGCAAAGCGTCGGAAGGAAAGAGACCCATTTTACGGAAAGGTTCCCAAACAGGGCAAGGGCATCGTTATTTCTAACCCCATGGAGGTTAATGCATCTGGCGGGTTGCATATCAAGACCACTGAGCTTGATCCAATCGAACTTCGCAGGGCAGTCCTTTTCTGGGACAGAATTGAGTGGCCTCAAAGCCGTCTGATAAACATTTCAGGGTCGAGCGCTGAAGTCGATTATCTGACTGCCTGTGGGATGATGAGCAGGCCAATGTCCACTATTGGTGGCGGCGATATGACTGCGTTTGCCAAAGGGCACATTCAGAGGTTTGTAGATAACGAGAGGATGGAGCCTGGACTTTGGGCACTGTCCGAAGGCCCGAGCTCATTCGTATTCGATCAACCGAACTTCAATGCCGGACGGGCTCCGCTGGTTGAGCTCTACAGAGCGATACCGCTACCTGAAGCGGACGTTCCACTAGAGGCAGTCTTGGAGTTTAAACAAAAGCGGTTAGATGAAGTTCGGCACTTAAGTCTTGAGATTGATGGATTCTACTCAAACCTCCTTAAATCAGAAGATCAGGCCTTCGAGTTCCAGAGGCTAACAAGTGAAATCGAGAAGCGATGTATCGACATCATAAAGGTTGCGAAAGAATCCGGCCTCAAGTTCCGCCTTTCGGACTACGGGATAAATTTCTCCGGAGATGTTGATGTGACGAAAGTTTTAGGCGGTGTAATAGCTGGCGCAACCCTTGGAACGCCTGTGGGTCTACCCCAGCTTGGCGCTATTGTCGGAGGTGCATGTGGATTAAGCATCAAGATCGGGGGAGGCTTTACCCTTGGTCGGGGAAGTCAGGACAAGCTTGCGGCATCTCCATTCCGATTTGTCGCATCAATTCACAACGAAATGATCTAACAAGGTGCTGAAAAATTCTGGCCTCGACGTGCTTCATGGAACATGATTCGTTGCCACTACGGCATGGACGGGGGTGGCGGTGCGTGGATCAGAACAGGTTACGGAATCGCTGTTCATCTACGTCGATCTCCAGGAGCACATAATCGTGCATCACCCAGTATCAGGGTAGAGGGAAGCCGTTCCTCATAGTGGACTTTTTCAGCGCCCTGTTGAGGTCGAGAAGTGAACTTATGCGTTGGCAACGTCCGTTTGATGCACATCGCTGCCATTCGTTCGGGACGCAGCGAACGGCTGCTCTCCGCCGAAAGTGCGGACCGGCCATGTCCGCTTTGGGCTGGAAGCAGTCACTGAAGCACTTGCAGCGAACTCACACTCCGTCCGCATTATGGACGTCCAAGGCTACAATAGCCTTCTGCGGTGTTTTCGAAGCCACGCAGGGACAAGGATAGGCCGAGGGCTACGCATCTGTGCCTGACCTTTACCAACGGACGAGACACGCCAACAATCCCCGACCTCGCCGATCAGATTGCTTTGGCCTGCGCCTCTTCGACATAGATCTCGCGCAGGCGGCTGGCGATGGATCCGACCTTGCCATCGCCGACCGCTTTGCCGTCTATCTCGACCACCGGAAAGACGAATGTCGTGGCCGAGGTGACAAAAGCCTCATCCGCCTCTTGCGCCTCTTCGATGCTAAAGCTGCGCTCTTCCACCACCATCTGCGCCTCTTTGGCGAGGCGCAACACGGCGGCGCGGGTGATGCCCGCCAAGATGTCGTTGCTCAGCTTGCGCGTGATGATCTTGCCGCCCTTGACGATATAGGCATTGTTGGACGTGCCTTCGGTGACCATGCCGTCCTGCACCATCCACGCATCATCAGCGCCCGCTTTGGCGGCCATCATCTTGCCCATCGACGGATACAAAAGCTGCACGGTCTTGATATCGCGGCGCTCCCAACGCAGATCGTCAATCGAGATCACCTTGATGCCCTTGCTCGCCGCAGGCGCGTTC
This sequence comes from Paracoccaceae bacterium, assembly GCA_050633545.1. Classification (GTDB taxonomy): domain Bacteria; phylum Pseudomonadota; class Alphaproteobacteria; order Rhodobacterales; family Rhodobacteraceae; genus Litorivita. Next base: position 409,694 of record JBOEGS010000001.1, read on the forward strand.
ACAAGGTTCTTGACCTGCGTGAACAATACAATGCTCGACGGGGTGGTTTCGGGATCGGGAAAGGCGAAATCGCGATCCGCAGGCGCGCCGCGGGTGATCTGCAAATAGACCCCGCCTTCTTGCAGGTCGTTTTTCTCGACCAGAGCGCGGTGGATGTCCAACAATTCTTCCATCGTGACGGGGTTTGCCATGTCCAATTCGGCCAAGGACCGCTCCAGACGCGCCGCATGCCCTTCGAAATCCACCAGCTTGCCGCCGATCACCGATGTGACCTCATAGACACCGTCCGCCATCAAAAATCCGCGATCAAAGATCGAGATTTTCGCCTCATTCTCGGGCAGATACTCTCCGTTGACGTAAACAGTGCGGGTCATGGCGGTCTCCTCAGTAACCGAAGGTTAGCCCCAAAGGCCGCGCGATGGCGGGTGCACTCCGAGGGCATCGTATTGCAAAGCGTTGTCGCGGTCTTCGGCCAATAACAGCGGCCCGTCAAGGTCCGTGACCCGCGCGCCTTGGGCCAAAAGCGTCGCAGGCGCCATCGCCAAAGACGATCCGACCATGCAACCGACCATGATTTCATATCCCTGCTCAAGCGCCGCCGCGCGCAAAGCCAGCGCCTCGCTCAACCCTCCGGTCTTGTCCAGCTTGATGTTCACAACGTCGTATTTGCCCCGCAACGCCGCCAAACTGGCCCGATCATGGCAACTCTCATCGGCGCACAGCGGCACAGGGCGCGCCATGCCAATCAAAGCCTCATCCTCGCCCGCAGGCAAAGGCTGCTCCACCAAAGTCACCCCAAGGCGCAGCAAATGCGGCGCCAGATCGGCATAGACCTCGGCGCTCCACCCTTCGTTTGCATCAATGATAATATCGGATTTCGGCGCCCCCGCGCGCACCGCTTCCAATCGCGGCATATCATCAGGCGTGCCGAGCTTGATCTTGAGCAAAGGCCGGTGGCTGTGCTTTTGGGCCTGCGCCCGCATCATATCGGGTTCAGCCAAGGACAGGGTAAATGCCGTGATCTGCGGCGCCGGCGCCGGCAATCCGGCCAATTCCCAAACCCGCTTTCCGGCCCGCTTGGCCTCCAGATCCCACAAGGCGCAATCCACCGCATTGCGCGCCGCCCCTGCGGGCAACAGCTCTTGCAATTGGGCGCGGGTGAACGCGGCCGGCAGGCCCGCGATTTCGGCCTCGACACTCTCCAAAGTCTCGTCATAGCGCGCATAGGGCACGCATTCGCCGCGCCCGACATGGCCGCCGTCCGTCACCGTCACGGTCAAGACCTGCGCCTCGGTCCTGCTGCCGCGGCTGATGGTGAAGACCTGCGCCAACCGGAACACATCACGCGTCACGTCTATCTGCATTGCCCGCCCTGCCTTTGCTGGTTCTTCAAATATCCTCGCCGGAGGCTCCCTCACCGCGATCAAATGCGCAAGGGGGCTTTCGGCGCGACCCGCTTACTCCAGAGCATCCACCAAACGCGCCGCCCCTTGGCGGAAGGGATCAACTGTGGGCAATCCCATCTCGGCCTCGACCTTGGTCAAATAGGCCTGCGCTTCGGCCTCGCCCATATGCTGGGTGTTCACCGAAATCCCGACCACTTTGCAATCGGCATTGCCGACCTTGGCCAAGGCCAGCGCCGTATCGCGCAGGGCCTCGAGGCTGGGCAATTGATAATCCGGCAGGCCGCGCATATGGGGCCGCGTCGGCTCGTGGCACAGCACCAGAGCATCCGGTTGCCCGCCATGGATCAAGGCCAAAGTCACGCCCGAGTAGGAGACATGGAACAAGCTTCCCTGCCCTTCGATCAAATCCCAATGATCGGCGTCATTGTCCGGCGTCAGCCATTCGATCGACCCCGCCATGAAATCGGCCACCACCGCATCCAGCGGCACGCCGCCGCCAGTGATCAAAATGCCGGTTTGCCCCGTTGCGCGAAAATCGCAATTCATCCCGCGCTGGCGCATCTCGGCGTCCATCGCAAGGCAGGTATACATTTTGCCAACCGAACAATCGGTCCCAACGGCCAAAAGCCGCTTGCCGGTCCGCTTCACCCCATTGGCAATCGGATAGGCCACGGAGGGCACGCGCACATCATGCAAGGCCCGCCCCAAACGCCCCGCCGTTTGCGCAAGCTCGGGATCGTCGCGCAGCAGGTTGTGCAGCCCCGAGGCCAAATCAAACCCCACCTCCAGCGCCTCGCGCAGCACCGCGCGCCAGCTTTCGGAGATATAGCCTCCACGGTTCGCCACCCCGATCACCAAGGTGCGTGCGCCCGCCGCATAGGCTTCGGCCAAACCCATATCCGGCAGGCCCATATCGGCCTTGCATCCCTCAAGCCGGAACTGGCCCAGCGCATATTCAGGTCTCCAGTCGCGGATCCCCTGCGCCACTTTGGCCGCCAAAGGATCAACGGCATCGCCGAGGAACAAGAGATAGGGTGTTTCGATCATGGTGTGCTCCTGACGGATGGGGATGCGGACGCGCGGCACACAAGGGGCCGCTCTCGCCGCCAGTTTCCTCCGTCAGAACTCGTATTTCCTGCGAAACTTTCCGCCACTGCGCCGCAGTGGTGCAAGAATAATTCGTTTTATGACAAATTATTCGAAGAACCCTCCAACGCCGCGCTCAAATCTCGCCGCGATGCAGCGCCTATGCCGCAAGCGCAGAATCGCCTTGCGCGGCAGCGCGCAATTTAATAACTCTTGCCGCGACAAATGCGAAACTTCCTTACCCGAAAGGTCCGCCCATGAGCTTCCGTCTTCAACCCACCGCCCCTGCCCGCCCGAACCGATGCCAACTCTTCGGACCAGGCTCCAACACCAAGCTTTTCGCCAAAATGGCGGCCTCGGCGGCGGATGTGATCAACCTTGATCTCGAAGATTCCGTCTCGCCTTCGGACAAGGACAGCGCCCGCGCCAATATCATCGCGGCGATCAGCGAATATGATTGGGGCAACAAGACCCTCTCGGTGCGCATCAACGGTCTCGACACGCCCTATTGGTATCGCGATGTGGTTGATTTGATGGAACAAGCGGGCGAGCGCCTCGATCAGATCATGATCCCGAAAGTGGGCTGCGCCGCCGACATCTACGCCGTGGATGCCTTGGTTACCGCGATTGAAACCGCCAAGGGCCGCACCAAGAAAATCAATTTCGAAGTGATCATCGAAAGCGCCGCGGGCATCGCCCATGTCGAAGAGATTGCCGCCTCCTCGCCGCGCCTTGTCGCGATGAGCCTCGGCGCCGCCGATTTCGCCGCCTCGATGGGCATGCAAACCACGGGCATCGGCGGGACGCAGGAAAACTACTATATGCTGCGCGAGGGCGCGAAATACTGGTCCGATCCGTGGCATTGGGCGCAAACCGCGATTGTCGCCGCCTGCCGCACCCATGGCGTGTTGCCCGTCGATGGGCCGTTCGGCGATTTCTCCGACGATGAGGGCTTTCGCGCGCAGGCTTTGCGCTCTGCCACCTTGGGCATGGTCGGCAAATGGGCGATCCACCCCAAACAAATCGCGCTCGCCAACGAGGTCTTCACCCCGTCGGAGGAGGCCGTCACTGAGGCGCGCGAGATTCTCGCCGCGATGGAAACCGCCAAAGCCAACGGCGAAGGCGCGACCGTATATAAGGGCCGTCTGGTCGACATCGCCTCGATCAAACAGGCCGAAGTCATCGTGCGCCAATCGGAAATGATTGCCGCCAGCGCCTAAGGCCCCATCGGCAACCGACCTTTTCAAAGCCCGTGCGCCGATGCGTGCGGGCTTTTTGCATGCAGGCAGGCCTCTTACCGCAGCCCTGTTTCCTCGAGCATCCCGCGCCGTTTGGCCTCGTAATAATAGCCGCGCGCATACCATTTGACCGCCTCATCATAGCTGCCATCCGCCAAAAGCCACGCCCCGCGCAGGTATTTCACCGCGAAATGCAGGTTGGTTTGCGCATCAAGCAGCCCCTCGGCAGGCCCCTCATAGCCCATTCCGCGCGCCGTGGCGGGCAGGATTTGCATCAACCCGTAGTAGGGCCCGTTGCGCGCCCATGGCCGATGCGTGCTTTCGCGCACGATCACGCGCTGCACCAAGGCCACCGGAACATCGTGCTTTTGCGCGGCGGCAATGATCTGCGCGCGCAGCTGCGGCGTCTCGTTGGGATAAAGCGGGGCGCTGTATTGCTGCGCGGGCGGATCATTTTGCGGGGGGGGCGAAGCGGCCCCGCATCCGGCAAGGGCGGCGAGCATCGCGAGGGTCATCAAAGGCCGAGGGAGAAAACGCAATTCAAAAGACTCCAAAGGGGATATGCGCGCAAAGCTACGCGCGCCTTCAAAGGTAAAGCCAGAGATTTTGCCGCCTTGGGTTTGGCCTGCGCGGGGCTTTGCCGATCCGCCGCGATCTTCGGCGGCTTCGCGCTCTAGGCGCGCTCGTCTTTGGGCGATCCCATCACCACATAGGAGGTGATCGATTGAACCTGCGGCAAGGTCCCCAATACATCGGTATGGAAACGTTTATAGGCGGCCAAATCCGCCGCCTCGATACGCAACAGATACTCCCATGCGCCGGTGATATTGTGGCATTCGCGCACCTCTTCGGCGCGGGCAATGGCACGTTCAAAAGCTTCCTGCGCGGCTTTGGTATGGGCGTTCAGCCCCACGGTCACATAGGCGGTAAAACCCACCCCCATCGCGGCGGGGTCGAGAACGGCGCGAAAGCCCTTGATGACGCCCGCACGCTCCAATTCTTGCACGCGGCGCAAACAGGCCGAAGGCGACAGGCCGATCCGTTCGGCCAGTTCCAGATTGCTGATCCGGCCCTCGCCGCCCAACACACGCAATATCTTGCGGTCTATATCATCAATACTGCTCATATATTGCAGAGCATAGAAAATATCGACGCAAACAACAACATCATTGCGCCATTTCCGCGATAGGGTTGCGCCATGACACAGCATTTCTTCCTCGCCCTTGCGGGCTTTGCCCTCGTCTCCTCGATCACTCCGGGGCCGAATAACCTGATGCTGATGGCATCGGGCGCGAATTTCGGGTTCTTGCGCAGCCTGCGGCACATGATGGGCATCGCCATCGGCTTCACGCTCATGGTCGCGCTGGTCGGGGTCGGATTGATGCGACTGTTTGACCTCGCGCCGGTCAGCTATTTGATCCTCAAGGTGTTTTCGGTGCTCTATCTGGCGTGGCTGGCGTGGAAAATCGCCCATGCCAGCGCTCCCGACACCGCCAGCCGCAGCGGCAAACCCTTCGGGTTTTTCCAAGCGGCGGCGTTTCAATGGGTGAACCCCAAAGCATGGTCCATGGCGCTGTCGGCCATTACGCTCTATGCGCCCGAGCGTGATCTGCCCACGGTTCTGGTCGTCGCTGCGGTCTTTGGCCTCGTCAACCTACCCTCGATCAGCCTTTGGACAATGATGGGGCTACAGCTGCGCCGCCTGCTTCAAAGCCCTGCGCGGCTACGCCTGTTCAACTGGACGATGGCGCTACTGTTGCTTGCCACACTCTATCCGGTCCTTTATCCTCACGGCGGATGAGCCTGACGTTTTTTCATACCGCCGAGATGCACCGTGCGACCTTTGCGGCGCTCTGTGCGCAGCATGTGCCGGACCTGCCGCTGCTGCAGATCGTGCGCGAGGACTGGCTTGCGCGGGCACGCGGCGGCGGGATCGACACCACGCTTGGCGCGGAGATCTCAAGTGCCGTCAGCGCCGCTCAAGGCATGGTGATTTGCACCTGCACCACCCTTGGCCCCACGGCGGAAAAGGCCGGTGCGCTGCGTATCGACCGGCCGATGATGGCGCAGGCCGCGCGCATTGGCGGGCCGGTTGTGATGCTCTATTGCCTTGAAAGCACGGCGCGTCCCTCTCACGCGCTTCTCGCCGAAGAGATGTGCCGCGCCGGCAATGGCGCGCACATCCATCCGCATTTTATTGACGGCGCGTGGCGCTTGTTCGAGGCGGGCGATATGGACGGTTTCGCCGCCGCGATAGGGCGCGGGGCCGCGCAGGCCTTGGCCGGTGCCGCCAAGGCTGGCCAATCCCCCGCTGCCCTTGTGCTGGCGCAAGCCTCGATGGCCAGCGCTGCGCCGCTGATCGAGGCCGATGGCGTGGCGGTGCTCAACGCGCCGCAATGTCTGATGCGCCAGATCGGAACCCGTCACGCGGCAAGCGCGCCTCCGACTTGACCCGCACACCCGCGCTCGGCGTCTCACATCAAGCGCGATGCAAGGCGTTGCATCCCCCCCCACCAAACGCCTATATCGGAGTCAGACAGGTGGAGTGCGACATGACCAATTATCTCGATTTCGAAAAACCCTTGGCCGAGATTGAAGGCAAGGCAGAGGAATTGCGCGCGCTGGCGCGGGCCAATGACGAAATGGATATCGAATCCGAGGCGGCGGCGCTCGACAAAAAAGCCAAAGACATGTTGGTCGAGCTTTACAAATCGCTCACCCCTTGGCGCAAATGCCAAGTCGCGCGCCACCCCGCGCGCCCGCACTGCAAAGACTATATCGAGGCGCTGTTTACGGAATACACGCCGCTGGCAGGCGATCGCAACTTTGCCGACGATCTGGCGGTAATGGGGGGCCTCGCGCGCCTTGGCGATCGTCCTGTGATGGTGATTGGCCACGAAAAAGGCCATGACACCAAATCGCGGATCGAACGCAATTTCGGCATGGCGCGCCCCGAAGGCTACCGCAAAGCCGTCCGGCTGATGGAACTGGCGCATAAATTCGGCCTGCCGGTGGTGACGCTCGTCGATACCGCCGGCGCCTATCCGGGCAAGGGCGCCGAAGAACGCGGCCAATCCGAAGCCATCGCGCGGGCGACCGAAAAATGCCTGCAAATCGGTGTGCCGCTTGTCTCTGTCATCATCGGCGAAGGCGGCTCGGGCGGGGCGGTGGCCTTTGCCACGGCCAACCGTGTCGCGATGCTGGAACATTCAATCTACTCGGTGATCTCGCCCGAAGGCTGCGCGTCGATCTTGTGGAAAGATGGAAGCAAAATGCGCGAGGCGGCCGAAGCGCTGCGCCTGACCGCGCAAGACCTGAACAAACTCGGCGTTGCGGACCGCGTGATCAAGGAACCGCTGGGCGGCGCCCACCGCGATCCCGCCGCGGCCATGGCCTCGGTGGCCGAAACCATCGAAAGCCTGCTGTCCGAGCTTGACGGTAAATCCGCGAAAAAGCTGATCGAGGACCGTCGCCGCAAGTTCCTTGATATCGGCGCCAAGGGCCTCGCCGCCTGATTTCCCGCGCCCCTGCCTGTTCTATAAATATCCCCGCCGGAGGCCTTAAAGTCTGTGGCGCTGCGGTGCAGCCCTCGGAGCCTGCGGCGGGGGCATTTGACGAACCCGCAAACACGGGCCGCCCCGTTCAAGCCACCAGCATTTTGAGGCCCTGCGTCACATCCGAGCGCACGGCGAGGCGCAATCCCGGCTCATCGCCGGCCTTGAGCGCCGCGAGAATCAGACGGTGGAAATGCGGCGGCTCCTTGCGCTGCAAACGCCCGTAAAGCGCGCGCATCGTCGGGCCGAGCTGCAGCCAGACCGTTTCGGCCATGGCCAGCATCGCAGGGGCCTGCGCGCGCAAATACAGCGTGCGGTGAAATTCGAGATTGCTGCGGATGTAGCCCACCGCATCTTGGCGGTCGATGGCTTCGGCAATGGTCGCATTGATCGCCTGCAGACGCTCGATCAAGGCCATATGGGCGCGCGGCATGGCGCGCGAGGCCAGCTCCACCTCGATCAGCGAGCGCAGGGCCGAAAGCTCCTCGATACGGTCATTGCTCAACTCCGGCGTCGCCACGCGGCCCGAGGTCGAAAGCGACAGCGCCCCTTCGGCGACAAGGCGGCGAATGGCTTCGCGGGCGGGGGTCATCGAGACCCCGAAATCGGCGCCGATCCCGCGCAGGGTCATCGCCTGCCCCGGCGCGATCTCGCCGTGCATGATACGGGTGCGCAGCCCGCGATAAACGCGGTCATGGGCGGAGGGAGACGGATCGGGGCGGGCGTGAATGAGCATGACGAATTTGTGATCACATTATCCGGCGCCGTCAAGCGCGCGCGTGCATCACATCACGGTTTAAACCGGTAGCGATGCAAATCTCCGCCGCTTTCGCGCAGCCAGCGGCGCGGCGCGCGGTAATCCCCGTAAAGCGCGGTGACCGTCTCCCAAAAGGCCGCGCTGTGGTTCATTTCGGCCAGATGCGCGACCTCATGTGCCGCGACATAGTCCAGCACCGCGCGCGGCGCCATGATCAGCCGCCACGAATACATGAGCCCGCCGCCCGATGAGCACGACCCCCAACGCGAGCGCGTATCGCGCAAGGTCAGCGAGGTATAGGGCCTCCCCAAGGCTTTGGCATAGCGGTCGGAGGCGGCGCAAAGTTCGGCGCGCGCGCGCTCCTTGAGGAATGCGGCAAGCCGCGCCGGCACGCGCTCTTGCGCACCGGGGACGCGCAGCGCGCCGCCATCGAGGCGCGGGCTGCGCCCGTTTGGCGCGGCCTCGACCAGATGCGGCACGCCCAAAATCGGTATCTGCGCACCGAGGGTGGCAAAAACTTCCTCGGGCCGGTCATCCAATTGCGCGCGCAGCCAAGCGGCTTTTTCGCGGGCAAAGGCCAGCCCTTCGCGCTCGCGCACCCCGCGCGGCAAGGTCAAGGTCACGCGCCCGTCCAGCCGCGAGACCCGCAGCGATATCCGCCGCGCCCGCGCCGAGCGACGTAGAGAAATTTCAACGGGCGGGTTGCCCTCGAGAATATGCTGCGCCATATCGGCTCCTGATACGCGCCAAAGGGCGGGAAAGCCTTTGACACCTGCCCTCTCTTATGGCAGTTGGCGCAGACCGTCGACAAGACTCATGTATTTTGAAAGGGATGACCGATGCCCAACGAAGAATGGGGCACAAAACGCGTTTGCCCGACCACCGGTAAACGGTTTTATGACCTGAACAAAAATCCGATCGTCAGCCCCTATACGGGCGAGGTCGTTGAAATCGATCTTGGCAAAAGCCGCATGATCGCCGCCGACGCCGAAGACGCCGCATCGAAAAAAGCCAAAGAGGCCGAAGCCGATGACGATGTCGCGGTTCTGGACGACGAAGACGTCGATCTGGACCTTGGCGATGACGTTCTCGAAGACGATGACGACGATGATGATGTCTCGCTTGACGACATCGCCGATGTCGCTGCGGATGACGACGACAGCTAAGCTGTAAAATAATCTGCGACAGGCGGGATTTTGTGCTTGATCCTGCCTGCTGCATTGCCTAATTAGCCGCTCACGAGATCCGATCTTGTAGGGCGCAAACGCCTGGATTTGGGGCCTTAGCTCAGTTGGTAGAGCGCTTGCATGGCATGCAAGAGGTCAGGGGTTCGACTCCCCTAGGCTCCACCAAATCCATTCTGATAATCTTCCCATAGATAGTAGTTCGTTTTTGGTAGGTTGAACCTAGTTTCACACTATCCGAACCGTTTACGGTCGCTGGGGCAACGCGTAGCGGAGGCCTGCGCCGAGCCCCTCATTCCCAAATGCTGCGATTTGCTTGAATGTCGGCTTTTTGCTGGGCCATAGAGCTGCGCGGCAAGGCTACCCATGTCGCGCGACACTTGGCCTAAAGTCTTAGAGAACGATCGGCAGGAAAACGGACCAAGATGGCAAAAGCTTAATTTTGGGCTGGGCTTATCGTTTTTCAGATCGGACCGCACGCGCTTGAGCATCAAAACTATCTACCCGTTCAAGTGGATCAAGCCAGTAGCCGGAGCTCAGCACCTCGATTTCGAACCCGCCGTCATGAGCAGTCGTTGCAGCCGCCGACCAAATCACATGAGATGCATTGGAAAATTCGTCTGCCTTAATTTGGTCTCCATACAATCGGTTAAGAACCGTGCGTTCGCTCATGCCGCCAGCGAGCAGGCGAACGAGGAGGAATGGGTCAGGTGTTGGCAAAAATTGCCCGATGGCCATTGAATCTGCGCTTGTTACACGGAGGGTGACTTTTACGGCATCCGGCTTGGGGAATACGGCAGGCAAGGCAGCGTAGAGCAGGCTGCCAATGCGGAATGATTGCCCGAGATATGCTGGATCGACATATTCTTCCCGGAGTTTTTCCTCGCTCATTTCACTCGCCAAATTGCGCAACCGGCCTTCGCGTAGATCGTCACCAATAACATATTTCAACACGATATATGCGGCGTCTTCCCTGTCCTGATCCTGCAAGGACATGAGACACAATTCTCTCAACTCGTCCTCGCCAAGACTGGTGGAGTCGCCATACTCCATCTCGTTCAGCAGGGCGATGTAGTCCTCCGCACTCCAATCACCTTGCACCTCTTTCAAGGTTTCGAAGGACATCACTTCAGCGCGATAGGTCTGGAGCATCTTCAAAGCTATCTGGGAATTGTCACCGCTGGTGGAATTGCGTTGCGGTTAGATAATTTCATCTTCGTCGAAAAGCGGATCATCTGACAGTTGCTCATTCAAGTCTTCCACAGCGTCTTCAGCAACAGACATGGATTTCACACGAGCAAGGTGGAACACTGCATCACCTTCGTTGACGATAGGAAGAACTGCGCGCCCGACGACAATGCCGTTAAAAGGCGCAACAATATCCTCTTCGTGTTCACCAAAAGGGTCAGCGACAACGGCCATTACATCCCCTTTTGCCACGACATCACCGTCAGCTTTGAACGTCCGAAGCAATCCCCCTGCTGGAGCCCGCAGCCATTTGCTTGATGTGCAATACTGAGGAGCAGCCTTTGGTTTGGCTATGCCTTTTGATGATAACAGCCCCACATGCCGCAAAACACGTAAGATGCCAGCGACGCCAGCCCGAACAGACATTTCATCGAATCTCAGCCCCTCTCCGGCCTCGTAGAGCAGAACATCCTTTCCGATATCCCTCGCAGCCCCTCGTAACGACCCGTCACGTAGCGGAGACTGGAGGATGACGGGCGCACCAAATACTTCGGCCAGTTCGGCGGTGTATGCATTGTCAGGCGATATGCGAACCTGCGGCAAGTTTGTTCGATGGATCGCAGCCGAGTGCAAGTCGATCCCGAGGTCGCATCGCGCTACGATCTCGTTGATAAACAAATGTGCCAGTCGAGAGGCAAGTGATCCACCCGGGGTGCCCGGAAACATTCGGTTCAAGTCACGCCGATCCGGAAGATAACGCGAGTGGTTTATGAACCCGAATGCGTTCACAATCGGGATCACAATCAACGTGCCGCGCATCGTTTTCAGGTTTGGTGCCCGCAGTAGCCGACGCACAATCTCGACGCCGATAACTTCATCCCCATGGATGCCAGCGCTGACAAAGACGATTTGACCTTCGGCCTTGCCGTGAATGACATGCACTGACATCGAAACAGGTGTGTGGTCGGATAGAACGCTGACCGGAAGGTCAACGGTTTGACGCGTTCCTGCGGGAATAGTGACCCCACCAATCTCAAACGCTGCGCGGCGAACCATCAGCCTTTACCTTTTGTCTTGGTGTTGCCTTTGGCCGCGCTTTTTTCGAGGTATTCGATGATTTTCCCCGCAACGTCGAGGCCGGTCGCTTTTTCAACGCCCTCCAGACCTGGAGAAGAGTTCACCTCCATGACAACTGGGCCGTGATTGGCCCGCAGCATGTCGACACCGCAGACATTCAGCCCCATGGACTTTGCCGCGCGCACCGCCGTCGACCGTTCTTCAGGCGAAAGCTTGATTACCTGCGCGGACCCGCCACGATGCAGGTTTGAACGGAAGTCGCCTTCCGCACCTGTGCGTTTCATCGCAGCGATAACTTTTCCCCCGACAACAATGGCACGAATGTCGGTTCCACCGGATTCCTTGATAAATTCCTGCAACAAGATGTTCGTGCCCGTTGCACGGAATGCCTCGACAACAGAAGTGGCAGAGCGATCTGTATCCGCCAAAACCACGCCCAATCCCTGCGTACCTTCCAACAGTTTGATAACGATTGGCGCACCGCCGGCCAGTTTCAGAACTTCATCGGTTTGCTTTGGATCATGCGCAAATGTCGTGACCGGCAAGCCAATTCCATCACGCGCAAGCAGTTGCATGGAGCGAAGCTTGTCACGGCTGCGGCCGATGGCGACACTTTCGTTCAATGGATAGACGCCCATCATTTCAAACTGGCGCAGAACAGCGAGACCATAAAAAGTAACCGACGCACCGATCCGCGGGATAACCGCATCATAGCCTTCGAGCTTCTCACCGTTATAATACATCTCAGGACGCCGAGACGCGATGTTCATATAGCACCGGAGCGTGTTGATGATATCAAGCTCGTGACCGCGTTCTTCAGCAGCCTCTTTCAGCCGCTGGTGAGAGTAAAGTTTGGCATTGCGTGCCATCATAGCGATTCTCATGAGAAAATCCTTTCTGCCTCGGCGGCATTTCCGACCTTAAGAATTGGTCAGGTTGGCGCGGCGTGTATGCACCGCGATGTTGTGTTTCTTGAGCGCTGTTCGTCCGATGATCATGGGAAAGGTCATTTTGCTGCGGTCCGTTAAAGAAACGGATATCGGCCATGTCAGGTCTGTCAGCTTTAGTCTTGTTCGGATGACGATCCGCTCGACTGGAACGCCGCTCGTGTTTTTGATTTCGCGACGGTCATAGACAGGGCATTCAACCCAATGGGTTGGTGCATCATCAGATACCTGCGTTTGGAACCGCACCCATTCGACACCGTCTTTGTCGAAAACCTCAATATCCGTCGCGTGCAGCGCAGACGTCCGCGCCCCCGTATCGATCTTGGCTTTGAGCCGCCGAACATCAAGATCGGGCAGGTCAAGGTGTTCCATCCATCCGACAACCAGCAATTCGGGAACGGGCTTTTTCGACTTGGCAAGCTTGCTCATCTTTATACCAGCCATGGCATCATCAAAGTTGCGAGGCTGAGAACGAAGAAGAACCCGGCCATATCTGTTACAGTGGTCAGTAGAGGGCCACTTGCTACGGCCGGATCTTGCCCGATGCGCTTGAGAAGAAGCGGAACGACGCCTCCGATTGACACTGCAAGCATTGTGTTCAAGGCAAGGGCAGCACCAATCACCAACCCAAGAGCGGGGCTGCCTTTCCAAATCCAAGCGACGATCCCGATCAAAATGCCCAAGGCGATACCGTTGATTACACCAACGCTGATTTCCTTTACCCAGACTTTGAAAGCGTCCTTGGGGCGCACCAAGCCCAGGCTCAGTTCACGCATCGTTACGCCAACCGCTTGGTTGCCAGAGCAACCGGACATGTCAGATACCATCGGCAGGAATACCGCAATCGCGATGACAGCCAGCAGCGTTTCCTCATAGGCCGAAATGACGGATGCAGCGATCATATTCAGCACGATGTTGGCGGAAAGCCACGCCAGCCGTCGACGGGACCGCAACCAAGTTGGCATCGATCGCAACTCGTCACCAACAACACCTTGCAGCTTAAGGTTTTCGCTTTCCTGGCGTTCCAGCAAGGCTTGGGAAACGGCATCACGGCTGACGACACCAAGCAATCTGCCATCCGAATCCACGACGGGCACGCCAAGAAAGTCATATTTGTCGAAGATATCTTCAAGGTCAGACAAAGCAGTGTCCGCCTGTACCGTCATGGGGTCTGCCATAAAGGTGGTCAGCAGGGCCGAGCGTTTTGTTGCAAGCAAGCCCCGCAGCGAAACCACGCCGACCAGTTTGCCTTCCGAGTTTATGATGTAGGGATGCTGGCCGCGATAGCGATCAACGTCATCATCGTCCTTTGCAAGCACCTTGATAACATCACTGACGGTCATCGTGTCCGCACATTCGAACACCTCTGACATCATCAGGCCACCAGCGGTTTCGTCGTCGTACTCCGATAGGCGTCGCACATCAGCGGCGTCCTCGGCATCCATCTGCCCAAGGATTGCTTCCGCCTCCTCGGGCTCCATGTCACCAATCAGGTCGGCCTGAACATCCGAGTCCAGCTCCTCCATGATCTCAACCGCGCGATCTGTCTCAAGATGCTCCATGAGGTCCGCCCCGACCTCATGAGGGGCTTCTTCAACCAAGTCGGCGGCAATCTCCGGAGAAATCAGGGTCAGCACGATCCGACGTTCATCCGGTGCCAACTGCAGCAGCTCGCGGAGCGCTTCAGACAGGGAAAGCTTGCTGAAAAAGGCGTCTAGGCGCGCAGCATCCCCACCGGCAAGTGCGGCCAGCAACTCTTCAGCCAGATCAACCTCTGACTCAATTGGTTTGATGTGTTGGTTCATGTCAATTTCTCCATGAAAGCCATTTACATAGGTAATTTTTTATTGTCTATAGGTAAAAAAACATAACACTATATGGAGGCGAAATGACCCAGTTCGATGTCCCTGCCCAACACTTGGCCAACCTTTATCGAAAGAGTTTTGGAGGTAAGGAGAATGGTCGGTTCAGGATATCTTCGAAACAAGTCAAAGAGCTTTTGGGGAAAAAGCGCATCTATGCTGATGACATCGAGCAGCTCACGCGAGCGGTCCTAGAACAAGGTTACGTCTTGATTGATATGGAAAGCTTCTTTGTTCTGCTCAGCGCGAAAACCTTTGTGAACTACCGTAGGGTTAGCGCAGAAGCTTTGACAGCGGAATTGGCGGGCAAGACAGCAACGCCCAAGACATCCAGCTCCTGAACTGCAACCCGAAAGCAGACCTTCGCGCATATGCAACGAACGCTCACTTTGTCCGCACTGACCCATCGCGGTATCGCATGGCGAATGTCGGCTTTTTCGGTGACGCTGGACGGAAGGCCTATGCCGCCACAAGGAAACCTGTCTTTTCATTTCAAGCTTGGGCACATTGATTTCATTGCATGACATTGCTGACCTGAAACGGGAACGACATAAGGTGCGCAATCACTTGTGCCGATTCGGGTGCGATGCGGCCTGCGGCGCGCGGACCACCGGCGCGAGACGGGCGAAAATGTTGCTCTGGCTATGGTGCATCGGGTTTCCTGTCGCGGCCAAGGCAGGATGACCCAAGGTAAGACACTCATAGCAATGGCAATATCAGCGCGCGCCAAAGAGCGCCCTGCGCTCATGCCCGCTGCCGTTGTGGCAAAGCCGCAAAGAGAAGATTTTCGGCCGCAGATCATTAAAAATGTGTTGAAATTAAGGCGGCTGATTATTGGGCCAACCATTTTCGATGAATTAATGAGGACGAACACATGAATAAATCCATGCTTCTTTCAGCCATTGCGGCTGCAACACTCGCCATCTCAACGCCGGCAGCGCAAGCGGCCCCCCTGACGCTCGACGCGGGCTGGACCCAGTTTCAATTCGGCTCCACCACATGGACCGACAATTATACGTTTTCCTTGTCGAGCGCCGCCTATCTCTATGTGACCGACGCGTTCCTATCCGGTGACATGTTCGAAGTGTTTTCCAGCGGCACGAGCCTTGGGCAAACATCCTTGGTGCCCGATGGCGCCGGCTTCGACATCGACGACGATTTTGACGCCGCCTTTGCCAGCGCGGACTTCAGCTCGGCGGTCTTCATGCTGGGCGCGGGCGTATATGACATCAGCGGCACCGTGATCCAGAGCGCTGCGGGCACCTCGGGTGGCGGCGCGGGCATCCAGATCGTATCTGCTCCGGCGGTGCCGGTCCCTGCGGCGGGTTTGCTGCTGCTGTCGGCCTTTGGCGGCGTTGCGGCCATGCGCCGGCGCAAGAAGGCCTAAACTGGCCTCGCTACCCACGGACTCTAGATTTGGGGCGCCCTCCACCGGGGTGCCCCATTTTCTTCGCACACAGGCCCCATCGGGCAAGTGACAGGATGCCCGCCGTCTAAACGCGCAAACGCCCGCAGGGCAAACCTACGGGCGCGCTTGATCGCATTTGCTGACGTGAGGATCAGCTCAGGCCAAGCAGTTTGGCCGCGTTGCCCTTGATGATGCCTTCGCGCAACTCGTCCTTGATGGCGATTTTCTCGAAATCGCTGAGCCAGCGTTCGGGCGTGATCATCGGCCAGTCAGAGCCGAACAGCACTTTTTTCTTCAAGATCGAGTTGCAGTATTTCACCAAAATCTCGGGGAAGTATTTCGGCGACCAACCCGACAGGTCGATATAGACGTTGGGCTTGTGCTGCGCGACGGCGAGCGCCTCTTCCTGCCACGGGAAGGAGGGGTGCGCGAGGATGATTTTCATATCGGGAAAATCCACCGCCACATCATCCATATACATCGGGTTGGAGTATTTCAGCCGCATGCCGTTGCCCCCCCGCATGCCCGATCCGACGCCCGTCTGCCCCGTATGGAACAGGGCAATACCGCCCTCTTCGGCGATGGCTTCATATAGCTCGTATGCCATGCGGTCATTGGGGTAGAAGCCCTGCATGGTCGGATGGAACTTAAAGCCCTTGATGCCGAAATCCTTGATCAAACGGCGCGCTTCGCGGGCGCCCATTTTGCCCTTATGCGGGTCGATCGAGGCAAAGGGGATCAGCACGTCGTCGTTCTGTGCGGCCAATTCGGCCACCTCTTCATTCTTGTAGCGCCGGTAGCCGGTTTCGCGTTCGGCATCGACGGGGAAGATCACCGCAGCGATGTTTTGCGCGCGGTAATGGGCGGCGGTTTGCGGCACGGTGGGCGGGTGGCTCCACGGCGCGCCGAAATAGGTCGCCATGGTCGATTGCAAATCGTCATAGCCATCGTCGCTATGGCATCCGCAAGGCTCTTCGGCATGGGTGTGAAAATCAATCGCGCGGACTTTGGTAAGGTCAACCATTTGCCTGCTCCTGTCTTAAAGTTTCGCAACGCCAGCGGCGTTGTCATCATAGAGGCGGTTCAAAAGCGCGGCGCGGCGCGTCAACACTTTGCGGAAATTCAGATTACCCTTGGCGGTGATTTCACCCTCGGTCAAAGACGGCGCCTCGGCCAGAACAATCGCACGGGTGACGCGGCTCGACGATCCGCTGACCCGCCCTGCCCGTGCATTCAAACGATGATGCAATTCGGCCAAAAGCTTGGGACAGACCAATGCACCATCTTCTTCGCGCATGTCATATCCCGCCGCCTCAAGCGCCTCTATGTTGGGGAAAACCATCACGCCGATCTCGTTTCTGTCGGCCCCCGTGATGACCAGATCGCCCGCAATCGGCGCCAGTTCGGCCAAGACTTCGACGCGTAGACCCGCCGCGCGCACCCATGTGCCGGTGAGCAATTTGAAGTCTTCGGAAATGCGCCCGTCAAAGCGCATACCCTTACTGAAATCATCCTTGTCGATGAAGACCATGGCATCGCCGGTGACGAAATAGCCCTCGTCATCAAAGGCTTCGGCGGTTTTGGCCGCATCCTCGAAATAGCTGCTCATCACATTCGGCCCTTTGGCGCGTATCTCGCAGCGCATCTCGGCGTCAGGGATCAGCTTCAATTCGACGCCCGTCATCGGCACGCCCACCACGCCGGAGCGGTCAATCGGCTCTTGCTGCATCATGCAGGCCGGTGCGGTTTCGGTCAGCCCCCAAGACGAGGTCATCAACGGCACCTCGCCTTTGACCTCTTCGGCCATACGCTCCAACCCTTGCCAGACCTCTTGCGGCAAAGACGCGCCCGCATAAAAGATCAAATCGAGGTTTTCAAAGAACCGCTGGCGCAGCGCTGCATCCTTTTCCAATGCGGCGACAAGCATCGCATAGCCGACCGGCACGTTGAACGACAGGCTGCCGGTGACCATCGACAGGTTTTCCAGCGTGCGATCAAACAGACCTTTGACCGGTTTACCATCGTCAATGTAGAGACTGCCGCCATTGGCGAGCATCATGTTGACATTATGCGAGCCGCCAAAGACGTGGTTCCACGGCAACCAATCCATGATGACCGGCGGCTTTTCCTTCAAGAACGGCATCGCATCGCTGAGTTGGGCTTGATTGACGCACATCATCCTCTGGGTGGTCGGCACGCCTTTGGGGTTCGAGGTCGAGCCGCTGGTCATCAGGATTTTGGCGACCGTATCGGGGGTCACGCGGGCAAAGGCCGCGTCCACATCAATCCCGCCGTCCCCTTTGAGCAACTGCGCAAAAGGCGTGACCTTCTGGCCGCCCGGGCGGGTGGAGACGATCTCGACCCCGCCGAGCGCATCCAGCTTGAGCGCCTCGGCATATTGATCCGCATCCACCACATAGGCCATCTTGGGCCGCACCAGTTCAATCGCGTGGCGCAGCCTCCCGTGGGCGCCGTGGATGAGGCTGTATTGCTCGGCCACGGGCACCGTGGGCACACCGGCATATTGCGCGCCAAGCGTCAAAAGCCCGTGATCCACGCCATTGCCCGACATGATGAGGATCGGCGTATCCGGCCCCATCCCGCGCGCCAAAAGCGCCGCCGCAATCGCACGCACATGGCCCAAGGTCGAGGCATAGCTTTCCTCGCGCCAGCCTGCGCCGCTGCGCTCTGCGATGAATGTCCGGTCCGGCGCGGCCGCTGTCCAGTTGTGCAACCAATCGCCGCTGCGCTGGACATACTCCCCCAAAGGATAGGCCGAGCGCAGCAGGATTGTGCCATCGGCGCGCGCCTCATGGGTCACTTTATGCGGCAAGAAATTCGATGTTCGTTTCATTGGGCTCAGCCTCCCGCCAGCCGTTTTTCGATCCCGCGCAGCACCGCAATCACGGCGGCGCGCGTCTGCTCGTCAATGCCTTGGGTCAATTGCGCCTCATGGGCGCGCACAGCTTTGAGCGCACGTTCATAGAGCTGTCGCCCCGCCAATGTCGGTTGCAAGGCATAGGCGCGCCGGTCGGTTGGTACCCGCTCGCGCAGGATCAACTCGCGCCGCTCCAATTCGTCGATAATGACCACCAGATTGGGGCGCTCGACATCCATCGCATCGGCCAGTTGCGATTGCCGCAGGCCGGGATTGTCGGTGATCAACACCAAAGCGGTATAGGTCAGCATCCGCAACTCGAAGGGTTTGAGCACGCGGGTCAGGTCGGCTTGCACATGGTTGAAGCTGCGCTTCATGTGATAACCAAGCGCCTCGCGCAGCGTGCTATCATCAACATGCGCAACCGTAGGGTTTGCCGCGGATTTGGAAACAGGTGTGCGCATCAGATCACCGGAAACTTGGCTGGCGTTTTTCAAGAAAAGCGGCGAGGCCTTCAATGGCATCGGGGCTGGTTTGGGTAACGGCGGCGCAAAGGCTCTCGGTGAAGAGGCCCCCTGCCTTGTCCATATCCTCGATCCGGCTGAGCGCTTGGATCATGATATAGTTGGACAGCGGCGCATTTGACGCGATCTTGCCGGCCAGCTCCTGCGCCATGGCCAAGGCTTCGCCCTCCCCCACGCTGTAATGCGCGAGACCCAGGGCCTTGCCCTCATCGGCGCCGTATTTGCGGCCCGTCAGCATCATCTCAATCATCCGGTCGGCGCCTAAAATCCGGCCCACCCGAACCGAAGCTCCGCCGCCGACAAAAATGCCGCGCCGCCCTTCGGGCAGTTGGAAAATGGTCGAGGGTTCGGCAATGCGCACATGGGTCGAGGTGGCAAGCTCCAACCCGCCGCCCATCACCGCGCCGAACATCGCAGACACCACAGGCAGCCCGCCGTATTGGATGCGGTCCATGACCTGATGCCAGCCGCGCGAATGGCGCATCGTGCCTTCGGCGTCGCGCGACACATGTTCCGACAGGTCCAGACCCGAGCAAAAATGCCCCGCCGTGCCGGTCAGAACCGCGACTTTGACGCCCTCGGGCGGGCGCGAGAAGAAGGCATCAATCGCATGCAAAAGCGCGTCACACATGGCGTTGCGTTTGTCGGGACGGTTCATCGTCAACGTGGCGACGCCGCCGTTGATGTCGATTTTCAAAACGGGGTCGGACATGGTGCTCTCCTCAGCGCGGCGGCAGGCGCACAGCGCCGTCGAGCCGGATGGTGGTGCCGTTCAAAAACGGGTTTGTGACAATCTGTTCGGCCAAAAGCGCATATTCTTGCGGTTGGCCCAAACGGGCGGGAAAGGGGATGTTGGCGGTGATCTTGGCGGCCACCTCTTCGGGCAGCCCCTCCATCATCGGGGTGTGAAACAGACCCGGCGCGATGGCCATGACCCGAATGCCGCTTTGGGCAAATTCGCGGGCCGCAGGCAGGCAGAGCGCGGCAATCCCGCCTTTGGAGGCGGCATAGGCGGCTTGGCCCAATTGCCCGTCCTGATAGGCGACCGAGGAGGTGTTGATCACCACGCCGCGCTCGCCGTCGGCCAAAGGCTCAAGCTGCGCCATCTTCGCGGCGGCATGGCTCATCACATTATAGGTGCCAAAGAGATTGACCTTGACGACTTTCTCGAAGGCCTCGATCGACAGCTTGCTTTCGCGGCCGACAATACGCGCGGCGACGCCGATACCGGCGCAGTTGATCGCAATACGCGGCGTGCCGATTGTGTCGCAAATTTGCGCAATCGCGGTGCCCACGGCGCTGGCATCGCTGACATCGACCTTGACGGCCATCCCGCCGATTTCACCGGCGACCGCTTCGGCGCGGGCGATGTCGAAATCAAGGATCGCAACCTTTGCCCCCTTGGCCGCAAGATGGCGCGCCGTAGCCGCACCAAGCCCGCTGCCCCCGCCAGTGACCAGCGCGATTTGTCCGTCAATTTGCATGTGCTATCTCCCTATAGATACCTTGACCGAAGACCGATGGCGAAGATTGCAAACCTACGGATGCGTAGGTGTGCCGCTCCGCCGGTCTGGCGCGCTCCTCCACGCGGCATCCGCCTGGCAGCCTCCTCGGCGCTGCGGATTGACACAATAGTTATGCATCATACCCATTAGTGTCCATAACTTTTATAGGTTCCATTTCAACGACTTATCAAATCCTGGAAGACCCGCCCGCCCGACTCGCGCGCCGCACCGGCCTAATCGGCGGCGGCAATGGCCAGCGATATCGGCTCCAACCCGTCAATCCCGCCGGTGATCTTATCCCCTGCCACAACCGGCCCCACACCCTCGGGCGTGCCTGTCATGATCACATCGCCCGCGTCCAGATGATAGAACTTGGACAGATAGGCGATCACATCGGGCACCGGATGGATCAACAGATCGAGCGTCGAATCTTGGCGCACCGCACCGTTCAATTCCAGATGGATGCGCTGGTTCGAGATCGGGCCAAAGGCCTCGGCCTTGGTCAGCGGTGCGAATACGGCAGAATTCTCCACATCCTTGCCAAAGGCCCAAGGCCGCTTGACCTCGCGCGATTTGATTTGCCAATCGCGCCGTGTCATATCGAGACCGCAGCCGTAAGCATAGATCGCCTGCGCCGCCTGTTCGGGCGATCCGCAAAACACCGGCCCGCCGAGCGCCACGACCAGTTCCATCTCGTAATGGAAATCCTCGGTTTGCGGCGGATAGGCGATCACAGAGCCGCTGGCGCAGGTCATATGCGCCGATTTGGTAAAGAAGAACGGCGCGTCTCGGTCGACCTCATAGCCCATTTCGGCGGCGTGTTTGGCATAGTTGCGCCCGACACAGAAAATCCGCCGCACGGGATAGGCCGCCCTTTCGCCTTTGACCGCAATGATCGGTTGAACGGGGGCGGGAAAGACGTAATTGCTCATGGGATAGCTCCGGCTGTTGGCCCGCTCTTGCGGCGGTGGAGGCCAGACAATCAGTAATCTTTTTCGAAGTAAATCCCGATGCCGGTATTGCCGTCCGACGACAGGCCGCCTTTGACTGTCAGGTTCGGGCTAACGTCGAGATTGAGGTTGATCTCGCTGGTGCCGGACGATCCGACGGTGACATCCGTATAGACGTTATCGGAGATATAGCGCCCCGCCCGCAGGCTGGCTTCGCCATCCTCCGAAGTGGTCACGTCCAGATCATCCAAGCCGAAATTATCGCGCAGCTTGCCGATCACCCCCGTGCCGCCCTTGCCCGCCAATGTGGCGACGGCAGCGGCCAGTTGCGCCGCTTGGACCGGTGAAATTTCGCTAATCGCGCGACCAAAGAGCAGCCGCGCCAGAACCTCGTCTTGCGGCAATTCGGGGCTGGACAGGAACGAGATCTGGGGCTGCGCGGCGTCGCCTTCGATGACGATACTGATTTGCGTGTCGCTGGCACTGGTGCTGGCGACAAGGCGGATATAGGGGGTAAAATTCCCGATCAACTGGGCATAGCCTTCGTCGAGCGAAAACCGTTTGCCCAAAATATCCAGACGGCCGCGCACCAGATCGAACCGGCCCGACGGCTGGATATTGGCCGTGGTGCCAGCCAAGCGCAAAACGCCGCCCAGTTCGGCGTCGATCCCGCGCCCGCGCAAGAATATCCGCCGCGTCGCCCCGATGCGCAGATCAAGCGGATAGGCCGCGCCGCCGCCCGTTGCACCGGAGGCAGAGCCGCCCGCGCCATCGCTCAACAGGCCCGCGCGCGCGCGCGAGGCGCGCGCGGCTGACGGCTCGCCAAGGTGGACCACGTCCAGCAATTCGCCCGTGCTGCCGACGCCGCTGTCGGGCACGCGCAGATCGGTTTCGCCCAGCTCCAGCGCACCGCTGATCAATGCCCCGCCCGCAAGCGGGCCTTTGACTTTGACCGTGCCGCTGACCGTGCTGGTGTAGAGTTGCGGATCTTGCAGGACGATCGCCTCCAGCACCACGGCAAGATCGCCTTGGTAGGGGGCATCCAGATCCACAGGGCCGGACAAGCGAAGTCGCCCGCCCGAACTGACCGCGCCGCTGGCGTCGATCCGCGCCTGCCCGCCGCCAAGCGTGGCGGTCGCATCAAGGTTCGAAAGCGCTGTGCGCAAGGCGGGCGCCGAGAGCCGCGCGCCGCGCGTGGTGATTTGCCCCGACAGCGACGAGACCGCGAGCGGGCCGTTGAGCGACAGATCGAGGTTGACCGTCCCGCTGACCGACCGCGGCCGCAAGAACGGATTGGCCAAGGCCAAAGGCCCCGCGCCGGAGATATCGATATTGGCGCTGTCAAAGCTTGCCGCGACCGAGCCGCGCGCCGCGGCGCTTGTGCCCGATGGTCCATCCGCGTCAAGCGCGAGTTGCCATGGTCCCTCACCGCTACGCGCAACCTCGCCGGTCACGCTCAGCGGGCCGCTCAGCCCCTCCACATAGGGGGCGACATCGGCAAGGCGCACGCGCCCTGCGAGCGCGGTTCGCGTGCTGTTCAAATCGCCGCTGGCGGTGACCGTGACGGCGCGGGTTTCGGCGTTCAGCGCGGTCAAATGCAACCCCGTACCATCACGTTTGGCAGCGACGCTCAATGTGCCGCGCCCGCGCAGCAAACGGTCGGCATCGGCCTGCCCGATCGCCAGATTGTCGGTCTGCCCCTCGATGGTCATATCGAAAGCGCCCGACAAGGGCTCCAGCGCGCCCTTGATCGCAACCTGCGCCGCGCCGAGCAAATTTTGACCGCTCAGAGCGGCAAAACGCGACAGGTCCGCAGCGGTCAAGTCCAGATCGGTTTTGATGTCGATGGCGCTCATATCGCCGATCACACTGACGTCTCCGCTCAGCCCGTAATCCGCACCGCTCAGCGTCAGGTCTTCGATCAGCAACGGCTCGCGTTTGACAAAGGTGATCCGCGCACCGCCAAGGATATCCGCCCCCAAGGCCCGCGCCAGCGCAGGGTTTTTCGGGGCCAGCCCCTCGGCCGCATAATTGAGCAAGGCAAAGGCGCTGCCGAGATTGCCGGGGCGGCGTTCGCGAATGTATCCCGAGGCCGAAAGCGCCAAGCGGCGCGCGGCCAAATCGGGTTGCTCCAGAGCGTCGATGGCAAGGCTGCCTTGCCATTCCTCGCCCGCCGCGCGATCAAACGAAAGGTCCATCTGCGCGGCCTTCACGCGCGTCTTGGGGCCGCTGACCGGCAAAAGCACCGGTGCGCCCGAAGCCTCCTTGATCGAAGCGGTCAGGGTGAATTTCTCCGGCCAGCGCCCCGCATCCAAAGCCGCACTGCCCGACAGGGTCAGCGCCTGGGATATCAGCGTCAATTGATCAAGCTGCAAGCCCCCATCGGCACGTTCGCCGCCGCTTACGGTCAGCGCGATATTCTCGCCGAAAAACGGGCGGTAGTCCGGCACGAACAGCGCGGCGATATCGCCGCCCAGCTTGGCATCCACCCGCCGCAGGGCCGCCGGCGGGGCGCCGCCCCTATCGGCCTCGGCCGCGCCGCTTGCCGCCTCGGGCGGCACGGTCGACAAGATCACCTGCCCCGCCAATCGCGGCGCGCCATCGCTGGCCAATCCGATGTCGGCAGTGAAATCGTCAAGCGGCCCCGCCCCCGCAACCGTCAATTTGAGTTCCGGCGCTCCGGGCAATCCGGCCAGCGTCGCCGCCAAGCCCCCCGCCTCTTCTTCGGCCAGCAGATCAAGCGCCAGCCGCTTGTCCGCATTGTCATAACTGGCCTCAAGCGCAAAGCGGCCCTTGGGCCCTTTGTCCTCACGGATCAGCGCCAGTTTGATCGCCCCCGCGCCTTCGGCCAATGAGGTGCTGCCTTTGAGCGAAAAGCTGACCGCTTGGCCCAAGAGCGGCGCGCCCAGCGCGATGCGTTTGGCCTCGATCTCGTCGATCCGCACCGAGACCGGCAAATCCGGCAAGGAAAACGGCGTGGCTTCGGGCGCGGGGGCCGCCGTTTGAGGCGCGGCGGGCGCGCGCGACATGTCAATCAAATCGGCCTTGAGCGCGGTGATCTCGACCCGCCCGCGCAAAATGGCGGCGCGGTTCCAATCGAGCGTCACGCCCTCAAGGCGCAGCCAGACGCCGGTGTCATCGGCGATGGTCAACGTATCAAGGCTGGCGCGCGAACTCAGCGAGCCGGAAAAACCGGTGATCCGCACGCTGCGCCCTGCCCCCGAAAGTTTGTCTTCCAAAAACGCGGTCAGGAAGCTGCGGTCCTCTTCGGCTGTGTTATCCGCGCGCAACTGCGCCAACGGATCGGCCGATTGCGCAAGGGCGGGGGCGGGCATCACCGCCAAGGGCAAGGATGCAGGCACGGCCAGCGCGATTGCCAAGGCCGCGGATTTACCAAAGCTACGAAGGGGGACAGCGCGCCGCATCAAAACGCCTGCCCGATGCCGATATAGAGATGCACCCCGTCGCCGCCGCCAGAGGTCGGCGCCGCCAGATCGACGCGGATCGGCCCGATCCCCGTATCATAGCGCAGCCCGAGACCCGCCCCCGAATGCCATGCGCCCGAGCCGTCGAAAAATGCCTCCTCGCCGATATAACCCGCATCGGCAAAACCGACCACGCTGAGCTTTTTGCCGGTGGCGACACGCAATTCGGTCGACAGGCCGACAAAGCTGCGCCCGCCGCGGCGGCGGCCATCGGGCAGATCCACGCCAAGCGATTGATAATCCTGACCGCGCACGGTGCCGCCGCCGCCGGAATAAAACAGGTAGTCCGGCGGGGCCGTCGCCACATCCGGCCCAAAGAGCGAGCCGAATTGAAGCCGCACGGCGGCCACGGTCCTGCCCTCGGCGCCAAGCGGTTGGTAATAGCGCCCGTCCAGCGCGATGCGCCCGCCCGAGCGCACGCTACCTTGGGCGTAAAAGGGGCGCAGGTTGGCTTGCAAATAAGAGCCGTTGCGGGTGTTGAGCACATTGTCGCGCTTGTCCCACGTCAGTTCCAGCGGCAGGCTCAAAAGATCGTATTCGCGCCGCCCGAGGCTGTCTTCGATGCGCGAGCGGCGCCATTCGATGGCCACTTCGCCGGTCAAATCCTTATTGATGATCCGGCGCATACCGACCGAAAAACTCAGCTGGTCGGATGTGTAATCGGGCTCGTCGAGATGTTCGGCCAAAGCCCCCAGCGTCAGCGCCGTATCGGTGCCAAAAGAGGCCGGACGCTCGAAATCTGCCGACAAGCGGTAATCCACACCGCCGGTCTCGCCGGTGATGCCGCTGACCGAAGCCTCAAGGCGCAGCCGCTCCGCCCCGCCCAAAAGGTTGCGATGCATCCAATAGCCGGACAGCGCCGCGCCTTCTTGGGTGGAATATTCCGCGCCAAACCCGATGCGGCGGGGCTTGGCATCGACCACGCGACCTTCGAGGTCAATCGTGTCGTTGGGACCGATTTCGGCAGCCTCGGTGATGCTCACCGACCGAAAGGCCCCCGTGCGGCGCAGACGCTGCGCAATGGTGTCGAGGACTTCGGGGTCAAAGGTCTCGCCGCCGCGCAACCCGGCGATTTTCTGCAGCCGCTCTTCGCGCACCTTGCTGGAGCCGGAAAAAACCAGTTTGTGAAAGCTCAGCTTTGGCCCCGTGCGCAGCGCCACAGCCACATCAAGCTGGTTTTTGCTGTGGTTGGCTGTGATCTTTTGCCCTGCGACGGCGGCCTTGGCATAGCCTTCGGAGCGCCACGCACCAATCCCCGCGCCGACCGCATCTTTCACCGCAGTGCTGCGCGCGGCGCGGCCGGTTGTAAACCGCGCGGGCAACTGCGCGCTTTGGGGAAGCGGCGTGATTTCCACGCGGCCAAAGTTAAACCGATGCCCCGGATCGACAGAAATGACCACACGCTTCACATCGCGCAATTGGTCCAGCGGCGGCACCGTCGCCGCCTCGCGCCCGTCCACATAGACATGGACCACACCGGCATAATAGCCCTGCGCATAAAGCACACCGGTCATGCTGGCGTAATCGGCCTGCGCGGCGGCAAGCACGTCTTGCGCGGAGGTGCGCCCGTCCACCTTGGCCGCTTGGGTCAGCGACGCCGCACGCAGGTCATCGGCAAGCTCATCAGAGACGCCTTTGAATTGAAAATCCACCGCCTCAAGCGCGCGCGCGCTATCCATGTGCAAGCCGCTCAGGCCAAGCACGACAGACAGGCCAAGGCCAAACGTCAGTTTGCGGGATAAGGGCGATATGGCCATCGGTGTGCTCGGCTCTGCTTGCTCAAGAATATATGACAGCGCCGTCGTGACGCAGTGCAGCGCTTTACTCACAGATAGGGCCCTTGATGCGCGTCGACCAGCGAAAATCTGCCGCCCGCGCGGAAATCCGCGCGGCGCCGGCACGAAAGAGCGCAATCAAAACGCCGCAATCAGGTGAAGCCGGCCAGCCAGCGCGCAAACGCGCGGGTTACCCCATCCGCTCCGAGGCATAGCTGCCCGGGCTGGCGGGGAAAACCACCGTCTTATTGCCGTTGATGAAAACCCGGCGATGGATATGGGCATGAACCGCACGGGCCAGAACCTGACTTTCCACATCACGCCCTAGCGAGACAAAATCGCCCGAGCTTTGCGAATGGGTGACGCGCACTGTGTCCTGCTCGATGATCGGCCCCTCATCAAGATCGGCGGTTACGTAATGCGATGTCGCCCCGATCAGTTTCACGCCGCGCTCGTAGGCCTGCTTATAGGGGTTCGCGCCCTTGAAGGAGGGCAGGAACGAGTGATGGATATTGATGATCCGCCCCGACATTTTCTGGCACATCTCGTCCGAAAGCACCTGCATATAGCGCGCCAGAACGATCAGGTCCGCGCCTGCGTCCTCGACGATCTCCATCTGCCGCGCCTCGGCGGCGGGTTTGTTTTCGGGTGTGACCTTGATGTGGTGAAAGGGGATATCGTGATTGACCACGACCTTTTGATACTCGGTATGGTTGGAAATCACGCCGACGATATCAATCGGCAAAGCGCCAATGCGCCAGCGATAGAGCAGATCGTTAAGGCAATGACCAAAGCGCGAGACCATGATCACCACCTTCATCTTCACCGCTTCGTCGTGAAATTCGAAATCCATACCGAATTTCTCGCCAATCCCCGCGAAGCCCGTGGTCAAATCGTCAAGGGTCGATCCGGTTTCGGACCGGAAGGACACGCGCATAAAGAAATGCCCCGTCTCGAGGTCGTCATATTGGGCGGAATCGGTGATATTGCACCCCAGATCGGTCAAATAGACCGAGATCGCGGCGACAATTCCGCGTGTCGAGGGGCATTTCACGGTCAGCGCATAGGCTTGCATCGGGGCGTCCTTTTCCCGTTGTCACAATGTTTTACCGGTCAATAGCAGCCCCGCAACGCCAAGGCCAAGGCCTTGGCGGCTATCCATAGCGATTTGCCGACATGATTGCGGTTTTTGCACCGCAGCCTTGCGACCGCCCGGCCCAGCATGATGGCGCGCGCCTCGCCTCAAGTGGCAGCGGGCAGATGCTCGGGTCGTTATCAAGATGCTGTGGCGGAGAGACAGGGATTCGAACCCTGGGAACGCTCACACGCTCAACGGTTTTCAAGACCGCCGCATTCGACCACTCTGCCACCTCTCCGGTGCGCGCTTTGCTACTAAGGAACGTCGGCTGCGTAAAGCCCAAACCGCGCCCGAGGCAAGCTATGGGCCGCGGCGCGCCCTGTGGCGCGATTGCCGCGTCTCGCGGGTTTTGCGGCAAAATCCGCTCACCAAGCGGCGCGGACTTTTCATGTGCATCGTGAACGGCTAAACTGCGCTCGATCGAGACGCGGGTGAACCGCGGTTGGACAAGAAAAATGCGCCGCAAAAATCAAAGGCGCAAGAGCAGGCACAGGCGCGGCAAGACCAACAAGCGCCGCGTGTGGACATGACGGGTGAGGGGCAGACCTATGAAATCGCAACGTAATTCCTTGACGCGCGCGGCGCGGCTTACGGGGGCATCTCTCATGCTGAGCAGCGTAATTCTGCTTTCGGCATGTGACGAGAACGGCGGGTTTGCGTTGAAAAAGCCAAGCGGCGACGCTCAGGGCGAAAGCGCCGCGTCGACCTCGGTCAAGCTGGTCGAGCGCGATGTCGAGGCGCCCGATGTCTTCCAAGTGACCGAAGCGGGCCTTTGGGACGGGCGCCCGTCGCTGGGCGGCGTATGGGTCGCGCATCCGGACGTCAAAGACCCAGAACGCGTGATCATCCGCAATACGGCCAATGGCAAATTCGTCATCGGCGCTTTGTTCCGCCGCGAGCGCGAGAACCCCGGCCCGCGTTTGCAGGTCTCTTCCGATGCGGCGGCGGCCTTGGGCATGCTTGCCGGTGCGCCGAGCCAATTGAACGTCACCGCTTTGCGCCGCGAGGAAGCGCCCGCCGAGGCCCCTGCACCGTCGGGCGACCTCAAGGAACCCGCCGCCGTGACGGCAAGCGCCCTTGACCCCGTGGCCGCCAGCGCCGGCGCGGCGATTGCCAAGGCAGAAGCCGCCCCTGCGGCCGCAACCACAGCCGCAGGCGCAATCAAACCGCCTGCCAAGCCCGCCGCCCCGAAACCGGCTACAAAACCGGCTGCGAGCAAGCTCGACAAGCCCTATATCCAGATCGGGATTTTCTCGGTCGAGCAGAACGCCAAAAACACCGCCACCGCGATGCGCCAAGCCGGCATGGTGCCAACGGTGAAAAAGCAAAGCGCCTCCGGCAAAACCTTCTGGCGCGTGCTGGTCGGCCCTGCGACGACAAAAACCGAACGCGCGGCGCTGATTAAGAAGATCAAAGCCTCGGGATTTGCCGACGCCTACGCCGTCACCAACTAACCTTCGCGCCGTCACGGGCACGGCGGCGGTGTTTCGCGCGCCGCGCCCGCGCGCCGGATTGCCCCCTTGCGGCGCGGCGCAGAAGATTGCACTTTTGGCACAAGGTCGGGGCCGGTTGGGCTGCGTCCGCTGCTGATCCTTTGACCAAAGAGCACGAAACGCCATGTATCGCCTTGCCCGTCCCATCGCTTTTCGCCCCCGGTTTGGCACTGCCCTATCGGCGTTGCGCGCGCTGTGCCTGTCGCTGATTGCGGCGCTGGCCTTGGCCCTGCCTGCGCAGGCGTTTGAAACCCGCGCAACCTCGGCCTTCATTCTTGATCAAACGACGGGCACGGTGCTTTTGGCCAAAAACGCCGATACCCCGCTGCCGCCTGCCTCCATGTCAAAACTGATGACGCTGTTCATGGCCTTTGAGGCGATCAAGGACGGGCGGCTCGATTTGACCGAACGCTTGCCGGTGTCCGAGCACGCGATGAGCTATGGCGGATCGACGATGTTTTTGGACACCACCGACCGCATCACCGTCGAGGACCTGTTGCGCGGCATCATCGTGCTGTCGGGCAATGACGCTTGTGCGGTGATCGCCGAGGCGCTCTCGCCCGATGGCACCGAAGCCGGATTTGCCCGCGCCATGACCCAGCGCGCGACGGCCCTCGGCATGACCAATTCGACCTTTGCCAATTCCAACGGATGGCCCGCCGCAGGGCACCGCATGTCGATGCGCGATCTGGCGCTTTTGGCCAACCGGCTGATCACCGACTTTCCGCAGTTCTATCCGCTTTTCGCCGAAACGCGGTTCGAATTCGATGGCCGCGCGCCACAAAACACCCGCAACCGCAACCCGCTTCTGGCGCTGGGTATCGGCGCTGACGGTCTCAAAACCGGCCATACCAGCGAAGCGGGCTACGGGTTGGTCGGATCGGCCAAACAGGGCGAGCGGCGGATCATTTTCGTGATCTCCGGCCTTGATAGCGAGCGCGCGCGCGCGGAAGAGGCCGAAGCCATCGTCAATTGGGCGTTTCGCCAATTCGCCGAGCGCGACTTGATCAAAGCAGGCACCGTCGTGGCGCGGGCCGATGTGTTTATGGGGGCCGCCGCCGATGTCGGGCTGACCCCCGCCGAGGATGTGCGCGCCCTGATGCCGGTTCTGGCGCAAAGCGCGATGCAGGGCGAGGTGGTGTTTCGCGGTCCGATCCCCGCGCCGGTCACCAAAGGCGCGCCTTTGGGCGAATTGATCGTCTCGCGCGACACCCTGCCCGATGTGCGGATTGCGCTTGTGGCCGATGCTGATGTCGCAAAGGGCGGGTTTGCCGAGCGCCTCAAAACCGCCGCGCGCCATATCCTGAGCCGCTTGAACAACGGCCCTGAACCAAGCGCGCCCCCTGCCCCCGCTGCGGAGGCTGCCTCTTGACCGCTGCACCTTCTGCTGGTTGTTTCATCTCCTTCGAAGGCATCGACGGCTCCGGCAAATCCACCCAAGCGCGGATGCTGGCCGAGAGGCTGCGCGCCGAGGGGCGTGAGGTGGTCCTGACCCGCGAGCCGGGCGGCTCGCCCGGGGCAGAGGAAATCCGTAAACTGGTGCTGGAAGGCGATCCGGACCGCTGGTCCGCCCATAGCGAAATTTTGCTGTTCACCGCCGCGCGGCGCGACCATTTGGAGCGCACCATCGAACCCGCGCTCAAGGCGGGCAAGATCGTGATTTGCGACCGTTTCGCCGATAGCACCCGCATGTATCAAGGCCTGTCGCGCGGCGATCTGCGCGCTCTGGTCGACGAGTTGCATCGGTTGATGATCGGGCGCGAGCCGGACCTGACGCTGCTCATCGACATGGACCCCGCCAAGGGGCTAAGCCGTGCGCTCGGGCGCGGCGGCAGCGAAGAGCGTTTCGAGGGCTTTGGCGAAGGCTTGCAGGCGAAAATGCGCGCAGGATTTTTGGCCCTTGCCAAGGAATACGCCACGCGTTTCACCACCATCGACGGCACCCGCTCGATCGAAGCGGTGGCGCGCGACGTCCACGCCGCCGCGCTGGCCCATCTGCCTCAGGTGGCCGCCCGATGAGCGACGAGGACCTGCCCGAACCCGACCGCATTGCCGGTGCGCCCCACCCGCGCGAGACCGCGCATCTGATTGGACAACGACGCGCCGAAGACGAGTTTTTGCGCGTCTATAACGCGGGGCGGCTGCATCATGCGTGGTTGATCAGCGGCCCGCGCGGCACCGGCAAGGCGACGCTGGCATGGGGTCTGGCGCGATTCTTGCTGGCCGCTCCTGCGGCAGATGGCGGCCCCTCGCTGTTCGGGGATGCGCCGCCCAAACCCGACAGTTTGCATATCGATCCCGAGCATCCGGTCGCGCGCCGCATCGCCGCCAGATCCGAACCGGGCCTGTTTCATATCACCCGCACGCCCAGCCCGACCACAGGCAAGATGCGCGACCAGATCGCCGTCGATGATGTGCGCAATCTGGCGCATTTCTTGCAGCTTTCCGCCGCCGATGGCGGGCGCCGTGCGGTGATCGTCGATGCGGTGGACGAGATGAATACCGCCGCGTCCAACGCGTTGCTCAAGATGCTCGAAGAGCCTCCCGCACGCACCACGCTGTTGCTCGTCGCGCATCAACCCTCGCGGCTTTTGCCGACCATCCGCTCGCGCTGCCGCGAATTGCGGCTTGGCGCCCTGTCGCCCGAAGATCTGACCACAGCCTTGGCGCAGGCCGAGATCGACATTGGCGGTGACACCGCCGCTTTGGCCGAACTGGCGGGCGGATCGGTGGGCGAGGCCATCCGGCTGACGCAAAGCGGCGGGTTGGAGCTTTATGGCGATCTGGTCGGCCTCTTCTCCACCCTGCCCAAAATGGACCGCAGCCGCGCGCTGCGCCTTGCCGATAGCGCGGCGCAGCGCGGCTCCAGCGAAAGGCTTGATCTGCTTTTGTGGCTGGTGGATCTGGTGATGGCGCGGCTGGCGCGCAGCGGCGCGCTTGGCCGCCCGCCTGCGATCGAGGGCGCGAAGGGCGAGGCCGCGATGTTGATGCGACTGGCGCCAAATGCGGCATCTGCACGCCATTGGGCACAGGCGGCCGAAGAGATCGGCGCGCGGGCGCGGCACGGGCGGGCCGTCAACCTTGACCCCGCCGCGCTCATCCTAGATATGTTTATCAAAATCCAGCAGACCGCCGAAAGCTGACGGGGCCGCCCCGCTTTTGCGCTTCTGCATGGCCCAATTTCGTTTCCTGCCGCGCAAGCGGCACGACAAACGCCCAATCCGCGAAAGACCCCGATGAGCGCCGCGATTTCCATCACCGACAGCCACTGCCACCTTGATTTCCCCGATTTCGACGGCGAGCATGACGCGCTGATTGAACGCGCGCGTGCGGCGGGCGTGCGGCGGATGGTGACGATCTGCACCAAGCTGGGCAATCTCGCCCGCGTGCGCGAGATCGCCGATACCTATGACGAGGTGTTTTTCGCCGCGGGCATCCACCCGATGAGCGTCGCCGATGAACCGCCGGTTTCGGTCGACGATCTGGTGGCGCTGGCCGAGCATCCCAAATTCGTCGGCATCGGCGAAACCGGCCTTGATTACCACTACACCGCCGAGAGCGCCGAGGCGCAAAAGGCCTCTTTGCGCGTGCATATCGAGGCCGCGCAAGTGACCCGATTGCCGCTGATCATCCATGCGCGCGGCGCCGATGACGATATGGCGCGGATATTGCGCGAGGGCTATGAAGCCGCGCCCTATTCTTGCGTCATGCATTGCTTTTCCTCGGGGCCGGAACTGGCCAAGGCGGCGCTCGATCTGGGCTTTTATCTGTCGATGTCGGGCATCGCCACCTTCCCCAAAAGCCAAGAGGTGCGCGATATTTTTGCCGCCGCGCCGGTGGACCGCATATTGATCGAGACCGACGCGCCCTATCTGGCCCCGCCGCCGCACCGCGGGCGCCGCAACGAGCCGTCCTATGTGGCGCTGACGGCGCAAAAGGGCGCGGAAGTGTTCGGCATGGATTACGCCGATTTCGCCGCCGCGACAGAGGCGAATTTCGACCGGCTCTTTGCCAAGGCCGCCGCCTATGAGGGGCGCGGATAATGGGCGAGCTGCGCTTTACCATCCTTGGATGCGGGTCGTCGGGCGGGGTGCCGCGCCTTGGCGGGCATTGGGGCGAATGCGACCCGAGCAACCCCAAGAACCGCCGCCGCCGCTGCGCGCTATTGGTCGAGCGCGAAGGGCCGCAGGGCGTGACCTCGGTTTTGATCGATACGGGGCCGGATATGCGCAGCCAGCTTCTGGATGCGGGGGTCGGGCGGCTTGACGCGGTGGTCTATACCCACGGGCACGCCGACCATGTGCACGGCATCGATGATCTGCGCATGATCGTCTTCAACATGCGCAAACGCCTGCCGGTCTGGGCCGACGGCGACACGCAAAACGACCTGTTCTCGCGCTTTGGCTATGCATTTATCCAACCCGACGACAGCCCCTATCCGCCGATCCTCGAGATGCACACCATCAAGGACGAGATACGCATCGAGGGGCGCGGCGGCGAGATCACCATGACGCCTTTCAAGGTCGGGCACGGATCCATTGATGCGCTCGGGTTTCGCATCAATGATCTGGCCTATCTGCCCGATGTGGCGGAAATCTACGACGAGGCGTGGCCGGTGCTTGAGGGGCTGGACTGCTGGATCGTGGATGCGCTGCGCCGTGCGCCGCACCCGACCCATTCGCATTTGGCGCAAAGCCTCGAATGGATCGAGCAAGTCGCGCCCAAACGCGCGGTTTTGACCAATATGCATATCGATCTGGATTATGACGCTGTCGCGGCAGAGACCCCCGATCACATCACCCCCGCCTATGACGGCATGGTGATCCGCTACCCGCTGGGCGATTGACCCGACATGCAAGAGCTTTTGAACGTCATCTTGCCGGTGTTCTTGGTCATCGGCTTCGGATATTTTGCGGTTTTCAAAGGGTATTTCACCGAAAACCATGTCGAAGGGCTGATGAAATATACCCAGAATTTCGCCATCCCCTGCCTGCTCTTCAATGCGATTTCGACCCTTGATCTGAGCCAAAGCTTCAACTGGCGGCTCTTGGCGAGCTTTTACTCCGGCGCGAGTTTGGGGTTTTTCGCGGGGCTTTTGGGCGCACGCTACCTCTTTGGCCGCGATTGGGAGGAAAGCGTAGCCGTGGGCTTCGTGGGGCTGTTTTCCAATTCACTGATGCTGGGGCTGCCGATCACCGAACGCGCCTTTGGCTCTGATGCTTTGACGGCCAATTACGCGATCATCGCGGTGCATTCTCCGTTTTGCTACGGGCTGGGCATCACCGCGATGGAGATCGCGCGCGCGCATACCAACGGCACATCGGCGCGCGCGCTGGTTCCGAATGTCTTGCGCGCCATGTTTCGCAATGCGCTGATCCTTGGGATTTTGCTGGGCTTTGCGGTCAACCTGTCGGGCGTCACCTTGCCCGCGCCCGTCACCGATGCGGTAGGTCTGATGGTGAAATCCGCATTGCCTGCGGCGCTCTTCGGGCTTGGCGGGGTGTTGGTGCAATACCGCCCCGAGGGCGACATCAAGGTCATCGCCTATATCGTCGGGGTTTCGCTGCTTTTGCATCCGGCGGTGGTGTGGATGATGGGGCATGTCTTTGCGCTCGATCGCGGCGAGTTCCGCTCGGCGGTGCTGACCTCTTCGGTTGCGCCGGGGATCAATTCCTACGTCTTCGCCAATATGTATGGCAAAGGGCGCAGGGCCGCCGCCTCGGCGGTTCTGATCGGCACGGCGATTTGCCTTTTCACCGTCTGGGTCTGGCTGATGATCCTGCCCTAGCGCGCAAACCGGCCCAGCGTCGCGGCCCTTTGCGGCCTGCGCAGCGCCAGCCGTCCCAAAAGATCGGACGGCACAGGGCGCGGCCCGTGGGGCGGCAAATCGGGCATGCAGTGTTGGGAGAAGATCGCGCCATGCGCGGCCGCCTCGCGGCGCAGCGCCCCGCCCTTGGCAAAGGGCAAAGCGGGCGGGCCATAGACTTTGCCGGGATCGGCGCCGCGCATCACAAAACCAAGCTGCGGGAAAAGCGCGATCAATTCGGATTTTGCGGCCACGTCGAAGCCCGCCAGCCCGAACCGCCCCGGATAGAGGCTTTCGGTCGGCGCGCCATTGGCGAAAATGATCTCGTGGCGCGGCAGCAACAGATGCACATAGGTCACCCCGCGCTTGCCATAGGCGCGCCGGATGCGCCCGCCGCCATGATCGGCCAGATGCGCGGCACGGCACAGTTTTCCGCCCAGTTTCATCGCATGTTGCGGCGACACCAGCAGATCGCCGCGATTGCCCAAAACCCCGTCACGGATACGGATCGGCGCGAGCTTGGGGTTGGCTTGCAAATCGGCGCGGCTGAGCGTGCGGTGACCCGTCCATCGCAAGGGCTGCGGGCCATGGTGCAGCGTGCAGACCAGATCACCCGCGCCCAGATCCTCGACCTTGCGCTCGCCTCTCGGGGTCAGGATGCGGGTGCCGGAGGCAAAGCAGGGCACGCCGATTTTGGCCAGTTGTTGCTTGGTGGTGACCTGCGTCGGTGCCACGCCCAAAAGCGTCATTTGTTCACCGTTGGGGAAGGAAAGCACCGCATTGCCCGACCCGTCATCGCTGACCGTGACGTCTTGCCAATCGACCGGATTATTGCCCAGATCGCGCAGTTGCGAGACATCCAGTTGGTCATTGGTGCGCCCGTCGGCGTCATCGTCGCCCATGTCGAAATCGTTGATCGTATCCGCACCGCTATTGGCCCAGAACCCGAAGGTGTCATAGCCCGCGCCGCCGGTCAGCACATCATTGCCGCCTTCGCCGTAGATCACATCGTCGCCATCCCCCCCGAGGATGGTATCGACGCCGCCGCCCGCCCAGATCGTGTCATTGCCGGTGCCGCCGTCATAGTAGCTGTTGTAGAGGGCGGTCATTTCTCCGACCTGATCATCGATGCTATCGTTACCATCGCCGCCATAGACGGTGTCATGGCCCGAGATGGTCCAGATCGTATCATTGCCCGCATCGCCGTAAAGCTCGTCGTCGCCCGCATCGCCCGAGACATAGTCATCGCCATCACCGCCGTGCAGCGTATCGTTACCGGTGCCGCCGAGCACAAAATCGTTGCCCGTGCCGCCATCGATGTAATCGGCGCCCGCATCGCCATGGATTGTATCGGCGCCGTCTTCCCCGAAGAGCATGTCATTGTCATCGCCGCCGTGGACGCTGTCGTCGCCGCCGCCCGCCCAGATGGTGTCGTTGCCCGCATCCCCGTAGAGCGTATCGTCATAGACGTAGGAGGTGCCGCCGACGTCATCCATCACATCGTTGCCGTCACCGCCGGAGACGTAATTGCCCTCGGCCTGCGTCGCGCCGCCCTCGCCATAAAGGATGGTGTCGTTTCCGGTGCCGCCCGAGATGCTGTCTTGGCCCGCGCCGGACACGATGGTGTCGTCGCCGCCACCGCCCGAAATGGTATCCGATCCGCCGCCGCTTTCGATGCTATCGGCGTAGGCACCGCCGTCATAGGATTGCGAACTGGCAGCCTCGTAAGTTGGCGCTTCGATACCGGAATATTGCGGATCGTTTGTGCCCGTGACGTTGGTAATCGCGCTGATTTCATAGGTCACGCCGGGCGTAAGGGGTGCGTCGGTCACATAGGCGCGATAGGCACCCGCAATCTCGACCGTATAGAGGTTGATCGTATTGCCATCCCCGTCGATGAGAACAAAATGATCCTCAAGATAGACCTGCCCGCTGTCGATCGTCGCACCGAAGGTATCGGTAACGACGGCGGTTTGGCTGCTGTCATTGCCGATCTCGTCCTTGCCGGAATTGCTGTCGCCTTCAAAAGTCGTATCATCATCGGTGACCGTGATGTTGATCATATCCTCGGAGGCGGTCCACGTGGGATCAAGCCGCACGCGGTCACCGACGGAGCCGCCGGTTCCGGACACAACGGTAAATGTGCCCTGAGCATAACCTTGTAGTGCATAGGTCGCCATGGATGTACCGCTTCCAAAAGGGCGCAACTGCCCGATCATCAGCGTCAACACATGGCATGTCCGGTCTGAAACGCGGTTAAATCCCGCGTCTCTGCGCCGTCAAATTTACCTATAATTTGATCTGTATTGAACGAGATAGCGAGCGGTTAGCCCTTGAGCAAAGAGCCCATGCGCCGCATCGCCAAACCATAGCCTTCGATGCCAAAGCCCGCGATCACCCCGTCCGCACGCAGCGATACATAGGAATGATGGCGGAAGGCCTCGCGTTTGTGCACATTTGAAATATGCACCTCCAGAACAGGGCCTTCAAAGGCGTTCAGCGCGTCGAGAATGGCCACCGATGTATGGGTATAGGCGGCAGGATTGATGATGATCCCCGCTGCTTTTTCGCGCGCCTCGTGGATCCAGTCGATCAGCTGCCCCTCGACGTTGGATTGCAGCAAGATACAGTCCAGCCCGAAGCTGCCCGCGATCTCGAGGCAATTCGATTGCACATCCCCCAAGGTGTCATAGCCGTAAATTTCCGGCTGCCGCTGCCCCAACAGGTTCAGGTTGGGGCCGTTGAGGATGTAGATTTTGCGCGGCGCTGTGGGGCTCATGAATTCGGTCTTTCGCTGGATCGCTCTGCCGCGCGGCTGCTCCGCGCGAATAGGGGTAATATTGCGCAGGGCCGAGGCCAATCTGCAAGCAAGACCTCGCAAGACTGCATCGCCAACGGCCGCCTTGGCGCGCCGATGTGGCCCGCGCAACACGTTTGGCGGCCGATCATGCGCGCCGAATCGGATCGCTGCGGGCGCGAGCCGCGCGGATCAATCGCGCCGCCCCCGCGCATTGCCCCCGCGCATTACCTCATTGAGCGAAACAATGGGCGTGCGCGGCCTGTATTGTTCACTATGCCTTGGTTAATCAACGCTTTACGCGTCATATTCCCGCCCCAATCTCAGGGTAGAAATAGAGCATCAATCTGTTCGGGCGGGGGCCAAACGGAACACGAGGAGCATCCCGATGCTGCGTAATATTATTGCTATTTCCACGGTTGCCGCCTTCGCGTTGACCGCACCTGCCATCGCTGACGGTGGCGACTACAGCTCTGCCGAAGAGACCGTTTCGCAATCGGTCATCATGACCGGCGACGGCTTCTTCCCTGAGGTGACCTATTCCCACCCCGGCCGGTCCTTGGTCTTCTACAACGAGTCCGAGAGCGCGATCATCATCAAGGCAAGCGACGAGTCGTGGGAAACCGACGAAATTCCGGCCCAGACCAGCAAGACCCTGCGCCTGACCAGCGAGATGCAAAAATCATTCTTCGTGGATGGTAATGCGACCGTCATGGGCGCCTTCAGCTTCGAACCGGCCCCGACCCACGAATAAGCCCGATAGCTGCCGCCTTAGTCCCTGCCTTTCGGGCGGATGAGACGGCCTGCTCCCGACCTTCCCTCGTGTGGCCCCCTCCCGTCAAGGCAGGGGGCCAAGAGGCGTTGGCGCACGGCACCGCCGCGCCGAACATAAAGCGCTGCCCCGAAACATCAAAGCGGCGCAGTAGGGTTCAATGGCTCGCGCCGGCGCTTATTTGGCCGCGATCCGCCCATCGAGATAGGGCATGAAGGGCGCGTTGGCGGCCAGATAATCGGCCGTGACATCGGCCAGATCGGGGCCGAAATCATAGACATTCATCGCATCGGTCGCGAACATTTTGTAGCCGTCGCCGCCGCCGCGCACATAGTTATTGGTCACGACTTTATAAACCTTATCCGCCTCAATCGGCACCATCGCGCCGCCGTCCATCACCATCACGTCGCTGACGCGGCTGCCTGCTGCGGCAGATGTGTCGAATTTGAACGTGAGCCCCGCAACTTGCGGGAAGCGCCCTGCGCCGTCCTCATATTGGCTCAGCCCGTTTTCGAGCGCCTCCAAGATGGTTTTGCCATGGGTTTCAAAGGTCGAAAGCGTGTTCTGGAACGGCAGCACCGTCAAAACCTCGCCCATGGTCACCGGCCCCGCATCGATCGAGGCGCGCAAACCGCCGCCGTTCTGGATCGCGATGGTGACGCCTTGGTCCTTCACGCGGTCGAGCATCGCATCGGCCACCAAATTGCCCATGGTGCATTCGCCCGCGCGGCAATTGCCCTTGTCCCCGTCGATCGCCTCGGCGGTTTCGGCGACGATCTTGCTGCGGATTTCTTCGAGCGGCTTGGCCAGTTCGGCAATCCGCTCCTTGGTTGCGCCGTCTTCGGCAACCGCGCCATCCATGATCAGCGGCTCGCCCTTGGTCTCAAGGATTTCGCCCGCATCGTTGAAGGTCACGTTCAATTCGCCCAAGAATTTTCCGTAAGCATAGGCCGACACAATCGCCGTGCCGCCCACCATGGTCGGATAGGGGCCTTCGGCGCGCTCGTTGGTGTTGGACAGCAAGGTGTTGGTATGACCGCCGACGATCACATCGACGCCGGTGGTTTCGGCGGCGACACGCTTGTCCACGCCGTAACCCGAATGCGACAGCACGATGATCTTGTTGACGCCCTCGGCGGTCAGCTTGTCGACCTCGGCCTGCACCGCGCCCACCG
Source organism: Paracoccaceae bacterium (assembly GCA_050633545.1). Taxonomy (GTDB): domain Bacteria; phylum Pseudomonadota; class Alphaproteobacteria; order Rhodobacterales; family Rhodobacteraceae; genus Litorivita. The sequence goes on from JBOEGS010000001.1 coordinate 449,699, forward strand.
GATCGGTGAAGATGATGTTCTTGCCGGGGCTGGCCAATTCATCCGTGTCATGCGGGGTCAGCCCGATAAAGCCCAGCTTCTCGCCGCCGCGCTCCAAAATCGTGGATTTCGCCAGCTTGCCCGCCAGCGCAGGTTCACCCGACACATCGGCGTTGGACATCAGAACCGGAAATTCGACCGCATCCATAAATCCGGCCAGAACCTCGGGGCCGTCGTCAAACTCGTGGTTGCCCACGGTCATCGCGTCATAGCCCAGCTTGTTCATGAACTCGGCGGCCATTTTGCCTTTGTAATAGGTGTAGAACAGCGTGCCTTGGAACTGGTCGCCGCCATCCACAAGGATTGCATTATTCGTGCGCGCCCGCGCCTCATTGATCGCAGAGACAAGCCGCGCGGTGCCGCCAAAGCATTTCCCTTCGGCATTGTCTTCGGCCGAACAGGGCGAATCATATTTGCTGATCGGCTCGAAACGGGCGTGAAAATCATTGGTATGCAAAATCGTCAGCGAATACTCCGCCGCCGCAGCACCGGCGCCCAGTGTCAGCGCAGCCGCGCCGCCCAAGAGCCGCAGTTTCAAACGAGACATATCCATGGAAAATCCCCCAGATTGGATTGTGATGGAAGGATGCTGCACCCCGCCGCGCATTGAGTCAAAGGACAATAGAGGGCGCGGCGCGGTTTCGCCCACTTGACCGCCGGTCATGCGCAAGGCATTTGGGCACTATGCTGATTTACAAGATATTCCGCGCCGATGAATGGGCGCAGCTTCAAGCCAATGGCGAAACCCGCGGCGCACCGATCGATGTGGCGGACGGCTATGTGCATTTCTCCACCGCCGCGCAGGTCTGCGAAACGGCGGCAAAACATTTCGCGCGCGTGGAGGGGTTGATGCTTTTGGCCCTCGACAGCGACGAATTGGCCGCAGACCTCAAATGGGAGGTCTCGCGCGGCGGGGCCAAATTCCCGCATCTATACCGCCTGCTGCGCATGGAGGATGTGCTTTGGGCGCGGCCCCTGCCCCTTGTGGGCGGCGCGCATGAATTTCCGGATGACATGCAATGAAGATGATCGAAGCCCTCGGCCTCAAGGCCCTGATGCAGATCGACCCCGAGCGCGCGCATGGGCTGGCTCTGCACGCCCTGCGCATGGGGCTTGCGCCCCTCGCGGGCGAGGTCACCTCACCGCGCCTTCGGTGCAGCTTGGCGGGGATGGAGATGGCCAATCCGGTCGGGCTGGCGGCGGGGTTCGACAAGAACGCCGAGGCGCTTGGCCCGCTGACGCGCGCGGGCTTTGGATTTATCGAAGTGGGCGCCGCCACGCCGCGCCCGCAAGCCGGCAATCCCAAACCGCGGCTGTTCCGGCTCAAGGACGAGCGCGCGGTGATCAACCGCTTTGGCTTTAACAATGACGGGATGGAGGTCATCGCACGCCGTCTTGAGGCCCGCCCCGAAGGCGGCATCATCGGCCTCAACCTTGGCGCCAACAAAGACAGCGCCGACCGCGCCGATGATTTTGCCCGCGTGCTGTCGCGCTGCGGCGCGCATCTCGATTTCGCCACGGTCAATGTGTCGTCGCCCAACACCGAAAAGCTGCGCGATTTGCAAGGCGCGGCGGCGCTTTCGGCGCTTTTGGACGGGGTGATGGAGGCGCGCCAATGGCTTCCCAAACCGATCCCCGTCTGCCTCAAGATCGCGCCGGATTTGAACGGCGATGAATTGGCCGAAATCGCTGGCGTGGCGATGAACTCGGGCCTGTCGGGGATCATCGCGACCAATACGACGCTGTCGCGCGAGGGGCTGAGTTCGGTCCACAAAGGCGAGGCGGGCGGGCTGTCGGGCGCGCCATTGTTTGAAAAATCCACCCGCGTTCTGGCGCAATTGTCCAAGCTGACCGAGGGCAAAATCCCCCTCATCGGCGTCGGCGGGATCAGCACCGCCGAAGAGGCCTATGCCAAAATCCGCGCGGGCGCGAGCGCGGTGCAGCTTTATTCGGCGCTGGTTTACGGCGGCTTGAGCTTGGCCGCAGAGATCGCCCGCGGGCTGGACGGGCTTTTGCAAAAAGACGGTTATGCCTCGGTGGCCGAGGCCGTGGGCACGGGCCGCGAGGCATGGCTATGAGCGTGATCTACTGGCATAATCCGCGCTGTAGCAAATCGCGCGCGGGGCTGGCCTTTTTGGTCGAGCGCGGCATCGATGTCACCGAGCGGCGCTATCTCGATGATGCGCCGGACGTGGCGGAGATCCGCGCCGTTTTGGCCAAACTCGGCCTGCCCGCGATCGAGATGATGCGGCGCGCAGAGAAGCTTTTCAAAGAGCTTGGACTTAGCCGCGACAGCGCCGAGCAGACATTGATCGCCGCCATGGCCGCCCATCCCGTTTTGATCGAGCGCCCCATCGCCATCAAAGGTGCGCGCGCCGTGATCGGCCGCCCGACCGAAGCCTTGGGCGCGCTGCTCTAGGCCTGTGCCTCGGCCTCCAGCGCGGGGTATTTCCACCCCAAGGTGACGCCGCGCGCGATGAAAGAGATCAGCAGGCTCGACCAAAGCCCGTGATTGCCAAGGCTGGGCACCAAGACCGCGACCGATATCACATAGATCACAAAGCTGATCGCCATCATATTGCGCATGTCGCGGGTGCGGGTTGCGCCGATGAATATTCCGTCCAACAGCCAGCTTGCCGCGCCCACCAGCGGCGCGATGATCATATAGACCAGATAGACGCGCGCCTCGGCGCGCACCGGCTCGGAGGTGGTCATCAGATCGATCAGCGCCGCGCCGAACACCACAAAGACCAAGGCCAATGCCGCCCCCGTGGACCAGCCCCACAGGCTGCACATCCATGCGCTGCGGCGCAGGCGGGCACGGTCACGCGCCCCCAAGGCCTGACCGACCAAGGCTTCGACCGCAAAGGCAAAACCGTCAAGCCCGTAAGCCGTGATCATCAAAAACTGCAGCAGCACCTGATTGGCGGCCAAGGGCACATCGCCAAAATCGGCGCCAAGGAAGATGAAGGAGCTGAAGATCGCCTGTAGCATGAGCGAGCGCAGCATGATGTCGCGGTTCACCATCGCCATATTGCGCAGCTTCACGCGGTCGAACACCCGCGCCCAATCGCGCCACGCAGGCACGCGAAAAGCCGCGCGGCACAGGTAAATCCCCATGGCCAGCCCGCTCCATTCGGCCAAAAAGGTCGCCAAGGCCACGCCCTCGACACCCCATCCAAGGCCAAGCACAAACCAAAAATCGAGCCCGATGTTGAGCCCGTTCATCCAAAGCTGGATCACCAGAACGCCGCGGGTGCGCTCTTGGGCGATGAGCCATCCGGTGACGCCGTAAATCGCGATGGCCGCAGGGGCGGAAAACACGCGGATGCGCATATAGCTGCGCGCAAGCTCCTCAACCTCGGGCGTTGCGGGCGAGAGGCGAAAGGCCGCGAGAAACAGCAAGGATTGCAGCGCAATGATCACCGCCCCTGCCAGCGCCGCGAGCATCAAGGCGCGGGTCAACAAGGCGGCGACCTCGCCGTCCTCTCCTGCGCCGATGGCCCGCGCGGTCAAACCCGTGGTCCCCATCCGCAAAAAACCGAAAACCCAATAGAGCGAGGTCAGCACAATCGCCCCGAGCCCCACCGCCCCGATCGGCGCGGCCAGCCCCATTTGCCCGATCACACCGGTGTCCACCGCGCCCAAGATCGGCACCGTGGCATTGGACAGAACAATCGGCACGGCAATGTGCAAAATCCGCCGGTGGGTGACCTCGGGCGCGGCGGCGCGCGCGGCGGAGGCGGGGGCGCTCATGGCCTAGCGATCACGATCAGGCATCAAGAAATGCCCCGTGGCTTGGGCAAAGGCACGGTCGCGGTTGTCTTGCCATGCTTCCACATGCACCGAGGCATAGCGCCGCCCCGAGCGGTTGATCTGCGCGCGCGCATAGGCATCGCGCGGCAGGCCCGAGCGCAGGTAGTCGACGGTGAAATCAATGGTTTTCGGCAGGCGCGGCATTTGGCCTTGGGCCAAGGCCTCGGTGTCAAAACGCCCGTCCTCAATCTCATCCCACAGCATCGCCCAGCTTAACCCGATGATCGCCGTGACCTCCAAAAACGCCGCCGTGACCCCGCCATGGATCGCGGGCAAAAACGGGTTGCCGATCAATTTGTCGGCAAAGGGCAAAATGGCGGTCAACTCGTCACCGCGGCGGTCGAATTCGATGCCGAGCCATTTGATATAGGGCACGCCATGCACCAAGGAGGCCAAAGCATCATCGCGGCGCTGTTTGACGATCTGGACGGGTTCGGGGCGCTTGCGACTCATTTGCTGCGCCGCCCTTCGACGGTAAAGGCGCCGGTGGCCGTGGCCACGGGGCGGTCGGTGTCATTATCGGTCGCGGTGGCACGCACAAAGGCGACCGAACGGGTGATATGGTAGCAATGGGCGGTGGTGGTAATCGCCTCTCCGGGGGTGGCGGCGCGCATATAATCAATGCGCAGATCAATCGTCGCCGTGCCTCCGGGGCTGGAGGGGTGGCTCATCACCGCCGCCCCGCAACAGGTGTCCATCAAGGCCGAAACCGCCCCGCCATGAATCACTCCGGTTTGCGGATCGCCGATGAAGTGCTCGTTATACTCCATCTTTATCGTGGCTTGCCCCTGCCCGATGGCGGTGAGCTTCATGCCCAGCGCCTGCGCATGCGGGATATTAGAGATGAACTGCTCCGCCATTTTGGCGTGTCGGTCGGTCATTGTGGCTATTGCCCTGCTCTGAATAGAGAATACCGCACAATAAGAGCGGCAAATTCACCCAAGGGCAAGAGCAGCGGTTGCCCTCCCCCAAACTTCGACTTAACTTTGGCGCGAGGGAGATACGCATGTCTGAAACACGGCTTTCGTTCAAAGAAATGTGCGCGAAGTTCGACGTGACCCCGCGCACGTTACGCTATTACGAGTATATCGAGCTATTGCAGCCAGAGCGCGAAGGCCGCTCGCGCTTTTATGGCGCGCGCGAATGTGCGCGTATGGTGCTGATCTTGCGCGGCCGCAAATGGGGGTTTTCGCTCGAAGGCATCCGCCAGTGGCTGCAAATGTATGACCAAGAAGGCACGGAAATGCAGATGCGCCAATGGGTCGAGAACGCCACCAACCAGCTTACCGAGCTCGAAGACCAGCGCGCACAGCTGGACGAGGCCATCGCAGAGCTTCGCAAATCGCGCGACGAGACCTCTGACGCGCTTTCAAAACTGTAATGCCCAGCTCTAAAAGCGCCGTCTCTTAGCCCGAAAAAAGAGAATCACCCGACCCCATGGACCCGCCTTGGCCCGTTCCCCCTACCCTATCGGATAGGGCGACATCGGATGCGGGGTCTGGAATACCATACTGTGTTTCTCTTCGCGTTTTTTTCCCCGCGAAAGGTTATTACCAGTGACTTAGGGTTACCTTGACTGTTCTTACGTAAGCCTGAAAGTGACGTGGCGTATAACTTACGTCAACCTCACGAGTCGTTGTATCGACGGTTCAGGACGTTCATTTGACCAGTCATATCGCTAATCACGTATGTGAGGATAAGATGAACGATCAAACGATGACCATCCGCGAGATGTGCGACGCCTTCGAGGTGACCCCGCGCACATTGCGGTTCTATGAAGCAAAGGAGCTTCTGTTCCCCATTCGTGAGGGGCAAAAGCGCCTGTTTACCCGCCGTGATCGTGCACGGCTCAAATTGATCCTGAGAGGCAAGCGCTTCGGCTTTAGCCTTGAAGAGATTCGTCAACTTCTCGACCTATATGAGGTCGGGGATCAGCAGCAAACGCAGCTGACCAAAACCTATGAGGTGGCGCAAACCCGCCTTGAAGACCTGATGAAGCAACGCGATGAGCTCAACACCGCCATCGACGAGCTTCAAGAGCAAATGAAATGGGGCGAGAAAATGATCGCCTCGCTGCGCCAACCAAAACGGGCGGCGGAGTAAACACCACCAAGGGAGAGAGATCTCAATGCCCAGCTATACCGCACCGATCAAAGACATGCAGTTCATCCTGCACGACGTTTTGAAGGCCTCGCAGGCCGATATCCCCGGATATGACGAGCTTGAACCGGATTTCACCGGCGCGGTATTGGAGGAAGCGGGCAAGATCTCTTCCGAAGTTCTGGCCCCGCTCAATGTGGTGGGCGACAAGGAAGGCTGCCGTTTGGAAAACGGCAAAGTCTTTACCCCCACAGGCTTCAAAGAGGCCTTTGAGCAACTCAAAGAGGGCGGTTGGACCGGTCTGGATTGCGACCCCGAATATGGTGGTCAGGGCATGGCCTATGTGCTTGCCATCGCCGTTGGCGAAATGATGCAATCGGCGAACCAGGCCTTCATGATGTATCCGGGTCTGACCCACGGCGCCTATAGCGCGATCCACGCCCACGGATCGGACGAGCAAAAGGCGACCTACCTGCCCAAGATGGTGTCGTGTGAATGGACCGGCACGATGAACCTGACCGAACCGCATTGCGGCACCGATCTGGGTCTCATGCGCACCAAGGCAGAGCCGCAAGACGACGGCTCCTATGCCATCTCCGGCCAGAAGATTTTCATCTCGGCCGGTGATCACGACATGTCCGAGAACGTCATCCACCTCGTGCTGGCGAAAATCCCCGGCGGTCCCGAGGGCATCAAGGGCGTGTCGCTGTTTATCGTGCCCAAGTTCATCGTCAATGACGACGGCTCGCTCGGCGCGCGCAATGGCGTGTCGGTCGGTTCGATCGAAGAAAAGATGGGCATCCACGGCAATTCGACCTGCGTGCTGAACTATGACGGCGCGACCGGTTACCTGATCGGCGAGGCCCATAAGGGCATGCGCGCGATGTTCACCATGATGAACGAAGCCCGTATTGGCGTTGGTATGCAAGGGCTTAGCCAAGCCGAAGCCGCCTACCAAAACGCCGTGATCTACGCCAAGGACCGTTTGCAAGGCCGCGCCGTGACCGGCGCGCAGTTCCCCGACAAACCCGCCGATCCCCTAATCGTGCACCCCGATATCCGCCGTTCCTTGATGGATCAGAAAAGCTTTTGCGAGGGCGCGCGGATGCTGTGCCTTTGGGGCGCGGAACTTATCGACCGCTCGCACCGCAAGAATGACAGCACGGCTCTGGGCCTGATTTCGCTGCTCACTCCGGTGATCAAGGGCTTCCTCACCGATGAGGGCTACGACATGACCGTCAAGGCGCAGCAAATCTACGGCGGCCACGGTTACATCGAAGAATGGGGCATGTCGCAATTCACCCGCGATGCGCGGATCGCCATGATCTACGAGGGCGCCAACGGTGTTCAGGCGCTCGATCTGGTGGGTCGCAAGCTGGCCGCGGATGGTGGCAAACCGATGATGGCCTTCATCGAACTGGTCAAAACCTTCTGCAAGGAAAACGCCGATGACGAGGCCATGGCGCCCTTCACCGAGCCTTTGAAAGAAGCCTCCAAAGCGCTTCAGGCGGCGGCGATGTATTTCATGCAAAACGGTATGAAGAACCCCAACCACGCTTTGGCGGGATCCAATGATTTCATGCATCTTTTCGGGCATGTCACATTGGGTTTGATGTGGGGTTACATGGGCAAAGCGGCCTCGGAGGCGCTCAAGGGTGATCCTGCGGACAAAGAGTTCTTTGAGACCAAACTGGCGACGGGCCGCTATTACATGGCGCGCCGTTTGCCCGCCGTGGCCACCCATCTGGCGCGCATCCAATCGGGTGCCGACACGGTGATGGCGCTGGACGCCGAGAGCTTCTGAGCGCGGGGATAAACCCGCGCCGCAAGGCCGCAACAGGGGGCGAAAGCCCACTCACGGGAAGGGAGCCGGCGGGGATGCCGGCTCCCGATAAACCTCTGAAAAATATCACCATTCCATTTTCCGACCGGCAAAGCAAACACCTGCAGACCAAACGAAGGGAGCCCCTATGCCCAAACGTTTTCGCCTGACCCGCCGCTTCAATGCCTCGATGACCGAAGACGGTTACCGGCGGCTGAAAAAGTTTGCGGCAGAGGCCGGAATGGACGAGGGAGAGGCGCTGTCTTTTGTGTTTGAAAACTTCGACAGCATTCTCAACGAGGACACATTCGGGCACCGTTTGCGCCTGTTCACATCCGCATTGGAGACCCGCAAAAAATGACATCTTTGGCCGCTCTGGACCCGCGCCGCGATGCGGGGCAGCATCGGCCAAATGATCAAAAAACCCGTGTCGGTATTGCGTCGGTATAACGTCGGTATCACATCGGTATCATATCGCTTTGGCACGAGGCCCGCGCGCCGCGCCGCCAAAGCACAAGGGAGAGAGACAGATGACCATCAAATTGCATTGCTTTGGAGAGAGCGGGCATTCGTATAAGGCCGCGCTGACGCTGGCCGTGGCGGGCGCCGATTGGGAGCCGGTTTTTGTGGATTTCTTCCACGGCGCGAACCGCACCGATGACTACCGCGCGATGAATGTCATGGCCGAGGCCCCCGTGATGGTGGACGGCGATGTGACGCTGAGCCAATCGGGCGTGATCCAACATTACATCGTCGAGAAAACCGGCAAATTGGGCGGCAAAACCAAAGCCGACGAGCGCGAGGTGTTGCGCTGGATCTTGTGGGACAATCACAAATTGTCGTCGCAAGCAGGGATGCAGCGGTTCTTGATGAACTTTTTGCCCGAAGACAAACGCCCCGCCGAGGTCATCGCCTTTACCGCAGGGCGGCTCAAGGCGGCGTTTCAAACGCTCAACACCGCGCTGGAGGGGCGCGACTGGCTTGTCGGCGATGCGGTGACGATCGCCGATCTGACCTGCTGCGGTTACCTTTATTACCCCGAGCCTTTCGGATTTGACCGCGCCGATTACCCCAATATCGACAAATGGCTCACCCGAATTAGCGACTTGCCAGACTGGCAACATCCCTACGATCTTATGCCCCGTAAGGCCGGTTAACCACCGGCCCCGACGGGCCCGAACATCATCAGTTTCAAGGAGACCTGACGAATGACCGAAGCCTATATTTATGACACTGTGCGCACCCCGCGCGGCAAAGGCCGCAAGGACGGCGCATTGCATGAGGTGACTGCAGTCGCGCTCAGCGCCAATGTCCTCAACGCGCTCAAAACCCGTAACAACCTCGAAGGCCACGCGGTCGAAGACGTGATCTGGGGCAATGTGACCCAAGTGATGGAGCAAGGCGCTTGCCTTGCGCGCACCGCGGTTCTGGCCTCGGACCTCGACGAGAGCATCCCGGGCCTTGCGATCAACCGTTTTTGCGCCTCGGGCATGGAGGCGGTGAACCTTGCCGCCAACCAAGTCAAAGGCGGGGCCGGCATGGCCTATATCGCGGGCGGCGTGGAAATGATGGGCCGCGTGCCGATGGGATCGGACGGCGCCGCCGTGGCGGTCGACCCGACCGTGGCGATGGACAATTATTTTGTCCCGCAAGGCATCTCGGCCGATATCATCGCCACCGAATACGGGTTCACCCGTGATCAGGCCGATGCTTTGGGCGTTGAATCGCAGCGCCGCGCGGCGGCCGCATGGGCCGACAACCGTTTTGCCAAATCGGTGATCACCGTGCGCGATGTGAACGGTTTGCCGATCCTTGATCATGACGAATACATGCGTCCGGGCACCGATATGCAATCGCTTGGCGCGCTCAAACCCGCCTTTAAGGATATGGGCGAAGTCATGCCCGGTTTCGACAAGATCGCATTGATGAAATATCCGCATCTGGAGGCGATCAACCACATCCACCACGCGGGCAATTCGTCCGGCATCGTGGACGGGTCGGCGGGCGTGCTCATCGGCAACAAAGAGTTTGGCGAGAAATACGGCCTCAAGCCGCGCGCGCGCATCCGTGCCACCGCGAAAATCGGCACCGATCCGACCATCATGCTCACCGGTCCGGTCCCCGCGACACAAAAAATTCTGGCCGACAGCGGCATGTCGATTTCCGACATCGACCTGTTCGAGGTCAACGAGGCCTTTGCCTCGGTGGTCTTGCGCTTCCAACAGGCCTTTGACGTCGATCCGGCATTGGTCAATGTCAACGGCGGCTCGATTGCCATGGGGCACCCGTTGGGCGCGACCGGCGCGATCATCATCGGCACGCTTCTGGACGAGCTGGAACGCTCGGGCAAAGAGGTCGGGCTTGCCACGCTGTGCATCGCGTCGGGCATGGGCGCGGCCACGATCATCGAGCGGGTCTAAGGCCATGCGCGCCCCCTCATATCAGCCCAGAGCCTTGCGGCCCTGCGCCACTGTGCGGGGGCGCGCATGAACAGCCTGTCCGATCTTCAAAACTGGCTCGACGAGGTGACCCGCGCCTATGCGACCGCGGATCGTGATCTCATCCGGCCCTATATTTTGGTGCCTTTGACCATTGTGAACCCGCGCGGCACGTTGGTCCACGAGGACCAAGCCGGCGTTGACCGCTATCTCGATTACTATCTGGACAGCGGCAAATTGCATGGGGTCACCGATGCCATTCGTCTGGCAAAGGATCTGGTGCCGCTGGGCGAGGGCCGCGTTCTGGCAACCTACGAGAGCCATTACCTGCGCGGCGCCACCTATGTCACGCAGCCCTATATGTCCTCGGCCGAACTGGTGCTCGACGGCGGGCGTTGGAAGATCGCGAAAATCAACACAGAGGTGGAGCCGGTGCAATGGCGCTCCATCGAGACATTGCGGCCGCACGGATAGCGGCGACTTTGACATCAACCCACCCTTTGGGAGAGAGTTACATGACTGACTTTACAATGAAAAAAGAGAGCGACGGCGTCGCGATCATCACTTGGGATTGCCCCGGAAAATCGATGAATGTGATGTCCACCGAGGCGCTGATGCACCTTGACGGATTGATCGACGATGCGCTGGCCGATGAGGCGGTCAAAGGCATCGTCATCACCTCGGGCAAAAAGGATTTTGCCGGCGGGATGGATTTGAACGCGCTGGCCGACATGAAAACATCGGCGGGCGACAATCCGGCCGAGGGCCTGTTCAACGGCATCATGCAAATGCACGGCGCGCTGCGCAAAATCGAACGCGCGGGCATGGACGCCAAGACCAACAAAGGCGGCAAGCCGATCGCGGCGGCCCTTCCGGGCACGGCGGCGGGCATCGGGCTTGAACTGCCGCTCGCCACGCACCGCATCTTTGTGGCCGACAACCCCAAGGCCAAACTGGGCTTGCCCGAAATTCTTGTCGGCATCTTCCCCGGCGCGGGCGGGACCACGCGTCTGGTGCGTAAATTGGGCGTCATGGGCGCCTCGCAATATCTGCTGCAAGGGCAGATGGTCGCCCCCGCGAAAGCCAAAGCCGCAGGCATCATCGACGAGGTTGTCGCCGATCCGGTGGGTGCCGCGCGCGCATGGGTCTTGTCGGCCACGGATGCCGATATCCTCAAGCCGTGGGATGCCAAGGGCTATAAAATGCCCGGCGGTGCGCCCTATCACCCTGCGGGTTTCCAGACGATGGTCGGCGCAAACGCCATGGTCAACGGCCAGACCCAAGGCGCCTTCCCTGCGGCCAAAGCGCTGCTCTCGGCGGTCTATGAAGGCGCATTGGTGCCCTTCGACACCGCCCTCAAGATCGAGGCGCGCTGGTTCACCCATGTGCTGATGAACCCCTCCTCGGCGGCAATGATCCGCTCGCTCTTCCTCAACAAGGAAGCCTTGGAAAAAGGCGCGAACCGCCCCGAAGCCCCCGACCAGCGGGTCAAGAAATTGGGCGTCATGGGCGCGGGCATGATGGGCGCGGGCATTGCTTTGGTTTCGGCCCTCGCGGGCATCGAAGTGGTCTTGATCGACCAGAAACAAGAAGCCGCCGACAAGGGCAAAGCCTATTCCGAGGCCTATCTCGACAAAGGGATTTCGCGCAAGAAAATCACCGCCGAGAAGAAAGAAGCGGTGCTTGGCCTGATCACGGCGACCACGGATTATGACGCGCTCAAGGATGCGGATCTGATCATCGAGGCGGTCTTCGAAGACCCCGCGATCAAGGCCGAAGTGACCAAGAACGTCGAAGCGGTGATCCCCGCCGATTGCATCTATGCCTCCAACACCTCGACCTTGCCGATCACGGCGCTGGCGGGGGCTTCGTCGCGCCCCGAGCAGTTCATCGGCATCCACTTCTTCTCGCCCGTCGAGAAGATGGCGCTGGTCGAGATCATCAAAGGCAAGGACACAGGCCCGCGCGCCGTGGCCAAGGCGCTCGATTATGTGCGCCAGATCCGCAAAACCCCGATTGTCGTCAATGACGAGCGCTTCTTCTACGCCAACCGCTGCATCATCCCCTACCTCAACGAGGGCGCGCGGATGGTCACCGAAGGCGTGGCGCCCGCATTGGTCGATAATGCCGCGCGGCTCTTGGGTATGCCCGTCGGTCCGCTGCAATTGATGGACGAGACCTCGCTCGATCTGGGTGTGAAAATCGCCAAGGCCACCAAAGCGGCGATGGGCGATGCCTATCCCGCCGATGCCAAACCTGTTGACGATCTGATGTTCGCCATGGTGGATGCGGGCCGTTTGGGCCGCAAATCCAAGGCCGGTTTCTTCAACTATGACGAAAAGGGCAAGCGGCTGAACTATTGGGAAGGTCTGGCGGAGCATTGCCCGCGTCTGGACGAGCAACCCGACCTGATCGAGGTGCAGCACCGTTTGATGTTTGCGCAGGTTCTCGAAGCCGTGCGCGCCCTCGAAGAGGGTGTTCTCGAAGACATCCGCGAAGGCGATGTCGGCGCGATCCTTGGCTGGGGCTTTGCGCCTTGGTCCGGCGGTCCGTTCTCGTGGCTCGACATCATCGGCACGCCCTATGCGGCCGAACGCTGTGACGCCTTGGCCGAGAAATTCGGCCCGCGCTTCACCTGCCCCGATTTGCTGCGCGAAATGGGCGATAAGGCGCAAAGCTTCTACGGTCGCTTTGGCTCCAACGCCGCCGCGGCGTAAGCACAGTCCCTATAAAACGGCAAAAGGCGCGTCCCTCGGGGCGGGCCTTTTTCATTTCAATTCAGATATTTACATTCATCACAGAACTTCGAACACGTCGTATTCCACCGCAGTGGCGGTGCGCTTGCCGACCCCCACCGCGATCATCCGGTTCATCCATGCGTATTGCGGCGCGGCGGTTTCAAAAAACGGCGCGGTGCGAAAATAATAGTCTGACGCAGGCACATCCTCGCCACTGGCCAGCCGCGTTTTGATCGCATCGGTGATCGTATGCACGCCGCGATAGGCCATCGCAATCAGCGCCCCGTCGTCGGTTTCAAGCACGATGCGCACATCGACTTTGGCGTGGTCCGCTTCGGCGCGAATCCAATCGGCCCCGTCCGGCAGGACCGTGCCGCGCAGCCGCGCGCCCTCGAACCACCCGCCGGTGACCGGCACGATGATCGTGCCCCTGCCCGAGGGCGCGCGCAAATCCTGCGCGGCGGCGATATCGAGAGAGAGGCGAAACAGGGGGGCGGTTTGCAAAGGGGGGATCGGGCGGGTCATCGGGCGGCTCCTGCGCTATTGGCACTCTACCATAGGGGCCTTGCGGCAAATGAAAAGGCGCGCCCCGATGAACGAGGGCGCGCCTTTGGCGTTGCTGGAACTGGTTACGCGGACAAACCGGTGCGGGCGCGGCGGCCCCTTTGGCGTCTCAGGCGGCGCTGGTTGCGGCGCGGCGGAGTTTGCGGCCGGATTCGGCGGCTTTGATTTCGGCCTCGATAAAGGTCGCGAGGGCCAAGGCCTCTTCCATCGGCAGAATTTGATAGGCGGCCTCTTTGGGGGTCTCGAAGACATCGTTCAAAAGATCGCGCTCGGCGGGGCAATGGAACAGGGCGCCGGAATTGGCGAAAACCACATGGTCCTCTTCGAAGTGCAGGCAGATGATCTCCATCTCGCCGCGCGGGGCGACGGGGGCAATCTCGCGCAGCCCTTCAAGCGCTTTGGCGGGGATCAAGGCAAAGGGATCGCCGAGCATCTCTTCGGCGGCGTCGCTTTCGACCATCACGCCTTGGCTGGGCAAAAGATACATGGTTTCGAGGTTGCCCAAAGCATGGGCGGGCACTTCGAGCGGCCAAAAGCGCGTCGGGCAAGGGGTCTCGCCGTTCCACAATTTGCGGCGGGTGATGCCGGTGACCACTTGCAAACCGCCGTCAAAGGTCAGGACCTTGTCGCCCTTGGCAACCGCTTCGATCGGGCGCCATCCCAGCGAGGTGGCGACTTTGGTGCCCGCCACGATGCCCGATTGCACACCGACCGCGCCGCCATCATAGGCGCCGGTGGTCTCTGTCATACGTTTGTTGGTTCCCCCCAGAACCGCAGCTTTCCATCCAAACATTCTGTTTATCCCTTATCCTACCGATCTTTGCCGGTGGTTTTCCAATCTGGGCCAGTGGCAGCCGACCCGTTTTCAGCAACACCCCCATTTGCAGTGATTCCAAAGGCTCTGCTGGGCCGAGAAAGGGGCGTGATTGGGGCATTTTTGCGAATTCGTCACCAAAGGCGGTATCGCGCAGTGATTGTCGCCGAAAATGGCGGTAAAAAACCGCGATTCTCTGCCCTTAGGTAAAGGAATAGTTAAACCGCGCGATGTCTTTGGCGCAGATTTTAGCCAAATGCGCCGCATCTGATTCGGAGTAATAGCTGCGGTAATCGCGGGCGCGCTTTGAGGCATTGGCGCGCGGCAGGGCCAGATCAAAGCCCAGATGCGCCGCAAGGGGGGCGGCGTCGCGCTCGAAATGCTCCAGCCGGATATAGGCATCGCACCGCTCGGTCCCGTCCGCCGCGCGCATATAGGAGCCGTAATCGGATGCGCCGATGCTGTCGGCGGTTTGCGGATGGGTCAAAAACCTTGAGAAATCATTGGCCTTGGCCAGATGCACCGCCGGATGGTCGAACCCCTGCGCGCGCAGCCAGTGGTAATAGCTCACCATCCGGTCCCACGGGTTGCGCACCAAGGTGAAGGTGAAAAACGCCTCTGCCTCCTCGGCAGTGATCAGCCCGTCCAGATCGGCCAAGGTGGAATGTTTCCAGATCCGCCCCGCCGCCGTCATTTCCTTGAGCTTGCCGCGCCGGTTGCGCGCCTTGGGCGTGTCGCCCGCCATCAGATCATCCTTCATCGCCCGCGCCTCCAGCGCCAAGGCCATCGCCGTGCCGCCGGTTTTCGGGATATGGATAAAGATATAGCGGCGCCCGCGCGAAATGATCATGGGCGCAGAGTAACGCCAGATCGCGCAGGCGCAATATGGCGCGATATCGCGCAGGGATATGCCCCCCGCGCCCGCGCCCCGCGCCCGAGCACCCGAGCGCAGGCGCGGGGGCAATAGCGCCCTGCCCGTGGGCGCGCGGGGGGGCGGCGGTTTGGGGCAATATTTGCCCGCGCGCCCCTTTTCAATCGCGCCATTCGCGCGCATTCTGCCAAGCGGAATTTGCGGGAGGAGAGACGCGATGGGATGGCTGCGCGACGAGACGGGACTTGAGAAAACCAAAGCCAATTACACGGCGCTGACGCCGCTGTCGTTCTTGCAGCGGGCCAAATTGGTCTATCCCACCCGCGAGGCGGTGGTTTACGGCGGCTTTCGCAAGACCTACGCCGAATATCATGACCGCGTGACGCGACTGGCTTCGGCGCTGACCAAATTGGGGGTCGCATCGGGCGATGTGGTGGCGACGGTCCTGCCCAACCTGCCCGCGCAATGCGAGGCGCATTTTGCCGTGCCCGCCTGCGGTGCGGTGCTCAACGCGATCAACACGCGGCTGGAGCAGGACACGATCACCTATATCCTGACCCACGGCGAGGCCAAGGTGGTGCTGTGTGATCCGCAATTCCTGCCCGTGGTCGCCGCCGCCATCGAGGCGATGGAGGGTGCCAGACCCACGCTGATCGAAGTGGCCGACCCGCAGGCGGGCGTGCAGGCCCATGGGCATTATCTGGAATACGAGGATTTGATCGCCACGGGCGATGCGGATTTCGAATGGATCATGCCCGAGGACGAATGGGAGAGCATCGCGCTCAATTACACCTCCGGCACCACGGGGCGGCCCAAGGGCGTGGTCTATCATCACCGCGGTGCCTATCTGAACGCCATGGGGCAAATCCTCAGCTGGCAAATGGTGCTTTACCCGCGCTACCTGACCATTGTGCCGCTCTTTCATTGCAACGGCTGGTGCCACACATGGATGATGCCCGCGCTTGGCGGCACGGTGATTTGTTGCCGCGACATCACCGCGCCCGCGATTTTCAACGCCATCGCCGATGAGGGGGCGACCCATTTCGGCGGCGCGCCGATTGTGCTCAATATGCTGATCAACGCGCCCGAGGATCAAAAACGCGCCTTTGACCACACGGTCGAGGTCTTTACCGCAGGCGCGCCCCCCGCCCCCGCCACATTGGGCGCGATTGAAACCATGGGCTTCAATATCACCCATGTTTACGGGCTGACGGAAACCTACGGCCCCGCCACCGAATGCACATGGGACGAGGACCGCATGGGCCATTTGCAAGGGGCATCGCGCGCCGAGGTCAAATCGCGCCAAGGCGTGCCAATGCCCGTGCATGAGGCGATCACGGTTCTGGACGAGAACCGTGACCAAATCCCGATGGATGGCGCAACCCAAGGGCAGATTTCCTTTCGCGGCAACGGGGTGATGAAGGGCTATTTCAAAAACCCTCAGGCCACCGCCGAGGCCTTTGCGGGCGGGTGGTTCCATTCGGGCGATATCGCCGTGCAACATCCCGACAGCTATGTGCAAATCTCGGACCGCGCCAAAGACATCATCATTTCGGGCGGCGAGAATATTTCCTCGGTCGAGGTCGAGGCGGCGTTGATGAACCATCCTTCGGTGCTATTGTGCGCCGTGGTCGCCAAACCCGACGAGAAATGGGGCGAGGTGCCTTGCGCCTTTGTGGAGTTGAAAGACGGGGCCACGGCGGATGAGGCCGCGTTGATCGCCTTTGCCCGTGATCGCCTCGCAGGGTTCAAATGCCCCAAACGCGTGGTGTTCCAAGAGCTTCCCAAAACCTCCACGGGCAAAATCCAGAAATTCGAATTGCGCGGGTTGGCCAGAACCCTGTGAACGGCCCGCATCGCGGCGCGCCTTTGGGGCAGGTTTGCGGCGCGTTTGCCGCGCGTTTTCGGGCGGGATTCAAACGGGGCGGTTGATCAATTGCCGCCGCCCGCCCCCGCGTGCTAGGCTGCCTGTCAAAGAGGCCGCAGCACCGATAAGGCCAGAGCAGATTTAACGATGACCGCACTTAAGAAATTTGACCGGATCGAAGCGGCGGGCCTGTGGCGCGAGCGCCCCGATGCGCAGCGCGTCGAGGTGATTGTCTCGGTGGGCGATGCGACTTTGGTGATCACCAATATGCGCGATATGGCCTTGGCGCATTGGTCTTTGCCCGCGGTCGAGCGCGCCAATCCCGGACAGGTCCCTGCGATTTTCCATCCCGACGGGGTGCCCGAAGAGACGCTGGAACTGGGCGAGGATGCCGCCGAGATGATCGAGGCGATCGAGACCCTGCGCAGCGCCATCGCGCGGCGGCGTCCACGTCCGGGGCGGCTGCGGCTGATGGCGACGGTCTCGCTGTTTGCCGCCATTGGCGCGCTGGGGGTGTTCTGGCTGCCCGAGGCCAGCTTGCAACACGCGCTCAAGGTGGTCCCGCAAGTCAAACGCGCCGAAATCGGCAACGGTCTGCTCAAAAACATCCGCCGCGTCGCGGGGGCACCGTGCAGCGCGCCGCAAAGCGTCGAGGCCCTGGCACGGCTGGGCGCGCGGCTGCCTGCGCCCCATGGCGGCGGGCGGTTGGTGGTGGTGCGTTCTGGCATCGAGGTCAGCACCCATTTGCCTGGCGGCACGGTGATCTTGGGCCGCGCCTTGGTCGAGGATTATGAGGAACCCGATGTGGTCGCGGGCTATATCATCGCCGAGCGGCTGCGCGCGCAGATCACCGACCCTTTGGAGCCTTTGCTGCGCGAGGCGGGGTTGGTGGCGACGTTCCGGCTGCTGCTGACCGGCGCGCTGAGCGAAGGGGCCTTGCAAGAATATGCCGAAACGCTGCTGCGCCGCGCGCCTGCGCCGCTGCCCGACAGCGCGCTCTTGGCGGGATTTGATGCATGGGCCGTGCGCGCCACCCCCTATGCTTTGGCCGTGGATATCACCGGCGACAGCACCGCTGCCTTGATCGAAAACGACCCCTACCGCAGCGCCGCCCCCGCCCCCGTCATCACCGATGGCGACTGGCTGCGATTGCAGGTGATTTGCGGCGGCTGAGGGGCCCAGCTTGCCATCCGGCCAAGGAAAAAGCCCCGCGCGCGGCGCAGGGCTTTCATGGGCTATCTCGCGATGATCGGGCCTGACCTATCGCCATCACCGATGCGCTGGTCTTCCTAGCGCGAGAAGGCGCCGGCAAAACCGGCCTTGCGCACCGCAAGCAGCGCCCCTTGCAGATGCGAGGTGCTGGCAAAGGGGCCAGCCATGACCACGGTGAGCGCATTGGCCTTGCCCATCCGCACCGGCAGGCCCATGGCCTTGAGCTTGGCGGCGGTGCGCGCGGCGTTATCCGATTGGCCAAAGCTGCCGACCTGCACATATTGATGCGCGCTGGCCACGGCCCGCGTGGAGGTGGGAGCGGCGGCGGGGCTGCGGCGGGTCGACAGACGCGCGCCGGATTGAAGCGCCGAATGATCGGCGCGAGCGACAACGGTCGCGCTTGCGGCCTGTTGCTGTGCCATCGAGGTGAAAGGATAGCGCAGATTGGGGAACAGCTTGTTCACCACGCGCCCGTCGCGCGCATCATAGAGCTTGCGCGGCACGGTTTTGGTCCAACGCAGATCCATCGCCTGCACACCCGCGACGGTTTGCTCGGCGCGGCGCGGATTGAGGCGGCCATCGTCCCATGCGCGGCGGTAGCCTTTGGGCGCTTTGATCTCTTCGTTGCCCGCCGCTTTGCGCGCCTCATAGACGTGGCGCGGAATGATGCGGGTGCTTGGCGCGAGTTGCTGCAACGGCACAGCGGCCATTTGCGGCGCGTCAGAGGCGGACACAGGCGCCATGCCCATCGCGCCCGAATTGCGGCTCACGCCGGAGCCGCCTTGCTGCGGGCCGCAGCGCACCGGAAGACCGGCGTTTGAAGAGCCGATATACTGGCTGCTGATCGCCGAGGCCCCTTGGCAGGCGGGCGCAGCAGGCACGGCGCGCGAGACCTGAACGGGTCGCGGCGCGGCTTGCGGTGTGGCCAAGGCCACGGGCGCGGGGCGCACCACTTGCGGCGCGGGGGCCAGAGGGCGCGGCATGGTCGAGATCGACGCCACCGTGCGCATCGGCGCGGCCGCGCGTTTTACGGGCGCGGGTTTGATTTGAACCGGCTGCGGGGCGGCGGCGGGTTTGGCCTTGCGCGCAAACAGCGGGCGCGGCGCGGATTTTTGCGCGGCGGCGGCGGATTTCACCGCGCCGTCCGATTTGGCTTTGACCGAAGCCGCGTCATCTGGGACGATCTGCACCGGCGCGGGGCCGGTGTTTTGCACAATCGCCGTGCCTTGGCCCTTGGGCAGGCTGGGTTTGAAGCCGCAGATCACGGTGCGCGCGCGCGACACGCGCGGCACCCAAGTGGTCGCCCCGTCGATCCCCGCGCGGATAAAGACGCATCCGCGACTGTCGACATATTGGCCGCCCTTGAAGCTGGCGGGCGGGAATTCCGCCGGAAGGATTTCATCCTTCAAAGCCAGTGATTTAGCAAAACTGCCACCCGGAGCGGCCATCATTGCGGCCACAAGGGCGGCGGTTACATATTTCGAAATCATAAGAGTGCCCCCACACATATAAAGGGCAGTTTGACGCAAAATATAGCCGTAGTAAAGCGCAGATGTGGCTTATTTGGTGCCGAACATGCGATCGCCCGCATCCCCCAGACCTGGCACGATATAGCCTTGATCGTTGAGTTTTTCGTCCAGAGCCGCCGTGACGATGGGCACATCGGGGTGGGCCTCTTTCATACGCGCCACGCCCTCGGGCGCCGCCAAAAGGCACAGGAAACGGATATTTTTCGCCCCCGCCTCTTTGAGTTTGTCGATGGCGGCGGCCGACGAGTTGCCCGTCGCCAGCATCGGATCGACCGCAATCACCAGACGCTCATCCAGATTATCGGGCACTTTGAAGTAATATTCGACCGGCTGGAGCGTTTCTTCATCGCGGTAAAGCCCGACAAATCCGACCCGCGCCGAAGGGATCAATTCGAGCATCCCGTCGAGCAACCCGTTGCCCGCCCGCAGGATCGAGATCAGCGCCAGTTTGCGCCCGTCCAGAACCGGCGCATCCATCGGCTGCAACGGGGTTTCGATGCGTTTGGTGGTCATCTCCAGCTGGCCGGTGATCTCATAGGCCAAAAGCTGGCTGATCTCGCGCAAAAGCTGGCGAAAGACGGCGGTCGAGGTTTCCTTTTCGCGCATCAAGGTGAGTTTATGTTGCACCAATGGATGTTTGACGATGGTCAGATGGTCCATGTTTAAAAGGCCTCCAGTCGTTTGTTCAGGCGCGCGCGCAGCGCTTCGTTGCAAAATGCCGCCGCTGCGGCGCTTTGGCCAAGGGCGGTAAAATCAGCCAGCCCCCAGCCAAAGGCGTTGTGCAGATGGATGAATTCGGATGTCATATCGGTGTGGAAAAACGGCGGATCATCGGTGCTGATGGTGACGCGCACGCCCGCATCGGCCAAACGTTTGACCGGATGGGCGGCGACATCGGCATAAAGCCCCAGCGCCACATTCGATCCGGGGCAGACCTCCAAAACGATGCCGCGCGCGGCGATCTCCTCGACCAAGGCCATGTCCTCGATGGCGCGCACCCCGTGACCGATGCGCGCGACGCGCAGATCGCGGATCGCCTCACGGATGCTCTCGGGTCCGCCAAATTCGCCCGCGTGGGTGGTCA
Organism: Paracoccaceae bacterium; assembly: GCA_050633545.1. Classification (GTDB taxonomy): domain Bacteria; phylum Pseudomonadota; class Alphaproteobacteria; order Rhodobacterales; family Rhodobacteraceae; genus Litorivita. The sequence goes on from JBOEGS010000001.1 coordinate 470,593, forward strand.
GCTTGAGATGCGCCTCGCGGGCCATGTCGAAGGCATAGGCAAAATCGCCCTGATGGCCCTTGGTCTCGTCGCCGCCCATGCCGAAACCGGTGATGAAATCGCCCGCCGTTTCGGCGGCGCACAGGGCGCTGCGTTTGGCCATATCGGGACCGAAATGGCGCACGGCGGTGACAATGCCGCGCAGGGTGATGCCATGGGCGCGTTCGGCCATGCCCGCCGCATCCTCGATGGCCGCCAGATAGTCGCGCCACGCGGGCAAATCGCCGCCACCGCAAAAATCGGGCGACAGGAAGCTTTCGCAATAGATCACCCCGTGCTGGGCCGATTGCTCCAGCACCGCAAGGGTGAGGCGGTGGTAATCCTCGGGGGTTTTGAGCACCTGCGTCGCGGCCTCGTAGACGCGCAGGAAATCGGGAAAGTCCGTGTAGCGATAGCTGCCGCTTCGGTCGAAAATCCCGCTCAGGTTGACCGATTTTTCGGCGGCCAACTGGCGGATAAACTCGGGCGGGGCCGCGCCTTCGTGGTGCAAATGCAGCTCCAGCTTGGGCATCCGGCGCAGCGCATCCTCAAACTCGAACCGCGTCTCTTCATCCATCGGCGCCTCGGGGTCGCGCCCCGCCAAAGGATCGCGTTGTTTTGGTGCGGCGGCGGCATCGCCGCTGGCTTGGTGCGCGGCGGTAGCGCCGCTGGCTTGGTGCGCGGCGGTAACGCCGCGGGGCGCGCCTCGGGCTGGATCACTCATAGGAAGGACACTCCTTTGGCGGCATCGGGCCGCGTGATGCCCAGATGCGCCGCAACGCTGGCGGCGACGTCTTGGAAGGCGATATTGCCGATGGGATGCGCGCCGCCCTGCCCGATGATCCGCGCCAGAACCGGCACGCGTTCGCGGGTGTGGTCGGTGCCCGCCCATGTGGGATCATTGCCATGATCTGCGGTAAAGATAAACAGGTCTCCATCGCGTGCCTGCGCGAAAATGCGCCCGATTTGCGCGTCGAACCATTCGAGCGCCCCCGCATAGCCCGCCACATCGCGCCGGTGGCCGAAACGGCTGTCGAATTCGACGAAATTGGCAAAGGTCAGGCTGCCCTCCTCGGCCTCGCGCGTCAGGTCCACCAGATGCTCCATCAACTCGGCGTCGCTGCCTTTGCGATTCTCGTCAATGCCGCGCATCGAGAAGATATCGCCAATCTTTCCAACGGCATAGACGCGCCGCGCCGCGTCATGCGCCCAATCGCACAGGGTCGGCGCAGGCGGAGCGATGGCATAGTCATGGCGGTTTTTGGTGCGGGTAAATCCGGCCTCGGGGCTGCCCACAAAGGGGCGCGCGATGACACGGCCCACGCGCATCTCGTGCAAGATCGGGGCCATATGGGCGCAAAGATCATAGAGCCGCTCCAGCCCGAAGCTTTCCTCATGGGCGGCAATTTGGAACACGCTGTCGGCGGAGGTGTAAAGGATCGGCCAGCCGGTTTTCATATGCCGCGCGCCCTCGGCGTCGATCACATCGGTGCCCGAGCCGTGGCGGTTATAAAGCGTGCCGCCCGCCCCTGCCGCGATGGCCGCTTCGACCATCAGATCATCGGAAAATGCGGGGTCGGTATCGGGAAAATAATGCCACTCCCACGGCACCGGCACACCCGCCAATTCCCAGTGGCCCGAGGGGGTGTCCTTGCCCTGCGAGACCTCGGTCGCCGCGCCGAAATAGCCGGTTGCGGCGGCGGTCAGGTCGGGCCGCTGCGCGCCGCAGGCCGCCTCGATCGCCTGCCCCAATCCCATGGCCGCGAGGCTCGGCAGCGCCAGCGCCCCGCGCCCCGCCGTGCCATCGGCGCAGGCCTGCGCGATATGGGCCAGCGTATTGGCGCCGCTGTCGGGCAGATCGCCGTTGAAAAACCGGTCCGCATCCGGCGCGCCGCCGATGCCGAGGCTGTCCATCACAATCAAAAAGGCGCGCGCCATCATCCGACCCTTTCATGGACGAGCGGCGGCAGATCGGGCGCGCGCTCCCCAAGCGAGACCGCCCCGCGCAGCGCCGCCTCGGCGGCTTCGGCCGCGCCGGTGCGCGCGGCGTGGATGCGCATGATCACTTGGCCCGCCTCGACCCACGTGCCCAAGGGCAAAACATCGGACAGGCCGACGGCGGGATCGACCACGTCGGATTCGACTTGCCGCCCGCCGCCCAAGGCGACGACCGCCAATCCCATCGCCTCGCCATCCATTGCCGCCAGATATCCGGCGTGCGGGGCTTTGACTTCGCGGATCACGGGGGCTTCGGGCAAGAACCGGCGCCATTTATCGGAGAACCCGCGCGGTCCGCCCATGGCGGCGACCATGCGGCCCCAATGTTCGGCGGCGCGCCCCGAGGTCAGCGCGCCCGCCACCGCATCGGTGCCCGCCTCGACATCCGCCGCCAATCCGCAATCGGCCAAGGCCACCCCGCCCAAGAGGCAGGTCAATTCGCGCAACGGCCCGCCCGCCCCGTCGCACAGCACCTCCATGCTGGCCGCCACTTCGAGCGCATTGCCGCAAGCGGGGGCCAAGGGTTGGCTCATGTCCGAAATCAGGGCCGAGGTTTTGCACCCCGCCGCATTGGCGGTTTCGACCAAGGCCACGGCCAAGGCCCGCGAGGCCTCAGGCGTTTTCATAAAGGCGCCCGATCCGGTTTTCACATCCAGAACAAGCCCTTGCAATCCGGCGGCCAGTTTTTTGGACAAGATCGACGCGGTGATCAGATCAAGGCTTTCCACCGTGCCCGTGACATCGCGCACCGCATAAAGCCGTTTGTCCGCAGGGGCGATATCGCCGCTGGCCGAGACGATGGCGCATCCGGCCTCTTGGACCACGGCGCGAAACTGCGCCTCGGCCAGATCCGTACGCAATCCGGGGATGGATTCGATTTTATCGAGCGTGCCGCCCGTATGGCCCAGCCCGCGCCCCGAAATCATCGGCACATAGGCCCCGCAAGCGGCCAAAGCGGGGGCGAGGATCAGGCTGACGCAATCGCCGACGCCGCCGGTGGAATGTTTGTCGATCACCGGCGCGTCCATATCCCACGCCAGAACATCACCGCTATCGCGCATCGCCAGCGTCAGCGCCGTGCGCCCCGCCTCGCCCAATCCGTTGAGCAGCGCCGCCATGGCAAAGGCCCCCGCCTGCGCATCGCTGACCGCGCCCGTGGCGAGGCCATGGGCGAACCATGTCAACTCGTCCTGGCCGAGGGTCTCGCCGCCGCGCAGGCGCACAAGGATCGCGCGCGCGTCCATCGGGTCAGCTCCGCTCCAGATGGGTGGTATTAAAGGCACCGGGGAGCAATTCGGCCATGGTCATCACCAATTCGCGCCCCTCCAGCGTGCTCATCACGATACGCGCCTCGGCGCGGGTAAATTCGGCCAGCTTCTGGCGGCACCCGCCGCAGGGCGTGACCGGATGGGGCGCATCGGCGATCACGAAAATCTCGGCCACTTCGCGCGCGCCGGTGGCAACCATGGCGGCAATCGCCCCCGCCTCGGCGCAGGTGCCTTCGGGATAGGCGACATTTTCGACGTTGCAGCCGGTGAACACCTCGCCCTCGGGCGTGCGCAGCGCCGCGCCGACCGGAAAATTCGAATAGGGCGCATAGGCGTTTTCGCGCACGGCAAGCGCGGCTTTCTTCAGGTCGGCATGATCGGGCATGGGGATTCTCCAAACTATCGCTGCGGGCGGGGGTTGAGCGTGAGCCTGTCGCCTCGCGCGCGGATTTGCAAGCACCGCTCGCGCCCAAGGCACCCCCCGCCGCTGCGCCGCGCCGCACGGGCGTATTTTCGCCGGTGTCCAGCGCGCGGATTAACAAATAGTTTAACATTAAACTACATATGTGCAGGGCGCAGTTCTGTGTATATAAAGCGTCACAGCGCGGCCATGCGCGCGCGGGCGCAAAGCCCCGCAAGCGCCCCAAGGGAGAGAGACCATGACGTCACCAACCAACGACGGATTGCGCCAAGCGGCGCTGGATTATCACGAGTTTCCCAAGCCGGGGAAATTGGAAATCCGCGCCACCAAACCCTTGGCCAACGGGCGCGATCTGGCCCGCGCCTATTCGCCAGGGGTGGCCGAAGCCTGCCTTGAGATCAAGGACGATCCCGCCCATGCCAGCCGTTTTACCGCACGCGGCAATCTGGTGGCGGTGGTGACCAATGGCACGGCGGTTCTGGGCCTTGGCAACATCGGCGCGCTGGCCTCCAAACCGGTGATGGAGGGCAAGGCGGTCCTGTTCAAGAAATTCGCCAATATCGATTGTTTTGACATTGAACTAGATGAGCCCGACCCCGAAAAGCTGGCCGATATCGTTTGCGCGATGGGGCCGACATTCGGCGCGATCAACCTCGAAGACATCAAAGCCCCCGATTGCTTTATTGTCGAGAAAATCTGCCGCGAGCGGATGAATATCCCCGTGTTTCATGACGATCAGCACGGCACCGCCATCGTCGTCGGCGCGGCAGCGAAAAACGCGCTGCATGTGGCGGGCAAGGCCTTCGAGGAGATCAAGATCGTCTCGACGGGCGGCGGCGCGGCGGGGATTGCCTGTCTCAACATGCTGCTCAAACTGGGGGTAAAGCGCGAAAACGTCTGGCTGTGCGATGTGCATGGCCTCGTTTACGAGGGGCGCGAGGTCGATATGAACCCGCAAAAAGCCGCCTTTGCGCAAAAGAGCGATCTGCGTACATTGGACGATGTGATCAGCGGGGCGGATATGTTCCTTGGCCTGTCGGGACCTCAGGTTCTGACCCAAGAAATGGCGGCCAAAATGACGCCGCGCCCGATCATTTTCGCGCTGGCCAATCCGACGCCAGAGATTTTGCCCGATCTGGCGCGCGCGGTGCATCCGGACGCGATCATCGCCACGGGGCGCAGCGATTTTCCCAATCAGGTCAACAACGTATTGTGTTTCCCCTTCATCTTTCGCGGCGCGCTCGACGTGGGCGCGACCGAGATCAACGATGCGATGCAACTGGCCTGTATCGACGGGATTGCCGAACTGGCGCGCGCCACGACATCGGCCGAAGCCGCCGCCGCCTATCATGGCGAGCAACTGACCTTTGGCGCCGATTACCTGATCCCCAAACCCTTTGATCCGCGCCTTGTCGGCATTGTGTCATCCGCCGTGGCCAAAGCCGCGATGGAGAGCGGCGTGGCCACGCGCCCGATCGAGGATTTGCAGGCCTATCGCGCCAAGCTGAACCAATCGGTGTTCAAATCGGCGCTGCTCATGCGTCCGGTGTTCGAGGCCGCCGCCACGGCCTCGCGCCGCATCGTGTTTGCCGAGGGCGAGGACGAGCGGGTGCTGCGCACGGCGCAGGCCGTTTTGGAGGAAACCACCGAGCAACCGATCCTCATCGGACGCCCCGAGGTGATCCAGCACCGCTGCGAACAGGCGGGGCTTTCAATCCGTCCGGGGCGCGATTTTTCCATCGTGAACCCCGAAAAAGACGACCGTTACCGCGATTATTGGGGCAGCTATCATGCGATCATGGCGCGGCGCGGCGTGACCCCCGATCTGGCCAAGGCGATCATGCGCACCAATTCCACCGCCATCGCCGCCGTCATGGTGCAGCGCGAGGAGGCCGATAGCATGATCTGCGGCACCTTCGGGCAATATTTGTGGCATATGAATTATATCACGCAGGTTCTGGGCACCTCCGCGTTGCGCCCCGTCGGCGCGCTGTCCTTGATGATTTTGGAGGATGGGCCGCTGTTCATCGCCGATACCCATGTGCATGCCGAACCCACGCCGCAACAGATTGCCGATACGGTGATCGGGGCCGCGCGCCATGTGCGCCGCTTTGGCCGCACGCCGCAAATCGCGCTGTGTTCGCACAGCCAGTTCGGCAATCTCGATTGCGACACCGGCAAACGGATGCGCGGGGCGCTGGAGATTTTGGACAGCGCCCCGCGCAGCTTTGCCTATGAGGGCGAGATGCATATCGATGCGGCGCTTGACCCCGAATTGCGCGAGCGGATTTTCCCCGACGGACGGCTGGACGGGCCGGCGAATGTCTTGGTTTTCGCCAATACCGACGCGGCCTCGGGCGTGCGCAACATCCTCAAGATGAAGGGCGGCGGTTTGGAGGTCGGGCCGATTTTGATGGGCATGGGCAACCGCGCCCATATCGTCACGCCCTCGATCACGCCGCGCGGGCTTCTCAATATGGCCGCCATCGCGGGCACGCCGGTCGCCCATTACGGATAGGATGCCGAAGCGGCGGGCCATGTGGGCAGGCCAAGGAACGGGCCGCCCCCGCCGCGCAAAGCTGCACCGCGTAAGAATATTCTAACGCGGGCGGCTTTGACGTATGATTGTATCAAGGCCGATTCCGCATTGCGGAATGTTAGCGCTCATTGTGTCAATCGGGCGCAGGGGCGGCGCTTGCTCTGCGGCACCAGAGGCGCATACAGATGCCATTGTATGCAAGTGAATACCGTGACGGAGGAGACACGCGAGATGAGCTACGCACAGGTTTATGAGGGTTGGAAAAAGGATCCCGAAGGGTTCTGGATGCAGGCCGCCGAGGCGATCGATTGGATCAAGAAACCGACCAAGGCGCTGTTTGACGAAAACGCCCCCTTGTATGAGTGGTTCTGCGACGGCGAGGTGAACACCTGCTATAACGCGGTGGACCGCCATGTCGAAGCGGGCAACGGCGCGCGCACCGCGATCATCTATGACAGCCCCGTCACCCAAACCAAGCACAAGATTTCCTATGCCGAACTGCAGACCCGCGTGGCCTCTTTGGCCGGAGCTTTGCGCGCCAAGGGCGTCGAAAAAGGCGACCGCGTCATCATCTATATGCCGATGGTGCCCGAAGCCTTGGAGGCGATGCTGGCCTGTGCGCGCATCGGCGCGGTGCATTCGGTGGTCTTTGGCGGCTTTGCCGCCTCGGAACTGGCGGTGCGGATCAATGATTGCACGCCCAAAGCCATCATCGCCGCCTCTTGCGGGATCGAACCGGGGCGGGTGGTGCATTACAAACCGCTTTTGGACGGGGCCATCGAAATGGCCGATCACAAGCCCGAGTTTTGCGTGATTTTCCAACGTGAACAAGAGGTTGCGCAGCTTACCGAGGGGCGCGATGTGGATTGGCACGCCTTTCAATATGGCGTAGAGCCTGCCGAATGCGTGGCGCTCAAGGGCAATGATCCAGCCTATATTCTTTATACCTCCGGCACCACCGGCGCGCCCAAGGGCGTGTTGCGCCCCACGGCGGGCCATCTGGTGGCGCTGAACTGGTCGATGAAGAACATCTATAACGTCGATGCGGGCGATGTGTTCTGGGCCGCCTCCGATGTGGGTTGGGTCGTCGGGCACAGCTATATCACCTACGGGCCGCTGATCCACGGCAACACCACGATTGTGTTCGAGGGCAAACCTGTCGGCACCCCCGATGCGGGCACCTTCTGGCGGGTGATTTCCGAGCATGGGGTGAAGAGCTTCTTCACCGCTCCCACGGCCTTTCGCGCGGTCAAACGCGAAGACCCCAAGGGCGAATTTGTCAAGAAATACGACCTGTCCTGCCTCAAGGCCGTCTATCTGGCCGGTGAGCGCGCCGATCCCGATACGATTGTCTGGGCGCAAGAGCAATTGGGCGTGCCCGTGATCGACCATTGGTGGCAGACCGAAACAGGTTGGGCGATTGCCGCCAATCCGATGGGGATCGAGGAATTGCCGGTCAAGCTCGGCTCGCCCGCCGTGCCGATGCCGGGATATGACGTGCAAATCCTCGACGAGGCGGGCCATCCGATGCCTGCGGGCGAATTGGGCGCGATTGCGGTGAAACTGCCGCTGCCGCCGGGCACTTTGCCGGGGCTTTGGAACGCCGAAGAGCGGTTCCGCAAGAGCTATCTCAACACCTTCCCAGGGTTTTACGAGACCGGTGATGCGGGGATGATCGACGAGGACGGATATCTCTATATCATGGCGCGCACCGATGATGTGATCAACGTGGCGGGGCACCGTCTGTCCACAGGCGGGATGGAGGAGGTTCTGGCCTCGCATCCCGATGTGGCCGAGTGCGCGGTGATCGGCGTGTCGGACGACCTCAAAGGGCAGATGCCCGTGGGGTTCTTGTGCCTGACCAACGGGGTGAACCGCCCGCACGCCGAGATCAACGCCGAGGTTGTCAAATTGGTGCGCGAGAAAATCGGCCCCGTGGCGGCGTTCAAATTGTCGGTCGTTGTGGACCGTTTGCCCAAAACCCGTTCGGGCAAAATCCTGCGCGCCACGATGGTGTCGATTGCCGATGGCAAGGCGTTCAAAATGCCCGCGACCATCGACGATCCGGCGATTTTGGACGAGATTAAAGCGGCGCTGCAAACCATCGGCTACGCCAAATAGCCACCTCGCCTGCGCACAAACATAAAGGGCAGCGGATCACTCCGCTGCCCTTTGGTGTTTGCCTGATCCAAGGCGCCGCCGCGTGACGAGGTTTTACACGCGCCCGCGCTCTTGGAGCACGGCCCGACCTCAGTGTTTGGCGGCGAATGCGTCCACCTGTTTTTCGGCCTCGTCTTTGGCGATGCCGTATTTCTCTTGGATTTTGCCGATCAACTGCTCGCGGTTACCGGCGGCTTCGTCCAATTCATCATCGGTCAATTTGCCCCAGTTTTCCAAAGCCTTGCCTTTGATCTGCTTCCAATTGCCTTCGATAATATTCCAGTCCATCTCTTGCCTCCAATCCAGGTGCAGCGCATCGGCGCCGCTTCACCTAGACAACGGAGCAAGCCGCAAAAGGTTCCAAGGATCAGACGAATTGTTCGCGCAAAAGCCGCTCGTCGAGCCCATGCCCCGGATCAAAGAGGATGCGGTGGGTGATCTGCGGCGCCGAGCGGATTTCGACAGAGGCCACATCCGAGACAGAGCGGCTGTCGGCATCGGCCATCACGGGGCGTTTTTCCGGATCGGTCACATCGAAACGCACCAAAGCGCCCTTCGGCAACAACGCCCCGCGCCAACGGCGGGGCCGGAAGGGCGCGATGGCCGTGAGCGCCAGAACATCCGCCCCGATGGGCAGGATCGGGCCATGGGCCGAATAATTATAGGCGGTCGATCCGGCGGGCGTGGCGACCAAGGCCCCGTCGCAGACCAATTCCTCCATCCGCAGCCGCCCGTCGATGGTGATGCGCAGTTTCGCCGCCTGCGGCCCCGCGCGCAAAAGCGAGACCTCGTTGATCGCCAGCGCCTCATGCACGGTGCCGTCCACCGCCGTGGCCTTCATCGACAAGGGATTGATCACCGCCTCTTCGGCGGCGGCAAGGCGGGCCTGCAGATCGCTTTCGCGGTAGGCGTTCATCAAAAACCCGACCGTGCCGCGGTTCATGCCGTAAACCGGCGCGGGCAATTCTTGGGTGCGGTGCAGCGTATGGAGCATGAACCCGTCCCCGCCCAAGGCGACGATGACATCGGCCTCGGCCTCGGGGGTGTCGCCATAGCGGGTCACCAAAACCGCCCGCGCAGTTTGCGCCGTGGGCGCGTCGGAGGCCACGAATGCGATTTTCATCGGCGGTTGTTGCTCTGCCATCGGGGGCCTTGTCCTTCCTGATCGGCAAAATCCGCCGCTCTCAGCGCGGTTTACCATTCCTGACCAGCGATTTCACGCAGCTTTCGCCGCTTTTGGTGATTTCATAATGATTATGTCGCAAAGCACACTTTTTTCTCCAAGGGCAATTGGATAAACAGCGGGCAACGTTTCTGCGCCCCGCCCCGTTCGGCGCGCTATCTGGGAGAGACCTGATGACTGCCACAACCCGCGATGCCGGATTTTTCACCGAGAGCCTTTCGACCCGCGATCCGGAGCTTTTTGCCTCGATCACCGACGAATTGGGCCGCCAGCGCCACGAGATCGAATTGATCGCCTCGGAAAACATCGTCTCTGCCGCCGTGATGGAAGCGCAAGGCTCGGTTCTGACCAACAAATACGCCGAAGGCTATCCGGGGCGCCGCTATTATGGCGGCTGCCAATATGTGGATGTGGCCGAAAACCTTGCCATCGACCGCGCCAAGCAATTGTTCGGCTGCGATTTTGCCAATGTGCAGCCCAATTCGGGATCGCAGGCCAACCAAGGCGTCTTTACCGCGCTGCTCCAGCCTGGCGATACGATCCTCGGCATGTCCTTGGACGCGGGCGGGCATTTGACCCATGGCGCGAAACCGAACCAGTCGGGCAAATGGTTCAACGCCGTGCAATACGGCGTGCGCAAGCAAGACAGCCTGATCGACTATGACCAGATCCAAGAACTGGCCACCGAGCATAAGCCCAAAATGCTGATCGCGGGCGGTTCGGCGATTCCGCGTCAGGTGGATTTCAAGAAGATGCGCGAGATTGCCGATTCTGTTGGCGCCTATCTGATGGTGGATATGGCCCATTTTGCGGGCCTCGTCGCCGCGGGCGAGCATCCCTCGCCCTTCCCCTATGCCGATGTGGCGACCACCACGACCCATAAAACCCTGCGCGGCCCGCGCGGCGGCATGATCCTGACCAATGACGAGGCGATTGCCAAAAAGATCAATTCGGCGATCTTCCCCGGTATTCAGGGCGGCCCCTTGATGCATGTGATCGCGGCCAAGGCCGTGGCCTTTGGCGAGGCGCTGCGTCCCGAATTCAAGAGCTACCAAAAGCAGGTGCGCGCCAATGCCGTGGCCCTTGCCGATCAATTGATGAAAGGCGGATTGGACATCGTCACGGGCGGCACCGACACCCATGTGATGCTGGTCGATCTGCGCCCCAAAGGCGTCAAAGGCAATGCCACCGAAAACGCATTGGGCCGCGCCCATATCACCTGCAACAAAAACGGCATTCCCTTTGATCCCGAAAAACCGATGGTCACCTCGGGCGTGCGTTTGGGCACCCCTGCGGGCACGACGCGCGGCTTTGGCGAGGACGAATTCCGCCTGATCGGCGACTGGATCGTCGAGGTTGTCGACGGTCTGGCGGCCAATGGCGAGGAGGGCAATGCCGAGGTCGAGGCGGCGGTCAAAGCCAAGGTCGAGGCGCTTTGCGAAAAATTCCCGATGTATCCGAACCTGTGATCGCGGCGCAGCCGTAAAGACAAGGGGCGTGCGGCGCGATATGCGTGCCGCACGCCCTTTTTTCATGGCGCGCGCGCCGCGCTGCGCCAAAACATGCCGATCTGCGCTTTGGGGTTTGGCATTTACGATCTGTTAAGATTTGCGGCGCACACTCACTCTTGCGATACCAAAGCCGCTTCAACGCCGCACTGTCTCACACCCTGATCACCCTTTGCATCGGGCAGGTCGCGAAAGAACGCTTTGGCATCGCCGCCGCTTTGGTGGGCCGAGATGCCCGCCTTTGCGTCTTGTCGTTTTGCCCTCACTGATGCGCGCAGTGCCGCCCGTGATCCTTGGGGCGGGCGGGTCTGCGCCCCGCTTTTACCGCCGTTCTTGCCGCGCGAGACGCTCACAAAAGCCCGCGCCAGCGCAGCAGCGCGATCAGCGCGGCGATGATCACAAACAGATTGACCATATTCGATGTGGCCCAGCCGAGCAAAGCATGGACCCGCCGCGCCCGCCGGTCATAGGCTTGCAGCGCCGCGCCAAGCTGCGCGATATCCTTGCCCGCGCGGGGCCGGTCGATATGCATCCAAAGCTTGGGATTGTCCAAAAGCGGCTCGATCCGGGCCAGCCGCCGCCCCGCGTGGCGCGCGGCTTTGGGCAAACGGCGCCCCGCGCGCGCCACCGCGCGGCCCAGCGGAGGCGCCTCGATATGCATCCGCGCCTCGAAGAGCGCGTAAATCCGCGCCAGCCCGTCCTTGATCTGTTGTTGCTCTGTCACGTCGCGCGCCCCCACGCACCAAGCCTAACGCGCAGACAAGCGCGCCTCAATAGCTCTGGCACGCGGCGCGGCCAGCCGATATGACAGGGCCCATGTTGAACCTCATCGAACATGCGCCCGCCAGCGCCGCCGCCAAAACCGCAACCGAATTGATGATCGTGCACGGGCTATACGGCTCGGCGCGCAATTGGGGGGTGATCGCCAAACGCCTGTCCGATACGCGGCCCGTCGTGGCGGTGGACCAACGCAATCACGGCGACAGCCCGTGGCACGACAGCCATTCTTATGAGGATATGGCCGAGGATCTGGCCGAGGTGATCCGCACGCGCGGCGCCCCGATGGATGTTTTGGGCCATTCCATGGGCGGCAAGGCTGCGATGGTTCTGGCGCTCAAATACCCCGATCTGGTGAACCGTCTGATCATCGCCGATATCGCGCCGGTGACCTATGCCCATAGCCAGATCCAATATATCGAGGCGATGCGCGGGCTGGACCTCGGCACGATTGAAAAACGCTCGGATGCCAAGGCGCCGCTGGAGGCGGTGGTCGATGATCCGGCCTTGGTGCCGTTCTTTTTGCAATCCTTGGACGTGGCCGAAAAACGCTGGCGGCTCAATCTCGACGTGCTGGCGCGCGATATGCCGAAAATCCTGTCTTTTCCTGAGGTTGAGGGGCAATTTGGCGGGCCGGTCCTGTTTTTGTCGGGGGCCAAGTCGCATTATGTGGCGCGCGAATACCGCCCGCAGATCAAGGCGCTTTTCCCCGCCGCGCGTTTTGCCAAAATTCCGGATGCGGGCCATTGGCTGCATGCGGAAAAACCGCGCGAATTCGAGGCAGCGGTGCGGGCCTATCTGGATATGGCCGCATAGCGCCGCGCTCCGGTGAATTTCTGGCGGCAGCAGCCCCAACAGGACCCCTCCCTAGCACCGCTGCCGCCTCTCCCGCCAAGACGGGAAACCTTGGACCTAGGCGTTGTTCATAATGGCCTTGGCGACCAGATAGGTCACCGGCACCGCCGCTACAAACCCCACCACCACAGCGGTCACAATCGGTTGCAACGTGTCATAGCCCATGGTCAGCGCGGCAACCATCAAGATGCCCGCAACCGAGGTGCCGATCAAAGAATAGAGAATAGATGCCAATCGTAGCATGGCGAGCCTCATCATGTTGACGCGTGTCCTGAGGCAGACATTAGAGGATTCGAATATTTCGCGCTTTGATCTGGGTCAGGTGGGGGATGTCTGCGCGCGTGATTTAGAACGCCGAGGCCTCGCTTCGGGCGCGCAGCTTTGGCCGCAGCGGGGCGGTTTCGGGAAGGATAGGTGTATCGGCAAGGATGCGGGGCGCGGGATCACGCGCCTTAACCTTGGTGTGGGCACGCGATTGGCTGTGCCATTCGCTTTCGCTCACCGGCTCTTAAACCGGACACTCAATTGTCCAATTTAAGAGCGGAAATAAACGCCTCTTGGGGGATGTCGACTTTGCCGAACTGGCGCATCTTTTTCTTACCCGCTTTTTGCTTTTCGAGCAGCTTCTTCTTACGGGTCATATCCCCGCCGTAGCATTTGGCGGTCACGTCCTTGCGCATCGCGGACAGGGTCTCGCGGGCGATGACCTTGCCGCCGATGGCTGCTTGGATCGGGATTTTGAACATATGGCGCGGGATCAGGTCCTTGAGCTTTTCGACCATCGCCCGCCCGCGCATTTCGGCGCGGTCGCGGTGCACCATCGTGGAGAGCGCATCGACCGGTTCGTCATTCACAAGGATCGACATTTTCACAAGGTAATCCTGACGATAGCCGATCATCTGGTAATCAAAAGAGGCATAGCCTTTGGTCACCGATTTGAGCCGGTCGTAGAAATCGAACACCACCTCGTTGAGCGGCAAGTCATAGACCACCATCGCGCGCGAACCGGCGTAGGTCAGGTCCTCTTGGATGCCGCGTCGGTCTTGGCACAGTTTGAGCACATCGCCGAGGTATTCGTCGGGCACCAGAATCGTCGCCTTGATCCGCGGCTCTTCGAGGTGGTCCACATGGGTCAGGTCGGGCATATCGGCGGGGTTGTGCAGCTCGATCATCGACCCGTCGCGCATATAGACGTGATAGATCACCGAAGGCGCGGTGGTGATCAATTCGATGTTATATTCGCGCTCGATCCGGTCGCGGATCACCTCAAGGTGCAACAGCCCCAAAAAGCCGCAGCGAAAGCCAAAGCCAAGCGCCGCAGAGGTTTCCATCTCATGGCTGAAGGAGGCGTCATTGAGGGCCAGTTTCTCGATCGCATCGCGCAGGTCTTCGAATTCGGCGCTATCGACGGGGAAGAGGCCGCAAAACACCACGGGTTGCGAGGGTTTGAAGCCCGCCAGCGGTTTCTCGCAGGGTTGTTTTTCATGGGTGATCGTATCGCCCACACGGGTGTCGCGCACCTGTTTGATCGAGGCGGTCAGAAAACCGATCTCGCCCGGGCCAAGCTCGTCGATCATTTCCATCTGCGGGCGGAACACGCCGATACGGTCGACATGGTGGATCGACCCGTTTTGCATCATCCGGATCCGGTCGCCCTTTTTCAATTTGCCGTCCATGATCCGCACCAGAACGATCACGCCCAGATAGCTGTCATACCAACTGTCCACCAGCATGGCCTTCAAAGGTGCATCCAGCGTGCCTTTGGGCGCGGGCAGATGGTTGACGATGGCCTCCAGCGTCTCGTGGATGCCCTGCCCCGTTTTGGCCGAGACCTGAATGGCACCGGATGCATCAATGCCGATGACATCTTCGATCTGTTCGGCGACGCGGTCACAATCCGCGGCGGGCAGGTCGATCTTGTTCAGGATCGGCACGATCTCGTGGTCGGCATCAATCGCGTGATAGACATTGGCGAGGGTCTGCGCCTCGACGCCTTGGGTGCTGTCCACCACCAAAAGCGAGCCTTCGACCGCGCGCATCGAGCGCGAGACCTCATAGGCGAAATCGACGTGACCGGGGGTGTCGATGAGGTTGAGCACATATTTCTCGCCATCATCGGCCTTGTAATCGATGCGCACGGTGTTCGCCTTGATGGTGATGCCGCGCTCGCGCTCGATATCCATACTGTCGAGCAGCTGCGCTTTCATATCGCGCCCCGCGACCGTGCCCGTCTCTTGGATGAGGCGGTCAGCGAGGGTGGATTTACCGTGGTCGATATGCGCCACGATGGAGAAATTGCGGATTTTGTTCAGATCGGTCATGCGCCGGATATGATGCGGAATCGCGGACCGGTCAAGATGGCATCGTATATGCCCGTGCGGCGTAGATAAAAAAGGGGCGCGCGCGGGCGGTTTGCCCTGCCGCGCGCCCCTGATTAAGGGCGCGGTTCAGGCGCGGTTTGCCTTGCGGCGGCGCAGGGCGGCAAAACCGCCAAAGGCCCCCAGCAACAGCGGCAAGGAGGCAGGCACCGGCACGGCGGGCGCGGCGCCGTCAAACGTGACCTCGCTGACCATGATCCAAGGTCCGAATCCCGAAAGCGTTAGGGTGACAAAGTCGGTCAGACCGCCGCTGAAGCTGATCGTGTGGGACAGCGGACCGCCACCCGACGGATCGGAGAGGGCCGTGCCGAAGCTTTCGGCCGCGGTGGTCGCGGTGATGTAATTGAGCGGATAGACCCCGCCCCAGCCGTTGGAATCGTCATAATAGACCGTGGCCTCGAACACTTCGACCGGATCGTCGAAATGGAAGGTCAGCACCGGATCGATATTCAACCAGCCGACATAGGGGCCGGGCGTATTGCCCCAATTGTCGGTGGCGATCACCCCGTCGGTCAAATCGCCGGTGCCGCCGGTCAATGTGCCGCCGCTGGAGGTCTGCCCGTAGCCGTCGTCAAAATAGGTAAAGCTGCCTTGGTTGCCGCCCGGGGTGTCATAGCTGTCCACCGTGAGGGTCGCCGCCGAGGCTGTGCTGCCCATCGCAAAAAGCGCCGCAGCGCCGAAAAGAGAAGTAAATTTCATGTCATCAATCCTAAAATAAATCATCCATTCGTCGTTATTTAATTGGGGAAACAACGATTCTGTCAAGCTGTGCCGCGCGCTGCGCCCCCCGCGCGCGCCGATTGAAACATCCGCCAAAATGCGCCATAACAGCGGGGAGGATATGAATTGCGGGTGAGACATCGGGCACAAAGCCCGCGCCGCCGCAATCAACGGAGCGATGTGATATGATGAAACGCCTGTTGCAAGTGGCGCTATTGGCGGTGTTTTTGACGCCGACGCTGGCGCAGATGGCCGAGGCCGGACCCGTGGGCCGCGCTTGCCTTTCCAGCCCGCGCAAAGCCAAATCCCTGCGCCTGTGCGCCTGTATCGACAGCGTGGCGCGCCAAAGCCTGAGCCGCGGCGATCAACGCCTCGCGGCCAAGTTTTTCCGCAAGCCCCAGCGCGCCCAAGACATCCGCCAATCGGATGCGCGCCACCACGAGGCGTTTTGGCGAAAATACAAAGCCTTCGGTCAAAGGGTCGAGGCCTCCTGCGGCTAGGCCCCCGATCTCTACGCGCGCTTGACCTTGCCTTCGGGGCGGCCTCTTGCGCCTGCCTCATGTGAGGGCTGCGCGCCGCGCGGTTCCCGCCCCAAGGCGGCCTGCCGCGCTAAACCCGCCCCGCTTGCACGGCGCGCAGCAATCCGCGCGCGGCCTCTTCAATCAGGTCCAGCGCCCCGTCAAAATCGCGGGTGTAATAGGGGTCTGGCACCTGCGCGACACCCAAAGCGGGGGCAAAATCCATCATCAAATGGATCGGCTGGTCGTTGCCCTCGGGGCGCAGACGCTCCATATCGGCGCGGTTCTTGTCATCCATCGCGACGAGCAGATCAAAGGCGTCGAAATCACGCGCCGTAAACTGCCGCGCCCTGAGCGGGGCCAGATCGACGCCGCGCGCAAGGGCCGCCGCCCGCATCGGCCCGTAGGGCGGCTCGCCCACATGCCAGTCGCCGGTGCCGGCGCTGTCGATCCGCAGAGGCGCGGGCGCAAGGGCGCGAAACACCCCTTCGGCGGCGGGCGAGCGGCAGATATTGCCAAGACAGACAAACAAAATATCGCGTTGCATCAACGGGGTCCTTGAGATCGTATAGGCGCGAAAAATACCCGTGCCCGCCCCCGCCGCAATGCAAAACAGGGCCGTCATGTCAAAACAGGAGCCATCATGCGAAAAATCGTGATCCTCACCGGCGCTGGTATCTCTGCCGAAAGCGGGCTTGGCACGTTTCGCGACGAAGGCGGGCTTTGGGCGCGCCACCGCATCGAAGACGTGGCCACGCCCGAAGGCTTTGCCCGCGATCCGGCCTTGGTGCAGGGGTTCTACAACGCGCGGCGCGTGCAAGCCGCCGCCGCCACGCCAAACGCGGCGCATCACGCGCTGGCGCGGCTGGAGGCGGAATTTGGCGGCGCGGTGGTGATCGTGACCCAAAATGTCGACGCCCTGCACGAGGCCGCCGGAAGCCGCGCGGTGATCCATATGCACGGCACATTGGCGGGGGCGCTTTGCGCGGATTGCGGGCATCGATGGGATGCGCCGCCGGAAATGGCGCCCGCCCATGCCTGCCCCGCCTGCGCCATGCCTGCCGCGCGGCCCGATGTGGTGTGGTTTGGCGAAATGCCCTATTTCATGGAGGACATCTGGACCCATCTTGAAGAGGCGGATCTCTTCGTCTCGATCGGCACCTCGGGCAATGTCTACCCCGCCGCCGCCTTTGCCCAGCATGCGATGCGCGCGGGGGCCGATACGCTTGAACTCAATCTCGAACCCTCGGTCAATGCGCGCGATTTTGCGCAGGCCCGCCATGGCAAGGCCAGCGAGATCGTGCCGCAATGGGTGCAAGAAATATTGGCCCGCGCCTGACCGCGCGCACGCCGCGACCACGGCACAGGCCGTCACCCGCAAGGCCAAGGGCAAGCCTCCCGCGCGCGCCCTGTGGACGGCGCGCGCGGGGCAGGGTCAATTCGACATTTTGGAGTGATCCATCTTGCCGTGCTGCATCCCGTGCATCGGTTTGCGCTCCAGATCGACAGGCACCTCGACGGCCACTTCGCCCGCCTTTTCAAACACCAATGTGATCGGGATCATTTCGCCCTGCACCATCGGCGCGGTCAGCCCCAAGAACATCACATGATGCCCGCCGCGTGCCAGCGGCAGGGCCGTATCGGCGGGGATCGCGAAGCCCTCGTTCACATGGATCATCCGCATCACGCCATTGGCGTCCTCGCTATGGGTGTGCAATTCGGTGCGCTCGGCAGCCTGCGATCGCACATCGATCAAACGGTCATCGGTGCCGCTGGTGTTTTCGATCATCATGAAGGCCGCGCCGGAGGTCGACATGCGGGCCGAGGCGCGCGCATAAGGATCATGCACCATCATGCCCTCGGCAAAAGCAGGCGACGAGAGGGCCGACAGGGACAGCGCAGACAGGGACAGGGCAAGCGCGCCCGCGAAAAGGGTAGGTTTGAAAGACATCACGTCTCTCCTTTGTCAAAATATGGCAATTGCAGCGGTCTTGCGGCCATCAGGCCGCAGGCGTGCCCGCACGGGGGCGATCCGACTTGGGGACGTCAAAACAAACGCACCCCGCGCGCGGCACCTACCCGCGCAGGGGCGGCCCGCGGGCATGGGGGAGCGGCGCGGCGCGCGCATGCACAGCGCTGCGCGCCCGCAGCGGATCGATCTGCTCGCTGCCCTCGGGCGGGCGCGGCAAAGCCGGCACATCGGCCAGCCCTGCAAAGACCGTCATCGCGCAATCGGGACAAATATGCGGATGCGCCATGGGCTGCCCGTCGGCATCGGTCAAGACCGTGATCGGCCCCGTGCCGGTGCAAAGGATGATCTGCCCCGCAGGGCCGGAGGCCGCGCGCGCCGAGGCCATGCTATGCCCCGTCAGGGCAAGCACCAAGGCCATCAGCCCCGCCAGAATCGGTCCTTTGATCACACGTATCATGCCAACATTCTAGCGCAGGAAGCTTGCGGCGTCATCGGGGCAAAATGCCTCCCCCGCTGCAAATCGGGCGCGCGCGCCCGAACGGCAAAAACCCCGCCACATCGAGGGGCGGGGTTTTCAAATCTGTCGATCAAGGCCTGCGCCCCGATCTTTCCAAGTCTCAGGCGCTTGCGGCCTGTGCTTTGGCGATCTCTTTTTTGACTTTCAAAGCCGTTGTCGAAAGCTCGACGTCTTTGGCTTTTGCAAGGAAGGCGTCCAAGCCGCCACGGTGATCCACCGAGCGCAGCGCGGAGGCCGAGATGCGCAGCTTGACGCCACGACCCAGTGTTTCCGATTGCAAAGTCACGTCGTTCAGGTTCGGCAAGAACCGGCGACGGGTTTTGTTGTTGGCGTGGCTGACATTGTTGCCAGTCATCGGGCCTTTTCCGGTCAATTCGCAGCGGCGCGACATGTCATCATCCTCGTCATTTCAGCCGGGCGCGGAACGCCCCGATAAACATAAACGGGCACAGCCAGCGGCCGCGCCCAGAATTCCATTGGGGGCTAATAGGCCAGCAACACGGCGCCGTCAAGCGCCCTGCCCGCTCTTTACGCGGAAAAAATGGCTTTTCACAGATGCGCGCGCGGCGGGTTTTCTCGCGCCGGCGCGCGCCGCGGCGGGCCCATGCGGCGCGCGCCCCCCGCGCGCGGGCCGAACGCCAAGCCTTTGGCGGCGAACTGCGCGCGCTTTGGGCTATGGACAAAGGCGCGACATCTCCCCTAACCTTCTTATTCGTAAGGATTTGCCGCGCTGCCCTGCGATCTGGCGGGGCGCGCGCCCCGCCCGCCCGTTGCGGCGCGACATGCGCCCCGTTGCCCGCCCCAAATGCCAAAGGTTTGCCCGCCCCATGCCACATGATCACCCCGACCATCACCACGGCGCGCAAGACGCGCAGCCCAGCACGAGCGGCGCCCCCGCCCATAGCCATCTGCCCTCCGATCCGGCGCTGCGGGTCAAAACGCTCGAGACGATTCTCGTGCAAAAGGGCCTGATCGATCCGGCGGCGATCGACACGTTGATCGAGACCTATTCCTCGCGCGTCGGCCCGCAAAACGGGGCCAAAGTCGTGGCGCGCGCGTGGCGCGAGCCTGCCTTTCGCGCCGCGCTGCTCACCGATGCCACGCCGCTTTTGGCCGATATGGGATTGATCGGGCGGCAGGGCGAGCATGTGGTCGTGGTCGAGAACACGCCGCAGGTCCATAATATGGTCGTGTGCACCCTGTGCAGCTGCTACCCGTGGAGCCTTCTGGGCATTCCGCCGACATGGTATAAATCCGATGCCTACCGCGCCCGCGCCGTGCGTGATCCGCGCGCGGTGTTGGCCGAATTCGGCCTTTGCTTGCCCGAGGGCCAATCGGTGCGCGTGTGGGACAGCACCGCCGAGATGCGCTATCTGGTGCTGCCCATGCGGCCCGAAGCCAGCGCAGGGTTGGACGAGGCAGAGCTTGCCGCATGGGTGACGCGCAACAGTATGATCGGCACGGGTCTGCCCGCCGCGCCAGAGGAGGCCACATGAGCCGCATTCACGATATGGGCGGGCGGCTGGGCACCGGCGCGGTCTCCCCCGAGGTGCGCGAGCCGGTGTTCAAGCGCCCGTGGCATGCCCGCGCCATGGCCATCACGGTTCTGGCCGCCCGTCCGGGGGAATGGACCATCGACACCTCGCGCCATGCGCGCGAGACGCTGGCCCCCGCCGAATATATGCAGATGGGCTATTACGAAAAATGGCTCGCCGCGCTGACCGATCTTTTGGCCGCGCGCGATATGATCAGCACCGAGGAGTTGGACGCGGGGCGCGCCTTGGCCCCCGCCGCGCCCGAGCGGGCGGCCAAATGCGTCGCCCCCGCCGAGGTGGCACAGATGCCCGCCGGATCGCCCTATATCCGCCCAAACGGCCCCGCGCCGCTCTTTGCCATCGGCGCGCGGGTTCGGGCCTTGCGCCCTGCGGTGAACCGCTGCGGCGTGGCGGGCGGGCATACGCGGCTGCCCTCCTATGCGGCGGGGCATATCGGGCGGGTGGTGATGCGCCACGGCAATCACGTCTTGCCGGACGCCAATGCGCATGGGTTGGGCGAGGCGCCCGAGCCGCTTTATACTGTGGTGTTTTGCGCGCGTGACCTTTGGGGCAGTGAGGCGCAGGCGGGCGACGAGGTGACGCTGGACCTGTGGCAAAGCTATCTGGAGGCGGCGGATGGATGAAGATTTGGCCAAATGCGCAGGAAGCGAGCCGCCCTTTTCCGAGCCTTGGCATGCGCAGATATTTGCGCTGACCCTCACGCTTAGCGAGGCGGGATTGTTCACATGGGCGGCATGGACCGACGCCTTTGGTGCCACCCTAAAGCGCCACGGTGCTGGCCGTGCCTTGGACGGATCGGCAGATTACTATGCGGCGTGGCTGGAGACATTGGAGGCGGTTTTGGAAACCTGTGGTCACGTCGGCGCCAAGGAGCGCGCGCAGATCAAAGCGGCGTGGGAGGCGGCCTATCTGGCAACGCCGCACGGTCAGCCGGTGCATTTGGCGGATTGAGCCGCACCCATGCCCGCGCCCATGCCCATGCCCGCTCCCGCGACGGCGCGTGCGGGTGGGGCGGGATGCCTCCGGCGGGGATATTTCGGGAAAATGGAACGGGGCGGCGCGGCTGTTCTCAGCTTTTGCGCCGGGCGGGTGGTTAATCCGGTTTTGTGGTTGCCACGTTTTTAGGTTGTCACGAAGCGCTCATGACACGGGCACCCCACTATTTGTGCAACTGCGCCAGCACCTCTTTGGCGGCGAGGCTGGGGGTTATTTCTCCGGCGGCAACGCGCGCACCGATCAGGGACATCGTGCCCTTGAGCGGCTCGCGCTCCAGCGCGGCCAAAAGCCCTTGGCGCACCTCTTGGTCGAACCAGTATTCGGCCTGCGCGGCGCGGCGGGCGTCGAAATGGCCTTGGGCCTTGCGCCAATCGGTGAGGGTTTGCATGTCTTCCCATGCCTGCGTGAGCCCGTCTTCTTGCAGCGCCGAAACGGTCATCGCTTTGGGAAACCCTTCGGGATCTTGCACCCGTTTGCGCAAAAGCCGCAGCGCGCCGGAATAATCCGAACAGGTGCGCATGGCGGCGGGTTTGAGATCGCCGTCGGCTTTGTTGATGAGGATCATATCGGCCATTTCCATGATGCCGCGTTTGACGCCTTGCAATTCGTCGCCCCCCGCAGGGGCGAGCAGCAAGATGAACAGGTCGGAAATTTCCGCCACAACGGTTTCGGATTGTCCGACGCCCACGGTTTCGATCAACACCACGTCAAACCCCGCCGCCTCGCAAAGCGCCACCGCCTCGCGGGTGCGGCGCGCCACGCCGCCAAGATGGGTCTGGCTCGGCGAGGGGCGGATAAAGGCGCGCGGCTCGCGGCTGAGCCGGTCCATGCGTGTCTTGTCGCCCAAGATCGAGCCGCCCGAACGCGCCGAGGAGGGATCAACCGCCAGAACCGCCACGCGCAGGCCGTCTTCGGCGCTGGTTTGCAGGTCCTGCATCGCCATTTTGCCGCCCGTCAGCATCATGCCGAAGCTTTCGATAAAGGTGGATTTGCCCACCCCCGGTGTGCCCGACAGGCCGATGCGAATGGCGCGGTGATCGCTGCGTTCGCGCAAGATATCCACCAGTTCGGCGGCCTGCGCGCGGTGATCCTCGCGCCCGCTTTCGACCAACGTAATGCCGCGGGCCAAGGCGCGGCGGTCCTGCGCGATGATCTTTGTGGCCAGATCAGTGATATCCATCGGATGCGTCCCCTCATGCGGCCCGCCAAGCACGCGGCGCCGCCTTTTGCGCGCCTTTTTGCCCTTGGCGGCGGGCAAATGTCCAGAGCCGCCAGTGCCGCAGGGCGCGCCGCCGCTAGACCTTGGCGCGGGGATGGCGGATAAAGCGCGCATGAGTGCCGCACCCCTGCCCGATATCCGCCTGCCCGACCTGCCGATTGCGCAGGCTTTGCCGCCGCTGATCGACGCGCTGCGCAGGCGCGGGCGCGCGGTGCTGCAAGCGCCGCCCGGAGCGGGGAAAACCACCGTGGTGCCTTTGGCCTTGCTCAAGGCGGGGATCGTCGAGGGGCGCATCTTGATGCTGGAGCCGCGCCGTTTGGCCGCGCGCGCCGCCGCCGAACGCATGGCCAGCAGCCTTGGCGAGGCGGCGGGCGAGACGGTCGGATACCGCGTGCGCGGCGCGGCCAAAGTGGGCGCGAATACGCGGATCGAGGTGGTGACCGAAGGCATCCTGACGCGGATGATCCAAAGCGACCCCGAACTTGCGGGCATCGGCGCGGTGCTGTTTGACGAATTTCACGAACGCTCGCTCAATGCCGATCTGGGCCTCGCGCTTTGCCTCGAAATCGCCGGTGCTCTGCGCGAGGATTTGATGCTCGTGGTGATGTCGGCCACGCTCGACGCCGCGCCTGTGGCCGAATTGATGGCGCAGGGCGGGGCCGAGGTGCCGATGGTCACCTCGCAGGGGCGCAGCTTCGCGGTCGAGACGCGCTGGCTTGAGCGGCCCCTGCCCAAAACCCGACGTTTCGAGGAGGCGATGGCCGATCTGATCGTCGACGCCGCACAGGCCGAAGCGGGCAGCCTTTTGGCCTTCTTGCCCGGCGAAGGCGAAATCCGCCGCGTCGAGGCTTTGGTCAAATCCCGCCTGCCTGCGGATATCGCGGTGCGGCCTTTGTTCGGCGCGATGGAATTTGCCGCCCAGCGCGCCGCGATTGCGCCTTGCGAGAGGGGGCGCAAACTGGTGCTGGCGACCTCGATTGCCGAAACCTCGCTGACCATCGAGGACATCCGCGTGGTGGTGGACGGCGGGCGGGCGCGGCGGGCGCGGTTTGATCCGGCCTCGGGCATGTCGCGGCTGATCACCGAAAAGGTCACGCGCGCCGAAGCGGTGCAGCGCGCGGGCCGCGCGGGGCGCGTCGCCGAAGGGGTGTGTTACCGGCTTTGGACGCGCGGCGAAGAGGGGGCGCTGGCGCCCTTTGCCCCCGCCGAGATCGAGGCGGCGGATTTGGCGGGGCTGGTTTTGGAACTGGCGCTATGGGGCGCGCGGCCCGAGGAATTGGCGTTTTTGACCCCGCCCAATGCGGGCGCTTATGCCGAAGCGCAAGCGCTGCTCACGATGCTCGGCGCGCTCGATCACACGGGGCGGATCACGGCGCACGGGCGGGCCTTGGCGCGGCTGCCGCTGCATCCGCGATTGGCGCATATGCTGGTGCTGGCCGGCCCAGAGGCCGCGCCCCTGGCCGCGCTTTTGGCCGACCGCGATCCTTTGGGCCGCGGCGCGCCTGTGGATCTGGCGCTGCGGCTCGAGGCGCTGCGCGATCCGCGCCGCTTTGCCGCCGAGCGCCCCTATGCGGCCCATCGCGGCGCGGTGGAACGCATCCGCCAAGAGGCCAAGCGATTGGCGCGTATGGTGAAAACCGCCACGATCAATGGGCTCGGCCCTGCGGAAATGGCCGCTCTGGCCTATCCCGACCGCATCGGGCAAAGGCGCAAGGGCGATGCGCCGCGCTATGTGCTCTCGGGCGGCAAGGGCGCGATTTTGGACGAGGGCGATGCCACCGGCGCCGCGCCCTTCATCGTCGCTACCGATCTGGACGGCAACCCGCGCGAGGCCCGCATCCGCCAAGCCATCGCCATCCCGCAAGGGGCGCTGCGCGGGCTCTTCGCCGATCAGATCGCTTGGCAGGACGCCTGCGCATGGTCACGGCGCGAACGCCGCGTGGTGGCGCGCCAGCAAGAGCGTTTGGGCGCGGCGGTTCTGGACGACCGGATATGGAAGGACGTGCCGCCCGAGGATGTGGCCGAGGCGATGCTCGACGGGGTGCGCGAGCTTGGCCTTGCCCCCTCCGAGGCCGCGCGGCGGTTTTTGGCGCGGGTGCGCATCGCGCGCGAGGGCGGCGCGGATCTGCCCGACATGAGCCTTGAAGCGCTGATGGAGCGGCTGCAGACATGGCTTTTGCCTTACCTCGCAGGGGTGAAAACCGCCGATCACTGGAAACGCTTTGACCTGCTCGAGCCGTTGCGCCAGAGCCTTGATTATGCGCAGATGCAAGCGGTGGACCGCGCCGCGCCTGCCAGTTTCACCACACCTTTGGGGCGCAAAATTGCGATCGATTATGACGCCGAGCCGCCGGAAATCTCGCTGCGTTTGCAAGAGATGTTCGGGCAAACCACCCATCCCGCCGTGGGCGGCACGGCGCTGCGGGTGACGCTTTTGTCGCCTGCGGGGCGGCCCGTGCAAACCACCACCGATATCCCGAATTTCTGGGATACCTCCTACGCCGATGTGCGCCGCGACATGCGCGGACGCTATCCGCGCCACCCGTGGCCCGAAAACCCGCGCGAGGCCGACCCGACCCTGCGCGCCAAACCGCGCGGCACTTAGGGCGCGCACCACTAAACATATGACAGTCCTTGCAAAATTGATCCGCACCTGAAAGTTTACCTAAGGTGATGCCGCGCAGGTGTTTTTCCCCTTTCGCGCCGCAATACAAGGCTTAAGATGCCCCCAAGCGAGGAAGCATTATGTCGGTTTATGTAGTCTTGTCCTACGAGGTTTTTGATCAAAAACGCTTTGCGCAGTATCGCGCGGCGGCGGCTTTGCTTGTTCCGCAATTCAACGGTAAAATATTGGCATCACAGGCAAATCCGGAGCACCCCGACAGCGGGCGAGGCATTTCGCATATGTCATTGGTGGAATTTGACACCGTCGCCGACATGAAAGCCATGACGCAAAACGCGATGACCGGATCGGTGATGGCGCTGCGGATCAGCTCGGCCGAGACCCGCACCCATGTGCTCTATGGCGACAGCGAAAAGCATGCAGATTTGGCATAGGCGACTGGAATCTCTCGGTAAATCTTGAATATTTACTGAAAATACACTATCTTGAGGCAATCAGAGGGTGAACCCCCGCATGTGGGCACGTATTTCGTCCGCAGTTTTGAGAGCAGAGTTTAGGTACGCAAAATGACAAATGCATTACGCAAGGCTTGGCGCGAGGTCGTCGCGCCCTTCTGGCGACGCCCGCAAGATCAACAGGTCGCCGCGCTATGTTATCGCGAGGACGACGAGGGCGATACAAAGGTGCTTTTGGTCACCAGCCGCACCAACAAACGCTGGATCTTGCCCAAGGGCTGGCCGATCGACGGGATGAACGATTCCGAGGCCGCCATGCAAGAGGCGTGGGAAGAGGCCGGCGTCAAGAAAGCCACCGCAGAGCCCGAAGCCTTTGCCAGTTTTCGCACCAAGAAAGTGCTCGAAGGCGGATTGCCCGCGCCAGTGGAGATGAAAGTCTTCAAGGTCGCCGTAGCGAAGACCAAATCCGATTATCCCGAAGCCGCCGAGCGCAAACGCAAATGGGTCACCCCCGAAAAAGCCGCGCAGATGGTGGACGAGCCTGCGTTGCAAAACATCCTGCGCACGCTGTGAACCGGCAAGTGGCGCGCGCGCCATGCCCAAAGCCCTTCGCAACACCGCATTCATCACATTGCTGTGAGCGCCCCTGAACCAATGGTGCTGGCACGCGCAATCCGCAGGGTTGTGCATTGCGACATGTTGTGGAGGTGTGTTCATGTCAGTCTTTTTTGTTGTCGAGTTTCATGTCATGGACAAACGACGTTTCAGACAGTTCCGCGAAGCCTTCGCAGGCCAGTTGATCGCGGCGGGCGGCGAATTGCTGGCTTCGGATGATGCGCCCGTTGCAGTATTGGGACAGGATATGGACATATCCATGGGCATCGTGCGCTTTGCGGATGCGCAAGGCGCCGCAGAATTTATCAACTCCGACGAGATGCGACAGCTTTCGGTTTTGCGCGAGGCGGCCTGTAGCGATACGCGTGTGGTTATGATCAAGGGTTTCGCAGGGCCGCTGCCGCCCGCACCCCCCGAGTGATCCCCGAGTGAGAGCCGGCGTGAGAGCCGCGCGCGCAGGCGGTCCACCGCGCAGAGCGCCAAACGACGTGCTGCGCGCCCGCGCCGTGATCACGCCGGTTCTCGCGCCCGCACCGCGTTTTTTTCCGCCAAGCGCCAATAAAACCTTGATCACCATCCCTGCAGCCCCTAGCCCTCGCTAAACCAAATCGCGCCGGAGGATAGCATGGCAGATAATAGCGGCCAGCAGTGGAAAACGCTCGACAAGGATCTGGGGCGGATCAGCCGTGTGGAAATGGCGACGATCTATGTCGCGCGGCCCATGGTTGGCACGGGCATTGCCTTGGCCTTTATCGTTCTGGCGGCGTTGACGGCGGCGGTGACTTTGGGCGGCACGCCCAACGATCTGATCGTCGTCGCGGCGGCGGGCTTTGGCGCCTATATGGCGATCAATATCGGCGCCAATGATGTGGCCAATAATATGGGGCCTGCGGTGGGGGCCAATGCGCTCACCATGGGCGGGGCGATTGCGATTGCCGCCCTGTTCGAAAGCGCTGGCGCGCTTTTGGCGGGGGGCGATGTGGTCTCGACCATCTCCAAGGGGATCATCGATCCGGCGGGGATTGCCAGCGCGGAATTGTTCATCTGGGCGATGATGGCGGCGCTGATTTCCTCGGCGCTTTGGGTGAACCTTGCCACATGGGTCGGCGCGCCGGTCTCGACCACCCATTCGGTGGTGGGCGGCGTCATGGGCGCGGGCATCGCGGCAGCGGGCTTTGGCGCGGTGGATTGGCCGACCATGGGCACGATTGCCGCCTCTTGGGTGATCTCGCCGGTTCTGGGCGGGGTGATTGCCGCCGCGTTTTTGGCCTTTATCAAGGCCTATATCATCTATCAGGACGACAAGATCGCCGCCGCGCGGCGCTGGGTTCCGGTGCTGATCGCGATCATGTCGGGGGTGTTTTCGACCTATCTGGCGCTCAAGGGCCTCAAGAAAATCGTCAAGATCGACATGCAGACCGCGCTGATGATCGGGGCCTTTCTTGGGGTGTTGACCTATGCCATCGCCGCGCCATTGATCCGCAAACAATCCCAAGGCATGGAGAACCGCAACAAATCGGTCAAGGCGCTGTTTGGCCTGCCCTTGGTGTTTTCCGCCGCCCTGCTCAGCTTTGCCCATGGCGCCAATGACGTGGCCAATGCGGTCGGGCCATTGGCGGCCATCGTCCATGTCACCGAATTTGGCGATTTCGCCGCCAAGGTTTCGATCCCCTCGTGGGTGATGATCATCGGGGCTTTTGGCATCTCTTTCGGCCTGTTCCTCTTTGGCCCCAAACTGATCCGCATGGTCGGCAGCCAGATCACCAAGCTCAACCCGATGCGCGCCTATTGCGTGGCGCTGTCGGCGGCGATCACGGTGATTGTCGCAAGCTGGCTGGGCCTGCCGGTCAGCTCGACCCATATCGCCGTGGGCGGGGTGTTCGGCGTCGGGTTCTTCCGCGAGTGGCATGCCGAACGGCGGTTTCGCAAAATGGCAGGGGTAAAGGCCACCGAGCGCCGCCTCGCCCCCGAAGAGCGCCGCCGCCGCAAATTGGTCCGGCGCAGCCATTTCATGACCATCATCGCCGCATGGGTGATCACGGTGCCCGCCGCTGCGGTGATGTCGGCGGTGATCTTTTTGCTGCTCAACACGCTCATCGGCGCGGGGGGGATCCACAGCCTTTGATGCGCGGCGGGCCATGCGCCCGCCCCGCCCTGCGCACGGCCGGTTTTGACACAAAGGCGCGGCTGATCTAGGCTCATAAGACAATAGCCAAGATCGGACACCCCATGCCCGTCTATTTGATCAGCCAGTTGAAAATCTTTGATCGCAAACGGTTTCGCCAGATGCAGATGTCCTTCATGGCCATCAAACCCGAAGGCGCGATCATCCTTGCGGGCGACAGCGCGCCAAAGCTGACAGCGGGCGAGGAGTGCCCCGATCATGTCGGCATTTTGGCCTTTCGCGACCGCGCCGCCGCCGAAGCCTTCCTCGGCAGCCCCGAATATCAAACCGTTGCCGTGATGCGCGAGGCCTGCGCCGAGGTGCAAACCCTGCTCATCGACGGCGCGGCGATTGATCTGGAGCTTCTGGCGCAGCAAAAATGCTAGGCTCTGCGCCGCGTTATGGCGGCGCCTTCGCTGCGACAGGCGCGCGCAGGCCCCGCACGCACGCAGGTCACCGCGCCCCTCTCGCGCCTTGGCTTAGACGCCGAGGCACCAGCGCATCACCGCCTTTTGCGCGTGCAGCCGGTTTTCCGCCTCGTCAAAGACCACGGAATGCGGGCCGTCCATCACGTTATTGGTGACTTCCTCGCCGCGGTGCGCGGGCAGGCAATGCATGAACAAGGCATCGTCTTTGGCCTGCGACATCAATTTGCGATCCACGCGGTAAGGGCGCAGCAGATTGTGCCGCCGCTCGCGCGCGCTTTGGGCGTCATGCATCGACACCCAAGTGTCCGCGACCACCAGATCGGCGCCCGCAACGGCCTTTTCCGCATCGCGCTCGATGGTGAAATCCACCCCCGCCGCCAAGGCATTTGCGACGAACTCCTTATCGGGGTCCAAACGGTCGGGGCCTGCAAAAACAAGGCTGAAGCCGAATTTTTCGGCGGCATGCAGGAAGCTGGCGAAGACGTTGTTACCGTCGCCCGTCCAGACCACCTTTTTGCCTTTGATCGGGCCGCGGTGCTCCTCGAAGGTGAGGATATCGGCCATGATCTGGCACGGGTGGGTGCGGTCGGTCAGCCCGTTGATCACCGGCACCGAGGCATATTCCGCCATCTCGTGCAGCACGCTTTCGTCAAAGGTGCGGATCATGATCATATCGACGTAGCGCGACAAAACGCGGGCGGTATCGGCGATGGTCTCGCCATGGCCCAATTGCATGTCACTGCCGGACAGAACCATGGTCTGCCCGCCCATCTGGCGCACGCCCACGTCAAAGGAGACGCGGGTGCGGGTCGAGGGTTTTTCAAAGATCAGCGCGACCATATGGCCCGCCAGCGGCAGCGCGTCATCGGCCGCGCCTTTGGGACGGCCCGCGCGGGCGTCCTTCATGGATTTGGCCTGATCGATCATGCCGCGCAGCGCGCCTGCATCGGTGGTATGGATATCAAGAAAATGGTTCATCGGTTTTCGCTTTGTCTTTCATCGCCGCGCGGAGCGCGGCACCTTATGTCAAAGAGCGGCTTCCACGGCGCTCGCGGCCTGATCGAGACGGGCGACCGCTTCGGCGACCTCCGCGTCGGTCAGGGTCAGCGGCGGCAAAAGGCGCAGCACATTATCGGCGGCGGGCACGGTCAGGACTTCGGCCGCATAGCCCGCCTGCACCACATCCACATTCGGCGCGGCGCATTTGAGACCAAGCATCAGGCCCGATCCGCGCACGCCCTCAAACACTTTGGGATGGGCGGCGACCAGACCTTCGAGCTTTTGGCGCAACATCCCCGCGCGGCGGTTCACATCGGCCAGAAATTCGGGATCGGCGACGATATCCATCACCGCGCAGCCCACGGCGCAGCCCAAAGGATTGCCGCCATAGGTCGACCCATGCGTGCCCGCCGTCATCCCCGAGGCCGCCTCTTCACTGGCCAGAACCGCGCCGAGCGGGAAGCCCCCGCCGATGCCTTTGGCGACCATCATGATGTCCGGCTCGATCCCCGCCCATTCATGGGCAAACAGCTTGCCCGTCCGGCCCACGCCGCATTGCACCTCGTCGAGGATGAGCAAAATGCCCTTCTCGTCGCATAGATCGCGCAGCCCTTTGAGGCATTGATCGGGCAGCGGACGGATGCCGCCTTCGCCTTGCACAGGCTCGATCAGGATCGCGCCGGTGGTGTCGGTGATCGCCGCATTGAGCGCCTCGTGATCGCCCCAAGGCAGATGCACGAAACCGGGCAAGAGCGGGCCAAAGCCTTTGACCATTTTCTCGCTGCCCGCCGCGGCGATGCCTGCGGAAGAGCGGCCGTGAAAGGAGCCTGCGAAGGTGATGATATCGGTCTTTTCGGGATGGCCTTTGTCATACCAGTATTTGCGCGCCATCTTGACCGCCAATTCGCAAGCCTCGGTGCCCGAATTGGTGAAAAACACCGTATCGGCAAAAGAGGCCTCGGTCAGCTTGTCGGCCAGCGCCTGTTGCTGCGGGATCTCGTAAAGGTTCGAGACATGCCACAGGTTTTGCGCCTGATCGGTGAGCGCCTTGACCAAGGCCGGATGGGCATGACCCAAAGCATTGACCGCAATCCCCGCGCCCAGATCCAGAAATCGGCGCCCGTCTTCCTCGATCAGCCAAGCGCCCTCGCCCTTCAAGAAGTGAAGCGGCGCGCGGTTATAGGTCGGCAGAACAGAGGGGATCATGGGGATCATCCTTATCAAGTGAAGCCTGAGAAGTGCCTCAGCAGCTTCGGTTGGTCAATATTTTTCGGATATTTTCAGGGGGGCGTGCGGATATGGCACGCAAGAACAACAGGCGGCGTCAGGCGCGTCGGCGCAGGCGTCGGTCTTTGGCCGTGGCGGCGAAAAGGCTCTGTGCGGTGTTCATGAGCCAGCAGGTAGCAGCTTCGCGCCGATCTGGGAAGCCCAATTGTTCGGGAAGCCCAATTGCGCAAAGGGCAGCGCCCCGCACGACCGATAGGTCGGGCATCGCCCGAGCCGCCCCCACGGGGCGGGCGATATCGCCCCCCCCTCGGCTCGTTCGATGCCCTTGTTTGAGGCCTCAGGCCTTGAGCCGGTATCCCTTGCGGAACATCGCCCAAGCCGCGCCCGCGATGGCCAAAGTCGCCAAGCTGCACACGGCCAGCCCCAGCACGGGATCACTGTCCGAAACGCCCAAAACCCCGTAGCGCACCCCGTCGATCAGATAGAAGATCGGGTTGAAATGGGTGATGCGCTGCATCACTTCGGGCATGGCCTCGACCGAATAAAAGGTGCCCGACAAAAACGCCAAAGGCGTGACGATAAAGTTGGTAATCGCCGCCATCTGGTCGAATTTATTGGCAAAAATCCCTGCGATCATACCCACGGCGCTCATGAAGGCCGACCCGAGCAGCACGAAAACCAGCGCCCAAAGCGGGTGCTGGATCTCGACCCCGAGGAACAGCAGCACCCCCAAACCGATGGCCAGCGCCACGATCAAACCGCGCGCCACGCCCCCCGCCGTATAGCCCAGCACCAATTCCAGCGCCGACAAGGGCGGCATGAGCGTGTCAACGATATTGCCCTGCACCTTGGAGATCACAATCGAGGAGGAGACATTGGCAAAGGCGTTCTGGATCACCGTCATCATCAAGATGCCCGGCGCGATGAAATGCACAAAAGGCCGCCCCATGACCTCGCCGCGCGAGGGGCCGATGGCGAGGTTGAAAATGAGCAAGAACAGGGCCGCCGTGATCAGCGGCGCCAGCAAGGTTTGCGTCCAGACGGCGACAAAGCGCATGATCTCGCGGCGCGCCAATGTGTATAGGCCCAGCCAGTTGACCCGCCCGAACCGGCGCTCGCGCATCGCGCCTGCGCCCATCTCCACCTGATTGCTCATGTCAAAACCTCTGCCATTTGATTCGATGCCTTGTAACTCGGATGCGAGTGTTTAAAATAGGGGACCATTGGGAATTTCTAGAGCGGCCCGCGCCACAGGTGCATTCGGGGCCGCTTTTCAGGTAAGGAAGACAGATGTCCTGGACCGACGATCGCGTTGAGCTTTTGAAAAAGATGTGGGGCGAGGGCCAATCGGCCAGCCAGATCGCCAAGGAGCTTGGCGGTGTGACCCGCAACGCGGTGATCGGCAAGGTGCACCGCCTTGGCCTGTCCAACCGCTCGGGCGGGGGAAGCGCGGCCAAGGCCGACACCGCCAAAGCCGCCCCCGAAACCAAAGCGGCCAAACCGGCGGCCAAGGCCAAACCGTCCAAACCCGCCGCCGCGCCCAAGGCCGAACCGGCCACGGCGCAAAAGGCCGACGAGCCGGTGATCGTGCCCCATACCCGCAAGGCGATCATCCCCGCAGGCCAGCCGCTGCCGCCGCAACCCTCGGCCAACGAGATCAGCCCCGAAGCCTTGGCCAAAGTCTCGGCCATCGAGAAAAAGGCCAAAAAGCTGACGCTGATGGAATTGACCGAACGGACCTGCAAATGGCCCGTGGGCGATCCCGCGACCCCCGATTTTTGGTTCTGCGGCCTGCCGGTGCAGGCGGGCAAACCCTATTGCGAGGCCCATGTCGGCGTCGCCTTCCAACCGATGTCCTCGCGCCGCGACCGCAAACGTTAAGCGCGCCGCGACAGGGAAGACCGCAGGGAAATCACAAAGGCCGGACGTGACGTTCGGCCTTTTTCTTTGGCCTATCTGCGCGGCCGCCCTTGCCTTTGCCCGCCGCGCCCCCAAGATTGAAGCCTCAGCGCAAAGGACGGCTTATGATCCCCTATTCCCTTCTTGATCTTTCTCCGGTGCCTGCGGGGCATACGCCTGCCGATGCGCTGCGCAATACGGTCGATCTGGCCCGCCATGCCGAAGACCTCGGCTATACCCGCTACTGGCTGGCCGAGCATCACAACATGCGCGGCATCGCCAGCGCCGCAACGGCGGTTTTGATCGGTCAGGTCGCCGCCCATACCAAAACCATCCGCGTCGGGGCGGGGGGCATCATGTTGCCCAATCACGCGCCTTTGATGGTGGCCGAAGCCTTTGGCACGCTGGCGACGATGTATCCGGACCGGATCGATCTGGGCCTTGGCCGCGCGCCGGGGACGGATATGCTCACCGCGCGGGCTTTGCGCCATGCCCATGACGACGGGTCGGGATTTCCGCGCGATGTGGCCGAACTCATCGGCTATCTGGGCGATCCCAATGAGGCGGCCAAGGTGCGCGCCGTGCCAGGCGAAGGGACCCATGTGCCGGTCTGGATCCTTGGCTCTTCGCTGTTTGGCGCGCAGCTGGCCGCCGCGCTTGGCCTGCCTTACGCCTTTGCCTCGCATTTCGCCCCTGCGGCGCTGGAGGAGGCGTTTTATATCTACCGGCGCGATTTTCGCCCGTCAAAACAACTGGATGCGCCCCATGCGATGATGGCGCTCAATGTCTTTGGCGCGCAGGGCGACGCCGAGGCGCAATTGCTGCGCAGCTCGATGCAACAAGCCTTCATCAACCTGCGCAGCGGCCGCCCCGGTCCCTTGCCGCGCCCCGATGCGGATTTCGCCAAAGGCATCGATCCGCGTATTCTGGCAGGGGTCGAACAGGCGCTGGCCTGCACCGCTTGCGGCACGCCGCAGATGGTGCAAAGCCAGCTTGCGCAATTGATCGAGACATTCCGCCCCGACGAGGTGATCATCACCGGCCAGATCCACGACCACACCGCGCGCAAAGCCTCCTTTGCCATCGCGGCGCAAGCGATGCGCGCCCTCGCCTAACCCTTTAAAAAAAAACGCGCCTTTTCATCAAATAGAAACCTCAACGCGCACATAACACGGCATCCCTACACCGAGGTATGCCGTGCCCATCACGATCTACGCCCTAGACAATCAATTTGCCGCCGCCACGGGCGGCAATGTCAACAATGGCCCGGGCACGTCGACCTTCGACTATCCGCCGCAATCGAGCAGCAATCTGATCATCACCTCGCAAGCCGGCGACAGCACGCCGTTCATCTTCTCGCCCGGTGATACCTATACGATCAGCTTTTCGGGCAACGGCGGCACCACCATCGAAAACGCGACAGTCCTGCGCTCGGACGATATCGATGTGGGCGGCGACCAAGGCTATGCGGTGGTTTTCGAGGGGCTCGATGTTAACGGCGATCTGACGCAAGTCGTCTGGACGCCGGAGTTCGACCTTGAAACATGGTATTGGGATAATTTCAGCGGCGGCAACCCGCCCGGATTCTATACGACCGACAATTCGGCGGTGACCTATGCCGCGCCCTGCTTCACCGATGACGCCGAAATCCTGACCGAAGACGGCATGCGCGCGGCGGGCGAGATCACCGCCGGTACCCGCGTGCTGACCGCGCAAAACGGGTTGCAACCGGTGCTTTGGGCGGCCCATGCCACGCTCAAAGGCACAGGCCGCGCCGCCCCCGTGCGCATCGAGCCCGATGTCTTGGGCAATTTCGGCGCTGTGGAGTTGAGCCAACAACACCGCGTGGTGCTTCAAGGGCGCAGCGCGGCCGAGTTGCACGGCACGGATCGGGTGCTTGTCCCCGCGATGAGCCTGATCAACGGGGCCACCGTGCGGCTGATGCCGCGCAAAGAGGTGCATTATGTGCATCTGCTCTTTGCCCGCCACGAAGTGATCTGCGCGCAGGGGCTGTCCTGCGAAAGCCTGCTCTTGGGGCGCCAGACAAAACGGCTGTCGCAGGCCCTTGGCCTGCGCCTGCCGCAGCATCTGCGCGGCATCACACATGACCCCGCCCACCGGATATTGACCCGCCGCCAAGGCGAGGCCCTGTGGAACCATATCAACCGGATCCGGGCCCCCAAACGCGCCATGATGGGGCGGCGCGGGAAATCGCGCGGGGCCTATCTGTTGCCGCTGGTCACCGGCGGCGCGCAGCCCGCCTACCGCGACATCACCGGCGTCGAGGCCTATGCCGCCGCTCATGCTGCATCCCATGCCGCCGCTGGGGCCGCCGCTGGGGCCGCCGCCGCGCGATGAGCCCCCGCGCCCGCCGCAGGCAACGCGCGCGACCGGGCCGCACAGCTACCTGCAATCTGCGCCCCGCGCTCGTCCGCCGCCCGCTCGGTTTTGGCGCAAATCCGGCGCGGCGCGCCTCGGACCTGCGCCAAAACCGCACCGACGCGATACCGACAAAATACCGACGTGATACCGACGGGCCAAAACGCCCGTCCGCGCCCCCTTCCCAGACCCCGCACATCGGGCTATATCCGCGCCATGAGCAGCAACCCGCCAAACCTCCGCCCCGACCTTGCGCCGCGCGCCAAGATCTCCGATGCCCCCCGCAGCGGCCAGCCGACCATCGGCATGGTCTCGCTCGGCTGTCCCAAGGCTTTGGTCGATAGCGAGCGGATTTTGACCCGCCTGCGCGCCGAAGGCTATGGCATCAGCAACGATTACGCGGGTGCCGATGCGGTGGTGGTCAACACCTGCGGTTTTCTCGACAGCGCCAAGGCCGAAAGCCTCGAGGCCATCGGCGAGGCGCTCAATGAAAACGGCAAGGTCATCGTCACCGGATGCCTCGGCGCCGAGGAAGATTACATTCGCGGCACCCATCCGCGCGTGCTCGCCGTCACCGGCCCGCACCAATATGAACAGGTGCTCGATGCGGTGCATGCCGCCGTGCCGCCCGACCCCGATCCCTTTATCGACCTGATGCCCGCCAGCGGCGTCAAACTCACCCCGCGCCACTATAGTTACCTAAAGATTTCAGAGGGTTGCAATCACAAGTGCAAATTCTGCATCATCCCTGACATGCGCGGAAAACTGGCCTCGCGGCCGGTGCATGCGGTGCTGCGCGAGGCGGAAAAGCTGGTGCAAAACGGGGTGCGCGAACTCTTGGTGATCTCGCAAGACACCTCGGCCTACGGGCTGGACCGCAAATATTCAACCCATGAGTGGCAGGGCCGCGAGGTGCGCAGCCATATCACCGATCTGGCCCGCGAGTTGGGCGCTCTTGGCCCGCAATCGGACCTGTGGGTGCGGCTGCATTACGTCTATCCCTACCCGCATGTGCGCGAGTTGATCCCGCTGATGGCCGATCCGGCCAATGCGCTGTTGCCCTATCTCGACATCCCCTTCCAGCACAGCCACCCTGACGTTCTCAAACGCATGGCGCGCCCTGCGGCGGGGTCGAAAACCCTGACAGAGATCGCCGCATGGCGCGACATTTGCCCCGATATCACCCTGCGCTCGACCTTTATCGTCGGCTATCCCGGCGAGAGCGAGGCCGAATTCCAACATCTGCTCGATTGGATGGACGAGGCCCAGCTCGACCGAGTGGGTTGTTTTCAATACGAAAATGTCGCCGGAGCGCGGTCCAACGATCTGCCCGACCATGTGCCCGCCGAGCTTAAGCAAGAGCGCTGGGACCGTTTTATGGAAAAGGCGCAGGCGATTTCCGAAGCCAAGCTGGCGGCCAAAGTTGGCCGCGTGATGGAGGTCATCGTCGACGATATCGACGCCGATGGCATCGCCACCTGCCGCACCAAATCCGACGCGCCCGAGATCGACGGCAACCTGTTTATCGACGAGGGCACCGAAGGGTTGCAGGTCGGGCAGATCGTCACCGTCGAGGTCGATGAAGCGGGCGAATATGATCTGTGGGGCGCGCTGCGCTAGGGCGCTGCCCTGTTCCTGCGCGCTCAAAGACCGCTCGCCCCCAAGCCGCAACCGCGCGGCGAGGGCCAAATGCGGCGCAGGGTAAAATCCTTGCGCAAAACCCCTTGAAGCGCGGCGCGCCAGCGTGTAATTCGGGGCCAGCACATGCGAGGCGCCCCGCCTCACTTGCCCTGAGCGGGCGTTGTGTAATGGTAAGACCTTAGCCTTCCAAGCTAATGACGCGGGTTCGATTCCCGCCGCCCGCTCCATCCCTTCCCTGCGGCACTTCTGACACCCCCTCTTTTACGCATCTTCGCGCCTGATTTGGGAGGCTTTGCCGCGCCTCAAACCCTATCCCCAAAACGCATAAAGGCCGCCGAAGCGACCTTTATGACCTATTTTCTATGGTGTTTACTTGCTGCGGCGCGGGACGGCGCTGCCGCCTTTGGCGGGCGGTTTGCCCTTGCCTTTGCCCGCCGGTTTCCCGCCTGCTTTGCCGGCGAATTTCGATCCGGCGCGGGGCTTGGCGGGTTTGCCATCGGGGCTAAAGCGTTTTGAGGCGTCGCTGGCATCGGCGCGCGGTTTGCCCGCAGGCTTACCCGCTGGCTTGCCATCGGGCTTGCCGCCGAATTTCCCCGCGGGTTTGGCGCCATATTTCGCCGCCCCCTTGCCTTTGCCCGCCGGTTTGCCGCCGGCAGGCTTGTCAGCGCCGCGCGGTTTTGCGTCGCCCTTGGGCGTGGGATAGGGCGCGGCCTCGGCGTTCCAGACGCGTTTTGTCTTGCCTGGTGTATTGCCTTCTTTGTCTTTGACGTGGCGCGGTTTGCGCTCTTGCGCGCCGCTGTCCAGCGGGTCGTAACCCTTGGCGGGTTTGTCGCCGTGCGGCTTGTCCGCGTAGGGTTTTTTGTCGCCGTAAGGCTTTTTGTCGCCGCGCGGTTTATCACCATAGGGTTTATCGCCGCGCGGTTTGTCAAAGCGTTTGCCGCCCGCAGGCTTGTTGCCAAAACGTTTGGGGCCGCGCTCTTGCGGGGCGAATTCCGGCGTGCCTTGGATGCGTTTGACCTTGCCGCCTTCTTCAAGCTCCATCGGATCGCCCAAGGAGGCGACAAACCCGTCGGCGCTGCTTTCCAAGATTTCGAAATAGGTCTCGGTCGGCTGGATGCGGATCGCGCCGATGTCGTCCTTGGTCAATCCGCCCATGCGGCAAATCAGCGGCAAGAGCCAGCGCGGTTCGGCGTTTTTGTTGCGCCCGATCGAGACCGAGAACCACACGCCAGGGCCGAATTGCGTGGCGGGGCGGCGCTCGGGGCGGCTGTCGGGATCGGCCAGTTCCTCGGGCGCCGATTGGCGGGTGCGATAGAGACGCAAATAGGCGGCGGCGATCTCTTGCGGCTCGTGCATGGCCAAGAGTTTATCGGCAAAGGCGCTTTCTTCGGGGGTCACCGCTTCGGCCCAGACCGGATCGGAGAGCAAGCGCGCTTCGTCCTTTTCGGCCACTTCGGCGGCCGAGGGCGGCGCGGCCCATGTGGCCTCCAGCTTGGCGAAATGCAAAAGGCGCTCGGCCTTTTTGCGCACCTTCGGCGGCACGATCAGCGCCGAGACCCCTTTGCGCC
Source organism: Paracoccaceae bacterium (assembly GCA_050633545.1). Classification (GTDB taxonomy): domain Bacteria; phylum Pseudomonadota; class Alphaproteobacteria; order Rhodobacterales; family Rhodobacteraceae; genus Litorivita. The sequence goes on from JBOEGS010000001.1 coordinate 509,194, forward strand.
CCGCGCGGCCCGTGCGGCCCGATCGGTGCAGCAAGGTTTCGTGGTTCGAGGGCAATTCGGCGTGGACCACCAATTCGAGGTTGGGCAAATCGATGCCGCGCGCGGCCACATCGGTGGCCACGCAAACGCGGGCGCGCCCGTCGCGCATGGCCTGAAGCGCGTTGCTGCGCTCGGTCTGGGTCAATTCGCCCGACAGGGCCACGACCGAAAAGCCACGGTTGGACAGGCGCGAGGTCATCCGCGCGACCATGGCGCGGGTGTTGCAGAACACGATGGCATTGGGCGCCTCGAAAAAGCGCAGCACGTTGATGATCGCGTTTTCGGCGTCTTGCGGCGCGACTTGTAGCGCGCGGTATTCGATATCGGAGTGCTGGCGCGCCTCGCCTGCCGTGGTGATGCGCTGCGCGTCTTTTTGATAGGATTTCGCCAGTTGCGCGATGGTTTTGGGCACGGTGGCCGAGAACATCAAAGTGCGGCGGGTGTCGGGCGATTCCGACAAGATAAACTCAAGGTCCTCACGAAAGCCCAGATCGAGCATCTCGTCGGCCTCGTCCAGAACCACGGCGCGGATATCATCCAGATCAATCGTGCCGCGTTTGACGTGATCGACCAGACGGCCGGGCGTGGCGACGACGATATGTGCGCCGCGCTCGAGGGCGCGGCGTTCGTCGCGCATGTCCATACCGCCGACGCAAGAGGCGACAACCGCCCCTGCCTGACCGTAGAGCCAAAGCAACTCGCGTTTCACCTGCATGGCCAATTCGCGGGTCGGCGCGATGATCAGGGCCAAAGGCGCAGCGGCGCGGCCAAAACGGCCGTCGTCTTGCAAGATCGTCGGCGCAATGGCGAGGCCGAAGCCCACGGTTTTGCCCGATCCGGTTTGCGCCGACACCAGAAGGTCGGCCTCGACAAGCGCGGGGTCGAGCACCGCTTCTTGCACCGGTGTCAGGCTCTCGTAGCCTTGAGCAGCCAGAGCGGCGGCAAGGGTCGGGATCACGGCGGCTTCGATCACGGGCAGAACTCTCTTTTCAGGATGGGCGGTCGGTTAGGGGCGGGCTTGGGTCGGCGCTCTTGCGCGGCTTGGGCGGCACATATGGCACCAAGCGCCCGCTCATACGCGCCCTTTGGCGTGTTGTATAGCGTTATTTACTCGGAAATTCCATGGAGTTTGACGATTGCGGCGGCGGCGGCGGCTGCCCCAAGGTCACATAGGAGTTACGCGGTTTGGGTTGATATTCGCGCCCAGCTATGGTGTCATGCGGGCGTGCTTCAGAGGCGGGACAGCGATGATCTGTCCCCGCGATCAGAAGAAATCGCCCGTGAGGGGTGGTGACCTGAGACGCTCAAGGGAGGGCGTTTTAGGCTAAACTCACGAGAGATGAGAGATTACATGAAAATCAAGTATACACTCGCGGCCTCCGCGCTGGGACTTTTTGCATCTATGGGTGCTGCTGCGGCTGAAGATTGCGGCCAAGTCACAATGGCGGAAATGAACTGGGCCTCGGCCGAGATGATGGCCAATGTCGATAAAATCATTCTGGAAGAGGGCTATGGCTGCGATGTCGAGCTGATCCCGGGTGCGACAACCACGACCTTTGCCTCGATGAACGAAAAGGGCGAACCCGATGTCGCGGGCGAGCTTTGGATCAACGCGGTGCGCGATCCGCTCATGGCCGCGATTGGCGAAGGCCGCTTGCATGCGGTCAACGGCGGTCCGATCACCGAACTCGGCGAAGGGTGGTGGGTGACACCGAAATTTGCCGCAGATCACCCCGAATTGGACACGGTCGAAAAGCTGCTCGCGCGGCCTGACCTCTTCCCCTATGCCGAAGATCCCTCCAAGGGCGCCTTTGTGGGCTGCCCCGCCGGTTGGGGGTGCCAGTTGGTGAATGCCAACCTCTACCGCGCCTTTGGCATGGAAGAGAAAGGCTGGGTTCTGGTCGATCCGGGCTCTGCTGCGGGTCTGGACGGATCGATGGCCAAAGCCGTCGAGCGCGACGAGAACTGGTTCGGCTACTATTGGTCGCCCACCGCGATCATCGGCAAATACGGCATGAAAATGCTGCCCTTCGAGGCGGAATTTGCGGGGCGTGACAATTGGGACGGCTGCATCGCGCTGGCCGAACAGGATTGCGCCGAGCCCAAAGCCACCGCATGGACCGTTTCGGAAGTGAACTCGGTGATCACCGACCGCTTCAAAAAAGCAGGCGGCCCCGCAGTGGATTACCTCGGCACACGGGTCTTCCCCGGTCCGGTGATGAACGAAATGCTGGTCTACATGTCCGACAACCAAGCGGGCGGTGAAGATGCGGCGTTCGAATTCCTCGAAAAGCATCAAGACATCTGGACCAAATGGGTTCCCGCCGATGTGGCAGAAAAAATCAAATCGGCGCTCTAAGCGTTTGAGTTGAGACATACCGCCCGCGCCGGAGATTCTTCGGCGCGGGTTTTTTGCAAGCAAAACAACAATAATACGGGGGGCCAGCCATGAGTTGGACCGAATTTCCCGAAATGGGGCGCACCGATCTGCGCGACCTGAAAAAGGGTATCGACGCGAGCTTTCGCGAATTTTCACGCGCCTATGGCGAGAGCCTCGAGGCGTTCTTTAATCCGCTTTTGCAATTCATGATCTGGTTCGAGCGGCTGCTTCTGGCCACGCCTTGGCCGATCATTCTGGCGCTGGTGGCGCTGTTTTCCTACCTTGGCTCGCGCAGCTGGAAAATCGCCACGGGTGCGGTTCTGGCCTTTTTGGCCATCGGGTATCTGGGCATGTGGGAAGACACGATGGCGACGCTGGCCATTGTTCTGGTCGCCACGATGGTCTGCATCGCGGTGGGCATTCCCATCGGCATCTTGATGGCGCGCTATAACCGTGCGCAATCGCTGATCACGCCGGTTCTGGACATTATGCAAACGATCCCGTCGTTCGTTTACCTGATCCCTGTGGTGATGCTTTTGGGCATTGGCAAGGTGCCGGGGCTTTTGGCCGTATGCATTTATGCGGTGCCGCCGATTGTGCGCCTGACCAATCTGGGCATCCGCCTTGTGGACCGCGAGGTTCTGGAGGCCGCCGATGCCTTTGGCGCCAACTACCGCCAGAAACTCTTCGGGGTGCAAATCCCGCTGGCCCTGCCCAATATTTTCGCCGGTGTGAACCAGACGATCATGATGGCGCTGTCGATGGTGGTGATTGCCTCGATGATCGGCGTCAAAGGTTTGGGCGTGCCGGTGTTGCGCGCGATTTCCAACCAGTATCTTGCGCTGGGTCTGATGAACGGCCTCGCGATTGTGGTGCTGGCGATCATCATCGACCGTGTCACGCAAAGCTATGGCCGCCGCTTGCAGGCCCATCGGAACGGAGGCGATCATGGCTGATCAGGACGCAATAAAAGTCAAAATCCAGAACCTTTACAAGGTTTTCGGCGACAACCCGCAATCGGTGATCGGCGAGGTCCAGCAAGGCATGGGCAAGCCCGAGCTTTTGGACAAGCACGGGCATGTTCTGGGCCTCAACAACATCTCGCTGGAAATCCCCGAACGCAAGATTCAGGTCATCATGGGCCTGTCGGGGTCGGGCAAATCGACGCTGATCCGCCATATCAACCGTTTGATCGAACCCACTGCGGGCGAGATCTGGATCGATGGCGAGGATGTCTTGTCGATGGACGAGGCCGCCCTGCGCGATCTGCGGCGGTTCAAAACCTCGATGGTGTTCCAGAAATTCGCGCTTTTGCCGCATCGCACGGTGCAGCAGAACGTCGAATACGGGTTGAAAATCCAAGGCGTGGCCGATGGCGAGGCGCATGAGCGCTCGGCCCGCTGGATCGAACGTGTGGGCCTTGCGGGGTTCGAGGACCACTATCCGGGGCAGCTTTCGGGCGGGATGCAGCAACGTGTGGGTCTTGCCCGCGCTTTGGCGACGGATGCGGAAATCCTGTTGATGGACGAGGCGTTCTCGGCGCTTGATCCGCTCATTCGCACGGATATGCAAAACATCCTTCTGGACCTGCAAGAAGAGCTGCACAAGACCATCATCTTCATCACCCACGATCTGGACGAGGCATTGCGCATTGGCGATAATATCGCGATTTTGCGCGATGGCGCGGTGATCCAGGAGGGCGATCCGCAAGAGATCATCATGAACCCTGCGGATGATTACATCACCGATTTTATCCGTGATATCAATCGCTCCAAGGTGATCAAGGTGCGCTCGATCATGAAGCGCGGCGTGCCCTCGGGCACAGGCGCGCAGATCGCGGCCGATACCTCGCTGGAGGCGGCCTTGGCCCCGCTCAATGCCGCCGAGGGCAACACCTGCACCGTGGTGGACAAAAGCGGCGCGCCGGTGGGCACCGTCTCTTTGAGCAGCGCCATCGCCGCGCTGACCCCGCCCAAAAGCGAAGAGCCCGCCGCGATGCAATATTGATCCGCACCGCATATCCAACAAAGGGCCGTCCCGATCAGGGCGGCCCTTTTTCTTTTGGCGCATCCTGCGCCGCCGTGCCCGCCGCGCAAGGGGCGGCTTTTCCCTTGGCGCGCGAGGGCGCGGCGCTATGGTATCGGTGACGGGCAACGCATAGGACCAAACGATGACAGGGCTGGCCTTTTGGGCGCATATCCTCAAAAACACATGGCTGCAGATTGACGAACGCAACCTCGGCCTGATCGCCGCAGGGGTCGGGTTTTTCGCCATGCTGGCGGTGTTTCCCGGCATCGCGGCGGTCATCGCGCTTTGGGGCTTTGTGTCGGACCCCTCGGTGGTTGCGGGGCAAATGGAGCTGCTGCGCCCGCTCCTGCCGCCCGATGTGTTCGATTTGATCAACGGGCAGGTCGAAGGCGTGATCGGCCAAGGGCGCGGCACCTTGGGCTGGGCGAGCCTGTTGTCCGTGGGCTTTGCGCTTTGGTCGGCGCGCGCGGGCGTAGGGGCGATGATGCGCGGGATGAACGAGATCTACCGCAAGCGCAACCGCTCCAGCTTGCGCCATTATTTCGCGGCCAGCGTGATGACCTTGGGCCTTGTGGGCGTGTCTTTGGTGGCTCTGGCGGCGATTGTCGTGGTGCCCGTGGCGATGAATTTCGTCCCGCTCGAGGTGGAAACCGCCAGCTATATAAACCTGCTGCGCTGGATGGCCGCGCTTGGCGCGCTTTTGGCGGGGATCGGGATGATCTACCGCTATGGCCCGAACCGGCGCGGCGCGCGTCCGACGATGATCTTGCCCGGTGTGGTCTTCGCGGTGCTTTTGTGGGGCGCGGTGTCGGCGGCGTTTTCCACCTATCTGACCAATTTCGGCAATTATAACGAGGTCTACGGCTCGATCGGGGCGGTGATTGCGCTTCTGGTCTGGCTCTATCTGAGCGCCTTTCTGGTGCTGCTGGGCGCGGCGCTCAATGCCGAGATCGAACGCCAGTTGATCGCCCGCGATATGGGCAAAGCGCGCGAGGCCTGACGGGGGCAAAGCGTGCGAGGCCCGCGCCGATGCGGGCCCTTTGATCGCCGTTTAGACGCCGTGATAGTCCCGATACCATTCGACAAACCGCGCCACGCCCTCGGCCACGGGGGTTTGCGGCGCATAGCCCGTCAGGGATTTGATCAAATCGGCATTGGCCCAAGTGGCCGGCACATCGCCCGCCTGCATCGGCATCATGTTTTTGATCGCCTTGCGCCCCGTGGCCGCCTCGATGGCCTCGATGAACTCCATCAAGGGCACCGCATCCGAATTGCCGATATTGACCACGCGAAAGGGCGCGACGGGCGAGAGGCTGTCGCCTTCGGGCACCTCGCCCTCGGGGCGCTCGGGTGCGGCCTGCATCAACAGGCGGATACCTTCGACCAGATCGGTGACATAGGTGAAATCGCGCTGCATCTGCCCGTGGTTATAAACGTCGATCGGCTCGCCCGCCAAAATCGCGCGGGTGAATTTGAACAGCGCCATATCGGGCCGCCCCCACGGGCCGTAGACGGTGAAAAACCGGAACATCGTCGTCGGCAACCCGTAAAGATGGGCGTAGGAATGGGCCATCGCCTCGTTCGATTTCTTGGTCGCGGCGTAAAACGACATCTGCGTGTCGGCCTTGTCGGTTTCGGCATAGGGCATTTGCGTATTGGCGCCGTAGGCCGAAGAGGTCGAGGCCAAGAGCATATGCGCGGGCGGATGGGCGCGCGCGGCCTCCAGCAATTCGAAGGTGCCGATCAGGTTGGCCTCCAGATAGGCGCGCGGGTTGTCGATGGAGTAGCGCACCCCCGCCTGCGCGGCGAGATGGACGACGAAATCGGGTTTTGTTTCGGCAAACATCTCCATCAGCAGGCCAGGCGTTTCGACCTTGCCGCGCCGGAAGGTAAACCCCGCCTGCGGCTCAAGCTGCGCCAGACGCGCCTCTTTGAGGGCCACGTCATAATAGTCGTTCATGCTGTCGAGACCCACCACCTGCATCCCTTGGCCAAGCAAGGCCGTTGCGAGGTGAAAGCCGATAAACCCCGCCGCCCCTGTGATCAGGACGGTCGGCGCGGGCGAGGAGGAAGAAGAGGTCATCGAAAAAGCCTTTTGGCACTGCGGTCAGAACGCGCCTTTTTTGCGCGCCCCCCGCCGCCTTGGCAAGGCGCAAGGCCGCGTCGGGGGCGCGATTCGCGCCGACCTGCGACAAATGCGCGGCAATCGCGCGCTTGACCCCAATGGCGCGCGTTGCGATGTAGCGTGACGCATTCGCAAGGAACCCAATATGGCACGCACCCCGACCCCCACAGGCACCGAGGCCGAGCGCGAAAAATCAAAACGCGTTGGCGCCTTGTCGCAACTGCGCCCGTTTCTGGCCCCCTACCGGTGGATGGTGGTCTTTGCGGGGCTGGCCTTGGTGCTCACGGCGGGGGTGTCTTTGACATTGCCGCTCGCGGTGCGCCGCGTGATCGACAGCTTCGGATCGGACAGCGTGGCGATTTTGGATCAGTATTTCGGCGCCGCATTGGGATTGGCGGCGCTTTTGGCCGTGGGCACGGGGCTGCGCTATGCTTTGGTGACGCGTTTGGGCGAACGGGTCGTGGCCGATATCCGCAAGGCGGTGTTCGACCGGATCATCGGCATGAGCCCCGTGTTCTTCGAGCGCATCATGACCGGCGAGGTCCTGTCGCGCATCACCACCGATACGACGCTGATCCTGTCGGTGATCGGCTCGTCGATTTCGGTGGCGCTGCGCAATGTGTTGATCTTGTTCGGCGGCATTGTGTTCATGCTCTTCACCTCGGCCAAGCTGACCGGATTGGTGTTGCTGATCGTGCCTGCGGTGATCATTCCGATCCTGACTTTGGGGCGCAAGCTGCGCGCGCAAAGCCGCGAGAACCAAGACTGGATCGCGGCCTCGTCGGGGTCGGCCTCCGAGGCGCTTTTGAGCGTGCAAACCGTGCAGGCCTTTACCCACGAGCGCCAGACCCGCAAGGATTTCTCGGATGTGACCGAGAAATCCTATGACGTGGCGCGCCGCCGGATCACCACCCGCGCGGCCATGACGGTGATCGTGATTTTCCTCGTCTTTGCGGGGGTTGTGGGCGTTTTGTGGATCGGGGCGCGCGATGTGCGCGGCGGCGATATGAGCGCGGGCGCCTTGGTGCAATTTGTGTTCTACGCCGTGATGGTCGCCGGATCGGTCGCCGCCCTGTCGGAAATCTGGGGCGAATTGCAACGCGCGGCGGGGGCGACCGAGCGTTTGGTCGAATTGCTGCGCGCCGAGGATGCGGTGCAAGACCCCGCCGATCCCGCCCCCCTGCCCGATGCGGTCCAAGGCGAGATCCGGTTTGAAAAGGTCGGTTTCAATTATCCCTCGCGCCCCGATATTCCCGCACTCGAAGACGTGGATCTGGTCATCCATCCGGGCGAGACGGTGGCCTTGGTTGGCCCCTCGGGTGCGGGCAAAACCACCATCATCCAGATGATCCAACGCTTCTATGATCCGCAATCGGGGCGCGTGTGCCTTGACGGGGTGGACCTGCGCGATATGCGCCGCGACGGGTTTCGCCGTGTCATGGCCTTGGTGCCGCAAGACCCTGTGATCTTTGCCGCCTCGGCGCGCGACAATATCCGCTTTGGCTGGCCCGAGGCCTCGGACGCCGAGGTGGAATCGGCCGCGCGTGCCGCCAATGCCCATGAGTTCATCAGCGCCCTGCCCGAAGGATACGACACCTATGTGGGCGAACGCGGCGTGATGCTGTCGGGCGGACAAAAGCAGCGCATCGCCATTGCGCGGGCGATCTTGCGCGATGCGCCGGTGCTGTTGCTCGACGAGGCGACCAGCGCCTTGGACGCGGAAAGCGAGCGCGCGGTGCAATTGGCCGTCGACGAATTGGCGCAAAACCGCACCACGGTGATCGTCGCGCACCGTCTGGCCACGGTCAAAAAAGCCGACCGGATTGTGGTCATGGAAGGCGGACGCATTGTCGCCACGGGCACCCATGACGCCTTGGTCGCCGAGGGCGGGCTTTATGCGCGGCTGGCCAAATTGCAATTCACCGACGGGTCGGGCGCGGCCTAAATTCCCCGCTGGAATGGTTAAAATTGTCTTGCGCCTGTCATGAGCGGGGGCAAAGATGCGCCTGTCTAGTAAAGGGAGATACCTATGGGACTTTTCAGTTTTTTCAAACGGTCCGGCAAGAAAATCAAAAGCGCCGATGAGACGCCCAGCGCCGAGGACCTGAAAAAGGAAGTCGCCGATCTGGGTCTGGATGCCGAAGGTCTGGAGATCACGGTCGAGGGCGATAAGGTCAAAGTTACCGGCAGCGCGGTGAGCCAAGAAGCCAAAGAGAAGATCATTCTCGCGGTGGGCAACGTCGAAGGCGTCGCCGAGGTCGAAGATGAGGCGGGCGGCGAGGAGCCGAAATTCCACACGGTTGAAAAGGGCGATACGCTTTGGGCGATTGCCGCGAAAACCATGGGCAATGGCGCTAAATACGAAGAGATTTTCGAGGCCAACAAGCCGATGCTCACCCATCCCGACAAAATCTACCCCGGTCAGGTGCTGCGCATTCCGTCGTAAGCCAGCTTGCGAAAATAAACGCGAAGGACTGCCCAACGGGGCAGTCCTTTTTGGTTTTGCAGCCTGCTTGTTACGCACCGCCGCAAAGCGCGGCGCGCGATCGGGCTTCCCTAGCCTGCTTTGCGGCGGCTGCGACCAATGCCCAATGCGCCCAATCCGGCCACCAACATCAAGCCCGAGGCGGGCAAAGGCACGGGCGCGGCGGTCACGGCGCTATACTCCACGACATAGGCGCGCGCCTGATTGCCTGGCATATCGTTCCAATTGTTGCCCCACATCTCAACGTGGTTCTCGCCGGAGAATTGACCGTTCGGCTCGCCGCCCCAAAAGCTGCTGTAGACGCCGCCGACCAAACCGCCGTCGTAGAACACCAGCCCCGCTTCGGGTCCGACAGCCCAGATGAACGCATTGCTGGACCCGTCACGCTGCGCGCCAAGCCATGTATTGGCCCCCGACAACAGGCTGGTGTTGACGAAATCCTTTTCCTCTTGCGAGGTCAGCGTCAGCAAATGACCGGTCAAACCGTCATATGTGCGCGATTGGGCATCGGCGCTTGCGCTGTCCCATGTCGTCGCGATGGTAACGAATTCATAGTAATGATCGTTGCCGCCGCTGGCAGCGGACCATTGAACGGGCGCGGCATGAGCCGCAGCGGCAAGCGAAAGCAGGCCGAGGGTGGCAGTGAGGGTTTTCATATGTGCTCCGTGGGTTGGAAAAATCTGTCGACACCCTCCGAGCTATTGATCGAATTGGGTGAAAATTGGCCCCAATAACGCCCTTGTTGCGTTGGCGTTCTGCGACGCGCGGTTTTGCCCTGCGGGCGCGACCCCAAACCGCCCCCGCCAGCGTCATTTCAACGCCCATACTCACGCCCGAATGCCCCGCCCTCTTGCGCTCCAAAATCGGGGCTTGGCCAGCCCCCTGCCGTCGCGGCGGTGCGGCCCAAGCCGACAAAGCGCCGCCTAACGTGACGTCCCTGACCTGCTCAACGCTTGCGTAAACCGGCCTTCCCCACCATGCTAGGACAAAAGTCTTGTGCGGCACGATGCGCAGGCTAAAATTTTGGCGCGTGGGGACGCGCTGTTTAGGGGAGGACACTATGACAAAAACATTCACCAGCTACGCCGACGGATTGCGCATCCAGAACGAGATGCCCTATGCCAGCCGCGATTTGCCGCGCTCGGTCTATGAAATCTTGACCCGCACGCGCGACAAGTTTCCCAATCAAGAAGCGATCTCGTTCCAATTGCTCTCCGGTCCGACCGATAAGGCCGAAACGCTGAGCTATGCCCAACTGCATGAAAAGGTCTGCCAAGCGGCGAACCTGTTTCGCAAATTGGGTGTGGGCGAGACAGATGTCGTCGCTCTGATCCTGCCCAATTCCAACGAGACGGTGATTGCCACGCTGGCGGGCTGTGTTGCGGGGATCGTCAATCCGATCAACCCGATGCTCGAACCCGAGCAGATCGCCGCGATTTTGCGCGAAACCAATGCCAAGGTTGTCGTCACGCTGAAAACCTTCCCGAAAACCGATCTGGCCGAGAAAGCCGCCGAAGCGGTGCGCCATGCGCCCAATGTGCATACGGTGCTCGAGGTGGATTTGAACCGCTACCTGACCCCGCCGAAAAGCTGGATCGTGCCGCTGATCCGTGCGAAAAATCCGGGCGGTCACCATGCCGATGTCAAAAGCTTTACCGGCGAGGCACGCAAGATGCCCAAGACATTGAGCTTTGAGGATAATGTCACCGAGGACCGCGTCGCGGCCTATTTCCACACCGGCGGCACCACGGGCATGCCCAAGGTCGCACAGCACAAGAACTCCGGCATCGTTTACAACGGCTGGGTCGGCTCAACGCTGCTTTATACCGAAGAAGACAACATCATCTGCCCGCTGCCGATGTTCCACGTCTTTGCCTGCCATGTGATTTTGATGTCAGCGATTTCCGCAGGCTCGCATGTGGTTTTCCCGACGCCAGCGGGGTATCGCGGCGACGGGGTGTTCGACAATTTCTGGAAGCTGTGCGAGCGGTGGAAAATCACCTTTGCGATCACCGTGCCGACGGCGATTTCGGCGCTGATGCAGCGCCCCGTGGATGCCGATCTTTCGGCGTTGAAAACCGCGTTCTCCGGCTCGGCCCCCTTGCCGCAAGAGCTGTTCAACCGCTTTGAGAAGGCGACCGGAGTCGGCATCGTCGAGGGCTATGGTTTGACCGAGGCGACCTGCCTTGTGTCGTGCAACCCCGTGGACGGCGAAAAGCGCATCGGCTCGGTCGGCCATCCCTTCCCCTATACGGATGTGAAAATCTTCCGCGACACGCCGGACGGGCCCGTCGAATGCGCCACCGATGAGGTCGGCGAGATCTGCGTCTCCAACCCCGGTGTGTTTGCGGGCAACACCTATACCGAGGAGGCCAAGAACAAGGACCTCTACCACCACGGCGAATATCTGCGCACCGGCGATCTGGGCCGGATGGATGCGGATATGTATCTGTGGATCACCGGACGGGCCAAGGATCTGATCATCCGCGGCGGTCACAACATCGACCCCGCCGAGATCGAAGAGGCGCTTTTGGCCCATGAGGCCGTCGGTTTTGCCGGTGCCATCGGCCAGCCCGACCAGCACGCGGGCGAAGTGCCCTGCGCCTATGTCGAATTGGTCGGCGGCGCGAGCGTGACGCCCGAAGAGTTGATGAAACATTGCAAGGTGCACATCCACGAACGCGCGGCGATGCCGAAATATATCGAGGTCATGCCCGAATTGCCCAAAACCGCCGTGGGCAAGGTCTTCAAACCCGACCTGCGCAAATCCGCGATCAAACGCATCTTCGACGCTGCGCTCAAAGAGGCCGGTCACGAGGCCGAGGTCGCCTCGGTCACCGAAGACAAGAAACGCGGCCTCGTGGCACATATCAAAGCCGCAAACGGCGCCGACCGCGAGGCCATCGGCCATCTGCTTGGCGAATTCGTCTATGCCCATGATTGGGCCGAATAGGCCCCGATCCACGTAGAAGACACCGCAGGCGGCGCAAAATGCGCCGCCTGTTTTCGTTTGTGGGGGGGTGCGGGGCGCATAAGGGGCGGTGTGACGCAAATTTTCAAACCTTCACGATATCGCCCCGAAAGCCGGCACCCTTGGCCATCGGTAATGTGATAAATACCCGCCAATCGGCGCGCTCCGCGCTGCGGATTTTTGACTTGCTATGAACCAAGGTTCATAGGTTAGGGGCGTGTTGATCATGCAAAGGAGATCAACATGACCGCAAAGCCTTCCAACTGTGATTGTGGCGATACCTGTTCGCTTGACGGGGCCTCTGGGCCGTCATGCGGTTGCTCGGCGGGCAAGGCATCGCGCCGTACAAAGCGTGCAAAATATGGCGCGGGGTTTATCGCGTTTTGCGCCATGTGTTGTGCCGTTCCGCCCGTGCTCATTGCTTTTGGCCTTGTCGGGGTTACAACGGGGGCGCTTTTGAGCACTGGTATGGAAGCGGCTTTGATTGTCGGGGCGATACTGGCGCTTGGCTATCTGTTGATGAAATACGTCAAGAAGAACTGCTAAGGATTGCTTCATGAGAATATCAGGCGTGGCCAATAGAACCGGACTCCCGATTTCGACGATCCGTTACTATGAAAAACGTGGCATCATCCCCACGCCAAAGCGAATTGGACGCGATCGGGTGTATTCTCAAAGGGATTTGCACGCTGTCGAGTTTGTCCGTGACGCGCAGGCGCTTGGGTTGAAGTTGGCGGATATATCCACCTTGTTGCGCGATCGGTGGGGCAACGCAGAGATGGCCGAGGTCGCGGCACAGCACCGCCAAACCATCCGTGAGCGGATTGCAACGCTAAAGCGGATCGACAAAATCCTCGCGGCACTTGAAACATGCCGCTGTGACAGCTTTGCCGACTGCGACGTGACAGCAGCCCGATGCAAACGCGATGATTGAACTTATTGGTCTATTGGCCGTCATTTCGATGGTGACCTGCTATGCGCTGGAAGAGCGCGGGCCCGTGTTCACGCTGGCCTTCGCTGTGTCTTGCGCGGTCGCGGCGGTCTACGCTTTTGTGATCGGCTCCTATCCGTTCATGTTGGCCGAAGGCGTATGGGCGGCTATTGCCTTCAGAAAATGGTGGATGCGCTCAGGTGCTCGCTTTGGGGGCGGGCAAAGGCGCTGACGCAAAACTGCCGCGGGTCAGGTGTTTAGAACCGGCCTGCGCAATCCGCGCCGCCTGTTATTGTTTGGGCGGGGGGGCGAATGCAAAGAGGTGAAGGGGGGTATGGGGGACCTGGCTGTGCTTCACTTGGAAAGTGAGAAGAGAAAACCGTTACCTGAACTGAGGTACGCATCGCTGGGAATGAACGACATCGTCAACATCTTTTTTTTGGCGGCAGACTGCTCATAAGGTCCGATTACTGAGGCGAAATACCCATTTCGGGTTCGCACTATTTGATCTGAAAACTCTGCGGTTTTCAGAGATTCAGGCGATGTGCCGCTCTCCAGCACAATCCACCTAAAGCCGCTGGGTAGTTTTAGCGCGATTTCTTTTCCGATAGGTGTCTCGGAGCCATCAGCCTCCAGCATAACAACATTGATGCCTGCTTGCTGAGCCTTTGCAGCATTTAGCCAATTCATTTCATTCGGAGCCGCCGAGGAAACGAACACGACGGCATCGAAGCCTAAGCCAAGCTCGTTCAAATAGGCACCGACAAGTGCGTTTCCGACGCCACTTTGCGATATGCGCCCATTCTGTGTAACATAGGCAGCATGAAATCCGACGAGCGCAGTTGGATCCATGTATCTCGTCTCACCGCCAAGCCAAGCGAGTGCGCACGCCGAAGCACAAGCTGTCCCCGGAGCCACGCCCGTAGAGAAGCCGGACGCACGAATTGCACGTCCGATAACTAGACCTTCGACCAAGTTGCCGCCCGGGCTTTTCAGCAAGACCGCGCCTATCTGTGTGGCGCGAACAGTTTCCAAAAATCGGTCCGCATCACCTTGAACGATTTTCCCTTCCAGAACCACCAAATCCAACGGTGTATCTGTAGGGACGAGACGGATGTCCGCCGCCAAGGCGCAACAGGCATTCAGAATAAATGCAAAAGTCAGCATCTTGAAAGGTCGCTTGTTCATGAGAACATCCAAAATAAACACTCCGAAGAGTATCGGCGCTTAGCATCATTCTCAATGGCGACCTTGGCTCTTATCCGACCTTCGCCGCACCCTCGCTGTAGGTCAAATACAGAACCCGGTAGCGCGGGAATTCATCCGAATATCATTTCAAAATAAAAATGGTGCTGTGAGAGAGGATTGAACTCTCGACCTCACCCTTACCAAGGGTGTGCTCTACCACTGAGCTACCACAGCACTGTCACGACGTATCGTGTGGGCGGCTGATTAGACGCAAATCAAACTTCGTGCAAGGGCAATCTGGACGGTTTTTTACATGTGCTTTACAGAGGGCATATGGATGGGAAAAAAACCACACATAAGCGGCCGAAAACCGGCCAAACCCGCGAGGACCGTTTGAAGGCGGCGCTCAAGGCCAATCTGGCGCGGCGCAAGGCGCAGGCGCGGGTGCGCGCCGAGGAGCGCAGCGCGCCCGATGATGCGGACGCGGGACATAATAGAGGCAGTGATCAAGGCGCGTGAGCGCGTTGGAAGGGTAAAGACATGGATTCGATTATCGTTACGGGCAACGGCCCGCTCAAAGGGCAAATTCCCATCGCGGGGGCCAAGAACGCCTGCCTGACCTTGATGCCTGCCACGCTTTTGAGCGAAGAGCCTTTGACGCTGACCAATGCGCCGCGCCTGTCGGACATCAAGACGATGACCGATCTGTTGCAATCCTTGGGCGCCGAGGTGACCTCGCTGCAAGGCGGCAAGGTTCTGGCGATGTCGAGCCACAACATCCACAACCACACCGCCGATTACGACATCGTGCGCAAGATGCGCGCCTCGATCCTTGTACTCGGTCCGATGCTGGCGCGCGATGGCCATGCGGTTGTCTCGCTTCCGGGTGGCTGTGCGATTGGCGCGCGGCCGGTGGATTTGCACCTCAAGGCTCTGGAGGCCATGGGCGCCGAGTTGGAACTCAAGGAAGGCTATGTCCATGCCAAGGCCCCCAAGGGCCTCAAGGGCGGCATTGTGGATTTCGCTTTTGCCTCCGTGGGCGCGACGGAAAACGCATTGATGGCCGCGACATTGGCCAAGGGCACGACCGTTTTGAACAATGCAGCGCGCGAGCCGGAGATCGTCGATCTGGCCGATTGCCTGCGCAAAATGGGCGCGCAGATCGAGGGCGACGGCACCTCGTGCATCACCATCCAAGGCGTGGACCGTTTGAACGGCGCCACCCACCCCGTGGTCACCGACCGGATCGAGCTTGGCACCTATATGCTGGCCCCTGCGATTGCGGGCGGCGAGGTCGAGCTTTTGGGCGGGCGGATGAACCTGATCGGCGCGTTTTGCGAGAAACTCGACGAGGCGGGGATCGAGGTCACCGAAACCGAAGCAGGCCTCAAGGTGCGCCGCCGCGGCGAGCGCGTCAAAGCCGTCAATGTCGTCACCGAACCCTTCCCCGGTTTCCCGACAGATTTGCAAGCGCAGATGATGGCGCTTTTGTGCACCGCCCAAGGCACTTCGGTGCTCGAAGAGAAAATCTTTGAAAACCGCTTTATGCATGCGCCCGAATTGATCCGCATGGGGGCGAAAATCGACGTGCATGGCGGCCATGCCACGGTCACCGGCGTGGACCGGCTCAAGGGCGCGCGGGTCATGGCGACCGATTTGCGCGCCTCGGTCTCGTTGATTTTGGCCGCTCTGGCCGCCGAGGGCGAAACCGTGGTCAGCCGCGTCTATCACCTTGATCGCGGCTATGAGCATGTGGTGCGCAAACTCTCGGCGGTGGGCGCGAAAATCGAGCGGGTTTCGGACAAATGAGCGGCAAGGACGCCAGTTTCGAGGACGGGCGCGAATCCGCATTGAACCTTGGCGCGCTGGACGGCGAGGACCTCAAAGTGCTGTCGGCGCTGGCGCAGGACGCGGTATTTACGGGCAATGACATGACATGGCAGCCGCGCAAGCGGCGCTTTGCGCTCTTGCTCAACCGGATGCGGTGGGAAGACGCGGGCGCGGCGCGCCATGGCCCCGAACGGGTGCAATCCGTGCTCAACTTCGATCAGGTGCTCGCCGTGGCCTCGCAAGGCGTCACGCGCGGCGACGCAGATGAGGTTTTGTCGCTATTGTCGGTGGAGTTCGAGGCGGGCAGCGAGGGCGCGGGCCATGTGATTTTGACGCTGGCGGGCGACGGGGCGATCCGCCTGTCGGTCGAGGCTTTGGAGGTGACGCTCAAGGATGTCACCCGTCCCTATGCGGCCCCGTCGAAAAAAATGCCCCGCCATCCCGATTAATTGCGACGGAGCCGCGCGCGCGGCGCGTATATCCCTCACCAAACAAAAAAATTGAACGTGAGGGACTTGTTTTGAAACTGCTTTATATCTTTGCCGCGCTGTCGCTGTTGCTGGGCGCGTTGATTTTCGGATTTTTCTACGCTTGGATTTGCTCGACCATGTGGGGGTTGGACGCGATTGACCCCAATGTGGCCATCGCGGCGATGCAGGGGATGAATGCCTCGGTGCGCAACGGCGTGTTCGCGCCCGCGTTTTTCGGCACGCCTTTCGTGATGCTGGCCACCGCCGCTTTGGCCGCACGCCACAGCTTGCGCGCCGTGATGGTGGCCTTTGGCCTTGCGGGGCTGGTCTATCTGTTTGGCGGGATGGTCCTGACCATGGCCGTGAACGTGCCGATGAACGAGGCATTGGCCGAGGTCGCCCTGCCCCTGCCCGAGGCGCAGGCGCGCGCGGTTTGGGCCGAGTACTCGCCGCGCTGGCAGATGTTCAACGTGATCCGCACGGGGTTTTCGGGCCTGTCTTTGGCTCTGGCGGGGCTCGGGGTCTTCGCGCTTGGCCGCGCCGCCGCCCAGCGGGTTTCGCACCGCGGCTGATGAAGCCTGCGCGCCAATCAAGCACAGGGGCTTGAGACGCGCGGGCGCGGGCGTTATGTGCAAGGGCGCAATGCCGGAGACGCCCATGCCGATTTTTCTTGATGCCGATGACGCCGATTTCGAAACCGCTTTCACCACCCTTCTGGGCGCCAAGCGCGAAGACAGCCCCGATGTGGACGATATCGTCGCGCAGATCATCAAAGACGTGCGCCAGCGCGGCGATGCGGCGGTGCTGGACCTGACGGCGAAATTCGACCGTCTGGAGCTGAGTGCAGACACAATGCGGTTTTCAGCGCAGGAGATCGAAGAATATTGCGCGCAAGTGGGCGAGGCCGAGCGCAGCGCTTTGGAACTGGCCGCCGCGCGCATCCGCGCCTATCACGCGCGCCAGATGCCGCAAGACCAGTCATGGACCGACGAGGCGGGCGCGACATTGGGATGGCGCTGGAGCGCGGTGTCGGCGGCGGGTCTTTATGTGCCCGGCGGATTGGCGAGCTATCCGTCGTCGGTCTTGATGAACGCCATCCCCGCCAAGGTCGCGGGGGTCGAACGTTTGGCGATCTGTGTGCCGACGCCGGACGGGGCGGTGAACCCTCTGGTATTGCTGGCGGCGAAAATCGCGGGCGTTGACGAGATTTACCGCATCGGCGGGGCGCAGGCGATTGCGGCGCTGGCCTACGGCACGCAAACCATTGCGCCGGTTGATAAAATCACCGGCCCTGGCAATGCGTTTGTGGCGGCGGCAAAACGGCGGGTCTTTGGCAAGGTCGGCATCGACATGATCGCAGGGCCTTCGGAAATCTTGGTCATTGCCGATAAGGACAATGATCCCGACTGGATCGCGCTCGATTTGCTCAGCCAGGCCGAGCATGACGAAAGCGCGCAATCCTTGCTGATCACCGATGACGCCGGTTTTGGCCGCGCGGTGGCCGCAGCAGTGGACAAACGGCTGCAAACGCTGGAGCGGCGCGCCATCGCGGGGGCCAGCTGGCGCGATTTCGGCGCGGTGATCACCGTGGCCGATCTGGACAAGGCGGCCGAATTGTCGAACCGCATCGCGCCCGAACACCTTGAGCTTTGCGTCGCGGACCCCGCCGCCTTGGCGGAAAAATGCGTGCACGCGGGGGCGATTTTCCTTGGCGCCTATACGCCCGAGGCCATCGGCGACTATATCGGCGGGCCGAACCACGTTTTACCGACCGCCCGCTCTGCCCGTTTTTCGTCCGGCCTTTCGGTTCTGGACTTCATGAAACGCACAACATTGGCGCAAATGACGCCTGCCGCGCTCGGGGCTATTGGCCCTGCGGCACAATGTCTGGCAAACTCCGAATCGCTAGAGGCGCACGGATTGTCGGTGCGCGCGCGTCTTGACCGGTTGAACGAAGGGTAGAAGCATAATGTCGCATATCAGCCATATCGAATTGGACGATGCGGGCCTGCCCCCGCCGACGCCGGAGATCGAACAAGAGCGCAAGGTCGCCATGTATGACCTGATGGAGCAAAACAGCTTTGATCTGCCCAAACGCGACGACCGCGTGGTGCCCGACGGCCCCTACCGCGTCGGCCTGTCGATCCGCGAAAAGCGTCTGGTGTTTGACATCCGCACCGATGGCGGCGATCCGGCCGCGGAATTCCACCTGTCGCTGTCGCCCTTTCGCCAAGTGGTCAAGGATTACTGGGCCATCTGCGAGAGCTATTTCGATGCGGTGAAAAACATGCCGCCCAGCCAGATCGAAACCATCGACATGGCGCGGCGCGGCATCCACAACGAGGGCGCCAATGTGCTCGCCGAGCGGCTCGAGGGCAAGGCCGAGATCGACCATGACACGGCGCGGCGGCTTTTTACCCTGATTTGCGTTTTGCATTTCGGAGGCTAGGCGTGACGCAAAGCCTGCCCCAATCGATCCTGTTTTGCTGCGATCACAACGCGGTGCGCTCGCCCATGGCCGAGGGCATCATGAAGAAATTCTACGGCGCGGGCACCTATGTGCAATCGGTCGGGGTGATGAATGATCTGGAAATCGACGGCTTTGCCATCGCCGTGTGCCAAGAGATCGGGGTCGAGCTGTCGCGCCACCGCTCGCGCAGTTTCGAGCAGATGCAACAATGGGGCGACGATCTGTCCTCCTTTGATCTGGTGGTCGCCCTGTCCCCCGCCAGCCAGCGCCAAGCGCTTGAACTGACGCGGGTTTTTCACCTAGAGGTCGAATATTGGCCGATCATGGACCCGACCGGACTGGGCGAGAGCCGCGAGGCAAAGCTGGCCTCCTACCGCCAGAGCCGTGATCAGATCATCGGCCATTTTGTCGAGCGCTGGGGCGAACCTGCGGACTGACGGCGGGCTTGCCCTCGGGGCCAAAACCGGCCCTAATCGGCGCAACCGCCCCCACCGAAGGATGCGCCATGAAAATCGCCACTGCAGCCTACCCTGCACAATGGTTGCCCGATTGGGCAAGCTATGTCGCCAAACTCACCCAATGGTGCGAAAAGGCGGCACAGAACGGTGCCCAGCTTTTGGTCTTTCCCGAATATGGCGCGATGGAGCTGGCCTCTTTGGCGGGCGAGGCGGCGGCCGCAGATATCGCCAGCGCCAGCGCGGCGGTCTCGGATATGATGCCGCAGGTGTGGGATCTGCATGCCGATCTGGCGCGGCGTTTGGGGGTGCATATCCTTGCCGCCTCGGCCCCCGTCGCGGCGCAGGGCGGATTGGTCAACCGCGCGGGGCTGTTCACGCCGCAAGGCAGGGCCGGATTTCAGGACAAACAGATCATGACCCGTTTCGAGCGCGACGATTGGGCGGTCTCGGGCGGCGCGCCCCTACAGGTGTTTGACACGGATCTGGGCAAGATCGGCATCCTGATCTGTTACGACAGCGAATTCCCGCTTCTGGCGCGCGCCTTGGTCGAGGCGGGGGTGGAATTGATCCTTGTGCCGTCCTGCACCGAGGCGCTGGAGGGCTATTGGCGGGTGCGCATCGGCGCGATGGCGCGGGCGCTGGAGGGGCAATGCGCCTGCGTCATGGCCTCGCTCACCGGCGGCGACGCGCGCATCGCGGGCATCGAGGCGCAAACCGGCATGGGCGGCATATTCGTGCCCCCCGATCGCGGCATGCCGCCCACGGGCGTCGTCGCCGAAGGGCAGATCGGCACCGATGGCTGGACCTATGGCGAGCTGTCGCTCGAAGCGCTGGCCGAATTGCGCCGCGATGGCAATGTATTGGGCCTCAAACACTGGAGCGAACAGGCGGATCGGTTGACCATCACGCAAGTTTCGCTGCGCGGCGGCAGATAAGCCTTGAAAATCGGGAGAAATGCGCCCATTTACTGCCACGACCCGCAAACGGAGCGGTGAATTAACGATGGAGAGAACATGGCCAAGGAAGATACGCTCGAATTTCCCGGTGTCGTGAAGGAACTCCTGCCGAACGCGACATTCTTGGTCGAGCTGGAAAACGGCCATACGATCATCGCACATACGGCAGGCAAGATGCGCAAAAACCGCATCCGCGTTCTTGCAGGCGACAAGGTTCAGGTCGAAATGACCCCCTATGATCTGACCAAGGGTCGGATCAACTACCGGTTCAAATAATCCCATGTGCGCACTGACGTGGCGCGCCGCCCGCGATGCGGGCCTTGGCCCACAGGTGCGCACATGAAACTTATCTTAGGGTCCGGCAGCCCGCGCAGGCGCGAATTGCTCGCGCAGATCGGCGTTGTGGCCGACGACATCCGCCCCCCCGACATCAACGAAGACCCCGCCGCGCGCGAATTGCCGCGCCCCTATTGCGCGCGTATGGCGCGCGAGAAGGCATTGGCCGTTGCGGCGGATGCGGGTGATATTGTCCTGTCGGCCGATACCACCGTGGCTTTGGGGCGGCGTATTCTTGGCAAACCGGCCGATGCGGGCCAAGCGGCGGAGTTTTTGCTCGCCCTGTCGGGGCGGCGTCACCGCGTGATCACCGCCGTGGCAGTGCGGCGCGGCGATAAACTCTGGGAGCGCGACGTTGTCACCACGGTGCAGATGAAGCGCTTGTCCGACGAAGAGCTGAACGCCTATCTGGCCAGCAATGATTGGCAAGGCAAGGCGGGCGGATATGGTATCCAAGGCCCTGCGGGCGCTTTGATCCCGTGGATCAACGGCTCGTTCACCGCCGTGGTCGGATTGCCGCTTGCCGAAACCGCCACGCTGCTGACGGCGGCGGGCTACCCGATGTGGAAGGAGCGCCTATGAAAGGCCGGATGATCGTTCTGGACCATTATGAGGGCCGCGAGGCGGCGGCATTGATGGAGGACGGGCGTTTGATCGACTTGTTGATCGATGCCGATGCCCCCCGCCCCGGTGCGATTTACCGCGCCATCGCCGACCGCCCCGTCAAAGGCCAAGGCGGGATGTTCATGCAAACCCCTGACGGCACAGCCTTTTTGCGCCAGATCAAGGGATTGCGTCCGGGGCAGCCGCTGTTGGTGCAAGTCACCGGATATGCCGAAGAGGGCAAAGCGATCCCCGTGACCGAGCGCGTGCTGTTCAAAAGCCGCTATGCGATTGTCACCCCCGATGCGCCGGGGCTCAATATCTCGCGCAAGATCCGCGATGAGGACAGCCGCGATCTGCTGCTCGGTATCGCCCATGAGGTGATGGCGGGGGCCGATATGGGGCTGATCTTGCGCTCGTCGTGCGAGGGGGCCGAAGCGGGCGAGATCGCCGAGGACATCGCCGCGATGTATGATCTGGCGGTGGCGGTGATGGGCGACGCCGAGGGCGGCGCGGAGGCGCTGACCGAGGGCGACGGTCCGCATGCGGTGGCATGGCGCGACTGGACCGAAGAGGCGCAGGTCGAGACCTTCGAGGGCAGTTTCGAGGCCCATGGCGTTTTGGACGAGATCGACGCATTGGCCGAAAGCTATGTGCGTCTTGCGGGCGGGGCCTCGCTCTATGTCGAGCCGACCCGCGCCTTTGTCGCCATTGATGTGAACACCGGCGCCGATACCTCTTTGGCCGCAGGGACCAAGGCCAATATCGCCGCCGCCCGCGATGTGTCGCGCCAATTGCGCCTGCGCGGGCTGGGCGGTCAGGTGATCCTTGATCTGGCACCGATGCCGAAAAAAGACCGCCCCGCCTTTGAAAGCGCCCTGCGCAAGGCGCTGCGCGAGGACGGGATCGACACGGTGATGGCGGGGTTCACGCCGCTGGGCAACTACGAATTGCAACGCAAACGCGCCCGCCTGCCCTTGGCCGATCTGTTGGCCGAGGTGGCGGGAGGGGCCGCGCAATGAGCTGCCCGATCTGCGACGAAAAACCCGATCCGGCCTTTCGCCCGTTTTGCTCGCGGCGCTGCGCCGATATCGATCTGTCGCGCTGGTTCAACGGCAGCTATGCCGTCCCCTCGCGCGACCCCGAAGACATCGAAGCCGCCGCCGAGGCGCTCGAGGCCGAGATCGAAAAGGCCGTGCGCAAACCGCACTGATTTTTTTGTCAAAAGCCTCTGGACAGCGCATCAACCCTCCCCTAGAACGCTCGCACCCGAACGCAATCGCGTTCTCCGGTGCCCGGGTAGCTCAGGGGTAGAGCAGTGGATTGAAAATCCTCGTGTCGGTGGTTCGATTCCGCCCCTGGGCACCATTTTTGCACATATGATTTACTGATCAATCCGGATGCTCCGGCGCGTTGGTCATGCCATCTTGCGCCCCGATTTGGCATCGGCGGGTGGTGGCTGTGCGGGTTGCGTTGCCCAATGCTGTGGCCCGCCATTGCGCGGCGCGCGCGGTGTTCGGGCAAAGCCCCGTTTGCCACGATCACCGCGATCATGAGGGCGCGCGCCATGGGGCGGGCTGGCGTTCGGCCTTTGCCATCGGCGGCACAGGGCGGTGCGAGGGCCGCTTGCCAAACTGTCTGGCTTTTTGTGCAAAAACTCTATGCAGTTTGGATCGCGCCTACGCGAATGAAATTTTTTCGATAGCTGACGCTCTGGCCGCTCACGATTTCGTGAGGTGGCGCTTTTTCCGCCCCTAAGGCAGTTCTCGGGAAGGTTGTATCATGGACAATTCACTCAGGTCGTGTATTATGAACCAAACTGTTAATTTGAGGCGGCTCGGTGGCCGTTAAAGCGCATGCAAAAGTTATATATCGCCGACGACAACCTCGAGTTCGCCCAATATCTTGCAGCGGTGGCCGAGACGGAGGGGTGGTCTGTCGAACTCTGTGAGAACGGGCGCGTATTGATCGAGCGGCTGCAGGTCACGGATGGGCCGGCCTTGCTTCTTGTCGATATGAATATGCCCGATGTGGACGGGATCGAGGCGATTGATGGTGTCGCGGATGTGGATCGACGTTTGCGCGTGCGTTTCATGACCGGCGCGGTGGAAACGGCGCTGATCGCGGCCAAGCTGATCGCCGAAGCGCGCTCTATCAGGGTCGGGCGCAGCATTTACAAACCCGTCTCCCTCGACAATTTCCGCAAGATCCTGCGCGACGAGGCGAACGCCCTGCAGCTTTTGGAGCATTAGCCCCCTGCGCGCAGCCCGAGCGGCGCCTTGATCGGGCGCTGCGGCGGGTGACGGCGATGCCCCCGCCTGCGCGGCACAACCAAAGCTGCGGAATTCACAAGACACACGCGCCTTGAGGCGCTAGCCTGATGTTCAATTGCAATCCGCCGCCGCAAGGGGGGCCCATTGACGTCCAAGGCAGAAAACTACCAAGCCATTCTTCGCGAATTGATCAACAAACGCCGGTTTTCGAATTTATCCTTCGATGGCGCTTTGGAGTATTTTTGCCAGACGCTCTCGACCGCACTCAAGGCCGAACGGGTCGGCATTTGGGAATGGGATGAGGCCAAAAGCACCCTGACCGCCCTGTCGATGTGGAGCGAGCGCGAAGGATCAATCGCAGCAGGCGCGGTGCTCGGGCTGGACCAAGCGCGCAGCTACATCGAAGCCATCCAGAACGATTATGTGCTGGTTATCGATGACGCCATGCGCGATCCGTGCTGTGCCGAGCTTGCCCAAGACTATTTGCCCTCGAACGGCATCTCCTCGCTTCTGGATTGCCCGATCCATAATTTCGGGACCTTCACCGGCATTTTATGCATCGAACATACCGGCCCCAAACGCCAATGGTGCGATGCCGAAAAGGAATTCGCGGTCTCGATCGCGAGCCTTGTTTCGCTGACCTTCGAGAACCGCGCGCGCGTTGTCGCCGAAGCCGAGGCCCGCCGCCAGCAACGGCGCCACGAGTTTTACACCCAACTGGCCGCCGATTGGTATTGGGAAGTGGATGCGCAGTATCGGATGACGATGTTTTCGGGGCCCAAAGCGCCGCGCGCCCGCGATGCCGAGGCCTTGATCGGAAAGACATTATGGGAGCTTCCCAATCTGACCCCGACCACCATGGAGTGGGCCGAGGTCAAAGAGATTTTCGAGCGCCGCGACAACCTGCACGAGATGATCGTGACCTCGCAAGACCCGCAGGGCAATATGCTATATGGCGAGATTTCGGCGCGGCCGGTCTATGATGACGACGGGGTGTTCGAGGGCTATTGGGGGTTTTCGCGCGATGTCACCGCGCGCGTCCGCAACGAGATCGAGCTGAGTTCGAGCGAGAAGAAATACCGCAACGCGGCGCGGCTGGCGCATCTGGGCACATGGATCTGGGACGAGATCGAGGGGCGGATCACCTATTGCTCGCCCGAACTGGCCGCGATCTACCGCACCACGCCCGAAGAGCTGATGGCGCGCACCCATGCGCGCAAGGTCAAGGCCCCCTCCGCGGCGACCGGATGGCGACCGGTGTTCGAAAAAGACCTCGGCTATGTCCACCCCGAGGATCGCGAACGCTACAGACGGGTGACCCAAGCCGCCTCGCGCAATGAAACCGGATATGAGATCGTCAATCGGGTGATCTTGGACGACGGCTCGACCCGCGTGCTGCACGAGCGGTGCGAGCCGGTGTTCGACATCGGCGGGCGGTTTATCGCGACCTCCGGCGTTTTGCTCGACATCACCGAGCAAGAGACCCGCAAAGCCGATCTCGCCCGCAGCAAAGAACAATTGTCCAACCTGATGGACAACATCCCCGGCGCGATCTACCGCGTGAGGAATGACGACCACTGGACGCCGATCTACAAAAGCGCGGGGTTTGACCGGCTGTTTTTGGGACCGGATGCCGACAACGATCCGCACCGCGGCGGGTTCAGCTATCACGACGTGCTTGCGGCCTCGGATATCGCGCGCATGGATGCCGCCGTGGCGCAGGCCATCGAAGACGGAACCGGCTACGAGTTCGAGTATCCGGTCAAACGCCTCGACGGCTCTGCTCCGGTGTGGCTATTTGAACGCGGCAGACCGGTTTTGAACGCCAATGGCGAGTTCGAGCTTGAGGGCATATTGATCGATGTGTCGGAAAAACACGCCGCCGAAGAGGCGCTTGTGCGCTCCCAACGATTGGAAGCGGTCGGGCAATTGACCGGCGGCGTGGCCCATGATTTCAACAATCTGCTGGCCGTGATCTTGGGCAATCTGGAGCTTCTCAAGGACGGCGATCTGCCCGCCCATCAACTCGGGTTTATCGATGCGGCCCTCGGCGCGACCATGCGCGGCGCGCAGCTCACCAGAAGCATGCTCAGCTTCGCCCGCCGCGCGCGGCTCGAGCCCACCCGTTTCGACCTCAACAACGCCATCACCGACACGCAACGCTGGCTCGGCCGCACCTTGCCGGAGAACATCGCGCTCAACACCGCGCTGGCCCCCGATCTGTGGAATATCGAGGTCGATAACGCCGGCGCGGAAAGCTTGCTGTTGAATCTGGTCCTGAACGCGCGCGACGCCATGCCGGGCGGCGGCAAGCTCACCATCGAGACCGCCAATGTCGTGGTGAGCGAGGATATGCTCGAAGACAGCCGCGAGATTTTGACCAAGGGCACCTATGTCGTGCTTTGCGTCAGCGACACCGGCCACGGCATCCCCAAAGAAATCATCCACCGCGTCTTCGAGCCCTTTTTCACCACCAAAGTGGCGGGCGCTGGATCGGGGCTCGGGCTTTCGATGATCCAGGGGTTTATCAAACAATCGGGCGGATCGGTGCATGTCTATTCCGAACCCGATATCGGCACGACCTTCAAAATCTATTTCAAGGCGATCGCCGAAGACACAGACGCGCAGCCCGCCGAGCGCCCCCCCACCCCCAAGGCGCAATTCGAGGGCCTGCATATCTTGCTCGCCGAGGACGAGGCCGAAGTCGCGAAGATCATCAAAATGACGCTCGAGCGCTTCGGCTGCACGGTTCTGCCTGCGGCCAGCGGCGACGAGGCATTAGAGCTGTTCATGGCGACGCCAAGCGTGGACCTTCTGCTCACCGATATCGTGATGCCGGGCGCCTTGATGGGCACGCATCTGGCGCGTGCGCTGCGCGATTTGCGCCCCGACTTGCCGGTGATTTTCATGTCCGGCTATGCCAATGAGGCGCAGGTGCACGGCAACGGATTGCGCCCCGAGGACATCCGGCTCAGCAAGCCGGTGAGCCGCGAAGCCTTGAGTGACGCGCTGCACGCGGTTCTGTCGCAGCCTTAGGTTTTGGCGCGGGTCCGGCGCGGCGGCGCCTGACGGACATACGCTAACGTATGTTGCGCACCACCTCCTTCGCCCGCCTCACGCGCCCGCCGCGATCTGCGCCAAGAGACCTGCGACAAGATCGGGCAGCGCGGCGAAATCATCAAACGCCGCGTGATGGGCGATCTGCGCCACCTCGCTCTTGCGATAGCCTTCGGTAAAAAGCAAAAACCGCAGCCCCGCGCGCTGCGCGGTTTCGGCGTCCACCTCGCTGTCGCCGATATAAATCTGCGGCGCCACCTCGCCGCCCGCAAGCTCTTTGAAACAGGCGCGCAGCGGCGCGGGATCGGGTTTATGCACCGGCAAGCTGTCGCCGCCGTAGATCGCTGCGAAATGCGCCGACAGCCCCAGATGATCCATCACCGCGCGGGTCGGGATCAGCGGTTTGTTGGTGCAAATGCCCATCCGGTGCCCCTGCCCCGCGAGCGCCTCCAATGCGCTACATACGCCTGCGTATGCTTTGGTCAATTCCACCGCCTGCGCATAGCGCTCGGCAAAGGCGGCATAGAGCGGCGCTTGCGCCTTTTCGGGCAGGCCACGCGCGGCGCGCATGCGGGCGACGAAGGTCGGCGCGCCATTGCCGATAAAGCGGCGGGTGTCGGCAAGGCTGATCGGGGCGGCGCCGGCTTCGGCCAAAACCGCATTGGCGGCGGCGTGGATATCCGGCGCGCTGTCGATCAACGTGCCGTCGAGGTCGAAAACAATATGGGCCATGGTTGCGCGTCCTTGTCTGTTGCGCGCAGATTAGGCCGCCCCCGCCTCGGCGCAAGGCCAATAGCCCAGCCGCACAGCGCGAAAAATCGCACCGACGCAATACCGACAAAATACCGACGTGATACCGACGCCCGTTTTGGCGGGTTTTGCCGCCCGCCTACCCCGCCACGCCGCGCGCCAGATCGCCCGCCATTTGCGCCGCATAGGTCTTGTAATCGACCTCCAGAACATAGCGCGCCGAGCCGAGGTAGGTCTTTTCCTGCGCCGCGCGATGGGCGGCCACTTCGGCGGCGCGGGCGGCGGTGTCCGGCAGGGCCATCTTGCCCGCCAGATGGGCGGCAATCCACGCGCCCTGCTTTTCCACCAAGGGGATCGTCGGGCCGACCGGCTGCACCAGTCCGGCGAATATAAGGCCCTGATAATCAAGTGAAATCATCCGCCGGTAAAGCGCGCCCGCCTGCCCGTCGGGATCGAAATGTGCAGGGTCGAGAAACGGGAAACGGATGTTGTATCCGGTGGCGTAAATCACCGCATCAAACACCTCTTGCGAGCCATCGGCAAAGACCGCCCCGCCCCCTGTCAGCCGCGCCACATCGGGTTTGATGCTGATATAGCCATGGCCGATATAGGGCAGCAATTCCTGGCTCAACGTCGCATGTTCGCGCCACATCGGATGGGCCGGACGCGGCAACCCGAACCGGCGCTGGTCCCCCACCCCGAGCCGGATCAGACGGGCCATGATACGGCGGGTCACCGGCGTCGGAAGACGCAGTTTTTTGCCAATAAAACCAGAGACTTGATCAATGGGAATGCCAAAGAGATATTTCGGCATGACCCATGCGCTGCGCCGTGTGGAGAGGGTCACATGTTCGGCCCGCCGCGCGATATCGACGGCGATATCGACCGCCGAATTGCCAAGCCCCACCACCAGCACCCGCGCGTCCTGATAGGGGTCCGCCGTGCGGTAGTGATGCGAGTGGATTTGCCTGCCGTCAAACTGCCCCTCGAACTGCGGCATGCGCGGGTGCGACAGATGGCCGTTGGCGACGATCACATGGGTATAGGAGCGCGCCTCGCCGCCCTTTATTTTAACGTTGAAACCGCCATCCTCTTGCGGGGTGACGCTTTCGATTTCGGTGTTGAAAGTGACCCTTTCGCGGATGCCAAAGGCCTCGGCATATCGCTCGAGATAGTGCAAGAATTGCGCGTGGCTGAGAAAATCCGGCATGTCCTGCGGGATCGGAAAATCGCTATAGCCCAGATTGGGACGCGAGGTGTCGATATGCAGCGAAGCGTAGCAGGAGCTTTGCCCGTTATCATTCTCGTATCGCCACATGCCGCCGATGTCCGACCCCTTCTCGAAAATGTCGAAGGCCAGCCCCTCGGCGGCCAAGGATTTGGCCACGGTGACGCCCGATGATCCGGCGCCGATGATGCAAATATCCGCCATCTATCAACCTGCCCTATTCATATGATAATCTTCAATAATCGCCTCGATACTCGCATCAGGCGCAAGGCCCAGTTCGGCCGCATAGCGCGAGGTGAACCGCTGTGGCCAGCCGTCCACGATGGCTTGCAATTGCGGCTCGGGCGCATAGGTGAGCGCGCCTTTGGCCCCTGCGCGCGCGAGGGCGCGGCCGAGGTCTTGCACCCTCACGCTGAGCGCCGGAAGGTTGAGCGCGCGTTTGGGCGGCAAGGCTTCGGCGGGCTGCTCGTGCAGGGCGATGAGCGCCCGCACCACCGCCCCCGCCGAGGCCAAAGGCAACAGCGTTTCGGGCGCAAAAGGCGCGGCAATATCGCGCCCCTCCAGCGGCTCGCGCAGCAAGGCCGCCACGCGGTCCGACACCGCGGGTTGCGCCGCCCCCGGACGGGTCACCACAATCGGCAAACGCAGGGCGCGCCCGTCGATGCGGCCATGGCGCGAGTAGTCGGAAATTATCAATTCATTTAAGGCCTTATGGGTGCCATAGCTGGTCAATGGCACCGGCTCGACATGGTCATCCACGACCTCGGGCAGCCCCGCGCCAAAGATCGCGATGGAGGAGGCAAAGACCAGCTTGGGCCGCCCCTGCGTGGCCATGATCAACCCGTGCAACGCACCGCTGTTGACCGCGAAACCGTGGTCGGGGTTTTGCTCCGATTGCAACGTCAGTTGCGAGGCAAGATGGAACAGGCTGTCAAAACCGCCAAGGCGGGCGACATAGGCCGGATCAGCCAGATCGCCTTGCATCCCCTCGATCGGGATATCGCTGCTCGGCGGGGGCGCTATTTGTGCCAGATCGGCCAAAATGATCTGGGTGATTTTGCGCATATGCCCGGCGCTATCGGTGAGCGATCCGCGCGCGATCAACTCTCGCGTCAGACGGCGGCCCAAGAAACCTGCCGCCCCTGTGATCAAGACTTTCATTGCTCTTCCTCTGTTCCGCCCCGCCGGAGCGCCGCGCATCACGCCATGGCGCGCCATACCCGATCCTCAAACTGCGAAGCGCATCCGCCACCCCTGCGTCAAATATATGACGATATGAAAGGAAATTGCCAGCATTGCCTGCATGGCTCGCGGCGCGGGCGAAGCATACCCATAGCTTGATTGCGCAGCTTCGGCGGCGCGGGCGGCGGGACGTAGCGGGCGCGCGAGGCCGCACCGTCATCGCGCCCGTCTCCGCCCCCCCGTGCGCCAAGCCCGCCGCGCGCTTGCAATAGAGCGTGCGAAT
Source organism: Paracoccaceae bacterium (assembly GCA_050633545.1). GTDB lineage: Bacteria > Pseudomonadota > Alphaproteobacteria > Rhodobacterales > Rhodobacteraceae > Litorivita. Next base: position 539,237 of record JBOEGS010000001.1, read on the forward strand.
GACTATCCCACGGCAGTTGCCAACAACGCCGGACCCACGCCCATGTTCAAGAAACTCGCCGCCGCCTTCAAAGACCTCGAACGCGGGCGGCGCGGCAGCTTTGGCAATGACATCTCGACGCCGGAAAACCGCCGCGCGGCGATGTGGCATTTCCACCTGTTTGATCACGCGTTTTTGCGCGGCGCATGGACCAATCTCGAAGAGATCGCGCCGGATGTCTGGCGCTCGAACCAACCCTCGCCCGCGCGGATCGAGAAATATGCCGCCATGGGGATCAAGACGATTTTGAACCTGCGCGGCACTCCGAAGGTGAGCCATTACCTGCTCGAAGAAGAGGCCTGCGCGCGCCTTGGGATCACCTTGGTCAGCATCGCCTTGGCCGCCCGCGCGGCCTTGCCCAAAGAGAATTACCTAGAGGTCATCGACACGCTCGACCGGCTCGAGAAACCGTTTGTCTTTCATTGCAAATCGGGGGCGGATCGCGCCGGATTGGTGGCGGCGCTCTATTTGCTGCATGTGGAGGGCGCGCCGCTCGACGTGGCGCGCAAGCAATTGAGCTTTCGCTTCTTGCACCTCAAATCGACGAAAACCGGAATTCTGGACCACATTCTTGATTGTTACGAGGCCGATATGGCCCGCCTTGGCCCGATCCCCATTCGTGACTGGTTCGCCGATCACTATGACCAAGCGGCGGTAAAAGCGGGGTTCAAACCGCTTTGGAAGCTGTCCTGAGCGCGGGCGCGGCGCTTGACGGGCCTCGCCGCGCGGCTTAGGGCAAAGCCTTAGGCAGGTGGCCCGCCACGGCGCGCCTGCACCCCAAATATGCCGGACGACATGACGCCTCTCACCCCTCTTTTGCGCCTCTATCTGGGCCTGTCGCGGATCGCGGGCGGGGCCTACCGGATCGCGCACCGGCGCCGGATCGCGCGCGGCAAGGAAGAGGCGTCGCGGATCGGCGAGCGTTATGGCACCGCCAGCGCGGCGCGCCCTGCGGGGCGGCTGGTGTGGATCCACGCGGCCAGCGTCGGCGAGAGCCAATCGGTGCTTGAGTTGATCCGCCGCCTGATCGCGGCGGCGCCGGATATCGCGGTCTTGGTGACCACCACGACGCGCAGCTCTGCGGCGCTTTTGGCGCGCGATTTGCCGCAGCGCGCAGCCCATCAATATGCGCCCATCGACACGCCCGCCGCAGCGCGCGCTTTTTTGGATCACTGGCGCCCTGATGTGGCGGTTTTCACCGAAAGCGAGCTATGGCCGCGGCTTTTGCACGAGATCGAAGCGCGCCATATTCCGGCGCTTTTGATCAATGCGCGCGTCTCGGCCAAAACCGCGCGTCATTGGCGCAAATTGCCGCGCACGGCGGCGGCGCTGCTCTCGCCCTTCCGGCATATCTACGTTCAAGAGCGCGCCACCGCGGAGGCGATGCGCGCCATCGGGGTGCAGGCCGAGAGAGTGACCGTCACCGGATCGCTCAAAGAGGAACTCCCGCCGCCCGAGGCCGATGCGCAGGCGCTGGCGGCGCTGCAAACGGCGATTGGCACGCGTCCCGTCTGGCTCGCCGCCTCGACCCATGAGGGCGAGGAAGAGGTGCTTTGCGCGGCCCAACTAAGGGTTCTTGAACAGACCCCCGATTGCTTGATGATCCTTGCGCCGCGCCATCCCGAACGCGGCGAGGCGGTGGCGGCGATTTTGAGCGCGCAGGGCCTGCGATACGCAAGGCGCAGCACAGGCGCAGGGCCGGATGGCCAAACGCAGGTCTATCTGGCGGATACTTTGGGGGAAATGGGCCTGTGGTATCGTCTTGCGCCGCGCGCCTTTATCGGCGGATCGCTGGTGCAGATCGGCGGGCATAACCCCTATGAGCCGCTGCGCCTCGGCGCGGCGATCCTGACGGGGCCGCATGTGGGCAACTTCGCCGAAATCTACGCGCGCCTGACGGCGGCGGGCGGGGTGGTCCAAGCGCAAAGCGGCCCGCAGATCGCCGCCGCGCTCACGGCTCTGGAGGGCACACAGGCGCGCGCGCGCCAGACCCGCGCCGCCCAAGATGCGCTTGGCGCCGGCACGCCTGCGACCGATGCCTGCCTTGGCGCGGTGCTTGGCGCGCTGCCCGATGCTTGACCGCGCGGGCAAAGTTCTGAATATGACCTTAATGAATAAAAGGCGGGGTAAGCCATGAGCGGACAAGACGGCGGATTGCGCCATATGCTAGCCGATATGGAGGCCGCGCCCGACCTTTATAAGCCGACGAATTTCTGGAACAGCGGCCTTGAGGCGATCGTCAAGGATATCGAGGCCGAGGGTATGGAAAATTTCCGCACCCATCCGTCGGCGGCGTTTTTCTATGTGCCGGTCTATGCCTCCAACACCCTGCGCAAATACGGCAAATACCTGTTGCCCTTGGTGGACCGGATGCGCCCGCGCAAACGCGCCAAGGCGATGGTGCGATTGACACGCTCGGACCGCGCGCGGCTCGATTACCGGATATTGCGCGCCACCTCGGTGGCGGGCGGATTGGACATCGACAGCGTCAGCGAAAGCGATGCGGGCGGCGGCGAGCGGTTCGAATTCGACGGCAAGAGCTACAGCCGCTCGATGCTCAACTATATGCGCGCGCTCAACCTGTTGAAAAAGACGGTGGACACCTCGGGCATCCGCTCGGTTCTGGAAATCGGCGGCGGCTATGGCACATTGGGCGAGATATTGCTCAAGGCGCAGCCCGAAGGCAGCATTTACGTCAATGTAGATATCCCGCCCGTGGCGGCGGTCTCGACCTATTACCTGCAACAGGTTTTTGGCGCGGATCAGGTTTTGAGCTACACTGACAGCCGCGAGATGGCGCAGATCGACCTTGAGGCCCTCAAAGGGCGCTATAAGGCGGTGGTGCTCTGCCCGTGGCAATTGCCCAAGCTAAAGGGGCAATTCGATCTGTTTGCCAATTTCATGCCGTTTCAGGAGATGGAGCCCGATGTGGTGGCCAACTACATCTCGCTTGTCGCGCCCTTGACGGCAGGGCATTTGATCACGCGCAACACCGCCGTGGGCAAGAAAATCGCGCAAAAGGCCGGTGACATCGGCGTGTTTGAGCAGGTCACAACCAAATTTATTGCCGAGCAATTTCATGGCTTTGATACGCTTGCCGCCGATGCCTTCGTTTATGGCGAGATGAATGATAGCGGCAGCTATGTCTCGCAGGTTCTTGTGCTTGGGCGGCGCGGCGCCTGAGGATGCCTGCGGGCACGGGCGATGATTTACAACCACGGCAGGCGCGCGTAAAACCACGATGAACCTACGGGGCGCGCGCCCTGACCGATACATCAAATACCAAGTTAGGGGCAGGCCAGTGCTGACCGGATCGACAATTCTTCTCACGGGCGGGACAGGCTCGTTCGGCTCGCGTTTCGTGCCGATGACGCTCGAAAAATATAACCCCCGCCGCATCATCATCTATTCGCGCGACGAGATGAAGCAATGGGAAATGGCCAAGACCTACGGCGACGATCCGCGCATCCGGTTTTTCATCGGCGATGTGCGCGACCGCGAGCGGCTTTACCGCGCACTGGACGGGGTGGATTATGTGGTGCATGCGGCGGCGACCAAGATCGTGCCAACGGCGGAATATAACCCGTTTGAATGCGTCAAAACCAACATCAACGGCGCGATGAACGTGATTGACGCCTGTATCGACAAGGGCGTGAAGCGCTGTGTCGCGCTCTCGACCGACAAGGCCTCCAGCCCCGTCAACCTCTATGGCGCGACCAAACTGGCGTCTGATAAATTGTTCGTCTCCGGCAACAGCTATTCGGGCGCGGATAAATGCCGGTTTTCGGTGGTGCGCTATGGCAATGTCATGGGCTCGCGCGGCTCGGTCATTCCGTTTTTCCTGACCTTGCCGGATGGCACCGAAGTGCCGATCACCGATCCGCGTATGACCCGTTTCATGATCACGCTCGAACAAGGCGTGGAACTGGTCTGGCATGCCTTCGACGATATGGTCGGCGGCGAGATTTACGTGCGCAAAATCCCCTCGATGGTCATCACCGACATCGCCGAGGCGGTCAAACCGGGCGCGGCGCAAAAGGTCATCGGCATCCGCCCTGGCGAGAAGCTGCACGAGCAGATGATCGGCGCCGAGGACGCGCCGCATACCTATGAATATGCCGATCACTTCAAGATCATCCCCGCGATCCACAACTGGTCGAAGGACCCCGTGCGGATCAAGGACGGCAAGAAAGTGCCCGAAGATTTCACCTATGCGTCGGACAATAACGCCGAGTGGATGAAGCCCGAAGAATTGACCGCTTGGGTCAATGCCAACCGCGAAAAGATCGGCAAATTCTGATGATCCCCTATGGTCGGCAGGATATTTCTGACGAGGATATCGCCGCCGTTGTGGCGGTGCTGCGCTCTGATTTCCTGACCCAAGGGCCTGCGGTTCCGCGGTTCGAAGCGGCAATCGCGGCCCATTGCGGCGCGGCCCATGCGGTTGCGGTCAATTCCGCCACCTCGGCTTTGCATATCGCGTGCCTTGCGCTGGGGCTGGGCAAGGGCGACCGGCTGTGGACCGTGCCCAATACCTTTGTCGCCTCGGCTAATGTGGGGCTGTATTGCGGTGCGACGGTCGATTTTGTCGATATCACGCCCGATACCTATGTGATGTGCCCCGAGGCTTTGGCGGAGAAACTGGCGGCGGCGGAGGTGTCCGGCACCCTGCCACGGGTGATCATTCCGGTGCATTTCGCGGGGCAAAGCTGTGACATGGCGGCGATTGGCGCAGTGGCAAAACGTTACGGCGTCAAGGTGATCGAGGACGCCTCGCACGCGATTGGCGCATCTTACATGGACGCGCCCGTGGGCAATTGCGCCCATAGCGACATTTGCGTGTTCAGCTTCCATCCGGTGAAAATCATCACCACCGCCGAGGGCGGATTGGCCACCACGCAAGACGCGGCATTGGCGCAGAAGATGGATTTATTCCGCTCGCATGGCGTCACCCGTTCGCCCGATTTGATGACCTGCGCGCAGGGTCAAGGCGGATGGTATTACGAGCAGGTCGCGCTTGGCTATAACTACCGCATGACCGAAATGCAGGCGGCTTTGGGCGTCAGCCAGATGGACCGCTTGGGCGCCTTTGTCGCCCGCCGCAATGCGCTGGCCGCGCGCTATGACGACATTCTGTCCGCGCTGCCCATCACCTTGCCCGCGCAAAGCAGCGACAGTTATTCGGCCTATCACCTCTACCCGATCCAAGTCGAGAACCGCGCCGATGTCTTTGCCCACCTGCGCGCGGGCGGCATCGGGGTCAACGTGCATTATATCCCCGTCCATACGCAGCCGTATTATCGCGATCTCGGCTTCAAACGCGGCGATTTCCCCAATGCCGAACGCTATTACGACCGCGCCATCAGCATTCCGCTTTATGCCGGTTTGACCGAGGCCGATCAGGACGAGGTGAAAGCGGTTTTGAAGGCTGCGCTTGATGGCTGAGGCCCCGACCCTTCTGGCCTATCTCAACGGGATGCCGGATGTCGAAAGCACCTATCCGGTGCTGGCGCGGGTGCATGCGCGCGGGCGGCTCAAGGTCAAAGCCTTGGTCTACTCGAAACTGCTGCGCAAGGAACGGCGGCTCACCGAGGCCTTCAAAGCCCATGGTTTCATGCCGCAGCCCGCCTCGAAACTTCGCATGAAGCTGCTCTATCAACGCGACATTCGCCGTGCCGGCGCGGTGTTGACCATCGCGGACCCCTTTTGGGACACGACCACGCGCAAACAACGCGGCACCTATATTCGCAAAATCGGGCAGCAGTGCATTTACCTGCAGCACGGCGCATATCAGCTTGGCGTCAACGGACCGCTGGTCGATCACCCGCAAAATTACTATTCGCAAAAGCTGCTGTTCTGGGAGCCTTTGGGCGAGAACCGCGCCCTGTTTACCCCCGATGTGCCCGAGAAAATCGAGGTCTGCGGGTTCACCAAACAAAACATCCTGCCGCCCGCAACATGGGGGCCGGAGCTGACCGATTGGGCCTCGCGCTATCCGCGTCGCCTGCTGGTGTGCCAATCGTTTCGTTGGGGCGGCGGGCGCTACAGCGCCGATCATATCCAGCATTTCTATGACCTGATGGATGCGATGCTGACCCGCCATCCGGACCTCGGGATCATCATCCGCTCGCATCGCGGCAAGGTGCGCAAAAACCACCGCGCGCTCGACAAGGCCTTGGCCGACAAACACCCCAACGTGATGTTTTCGCACTACTATTCCGGCCCTTTGGCCAAGGCGACGATCCATGACGCGATTGATCTATGCGACGCGATGGTCTCGCCCACCTCGACCACGGTGCTCGATTGCATCTATTGCGGAAAACCGGCGGCGGTTTTTGCCGAAAACGTCGGCGTGTTTTCCGAATTGCCGCAGATCGGCGATCTCGCGGGACTGGAGGCTTTTGTCGCCTCGATCGGCAAACCCGATCCGGTGATGGACGCGGTGCGCGCGCGGTTCGGCGATTTCGACAACAATCTGACCCGCGCTGCCGAGATCATCGAGGCACAGGTCTTGGGCGCCTAGGCCCTAGCCCAGCATATCCCACGCCAAAGCCTCGCCGCGTTTGAGATCCCGCGCGGCGGTGCGTCCCAAAACGCGCTCGTAATGTTTGGGCGCAAGCCCGTGACCAGGACGGATCGAGCGGATATTCTCCGCCGTCAGCGCCGCGCCCTTGGCCACATCGGCCACCACATAAAGCGAGCGGCGGAATTGCGCATTCGCCCCGCCGACACCCGCGCGGTCATAGCGCGGCGCGCCCATCGCGGCATGGGCCATGCGCGCATCATCGACCAATTGCTTGAACTCGGCAGGCTCGAGCGAAAAATCCGCATCCGGTCCGCCATCACTGCGCGCCAAGGTCAGGTGTTTTTCGATGATCGACGCGCCGCGCGCGATGCTGGCCACGGTCACCGCCGAGCCGAGCGTATGGTCCGACAGGCCGACGGTGACGCCAAAGGCCGCTGCCAAAGCCTCGATGGTTTGCAGGCGCATGTCTTCGGGTTTGGCCGGATAGGCCGAGATGCAATGGAGCAGCGCGACACAAGCCGCCCCGCCCTCGCGCGCCGCTTTGAGCGCCTCTTCAATCTCGGCATAATTGGCGATGCCCGTGGACATGATCAGCGGCTTGCCGGTGCGCGCGGCCTTGCGGATCAGCGGCGTGTCGACCAATTCGAACGAGGCGATCTTATAGGCGGGCGCATTCAGCCCTTCGAGAAAATCCACCGCCGTATGGTCAAACGGCGAGGAAAAGCAATGCAGCCCATGTGTCGCCGCGCGTTCGAACAGCGCCGCGTGCCAGTCCCAAGGCGTGCTGGCCTCTTGGTAAAGCTCATAGAGGCTGCGCCCGTCCCAAAGCCCGCCGCTGATGCGAAATTCGGGCCTGTCGGCGTCGATGGTGATCGTATCGGCGGTATAGGTTTGCAATTTGACCGCATCCGCGCCGGTGTCGGCGGCGGCATCCACAAGCGCCAAGGCGCGGGCCAGATCGCCGTTATGATTGCCCGACAATTCGGCGATGATATAGGGCGAATGACCCGCCCCGATGGGGCGTCCGGCAATGTGGAATTCTGCGCTCATGCTGACATCCTCTCAATTGGCGGCGGGCAGCGCCAGCCTGTCCCGCACATCCCATGTAGGCAGGCGAAAGGCAAGCGCGCGGCTGTCTGGCGCCGATGGGGCGGCGGTAAATCCCAAGGCCTCGTGCAAGCGCAAGGAGGCGGTATTTTGCGGTAAAACTTCGGCGCTGAGCGCCTGCACATCGCGGCGGGCGGCCATCTTGCGCAAAAAGGCGGCAAGCATCCGCCCGCCCGCGCCCTTTGGCGCCTCCGCTGCTCCGATGTAAAAGCTCCAATGCCAATCGCCTTTCGCGCGCAGCACCGCCGAGACCAGCCCCAGATCGCGGCCTGCTTCGCTATAGATGCAAAACACCGCGTCCTCGCGCTGCGCCGCGCGGGCGACCCAAGCAACATGGCCCTCCCATTCAAGCGGGTCGGCGCTCAGGCTGGCGGCGCGGATATGGGGCTGGTTGCGCCATGCGAAAAGCTGCTCGGCATCATCGGCCCTCAAGGGGCGCAGCGCCCCGCCGAGCGCCGCCACCACCCGCGCCGCGCCGCGCCCGTCGCAGATTTGCGCCGCTGCCGCGGCCAGCGTTGCCGAGCGGCTGATCGCCTCGGCCAGTGCCGCATCGAGCCGCGCCGGATCGCGCGCGTCCTTAAGCGAAAGCGCCACCGCCGCCCCCGCCTCGGCCAAGGCCGCCACACCGGGGCGTTGGTTGTCGCTGACCGCGATGGTCAGGGTCGGCAGGCCGAGGCAGCACCGCTCCCAGCTTGTCGTACCCCCCGCGCCGATGCACAGATCCGCCGCGCCCATGCGCGCCGCCATATCGGTTGCGTCCAGCGTCAGGCAAAGATCGCGGTCCTGTGCGGCGCGCGCCTCCACGGCCGCGCGGCTTTGCGACGGCGATCCCATGACCACCTCGGCCCGAAGCGGCGCCGCGGGCGTGCGGGCGTTCCACCGCGCCACAGCGTCCAGCGCCAGCGGCGCAAGCCCCGCCGCGTCCATCATCCCCGGTGCGATGAGGATACGCCCGATCTCGCCGCCGCGCCGCGCCAAAGCGGCAGGGCGCGCGGCTGCAAACTCGGGGCGCAGCAGCGCGAAATACGGCCCGCTGAGCCGCGCCAAGGCCCGATGGCGGCGCGGGGCGGCGCCCAAACGGGTCTGGTCCAGCAGTAAATCCGCCCCCAGAGCGCGGTCATCAAGATCGTCAAAAGCCATCAGCCGCACATCCGGCACCCGCGCGCGCAGCGCCGCAACCCAGCGCCGGTCGATCCCGTAGTGGTCCAAAACCACCCAATCGGCTTGCATGCGCAAAGCCTCAAGAGCGCTGCGTTCGGCGTCCTGCTGCCACGGCTGGCGCAGCCAATCTTCATAGCCGTCGGGGCCCGCCGCGCCGCCGGCATCGCCCGCATCGGAAGCGCTTTGGGCTGGCATGCTTTGGGCTGGCATCAAGATCAAACCATGCCCCGCCGCGCGCACCCAATCGGCCATGCCGCCGCCCGCGTCGATCATCAAAAAGGTAACCTCATGACCCGCCCCGCGCGCCGCATCGGCCAAGGACAGGCAGCGCATGATATGCCCGCCGCCAATCCGGCCATCGCCATCTGCGCGGATCAAAAGCCGCATGGCCTAGGCTTTCTCGCGCAGGGCAAAGAGTTTTTCCGCGAAATGCCAATCATCCATCGTGTCGATGTCGACGCAGCGGTCAGCAGGCAAGATCACGCCCGCCGCACCGTCCCAGATGCGCGCCTGCCCGTCGCACCACGCCTCAGCGCGGCCCCAATAGAACTGCCCGCTGTCGAAATAGGCGGTTTCGAGGTCTTGCGAGCGTTTGGGCATCATCGCCGCGTCCATGGCCGCCACATTGGCCCCGCTGCCGCTGCGCCGGTAGGCGCGCTGGATCGGGGTGCGGTATTCGCCCAGCGCCAGAACCCAGCGCGCGCCGCGCGCCAACAGGTCGAGCCCTTCGCCGAGGTCCTCGGGCGTGACAAAAAACGCCGTCGGATAAAGGCAGCACACTGGCACATCCGGCGCGAGGCCAAGCCGCGTGACCGCGTCGCGGATCACTTCGGTGGTGCCGGTGAAATCATCCGCGAGCGCCGGATCGCGTATGAATGGCACTTCGGCCCCCAAGGTTTGGGCCGTCTGGGCAATTTCGGCGTCATCGGTGCTGACGATGATGCGCTTGAACAATCCGCTCTGTTGCGCCGCGGCCAAGGGCCATCCCATCGCCGGACGCCCCGCAAAGGGGCGGTGGTTCTTGTGGGGGATGCGTTTGGAGCCGCCACGCGCAGGCAAAATAGCAACCGCGTCGGAGGGTAGATTGTCGCTCATGTAATCCCTTTCGCGAAGGCCCGCGCCCCCATGGTTTTGCGCAAGTTTACCAGCCCGCCAAGCAGGAGCAAGCCGCAGCAGTCAGGCTTTGCCCGCCGCGCCTTTCCAGCGCCGGTGCACCCAAAGCCATTGCCCCATATTCTCGCGCACCCGCCGCTCGAGGCTGTCGTTGAGCGCTTGGGTCATTTCGGCTGCAGAGCTATGGGCGAGCGGCGCTTCCAATTCGACCCGAAAGCTCATCCCGTCCGCTTGGCGAATGGCATAGCACGGAATGACCAAAGCGTCATATTTGAGCGCCAGTTGCGCCGCCGAGAGCGCCGTATAGGCCGTTTGGCCAAAGAAGGTCAGCGGCTCGCCCGCGCCCATATGTTGATCGATCAACAGCGCCAGCGATCCGCCCTCTTTGAGGTGTTTGACCATCTGCGCCATGCCCTTGCGCCCGCGTTCGAACAAGGGGCTGCCCGCCGCCGAAATCGCGGCGACATAGCGGTCGTTGAAATAGCGGTTGTTCATACGCCGGTAGAGCCCGCCCAGCGGGAAGCCGCGGGCGGCAAATCCGGTGCGGATCACGTCGTAATTGCCAAAATGCCCCGAGACGAAAATCACCGGCTGGCCCTTGGCGCGCGCCGCCTCGACCGCGGCCATGCCTTCGCCCTCAAAGGGCGTTGCAAGCGTGACATCACGCAGGTCTTCGGGCGAGAAAATTTCCAGCACCGAGCGGCCCATATTGTCCGGCACGGCCCGCGCAAGGCGCTTGATTTCATCGGGCGGCAGGTCGATCCCCGTCAGGCGCAGGTTGTTCTTGATCCGGCGGCGATAGCCCACCAGCGGCGCCAGCACCCGCGAGAAAAACCACCCGCCGAACGGGATACGCCAGCGGTAGGGCAACAGGCGGATCAGATTGACCAAGCCCACCATGACGGCACCCGACAGCCGTTCGCCCATTGCGGCGAGGCGCTGTTTGGGGCTTGGCTTTTGGCGTTTTGTGCTTTGCTCGGACATTGGTTCTCGGGCGCATTTGGGGGCGGCGCGGCGGCATTCGCGCCGCGCAATCGCAGCCTATATGGCGGCAAATCCGGCCCGACCCAAGCGAAAATATACATCCTTGGCTCTGCGGCATAGGCCCTGCAGCATTGCCCCTGCGGCTATGGCCTAGCCCGCGCCGCCCAAGGCAGCGGTCAGATCCTGCGCCGCGCGTTTGACTTGCGCGCCGATGGTTTCGATCCGTGCGGGCGTCAACCGCGCGGCCAGACCCGAGACCGAGATCGCGCAGGCCGCATCGCCTTGCGGACCATGCACGGCGGCGGCAACGCAGCGCAGCCCCGTGACATGCTCCTCGTCATCCACCGCATAGCCGCAGGCCCGAACCCGCGCGATATCCGCCATGGCCGCTGCCAGCCCGCGATGCGAGCGCGAGGTCAGCGGATGAAACCCTGTGCGCGCGGCGAATGCGGCGATTTGATCGTCGTGCCATGTGGCCAAAATCGCCTTGCCCATGCCCGAGCAAAACACCGGCACCCGCCCGCCAGGAGGGGAGATGGCGCGCATAATCTCGCGGCTTTCCACTTGCGAGACGGTGACCAGTTGATCCTCGTCCAGAATCCCCAAATTGGCGGTCTCGCGCGTCTCGTCGCGCAGGCGGCGCAGGAACGGCAAGGCCGGCGCGATAAAGTTGCGCCGCTGGGTATAGGCCGCGCCCACCGAAAAGGCGGCGCGCCCGACATGCCAAAGCGCATCATCAGGGGCAAATTGCGCAAAGCCGCTTTGCTCCAGCGTGGTCAAGAGCCGATGCGCTGTCGAGACCGCCAATCCCGCCTCGCGCGCCAGATCGCTGACCCTTTGGCCTTCGTCCGATTGGCTCAGCAGCGTCAAAAGGCGCAAGGCGCGGGTCACCGATTGCACCCCTTCGGATTTCCGGCTTTGCATGATTGTGACCTCTTGTTGCTTGTTTGTGCACCGGTTTAACCGCGCCCAGCGCGCCGCTTTCCACATCGTGAAAAACTTATTCCCAAAACGGGAAGTCCGGCAACCCCTGCCCTAAAACATAGCCAACACAGGAGAGTGCCATGACAGATTATGTTGACCGCTTCGGCCTTTCGGTCGCCGCCCCGCTTGCCGATCTAATTGAGAATAAAGTGCTGTTGGGCGTGACGCCCGATGCGTTCTGGTCCGGCTATGCCGAAATGCTGCGTGATTTGATGCCGGTGAACGCCGCGCTTTTGGCGCGGCGCGATGATCTGCAGGCGCAGATCGACGCGTGGCATCTGGCGCGCAAGGGGCAGGACATCGACGCGGCAGACTACCGCGGCTTTTTGACAAAGATCGGATATCTGGAGCCCGAACCTGCTCCCTTTGAAATCGCGGTCGAGAATGTCGATGCAGAGATCGCGACCATCGCAGGGCCGCAATTGGTCGTTCCGGTGATGAACGCGCGCTTTGCGCTCAATGCGGCGAATGCGCGTTGGGGCTCGCTCTATGATGCGCTTTACGGGACCGATGCCATCGCGGGCACGCCCGAGGGCAAGGGCTATGACGCGGCGCGCGGCGCCAAAGTCATCGCATGGGCGCGCGCGCATCTGGACAAGATCGCGCCTTTGGCGGGCGGAAGCTGGGCCGATGTCGAGGCGATCGTGCCGACAGGCGAGACGGTGTTGATCACCACCAAAGGGTTGGAAACCGGCCTTGCCGATCCGTCGCAATATGCCGGAACCACGGCGGGCGGCGGCCTTATGTTGCGCAAGAACGGGCTCTTGATCGAGGTGGTCGTGGACCGCGAAAGCGCCATCGGCAAGAGCGATCCGGCAGGCATCAGCGATCTGCGCCTCGAAAGCGCCCTGACCGCGATTCAGGATTGCGAGGACAGTGTCGCGGCGGTGGACGCCGAAGACAAATGCGCCGTCTATGCCAATTGGCTTGGCCTGATGGATGGCACCTTGAGCGAGACCTTCGACAAGGGCGGGCGCGAGATGACCCGCCGTTTGAACCCCGATGTGCGCTATACCGACCCGCAAGGCAATGAGGTCACCCATGCGGGGCGGGCGGTGCTTTTGGTGCGCAACGTGGGGCATTTGATGACCACCGATGCGGTGATGATCGACGGCAAGGAAACCCCCGAAGGAATGCTCGACGCCGCAGTGACCGTCGCCGCCGCGATGCACGATCTGGCGCGCAGCGACAATAAAAATTCACGCGCGGGATCGGTCTATGTGGTCAAACCCAAAATGCATGGCCCCGAAGAGGCGGCATTCGCCGACACGCTTTATGGCCGCGTCGAGAAGATCCTCGGCCTGCCCGCCAATACGGTGAAACTGGGCGTGATGGACGAAGAGCGCCGCACTTCGGCCAACCTTGCCGCCTGTATCAAGGCCGTCAAAAACCGCTGCGTTTTCATCAACACGGGCTTTTTGGACCGCACCGGCGACGAGATCCACACCTCGATGCAGGGCGGCGCGGTGATCCCCAAAGCCGAAATGCAAGCCGCGCCTTGGCTGGGCGCCTATGAGGCGGGCAATGTCGATACGGGGCTGGCTTGCGGCCTGTCTGGCAAGGCGCAGATCGGCAAAGGAATGTGGGCCAAACCCGACATGATGGCCGAGATGCTGGAGGTGAAAATCGGCCACCCGAAAGCCGGAGCGAATACCGCTTGGGTGCCCTCACCCACCGCCGCGACCCTGCACGCCACGCATTACCATCAGGTCGATGTCGCCGCATTGCAGCAGCACCTCAAATCGCGTGCGGCGGCCTCGAAAGAGGCGCTTTTGACCCCGCCTTTGATGCATGGCCGCAACCTGTCGGATGCCGAGGTCAGGCGCGAATTGGACAATGCCTGCCAATCGATCCTTGGTTATGTGGTGCGCTGGGTCGATCAAGGCGTCGGCTGCTCGAAAGTGCCCGATATCAACGATGTCGGATTGATGGAGGATCGCGCGACCTTGCGGATTTCCTCGCAATATCTGGCCAACTGGATGCTGCACGGGATTTGCTCGGGCGACGAGATCGACGCCGCCCTGCGCCGGATGGCCCCGAAGGTCGACGCGCAAAACGCCTCTGATCCGGCCTATGTGCCGATGGCTCCGGCCTTTGACGGGATCGCCTTTCATGCGGCGCGCGATTTGATCTTCAAAGGGATCGAACAACCCTCCGGCTATACCGAACCCCTTCTTCACGCGGCGCGCCGCGCGGCCAAAGCCCAGAAAGGCGCATAAGATGTTGACCATCAAACGATTGGATATTTCCGAGGCGCAAACAATGATCGCGGGCGCGCGCGCCAAAGCGACCGAGATCGGCGTGCCCATGTGCATCGCCATCACCGACGAGGGCGGCAACCTCATCGCGTTCGAGCGCATGGACGGCGGCAAGGTCACCTCGACGACCATCGCCATCGACAAAAGCTACACCGCCTCGGCGGCCAAAAAGGCAACCCATGAATATGGCGCGGCCAGCCAGCCCGGAGCGCCGGCCTACGGGATTTCGTCGGCCATTGGCGGGCGGCTGATGGTGGTGGGCGGCGGTTTGCCCGTGACCTTGGACGGCGATGTGGTTGGCGGCATCGGGGTCAGCTCGGGCACGCCCGCGCAAGACCAAGAGGTTGCGCAGGCGGGGATTGATGCCTTGGTTGCGGCGCTGGCCTGATCCAACCGGCGGCTCGGGCGCGGCGCGGTTTCGCGCCGTGCCGCTCCGGCGCGAAACTGTGCGCTGCTACCATGTGACTGCTACCATGTGTATGTGGCCATCAGGCTCACATTGCGGCCCGCACCGGGGTTTTGGTCATAACCCTCATAGGAAATATCAAAGATATTCCCCACCTGCGCCGAGAGCCTTAGACCGTTGCCGAACTCGGCGCTTAGCGCGGCGTTAAACGTCGCATATCCGCTGCCTTTGCTTTGCAGGTCCATATCACCGTTCTCGTCGCGAAGGCCTGCGGCGCTTTCGCCGCGTAGGAACACATCCCATTCGCCAAAGACCGTGCCGCGTTGCCAATCGCCGCGCAAACCAATCCGCCCCGAAGCCGCAGGCGTGCCGCTGTCATAGGTCGAATACCCGTTGCCGTATTGCAATTCGCGCCGCATCAGCGCCAAAGAAGCATAGGGCCGGACGGCGGCTTCGGCGGGGCGGTATTCGGCCTGCACTTCGGCGCCGAAACTGCGGGCACTATCGACGTTTTGCCATGTGCCGGTGGTGCCGCTGGCGACTTTGACGATGTAATCCTTGCTTTCGGTATAAAACAGCGCGGCGTCGATCAACACATCCGCGCGATCAAACCGCGCGCCCAATTCAAAGGTATTGGCCTTTTCGGGGCGCAGATCGGGGTTGCCCGCATAAGTCACGCGCCCGCCCTTGGTGGTCAGGAACATCTGGCTCAGCGACGGATAGCTATAGCCCGAGCTGACATTGGCGCGCAGCGTCATGCCTTCGCCGCGCCGCCAGATCAATCCCGCTGCGCCAAGCGCGCCTTGATCGGACTTCGAGCTGAGCGGATTGGCGACCCCGTTGGTGGTCGAGGCGTGAAGCTGCGCCGTCACATCATACCAACGCGCGCCGAGGGTCGCCGTCACATCAGGGGTCAGATCCACCTCGTGCTGACCGTAGAGCGCGAGGGTCTGGATCGAGGCGCGATCATAACCGATCGTTTGCGTCGTGACCGGAAACGGCAAAAACGGGCTGCTCGTGGTGGTGGTCGAAATTTTATCCGTCACCACCCGATCATCGACATATTCCAGCCCGAGCAAGCTGCGGCTGCGCGGCCCAAAGGACAAATCCACCTTGGCCGAAATCCCGCGCGTGGTTTGCGCATCTTGAGAATAGGCATTGGTGTCGATCCGCATCGGACCGGCATTCACGCCGATGTCGCTGTCGAATACGCGGTCGATGCTTTGATCAAAGGCGCTGATGCTCAATTTCTTGACCACTTCCGACAGGTCCACCCCTTCGTAGGAAAGCGCGAATTTGCGCAGGTCGCGTTTGGGCAAGGCGATGGTGAAATCGTCGATCTCGGTGAAGGAATTGGCCGACAAATCAAAGGCCATCGCATCGAGTGCGAAATAGTGGTTATTCTGCCGATACCCCAAATGCAGCGTCAGGCTTTTGTCCTCGCTGTCGGACGGATCAAGCACGCCGCTTGGCGTGCGCCTGTTGCCTTGCTCGGAGCGCCCGAAGCCGAGCCGGTAATCAAGCGCGCCCTGCCCCGCCGCCACGGTACCCGCCATCGCATGCGAGACCCGATACCCGCGGGTCGCGGAAAAATACCCCGCTGTTGTGGTCATCTCGAAAGGCACATCCGCGCCCCCCTTCTTCAAGATGATATTGACCACCCCGCCCACCGCGGACGAGCCGGTGACGACCGAAGACGGGCCGCGCACCACTTCGATACGCTCGATGCTGGACGGATCGATCAAAATCGGTTGCCCGTAATTGGAATGGTCCGTGAGCAATTGCCCGTTGATCATCACCGCCGTGCGCGAGGCGGTTTCGGCGCGGATCGAAATCCGCTCGATCCCGTCCTCGGAAACCTGCACCCCCGGAACCTCGCGCAAGAGATTGGCCACCGACGTCGGTGCCGTGCGGTTGATTTGATCCGCCCCAATAACCGTGATCGAGGCGGTGTTTTCCATCACCCCCACCTCAAGCCCCGACCCCGTCACCGTGATGGCGTCCAACTCAAACACTTCATCGGAGCGCGCAGCAAGCGGCACGCTTATCGCGGCAGCACACATAAATCCGGTCAGCGCGGCTCTTTGGTAGGGTTTTCTGGGGTTTGACTTTCTGGCTGTCATCACATCTGTCCCATTTGCGCGAGGCCCAAAGCGACCCCCTGTGCAGGTTGCGCCAAAGGCGATGCGCCCGAATTGACAATTATCAAACATTCCCGCGCCAAGCCGTAATTACTGCGGCTCAGATGCGCTTATTGTCACAGGCCAAGATGGGGGATAACCTGCCCCTGCTAACCGGACCCCAACCCGCCCCGCCTGCCCGCCCCGCCCGCCATGTCCCGACACAGGCCGACGCCACCAGAACGCCCCAGTTATAAAGGCCAAAATGCGCACAGAAATCGATCAAATCGCCCGCCGCACGTTGCTGCTGTCCAAAGCCCCTCCCGCTTTGGTCGATGCCTTGCTTGAACGTGCGCAGGTCTCGCGCCATAGCCGCGGTGAGACGATATTTTTGCAAGATGATCCTGCGGATGTGATCTTCATCGTCACCGACGGCTGGGTGAAACTCTACCGGATCGCCGCCAATGGCTCCGAAGCCATCGTCGGGGCCTTTACGCGCGGCCATAGTTTTGGCGAGGCTGTGGCGCTGCGCTCGGATGTCTATCCGGTCTCCGCCGAGGCGGTGACCGATTGCGAATTGCTGCACATCGATGCGGCGGTGTTTTTGCATATGCTCAAAAGCAACCCCGAAATCGCGATTTCCATGCTGACCGCGACCCATGCCCATTTGCACAACCTCGTCGCTCAGGTCGAGCAGCTCAAATCGCGCACAGGGCCGCAGCGCGTGGCCGAATTTTTGCTCAATCTGGCCAATTGCGAGGCGGGGCACTGCGAGGTCAAACTGCCCTTTGACAAGGTGCTGATCGCGGGGCATTTGGGCATGAAGCCCGAAAGCCTCTCGCGCGCCTTTGCCAAGCTCAGACAGCAAGGCGTAACGATCCGCCAAAATGCCGCCGAAATTGCCGATCTGGAGGCACTGCGCGCCTTTGCCGAGGATGATCCGGCCAATGCGTGGAACCGTTAGATCAATGCGCTAGGATGTCCTTGCTGCAAAGAGCAGCACCAATAGCACCATGGCCCAAAGTCCAAAGGCCAGCATAAAGCCCGACAGCACGGAGGGCGCGCGACGCAGGTCCAGATACAGTGACAAAATGATCTGCGCCTTGAGCAGCGCCAAGCCGATCAGCGCGCCGTCGCGAAAATACCCGCCCGATGCGGCAAAAGCGGCGATCAGCGTGCTGGCCGCCGAGGCCGTAAGCAATATCCACCAAGCGCGCGCAACCCTGCTCATGCGGGCACCAGATAGAGCACAGCAAAGAGCATCACCCAAACCAGATCGACCATGTGCCAAAAGGCCACCCCAGCCTCGATCTCGGCGCGGCGGCGGCGCGCGGCCACCAACGCCAAGATACCGATGCCCGCCACGACATGCGCGGCGTGGAATCCGGTGAGCAAATAGTAAAAGGTGAAAAACGGATGGCTCTCGGTGCTCAAATGGTCTTGCGCCAAGCCGCGCCATTCTTGCGCCTTGAGCGCCAAGAACATCGCCCCCAGACCCGCCGCAGCAAGCAAATACCCGCGGTGAAGCCTAGATGCACCGATGGCCGCCAAAGCGCCGGAGGAGACAAGAAGCATCGTTCCAACTCCTGCGCGGATCGGATGCAAATGGCCCGCCGCCCGCGCGAAGCCCTCGGGATCGGTGATGCGCAAAGCCGCAAAGGCCCATAGGCCCGCGCCGAACACCAAAAGCTCGGACACGATCAGGACCCAGATCATCAGATCATGCGGCAATTGCGCCTTTTCGCCCAGCTGCAACGGCGCGGGGATCTGCGGCGGGCCGCCTGAGGCACCCTCTTTGGTATCCATCGGCTACTGCCTTGTGATTTGTGCGTAAATCCGAGGCAGCGCCTGCGCCAAACGATCCGGATCGGACACCAAGGCATAGCCGCCTTGGCCGAAAATACGCCCGAACCACGTTTTGCCGTCGCGGTCCACGGTGACGCCGAACACCGCATGACCTGCGCGGCGCGCTTCGATAACGGCACGGCGCGAATCCTCAATTCCGTGGCGGCCTTCATAGTGATCAAGATCGTTAGGCTTGCCATCCGTGATCACCAACAACAACCGCCGCTTGCGCCCCTGTTCGGACAGGCCCGCGCTGGCGTGGCGGATCGCCGCGCCAAGGCGCGTGTAAAACCCCGGCTTGAGCGCGGCAATGCGGGCTTCGACCGCACGGCTCATCGGCTCATTGAACCGCTTCACATCCGCCATAAAAACGCGGCCGCGTTTGAGCGAGGAAAACCCGTGGATCGCCACGTCGTCGCCGCAGATGTCCAAGCCCCATGCCAAGGCGGTCAGCGCCTCGCGCTCGATCTCGATCACCTGACGCGAACGGCCTTGGGCACAGCTCACCGTGCCTTCAGTCGAGCGCGAAATATCAAGCAGGATCGACACCGCCAGATCACGGCGCAGCGGGCGGTTTTGCCGCCAGACCCGACCATCATTCTCGCCGGTGGCCAGAAAATCACCGCGCGCGCGCACGACCCTTTCGCAATCCAGCTCATCGCCATCCAAATGACCGCTGGTCGACACCATCGCGGGACGCAGCGCCTCGAATTGGCGTTTCACATTGTGAATGCGGGCTTGGGCGCGGGCATCAAAGGGCGCCGGAGCGCCGGTGCCAGATTCGGGGCGGTATTCCAGAACCGCGCAGTGATCGGGCAAATACATTCCGCGGCGCACGTCCCATTCGGGATAGCTCTGCCGCGCCGAAATACGTTCGATATCGGCATCCTCGGGCGCCAGATCAAGGTGCAGCCGCAACCGCGTTGCGGGCGATTTCGAGATCTGCCCAAGGCCGATTTCCTCGCTGTCGTCGGCGGCCTTTTTGGCGCTGTCCTCGTCGTCATCCTCGACACGGCGGTTGAGGTTCACAAATTGCGCATAGCTCAGGATCGCTTCAAATTTATGCAAGATGAAGCTGTCGGAGCGTTCGATCTCGTCTGATTTATAGCGGCGCGCGCGGCGGGCGATGGCCGTATCCTCATCGCCTTCGCTGGTGTGCGGCGCCTCATCGGCCTCGCGGGTCTCGACACCATCGCCCGCCGACAGATCAATGCCGCGCGGCGTGACCCAAAGCGGCACAGGACGGAACGGACGATAGCGCCGAGGGGCGCGCCAAGTCGACAAATCCCCTACCTCGAGGGCCGCGAGCATCCGCGCGGCTTTGGCCTGCAAAGGCGCGGGATCGCCCAGCGCATGCCGGATCAGGGCTTCCACCATGCGTTCGGCTTCGGGCAAATTTGCCTGCGGACGCAATTGCAGATGCGCGGCGCAAAGATCGGCATAGAGCGCCCGCAATCCGGGGGCATCGGCGCAAAGCCGCGCAGCGCAATCGCGCGCGGCGCGAATTTGCAACAGATCGGCGCGCAGCGGATCGGCATCGCCGGACACCTCTTGCGTATAGGCCCCCATCGCGGAGAGCCACAGATAAAGCGCGCCATTGGCCTCGGCGGCGGGAAAGACCGCAAGGCTGGCGGGCAATCGCAAGGCCGCGCCGTCAAAGCTGGCCCGCGGGGCGGTGTCGGCAAAGCTGCCCAAGCGGCGCAGCGCCGACAGGCGGTGATGGCTGATTTCATCCGCCGCCGGTTTTATCTCGACCGAGGCACCGCCGCCGATACCGCGGAAAAAGACGGCCAACCGCCCGCCGATCCGGGATAGATCGACACGGGCTCCCTCATACGCCTCGGGCGCATCAAAGCGGCTGGCCCATTTGTGCCATATCTTCCCGATGGTTTCTTCGGGCTCCCATGGCTCAAATTCGATCTTGCCCATCACCGGTCTCACCCGAATACAGCAGTGACAAGATCGAGGAGCCCGCGTTTGGTGTCCGCATCATCGGTGAGCGGTTCAATCATCGCGGCCTGGATCGCGCGTTCCACGGGCATGCCGCCCGCAATCAGGCTGGCGGCATAGATGATCAATCGGGTTGAGACGCCCTCTTCGAGGTCTTGGCCCTTCATCTCGCGCAGCTTGCCCGCCAAGCGCACCAAGGGTTGCACACGGTCGGGCGCAAGGCCGCTTTCGGCGGCAACCACATCGATTTCCAAAGCCTGCGGCGGGAAATCGAATTCCAGCGCCAAGAACCGTTGGCGGGTCGAGGGTTTGAGCGTTTTGAGGATGTTTTGATAGCCGGGATTATAGGAGGCCACGAGCATGAAGCCCGGAGCGGCGGCGATTTCCTCGCCGGTGCGATCAAGCGGCAAAATGCGGCGGTCATCGGTCAAAGGGTGCAAGACCACGGTGACGTCCTTGCGCGCTTCGACCACTTCGTCGAGGTAGCAGATCGCCCCCTCACGCACCGCGCGCGTCAATGGGCCATCCACCCAAACCGTCTCGCCGCCCTTGAGCAGGTAGCGCCCGATCAAATCGGCGGCAGACAGGTCGTCATGACAGGCCACGGTATAAAGCGGGCGACCAAGCCGCGCGGCCATATGGGCGACGAAACGGGTTTTTCCGCAGCCTGTCGGACCTTTGAGAAGCACCGGCAGATCGTGGCTGGCGGCCGCCTCGAACAGCGCCACCTCGTCGCCTTGGGGCAAGTAGAAGGGGGCGTCCGCCGCCCCCTTCGTTTGCACTGTGACTGCATCTTTCATCTGCATCACTCCGCCGCTTCGCGAGCGACCGGACCGGGGTTGATCACTTCGCGCCGCGGCACCATCACCGCATAGATGAAGAGCACCGCCCCCAGAACCACCGCAACACCCGAGCCAAAGCGCATCACGTAAAAGACCCACAATTGGTCCTGCACATCCATAAAGCTTTCGCCGTTCACCCGTTGCAGGTGGGTTTGCACCGTGCCCGCAAAGGTCAGCGTGAAGGTCATGAACAGCATCCCGCCCGACATCAGCCAGAAGGAGGCCATATTGAGCACTTGGTTATAGGGGTCACGCCCGCGCAGCACCGGCATCGCATAGGTGATGATCGCAAGGTTCAGCGCAACATAAGCGCCAAAGAAGGCGAGGTGCCCGTGCGCCGCCGTGATCTGCGTGCCGTGGGTGTAATAGTTGATCCCGTGCAGCGTGTGCAAAAACCCCCAAACGCCCGCACCAAAGAAGGCCAAAGTGGCACAGCCAAGCGACCACAAGAGCGCCGCTTTGTTGGCGTGGTCGCGCCGGCCTTTCCAGACCATGACAAAGGCAAAGGCCATCATGCCAAAGAAGGGGATCACCTCAAGCGCAGAGAAGATCGAACCGATCCATTGCCAATAGCCAGGCGTGCCGATCCAATAGTAATGGTGGCCGGTGCCCAAGATGCCCGAGAACAGCGCCGTGGCAACGATGACATAGAGCCATTTTTCAACCACTTCGCGGTCCACGCCGGTCAGCTTGAGCATCAAGAAGCCCAAGATACCGGCCATGACCAACTCCCATGTGCCTTCGACCCACAGGTGGACGACATACCACCAATATTGCTTGTCCAGCGCAAGGTTGGACGGATTGTAGAAGGCAAAGAGGAACAACAGCGCAATACCCCAAAGGCCCAAAAGCATGATATTGGTGATCGCGGTTTTGCGCCCTTTGAGGACGGTCATCGAGATGTTGTAGAGGAAGATCAAAGCCGCGACGACGATGCCCGCTTTGACCCAGCGCGGTTGCTCCAGAAACTCGCGCCCCTCTTTGCCGAGCAAGAAGCTCCCCTCAAAAAGATTGAAGAGGTAGGTCACGACCACGCCTGCCGTGCCAAGCACAAGAATGCCCAGCTGGATATAGGCCAGTTTGGTCGAATGGATTTCGCGTTCGGATTCCTCGGGGATGAGGTAATAGGCCGCGCCAAAAAAGCCCAGCAAGAGCCAGACGATCAGGCTGTTGGTGTGCAACATCCGCGCGATATTGAAGGGCAAAATCTCGGTCAGGAAATTCCCGTCCACATAGATCCAGCCCATGACAAGGCCCAGCGTCACCTGAACCGCGAATAGCGCCATAGCGACCACAAAATAGGCCAGCGCGATTTTTTGAGTTTGATATTTCATGATCTGCTCTCCTTAGCCCGCGTCATTCGGCGGCCAGTCCTGATTGCGGATCGTATCGGTCCAGCGCAGGAAATCGGCCAAGGCACGATATTCGTCATCCGTGAGGTTGAAATTTGGCATCTGACGGCGGCCTTCGATGCCCGACGGCATGGCATCCATCCAGCCTTTGAGCGCGTCATAGGCGCCCTCTGGATCATCCTCGACGCCCCAACGGGTCATCACATTGCCCAGCTCGGGGGCGAAATACGCGCCCTCGCCCAGAATGGTATGACAGTTAACGCAGCCGTGGCGTTCCCACAGGTGTTTGCCCTCCTTCACCGATGCAGTCAGCGTTGCCGTGTCGGTCGAGGTGGTTACAATGTAGCGGTGGCTGTGGATCGACAGCCCCAGAAAGATAAGAATGAAGAACAGTGAGCCGCCATAAAAGATATTGCGGGCCATGCTCTTGGTCATGACTTCGCGCATGGCGCGGTCTCCTTGACTGAGCGGTTTCGGATGCAGCGTTCATGCGCCGTGCCGCGAAACCTCTCCTTAACCAAAGTCAATTCGCCGGTGTTTGGGGGCGGCGGGGGCCGCGATATCGCGATTATTGCCCTAATCAGGCGCCGCATTGGCGGGCGCGCGCGGCAGGCGCGGTTGCGTAAGGGCGGGCCACAAGCAGGCCAGAAAACCCACATAGGCGGCGCACCACAAAAGCCCTGCGGCAAATATTTCAAAGTGCATAAAATTGCCCTGCGAAGTCCCTGCGGCCCATCGCAGCCCGCCCGCAACGGGCAACAGCCAATAGGCCATCACCAAGCCGCGCGGCGCATGTAAGGGCCTGCCCGAATGTCCCAATGCGGCACGCGACATCACTGCAACCGTCATGCCCGCAACGCCGCAGATCGCCAGCAGGTGCATCGCCGCAACCGGCGAGCCGAGGCCGAATTGCGCCGCGCCGGTCAAGATCAATCCAAACGCGACGCTGGCGTAGCTGACATGTAGCGCCCAAAGGATCGGGTGTTTCCATTGAAACCCGCCCGCCCACAGCGCGGCGCGCAGCGCCATAAGCGCGCCGAGTGCGATGGCAAGACCGGCAAGCACTGCCGTATCGGGCGCAAGCAGAGCGCCAAGCGGCACGAGCGCGGCTAGGGCAATCGTGAGCGGGGTAAAAACCTTGGGGTCGCGCGGCGCGCCCTTTTCGATCCCCGCACGATGCATCGCATTGCGCGTAAACGCAGGGGTCACCCGCCCCCCAAGGATGGCAATCATACCGGCAAGAGCCATCAATCCGGCCGCAAGCCCGGTGCCTGCATCGCCCCAATCCAACCCGATCCAATCGAGATGCACCCGAAGGTTGGCAACCCAGAACACCACCAAGAACCATAGGAACACCATGTTTTGCACCTTGGGGCGGCGCAAAAGCTGTGTGGTGATTTTTGCCGCCAGTATCGGTGCAAAGGCCAGATCAATGCCGGCGACCAACACGGGGGGAAGGGTTCCAGAACTCGAAACCGCCAACCGCCCCATCAGCCAAACAAGAGCCACAGCCGCAATGAAATGATGCGGCGCGGCCTTGGCACCGGTCCAATTGGGCACGGCCGTCAAAAAGAAACCGCCAAGCGCCGCACCGCCATATCCAAAGACCAACTCATGCCCGTGCCACTGCGACACGGGCATCGGAAGACGGTCCAAAGCCCCAAGTTCCCCACCCAGATAGGCCAACCACACTCCCATCGTCACAAGCGCCACCACACCCGCGCCCAAGAAAAAGATGCGAAACCCTTCGCCCGTCAACCTATGCCACATATCCGTCATTCCTTTTGGCCCATTGCGGGCCTGTGTGATCCACCGCGAACCGGTGTCGATCATGTGCCAAGCGGGCGAAACCGCCTCAGCCTTCACACCGATCCGAGCGCGGCCCGATAGCGCCGAAGCTGCGCTACAGATGCGCCTTTCGCTGCGCCGGCTCCTTAACAAAAATCAAGGTGACGGCATGGGTGCGGCCGCATGCTCGCGCTGTCTCACCAGCCAATGGAGAAATGAAATGTCCACCAGAGCCACGAAGATCCGGCAATCCTTGCTGGGCACTGTCGCCCTCGTCATAGCGGGCACGATGACCCCCGCGATTGCCGAAGACAATGCCCATGGAACCGGCCCCGCCGCTGCCTATTCGCCATCGATGACGACGCTCGGCCAATTGAAGGTCGAAGTGCCGGGCATGCGCCCTGACGATCCGGTGATGACCGCCGAAGAGTTTCAAACCGGCACGCAGATCTATTTCGAGCGCTGCGCTGGGTGCCACGGTGTTTTGCGCAAAGGGGCCACGGGCAAACCATTGACCACCGATATCACCCGCGAGCACGGGTTCGATTACCTCGAGAGCATCCTGACTTACGGCTCGCCTGCGGGCATGCCCAATTGGGGCACCTCGGGTGAACTGTCCGAAGAGCAAATCAATCTGATGGCGCGCTATTTGTTGCTGGAGCCGCCCGCGCCGCCCGAATGGGGCATGCCGGAGATGAAAAACAGCTGGAAGGTTGTTGTCGCCCCCGAAGACCGCCCGACGCAGAAAATGAACGACACCGATCTGGAAAACCTGATGTCCGTCACCTTGCGCGATGCCGGTCAGGTGGCCTTGATCGACGGCAATACCTATGAAATCCGCTCGATCATCGACACCGGATATGCGGTGCACATCAGCAGGGTATCGGCCTCTGGACGCTATCTTTTTGTGATTGGCCGCGATGGTTTGGTCAATATGATCGACCTGTGGATGGAAAAACCCGACACCGTTGCCAAGATCAAGATCGGCATGGAAGCGCGGTCGGTCGAGACCTCGAAATTCGAGGGCTATGAGGATAAATTCGCCGTCGCCGGAGCCTATTGGCCGCCGCAATATGTGATCATGGATGGCGACACGCTTGAGCCGCTCAAGATCGTCTCCACCCGCGGCAATGTTTATGATGATCAAACCTACCACCCCGAACCGCGGGTCGCGTCGATCCTTGCCTCGCACTACAAGCCCGAATTCATCATCAACGTCAAAGAAACCGGCAAGATTTTGATGGTCGATTACTCCGAC
This sequence comes from Paracoccaceae bacterium, assembly GCA_050633545.1. Taxonomy (GTDB): domain Bacteria; phylum Pseudomonadota; class Alphaproteobacteria; order Rhodobacterales; family Rhodobacteraceae; genus Litorivita. The sequence goes on from JBOEGS010000001.1 coordinate 564,970, forward strand.
CTCAAAAACCTCAAAACCGTCGAGATCGAAGCCGAACGCTTCTTGCATGATGGCGGTTTGGACAGCACCCACCGCTATTTCATGGTGGCGGCGAATGCGCGCGGCAAGATCGCGGTCGTGGACACCAAAGAGGGCAAGCTGACCGCATTGATCGAGACCGAAGGCCAGACCCCGCACCCGGGGCGTGGCGCGAACTTCATACACCCCAGCTTCGGGCCGGTTTGGGCAACGTCGCACCTTGGCGATGAAAGCATCGCCTTGATCGGGACAGACCCCGAAGGCCACGCCGATCAGGCTTGGAAACTGGTCGACAGCTTTTACGGGCTGGGGGGCGGATCGCTCTTCATCAAAACCCACCCCAATTCCGAGCATCTCTATGTCGATGCGCCGCTCAACCCTGACGCGGAAACATCGGCCTCTGTTGCGGTTTTCAAGATTGCGCAGTTTGACGGCGACCGCGAGACCGACGAAGAGTTTGCCACTTTGCCCATTGGCGAATGGGCGGGCATCACCGACGGGCAACCGCGCGTCGTGCAGCCGGAGTTCAACAAACAGGGCACCGAGGTTTGGTTTTCTGTGTGGAACGCCAAAGACAAGGAAAGCGCGATTGTCGTGGTCGACGACAAAACGCTCGAACTCAAACATGTGATCAAGGATCCGCGCCTGATTACCCCCACGGGTAAATTCAACGTCCTCAACACACAAAAGGACATCTATTGATCGCATCAAGCCCATAACCGGTCGCGTCCCAGCTCCGGTTATGACGGCCGGTCGCAAGCCCCAATTGCTTGCGGCCGGTTTTTTGTTTGCGGGTTTGCGGATCGGGTCAACATGATTTTGATCAAGGCAGATGGCGCGTAAGTCAGGCAGATCTTGGCCATGACCTATGCCGCCATGATCTCTTCAATACTGCTGTGCAGCGCATTGCCATTGGCGGCGCGCGCCCAAAGTCAAAGCACCGATGCGCGATGGCGGGCGCAGGTGCGCAGCGCGGCGATCGCAATCACGGATCAACAAACCGGCCGCCTCGCGCATCAGCGCGACCTTGAGACGCGTGATCACACGATTGCACCCGATGCGGCCTTGTTGTTCCACCAAAACCCCCAAGGGTTTCTTGTGGCGCTCACGGGCGCAGCGGAGATGTGGTTTATTGCGCTTGATGAGGATGCCGGCCCCTATCACGACGGGTTTGTGCATAGCTATCTGACCGGAATGGAAGAAAGCCTCGCCTCTGAAGAGGGACGGTTTGCAAGGCTGCGCATCGACCTGAGCCAACCTTTGACATCGCTCGCCCATGACCCCGCCGATCCACGCGCGATTTATGGATGGCGCGCCGATGGCACTTGCATCCGCGTCCACTTGATCGCCAAGCGCGAGATCGGCCCCTGCCCGCAAAGGAACGCCCCCGATGAGCAATGATCTTTTTCCCAATGCCCGATGGTCGCGGCGCAAAATCGCGATTGTGCTTTATCCATTTGCTGCGGCGGCGGTGGCGATCAACCTGTTTATGCTGTCGCTGATGACGCAGGTTTTCGGCTTGCCTGCGTTGTCGCCGGCTTGGGCGCTCGGGCTATCGGTGCCGCTCGGCGTGCCTGCGGCATGGCTTTTCGCGCGCTGGGTGGACGGGCTGCTGGACGAGGCTGCGCCCTGACGGGTTTGCCCGCGGTGAAATGCAAAAAGGGGCGCCGGTTCGGGCGCCCCTCGCAGTTTGATGCGCAAAAGGGTTATTCGGACTGCGCCGCCAGATAGGCGGCCATATCCTCGGCGCCCTTTTTATGCTTGTAGGTCATCTTGGATCTGGCTTTGGCGTCGCCCGTCGCCTCTTTGAGATAGGCATTGGGGTCTTCGATAAAGGCCGCAAGCGCCGCCTCGTCCCACACCATGCCGGTTTCGGCAAGTTGTGCCAGCGCCCCGCCGTATTTGAACCCCTCGACCGATCCGGCCACACGTCCAATCACGCCATAAAGATCGGGGCCGGTTTTGCCGCCTTTCACAATGGTGGCGCCATCAGCGGCGGTGATCGAATGGCAGGCTTTGCATTTTTTGAAATCTGCTTCGCCTGCCGCGGCATCCCCCGCAAGCGCCGCACCGGCAGTCATCGGCAGCGCCAAAAGCGCCAAAAGTGGCAATGTCGTTCTCATGTTCTTGTTCCTTTCCTTGGATCCATCATAGTCGTGTCAGCCTCGCAGCCTAAAACTCTCGATCCGCGCCTCCTTGACTTCGCTCAAGAGCGCGGCGGCCTGCGCCTTGCTGCTGGTCAGGCATAGGGCCGTTGACAGCGCATCGGCCAAAGCCGCGCTCGGGGCGCTGATGCTGACCTGTTCGACAGGGGATATGGCAGGCGCGGCGCGGTGCGGGTCGAGAATATGCCCCGCCGTTCCGGCGCCGCCAAAGGCGCGATGATCAAACACCGTGCCAAGCGGCGAAGAGGTCGCCACCGCACGATCGCGCAAGCGAAGCCGCGCCGCGCCCGCGATCTCTACAGGCCATCCGCCTCCCGAAACCGCCTGTGGCGCATCGCCCATCGCAACGATTTCGCCCGTATCAACCACCACGTCGTGCAGGCCTGCGCGCCGCATCAACAAGGCCACGCGGTCGGCGATATAGCCCTGCGCGATCCCGTTCAGGGTCAGCGCCTGCCCCGCGCCGAGGCGCAGTTCGGAGGCTTTGATCTGCACGCGATCAAAACCGATCGCCGCGCTTGCGGCCTCGGCGAGATCGTCGGCAGGCGATGATGTGTCTGCACCCCCACCGGCGCCGTAACGCGCCGCCAGTGCCGCCCAAAGCGGCTGGACGCTGGGATCGAACCGCCCTTCGGTGATCCGGTGCACGCGCCGCGCGAGGCTTAGGCAGCCCAGCAATTCAAACGAGGGCGCGGGTAGGTAACCTTGTGCATTGAGCCGCGAAAGCTCGGATGCGGGGCGATAAAGGCTAAAGATATCCTCCAAACGTGCGATCTCTGCGAGCGCGCGCGCGGTGATGGCCTCGGCATCGGGGTCATCAAGAATGATCTGCGCCTTGGCACCAAGCGCCTGCCCGTGCCACTGATAGGTGCCCGCCGCGCGCAAAGGCGCACCAAGGCATGCAGCGCTTGCGATCGTCAAGAAACGGCGTCTGCTCATTTGCATGTCAATGGCTCCCGTGTGTGGCGGAAAGGGCTTTGAGCCGTCCGGCAATGTCATCATTATCCGCACCCGCTGCGGCGGGTGCCTGCGTTGGGGCCAGAGCCTCGCCGCGCGTGATTTGATCGTATTGGCGCAGCGTTCCGCCATGGGCTTTCGCGAAGCGTTCGGCCTCCTCTTGGACGGAAAAGGGCACGAATTCGGGGGCCTCCATACCCCCCAAAGCATCGCTCCCGATCACGTAATAGGCCGCGCGCGCGGGCATCCATGGTCCAGGTTTTTCCCATGTCGCCGCCCCGCTCATGTCCTGCACATAGGCAATGCGCACCGCATGGCTTTGCTCGGGCATATGCAAATAGGCAATGGTGTCTTTGACTTGCGAGAAGAACAAAGGCGCGGGCATACCGTCGAGGTGGATTTGCCCTTTCGGCCCCTGATGGTCGAGCAATGTCATCTGGCAATAATATCCGGCGGCATCTGCGCTTAGCTCGATGGCTGCAGGCGCGTCGGCGACCTCCTGCCGGCATGCGGCAAGCGCCAAAGCGGCGATCACCGCGCCAAAGCGGCTAAGGCATGCAGATTTCGCAAGTGGTTTTGTGACGTTCATGGTTGCACCTTCGCGAAGGCCGCGCGCGCCATAAGCGCCGCCAGCACCGGCCAAAGCAGCAAAGCACCAAGCGGTTTCCAGATGGCGATGGCGCTGGCCGCGCCCGCCAATCCTGCCGCCGCCCCGACCGCATCGGATGCGGCGAGATTGAAAATGCGAAAGGCATCAGCGGGGTTCAAAACCAACAGCCACGGAAAGGCCGATGTGGTAAAACTGCCGCCATTGTCTGCGACCACGGCGGCCAACAGCCCCAGATCATAAAGCACAATCGCAACCAGCCACAGGCCGATCGCCATACCCGCCGCACCGGAGGGACGGCGCGCAAGGCAAGACATCATATGACCCAATGAGACGAAGACAGCGCCCAGAAGCACAGAAGTCCACAACAGCCGCCAGAGCGCCGAAAGGCCCGCAAAAGCCGCCGCGCCATCATTGGCAAAGCCGACCAATGCCGCCACACCATAGCCCAGCCCCACCGCCAAAGCCAAGACAGCAACCTGAGCGCCAAGTTTGCCCAAAAGCAATTCTCCACGCGTCAAAGGGTAGGTAAGCTGCAAGGGCAATGTGCCGCGTTCGGCCTCTCCTGCGATGGCGTCAAAGGAGATGAGCAGCGCGATCAAGGGCACCAAATAGACTGCCAAAGACGTCAAGCTCGCCACCGTCACCGATAGGCGGTCCGTTCCCATCGCCCCCGAGGGCGCGCCCCCCGCAAGCGAGAGAACCAGCGCAAAGAGCATCATCATCGCGGCCGCAATCGCGACCCAACGGTTGCGCAACGCGATCAGGAACTCAAGCCGCGCGGTCGAGGCAATTCGTGTAAACATCACGCGGCCCTCCTGCTGATATGAGCATAAATATCGTCAAGGCTCGGCGGGTGAATATCGAAATCGGCAACCCCGTCCGCAGCGGCGCGAATACGGTCCATGACGGTGAATTTTTCCGTCTGTGCGCAGCTCAAGGTCAGAAAACCCGCTCCGGCGGCCTCGGTCAGCGCGGCGTCGGGAAAGGCCGCGGTCAATGCAGCCATCTGCCCTTCGGCAGCGTGTAAATGCACGGTCATCGGCAAACCGGCCTCGGCCCGCAAAGCGGCGAGCGATCCGTACGCGACCAGCTTGCCACGCGACAAAATCGCAATCCGGTCGGTGCGCGCTTCAACCTCGGTGAGCGCATGCGACGACAGCAGAACCGCTGTGCCGGCAGCGGCCAGATCCGCCAATAACGCATAAAATTCGCGGCGCGATACCGGATCAAGCCCCGAAGTGGGTTCGTCCAAGATCATCAATTTCGGAGCACCGATCAGGGCCTGCGCCAATCCCACCCGTTGCCGCATTCCCTTGGAATAGGTACCGATGCGGCGGCGCGCGGCGGTGTCCAAACCGACCTTTGCCAAAAGCGCTTCGGCGCCGCGCGGATCAAGCCCGCGCAAACGCAAGAAATGCGCAATTTGCTCCGTGCCGGTGAGTGCCGGATGGAAGGCGGCATTTTCGGGCAGATAGGCAATTTGCGCTCTTGCGCCCGCCGATCCGGGGCCATGACCCGCAATCGATACGCTGCCCGCATCCGCATCAATCAACCCCAGAACCGTTTTCATCAAGGTCGATTTTCCCGCGCCGTTGTGACCCAAAAGCGCGACGGTTTCGCCCGCATCAACGCATAGATCTACCGCATCCAAAGCGGTCTGCGCGCCGTAGCATTTAGTGAGATGTGAGAGGGTCAGTAAGCTCATCACCATCCTCCTGTTCAAGTGAAGGCGCATGCGCGGCCCATGCGGGCGCGGCCTGAGCCAATAGTTGATAGGCCTGCGGCACCTCATGGGCGGGCGGGGTCACCAAGGGGTGGCTGTCCACTACGCCGCCGGTCAATGTCGCGGGAAATTGCGCCTGCGACCAGCGAACCAATTGCACAGCGGGCGCGCCGAGCAGTAATTTCGCTGCGGGCTGCGACCACAAAATATGGTCCATCACGTCATTGGGGCGATACCGGCTGTCGGCGCGCGCATCGCCGTTGAGGTCAAAAGCCGGATGATCGGACCAATAGTTTCCGGTGCCATCGAAACTCCATTCCACATCACGGGTGCCGACGTATTTGACCTGTGTACGGTTGCCGATAAAGGCGTTGCCAGTGATGGTATTGCGTTCCGATCCGGCGGTGAAATGCACGCCGATGGTGCATCCGTCGAAGCGGTTGCCCGCCAAAATATTTTGGTGCGAGTTATAGACAAAGGCGCATTTTTGCGCGCCGCCCGTGACCAGATTGCCAAAAACGTCGGATTTATTGGTGTAGTTCAGCATGACGCCGTAATCGCGATCATTGATCGACAGGTTACCCTTTGCCACCAGACGGTCGGAATACATCATCGCAAAACCGAGGTGGTTGCCAATGGAGACATTGCCCGACACTTCGCTGTCGTTGGTATACATATAATGCACGGCGAACCGCAGATCGCGCATCAGATTGCCGCGATAGATATTATCGCGCGAGACATTGGAAAAAATCCCGTCGCGGCCATAGCGGATTTCGTTGTTTTCGACCACCGCGCCTGGTGCGTTCCACACATAGATGCCGTTGCCGCGTGCGTTCATCCGCGCCAGCCGCAGCCCCTCGATCCGGTTTCCGGCCACCCGCGCATCGCGGGCCCCGTGAATGTCGATCCCGACCAGATTATCGCGCAGATCATTGCCAACCACCTGCGCGCGGCGGGCGCGTTTGGTCAATGTGACGCCCGCATCAATCGGGTCGTGACGGCGCCCCGATCCGATGATCATCACAGCACGCAATGATACGTCGGGGGCATCAATGGTGACAACGGACCCCTGCCCGCCGCCGTCAATCACCGCGCCGACCGCTCCGGTCAGGGTCAAGGATTTGTCGATATGCAGCGGGCCGGCGTGCCGCCCCGCGGCGAGATATATCGTGTCGCCCGCCTGTGCGCGGGCAAGGGCCTTGGCCAATTCTGCGCCCCCTGCGGCCACGTCGATCCGCTCGGCCGCCGCAGGGGCAACCGACAGGATCAACATGGCAACAAGAATGCGCAGCAGGTACATCAGGCTTTAGGCTCCACAAACATACGGCCGCGCATTTCCATGTGCAGGGCGTGGCAGAACCATTGACAATAATACCAATAGACCCCCGGTTTTGCCGCCGTGAAGGTGATCGAGGCGGTGGCTTGCGGGCCGACCTCCATCGCCGCGCCATGGTTGCCCATGGTGAACCCGTGGGTCAGATCGTCGATGTCATCAAGGTTGGTGACAATCACGGTGACCTCGTCGCCTTGCTGCACCGTGAAGCTCTCGAGCGAGAACTGCGGGGCTTGGCTCGACATATAGACGCGGACCTTGTTGCCATCTCGGATAATGCTGTCTTGGTAGTCATCCAGATCAACACCGTCTGCTTCGGCCTGTTTGCGGGTGTCTGCCCACATCGGGTCGTTGCGGTCCCAGATCGACGCAGGGTTCACCACCGAATGGTGCACGATGATGCTGTCGTGGGGTTCGGCAAAGGTCGGGCTGTCGTGGACCAGTTCCAGATCGGTACCATTCATCGCGAAGAGCTGCTCGTTTTCGGGCTTGAGCGGCCCGACGTTGAGGTAGCGGTCCTTGGAAAATTTGTTCATCGATATGAACCATTTGCCATCCGCATCCAAGGTCTCGCCCATCGATGTCGAATTGTGACCCGGCTGGTAGTGCACATCTGCTTTGGACCGGATCGGATCGACATCCGCGCCGCCGTAAGCTTTGACCGCATCTTCGATGTTCCACACCACGACTTGGCTGTCGAGGAAGAGCGTGGTGATCGCGTTGCCCTTGCCGTCAAAGGCGGTGTGAAGCGGACCAAGGCCAAGCTCCGGCTCGGCGACAACGGCCGAACGCGGGTCGATATCGCTTTCGAACAAGGCGTCGAGTTTGGTCACATCAATCACCGAAACCGTCGGAGACAGCTTGCCACCGATGCAAAGGTGTTTGCGGTCCGGTGCCATGTTGCAGCCGTGCGGCGAGTTGGGGATCGGGATGTAGCGGGTGTAGTTTTTGTTCTGCCCCTTGCGGCCATCAACGACCTTGACCCCGTTCAACTCGATGAAATCTCCCGCCGCGATACCGGCTTCGATTTCCTTGATGTTGAAGACCACAACGTGGTCCATTTCGGCTTCCATCATCTCGGCGAGGTTCATCCCCATTTCCGAATTGTAGGAGGTCGAGAAGGCATATTTGCCGTCGTAATCGCAGTCGGTGTTGTCGAGGTTGCCCGAGACCATCACCTGCCATGCGACCTGCATTTTGTCGGCATCCACGGCGGTATAGAAGTTCACATATTTGCTGGGATCATCCAGAACCGTGCCGTCATTGACCATCGGTGTTTCATCTTCGCCATTGGCAAAGACATAGTTGGTGCGCGGCCATTTTTGCGGGCGCAGACCGTGGATCGCCTTGGCGTTGGGGATCTCGAGGATACTGTCGCATTTCATCACGTCGCAACGCACACGCGCCACGCGGGTGTTGGCTTTGTCGTTCATAAACAGGAAACGGCCGTCATATTTGCCTTCGGTAAAAGACATGTGGACGTGGTGCAAATCGCCTTGATCGTGGATTTGCTTACCATTCGCGGCAAGCAGCTCTTTGGTGGCAGGCAACATGCCATCTTGGTGGATTTTGATGCTTTCGTTGGTCTGGCCCCAACCGGTCGCCGAGCACCGGTTGAACACCGGAATACGCATGAGTTCACGCATCGAGGGCACGCCCAGAATACGCACTTCGCCGGTTTGGCCCGAGGACCAGAAGCCGTAGTATTCATCCAACTCACCCGGAGCAGGGATCGCGTGGGAGCCGCCCGCTGCTGTGGCTTTGCTCGCCGTCGTGGCTGCTGCCACGGCCGCTGTGCCGCCCAACAGGCCAAGCCGTCCGCCCGCGCCGCCCAAAAGCGCCGCGCCGGTCGCTGTGGCGCCCATGAAACCGCGCCGGCTGATTGTGTTTTTATTCTCAGACATGATGTGTCCTCTCTTCTCAGGTTTTCCGAATATTCGGATGGTTTTCGAGCCCTTTGAGATCGCGGCTGGGCAGGTCCGGCGCGCTCACGGCGGCGCGGCGCTTGTCCTTGCGGATCACAACGGGGCACTTCGAATGGGATTGGTAGAGCACCTGACAATGCATGCAGTTCAGGCACTCGTTGGGATTGATTTCCCCAGTCGGATGAATGGCTTGCACCATGCATTCGTTGGCACAGGTCTGGCAGGGGCTGCCGCATTCCTTGTAGCGCTTGAGCCAATCGAACATCCGCAGCCGCGCGGGGATCGCCAAGGCCGCGCCCAAGGGGCACAGGTAACGACAATAGAAACGTTCGACAAAAAGCCCCGCGATGACCAGCGCACCAGCATAGGCCACAAAGGGCCATGCGCGCATGAATTTGAGGATGATCGCGGTTTTGAACGGCTCCACTTCGGCCAGATGTTCAGCCTGTTCGATGGAATAGAGCGAAACGCCGAACAGCCCGAGGAAGATCATATATTTGACCGCCCAGAGCCTCTCGTGCAGCCCCCAAGGCAAGGTCCATTGCGGGATGCCGATGCGGCGCGCAACGCGGTTGGTCAATTCTTGCAATGCGCCAAAGGGGCACAGCCATCCGCAATAGGCCCCGCGCCCCCAAAACAGCAGCGCCGCCGCGACCGAGAACCACAAGATAAAGGTCAGCGGATCGAGCAAGAAAGCCTGCCAGCTAAAGCCCGACATCAACGCGCCAAACAGCGCCATCAGGTTGACCACCGACAATTGCGCATTGGCATACCAGCCTAAAAACACCAAGGTCAAAGCCAAGAAGCCGACACGGAACATGCGCGTGGCCTTCTGTGACCGCGTGAGGAACTGCTGAAAGAAGAACGCGGTTGTAAGCACGGCCAGCATCGCCCCCAAAGCGGCGATCTGCAGGCGTTTCTCTTGCCAGATCCGGCGCCAAAGCGCGTTTTGCGCGGCTGTTTCCGATGCATCCGGCTGCGCTATGGCTGCGGCAGGAGCGGCAACTTCGGTCAGGTAAGCCTTGGGCAATTGATAGCCCAACTCAAAGGTGGTGAAGACCTTTTCGATCGCCGCCACTTCGCGCTGCACCAAGAGCTGCAAGCGAAAGGGTTTTGCCGGATCAAATCCTGTATCCGCGGGGATTTTGAACAGGTCGCGCTCGATATATTCCGGCGCGCCCTCGGCTTGGATGATCCCCATCCGGTGATGGTCACGGTCACGAAACCGCACGGACACATCGTCTTGGATCAGAACAATCCGGTCGAAAATACCGCCGCGCACATAGCCCGACCCTTTGAAGGAATACAGCCCGCGCCCGACCACCATGACGGCATGCTCGCCCTCGTCGAGCCACTCTTGCAGGTTGAGGTTTTCCGCCGTGCCCAAAAGGCTTTCACCGATGGGCGGGATGCTCACCAAAGCGGTTTGCATGTCGATGAAATTTGTCTCCGGCGGGCGTTTGATCGCACGTTTTGCTGCGCGTGGATCATCCAGTTGCGCAAAGGCCGCATTGATTTGCCCCACATCCAAAGACAGGCGGCGCAGCGTGCCGTCGCCTTCCATCACCGCCCAGTCGCGCGGCGCGGTGGCATTGGCGTTGATCGTGTATTGCGGTCCCGTGGCCACATCAGGGCTAAGCCCCCCGAGCCCCAAGGCCCGCGCCACTTTGAGGCCCGCACGCACGATGCTGTCGTCAATCACCATCACCGTCACGGTCGCGCCGGAGATGATATTGAGATCATGCGACGCGCCGCCAGAGGCCGCCTCGGCCGCCAGATCAAGGCCCTTATAGGCCGCGACCATCGCTTTGATTTTGCTGTCGGGAATGCCGATCAGAACAATAGGCTCGGAATGTTTGACCAAATCCACGCCCAAGACCCGTGCATCCAGATCCATCGCCACCATCGTATGGATCGGCTTGCCCGAATATCCGGTCGTTCCGACGAAATCCGAGGTGACAAAGACATATCCGATCTCTTCACCGCCGCGCAAAAGCGGCGCTACGGGCAGATCGGCGCGCGGCGCTCCGTAGGCGTCGGCCCCTTCGACCAAATCGGCGGGGGCCACTTTGGCAAGGTATGTGGGCAGAACCGGCGCATTTTGCGCCTCGGCGCGATGCGGCACACTCATGAGCAAGATCAGGCCGGTGACAAAGAAAGTGAGTGCCCAGAAAAGTGTGCGGGCCGCAAAGGCTTCGCGCAGATGCCGCCGGAAGATGCCATAGGCGGTGCGCAGATCACGCACGGCTAGCACCGCGAGGGAGGTGAAACGGAGGGGGAGATGCATCATGAGGCCATTTCTTTTGAGTGCGCCGTTGGAGGTGCGCGCGCTTCAGCCATGCGCAAAGTTTGCGCAGGCAGCAGATGTCGCGCGTCGCTTTGCACCTTGGGTGCGCGCAAAAACGCATCCGCCACATTCGCCGCCGCGCCCAGCGGTGCAAACGCGGTCAATTGGCAGTCTGCGCAGTGATCGCAGCGCATCTTCGAAGGAGAAACCGGTCGCCCGGATGCGTCGAGTGTCACGGTTTGCGCGCCTTGCGCACCGCAAATAACGATATCGACCATGCCTTGGCGGCTCGCCGCATGGGTCAGCCGCGCGCCGGCACCCGCATAGGCTGCCGAACCGACGCAAAGCACCAGAATCATGCATAGAAGTTGGGTGGTCAAATATCTCATAGCCGCAGCCATAGCGCCGCGCCTCAAGGCACGTCCTTGACCACAATCAATTCACTATTTTGAATAAATAAAATCGCGGCGCAGCGCGGCGATTTTTTGGGTAATCATGCCCGCAGCGCGCGCAAGAAACCCGCCTAGGCGCCATTCACAACCAACTAAATCGGGGCGATGCGTCAGTTCCTTGCGTCAGTTAAAAGAAATCGGCAAAGTAAAGGTATAGTTGGGTTTTTCGAGACCTTTGGGCGCGCGCGCAAACCGCCCTGCGCGTTTCACCGCGCCAATCGCAGCCTGATCAAGCGCTTTATGCCCCGATGATTTGGCAATCGACACGGCGCTGATGGAGCCGCTGGGCTGCACTGTCAGGCGCAGCACCACACGGCCGCGCAGCCGCGCCCCCGAGGGGGCGCGTTTGGCGCGATCAATACGGGCGCGGATTTGCCCGCCCCACACAGAGATCAAACGCGCCTGCTGGCCTTTGTTGAGGGTGGCAGCGCTTTGCGCGCCGCTCTGCCCCGCTTGGCGTCCGCCCCCCGCTCCCGCGGCCTTTTGAGCCGCCGAACCTTCCGAGGCGGTTTGCGCTTTGCGGGCGGGTTTGGCCCTCGTCTTGGCAGCTTCGGCAGGTCTCACGGATGTTTTCGCAGGCGCTTTGGCGGCTTGTTTTTCCGCAGGCGGCGCGGGGCGCGCCGCCGGACGTTTCGAGACGGACACCGCGAAAGCCGAAAGGTCCTCGGGTTCGGGCGCGGGCGCGGTGTCGACCATCGGCGCTTTGGGCGGGGCGTTGGCCGAGGGCAAGGCGATCATTTCGGGACGCGCAGGGCGTGCCGTCCGTTCGATTACGGCCTGCACCTTCGGCGCGCGCTGTGTTTGCGGCGCGGGCATGTCAGGGCGCGGCGAGAGGACGCTTTGCGCCGTCTCGGGCGGGCGCTCCCAAGCCGCGACCAACGTCTCGATTTGTGGCGGCGCGGCCTCCAACGTGATCAAGGCCTCGCCCCCTGCACCGGAGGAGGTCAGGCCCTCGGAACGCGAGAACGTGAGAGCAAAGGCCAGATGCACGCATAGCGCCATAGCCGCAAACACCGATATCTCGAACGCGCGGGTCATGAGCCTTCGACGATCAAATCGACCTGTGACACCCCTGCTTCGGCAAGCGTTTTGAGCAATCGCGCGACGCGGGCGGCGGGGGTTTGTTTGTCTGCGCGCAGTTGCGGCGCGGGCCCGTCCGGCGTGCGCGCCGCGATAAAGGCTTGGACCGCCGCATCGCCGCGCGCATCGCCAAAGGCGATCTCGCCTGACGCGGACAGCAAGAGCACCGGCGCGATCTGAGCCGCCGCCCCGTCCTGCGCGGCGGGCGGCATGACGGAAAACGGATCGGGCGGTGCGATTTGCGAGGTCATCAGAAAAAAGATCAGCAGCAAGAAGACCACATTGATCATCGGGACAATCGACTCGGGCGCTTGCTTGCGCGGTTTGGGGCGAAAATCGAAACTCATTCGATCACCACCAAGCGGGTAAAACCGGCGCGGCGCAAGGCCTCTGCCACGGTGACAATACGCTGTAGCACCGCGCCTTCGCCGCCGCGCAAGATGATCACATCCTCGCGCGATGCAGTCAGCGCGCCAAGCCGTGCGCCCAGCGCGGCCTCGTCCACATCGACCCCGTTCAATTGCACACCGTGCGGCAAAATCTCGATCAGCCGCGGCGGGCCTGCGTAATCGCCGCCGCCCGTTGCGAGCGGCATCGGCAGGGCCGTATCCATCCCGAACCGCGAGGCCAACATGAAAAACACCAAAAGCAAAAACACCACGTCGATCATTGGCGTCAGGCTCGGTCGCCTGCGCCTGCGCCGCAGCGGTGAAAAATCGATCTGCCCGCCCGCGCTTCGGGTCATTGCGCCACAAGGGCCGATTGCCCTTGCGCGGTGTCTGGCTGCACCGCTTCGGTTTGCTGCGGGCGCGACGGAGCGATGCTGGCCTGATGGACAAAGATACGCGCCGCAAAGCTTTCCATATCTTCGCGCACGCGGTCGATCACGGCCTCGAACCACGTAAGCGCGATGGAAGCGGGGATCGCCACCGCCATGCCCGCAGCCGTGGTCAAGAGCGCCTCCCAAATCCCGCCTGCGAGCAAAGCCGGATCGGCGCGGTTTCCGGCTTCTTGCAACGCCTGGAAGGCCGAGATCATGCCCAAGACCGTCCCCAACAGCCCCAACAGCGGAGCAATCGTGGCGATGAGTTCAAGGGCGCGCAACCCGCCCGAGGCACCCGAAAGGATCTCGCGCGCATTGCGCGTCGCCTCTTCGCGGGCGGCATCCAATGGACGCCCGCGCGCGGCCTGCATCATCGCGGTGCAAAACCGGCTGCGCATTCCGCGGCGCGGCGCGACCATCGCCAAGGCGCCCTGTGCATCGCCCGCTTCCCATTGCGCCACGGCCTTGAGCGAGGTTTGCCGCGACCATGCTCCCATGAGGATCAACCGCCAGACCTTCCACAAGATCAACGTCAATGTCAGCACCGATAAGGCGGCAATCACCCAGATCGCCGGACCGCCGGTTCGCAAAAAGCCGCCTGCGCGCTCAAGAACACCAGCCATGCCTGCTTGCGGCGCAGCCGCCCCTTGATCGACCGGCGGGTCAGCGGGCGCTACGCTTTGAACGGCGGCAGCTTCGGCGGCTTGCTCTTCGACGGGCACATTGACCAAAGGCGCCTGTGGCATCGCGGGTGCAGCGGGAGGCGAGACGGCGGGGGGCGTCAGCGGCGCAGGCCCCTCCGATTGGGCCGCGCCTGCGCCTGCCGTTACAGCAAGACCCGTTAGACCCACAAAGGCCATGCGCAAAAGGCTGTGTCGCACTGTCATCATTTTATCCCTTACTGCCTATAGCACGGCCACGGCCCCGAGGGGAGCCGTGGCGGCGGGCTGATCTTTATGATGCCGGACCGCCGCCCGTCTCACATGTGCCAGCCATCTCGAACGCAGCGCTAGAACCGCAAGTTGGTGGTCAAAGCAATCGTCCGCCCCGGTTCGGAGACGGGCACAATGCGTGACGACATACCGATGCCATCGCTGGTGCGGCTGGCGTAGTGTTCGTCAAATAGATTGCGCACATCGAGCCGAACCTCAAGCCCGCTCATCTTGCGCGGCGTATAGGAGGCAAAAACATTGACGACCTCATAGGCGGGAAGCGCCTCCATCCCGCCGCTGCCATTCGTGTCGCTATTTTCAAGCGCGATCTCGGCGGTTCCGCCTAACGTCCATTGATCATTGAGCGTCCAAGCCCCCGACAGGCCAATCAAGTGGCCAACCGGACGGCCATAGTAATAGCTCGTTGTGCCGATCGGCGCACCGTCCAGTTCAACATCCGCGTAGGTCCAGTTCACCTGTGCGTAGCCCTGCGCGCCGGTATAGCGCAGCGATGCGTCGATGCCTTTCGAGGTCAGGTCCGATGTGGTGCGTGCAGCGCCCAGCACATAATCGACATCGTTGATTTCGGTATAAAAGAGGGCGGCGCTGGTTTGCCAGCCGCCCGTTTCATAGCGCAGCCCCAACCGTGCATTGTTGGAGCGCGCGGCGCTTGGCGCGTTATAGGCCCATGCTCCGCCGAGGTTGATCAAAGAGGCTTCGCTCAACTCGTAGCCGCCCCAATTTGATGCCACGCCGACATTCAATGTCAGCCCTTGCGACAGCAGGACATCCGCCGCAACATTGGCGCTCGCGCCGCTGTCTTTGTGGGTGCTGCCATCGGCCAGTTTGAAGGTCTGTGTATCCACCCGCAGGCCATAGCTGAGCGACAGGCGGCTGCCGACATCTTGGCGCATCTGGGCATAAAGACCGATGTTGTCGAGGGTCTCTTTCGAGGCGCCGACATTGAGCGCACCGTGCCCTTCGGCAGTGTCATGGAAGAAATCCAGACCAGCGGTCAACACGCCTGTGCCGATCTCGAAGGCGTTTTCGATCTTGCCGCTCAGCGAAGTATTGGTCCCGACCGCGCCGCCCGCTTCGACCAGTTGTTCGTTATAGGACAGTTGCACCTCGGGGGCAAAACCGCCGTCAGACGCTTCGTCGGTATAGGTCAGCGTGTAGGATTTTCGCTCGGACAGCGCCTCACGGTAGACCGAAGGCCGCCCGACCACGGCGCCGAAATCGGGGCGCGCGAAATACAGCCCCCCCGGTCCGCCCTGCATCGCGCGGGTGCCGCTGTCGCTGGCATAATCGGCGGCAAATTCAATGCGCTTGCCGCTTTGCGAAGTATAGGCAAATTTGGCCGTATAGGCATCTACATCCGATTGCGTGCCGCGCACGACCGCGCCCGATCCATCGGTGTAATCATCGCCATGCGTGCGCGTGGCGTTGAGCAGATATTCAAAACCGCCCTGCACACCAAAGACCGTCACGCCGGTGCGCAATGTGTTGCCGTTCGAGCTATAGCCCAAACTGCTCATGCCGCCAAAACTGTCGCCCGGCTGCAAAAGATCGCGTGCATCCACGGTCTCATAGGCCAAAAGCCCGCCCAAAGCGCCAGGTCCGGCGTCAGCGGGGGCAAGGCCGGAGCTGACCTCGACACGCTTCAAGAGCGCCGGATCCATCAAAACATTGCCCGTGTGGTGGAAGGCCGATTTGTTTTGCCGCGCGCCGTCAATGGTCACGGCCAAGAGGCTTTCCTCGACCCCGTGCACAAAGACCTTTTTGGCAATCGCCGCGCCGCCCGAGGCTTTGACTTCGGACTCGCCGGCAAACACATCGGCAATGGTTTCGGGGTTACGCTGTGCAAGCGCTTCATCGCCGATGGACATATTGCCCAGCGCGTCCTGCGCATCTTCGGATTGCACCCGAATTTCATCGAGCGCAATTGCTTCTTGGCCCTGCGCGACGCCCGCGCCCAACATGGCCGACAGGGCAATCACGCAAGTCGCAGTCTGTCTCAAATATGGTGTGGTTCCAGCCATTTCTCATGTCCCTTATGACGGATATTAAGGGCTGGCGGCTAATTCTGGTCGAGCGCGGCTGGCGGTTTGGGTCGTCCTATTATTTCCGACAATTATAGTCAAGATATAAAGATGCCCAAAATCCCCGCCCTTCAGACCATGACCACAGGACGCCCGCCATGCACGATCACTTCGGCCTGCGTGTCAAATACGTCGCTTAGCATCGCGCGGGTTATGACGGTGTTCGGAGTGCCTTTCGCCACGACCCTCCCCGCCCGCATAGCCACAATTCTATCGGCAAAGGCGGCGGCATAGTTGATGTCATGCAGCACGACGACCACGGTTTTACCGCCCTGCGCCGCCATCGTGCGCAGCAACCCCATCAGATCCCGCGCCCCCGCGATATCGAGATTGTTCAATGGCTCGTCCAGCAACAGGTATTCGGTGCCTTGCGCCCATGCCATCGCCGCGCGGGCGCGCTGTCTTTGCCCGCCGGACACCTCATCCAGAAACCGGTCCTTGATCGCTGCAATTTCGAACCGCTCGATCGCCTCATCGGTGATCGCATGATCGGCGGCGCTGGGGCGTCCCCTATGCCAAGGATACCGCCCGAAGCCGACCAATTCGGAAAGCCGCAGCCGCGCGGCGATATGATCGCTTTGCGCCATAATGGCGATTTGCCGCGCCAAGGCACGATCGGTGATCTGTGTCATCGGTTGCCCGTCGATCACGATCTCGCCCTGTTGCAATTTTTGCAATCGCGCGACAAGCGACAAAAGGGTTGATTTGCCTGCGCCATTCGGCCCGATCAGCGCCGTGACACCGCCCTGCTCGATGGTCAGGTCAATCCGGTCCAAAACCGGCCGCCCTGCAAGTCGGTGGCTCACATTTTTAATTTCAATCAAAGGATTGCTCCCCGTTTTGCTCGGATATGTGTCAGCATCAACGCCAAGAAAACCCCGCCGCCGATCAGCTCAATGACCACTGTCAGCGGCGTCGCGAGGTGTAGCATGCGTTCCATCACGGTTTGCCCCCCGACCAAAGCCGCCGCACCGATCATCGCCGCACCGGGCAGCAGCACACCGTGGCGCGGCACCGGCAGAAACCTGTAGGCCATCGCGGTGACGATCAGCCCGAAAAAGCTCGACGGGCCGGACATGCCCGACGACATCGGCCCGACGAGCGCCGTCGCCGCCGCGACCAGCACACAGATCACTACCAAGACCTGCCGTTGGCCGCGAACCGGATTTTCGCCCAAGGAGGCAGCGGCATCATGGCCCAGCGCCAAGACATCCAGCCGGTGCCGCATGACCCATGCCGCGCCCATAGCCGGCAAAGCCGCCGAGAGCGACAAGAGGAGCGAAAGCCCGTCGACATAGGTAAAACGCGCGAAGCTTGCCGCTTGCACCACCTGAAACTCGGTCGGATCGATCATGCGCTGTAGAAAGCTTGCCAAGGTGCGAATGAGCATCCCCAATACCACGCCTGACAGGACCATCCGCACCATATCCCCGCGCCCACCGCGGCGCAAAAGCGCAAAGAGGCCAAAGCCGAGCAGCGCCATCAAACCGGTGTTCAACGTAAAAAGCCCGACCGCTGGCAAAGCCGCCCGCCCCGCCGCGCCAAAGGCCCAGACCTGCACCGAGAGCACCAGCACAAACAAGGCATCGAACCCGAGGATCGAGGGGGTGAGGATGCGGTTATTTGTTATGGTTTGAAACAGAACCGTCGCTACCGACAAAGAGGCCCCGACCAACAGCAAGGCCGCCAGCCGCAGACCGCGAAAGGGCAGCAAAAAGTTCCATGATCCGACCGCGCCAAACACCATGAAACCGGCGCAGGCCAATATCAAAAGCGCGAAAAGGAGCCATAACCGCTTAGGCATGTCGCGGCTCCCACCACAGCAGGATCAAAAAGAGCAGCGCGCCAATCACGCCGACCATCGTCGCGACAGGGATTTCAAACGGGTGCCGGATCAACCGGCCCGCAATGTCCGCCGCAAGCACCAACCCCGCGCCCAAACAGGCAGCCACCGGCAAAGCGCCGCGCAAATTGTCTCCCATGCGCCGCGCCACCAGATTGGGCACCACAAGCCCGACAAAGGGGATCGCGCCCACCGTCACCACGACCACCGCCGTCGCCACCGACAGCACGATCAAACCGGCCGCCGTGACCCGCCTGACGTTGAGGCCAAGGCCCGTCGCGGCCTCCTGCCCCAAGCTCAGCAATGTCAGCCGGTCGGCAACCAGCCAGCTCACTGCGGCCGTCACGCCCGCAATCCACAAAAGCTCATAGCGGCCGCGCAGCACGCCGGACAATTCGCCGGTTAACCAGATACCCAAAAACTGCATGAGGTCGCCTTGATAAGCGACAAAGGTCACCGCCGCGCCGATCATGCCGCCGTAAACCAAGGCCACCAGCGGGATCAACAGCGGCTGGGTCGGGGGCAAAGCACGGATCAACCACATCAATCCTGCGCTGCCCAACAGGGCACAGACCGAGGCCAAAGCCATCTTGGCCCAGATCGCGGATGCGGGGAACACCAACACCGCCAGCAATACCCCAAGCGCGGCGCTTTGTCCTGCGCCTGCGCTCATCGGCTCGACAAAGCGGTTGCGCGCAAGGATTTGCATGATTTGTCCAGTGACCGCCAATGATGCCCCTGCCAAAAGCGCGGCCAGACTGCGCGGCAAACGGCTTTCCAAGACCAGCGAGCGCGCGTGCGTATCGGACCACAGGTCGGCAAGTGAGATATCAACCACACCAACGAAAAGCGAGGCAAGGGCAAGAGCCGCCAAAGCCGCGCCCGCCGCGAACCACCGCAGGGCGCGCAAAGGGCGCAGTGATAACCGGTGGAGCGCGGTCATTTTAGTTTTCGAGTGCTGCGATGATTTCGTCCATCGTGACGTTCAGCGCCTGCACCCCGCCGCCAGCGACATAAATCTCGGCAGCAGATAGGTAGATCACCCGCCCTGTGCGCGCCGCCTTGGTGCCCGCGATCAATGCGGTATCGAGCGTCGCCGCCGCATTGCCCATACCATTGGACACGGCCTGCCCGCGATCAATCACCAAAAGCACCTCGGGGTTCGCATCAGCGATATATTCGAACGAGACGGCTTCGCCATGCGGCGAGGCCGCGATATCGGCTTTGGCGGCGCGCCAGCCCAGCGCCGTATGCAGCCAGCCAAAGCGGCTTTGCGGGCCAAAGACCGATAGTTTGGGTCCGTTGGTCATCACGATCAAGGCCTTGCCTTCTTTGGCGACCAAGGCGCGGGCATGTTCTGTTTTGGCGCGCAAATCCTTTGCCAGAGCCGCCGCTTCGACGCTGCGCCCCGTGAGAACGCCAAAGGCATCAAGCCGCGCCAATCCGTCGCCGAGCGCATCGCGCCCCACAGACATATCCAGCACCGGCGCAATTTTTGACAGAGCGGCGGCATGGGTCTGGGCGCGCGCGCCTATCACGATGACATCCGGTGCCAGCGCCGCGATCTTCTCGAAGTCCGGCTCAAACAACGACCCGACCGCAGGAACCGAGGCGACCTGCTCCTCAAGTGCTTTAACGAATAGCGGCTTCACCACCCCGTCGGGCACAACGCCCAACGCGAGAATCGTATCGGCGCTGGCCGTGTCGAGAACGGCAATCCGTTCGGGAAGGTTTTCAAGCGTGACCGGCCCTTGGGCGGTGTCGATCTGCACCGGTCCGGCGAATGCCGCAGGTGCCACGAATAAGAGCAGCGAAAACAGACAGAATGCAAAAGAGTAAACGGCAGCGCGCATGAGACATCTCCGAAGGTTGCCCAGCATGGGCGACAAGGTGCGGGAAAATGGCTGACGGTTTAGCGCTGGCTGATCGCGGGCTTGGTAATCCGTTGCGCCGCAGGGGTCAACCGAATAACCTACAAAAAGAATCAACTATAGGATTGGCAATGCTCACCTCCGACGCATATTTCAGCACGCCCAATGGGGCGAAATACCTCCAACAGCTTTGCAAGCATTTCGCACATAAGGTCGAGGTGGAGTATAATGATACCGAAGGCCGCGCGGCGCTGCCGCCCGGACCGGCGCAACTGCGCACGGATGCGCAGGGCTTGTCGGTCACGGTAAGCGCGCAAGACGAACAGGGGTTGAAGGTGGCGCAATATATCATCGACGATCACCTTAAACGCTTCGCATTTCGGGAAAACTTCACGCAGATGGCGTGGAGTTAACCCCTGAGCTACCTGCCACAGATTTAGGGCATTGCGGCGCGCACCCCCAACTTCGCGCGCTGCGCGCTGGTCGAGCTATCAAAGCGACATCGCGCCTTGCCCTCTCGCGCACCAAGAAACTGCTTCAAGGTTTAGCGGTTTGGCGCTCGATACATGCGCGGTGCAGCAGCAAAACCTGCGCCGCCGAAACTGCGCCGAGGCCGCGCCCGAAAGCCGCTCGACCCCACTCAGGCACCGCGAAACACCGATTGTTTTCAGGGTCTAACCTGCCCGGCGCCTCGCACGGATCACGCCGCCGCCGAAAGACTTGCGCCGCAAACCGCCCCTGCGGGCACCGTTTCCGCGCCCCTCCAAAGACATCTACAAACCACGCTTTGCGCCCCGCGCGCGGGGCCAAGTTTTACGCCGCTTTAACACACAAAGACCTATGCCCGAAGGGACCGGCGGACCATGGCGCGCCGCGCTGCCTTCTGCATTGATTGAAGCGGTGCTGCGCTTCCTTTAAGCCGGACACGTCAAACCAAGACCCAAGCCTACGAAGGGGCTGCGATGAAACGGCTGTTTGTGCATATCGGCACACATAAGACGGGGACAACCTCGATCCAGTATGCCTTATCGCGGGCTGACGTTGCTTTGGCCCAGCAGGGGGTGTTCTACCCGCCGCTCTATGCCAACCCCAACAATCCCGGCCATCATTTCATGGTGCTCGAGCCATCCGCAAACGCCGCCGCGCCGCATCGCGCATTGATCCAAGCCATCGATGACGCGCCCGCCGAGACGGTGATCGTGAGCACCGAATTGCTGTCGGTGATCGATCCCGCGCAGGTCGCGGCGCTCACGGATCGCTATGAGACCACTGTGGTATCCCTGCTGCGCCGGCAGGACGATTACATCGAAAGCATGTATCGCGAGCTTTGCAAATCTTCCTATTGCGCGCTCGAGCCGGAGGAGTTCGTCGACACCGTCCTGCGCCGCGACCCGTTATTGATATTCAGCGATTTCAAAGGCGTCGACTTGCGCGCCCCGCTGCCCGCCGATTACGAGCGCCTGATCGCCAGCTATGCGGATTTGGTCGGCGAAGAGCGAGTTCTGGCCATTCCTTACGACGATCCGGCCTTCGGGGTCGATGCGGTGGACCGCTTTGGCAAAGCCCTCGGGATCAAGATACCACAGCCTGCGGGCGGGCCGCGAAACGTCAGCTTTTCGCCCGAAATCGTCACCGTGCGGCGGATGCTCGACGCAACTTTGCCGGACGAGGAAAAACTGGCGCTGCGCGGGGCGTTCTGGAAGGTCAATCGCGCCGTTGCGAACGAGCAGCGCGGGCAAAACCTGCTCGGCACCGAGGTGCGGCGTCGGATCATGGAACATTACGCCGCCTCGAACGCCCGATTGCGCGCGCGGTTTATCCCTCATGCGACCACAGGGTGGCTGGCCGATCCGGATGCGGCGGCGGCCTCGGTCCATGCCGTAGAGGCCACACCGCCCAGCGCCGCGCGCAGCCTTGAATTGGTGCAGCAGGTTATGGCCGCGCGGGCCCAAGGCGAGGCCTCTGCGCCCGTCCCCGCCGACGAGACCAAAGCCCGTCACACCCCCCCGCCGCGCCCCGCGCCGCAAGCCGCCAAGACGGCTCCCGCGCCGCATCGGGCGGCGCCGCGCCAAGGCGGGATCGAGCACATCGGATTGAATTTCGAAACCATCAGCAGATTGCTCGACGATCCCGAACGGCTGGCGACCTATATGGATGTGATCGCCGAATGCGGGCTTAATGCGATCCGGTTGCCGTTTTATTGGCGGCATCTGGTGCAATACTCCGACCGCGGCGCAATGGTTCTCAACGAGGGGCTGGTCAATCATTACCATGCCTTCGTCGATCTCTTGCCCAAGCATATCCAGATCACCGCAGTGATCATGAATTGCCATCCCGAAGTGGCCCGATGGACCTATCTGGGCGAGGTGGATTTTGCCGAGAAATACGCTGAATATGTCACGGCTTTGGCCCAAAACTTCGGGTTTATCGACGATTTCGAGCTGTGGAACGAACCCAATGCCTCGGATTTCTACATCTCGGTCAAGGCAGAGGACGGCACCCATCGCCCGTGGACCGGCGCGGAATATGTTGACATGGTGCTGCGCCCTGGCGTGCAGAGCCTCAAGGCGGCGGGCTTTGCGGGCAAGATTTGCGGCGTGAGCTTTGCCGAAAACGGTCTTGTCGGCCATGATGCGCGCACCCGCCCCGCCTTTGCCAATACGCTGCACGAATACCGCGAGGAATTTGCCGCCGAGTTTGCCGATAATGCGGGTCACGACGGGTTCTACTTCATTCCCGATTTCGCCAGACAAGTCTTCGCCGCTCTGGCGGTGCGCGACCCCGACCATCGCGAAATGCCCTTCGACGCGTTCGGCCTCCACCCCTACCCCTACTTCGGCGAGGCGCCCGACGGGTTTGCCGCCCATAGCTGGCAATTGACCCAAGCCTTTCGCGGCGCGGCGGCGCAGGCGGGATTGGGCGATCTGCCGCTATGGATCACCGAGGTTGGCGCGCGTTCGCTCGATCTGGCGCAGAACTATGATTTTGATGCGATGACGCAGGCCGATTTCGTCAGCAGCTTCATGGGCGACGCCGCCCAAGACAGCGCCGTCCAAAAGGTATTTTGGTATAAATACCGCGATGAAGATTGGGATTTGAAACAGGAAAAATCCTTTGGCCTTGTCGATCATGAAGGGCGCAAGAAACCCGCCTACTATAGCTTCCGGCGGCGGTGTCTGGATTACACCGCGCCCGATGCGCTGCGCAGCTTGCAAGATGATTTCGGCGCGGGTGCGGTGTTGCACTGTAATAGCGTCGACGCCTCGTTCTGGAGCGTCGAGAAAACCGAACCTTTCGCCTATGCAATACCGGCCCATACAAACGCAGGCGACGGCAGCGCGCTGTTGATCTCTCCGGGGCGCGCGCTGGGTAGCCGTTTTCGCATCGAGACCAAACGCCATCTGGCCGCAGACCGGAGCAACCAGCTGACTGCGCGGCTCAGGTTTCGCGTCAAACCGATTGACCAAGAAAGCCAGATGATGGGTCTGGGATTTCAAATCCTGAATTTGGCGGACCCGCAAAACGGGTTGTTTTTGCGGGTGAAAATCGTTGGCCGCAGCGGCGCCTTGGCCTTTGAATTTGGCACGCGCGAGGCCGCCATGCAGCCGGTTGGCGAGGCCTATACCGACGATCCGACCGGATTTTGCGAGCTACGCCTGACCACGGCGGCAGGCATGGTGCATCTGAGCTGTCTGGATGCGCAAGGCCGCGTGATTTTCAAGGCTGATCTATGCACCGCGGCCGAGGTTTTCTTGGGCCGCCGCTTGCGCGGGGCGATTGACGTCTCGCGCCTGCAAGGCCCGATCCATTTCATCGAACTGAGCCATTTTTCGATGCTGCGCTAGCCGCAAGGCCGCGCGCAACGCCGCGTCGGCGCTTTTAACCCCTTTGCAAGCTTGATAGAGTTGCTCAACCGCACGTTCATCGAAAAGGGCAACCTATGCTTGATATGCCGAAACTTCGCGCCACTTTGGCCGAGACCTACGACCTCGCGCCGAATGTCGATTTGGCCGCTTCGATGCAAAGCACCTATGAGAAGATGGACAGGGTTGTCTCGCCCGCCGATTGGGCGATCTATGCCCCCTATGTCAAAGCGATCAATGATCTCAAACGCGAGAGAAACGCGGTGATTTTGGGCCATAATTACATGACTCCCGAAATTTTCCACGGCGTGTCGGATTTCGTCGGCGACAGTTTGCAACTGGCGATGAAGGCCACCGATGTGGACGCCGATATCATCGTGCAGGGCGGCGTGCATTTCATGGCCGAGACCAGCAAGATCCTCAGCCCCGAAAAAATGGTGCTCATGCCCGATATGGCGGCAGGGTGCAGCCTTGCCGAATCCATCACCGCCGAGGGCGTGGCCGAGATGCGCGCCAAATACCCCGGCGCGCCGGTGGTCTCTTACGTCAACACCACCGCCGAGGTCAAAGCCGCCTCCGACATCTGCTGCACCTCGTCGAATGCGGTGCAGATCGTCGATGCGATGGAGAGCGATACGGTCATCATGACGCCGGACCAGTTTTTGGCCCAGAACGTCGCCAATCTGTCGAAGAAAAAGGTCGTCTATTGGGCGGGCTCTTGCATCGTGCACGAGCTTTACACCGCCGAGGATTTGCGCGCCTACCGCGAGAGCGATCCGCAGGTCAAGATCATCGCCCACCCTGAATGCACCCCCGCCGTGGTGGCCGAGGCCGATTTCACCGGCTCGACCAGCGGCATCATCAATTGGGTGCATGAGAACAAACCGGCCAAGGCGATGTTGGTGACCGAATGCTCGATGGCGTCGAATATTGCCGATGAATTGCCCGAGGTGGAATTTGCCAAACCGTGCAACATGTGCCCCTTCATGAAGAAAATCAGTCTGGAGAAAATTCTCTATGTGCTGCACACGCTCGACAATCAGGTCGAGGTCGATGAAGAGGTCGCCGCCAAGGCGCGCATTTCGGTGCAGCGGATGATCGATCTGTCGCGCAAGCTCGGCCTGTGACCGGGCCATGAAAGAGGTCAAAACCGACCGGATCGTCATCATCGGCGCGGGGCTTGGTGCGCTCTATGCGGCGCTCGAACTTGCGCCTTTGCCCGTTGCGATGATCTCTCCCGAGACGCTCGGCGGGGGGGCCAGTTCGGCTTGGGCGCAGGGCGGCGTTGCGGCGGCGATGGCCGATAAGGACAGCCCTGCCTCCCACGCGACCGACACCATCCGCGTCGGCGCGGGGATCGTGGTGCCCGAGGTGGCGCAATTGGTGACCAATGAGGCGCGCAACCATATTCTGGAGCTGACCGACCTTGGCACGCCCTTCGACCGCTCAGGCGCGGGGGACTATGTGTTGTCGCGCGAGGCGGCCCATAGCTTTGCCCGCGTCGTGCGCGTCAAGGGCGATCAGGCGGGCGCGGCCATCATGGCGGCCTTGATCGAACAGGTGCGCGCGGCGCCTTCGGTGCAGGTGCTCGAAGGCACGATGGCGTTGGGGATCGAGACCCGCGAGGGCGATGTGACCGGCATCGAAATCCAAGCCTCGGGCGAGGCGCGCTCTGCGCCGGTGATGTTGCGCGGGGCGGCCTATCTGTTTGCGGGGGGCGGCTCGGGCGGGCTTTATGCGCTGACCACCAACCCGCCGCGCATTCGCGGGCAGGTGATCGGCATGGCCGCGCGGGCGGGCGCGGTGATTGCGGACGCCGAATTTGTGCAATTCCACCCCACGGCGATGGACGTGGGCGAAGACCCTGCGCCTTTGGCCACCGAGGCCCTGCGCGGCGAGGGGGCGATTTTGATCAATGCCGCGGGCGAGCGGTTTATGACCGGCGTGCATCCCGATGCCGAATTGGCCCCGCGCGATGTGGTCGCGCGCGAGATTTACGCGCAAACCCAAGCGGGCAAGCGCCCGATGCTCGACACCCGCGCCGCGCTCGGCGAGCGGATCAAAACCCTCTACCCCTCGGTCGCCAGCGCTTGCGCGCGCAATGGCATCGACCCCGCGACCATGCCGATCCCCATCTCGGCGGCGGCGCATTATCACATGGGCGGGATCGCTACGGATGTGTTTGGCCGCGCCTCGCTGGGCAATCTTTGGGTCTGCGGCGAGGCCTCTTCGACCGGCCTGCACGGGGCCAATCGCCTTGCCTCGAACGGGCTGCTCGAAGCGCTGGTCTATGCGCGCATCTGCGCCGCCGATATCGCCGGACGCGTCGCGCCCAATGCCGCCCCCGAGATCACGCTCGCGTTTGACGGCGGCGGCCGCGCCCCCGACCCGAGCGCCGTGGCCAAGCTGCGCGCGGTTATGACGGCCAATGTCGGCGTGGTGCGCACCGATGCAGGATTGCGCAGCGCGCTGCGCGAGATTGCCGCGCTCGAACAGGCCCACGGCGACAGCCCCGATTTCGCCAATATGTGCGCCACCGCCACCTTGATCGCGGCCTGCGCATGGGTGCGCAAGGAGAGCCGCGGCGCACATGAACGCACCGATCACCCCGAGATGCTTGCAGGGGTCGGCAAACGTTCGATGATGACATTGACCGAGGCGCGCGCCCTGCGCGCCCAAGCTTGCGAGGATACGCTATGACGGCCCATCAAAGCCTGCCTGATCTGGTTCTGGAGCCCATGGTGCGCGGCGCGCTGATGGAAGATCTTGGCGCTTATGGCGATGTCACCACCCGCGCGGTGATCCCTGCGGGGGTGACCTATGAGGCGCGGATCAACGCGCGCGAAGACGCGGTTGTGTCAGGCATGCAAATTGCCGCGATGGCCTTTCGTTTGATCGATCCGGCCTTGGAGGTGGTGACCTTGCGCGCCGATGGATCGGCCTGCAAAAAGGGCGACACGCTGATGCAGATCAACGGATCGGCGGCCTCGATCCTCTCGGCGGAACGCGTGGCGTTGAACTTCGCAGGCCGTTTGACCGGAATTGCCACGCAAACCGCCCAGTTTGTGGCGCAAGCCAAGGGCACCAAGGCGCGGGTCACCTGCACGCGCAAAACCACGCCCGGTTTGCGCAGCGTGGAAAAACTGGCGGTGCTGCATGGCGGCGGGTTCAATCACCGCTATTCGCTTTCCGATGCGATTTTGATCAAGGACAACCATATCGCAGCCGCTGGCGGCGTGCGAGCCGTGCTCGAAGCCGCCAAGGCGCATGGATCGCATATGACCACGGTCGAGATCGAAGTGGACCGCTTGGACCAACTTGAAGAGGTTTTGCAGGTCGGGGGCGCCGATGTGGTCTTGCTCGACAATATGGACAACGAGATGCTGCGCGATGCTGTCGCCATGGTGGACGGGCGGATGAAAACCGAAGCCAGCGGCAATGTGACCGTGGCGCGCATCGCCTCGATCGCCGCGACGGGGGTTGATTACATCTCCTCGGGGGCTTTGACGCATTCGGTGCGCACTGTGGATTTGGGGCTCGATTTTTAAGCGCCACGTCGCCCGATCCGCCCCTTCGGCATATTGATTAGGCGTGCATTTTTGCGCCTTTCGCGCTAGGCAGGGCGCAATTTCGCCGCCCCGCCAACGATAAAGAGGCCCGCCGTGACGTCGCCAAACCACCCCGCTGACAGCACAGAGCAAGGCGCGCGCGGCGTTGCCGCCGTCAATCGCGCTTTGGCAATCATCGGAGCGATCGAAGCGGCGAGCATGCCGCGCAACCTGTCGGAAATCGCGCGCGCGACGGGTCTTTACAAAAGCACCATCCTGCGGATTTTGGAATCCTTGCAAGACGCCGGATATGTGGTGCGCGTCGAAGAGAGCAAATACGCCCTCGGCCCCAGCATCATGCAATTGGGGCTGGCCTATGAGCGCACCAATCCGTTGCGCCACCAAATCCTGCCGGTGCTGGAGCGGCTGGTGGATCTGGGCACCGAAAGCCCGTCCTTTCATGTGCGCCAGACGCCGAGCGAGCGGTTGTGCCTGTTTCGGGTGAATTCGACCCATTCGACCTTGGACCGTGTGCATGCGGGCGACCGCCTGCCGATGCAGCGCGGGGCGGCGGGCAAGGTCTTGCTGGCCTTTGATGCGGGCGGCGGGCCAGACAGTGCGCCAGACGGTGCGGATCACCGCGAATTGGCCGCGATCAGGCGCGCGTGTTTTGCCCTGTCGCTTGGCGAGCGCGATCCGCTCTGCGCGGGGATCGCCGCACCGGTGTTTTCCGGTGCCAACCGTCTTGTCGGGGCGCTGTCCTTTTCGGGACCAAAAGAGCGCTTCACCCCCGAGGATATCGCCCGCATGACGCCGCAGCTTTTGGACGCCGCGCGCGAGATATCCGAGGCCCTTGGCGCGCGCTATCCGCTCTAGCTACATTTACAAGACATTTGGCCAATTCCCCCTCGGTTGCCCCCAATTGGGACGCCGGTCCCGTCGTGGCGCTCGGCGGACAGGTGAAACATTTGTTGCGCCTAGCAGAATTATAAGTCTATTTTGAAAAGCGGAGGAGACCCGATGACCCAGCCCCGCTTATCGCTAGACGCCCTGCACCGATTCGGACATGGCCTCGCGCGCCCCGAATCCGTGCATGTTTACGCCGATGGATCGCTCGCCGTATCGCACCGTGGGCGCGGCATCAGCATGATTTCACCCGCAGGCGAAGTCCGCACGCTTGGCCCCTCCCCCGCGATGGCGGGCGGATCGGAGCTCATCCCCAACGGCATCGCCTTGCAAGCGGACGGCAGTTTTATGATCGCCAATATCGGCGAGGGCGGCGGGATATGGCGGCTGTCTGCGCAAGGGGAACTGACGCCCTATTTGATGGAGGTGGACGGGGTAGCTTTGGCGGCGGCGAATTTCGTGATGACGGATGCGCAGGGGCGGCATTTCATCACCGTCAGCACGCTTAGCCTGCCGCGTTTCAACGCCTATTCGGAGGAGGTCCGCGACGGCATGATCCTCATGGTGGACGCCAAGGGACCGCGGATACTGGCCGATGATATCTGCTTTGCCAATGAGTGCCGCCTGACCCCCGACAGGCGCGGACTGTTGGTCACCGAGACATTTGCGCGCGCCGTAACGCGCTTCGATCTGGACGATCAGGGCCTGAGCAACCGGCGGGTCTGTGCACGTTTTGGCCGCGGCGATTTCCCCGATGGTATCCGGTTTGATGCGGCGGGCTATCTTTGGGTGACCTGTATCGTGTCGAACCGATTGTGGCGTATCGCGCCGGACGGGCAAAAGGAATTGGTGATCGAGGACTGCGATCCCGAATGGGTTCAAACCGTCGAGAGCGCCTTGGCCGCAGGACATATGGGGCGCGAGCATTTTTACGGCACGGGCAAAAGCACCTTGGGCAATATCGCCAGCATCGCATTTTCGCACGATGGGCGCACAGGATATCTCGGATCGCTCTGCGGCAGCTCGATTTTGACCTTTCCAACCGGCCAAGGCGCGGCGCAATGAGCGCGCCGATGATCGGGTTCATCGGGCTGGGCGTGATGGGCGAGCCGATTTGCCGCAATATGTGCATCAAGTCGGGCTTTGACATGCATGTGTTTGATCTCAACCCCGCCCCTGCCCAGCGCATGACCGAGCAAGGCGCGCAGCTTGCGCCAAGCATCGCCGATCTGTCCGCCAAGGTGGATATCTTGTTTCTCTCCTTGCCCGGGGGGGCGCAGGTCGAGGCGGTGATCCTTGGCGAGGACGGAATTTTGGCACATGGGCGCGCGGGGCTTGTGGTGGTGGATATGTCCACCGCGCCTGTCGGATTGACCCGCGATATGGCGGCAACGCTGTCGGCCAAGGGCATCGCCTTCGCCGATGCCCCCGTCGCGCGCACCCGCCAAGCCGCCGAAGAGGGCACCCTGTCGATCATGGTGGGCGCGGATGATCAGGTCTTTGCCGCCATCCGCCCGCTTTTGGCCCATGCGGCAAGCGACATCACCCATTGCGGCGGCGTGGGCTGCGGGCAGGTGGTGAAAATCCTCAATAATATGGTGCTGTTCGAGACGGTCGTGGCTCTCTCCGAAGCGCTGGCCTTGGGTAAGGCGGCGGGGATGGATCCGGCGCTGCTGTTCGCCACGCTGTCCAAAGGCTCCGCCGACAGCTTTGCCCTGCGCAACCACGGGGTCAAAGCAATGTTGGCGGATACCTTTCCTGACGGTGCCTTTCCGACCGATTATGCGCTCAAGGACGTCGGCTATGCGCTCGATCTCGCGGCCTCTTGCAAGATCAAGGTCCAAGGCGCCGAATTGGCCAAAGCGCGGATGCAAAAGGCCAAAGAGGCCGGATTTTCCGACGCTTATTTTCCCGTGCTTGCGCGGGTGACGGATCGGGTCTGACGGATGGAGCGGGTCGATGTCCTGATCGCGGGCGGCGGCAACGCCGCGCTTTGCGCGGCCATCGCGGCGGCGCGGGCGGGGCGGCGGGTCGTGATCCTTGAGGCCGCGCCGAAATTCTATCGCGGCGGCAACACGCGCCATACGCGCAACATGCGCTGCGCCCATGACGCGGCCACCGATACGCTCACCGGCCCTTATTGCGAGGAGGAATTCTACGGTGATTTGCTGCGCGTTACGGCGGGCAACACCGACAAGCCCCTGTCCAGAATGATGATCGCACAATCGAAACCGATGCTCGATTGGATCCAAGAGCAAGGGGTGCGGTTTCAGCCGTCTTTGGGCGGCACGATCAACCTTGGCCGCACCAATTCGTTTTTCCTTGGCGGCGGGCGCTCGATGCTCAACGCGCTTTACCGCACCGCCGAAGGTCTCGGGGTGGAGGTGCGATATGAGCATGAGGTGACCGGATTGGATATCTGCGGCGCGCAGTTTCGCAGCGCCCGCGTGCGCCGCCCCGACGGCGAAACGCGCATCGAGGCAGGCGCTTTCGTCGCCGCTTGTGGCGGGTTTCAAGCCGATATCGATTGGCTCAAGAAGGGATGGGGCGAGCGGGCCGAAAACTTTCTCATTCGCGGCACGCCCTTCAATCGCGGCACGGTCACGCGGATGTTGATTGATCATGGCGTGATGCAGATCGGTGATGCCAGCCAATGCCACGCCGTCGCGATAGATGCGCGCGCACCGCGCTATGACGGCGGGATCATCACGCGGCTCGATTGCGTGATTTTGGGCGTCGTGGTCAACAAAAAGGCCGAGCGGTTTTATGACGAAGGCGAAGACCTATGGCCAAAACGCTATGCGATTTGGGGCCGTTTGGTCGCCGATCAACCGGATCAAACCGCCTATATCATTTTTGACGCCCCCAATATCACCCGCTTCATGCCCTCGCCCTACCCGCCCATATCGGCGGGCAGCGTGGCAGAGCTGGCGGGCAAACTGGGCCTCGACCCTGCGCGGCTCGACGCCACGATCAGCGGTTTTAATACGGCCGTGGTTGGCGGAAAGCCGTTGGATACCAATGTTTTGGATGGCAATGCCACGCGCGGGCTGCGCATCGACAAAACCAATTGGGCGCAGCGCATCGAAACCCCGCCCTACTATGCCTATCCGGTCAAGCCGGGCATCACATTCACCTATCTGGGCGTCAAAACCGGCATGGATGCGCGGATGGTCATGGCCAATGGCACCCCTGCCGAGAACCTTTTTGCAGCGGGCGAAATCATGGCGGGCAACATATTGGGCCAAGGCTATGCGGCGGGAATCGGCATGACCATCGGGGCGGTCTTTGGAAAAATCGCAGGCTCGGAGGCGGCGCGTCATGTCTCATAGCACTGCGGCCCTCACCGAGGCGGATCGCTTGATGACGATCTGTAACTCTTGCCGCTATTGCGAGGGGCTTTGCGCCGTGTTTCCGGCGATGGAGATGCAGCGGGCATTCTCAGACGGTGATTTGAACCATCTGGCGAACCTGTGTCACGGATGCGGCGCCTGCTATCATGATTGCCAATTCGCGCCGCCGCACGAGTTTGCGGTGAACCTGCCGCAAACCCTCGCCCGCGTGAGGTCCGAAAGCTACGGGCATTACGCATGGCCTGCGGCGGCGCGGCCGATCTTTGCCAAACACGGGCTGGCTTTGGCCTTGGGATGCACGGTTTTCTTCGCGCTGTTTTTGCTCGGGTTTATCGCGGCACATGCCCCCGGTGCGATTTGGTCCGCGCATCTGGGCGCGGGGCGGTTCTACGCGCTGATGCCCCATGGCGCGATGGTGGCGATTTTCGGCGCGGCGTTCTTGTGGATGCTCTTGGCGGTTTTCATGGGCGCGCGGGCCTTTTGGACAGATTGCGGCGCGCGGAATTTGTGCGCGGGCGATCATCTTCGTGCCAGCCATGATGCGGCGCGGTTGACCTATCTGGATGGCGGGGGGATGGGGTGTTTCAATGAGGACGACGCACCAGCGGACCGGCGCAGGATGTGGCACCATATGGTGTTCTGCGGCTTTTTGCTCTGCCTTGCCTCCACCTCGCTTGCGACGCTCTATCACTACGGATTTGAAGTAAAAGCGCCCTATGCGTGGTGGCAATTGCCGCCGCTTTTGGGCATCGCCGGCGGCATCGGCCTCGTGATCGGGTGCCTCGGGTTACTCCATGCCAAGACGGCGCGGCTCGGCGCGCTCAAGGCGCAAGAGTTTCGCGGCATGGAATACGGGTTCATCGCGATCTTGCTGCTCACCGGCGCAAGCGGTTTGGCTCTGCGCGCCGCAGGGCACACACCCGCGCTTGGCCCGCTTCTGGCGCTGCACCTTGGCGCGGTTTTGACGTTCTTCCTGACCTTGTCCTACGGCAAATTCGTGCACGGCCTCTATCGCTATCTGGCTTTGGCCCGATACGCCCGTGACAGGAGACAAGGCAGGGGCACCAAATGAGCCGCGCGAAAGGCCATATCCGCCTATGCCTTCTTGGCGACGATCCCGTTCATGAACAGGTCGAGGAAATGCGCCGAGACCTCTTCGGGCGACATGGCGTCATCTTCGGTGTGCCAGCGCAAAATCCAATTCACCGCACCCAAGAAGAAATTCGACGTGATGCGCACATCAACGGGTCGCAAGGCCCCCTCTTGGATCGCCTTCTCGATGAGCATCCGCGAATAGCGGTCCAATTGGCGGCGCCGGTCGATCAACTCTTCTTGGGCCTCTTCGGGCAGCGCGCGGATATTGGCCATCGTCGTATAGGCCCCGCGCTCTTCCATCAAAAGCTCCATGAAGCGTTTGTACAAAAAGCTCAGCTTGTCAAAAGCGCTGCCGTCGAAACCTTCGGCCTCAAGCCGCGCGGTTTGCCCGCAGTTATAGGTCAGCTTCAAACACTCATAGAGCAGTTGCTCTTTGTTTTTAAAGTAATAATAGAGCGCGGTTTTGGTTACGCCGATCTCTTCGGCGACCTCGTCAAGGGACGTCGCATGGTAGCCCTTCTCGTTGAAAATGCGCGCAGCAACGCGCAGGGCCGCGCGCCGTTTCAACTCTCGCACTTCTTCGCGGCTCGCAACGGCGCCGTTCCAGTTTGCCATTCTGTGGGTTCCTCATGTCTTGCCGCATTGCGGCATTAAATCGTTTCACGGATCGGACCAAATCACAAGCCTCGCAACCGCGCATATTCGGGACGGGTATTTCATTGACGCCTGAGTAAAAAAATGTTCTGCTAAGTATAGAGGGCATATAATCGTTAACCGAGCCGCCCCGAGAAATCCAATAGCAGGAGGAATGTCGCCGGACCCGTTTCGGCGCTTAGGGAGGATAATATGACAAAATCACTGACCAACCGGCGTGCAGTCTTGCGCGGCGCCATGCTGGCGCCCCTTGCTGCACCCGCCTTTATCGGCAAAGCCATTGCAGCGGGCGCAGTCACGTGGCGCGTGCAATCGCATTGGCCCAAAGCGTCCGGATCTTTCAACGATTCCTTGGGCGTTCTGGCCGCCGAGTTGGAAAAACGTTCCGAGGGGGCGTTCAAGCTTGAACTCTTCGGTGCGGGCGAATTCGGCAAAGGCAAAGACATTTACCAGTTGATCAAACGCGGTGTGTTGCCGATGGGTACCTGCTCTCCGTCCTACTTTCAAGATGAGGTCGAAGCGGCCAGCTTTGCTTACGGCATCCCCGGCACATTCCGGGAATCGTGGCAGCTTCAACATGCGATCAAAAACCTCGGCATCGAGGATTTGATGAACGAGCAAATGAACCCGACCGGCGTGCTCTATATGACGGAAAAGGTTTATCCGACCGAACTGGTCGTCTCGAAGAAAATCGAAACCGCCGCCGATTTTGCCGGTCTCAAACTGCGCTCCTCGGGCACGATGCTCGATTATCTGGCTGCCGCAGGGGCCGCGCCGCAATACATCGCGGGGGCCGAGCTTTATCAATCGATCAGCTCCGGCGTTGTGGACGGCGCGCATTGGGGCGCCGCGATCGGCGCCAAATCCATGTCGCTTTGGGAAGTTGCAAAATACCACGTCAAACCCCCGCTTGGCCTGACAGGCGACGGGTTTATCGTCAACATCAAGGAGCTTGAAAAGCTCGACGAAGATATGCGGCTCTTGCTGACATCGCTACTTGAAGAGCGGTTCTGGCGGCGGTCGGCGGAATATTCGCACAAAGAGTCCATCGCGCTTGCCGCCCGACGGGCGGAAAATGGCGTCGAGGTGATCAACCTGCCCGACGAGGTTTCACAAATGCTTGTCGCGGCCTCCTCCGACATCCTCGCCCAAGAGGCCGCGCGCGGTCCGCTGGCCGAAAAAGCCGCTGCGGCCTACACGGGACTGATGCGCGATCTCGGATACCTCTGAGACCCGCTGCGTTGGGGCCAGTGCTTCGGCCCCAACCCATTCTTTTTTGACACACCCGAGACCAGAGCCACCGTGAAGAGTGGCTTGTGCGGCGTTCGTGCGCCGCACGGAAGGAGTATGGACAATGTGGTTAGGATTTCTTGGCGGGGTCACGCGACTGAACCGTTGGATCGGGCGATGGGCATCGCTTGCTGTGTTGTTAATATTCGCGCTTTTGTTGGCCGATGTTGTGATGCGTTATCTGGTCGGGCGGCCCGCGACGTGGTCGGCTGAATTCGCGACTTTGATCTTTGGCGTCTATGCGATCATCGGCGGCGGTTACCTTTTGGCCGAGCGCGGCCATGTCAACGTCGACATCATTTATGGCGGTTTCTCCAGACGGCGCAAAGCGGCGGTGGATATCGCCACATTCTTCCTCTTCATGCTCTTTATCGGCGTATTGCTTTGGCAGGGCCTGTCTCTCGCCGCAGAGGCGGTCGAGGGGTGGGAGCGGTCCAATTCGGTTTGGAAGCCTTACATCTGGCCCGTCAAATGCATGATCCCGATCTCTGCCATTCTTCTTTTACTTCAAGGCATTGTGCGCCTGACGGGTGACATCCGCATTCTCATGGGCCTGCCTGTCGACGAGGCGATCTTCGGCAAACAAGCCGATCCAACCGAGCACAGCGAAATCGAGGCCCGATAATGAGCGTAGAACTTCTCACCCTCCTCTTCTTCGGCGGACTTTTGACCTTTGTCATGATCGGAACGCCCTTGGTTTTTGTGCTTGGCGGCGTGTCGGTCATCTTCTTGTTCTTCGAAATGGGGCCTTTGGGCTTCTTCCTTGTCGCCACGAAAATGTGGGACACGATGCAATCCTCGACGCTGATGGCGATCCCGTTGTTCGTCTATATGGCGATCCTTTTGGAAAAATCCGGCGTGGCCAACGATCTTTACAAGATGATGCATATCTGGTGGGGCGGGCTGCGCGGGGGCTTGGCGATTGGCACGGTGGCAATCTGTGCGATTTTCGCGGCCATGTCCGGTATTTCCGGCGCTGCCGTTGTGACCATGGGGACCATCGCCTTGCCTCGGATGCTCGAGCGCGGCTATGACAAGCGGCTCGCCGTGGGGGCGATCAACGCGGGCGGCGGTTGGGGCATTTTGATCCCGCCCTCGATCCTGATGGTGCTCTATTCGCTTTTGTCCGAAGTGTCCGTCGGGCGGCTGTTTGCGGCGGGCGTGGGGCCGGGTTTGACGCTGTTTGCTCTGGTCTCGCTCTACATCGGCATCCGCTGCTGGCTCCAGCCCGGGCTTGGCCCCGCCCTGCCCAAGGAAGAGCGCGCCGGATGGGGGGCTAAATTCGCCTCGCTCAAGGCGGTGATCTTGCCGATCTTTATCGTGGCGATTGTTCTGGGCGCGATTTTCGGCGGCTATGCCACCCCGACCGAGGCCGCCGCCGTGGGCGTTTTCGGCGCTTTGGTCGCGACGCTGATCAACGGTCAACTCAATTGGAGCGGGCTGCATTCGGCGGCGATTGATACGCTCAAGCTGACGGCGCTGGTCATGTGGATCCTCTTTGCTGCCCATGCCTTCAGCACCGCCTATACGGCGCTTGGCGCGCAAAGCCTGATCGAGAACCTGATGAGCCTGATCCCTGGCGGAAAATGGGGCGCATTGGCCTTTATGATGCTGATCTTGTTCTTGCTCGGCATGGTGCTTGATCCGGTCGGGATCATGCTCATCACCTTGCCGGTATTTTTGCCGATCGTGAGTTCCTACGGCTTTGATCCGATCTGGTTCGGCATCCTTTTCGTCATCATGATGGAGGTCGGATATATGACGCCGCCCTTCGGGTTCAACCTGTTCTACCTCAAAGGCGTGGCACCGCCCGAAATCTCGATGGGCGATATTTACCGCTCGGTGATCCCATATGTTTTGGTCACGCTGGTCGGGCTGTTTTTGATCGTCCTCTTCCCGCAGATCGCGCTGTTCTTGCCCAATTACTTTTACGGAGGTTAGGCAATGTCATTGGCAGATAAATTCACCCTCAACTGGCCTGGAAATGCGCTTTTTGGCGCGGGGCGCTGCGATGAGCTCGGGGCCGTATTGGCCGCGCGCGGGCAGATGTCGGCCTTGATCATCACCGATCAAGGGTTGGCCGAGGCCGGCGTTCTGGGCCGGATCGAGGCCGCGCTCGACGGCGCGGCTGTGCGGCATTCGGCCTATCGCGGCGTCTTGCCCAATCCGACCACCGCCAATGTCACGCAGGCCCGCGAGATGTGGCAGGCTGGCTCCTTTGATGCGTTGATCGCGCTTGGCGGCGGCTCGTCCATTGACACGGCCAAGGGCGTGATGGCCGAAATCCTCACCGGCGAAGACGCCTTTGCCAGCTTTGGCCGCGATGTGAACAGCGCCAAGACCTCTGTGCCGCCGTTCTACGCGCTGCCGACGACCTCGGGCACCGGATCGGAATGCTCGCTTGGGGCGGTGCTCAAATCCCCCGAGCGCAAATTCGTCATTCGCGGCAGGTTGTTGCAACCCGCGAGCGTGATCATGGACCCCGAACTGACGCTCTCCTTGCCTGCTGGGATGACGGCCTGCACCGGTTTTGATGCCTTTGCCCATGCCATCGGGGCCTACACCAACAAGGTCGTGAACCCGATTGCCGATGAAATGGCCCTAGCGTCGATGCGGCTGGTCTTCGAGCATCTGGAAACCGCTGTCGCCGAGCCGCAAAACCTCGAGGCGCGGGCGGGTATGATGATGTCCTCCTATCTGGCGGGGTTTTGCATCGGGCAACAGGGCGTCGATGCGATCCACGGGCTTTGCACGCCGGTCGAGAGCCTGGTCAGCACCGTTCATGGCCAAGGGCTTTCGACCATCTTGCCCCATATCTTGCGCTTTAACGCGGTGACCATGACGGCGAAATATGCCCAAGCCGCGCGCCGCTTGGGATTGAGCGATGCGCTTGAGGACGCCGCCGCGCGCGATGCGCTGTTTGAGGCGGCGCTCAAGCTGTCGGCCCTCACACGCGCGCCCGAGAAACTGACCGGTTATGGCATCACGGCGGGCGATATTCCGCGCCTGACCGAAATGGCGCTGTTGTCCCAAGCCACCGAGCGCAACGGCCGCCCGATGGGTGCCGGCGACATTACCAAACTCTACGAGGCTATGATCTGATGAGTGCAGTATTGGACGCCGAGCAGCGCATGCTCAAAGACAATGTCGACAAATGGCTCGCCGCGAATGTGACCCCGCTGATTGCCGAGCATGAGGCAAATTGCACCTTTCCGTTCGAGATCCTCGATGACCTCAAAGAGTTCGGCTATCTGGGCGGAAAAATCCCCGAATCCGATGGCGGGTTCGACCTGCCCTATGTGACTTGGGGGATGTTGATGGAAAGCGCGGGCTATTGTTGGGGGAGCCTTCGCACCATCGTCAATATCACCAATGGTACGATCCAGAAGCTGTCGCGCTTTGGCACGCCGGAGCAAAAGGACCGCTGGCTCAAACCGCTTTTGGCCAATAAAATCCGCACCTGTACCGGATTGTCCGAACCCGATGTCGGCTCCAACGTGCGCGGGATCGAGACGCGGGCCGATTTCAAGGGCGACCATTATGTGATCAACGGGCGCAAGCTTTGGATCACCAACGGGGTCAATGCCGATATCTGCCTTCTGGTGGCGCGCAGCTTTGGCAACGGCACCGACGGGGCGCTTTCGACCTTTGTGGTCGAGACCAAATCCAAAGGGTTTTTCGCCAAGCGGGTGTCGAAAATGACCCTGCGCCCCACGGGCACTTCGGAGCTTGAGTTCGATAATGTCATCGTGCCGGTGGAAAACCGTTTGGGCGATGAGGGCACGGCCTTGTCGGGCACATTGGCGGGGCTGAACACCGCGCGGGTGAATATCGCCATGGGCGCGGTCGGCCAAGCGCAATGCGCGCTCGATCTGTCGGTCGAATACGCCAAAACGCGCAAGCAGTTCGGCAAACCCATCGGCAGCTTTCAACTGATCCAGAAGCATATCGTCGATATGACCATCCGCACCAAAGCGGCGCGCGCTTTGGCCTATAGCGCGGCGGCGCGGCTCGATGCGGGCGAGGAAGCGCGCGAGGATTGCTCAATCGCCAAGCTTTACGCCACCCAAGCCGCCTTTGAAGTCGCCGATATGGCGCTGCAGGTGCATGGCGGGCTTGGCTATTCCACCGAATACCCCATTGAGCGGATTTTCCGCGACACGCGCGGCGGGATGATCCCCGAAGGCACATCCGAAATCCAGACCTTGATCGCAGGCCGCGAAATTCTTGGCCTGAACGCCATCACCTGAGGACGCCCCCATGCCCAAAGACGCCTATAGCCCCTATCAGTTCCCCGATTTGACGCATCTGTTTGCGCCGCGCTCTATCGCCGTTGTGGGCGCGTCCGACAAGGAGCATTCGATCGGCAACCACGCGATGAAAAACATCGTTGAGCATTCCAAATTCGCCGGCACGCTCTATCCGGTGAACCCCAAGCAAGACAGCGTCATGGGGATCAAATGCTATCCTGATATGGCCTCGCTGCCCGAGGCCGTCGATGTGGTGGTGGTGGTCATCCCCGCGCCTTTCGTGCGCGAGACGGTGGAGCAGGCAGGGCAAAAAGGCTGCGGCTTTGCGGTGATCCTGACCTCGGGGTTTTCGGAGGCCGATGATTGGGGCCGCGAGGAAGAGGCCAAACTGGTCGAGATTTCGCAGCGCACCGGCATCCGCATCTATGGCCCCAATTGCCCCGGCTTGGTGAATTTGACGATGCCGCTGGGCATGACTTTCTCGCCTGCTTTCAAGGATGACATTGCCCCCGGGGTGATCGGACTTGCGACCCAAGGTGGCGGTTTGGGCCGCAATATGATCCAACACAACGTGCGCGGCATGGGGTTTGGCAACTGGTCGTCTTCGGGCAATGAATGCGATCTGCAAGTGGCCGATTTCGTGCATCACATGGCGGGCGATCCGGCGGTCAAGGTGATCTGTTGTCTGATCGAGGGCTTCAAGGACGGCGCGCGGTTCGCTGCCGCCTGCGCCAAGGCGGCGCGGCAAGGCAAACCGGTGGTCGGCCTCAAAGTAGGCCGGTCGGAATACGGCGCCAAAGCCGCCGCCTCGCATACCGCCTCGATCACCGGATCGGCCGAAGTCAATTCCACCGTCTTTGCGCAAATGGGCGTGGTCGAAGTCGATGACATCGACGAGATGATGGATGTGGCCATGCTGTTCACCCGCAAGATGCCAACAGGCGACGAGAAGATCGCGGTCTTTGCCAGCTCCGGCGGCGCGGCGTCGCTTTGCGCCGATAACGTTGGCATTGGCGCGCTTGAAATGGCCGAGTTCACCCCCGAAACCGCCAAACGCTTGGCCGATGCGCTGCCCGCCTATGCGGGGATGACCAACCCTGTCGATACGACCTCGATCTCGATCTCCCACCCCGAAGCCTACCGTGAGGCGCTGACGGCGGTGGCGCAGGATGCAAATGTCGGCATCGTTCTGGCACCGCTGCCGATGGACTACGGGCAGTA
The DNA here is from genome assembly GCA_050633545.1 of Paracoccaceae bacterium. Lineage (GTDB taxonomy): Bacteria > Pseudomonadota > Alphaproteobacteria > Rhodobacterales > Rhodobacteraceae > Litorivita. Next base: position 605,271 of record JBOEGS010000001.1, read on the forward strand.
TTCGGTGATCAACGCGCAATCGCTCGCCGCCGCGCAGGCGCAATCGCAGGTGCCGATTGTGCCGATCTGGATGTCGGAGCGCCAAGGCGAAGGCTATAAGGCCTTGGCAAAATCGGGCCATGTGCCCTTCCGCAGCCTGCGCAACATGCGCAAGGCGGTGCGGCGCTGGATCGATTATGGCAAATGGCTCAACACTGGCGATCACGCTTGGTCCCCCGCGATCATCGCGCAAGGTTCGAGCGGCGAGGCGGGCGCCACGCGCACCATGACAGAGGCCGAAGCCAAGCGCGCGCTGGCCGCCGCAGGCGTGCCCGTCACCGCCCCCGAAGTGGCAAGCAGCGCCGATGAGGCCCAAGCCATCGCGGCCAAAATGGGCGCAGCGGTTGCGATGAAAATCGTCAGCGCCCAGATCACCCATAAATCCGACATTGGCGGCGTCAGATTGGGCGTTGCGCCGGATGAGGCCGCCGCCGCTTTTGACGTGATCATGAGCAATGCCAAGATCGCCGCGCCGAAGGCGACGCTCGACGGTGTGTTGATCGAGCCCATGGCCCCCGAAGGCGGGCTTGAGGCCTTTGTCGGCGTCTCGCGCGATCCGGTCTTCGGGCAGGTCATGACCTTTGGCCTTGGCGGCATCTACGTCGAGATTTTCGCCGATGTCACGCGGCGCATGTTGCCGGTCACCCCTATGGCAGCGCAAGAGATGATCGGGGCGCTGACCTCGTCAAAGCTGCTGAGCGGGTATCGCGGGCAGCCCAAGCGCGACACCGCCGCCTTGGCCGATTTGATCGTCAAAGTGTCCGATTTCGTGATGGCCACGCCCGCATTGACCGAAATGGATATCAATCCGGTCTGGGTCGGCACCGAAGGCGAAGGGGTCATGGCGCTCGACGCTGTGATCATGGTCGAGATATGAGCGGCCCGCTGCACGGCATAACGGTCGCCGATTTCTCCGAATTGCTCCCCGGTCCCTTCATGACAGGGGCCATGGCCGAAATGGGCGCGGATGTGATCAAGATCGAACGCCCGGGCGGTGATAGCCTGCGCCACACCTCGCCAGGCACCTTCGAGATCGTCAATCGCGGCAAGGCCTCTGTCGCGCTCGACCTGAAAGACGCGGTGGGGCGCAGCGAAGCGATCGAGATCGTCAAAAGCGCCGATGTGATGGTCGAAGGCTTTCGCCCCGGCGTGATGCAAAAACTGGGCCTCGGGTATGAGGCCATGGCGGCGCTGAACCCGAAGCTGGTCTATATCTCCCTGTCGGGATACGGCGCGAGCGGGCCGATGGTGCGCGCACCAGGGCATGATTTGAACTATCTCGCGCTGGCCGGTGTGACCTCGCTTTGCGGCGCGCCCGATGGGGCGCCGGATCACACGTTCGGCTTGCCGGTCGCCGATTTGGGCGGGGCGCTTTACGGTCTGGCCACGGTCAATGCCGCGCTTTTGCAACGCGCCAACACGGGGCGCGGTCAGTTTATCGATCTGTCGATTGCCGACTGTCTGGCCCATTGGGTCAATCCGCGCCGCGGGGTGTTTAACGCAGGCGCCATCCACGATCTGGCCCAGCAAAGGCAAATCGCCTTGGTCCGTCCCGCGTATGGCGTCTTTGCCTGCGCGGATGGGGCGATTTCGATTGCCGCGCTGGAGGGGCATTTTTGGAAAAACCTGTGCCAAGCGATTGATTTGGGCGCCTATGCGGATGCGGCCTATGACGGTTTGCCCGCACGGCGCGCCGAACCGGCGGCGATCAATGCCGCGATTGCCAAGGCCATCGCCCCGCTTACACGCGCGCAGGCCATGCAGGCAATGGAGGCGCATGACGTCCCCGCCAGTCCGGTTTTGAGCGTCGATGAAGCCGCCGCCTCCGAACATTTCAAAGCGCGCGGCCTGATCACGCAAACCAAAGCGGGGCCGGCCACACCCTTCCCCGTGCAACTGGAGGGGATGCGCCGCGACATGCCGCCCGCGCCCGCGCTCGGCGCAATGAAAGGAGCGCCCTCATGACGCCCGAAGAGCCTCCCAAACCGCCGATGCTGGCGGGGTTTAATGTGCTCGAACTTGCGGCGGGCGCGGTGGTTCTGATCATTGGCCTGATCGTGAGCGCCGAGAGCATAACCTATCCGATGGGCAGCTTGCGCAATGTGGGCGCGGGGATTTTCCCGATGCTGCTCGGATTTGTGATGTCGGCGCTGGGGCTGGCGAACATTTTGGAGGGCCGCGTTTCATTGGCCGTCGCGCCTAAAGTACCGTGGCGCGCCATGTTTGCGATCTGTGCCGCGCTTGGCGCCTTTGCGCTTTTGATTGACCGCGCCGGAGCCTATGCGGCGATTTTCGCGCTGATCTTTTTGTCCGGACTGGCCGACAAATCCTTTAGGCCGCTGACCTTGCTGATTGTCGCCCTGTCGCTGTGCGGCTTTGTCACCGCCTTGGTCTACGGCTTTCGCGGGATGGTGAATATGGACCTGTTGCCGGGGGGCTGACGAATGGAAGTTTGGAGCAATATGGCGCTTGGCTTTGCGGTGGCGGTCTCGTGGTCGAGCCTTTGGGCCTGTTTCATTGGCGTGACGCTGGGCACGTTCATCGGCGTTTTGCCCGGTGTCGGGGCCTTGGCGGGGATTTCCTTGCTGATGCCGCTGACCCTCGGCCAATCTGCGACCGATGCGATTGTGATGCTTGCGGGCATTTACTACGGCTAGATCTATGGCGGATCGACGGCGGCGATTTTGCTCAACCTGCCCGGATCGGTGACCTCGGCGGTGACCTGTTTTGACGGCTACCCGATGGCGCAGAAGAGCGAAGCAGGCAAAGCCTTGGCGATGACGACCTTGGCCTCTTTCATCGGCGGCTGTTTCTCGATTGTGTTGATGATGGCCTTTGCCGCGCCGCTTGTCGCCGTGGCGCAAAGCTTTGGCAGCCGCGAATTGCTTGACGGGATTTCTTTGGTGGTTCTGGCGATGGGGCTATTCGGGGTGTCCGAAATTTTGGTCAATTTCACCTCGATGCATTTCGCCACCACGCGGCAAAAAGTCGACACCTCATGGGCCGCGATGTGGCCGACCAAAAAGGAATGGAAAAGCACCTCCGGCTCTATGGCCCGCGGATCGGTGATCGCGGCCTTTGTCGCCTATTCGGTCGAAAAGAAGGTGTCGAAAACGCCCGAGCGCTTTGGCAATGGCACGATCGAAGGCCTCGCCGCATCGGAGACGGCGAATAACTCGGCGGCCCAAGCGGCCTTTATTCCGACCATGAGCCTCGGCATCCCCGGATCGGCGACCATGGCGCTTTTGCTCGGCGCGCTCTTGATCCACGGGGTGCAACCAGGGCCTTTGGTGATCTCGACCAACCCCGAGCTGTTCTGGGGCTTGATCGCCAGTTTCTGGATTGGGAACCTGCTGCTGCTCGTGCTGAACCTGCCGCTGATCGGGATATGGGTGCGGATGCTGATGATCCCCTACCGCATCCTCTATCCTTGCATCTTGTTTTTCATCTGCCTCGGCGCCTATTCGGCACGCAGCAATCCGGTTGATATCGGTCTGGTGATCCTCTTCGGGCTGATGGGTTATGGCATGAAGCTGCTGCAACTGCCTGCCGCGCCGCTGCTGTTGGGGCTCGTTCTTGGTCCGATGGCCGAAGAACACTTCCGCCGCTCGCTGTTGCTGTCGCGCGGCGATGCCACTGTTTTCGTCACGCAACCGATCAGCGCGGATATCTTGGCCGTGGCGGTGATCATCGTGGCCTCCACCATTCGCAGCTCGCTGCGCAAAAGGCGGCAGATCATCGCCGCGCAAATGGCCGAGAACGGTCAAATCTAGGGAGAGAGAAGATGCTAAAATCCTTTCTGAAACACATCGCGGCGGGTGCGCTTGTTTTGTCCGCCACCGCGACCTACGCCCAAGACTTCCCCAGCAAGCCGATCACATGGATCGTGCCCTATACTCCGGGCGGGATCACCGACACACGCTCGCGGTTGATCGCGGATGAATTCGGCAAGGCCTTGGGTGGAACCGTGATTGTTGAAAACAAACCCGGTGAGGTGACTGTCGGTTTGGCGGGGATCGGCACGGGGACGCATCTGGCGTCGGAACTCTTCGCCAATGCGGCGGGGATCGAATTTTTGCAGGTGCCCTATAAGGGGTCGGCGCCGATGCTCAATGATCTGATCGCGGGTCGGCTCGACATCGCTTTTGACTATGCGGTCTCGACGGCGGGACATGTCAAATCCGGTTCGGTCAAAGTCTTGGGCGTGACCTCGGAGCAGCGGCTCGATCTGTTCCCCGATGCGAAAACGATGATCGAAGCGGGCATCCCCGAGGCCACGACCGGTTCGTGGTCGGGCATCATGGCCCCTGCGGGCACACCGCCCGAGCGGATCAAAATCTTGACCGACGCTTTTGACACGGCGATGAAATCCGCCCCCGTGGTCGAGGCAATGGCCCGCGTGCAAAGCCAGATGGTCGATATGGACGGCGCCGAAATGGGCGCTTTCATCGCCGCAGAGCGTGATCGCTGGAGCATGATCATCGAAAAAGCCGGCATCGAGAAACGCTAGGTCTCGTCACAGCACATGCAAAAGGGGGCCTCCTTGGGGGCCCCTTTATTGTTCCCTGTCAGGCAGTTTAGCGTCCTGCGGTCACGCCGACCAGTTGCGCCGAGACGATATCGGCAAGGTTGGAGGCAAAGAAGGTCACCGCTTTGGCGACATCCTCGGCCTCGGCCAGACGCGGCATGGGCGTGAAGGTCAACGAGCGTTGTTTGAGCTTTTCATAATCGGCCCGCGCCTTGAGCCGCGGCGTTGCCACCAATCCCGGAGCAATTGCATTGGCGGTGATATTGAACGCTCCGGCCTCACGCGCCAAAGCATTGGTAAAGCCGATCAATCCGGCCTTGGCGGCGCTATAGTTGGTTTGCCCCTTATTGCCCAGATAGGCCATCGACGACATATTGATGATGCGGCCCCATTTGCGCTCCATCATTGCGGGCATCACCGCGCGGCAACAATGAAACGCGCCCTTGAGCACGACGTTATGAACGTCATCCCAATCGTCTTCATCCATCTTGAGCATATATTTATCGCGCGCAAATCCGGCGTTGTTGACCAAGATATCGCAAGGCCCCAATTCCTGCGCGGCTTTGGCGAATACCTCGTTGACCGACGCTTTGTCGGTGATGTCCACCACGCCGGTCCAGATCTTGGCCTGCGGCACCTCATTGAGGATTTCCTCGCATGCTGCATCAAGCGCCTCTTGCGAAATATCGAGCAAAGCGACCAAAGCGCCCTCCCCCGCCAGCATCTTGCCCGTGGCGCGCCCGATGCCGCCACCGCCGCCAGTTATAAATGCCGTGCGCCCCGTCAGACCTAAATCCATCGCCCTTCCCTCCATAAAACTTACTCGTGAGTAAAATTATTGCACCTAACCCCACCAAATGCAATTATTGCAGTTGTATGGTGAGTTAAAAATTTCTACCCTTGAGTATAAAATTGGAGGGAAAGCAATGCCGGAGTTGGAAAAACCGGACCTATACGCCTTGGCGGATGACGGCCGGCGGCTGCAATTGATTATGGGCTACTGCACGCAATGTGCAAAGCATCATTTCCCGAAAACCGGCTATGGCTGCCCCAATTGCGGCGCGGTGCCTGAACACGTCCGCTCCGAGCTTGGCGATGGGCGCGCAACGCTTTTGACCTTCATAACCTTGCACGCAAAACTCGTGCCCACGTTGGAGGTGCCCTCCATCGTGGGCGAGGCGCAGATCGCCGACGGAATGATCGAAGAGGTCATGCTTTTGGGCGCGGCTGAGCAATACCGCGACGGTATGACGCTTCAGGCCGTGGCCCATGAGGTCACGCGCGGCGGGCGCAGCGTTCTGGCCTGCCGTTTCGCACCGGCGGAGGATTAGATCATGCAAACCCTCAATGACATGCGCCCCGTCTATGTGATCGGCGTAGGCATGCATAAATACCAATTCGCCTCTGACACGCTCTATATCGATATGGGCCTGACGGCGGTGCGCGGCGCGCTGTCGGATGCGGGCATAGAGTTCCCCCAGATCGAGAGCGCCCATATCGGGTGCACCGGCATTGGCATGGCTGCAGGGCGGATCATGTTCAGCCATCTGGGTTCAACCGGACTGGCCTGCACGCAGGTGGAAAATGCCTCGGCCTCCGGCTCTTCTGCCTTCCAGATGGCAGTGCTTGAGGTTGCAGCAGGACGGCGCGATGTTGCTTTGGCCGTGGGCGTGGACAAATACGGCGATCAGCTCCGCGCCGTCACCAAGGAAAAGGTGAACCGGCTGTCCGATACGGCGAGTATCCCCTTGGTCAAATATGCGATCATGGCCGAATACCTCAAAAAGGAAAAAGGGCTAAGCGCCGAAGACCTCGCGCGTGTCGCCGCCAAAAACCACACCAATGCGTCAAAAAACCCGTTTGCGCAGTTCCAAAAACCGCGCAGCGTAGAGCAGGTTCTCGCCTCGACCCTTGTGGCGGGCACGACGACCTCTTTGATGTGCTGCCCGCGCGGAGACGGGGCCGCCGCGGCGATTGTCGCCAGCGAGGGTGCGATCCGCCGCCTCGGGATCAACGGCGGCAAACCGATCCGCGTCACCGCATCGGTCCTGCAATCGGAGCGGCCGCAAGTGAGACGCGAAATCCCCTCGGTTACCTTGGCGCAAAGAGTTGCCGAAATGGCCTATGCAGAGGCGGGGATCACCCCCGATGCTCTGGATGTGGTCGAATTGCATGACGCCTTTGCCATCGAGGAAATACTCTATACCGAGACCTTCGGCCTCGCTCCCAAGGGCGAAGGACAGCATTTCTTGCGCGATGGCGGCAGCGCGATCGGCGGGAAATGCTGTGTCAATTCATCGGGAGGGCTGATCGGCCAAGGTCACCCGCTGGGCCCCACGGGCCTTGGCCAAATCCATGAGATCACACGCCAATTGCGCGGCGAGAACGGCGAGCGGCAACAGCCCGATGCCAAGATCGGCATGGCCCATATGATCGGCCTAGGGTCGATCTCGATTGCCCATATTTTGCAAAAGGATTGAGTGATGAGCGATTATGAAACGCTGCTGTATTCCGTCGAAAATGGCGTTGCGACCGTCACGTTGAACCGGCCGGACCGGATGAACACTCTGGGCGGATCGATGAAGCAAGACCTTTGGCATGTCTTCACCGACCGCATGCTCAACGACCGTTCGATCCGCTGCGTGATCCTGACGGGCGTGGGGGATCGCGCCTTTTGCGCAGGGGCCGACATCAAGGAGCGCGCGGGCAACCGCCCGCCGCCCGCCGAGTATTTCGCGCGGCAAAAATTCACCCATGAGTTGACCCGCACCATCGAAAATTTCGAACGCCCCGTGATTGCCGCGGTCAATGGCGTGGCCTTGGGCGGCGGCATGGAAATCGCGCTTTGCGCCGATATCCGCATCGCGGCCGATCATGCGCGCTTTGGCCTGCCGGAGGTCAAGCTTGGCGTCTTGCCCGCCGCAGGGGGCACACAGCGGATGCCGCGCCTCGTGGGCGAATCCAAGGCCAAAGAACTGATGTATACGGGCCGGATGATGGGTGCCCAAGAGGCGCTTGGTTGCGGATTGGTCAGCCAGATCGCCGCGCAGGCGGATTTGATGGAGACCGCAATGGCCCTCGCGCGCGAAATCGCCGACAAACCGCCCCTATCGGTCGCCTTTATCAAGAACGCGATCAATACGGGGATGCAGGTCGGCATGGACGCGGGGCTGGAATATGAACGCCTCGGCGCGGCCATGCTCATCGACAGTGATGATCGCAAGGAGGGCATGGCCGCCTTCCTCGAAAAGCGCCAACCGAATTTCACGGGGCGCTAAGATGTTTCAAACGCGCCTGACAGAGCTTTTTGGCATGCGCCATCCGATCATCGTCGGCGGCATGATGTGGCATTCCAAATCCGAATTTGTCGCCGCCTGCGCGCGCGCTGGCGCCATGGCGTTTTTGACCCCCAAAAGCCACCCCGATCCCGAAAGCTTCGAGGCCGATTTGATCCGCTGCATCGAGTTGGCCGAGGGCGCGCCTTTTGGCGTGAATTTTTCGATCTCGCGCTTTAGGTCCAATGAAATCAACGACCGATGCCTCAAAATCGCCCAAGCCCACGGCATCACGCGGTTCGAGACCGCTGGCAGCCATCCTGGCGAGATGATCGAGCGCATTCATGATGGCGGCGGTGTGCTCATCCATAAATCCACGCAATTGCGCCACGCCCTCAAGGCGGCGCGCTCGGGCGTTGATGCGGTGACGATCGTGGGGATGGAAGCGGGCGGACACCCAGGCACGAATCCGCACCCCAGCCATGTGATTTTAGCCAACGCACTGGAGCAAACCGATGTTCCTTTGGCCATGGGCGGGGCGATCGGAACCGGACGCCAAGTGCTGGGCGCATTGGCGCAAGGCGCCGATGCCGCCGTCGTAGTGAGCCGTTTTCTGGCCAGCGCCGAGATCGATGCGCATCCCAACTATAAGGCCCGCATTGTCGAGGCGCAGATGGATGATACGGTGGCCGTCCTGCACTCGATCAAGGACACATGGCGCGTGCTCAACAACCGGACCGCCAAGGTGATCCAACGGATGGAAAAAGAGCTGGGCGACGCGGCGAAACACTCGGATTTCGGCGACATGGTGCGCGGTGATCACGGGCGCCGCCATGCTTATATCGGCGGCGATGCAGAGATCGGTTTGATGTCGATGTCGGCTGGTGCAGCGCAGGCGCGAAAGGTCGAAAGCGCCGAGCAGATCATCGCCACTTTGGTGCGCGAACTGGAAGAGGCTTGGGCGGCTTTGGCCCATCGCAGGGCCGGAGCCCATGTCGCCGCGCAGCGCGCTTGAACTTCGCCCGCAGCGATCTAAGATAGGTGCAAGACCCTCGAATAGCACGATGATTTGAGCGCGGCGCAGAACATGAAGGACAATCACATGGCACACCGCAAAGGCCGGATCGAAGATGCGCGGCTCACCCGCGGCGCCGGGCGCTACGGCGATGACCGGCCCAAGGGCGATGCGGTTTTCGGCGTGTTTGTGCGTGCCGATATGGCCTCGGCGGTGCTGCGCGGCATCGATACATCGCGCGCGTGCGAAATGGAGGGTGTGATCGCCGTTTTGACCGGCGCGGATCTGGCGGCCGATGGCATCGGGCCGGTGCAGGTCCCGTTCAAGATGGACGGACCGGACGGTCGCGTATGGACATCAACGGACCGAAGCTTGCTGGTCACTGACCGTGTTCGCCATGTGGGCGAGCCTTTGGCATTGGTGATCGCCAAGACCCGCGCGGCGGCATTGGACGCCGCCGAAGCCGTCACCGCCGATCTTGAAGACCTGCCCGCCGTCACCACTTTGGATGAGGCCAGAGCCAAAGGCGCGGCCCTTGTGCATGAAAGCCGCGCCGGCAATTTATGCGCCCAATGGGCGCGCGGCGATTGGGAGGCAGCAGGCACCGCGATCGACGCCTCGGCGCATCAGGTGTCGATCACCGTGCCGATCACGCGGGTGACCACGGTCGCGATGGAGCCGCGCAACGCCTATGCCGCGCCTTTGGGTGAGGGTCGCTTCGAGCTATATTGCAGCCACCAGAACCCCATCGCATTGCGCGGGGCGGTTGCCGCCGCCTTTGATATGGAGTCCGCGCAAATCCAATGCCATGCAGGCGATGTGGGCGGAGCCTTTGGGATGAAATCTGGCCCGCTGCGCGAGGAATTGTTGATCTTTTGGGCGGCGCGGCGGCTGGAGCGTGCGGTGCAATGGTGCGCCACACGCAGCGAGGATTTCCTGATTGATGAGGCGGGGCGCGACATGCGCTTTACCTGCCGCTTGGGCCTGAGCGAGGCGGGAGAATTCACCGCGATGCAATTTGACGCCGAATTCAACGTCGGCGCACATGCCTCATTGCGCTCCATCGTGATGGTGAGCAATTTTGGCGGGGTCGCGGGGGTTTACCGCACGCCGCTGATCGCGGGGCGAATGTCGGCATGGTTGACCCATACGGTGCCTACCGCGCCCTACCGCGGCGCGGGCCGGCCCGAGGCGACGCTTGCGGTCGAGGCCTTGATCGACGCCGCCGCGCATCAATGCGGCTTTGACCCTGTCGAGCTTCGGCGCCAAAACCTAATCCGCGCCGAGGAGATGCCATGGAAAAGCCCGTTTATCTTTGACTATGACTGCGGTGATTTTGCCCGCGTGATGGACACGGGGCTGGCGCGCGCTGATTGGAACGGCTTTGCCGCCCGCCATGCGCAGGCCGCGGCGCGCGGGAAGGTGCGCGGGCGCGGGATTGCGCTTTGCATCGAAACCGCAGGCGGAATTTTCGGCAATCCGGGGCAGGATTTTACCAATGTGGAGTTTCTTGCCGACGGCTCGGTCACCCTTGATGTCGGCACGTTTTCCGCCGGATCGGGGCTTGAGACCTCCTTGACCGATATGGCCGCCACCGCCTTGGAAATTGCCCCCGAGAAAATCACCTACCGCCAAGGCGATACCGATATTTTGGACCACGGCAAAGGCATGGGCGGATCGGCAGCGATGCCGCAAGGCGCGCCCGCGCTGCGCGACGGCGTGGCCAAGGCGCTGGAGGCGGCGCGCGCGCTGGCTTGCGATGTTTTGGAGGCCGATACCCGCGATATCGTCTATGAGAGCGGCGCCTTTCGCATTGATGGCACCGACCGTGCGGTCACCTTGCAAGCCCTCGCACAAACCGCCGCCGAGCGCGGCATGAGATTGCGCGGCGAGGGCAGCTTTGCCCCCGCCGCGCCGACCTTTCCCAACGGATGCCATATCTGCGAAATCGAGATCGACCCCGATACCGGCAAATGCGAAATCATGTCCTATACGGGCATCGAAGACATCGGCACGGTGATCAACGCCCAATTGGCCGAAGGGCAAATTCACGGCGGCGTTGTGCAAGGGCTTGGCCAGATATTGTGCGAGGAAATCCGCCTGTCGCCGCAAGAGGGGCAGCTACTGTCCGGCTCATTTATGGACTACGCCATGCCGCGCGCCTCGGATGTGCCGTTTCTGACCACCGGTTTCGAGCCGGTGCCCACCAAGGTCAACCCTTTGGGCGCAAAGGGCGTTGGCGAGGCGGGAACGGTTGGCGCTTTGGCGGCGGGGTTCAATGCCCTGCGCGATGCGATGCGCCAGTTGGGGGTGGAGAGCTTTGATATGCCCGCCTCTCCCGGAAGGGTGTGGCAGGCGATCCATGAGGCGCGCGGCTAAAGCTTGACCGCCGCCTCGATACCTTCCTCGCGCTCGCTGCCTGGCAAAAAGCGAAAGGTGCCGACGGCATGGGCGATAAGCAGGCCTTTGTCGTCGTGTATTTCGCCCGCTGAGTGGTAGATTTTATATCCCGCATTGGTGACCCGCCCGACCACGCGCAACGTGCCGAATTTGACCTTGCCGGTGTAATTCACCGTCAAGGACAAGGTGATGGCTTGGCGCAGGCGGCCCTCATGCGGGCAATATAGCCCCGCCCCCGAACAGGCCGAATCCAGCATCGTGGCATAGACCCCGCCATGCACGATATCGGCGCGGTTCCAATGGCGCTCGTCGATCTTGATCTCGCCGACGATGCGCCCTTTTTCGCGCTTGATCATGTCAAAGCCGAGCAGCCGGTGAAATCCGCCTTGGTCGTATTTTGCAGGGTTGTCTCGGGTGGTTTGCGCGCTGGCCTGTGCTTCGGTCTTGGTCATGATTTTGCCTCCGATGATGAGGGTCGCGCACGGTATTGCAAGGCCGCCTGCCCCGTCGCGATCAGATGTCCGGTTTCGTCATGCACCATCCCTTCGGCGAAAAAGCTGCGCGCGCCGCCGCCCAATTTGCGCCCTGTGGCGATCAGAATGTCGCCCTTGGGCAAAGAGATGAATTTGCAATCCAAAGAGAGGGTCACGGCGGTGCGGCTGTCCATATCCGGCCCCTGACAGGTGCCGCAGAATCCGCAAACTGAATCGAGCAATAGCGCGTAGATCCCGCCGTGGGGGATGTTGTTACGGTTCTTGTGCAACTGCGTGAGCGGCAATTCGATCACCGCGCGGCCGACCTCCCATTCGGTCACGCGATAGCCCAGCGTGCTTTGCAAGAGATAGGGGTCGGCGGTCACCGGGTTATAGGGGGTCATTGATCTGCGATATCCTCAAGCGTGGCAACCTTTGGCGCGAAATGAAGCCGCGCGCCGGTTTTGTCCTGCAAGCTTTCGGGGCTTTCGCTGGCGACCATGTCGGTCACCAAAGGCCCCTGCGGACCGATCTTGATCACCGCCAGATCGGTGTAGATGCGGCTCACGACCCCTGCCCCCGTCAGGGGATAGCGACAGCGCTCCAAGATGCGCGGCGCCCCCGACTTTTCCGTATGGCTCATCAAAACCCAAATCCGCTGCGCCCCCGAAGCGAGGTCCATCGCCCCGCCAATCGCGGGCAAGATATCGCCGGCGTCGCGCGAGCAATTGGCGATATCTCCGTTGGCCGCCACTTGGTAGGCGCCCAAAACACACAGGTCGAGATGCCCGCCGCGCACGATCGCGAAACTTTCGGCGTGGTTGAAAAAGCTCGCGCCCTTGAGCGCCGTGATCGGCTTTTTGCCAGCATTGATCAGCGTCCAGTCCTCCTCGCCCTCGGCGGCGGCCGGACCCATGCCCAAAATCCCGTTCTCGGAATGAAACACCACCTCGCGCGCGCCGATATGGTCGGCGACCAGTTCGGGAATGCCGATCCCCAAATTGACGTGCCAGCCTTCGGGGATGTCGCGGGCCAATCGCGCGGCAATGGCGCTGCGTCCGAGGCGGCTCATGCGGCCCTCTCCGGCATGGGCCATGCTGCGTCGGGCACAGGCTGTGAGTGCATCAATACATCCGTGTAGATGCCCGGTGTGATGACCTGTTCGGGCGCGATGGCGCCCAAGGGAACGATCTCATCGGCTTCGACAATCGTGCGCCGCCCCGCCGCCGCAACGAGAGGGCAAAAATTGCGCGCCAGATTGAGATAGGTCAGATTGCCCCAGCGATCGGCGCGATGCGCTTTGACCAAAGCGAAATCGGCGGTCAAAGCGCGTTCCATCACATAGCCGCGCCCGTCAAACTCGCGGGTTTCCTTGCCCTCTGCGATCAATGTGCCAAAGCCCGTGGGCGTGAAAAAGGCCGGTATTCCCGCGCCGCCGGCGCGCAGGCGTTCGGCCAATGTGCCTTGCGGTGTGACCTCAAGCTCAAGCCCGCCCGCGCGCACCAGATGCTCGATCTCGCCTTGCATCGCACCGCGCGGAAAGGAGCAGATCAGCCGCCGCACCCGCCCCGCCAGCAGCAAGGAGGCAAGCCCTGTGTGCCCCTCGCCCGCATTGTTGGAAATCAAAGTGATGTCGCGCGTGCCGCGGTCGAGCAAAGCCTTGATCAACATATTCGGGCGTCCGCTTTCACCAAAGCCCGAGATGGCAATACAGGCGCCGTCCTGCACCCCGTCCAGCGCCTGCGCCATATCTTCACATCTGCGGTCCAGCATGGCTCCCCCTCGCGCGGCTCACGTAGAATTAGTCCAAGTGTTCATTAATTCTACTGATGCGTCAATGCCATTGTAATCTGGCATCCCCCCGAGATTTGCAGCGCCCGCGAGGGTCGCTAAGCGAGTGATGTCACAGTCAAGCTGCCCGCCGGGCGCAGCAGGTCATGACAGCGGCGGTTCCGGCGCCCTGCTATATTGGAATAAAGGGAAAGAAAGGATGCGAAACACCCCGGCACAGCCCGCTTCAAACAGTGAGTTAGCCGGCCTGCTCTGGCTCATCGGCAGGGAAAAGCGCGATCAGACGCGTGCCGGGGGACCCTTTTAGGGGGTCATCGCTGCGCATCATTTTCAATTCTCCGGCGGCAGTCACCCGCCCGAGCAACTTCGCCTCGGGGTTTTTCTCGCGCCACTCTTTCGCGCCAAATTCCTCGGTCAAACGGGTCAATGCGATGCGCCATCCCGCCGCCAGTTTGGCGTTCAATTCGTCCAAGGTTTCAGCCCCGCCAAAATTACGCCCGCCGAGCGTTTTGGGCAATGCATGTCGGGCGCTATCGCTCTTCTGTCGCCCCAACTGAAACACATTCGCGCGCCCGAATTCAGGCGACAGATCGGTGGTGACCAGCGTGTTGTAGGCATCATTGTCCGTGGCGGCGATCACCGTCCTATAGGAAATGATCTCGACCGAATGTTCGGCTGCTTCGGACAGGATATCGCCGTAATATACCGGCAAGCCCTCGGCGCGCGCGCCGCGCAAACGGCCAAGGTTCGGATCCGCCACCAGCACCGGCAAGCCTGCTTTGGTGACTGCTTTGCCCAGTTCAATAGAAAACTTTGACCCACCGATCAGCAACAGCCCCGGCTCTTCGGCGTCAGCCAACCCCAACAACCGCGCGAACGGGATCAATGTGAAGCCGTGCAAAACCACAGTGACGGCAACGAGAACAAAGGCCAAGGGCGCAATCAACGCGCCGTCTTCAACACCGATTGCGCCAAGACGTTCTCCAAACAGGCCCGCAACCGCGACCAAAACCACGCCGCGCGGCCCCGTCATCGCGACCAAAATCCGCTCATTCCAAGGCAAATCAGACCCCGCAAGCGAAATCAGCACAGTCAACGGCCGCGCGACGAAAACAACCAGCGCCACAAAGACCGCCGCGCGCCAATCCAATTGCGTCAGCAGTTGGAATTTCATAGAGGCCGCAAGCAGGATGAACACGCCAGAGACGAGCAAAACCGTCGCATGTTCTTTGAAGCGGCGCAGTTCTTCATAGGACGGCAACCGCGCATTGGCGATCCAGACCCCCATGACCGTCACAGCCAAAAGCCCGCTTTCGTGCAGCACTTGGTCGGAGATTGCGAAAACCGCGATCAGCACAGTGAACAGGATCGGCACCTTCATATATTCGGGGACATACCCACGTTTGAAGGCCACGGCGATGCCCCAGCCGCCCAAAATACCAAGCCCCGTTGCGACAACAACGCCAACAGCTAACTGTCCAATGGCCCCAGAGATCGTTTCCGTTGCGCGCAAGACCAACACCACTTCGAAGGCCAAAACCGCCGCCAAAGCACCAATCGGGTCATTGACGATTGCTTCCCACTGCAAGAGGGCCGCGGGGCGGCGCGGCAGTCGCGCTTGGCGCAGCATCGGCGCAATCACGGTCGGCCCTGTCACGATCATGATGCCGCCAAAAACAGCCGAGCTTTCCCAACCCAACCCAGCGCCGTAATGCAGCACCAAAGTGGACACCAACCACCCCAAAGGTGCGCCGATGAACACCAATCGCCTGACCCCGTCTGCCGCATCGCGCAAATGGCTTCGGTTCAAGGTCAAACCGCCCTCGAACAAGATCACTGCAACAGCCAGCGATATAATAGGCCCAGTCAGCGCCCCGATATCTCGAGCAGGATCAAATATTTCGGTTGCCGGACCGATGATCAAACCAGCGACCAACATCAAAACGATTGCTGGCATATTGAGACGCCACGCCAACCATTGAGACCCGACGCCCAATCCGCCCACCAGAGCAATCGCCATCATTGGCTCCAAAGCGCCCTGTGTTTCTGCAATTGCCATGGCGTATTTCTCCTGTTGCGCACCCAAATGTCTCAACTTCGCCGCGGCTTGGCAATATGCCGTTTTGCCCTCTCCAATTGCCCCCGAAGCGACGTCGGGTTCAACGGGCTGCGCGCCTTGGATGCGCGCGCACATCGGCCCCGCTCCCGACCAATCCTTTGGACACCCCGCCTTCTAAATATAAATGTAGAAATGGAAAAGCGCGATAGCCCTGTCCTTGGCCGGATCGACTTTCGTGCAGTTTCTATTTACCGCACGAAAGCGTCACGAACTTCGGCAGGACAATACAAAGTTGCGGCTCCTCTTTGCTCAAAGAAGATGACGATGAGCCAAAAAGCTTTCTTATCGAATACCGCTGTTTGGCCCCATTGCGCTGATGTCAAAGGCGACGATGGCTTGGTCTATCCAAAACGTGACTACAGATAAATCGCCTTTGGCGCGCTCCTTTTTCGCAGGAAAATCACGGTCGGCGTCATTGACGCTGCGCGGCTATGTTTGCATCGCCAAGCTGCGCCGCGCGCTAATAGGCGGCGGCACGATGCCGCCCAATCGGCGCGTAGCGCTCATAGACAGATGCACAGCTTGCAACAAAAGTGGCTCGATTTTCGGCAACGCGCCGTATGTCTGCGTTCAACCAAAGGTCACGGAAATGCGTTGGGCGGGTAAATCATCAAGCACAAGAAGCAGGCCGGACGCCGACAAACGGAGACTGCGCCATCCAGTCCTGCGCTGTATTTATCAGGTGCCTCGGCCCGTCCAAGTAAATAGTCTCGGCCTCAACGCCCAACTGCACTCCCACATCGCCCAACCAAAGCGCAATCAAATTCTCAAGCGTTGCGGTCAGGTAGACATCAACCTCGTGGCCAGGATCATCCATGCATAAGTCGACCGTTCCGTTATTCGCAATGACCCACCATTTATTGAGGTCCTCGCGATCGGATATTTGCACGAGGATCACGGTTTTCCCGTCCGGTAGGGCTTCGGTCTTGAGCGTGCGGTGAAAATCCCAAATGAACCCGCCCACATCGCAGTCTTGCGCCGCGATGCTGCGTTTGCGCCACCGCATACCCCAAACCGCCATATTCTCGATGATTGGGCCAAGCTCCCGACCAGAGCGCGTGAGCTTGTATTCGCCCGCTTGCCCCGAGGAGGTCACCGCGCGCATGATGATTTCGGCCGCCTCCAATGTTTTGAGCCGCTTGCTCAAGATCGATGGAGACATGCGCGGGATTACTTTTTGAATCCGGCCGAACCGCGTGGCTCCGAGAAAGAACTCGCGCAATATCAACAAGGTCCATTTGTCCCCCAGCAAGTCTGCCGAGGCCATAGCCGGACACAGGCTGCCTGATGTGTTCTTTGACTTACTGTCCATCCAAGGAGCCTACAGCGCTATAGGCCCATCTGGCTACTTCGGATTATGTAGCGGTTTGGTATAGATTGAGAAGTATCCCCCGCCGCATGCCCCCCGCATCATGGCATGGAGGCCCTCTTTTCGGGTCGTCTTTATGAAAGGGGTAGGACATGGTCCGCTCAATCACATTTATTTATGGCATATGCGTCTACGTCATCTTTCTCGCGACATTTGTGTATTCCATCGGGTTTGTTGGCAATATCGGCGTTCCGAAATCCATCGATTCCGGTGCGCAGGGGCCGGTCATTGCTTCGTTCGTCATCAATCTGGCGCTGCTGTCGGTTTTCGCGCTTCAACACAGCATTATGGCGCGTCCTGCCTACAAACGGGTTTGGACGAAGCTTATCCCCAAAGCCGCCGAACGCAGTACCTATATTCTCATGACATGCGCTGCGCTGATCGCGATTTTTGTTTTCTGGAAACCGCTTTTGGCGCCGGTCTGGGACGTCGGGAATACGATGTTTGGCACGGCGCTCCTCGCGCTATTTTGGGCGGGGTGGTTTGTCGTTCTGGCCGCGACATTCATGATCGATCATTTTGACCTGTTCGGCCTGAAGCAAATCTACGCGAACCTGAAACGCCGCCCTGCCACAGAGCCGGGGTTCCTCAAGCTGGGGTTTTATCGCTTGGTGCGCCATCCTATTATGACCGGATTTTTGATTGCCTTTTGGGCCACTCCGGAAATGACGGTCGGGCATCTGTTGTTCGCCTTGGTGACCACGGGCTACATCGTCATTGCGGTGCTGCATCTAGAGGAACGAGACTTGGTTGCGCAGATTGGCGACGACTATCTCGCCTACCAGCGCGAGGTGCCCGCCTTTGTTCCCAGCTTTGGTCGGGGGCGGTGACATGACATTGGACCCCAAACACCTGCGCCAGATCCAGTCTTACAAAGGCACAAAAGCGCTCAGCATTCTGGACCGACAAGCACCGCTTCGCACGCTCTACCAAGGCACCCCGAGCGCCGCTTGGGTATATGATCAGGCAAAGACGGTCGACACGCAGGTCCCCGCGAGCCACTCAATCCACGGGCATGTTGTTTGCGGCGAAGGCGTCCCTGTCGACATCCCTGTTTCCGCCCACAGCGCCGTCGGAGGCGAAAGCGACTTCCCCTGCCCAGGGGAACTTCTTGCGGCCGCCTTGGCAAGCTGCCTCGATACGGCCATTCGCATGATTGCCAACCTCAAGCAGATCAAGCTCAGCCACCTTGAGGTTGAGGTGAGCCTTGGTGCCGATGTCCGCGGCGCGCTCATGACAGGAGACGCAGTGCCCGTAGGTTTTCAAACAGCGCATATGACCGTGGACCTGCAAACCGAGGGCGACTTACCCGAAGCGCATCTGAACGCGCTGATCGACGCCGCAGAACGCAGCTGCGTCATCTGGCAAACATTGCGCGCGCCGCCAACAGTGCAGCTTGAACGCTGCCTGCGCAGTGGCATTAAGCCAGCGGCGTCGTGAACTCAGGGCGGGCAAGGCCTCAAGGCTATTGAATTCGACTGGAACCAGACCGCTTTGCCCCCGACCCGTCCGTCTTCAGCGTTTTTGGGACCAATGGCCGCGCAAACTGAGAGAGCGTTTTACTCATCTGGTTGGTTTGATTATGCGGCGCGTTGGCTGTGATGCAGGCGTCGCGTTTCAAGCGTCTTTTGTTTGATCCTTTCCCTTTGTTCCAGAATGGCTTTGTCACGCCCGAAGTAGACATCTGCGGGTGTGACTTTGCTCAAGCTCTCGTGGTCGCGTTGGTGGTTGTCGTGATCGACAAAGGCTTCGATCTGGGCTTCGAGATCGCTGGGCAGGAATTAGTTTTCCAGCAGGATGCGGCTCTTCAAAGTTTGATGCCACCTGTCAATTTTGCCCTGGTAATCCCCCCATTTTTAATGGGGCTCAGCCGTAGAATTCACGCGGCTGTTTTCAGTTTCAT
>JBOEGS010000001.1:624377-637908 GCA_050633545.1 Paracoccaceae bacterium
CGACCTGCCATCAGCCAACTGAGGTGCCCCTAGTTTCCTAGACGCCTGCCATTTTCATTCTGTGCTGTTTCATTTCATAGTCAACTGGTGACAGCATGCCGTTGTTCGTGTGCTTGCGTGTCGGGTTGTAGAACATCTCTATGTAGTCGAACACGTCCTGCCTTGCGGCGTCGCGCGTGAGATATGTTTGCCGCCTTATCCGTTCCCGTTTTAGGAGCTGAAAGAAGCTCTCAGCGACGGCGTTGTCATGGCAATTACCACGCCTGCTCATGCTGGCGTCCAGATTGTGTTTGCTAATGAAGGATTGCCACTCTGTGCTGGTGTACTGAGAACCCTGGTCGGAATGGACCATCACCTTCTGTTTTGGTTTGCGCCGCCAAACAGCAGCCAACAATGCCTGTAGGGCAAGGTCTGTTGTCATGCGTGACTGCATCGACCAACCGACGACACGCCTTGAGAACAGATCGATCACAACAGACAGATACGACCAACCCTCATGTGTTCTGATATAGGTGATGTCGGTCACCCATATCCGATCAGGTGCATCGACCTCAAACTGCCGATCCAATGTGTTGTCGGCGACAACAGCAGGCTTGCCGCCATAACGACCAGGGCGGCGTTTGTAGCCGATCTGCGCCGCTATGCTCGCTAAGCTGGCCAACCGCGCAACACGGTTCTTAGAACATGTCTCGCCTTGATCCAGCAGATCATCGTGCAGCTTGCGATATCCATAGACCTTGCCGCTGTCAGTCCACGCCTGTTTGATCAGGTCAGTCTGACGCGCATCTTCGAGCGCACGCTGGCTTAACGGTTCTTTAACCCATGCGTAAAAGCCGCTGAAATGCACAGCCAGCACACGACACATTGACCGAACAGAAAACTCTGCGCGGTGGGCCTCTATAAACGCATACTTCACTGAGACTCGCGCGCGAAGTATGCGGTCGCCTTTTTTAAGATGGTCCGCTCCTCAGTGACCCGAGCTAGCTCTCGCTTCAGGCGTTTGATCTCAGCTGCCTGTTCCGCCACCTCTGACCTGACACGTGGCGACTTCGCAAATTGAGCCTTCCATGTGTAAAGCGACTTAGTGCTAATCCCGAGCCGCTCAGCCACTTCGCTGACCGCGTAGCCGCGCTCAACGACCTGCGCGACAGCGTCCTGTTTGAACTCATCCGTAAATCGAATGCCCTTGTTCATATCCGTCTCTCCTTGGTTCCAAAATTACCAAGCAAAGCGTCTACAAATCTAGGGGCACCTCAATGGTTTCGTCGTCCGCTGGCCCGTCCCGCAATCGCTCGCGGGTCAACAGCTTCAACTCATTGCGCCCGAATAGCTGTTTGTACTTGCCACGGGGCGCTATGCCCTTGGGGTCGTCCTCGTAGCCGCACAGCACCAGTGCGCGGTCTAAGGCGTCCAGATCGGCCTTGATGGCGTCTGCCGCGTTCTGCGCCGCCTTATGCTGGCCCGCTATCTCGCCGCGCTTCTTTATCAGTCCGAATATCGTGTGTTCCATAGGGGCATTATGAATTCACAGCCTTGTTTTTATAAGCTATGTTGTTGGTGCGTTTGATACATAAGGCCGGACTTTTCTGCCATAAACATTTAATAATCGAACGTCCGCATTGCAGCCAATGGGAGTGAAAGGCAACTGCTTTGAACCGCTTCAACTATTGGTCAACTATCGAGAGAGTGACTTCACGTGCTTGTCTTATCATTTCGCGGGCCACTTCAATCGGCATTTCGTCAAATGTAGGGTCAAGGTTATTGGTGCTCACTGTCAACCGCGACCCATCGCCAAAGGGTTGCCAAATCCAGCATTGCGTCCTGGTACCGGCGTCCGGCAATAGGCAAACGGAACCGAAGCTCAGATCTCCTTGTCGGTTCTTCTTGAGAGAACCACCTTCCTTCCAATACGACAGAGGAAAGCCGGGGGTGGCCTCAGGCGCAAATAGAATCTTTCCAATGTATCGATATGGCTCTGGGGAGTAGCTCTCGCACCAAGTGGGCGGCTCGTTGGCCTTACAGGCAGAGCTCATGGCGCTATGGTTTGATGCGGGGGTAAGCCATACGGTGTCCAGGTCGATAGCGTGAGTTCCGTTTTCACTCATCCTACAAAACCGAGCAAAATCGAGCTTTCTGTCGATGCGACCGAAATGGCCAATGTCATCACCGTTCTCTAGGCGAGGTCTCAGCTCAGGTGGAATACGCAGAATTTTCCCCGCGATCCGAACCTGAAGAGGTGATTCAAGGCACGCATTGGGAACGTATTGCCGATACAATTCGAACCCTGTTGCGGAGGCTGCAACAAAGAATATGGCCGCGATAGAAAACAACACTCCAGAAGCTGCGAAACGCAGAACGCAACCTAGTGCTACTCCGAGAACTAGAGCGATCGCAGAAGCGCCCAAAATGATTAAGTATGCTAATCCTGCGTATTGGCCAGTTGGCGCTTCGGACCAAAGAAATCCAACTGGAAGCGCGACAGCCAGAAACAAAAGCACAGTGCGCCATAGCCAGCCGAATTGCATTGCAAGTGCCCCGGACAAGGCAATTCCAATCAGCGCGAGATGGAATACGGTTGTTGAACTAAGTGGAAGCAAATCTGAGAACCCTTTCCGCCAACACATTGCCAAGCTGCCACTAGGTAATCAACTGAAACCCGACATTCGTACGTCGCGCAGCATCGGTCGAAATGGGCTCATTGCTGCCGTTAGCCGCGACTTGCACCAATGTCCGCTCAGGGCCGGGAGCGACGACGCTGATCGGGCAGATCAGCAAACATGCTGCGAAGCGGAGAACGGCAGGAAAGAGCCCAAAGTGTCGGATGCTGCACTATTATCGAACGGCTGCTTGAGGAGCAGCTGATGACTGCGCTAACCTCTAAGCCAGAGAGATTGACCAAAGGCAGTATTTTGTGAGGTTCAAGAACATGCGTTGCCCAACAGCAAAAAGCATTGCAGCAGGGCTTTTTACGATAGTTGCTTTGGTCGGTTGTTCGAGCAAAGTCGATTTTGTCGCCGAACTCATTGCCCCCAAATCGAGCGTTGACACCATAACACTCAACGACGAAACATTTTCACTCGTCACCTATCGCACCAGCGATACGGTGAACCCTTTGCCGATCTTTTTCATCGGCGGTTCTGGGTGCACCTCGCTGCGGGCCTATTTGGGAACCTATTTTTCTGCGGCGCCGGAGGGGCTTGAGATTGTCGGCCTCGAAAAAACCGGAGTTTCAGATCGGGCAACAGGTTCAACCTGTTCGGATGAGTTTTGGCAGAACTACACCTACGATGAACTATTGCGGCGCAACATCGCTGCCATTGATCACATCGCACAGCGGTTTGACGTCGAGAAAATACATTTGATTGGAACTTCAGAGGGGGGTGCGCTCGCCCTTGAGATCGCGGCGTCCACGGACCGGGTTGACCGCCTCGCACTGCTTGGGGCAGGCGCAATGTCACAACGCCAAGAGTTGCGCCTGTTGTCTGATGAGCGGGCTCAGGGACAAGAGATTGAATCAGTTTTTGCGCGGATCGACGCAAATCCTCAGAGTGTCGAACAAACAGAGCTGGGTCTACCTCACCGATATTGGGCCTCCATTCTCGACCATGACCCAAGAGACTTTGCGCCGAATGTATCAGCGCCGACATTGATCATAATCGGCCAGAACGATCAGAACGTACCTGTGGCATCGGCCCAACTGGCTGATGTCTTGATAAAGAACTCGACCCTGACCATCTGGCCGTATGCCAACCATACGTTTGACACCCCTTCAGGCAATCAACGTGACGCGGTCGTCAGCATGGCCGTTCGGTTTGTGATTGGAGCCCATTAACGCTCGGTTCAGCCTGCGGTGCAAGCAATCCCATTTGACAAAGAAAGTAGCGAGACATTGCTAGAATGAAACGACTTACCAAAATTTCTGCCCTTGCGCTCATGGTCTGTGCCCTGCTTGGCTTCGGTTACGGTGCCATTGGATACTGGGACGCTGTGCGTAACGCCAATGAATACGCTCGCGAAGCCGATCGTAAAATCTCTGAAGGGCGCGGTCCTGATGCGCTTGGTGCCGAGCGCTTGGATCAACTTATCAAGGTGCAGGACCCCGGCTTTTGGGAGCATGGAGGGATTGATTTTACCACCGAAGGTGCAGGGCTCACGACAATTTCTCAGTCGCTTTCCAAGCGACTTGGCTTTGATGCGTTTCGTCCCGGTATCGGGAAAATACGTCAGACTGGGTTTGCTTTTGGCTTGGAAAAAGGTCTCGACAAGGATCAAATCCTCGCACTCTGGCTTGATACCGTTGAAATGGGGCGTGGCCCTGATGGGTGGATGATTGGCTTCTTTCAGGCAAGCAACGATGTCTACAACAGACCTCCTATCGAACTCACAGACGGCGAATTTCATCGTCTTGTAGCTGTTCTGATTGCCCCGGGCGAATATCGACTGCACGAAGAAGATAAGGCGCTTGAAGAACGCGTTTCCAGGATCGGCAGGCTGTTAGCCGGTGAATGCGCTCCGACGGGTCTGCGAGACGTCTTGCTAGAAGGTTGCGCTTAATCACGAGGCGCATTTTGAAAGCTTCGGAAAATTCTCCCAATTCACAAAAAGCGGCCATCCATTCCTCATTGTTGAAAGTCGGCTTTGTCCGCAGTGCGGTCATCTGGACGCCCTGAAATGCTGCGATCCCAACGAAGGTCCGCTATGAGGGTTGCGACCGAAGCATTGGGACAGTGAGGCGAACGGCAGGTATGAGCCGTTCGACACAATCTGTCGGCATATAGTCCCATTTGCTACGCACGCGATATCGGCCCCGCGCGACTGAAGTCTTTTTTCGCGCGCAAGAGAGGCGCGGTTGATTAGATCGCTGGGAACTGCCGGCTTCGTCCCGTTGCCTTTTCGCCACATGCGTTTTGTGGCTTCGCTTGCTTCCACAGTGCTTCCACGTGGGTTTTGGCGAACGCGGGAGACCGCCTTGCGGCGGCGCGTAACGTTTTGATTTTGTGGTATTATTTTTGGTTGCGGGAGTAGGATTTGAACCTACGACCTTCAGGTTATGAGCCTCACAGGCGGTAGATTGACGAAAATGGATCAAGATATTTATTCCCATATATAACAGTATGTTATTCCGCACACAGGGCCCTTCAAGCATTCTCTAGATTGCGCAAGATCGCTCCAAAATGTAGCACCAGTGTAGCACCAGCGTAGCACCAGCGTAGCACCGGAATATCAGGAGCGATCATTTGAGCAGCCATCACGTCAACTTCACCAAGGCGGCTTTGCAAAGGGCAGAGCCAGCGGCCAAGGGGCGCAAGGATTACTATTACGACACCCGCGAGAAGGGTTTGATGATGGCGGTGACGCCCGCTGGCACCAAAACTTTCTACCTCTACAAACGGATTGAAGGGCGGCCAGAGCGGCTTTTGCTGGGGCGGTTTCCCGATCTAACGGTCGAAAACGCGCGCAAACTGGCGGCGGGTGCCAAGGGCGAGATTGCTGTGGGGAAAAACCCGCAAAAGGCCAAACATGCGATCCGCGATGAAATGACCTTTGCCGCCCTGTTCAGCGATTACATGGAGAAATATTCCAAGGTTCATAAACGCTCATGGGCCTATGACGAACGCGAGGTAAAGAAGTTCCTGCCGCATTGGTTCAGGCGCAAGATATCGTCGATTGAACGGTCCGAGGTCGAGCGGCTGCATGCCAAGATCGGCAAGGAGAACGGGATTTATCAGGCCAACCGGTTGCTGGAGCGCATCCGGTCGATCTTTAACAAAGCGATTGATTGGGGTTGGGACGGGGCGAACCCCGCTTTGGGGATCAAGAAGTTCAAAGAGAAAAGCCGCGATAGGTTTTTGCAGCCCGATGAGCTGCCCCGCTTTTTTGAGGCCTTGGCGAATGAGCCGAATGAGGCCGCGCGGGACTTCTTTTTGATCTCGCTTTTGACCGGCGCGCGCAAATCCAATGTGCTGGCGATGCGCTGGGACGAGATCAACTTCACCGCCGCAACATGGCGCATTGAGACAACCAAAAACGGCGAGGCGCAGACCATCCATTTGCCCGAACAGGCGATGGCGCTTTTGACCGAGCGCAAATGGAAATCCCAAAGCCAATGGGTGTTTGAGGGCAGCGGGGCCAAGGGCCATCTGGCCGACCCCAAGAAGGCTTGGACGCGGATATTGACCGAGGCGGGGATTGCCGATCTGCGCATCCATGACCTGCGCCGCACCTTGGGCAGCTATCAGGCGGCGACCGGTGCAAACGGCTATATCATCGGCAAATCCTTGGGCCACAAAAGCCAGCAATCCACTGCGATCTATGCCCGCCTCAACCTTGATCCCGTGCGCGAAAGCGTGAACAAGGCCACGGATGCAATGTTTGGATATATGACGCCTGAAAATGACTGACCTGATAGATCACTACTTTGAGGCGCGCGGCCACTACTCCGACGAACACTTTGAGAAGTTCTTTGAAATCGCGGGCATGCCAGAACCCGTCAAACAGATGATTGCAAAGGACATGGTGATAGGCGCGGCCAGCTACTACCTCTCCGAACTCGCAATTCAGGAAGAAAAACTCACCCGAGGCGAGTTGCTCAAGGCCATCAAGCGCGCATCACGCGCCAGCCATGAGCTTACAACTTCTCTATCGGATATTTTCAAGTCAGGCCCCAAGGCCTCCGAACTGACTCAACACGTTCTTGCACGTAGAGAAGAAATAGCCGCCCAGTTTGGCACACAGAGCGATACCTATCAGGTTTTGGCCGCAATTTTTCCCTTCGATAAAAGCGGCCACGGCTTTCGTCAAACCGGCCTGACCAACGCTCTTGAACTGATCCACGGGGCGATTGAAGAGATAGACACGCAACAGATAGCGCGCACACGGCGCAACAAGATCGCCCCCCTGACCAATTGGGCCGCCAACCTCTGTCTGTTCTGGTTTTTGACCAAGGGCGAGTTCCCTACGACCGGCCACTATGAGAAAGAGTTTGCCGCGCGCGGGTCAATCCCAGTTGACGCGATGCTCCACATGATTACGCAGATCGACCCCGACATATCCGAGCATCTCATGGCCGATGCGATCAACGCAGCCATGAGACAGATTGCTGAGGAGCCAGCCAACGTATTCTTGACCCATATGGTGACAGTCAACGCGATCCTGAGTTCGGCAGCTACCTACGCGCCCAAACGGTATTGGCACATGTTTTTGGAACTTCCTGGAGGTAAAGGCTCAGTTCCACAGGACCAATTTGACGCCTTATGGGGAAGCGCCGCCAGACAGCCCGAGACGAACGGCGAGCAAGCCTATGTTTCTAAAGAACAATTTGCTGAAATGACTTATTCGACAGAAGAGGGAAATAACTTCCTCCGCCTCATGATGGATTTGGGCGTCAAGTAACTCCAGATTGCTCTCAGTCGATAAGACATAACCCTGAGAGGAAATCAAAATGACTTCACCGTTCAAAACCAACCTTATGACACCAGAGGAAGTTGCCGATTATCTGGCCGTCTCTGTCGAAACGCTCAACGTTTGGCGCTGCACCAAGCGCTATAACCTGCCCTATGTAAAAGCGGGGCGCTTGGTGCGCTACCGGATGCAAGACCTTGAGGCCTTTGTCACCTCTCGCATGGAGGGCGTTGCAAATGCCTGAGTATAATTGGAAGCCGATCAACTTTGCTTTGATCAATCTGACCTGTTTGCACCGCTTGCCCGATCTGCTGGCCTCTTGGCTGCCGGACGGGCGGCTTTACGGGCGCGAGTGGGTTGCTTTGAACCCGACCCGCTCCGACCGGCGCGCCGGTTCCTTCCGGATCAATCTCGATAAGGGGTGCTGGGCGGATTTTGCCACCGGCGATAAGGGGGGCGATCCGATCAGCCTGTTTGCCTATCTGCGCGGCCTGAGCCAATCGCAAGCGGCGCTGTGTTTGCGCAAGGAATGGGGGGTGGGCCAATGAGCATGACGCAAGCCATCCAACTTCCGGCCCATCCCAAATGCGGCACGCCGAGCGCGCGTTTTGTCTACCGCGATCCATCGGGGCGGGCGATCTTGATCGCCAACCGGTTTGACCGGCGCGATGGCAGCAAGTTCTTCATTCCGTTTGATATGGTCGCCAATGAATGGAAAGCGCCATCGCAGCGACCGCTCTATCATCTCGACCGCATCCTTGCCGCCGATCCTGCGGAACTGGTGCTTTTGGTCGAGGGGGAAAAATGCGCCGATGCGCTGACCGGTTTGGGCTTCCTTGCCACCACAACTTATGGCGGCAGCAATGCCTCCTCCAAAACCGATCTTTGCGCTTTGAAAGGACGCAAAATCGTTATTTGGCCGGACTTTGACGCAGCGGGGAATTCCTATGCTATCGCGGTTAAAAGCGCGCTTAATGATCTGGAAGGAACGCAAACGAGCGTTCTTGAGATAAATGAGGATATCTGCCGAAAAACCCGCAAAAGCGCGGAAACAGGCGGTCATTTATCACCCATAGGGGCGGAAATGAGCGGAATTCCTAAAGGCTGGGATGCTGCGGATGCGATTAATGAGGGGTGGGAAAAGTCGGACATTCTCGACCTTATTGCGCATTTTGTCGGAAAAAGCGGTCAAAACCCTCCCCTGAATAAGCCGGAAAAACCGGCATTTGAGGGCATGGAGCTTTGGCATACGCCGGATAAAACCACCTTTGCCACGCTTTGCATCGACGGCCACGCCGAGCATTGGGATTTGGGATCGAGCCATTTTAGGAATTACCTGTCTTTCCAACACTTCCAGAGCGAGGGCAAAGCCCTGTCGCAAACAGCGCTGGAGGATCGGCGGCGCACCTTGGCGGGGGAGGCGCTTTTTGCTGGCAAAGAACACGCGGTCTTTACCCGCATTGGCGCGCGCGATGGCGAGACATTCCTAGACCTTGGCAGCAAAGACTGGAGCGCGGTGCAGATCACGCCGTCCGGATGGGACGTGCAGCGCCATCCGTCCGTGCGCTTTCAGCGGTCCGGATCGCTTGCCGCCCTTCCGACCCCGACCAAAGGCGGCAGCATCGAAGAGTTGCGCCCCTTCCTCAATGTCGGATCGGAAACGGATTTTAGAATGCTGGTGGCATGGCTCATGGGCGCGATGCAGCCCAAAGGCCCCTACCCGATCTTGATCCTGACGGGCGAGCAAGGCAGCGCCAAAAGCACCACGGCGCGGGTGTTGCGCAGCCTTGTCGATCCTTCAAACCCGATGGCCCGCAGCGCGCCGCAAAGCGAGCAGGATTTGGTGATCGCGGCGCGGCACAATCATGTGCTGGCCTTCGACAACCTGTCGCATATCAAACCCACGCTGGCCGATGCGCTATGCCGGATTGCAACGGGCGGCGGGTTCGGGACGCGCAAGCTGCACACCAACTGCGAAGAGGTGCTGTTTGACGCCACGCGGCCATGCCTCTTGAACGGCATTCCGGACCTTGCGAGCCGTCCGGACTTGGCTGATCGGTCGATCATTGTCACCCTGCCCGTGATCCAAGAAACCGAGCGGCAGTTTGAGAGGGAGTTCTGGACGTGTTTTGACGCGGCCGCGCCGCGCATCCTTGGCGCGCTTTTGGATGCCGCCTCTAACGGCCTCGCCCGCATGACCTCAGTGACGCTGCACGAGCGCCCGCGCATGGCGGACTTTGCCAAATGGGTGACAGCCGCTGAGCCAGTGCTAGGCTGGCCTGACGGAGCCTTTGCCGAGGCCTACGCCGCCAACCGGCGCAGCGTCGATCAGGCGGCAATGGAGGGCAACCCGCTGGCCGAGGCGATCTCTTGCCTGATCACCCAGCACGGCCCGTGGATCGGCACCGCGACCGAGTTGATCAATGATCTGCGCGACCGTTACCCGCAACTGACCGATGATCCGCAGCTCTTCCCGCGCCAACCGAACCGGCTGTCTAGCGAGCTCAAACGGGTGCAACCGCTTCTACGGCGGCACGGGATCGACCTGACAAAAGAGCGGCGCGGCAAAACCGGTCAGCGCTCTATCGGGATCAAGAAACGCTAAACCCGCGTTTTGATCGTCAGCATCGTCAGCCATCGTCAGCCAAGGTTTGGGCCATAAAAACATAGCCCGCCAAAGCCCAAACGGCTGACGATGCTGACGATGCTGACGATGCTGACGATGCTGACGATGGGACTATTCGACCATATCATGGACACAATCGGCCCAGAGCTGCCCTTGTAGCATCGGCGGGTGCCGCAACGCAGCTTTCCCGGAAGCGGCCATTCGGTTCACACTACAACTTTCATCGTGTTCAGGTTTTTGCGCTATGTTTCAATTCGCTCCATGTTTAGATTAAGCTGGCCACCATGCAGAGAAAGTAAAATCCTTGGAACTACTTTTTGTTTTGCTCGCGATCGGCGCAGCGTTTCTATATTTTTATCTGAACTCCCCAACAGTGATTGGCGCGGCAGGCGAACGGCGTGTCAACGCGACGCTGAGCCGCCAACTAAATGAACAGGAGTATACCTTACTCGAAGATCTTACCTTGCCAACCAGCCACGGCACGACACAAGTTGACCATATCGTCTTGTCACGTTTCGGCGTCTTCGTGGTCGAAACCAAGAACATGTCAGGATGGATTTTCGGTGGAAAGACCCAAGCACGTTGGACGCAAGTTATGCGTCGCCACAAATCTCAGTTTCAGAACCCTCTTCGCCAGAACTACCATCACGTTAAGGTTGTCCAAGACTTGCTTGGCATCAGGCTAGAGCAATTAGAAAATCTGGTCGTATTCGTAGGTTCAGCGCAGCCAAAAACTGAAATGCCAGCTAACGTGTTTTGGAACAGACGAGACCTACTCAACCACATTGCCTCGCAGAAAACTGTTCGGTTCACTGAAAGTGAGGTGCGCGATTTTACCCGCAAACTGCGCAGCAGCGCCTTGGATGCAAACAAGGAAACACGGCGTGCGCATGTCCAGCACGTCCGAGAAAAAACCATTCAAAAGAAAACTGATCTCACAAAATGCCCTCGATGTGGGGCGAAGATGATCGAGAGAACCAATCGAAAAACGGGACAAACTTTCTATGGCTGTTCTGGATACCCCAAATGCCGAGGCACGCGACAAGTGAAATGACTTATCAGGCCGCACACGGCCCACAGCCGACATCCAAAAACTAATCGCGATGCTGCGGTCGCAGCCCGCATTGCCGACATTCTCCGTGCTCACGAACACTGTGGCTGAGGAACTCAACTAGTCTAACTTTATGTCAACTATTGAGAAATTAGGGTCTCTCCATATCAAACTAGTGCAGTTGAGGAACCCTCCAGATACTTGTGGCGGCTCGGGCAAGTAGATTTTGCCTTACGTTGATAGATTGCACTGTCCAATCCTCTGCGCTTTCAGGAATGCTGGCGGTCAAAGGGATGCCGGATCGGGGAAAGACTGCTTTTTTTGCGTCGTAATTTCCATTGCCGACCTCTCGATTTAAGTCTGCCTCCAAAAGAGCCATATTTCCGATCCGATAGACCTCGGCAGCAGCTTCGACGTCATTGAATTGGCCCCAGTTGTCGTGCGGGTTTTCTGGTAAAATGTGTTCAATGGTGATTTCCGGCCCCGGCATCGAAAACGCTTGCTCTGAGATCTGAGCGTCAAGTTTTGCGAGTATATATCGGACGATCTGCTTGTTACGACTGTTAGTGGTATCAAACGTTTTGGTAGAAAAATTCGCTCTGAAGACGCTATCAGATGGATAGACAGATCTCAGTTGGCTCAAGACTTCGTTGGCGTTTGTGTACGCGCCGTTAGAGATGCCGATGGCAACCCTCGAATATGTCCGTTCCTGTTCTGCTGCTTGCAAATTACTTGTTACGTTGTACCGAAAAGTGATGTTCACAATACCTTTGAGAACTTGGGAAAAGCCGTCCGGTATGTTCTCGCGAGCAGCCATCAGAAGGGCAAAAGGTTGTCTGACACTAAACATCTTTAGCAACTTAGCATTATCTTTGTCGTCCCCCGTCCAATCGGATTGATCGGGTTGTGTCAGAGAGAGGTACGTTTCCAAACCATCTTCGAGGCCGGTAATGAGCGCATATGCTTGCTCTCGATTTGTAACAGCACGTTTGATTACTTTGAATAGTTCTGATTGCCTGACAAATGCGTTGTTAGCTCCCCAATACGACCTCAAAAATGACGTGATATTCTCGCTTTGAAGTCGCTCGAGAATATTCGACCATCTCACTTCGAGTGCATCAAGTTCCGCGTCATGTACCGCGGCACCGGTATCTCTGCTAATTACTGAGAAGAGGTAATTCTTCAATAAATCAGGTGCCGAGAGCTTCACCCCCCGCGCATTCAGTGTTTCGAAAACTTTGTACGCATTCAATTCATCATCCACTGTAATAACCGTGAAAAAGAGACCGCCACTCAATTTTTCAACCAGTCGAGCTAATACAACTCCGTATTGATCTTCGGGCTGACCGCTATCCCTAAGCGATTCCCCCAGTTTCTTCGTGAACCACTCGGTAGCCTTACGCATGGCATGCTCAGATGCCTTGAAACCGCGAGATGGCATCTCGCGCAGGGTGGCTAAGAATGTCTGATAGTAGTGATCGTTGTTCCTATTGAGTGTCAGTTTTGAGCTAACGGTCAACGAGACTGGATCGATTTGCCCAATATAGGTTCGGCGAATTTCATCTAACCTTGTGTCGTTATTCGCGTTATCAATTCCTGCTTGGATAAGTTCTCGCATCTTTCGCATAGCGGCCAATATCAAAAGAGAAAGGGTTGTAAGTCTCTGTTGGCCATCAATGATATCTAGTGAACGATCAGCCTTGGGCTGAAGCACCAAGTAACCCATGTAGTGCGAATTCTCATCTTCTGCCATGAGCTCAAGAATATCAGCCCAGAGATCTTCCCAATGTTCCTCTTTCCAGCTGTAGTCTCGTTGAAAACGTGGAACTTTGTACACGCTACCGCCTGCGAGAAGCTGCCTGTAGGTTTCGTTAGATGTATTAAATGTCGTAGCTGCCATCGCGCGATTCCTCAAAGTCCAGTATTCGATGGCTTTGAAAATAGCCAAACTTGATGGTCCGCACCTTAATGGATCGTGTTTCAACTGAACAGTCGCTTGATTGTCAGGTTGAGGCTTGCAAGTTGGCATAGGGGGTAGGCATATATGCGCGCTCCTAAACACTCGGCAACGCATTCTCTTTTCCGAAGCAAAAAGCCAGTTTTGGAAAGGACCGGCCACAGATCGAACCGACGAAGGTCCGCTTTAGTGGCTTCTTACAGATAGTGCTGCGTTGCAGCGAAGGTCCGCTTCCCGCCGTTCTTGCCGCTTTCGCACTTCCACTCTGCATGCTTTGTTTCTGCTTCCAGCGTAGCACCATTGTAGCACCGGCTGGATTCGGAACGCGGGAAGCCGCCTGATGGCGGCGCGTAACATGTTGTATTTGTTTTGTTTTTTTGGTTGCGGGAGTAGGATTTGTACCTTCGACCTTCAGGTTATGAGCCTGACGAGCTACCGGGCTGCTCCGTCCCGCGACGTTTTGCGGTGCGTGTTGCACTGCTGTTCGCTGATCCTG
>JBOEGS010000002.1:0-699388 GCA_050633545.1 Paracoccaceae bacterium
TGTTAACGTGCGGTTTATTACGCTCAAACTTTTCCTTAGCCATATCGAGGCGCCTCGTAAGTTGGGGGGCAAAGGCCCATAAGTCATATTTCGGGCAATTGCCCATCGGGTTACTCCGCGGGCCATTTATTGGCTTTGGGCAGGAAAATCAAGCCACAGTTGTCGATCCGCCCGATTGCAGATCGATTGCGGATCAATTCGGGCGCGGCAAAGCGATGCGCCGCGATGGCGGGCTTACGGGCATGCGGGGGCGCGCGCCGCGCGGCGGGCAAATGCGCCCCTGCGCAGTCGCCCCGAGGCGCAAATAATTTCAATGTGTTAAGGTAAAGCCGCGCCGCTTTTTTACTCTGCCGCAGCCGCAGTGGCGGCTTCGGCCTCGCGTGCGGCTTTGCGCGCGGCGCGCCGCTCGGCCCATGTCATCGGCGCGGCAGGCTCGCCTTCGATCACTGGCGCCATGGGCGCAGAACCGACCGCAGGCGCGGCAGCGGCTGTTTGTGCGGCGCTCTGTTGCTCGGCGGCGGCGGGCGCGGGCGCGGCGCTCGGGGCGGCGGCGCTGGCGGGTTTGGACGGCGCGGGCGCCTCGCTCTCATCCGCTGGCACCACCTCTTTTGCCTCGGCTTTGACCGGTTTGGCTTTCACCACCGGATCGGCCGCCTCGGCGGCCAGACGCTCGGCCTTTTGCGCGGGCGTCTCCTTGAACCAGCCTTGCTCGCGGTGCTGGCGCTCGAGCCAGATCTCGATCATCTTCGCGGCATTGCGGCTCAGATTGGCAAGCTGCTGCTCCTTGGATTGCGTCAGGCCCGAGCCAAGGATCGTCGCCCCGCCGCCGCCCTCAAAAACGGTCAATTGCTTGGGCTCTTCATTGAGCTTCTTGCCCGCCGCATCGTCCCATGCGGTGACATTGATGATCAGAACCGATTTGGGCGAGAACACCAAAGGCACGCCCGGCGCGGCGAGAACATAGCCGTCGAGGCTGACCCCGATGTGATAGAGTTTGGAACCCGAATAGCGGCCCAGACGCGCCTCGATATCCTTCTCGACCGACTTGATCCATGTGGCGTCATCCATGTCGCGCGACAGCGGCCCTTTGACCAGATGCGGCGCGACCACGACGTTATGGCCCAAGGCGAAATTGCCCAAATCCTCGCGGCTGGAGTGCAGGTCGCTGGCGTCCGTGCAGGCCCCCAGAGCGAACAAGGCAATGGCGCAGGCGGCATAAATCAGTCGGGTCATGGGCTTCTCTTGTTTGGGCAGACCATAGCTAGCGCAGCGCGCCCGCGCGCGCAATGGAGCAGATGGCCGCGCGCGGCGCTGTGATGCGCCGTGATCGGGCGGCGCGCGCGCAGGCAAAGCTTGCATTGGTGCGCGCGAGGTCTACCATCCGTGCCAAGGAGGCCATGATGATGTCCGACGCCGATCTTGCTGCCGACCCTGACAAATCGCGGGCCGATGCGCCCGCCCTATCCGCTGCGCCCGATCCGGCGGCGGCGCGCCTGCCGGTCAAAGTGCCGCTGGTCACCCAGCCCATGGGCATTTTGCAAACCGTCAATGCGGCGCGCAAGAACATCCTTTTGATCATCCCCGAAATCGCCACCACCCAACCGATGGTCAGCGGCAAAATGGGGCGCCGCTGGCATATGGTCATGGACCCTGCCGCGCTGCGCCATGTGCTTGTGGCTCAGACCGCCGCCTATCCCAAATCGGATGTGACCAAAAACCTGCTGCGCCCCGCCATAGGCGAGAGCCTTTTCGTCGCCGAGGGCGCCCATTGGCGATGGCAAAGACGCGCCGCCGCTCCCGCCTTTTCGCATCGCAATATCCACGCCCTCGCCCCCGTGATGAGCGCCGTCGCCGATGCCACCTCGGCCCGTATCCGCCAGCAATCCAATCTGGGCAAACGCGCCGTAGACATGGCGCAGGAGATGGCCCGCGCCACATTCGACGTGATCTCGGATGTGACCTTTTCGGGCGGCGAGGGGTTTTCGCGCGACGAGATCAACCGCGCCATCAACAATTACATCGACGAGGCCGCGCGGGTCTCGCTTCTCGACGTGATCGGCGTGCCGACATGGGTGCCGCGCCCTGCCCGCCTGATGAGCCGCAAGATCCTGCGCAAGACCCAAAGCATGGCCGATGCGGCGATCCGCGAGCGGCGCGCGCGCGGGGCCAGCGCCATTCCCGACCTGCTCGACCTGCTGCTGGCGGGCAGCGATCCCGACACCGGCCGCGCCATGAATGACGCCGAATTGCGCGATAACCTGCTGACCTTTATCGTCGCGGGGCACGAGACCACGGCGCTGACCCTTGCGTGGGCGCTCTACCTCATGGCCTTTGATCCGGCGCGCCAAGCCAAGGCGCGCACCGAGGCGGCAGCGGTTTTGGGATCGGGCAGCCGCGCCCGCGCCGCCTGCGCGGATGACCTTGCCCGCCTGCCTTATATCCGCCAGATCATCGACGAGACCTTGCGCCTTTACCCGCCTGCGGCGCTGCTGGCGCGCACCGCGCAAAAGCGCGACACCCTATGCGAGCGGGCGATCCATGCGGGCGATACGATCACCATTCCGGTCTATGCGCTGCACCGCAACCGCCTTTTGTGGGAGGCGCCCGACGCCTTTATCCCCGAGCGGTTCGAAGGCGGCAGCCCTGCGCCGCGCTTTGCCTATCTGCCCTTTGGCGACGGGCCGCGCATCTGCATCGGCGCTTCTTTCGCCTTGCAAGAAGCGGTGATCATTCTGGCCACGCAACTGGCGCGGTTCGACTTTGCCGCCGTGGCGGGCAAAACCCCCGATCCGGTGATGATTTTGACCCTGCGGCCCGAGGGCGGCGTATGGCTCACCGCGACGCCGCTGCCCGACGCCGATCCGGCCCCCGCGCCCGCCCCGGAACCCGCGCCCGCAGCACCGCAATAGCGTAAGCCCCGCCGCGCGCGCGGCGCGCACCATGCGGCGCAAGGAAAAAAGGCGGCCCGCGAAGGCCGCCCGTTCTTTTTTGGTCCAAAGCGGCGCCCGAAACGCGGCGCTTACGAGGTGAATTTATTGTCCCTCGGGAAACCGCGCGGGGCCATGCGGCCCGCCGTGGCGCGTTTTCCGGTCCATTCGTCAAGCGCGGTTTCGGTGCGCGTGCGCCCCGCCGGATCGAGCCAGCTCAGCCCCGCCTCCATCTCGAAGGTGGTCGCATCGGACAATCCGCCGTCCTTGTATTTTTGCAGCCGCACGCCCTTGCCGCGCGCCATTTCGGGCAATTCGGTAATCGCGAAGACCAAAACCTTGCGGTTCTCGCCGACCACGGCAACATGATCGCCCTTGGCCTCGCGGCAGACCTGCGCGCGCACATCGCCGCGCACGTTGAGCACCTGTTTGCCGGTCCGCGTTTGCGCCAAAAGCTCCGACGAAGGCACCACAAACCCGTCGCCCGCCGAAGAGGCGAGCAGCATTTTGACCCCCTCGCGGTAGATGAACAGATCGACGATTTCCGCCTCGTTGGGCAGATCGACGATCAGCCGCACCGGCTCGCCCATCCCGCGCCCGCCAGGCAAAAGCGAGGCCCCGATGGTGTAGAAGCGCCCGTTGCTGGCAAAGATCAAAATCCGGTCGGTGGTCTCGGCGTGGAAGATAAACCGGCCCTCGTCGCCATCCTTGAATTTCAATTCGCGCGTCAGGTCGATATGGCCGGACATGGCGCGGATCCAACCCATTTTCGAGCACACAACCGTCACAGGCTCGCGGTCGATCATCGCCTCTAGCGGCACCTCTTCGACCTCGCCCGCTTCGGCAAACTGGGTGCGCCGCGCGCCGCCCGCGTAATCCTTGCCGAATTTCTTTTTGGTCTCCTTGAGCTGCGCCGCGATCGCGTCCCATTGCAGTTCGGGCCGCTCGAGCAGATCCTCAAGCCCCGCGCGCTCTTCCATCAAGGCATTGCGTTCATTGACCAATTCCATCTCTTCGAGACGGCGCAAGCTGCGCAGGCGCATGTTGAGGATCGCCTCGACCTGCACCTCGGTCAATTCGCCTTCGCCGCTGGCGGGCAAGGGCGAGACATAGGATTTCTCGTCAATCGCGCGCAGATGTTCCTTGCCCCATTCCTCGGCCATCAGGGCGGATTTGGGGTCGTCGTCATAGCGGATAATGTCGATCACGCGGTCGAGGTTGAGGAAGGCGATGATAAAGCCTTCGAGCACTTCGAGCCGGTGGTCGATCTTTTCAAGACGGTGCTCGGAGCGGCGCTGCAGCACCTCGCGGCGGTGGTCCAGAAAGGCGCGCAGCACCTCTTTCATCGAACAGACCTTGGGCGTCAGCCCGTCGATCAGCACGTTCATATTCATCGAGAACCGCACCTCCAGATCGGAGTTGCGATACATCATGTTCATCAAGACCTCTGGCTCGACATTCTTGCTTTTCGGCTCCAGAACCAGCCGGATGTCATCGGCGCTCTCGTCGCGCACATCGGCGAGGATCGGCACTTTCTTGGTCTGGATCACCTCGGCGATCTTCTCGATCAGCTTGGATTTCTGCACCTGATAGGGGATCTCGGTGATGACGATCTGCCATTGACCACGGCCAAGGTCCTCGACCTGCCATTTGCACCGCAACCGGAAGCTGCCGCGCCCCGTGGCATAGGCGTTGGCGATATTCTCGCGCGGCTCGACGATCACGCCGCCCGTGGGAAAATCAGGGCCGGGCACGAAGTTCAAAAGCGTATCGTCGCGCGCCTCGGGCACTTTGATCAGATGCAAACAGGCATCGCAAAGCTCGGCAATATTATGGGGCGGGATATTCGTCGCCATGCCCACCGCGATCCCCGACGAGCCATTGGCCAGAAGGTTCGGAAACGTTGCGGGCAAAACCACAGGCTCGCGCAGCGTGCCGTCGTAATTGTCGCGAAAATCGACCGCATTCTCGTTGAGCCCTTCGAGCAGCGCCTCGGCCACCGCCGTCATCCGCGCTTCGGTATAGCGGCTCGCCGCAGGGTTATCGCCGTCGATATTGCCGAAGTTCCCCTGCCCGTCCACAAGCGGATAGCGCACGTTGAAATCCTGGGCCAGACGCGCCATCGCATCGTAAATCGCCATATCGCCATGCGGGTGGTAATTGCCCATCACATCGCCGGAGATTTTCGCCGATTTACGAAACCCCCCGTTCGAGGCCAGACGCAATTCGCGCATGGCAAACAAAATCCGCCGGTGCACGGGTTTGAGCCCGTCGCGCGCATCGGGCAGCGCGCGGTGCATAATCGTGCTCAGCGCATAGGTCAGGTAACGCTCGCCGATGGCGCGGCGCAAGCTTTCCGAGCCTGTCGAAGGGTTCATCTTGGGGTCGTCAATCATGTCACTCATGTATGTTGTGTAATCGCGCCGCCCATGCGGGTCCAGAGGGGTTTTTGCCCCGTCCGCGCCGCGCCGCCCGCCAATTGGCCGTTGCCGCCCTGCAACTGCGGGAAAAACCAAAAGATTATTCCCCGTGAACGCGCAAAACCGATCCCGTAGGACGGGAAAACTTATCCCCAAAGGGCAATTTAGGGGTGACCCGAAGAGATCGAATCTGTTAGGGAAATATTAAGTTTTGAGTGCCGCCTGCCAGCGGCGAAAACTGGGCGCCGAACGCATCATCGGGCGCCGGTTAACAAGTAGACGGGGGATACGCCGAGATGTGGCGCTTTATTTTGACGACTTTTGCTTTTCTGGGCTGGGCCTTTTTCGAACTCAGCGGCGGCAGCGACTATGAACCGCGCAGCCGCGCGCCCATGCCCGACCAGCGCGCCGAAGCCGCGCGCAGCGACGACAATTCCGCCATCACCCGCGGCCAAAGCGATCTAGGCACATTGCCCGACGCCAAGGTCACCCTCGCCGCCGCCACCGCCAAAGCCGTGCGCGCCGCCGATCAGGTCGGGGTTGCCGCGCTTGGCGTGCCGACGGTCAAAGCCGCGCCGCAAACCGCCAAAACCCAAACCGTCCAAATCCAAACCACCAAAGCCACGCCGGTCAGCTTTACCGCCCCAAGCGCCGCCGAACCCGCCTTGGACCTGCGCCAGATCAGCGGCAACCGCGTGAACCTGCGCCTTGGCCCTGGCACCGAGTTCAACAAGATCGGGCAATTGTTGCGCGGCACGGATGTCGAAATCCTGCAAGACCCCGGTAACGGCTGGGTCAAGCTGCGGGTGCTGGAGACCAAGCGCATCGGCTGGATGGCGGATTATCTGGTCACCGCCTCCAACTGATCCGCACTGCCGCCGCATAGCCGCGCCCGCCCTGCCCCCCCACGCAGCGGCGGGCGTTTTTCATCGCGCTTGCGCCGCCGCGCCATCCTCGCCATATCTCGCGCCATGACGAAAATGACGACACAGACGAAAATGACCGATATGCCCCATGCGCCCGCCCCCCGCTCGATCCTGATCACCGGATGCTCGTCGGGCATCGGCTATGACGCCGCTCACGGGATGCGCGCGCGCGGTTGGCGCGTATTTGCCGCCGCCCGCCGCGCCGAAGACGTAGCCCGCCTCGCCGCCGAAGGCTTTGACGCGGTGCAACTCGACTACGCCGACAGCGACAGCATCACCGCCGCAATCCGCACCGTGACCGAGGCCACCGGCGGCACGCTCGATGCGCTGTTTAACAACGGCGCCTTCGCAATCCCCGGCGCGAGCGAAGACCTCAGCCGCGATGCCCTGCGCCATATTTTCGAGGCCAATCTGTTCGGCTGGCATGAATTGACCTGTGCGGTGCTGCCCGTGATGCGCTCCCAAGGCCACGGGCGCGTGGTGCAATGCTCCTCGGTCCTCGGCCTTGTCGCCGCCCCGTGGCGCGGTGCTTATAATGCGACGAAATTCGCCCTCGAAGGGTTGACCGATACGTTGCGGCTGGAGATGCGCGACACCGCCATCGACATCATCCTCATCGAACCCGGACCGATCACCTCGCAGTTTCGCAAGAACGCCGCCAAGGAATTCGAACGCTGGGTCGATTGGAAAGCCTCTGCGCGCGCCGCGCAATACGAGGCCAGCCTGCTCAAACGCCTTTACCGCGACAGCGGCCCCGACGCCTTCGAATTGCCCGCCCGCGCCGTGGCCGACAAACTCGCCCGCGCGCTGGAGGCCAAACGCCCGCGCGCGCGCTACTATGTCACCACGCCGACCTATGCGATGGCCGCGCTCAAACGCCTCGCCCCGACCCGCGCCCTCGACTGGCTGCTGGCCAAAGGCTGATCCTTTGCGCCGCTAAAACGGCGGGCGACTGGCCACGCGCGGCAAGCTGCGGACCGCCGCCCCAAAGGGCGATTACCGCACCGACGCAATACCGACAAAATACCGACGCGATACAGACAGGCCAAAATGCGCCCCCAGCCGCGTCCAAATAACCAATTCGCTTTTCCCAAAATGCGCGCTACATCTGGCGGGCAACGCATAGGACGGAGACAGCCAATGAAAGACGATCCCCTCTTTATTCTGGTGGCGCTGGCCTGCCTCGCGGTGGTCGGCATTTTGATGGTCGGTGTCGGCGGCTTTGCCAAGGGCGGCGATTTCAATCGCAAAAATGCCAATAAAGTCATGCGCTTGCGCATCGTGGTGCAATTCGTCGCCATCGTCTTGATCCTCGCTTTTGTCTATTTTCGCCGCTCGGGAGGCTGATCCATGGTCGTGATCAACAAAATCTACACACGCAGCGGCGACGCCGGCACCACCGCGCTTGGCAATGGCACCCGCGTTGACAAACATTCCGCCCGCGTCACCGCCTACGGCACCGTCGACGAAACCAACGCCACCCTAGGCCTCGCCCGCCTCCACGCGGCGGACGAAATGGACGCCGCTTTGGCCTTGATTCAAAACGATCTTTTCGACCTTGGCGCCGATCTTTGCCGCCCCGAAATGGACAAGGATGCCGAGGCTGAATACCCGCCCCTGCGCGTCACGCAGGCACAGGTGGACCGTCTGGAGCAGGAAATCGACGCGATGAGCGCCACGCTCGAACCGCTGCGCAGCTTCATCTTGCCGGGGGGCACCCCTCTGGCCGCGCATCTGCATCTGTGCCGCACCGTGAGCCGCCGCGCCGAACGCCTGACAACCGAACTGGCCACGCTCGAGCCGGTCAATCCGGCCGCCGTCAAATACCTCAACCGCCTGTCCGATTGGTTCTTTGCCGCAGGGCGCGTGGCCAATAACGGCGGCGTCAATGATGTGCTATGGGTCCCTGGCGCCAACCGGTAACTTGCGCTTGGCGGCGCGGCCGCCGCCGCGCATGAGCCATATGATCAGGGTGATTCGATGAATTCCGCATGTCGGAAGGCAATTCCGCCCAAAGGAAGATAAAACGCCGCGTCCTCAATACCCAAAACCCGTATTTTTCCCTGTTTTCCCCGCGCGCAAGAATATATCAAAGCCACCAGACCTGCGCGCCCGAATCTTAGGTGCGTTTATGTAATTCTAAAGGGAGACCACGCTCATGAAGGTGCTAGTGCCTGTCAAACGTGTGATCGACTATAACGTGAAAGTGCGCGTCAAAGCGGACGGAAGCGGTGTCGATCTCGCCAACGTCAAAATGTCGATGAACCCCTTCGACGAGATTGCCGTCGAAGAAGCCATCCGCCTCAAAGAGGCCGGAAAAGCCGACGAAATCGTCGTGGTGTCCATCGGTGTCAAGCAAGCGCAAGAAACCCTGCGCACAGCTTTGGCCATGGGCGCGGACCGCGCGATCCTCGTGGTGGCCGCCGATGACGTGCACCAAGACATCGAGCCTCTGGCCGTTGCCAAAATCCTCAAAGGCGTGATCGACGCAGAGGCCCCCGGCCTTGTCATCGCGGGCAAACAAGCAATCGACAACGACATGAACGCCACGGGCCAGATGCTCGCCGCGCTCACCGGTTGGGGTCAGGCGACCTATGCCTCCGAAGTCGAGATTGACGGCGATGCTGTCAAAGTCACCCGCGAAGTTGACGGCGGCCTTCAAACCATTTCGGTCAAACTGCCTGCCATCGTCACCGCCGATTTGCGCCTCAACGAGCCGCGCTACGCCTCTTTGCCCAACATCATGAAAGCAAAGAAAAAGCCGCTGGACGAGAAAACCGCTGCCGATTTCGGCGTCGACACCGCGCCGCGCCTCGAAGTGGTGAAAACCGCCGAGCCCGCCTCGCGCTCTGCTGGCGAAATGGTCGGTTCGGTCGACGAATTGGTCGCGAAACTCAAAGAAAAAGGAGCAATCTAATGGCTGTTCTTCTTCTCGCAGAAATCTCCGGCGGCGCATTGGCGCTGGACGCAACGGCCAAGGCCGTGACCGCAGGCAAGGCGCTTGGCGATGTGACCGTATTGGTCGCGGGCCCCGCAGCTGCCGGCGACGAGGCCGCGAAAATCGACGGTGTGTCTAAGGTTCTGGTCGCCGACGATGCGCTTTATGCCAATGGTCTGGCCGAGCCGGTTGCCGATCTGGTTGTCTCGCTCGCGGGCGATTTTGAGCATATCATCGGCCCCTCGACCGCCTCGGCCAAAAACATCCTGCCGCGCGTTGCGGCCTTGCTGGATGTCATGGTTCTGTCGGACGTGACCGCCATCGTGGACGGCGCCACCTTCGAGCGCCCGATCTATGCCGGTAACGCGATCCAGACGGTGAAATCCTCGGATGCGAAAAAAGTCCTCACCGTGCGCACATCGACCTTCGATGCCGCAGGTCAAGGTGGCTCTGCCGCCGTCGAAAGCATCGCAGCCGCAGGCGATCCCGCCCTGTCGAGCCATGTCGAAGACAAGGTTGCCGCCTCGGACCGTCCCGAGCTGACCTCCGCTGGCATCGTTGTCTCGGGTGGCCGCGGTGTCGGCTCCGAAGAGAACTTCGCCCTGATCGAAGGTCTCGCGGACAAGCTGAACGCAGCGGTCGGCGCCTCGCGCGCGGCTGTGGATTCGGGTTATGCCCCGAACGATCTGCAGGTCGGCCAGACCGGCAAGGTCGTCGCGCCCGAGCTCTATATCGCCATCGGTATTTCCGGCGCGATCCAGCACTTGGCCGGTATGAAAGACTCCAAGATCATCGTGGCGATCAACAAAGACGAAGAAGCGCCGATCTTCCAAGTGGCCGATTACGGCCTCGTGGCGGACCTCTTCGACGCGATCCCCGAACTGACCTCGAAGCTCTAAGCGCCGGTCTTTACGGATAGAACACGAAAGGCCCGCCTCATGCGAGAGGCGGGCCTTTTTCGTTGCCGCCCCCCGCACCTTTGCGGCGCGCGGAGCCTGCTCTGGGCCTAAAGCCCGACCAACCCCTTAATGCTGGCAGACAGCGCCTGCGCCGCCTCGGCATGGGCGGCGGGGCCCATCATCTGCGCGGCGGCGGGCGCTTCCATCTGGCTGAACTTCATGCCATCCGTGCCCTGCGCCAAAGCCGCCTCGCTGACCGTGACTTCCACCACTTCGGTCACCAAGGGGCGCAATTGCTCGACCATCTCGCGCGTCACATAGAGCGGATCATGGGCCAGATCATCCTCAAGCGACATCTCCGGCGCATGATCGGCAAACCAAAGCAAAACCGTCTTGCCGCCGATCTTGCCGAGCAGGATTTTCATCCGTGCAATCCAAGCGTTTTGCAATTCCTCGCGCACCATATCATAGCGCTCCGGCGACAGCGTGCGCAGCGAGCGCAGCATATGCCGCGTGAAGTGGAATTCGGTAAAGTCCACCTCGCGGAACACCGTGCGCATCAAGGCGCTGGCTTGCAAGAACCGGTCGTTGCGACGCGGATGCACGGCGTAAAAGCGGTTGGACATATTTTGCGCGCCCATGACTTGCACCACCGTGGCGCGCGCCGCACCGGCCGCTTCGAGCACCGTGGCATCACCGGCAAAGACATCCACCCCCGCGTTGAGCCAACCGAAGTTGACACAAGGCATTCCGATCTGACCCTCGACCAGATCCGCAAAGGGTCTTTCAATAAACTTCCCGTAGGTCTCGGAGCCGCCAATGAAGGCGACATAGTCGCCCTCCAGCTTGCGCTTGGGACCGCGGAAAAGCAGCTTGGACTTTCCGTAGCGACACGGAAAGTAATCAAGGGCGCCATCGCCCATCGTTTCATAGGTCATTTCACCCACCTAAATTTTTCTCACCCAAGATGACTTTGCTGCAAGCTCTGTTACCAAAGGCCTAATCGGCGACTTTGACTAAAACACTGCCGCACCTGCGCCGCAGCGGCCTTGCGCCCCCGCGCGCCGCCGCCTATCCTCAAAACAGCATCGACAAAAGAGGCGGCGTTTTCATGGAAATTCAATCAGTTGGCGTGATCGGCGCGGGGCAAATGGGCAACGGAATCGCCCATGTCATGGCGCTTGCGGGCTATGATGTGATGATGACCGACATCTCCGAAGACGCGCTAAAAGCTGCAATTGAAACCATTTCGGACAATCTTGACCGGCAGGTCGGGCGCGGCAAAGTCTCGCAGACCGATAAAGACGCCGCCATGGCGCGGATCAAATGCACCCAAAAGCTGACCGATCTGGGCCTATGTG
This sequence comes from Paracoccaceae bacterium, assembly GCA_050633545.1. GTDB lineage: Bacteria > Pseudomonadota > Alphaproteobacteria > Rhodobacterales > Rhodobacteraceae > Litorivita. Next base: position 11,472 of record JBOEGS010000002.1, read on the forward strand.
ATCTGGTGATCGAAGCCGCGACCGAGCGCGAAACCGTCAAACAGGCGATCTTTGACGAGCTTTTGCCGCATCTGAAACCGACGACGATCCTGACCTCGAACACCTCGTCGATCTCGATCACCCGCCTCGCCAGCCGCACCGACCGCCCCGAAAAATTCATGGGCTTCCATTTCATGAACCCTGTGCCGGTGATGCAATTGGTCGAACTCATTCGCGGCATCGCCACGGACGAGGAAACCTACGAGGCCTGCCGCGCCGTGGTCGAGCGTCTGGGCAAAACCTCTGCCGCCGCCGAAGACTTCCCCGCCTTCATCGTCAACCGCATCTTGATGCCGATGATCAACGAGGCCGTCTATACGCTCTATGAGGGGGTCGGTTCGGTGAAATCCATCGACAGTTCGATGAAGCTTGGCGCCAACCACCCGATGGGGCCGCTGGAGCTGGCCGATTTTATCGGTCTCGACACCTGTCTTGCGATTATGAATGTGCTGCACGACGGGTTGGCCGATACCAAATACCGCCCCTGCCCGCTGCTGACCAAATATGTCGAGGCGGGATGGCTTGGCCGCAAATCAGGCCGCGGCTTCTATGACTACCGCGGTGAGACACCCGTTCCCACACGCTAGGGCGCACCGCCCCGTTGCCTGACATATCCTGCGCCAAAGCGCTGGGTCCGCGTGCGGCGCGAGGCTTTGCCGCCGCGCGCCTGTCTTGCAGGTTCCGCAAATATCCCCGCCGGAGGCATCCTCGCACCGCCAAGGCCCATGACCTGCCCGCAGCGACGCAGGGGGCGCTCAGTAAAGCTGCCAATCGTCCTCATGGGGCAGAGGACCGATCGCCATCCAGCGCACGCGGGCGCGCGCCACGCGCGTATCGCCCCAAGTGCGGAACACGATCTCGAATCCGGTCTCGGTGATGTTCTCCGCGCCCGTATCGGCGCGCGCATTGGTCTCGCTGTCCATATCCCACATCGACAGCGCGCAATGCACCATCGGCGCCTGCGCAAAGCTTTGGGAAAACTCCACGCGCTTGCGCCGCACACGCGGCCCCGTGCCGGTCCACATATCGCCGCCGTCCTCGAAATCCGAGAACAAAATATTGTCGCCCTGATCCATTCCGATCAGGTGGCTATCGAGACGCTTCATTCTGCCGCGCTTCCAAATCTATTGCATGCCTGTCTGTCAAGGCAGGTGTAACTCTTAGGTGTTTAACGTTTTCATAAAATGCAATTCGGGCGAGAGTTTGACGCGTCCATTTCGCAAAAAAAGGGCCCCGCAATCGCGGAGCCCTCTTTCATATTCACTTCCGCAAAGCGGAAAAGCTCAATTCGCCGACAGGCCGATGTGGTCGCCGATGGCCACCATATCAGCCAAAAGCTTGGCCGCATCATCCACAGGACCAGGCTCGTTGACGAAGACTTCCTTCGCCTGCGCATGGGCCTCGCGTGCTGCGGTGACCATCTCGTCCATATGCGCCTGTGTCATCTCCTCGCGGGGGATGGCACGTTCGGCCAGAACGGTGATCCCGTCCGCGCCGATCTCGGCAAAGCCGCCGGTGACGACAAAGGATGCCGCGCCCGAAGGCCCGTCCACCGACAAAAGGCCGGGACGCAGGGTGGTGATGGTCGGGGCATGATTGGCCATGGCCGTCATGTCCCCGTCAGCGCCGGGAATTTGAACCTGTGTGACCTCAAGCGAAGCAACGCTGCGCTCGGGGCTCACCAGATCGAATTGCACGGTATCAGCCATAAGGCCCCCCTTTAAGCGGCGTCAGCCGCCATTTTCTCGGCTTTGGCGATCACTTCGTTGATGCCGCCAACCATGTAGAAGGCGCCTTCGGGCAGGTGATCGTATTCGCCTGCCACAACGGCTTTGAACGATGCAATGGTATCCTCAAGAGGAACCTGCACACCGTCCGAACCGGTGAAGACCTTCGCAACGTCGAATGGTTGCGACAAGAAGCGTTCGATTTTACGCGCACGCGCCACGGCCAGTTTGTCGTCTTCCGACAATTCGTCCATGCCGAGAATGGCGATGATATCTTGCAGCGATTTGTAGCGCTGAAGAACCTGCTGAACGTCGGTTGCGACTTTGTAGTGCTCGTCGCCGATGATCAGCGGGTCAAGCAAACGCGAGGTCGAACCCAGCGGATCCACAGCGGGATAGATGCCTTTTTCCGAGATCGCACGATCCAGAACCGTGGTCGCATCAAGGTGCGCAAACGATGTGGCCGGCGCAGGGTCGGTCAAGTCATCCGCGGGAACATACACGGCCTGAACCGATGTAATCGAACCCGATTTGGTCGAGGAAATACGTTCCTGCATCGCGCCCATGTCGGTCGCCAGCGTCGGCTGGTAGCCCACAGCCGAAGGAATACGGCCAAGCAGAGCCGACACTTCCGAACCCGCTTGGGTAAAGCGGAAGATGTTGTCGACGAAGAACAAAACGTCCGAACCGGTGTCGTCACGGAACTGTTCCGCCAGCGACAGGCCGGTCAGAGCAATACGCATGCGGGCTCCGGGAGGCTCGTTCATCTGGCCGTAGACCAGAGCAATTTTCGATTCTTCGAGGTTATCGGGAACGATAACGCCGGATTCGATCATCTCGTGGTAAAGGTCGTTGCCTTCACGGGTCCGCTCGCCAACACCGGCGAACACGGACACGCCCGAGTGCACTTTGGCGATGTTGTTGATCAGTTCCATGATGAGAACGGTTTTGCCCACGCCGGCACCGCCGAACAGACCGATTTTACCACCCTTGGTGTAGGGCGCCAGAAGGTCGATGACCTTGATGCCTGTCACGAGGATTTCGGTTGCGGTCGACTGTTGGTCGAAGGCAGGCGCATCGCCGTGGATCGGGCGGCGCGATTCCGAATTCACGGGGCCTTTTTCGTCAACCGGATCGCCGGTCACGTTCATGATGCGGCCCAAGGTCGCTTTGCCGACGGGCACAGAAATCTGCGCTTCGGTGTCGGTCACTTCTTGACCGCGAACCAGACCTTCGGTCGCGTCCATAGCGATCGCACGAACCGTGTTTTCGCCAAGGTGCTGTGCCACTTCGAGCACCAGCGTCTTGCCGTTGTTGTCGGTGGTCAGCGCGTTCAGAATCGCGGGCAGCGTGTCGCCGAACTGCACGTCGACCACGGCGCCGATCACCTGCGTGATTTTGCCAATATTAGCCATTGTTAAGTCTCCGTCCTCTTAGAGCGCTTCCGCGCCCGAGATAATTTCGATTAGCTCGTTGGTGATGACCGCCTGACGCGAACGGTTGAACTCGATGGTCAGTTTATCGATCATCTCGCCCGCGTTGCGTGTGGCGTTGTCCATTGCCGACATACGCGCCCCTTGCTCGGACGCCGCGTTTTCCAGCAGCGCGCTGAAAATTTGCGTGGCGACACCGCGCGGCAGCAGATCGGCCAGAATGGCCTCTTCGCTGGGCTCGTAGTCATAAAGCGTGCTCGCACCGGCATCCTCATCCGCTTCATAAGCGGCGGGGATGATCTGTTGCGCTGTCGGGATCTGTGTGACCACGTTCACGAACTTCGCATAGAAGATCGTGGCGACGTCAAACTCACCCGCATCAAAGCGCGACAGGATGTCCTGTGCGATGCCTTGGGCATTGTCATAACCAAGGCGTTTCACCTCCGACAGATCGACATGACCGACAAAGAGCTGTCCAAGGTCGCGGCGGATTGCGTCGCGGCCTTTCTTGCCCACGGTCAGGATCTTGACGGTCTTGCCCTTGGCAATCAGCTCTTCTGCCTTGGCACGCGCCAACTTGCTGATGTTGCTGTTGAAGCCGCCGCAAAGACCGCGTTCAGCGGTCATCACGACGAGCAGATGCACTTGGTCCGATCCGGTGCCCGACAGCAGCTTGGGTGCGCTGTCAGACCCGCCAACGGATGCAGCCAGACCGCCCAGAACCGCGTTGAAACGCGCGGTATAGGGGCGGGACTGTTCAGCAGCCTCCTGCGCGCGGCGAAGCTTCGCCGCGGCAACCATTTGCATGGCTTTGGTGATCTTACGGGTGTTTTTCACACTCGCGATCCGGTTTTTCAGGTCCTTGAGATTTGGCATTGCCTCACCTCTCCCTTAAGCGAAGTCAGCGGCGAATTCGTCGAGCGCGGCTTTCACTTTATCTGCGGCTTCACCTTTGATCTTGGGATCTTCGTCGGTGATCCACTTGAGCAAATCGGCGTGCTTGCCGCGCAGGTGCGCCAGCATGCCAGCCTCGTAGCGGCCAACATCCGATACCGCGACTTTGTCGAGGTAGCCGTTGGTGCCTGCGAAGATGACGCAAACGATTTCCGCGTTGGTCAGCGGCGAATACTGCGGCTGCTTCATCAGCTCGGTCAAACGCGCACCGCGGTTGAGCAAGGCTTGGGTCGAAGCGTCCAGATCGGAGCCGAACTGCGCAAAGGCTGCCATCTCGCGGTATTGCGCGAGCGACAGTTTCACCGGACCGGCAACCGAGGACATCGCCTTGGTCTGGGCCGAGGAGCCAACGCGCGAAACCGACAGACCGGTGTTCACAGCAGGGCGGATACCTTGGTAGAAGAGTTCGGTTTCGAGGAAGATCTGGCCGTCGGTGATCGAAATCACGTTGGTCGGGATAAACGCCGAAACGTCGCCGCCTTGGGTTTCGATGATCGGCAAAGCGGTCAAGGAACCGGAGCCGAAATCTTCGTTCAGCTTGGCCGAACGCTCGAGCAGGCGCGAGTGAAGATAGAAAACGTCACCAGGATAGGCTTCACGTCCGGGCGGACGGCGCAGCAAGAGCGACATCTGGCGGTAGGACACGGCCTGTTTGGAAAGGTCATCATAGATGATCAGGGCGTGGCGGCCGTTATCGCGGAAATATTCCGCCATCGCGGTCGCGGCATAGGGGGCCATGAACTGCATCGGTGCAGGATCGGAAGCCGTAGCCGCCACAACGATCGAATATTCGATGGCGCCGCTCTCTTCGAGCTTTTTCACCAACTGGGCCACGGTCGAACGCTTTTGACCGATCGCAACATAGATGCAGTAGAGCTTCTTGCTCTCGTCATCGCCTGCGGCTTCGTTGTAGGATTTCTGGTTCAGGATCGCATCCAGAGCAACGGCGGTTTTGCCGGTCTGACGGTCACCAATGATCAATTCACGCTGGCCACGGCCAACAGGGATCATCGCGTCAACGGATTTGAGACCCGTTGCCATCGGCTCGTGCACCGATTTACGCGGGATAATGCCGGGGGCCTTGCTGTCCGCAACGCGGCGCTCGGTGGCTGCGATCGGGCCTTTGCCGTCCAGCGGGTTGCCCAGACCGTCCACAACGCGGCCCAAAAGAGCGTCGCCTGCGGGCACGTCCACGATCGAGTTGGTGCGTTTGACAACGTCACCTTCTTTGATGTCGCGGTCAGCACCGAAGATAACAACACCGACGTTGTCAGATTCGAGGTTGAGGGCCATCCCGCGGATACCACCGGGGAATTCGACCATTTCACCGGCCTGCACATTGTCGAGTCCGTAGACACGCGCGATACCATCGCCAACGGACAGCACGCGGCCAACCTCGGCAACTTCGGCGTCTTTGCCAAAGTTTTTGATCTGGTCCTTCAGGATCGCAGAAATTTCTGCAGCTTGGATACCCATTTATCCGACCTCTTTCATTGCATTCTGGAGGGAGTTGAGGCGCGAACGGATCGACGTGTCGATCATCTTCGAACCCACTTTAACAACAAGACCGCCGATGAGGCTCTCATCCACGGTCGCTTTGATGGAAACATCTTTGCCGACATTGGCCGCCAAGACTTTGGACAATTTGTCCGACTGGGTCTTGGTCAATGCCTTGGCCGATACGACCTCGGCGGTCACTTCGCCCTTGTCCGCTGCAATGGCTTCACGCAGGGCGTTCAGCAAAGCAGGCATAACAAAAAGGCGGCGTTTGCTCGCCATCAGGCGCAGCGTATTGCCCATCATGGGCGACAGCTTCATCTGTTTGGCAATCGCAGCAATCGCGCCTTCCTGTTCGTCGCGCGAATACAGCGGCGACGAAATCAGGGTTGCGAAATCGGTGCTGGCGGCAAGAGCCTCCTCAAGAGCGCCCACGTCGCTCTCAACGGCTTTCACCTTCTTTGTTTCTTTGGCCAGGTCAAAAACGGCCGTGGCATAGCGTGCGGCAATGCCGGATGAGATCGCTGCTGGTTCGGACACGTCCACCCTTCCGATATCTGGCCTCGGTTTGACAGACCCCGCCTGGGGTCATCCGAGGGCGTTTGGATGCCTTGATCGTTTTCAAAGCTTAGAAATCGGCGTGGGTGTAGCAGAGCAATTCCTTCCTAGCAACCCGCGCGAAATTGATTGTATGCAAATGAATACCGTATGTTTTCAATCCCTTAACCCAAGTGCGACGCTTTGCGCCGGTAGAGAAGCCAATAAAAAGTTTCAAAAACCTGTCTTTTTGCGATTCCCCCGCGCGTTTTCATGACCAACCCGGTCTGTTTTACCGGCCTGCCGTTACCGCTATCGCCGCCGCCATGGCGCTTGCGGCGCGCTCTGGCGCGGTCCGGCGGCACGCAAAACCACCCCTGCCCGCCTCTACACTATCGCTTGCGTGACACTATAGAAGGCCCTTTTTTGCGCGACTGCCGCCAAAAGAGGCGCAAAAGTTAACTCCTCGGCAAGATATCGCCCTTTTTGCGCCCTCAGGTGGCCACGCTTTGCAGCCAGAAGGGAATCACAAACTATTAACGCTTTGTAAAGAAGCGGCAGTGGAGACAAGAATATGCTGATGCGACAGTCCTCTTTCCCGTCCCTGAGTGCCCTGACCGGCGCGCTGACCGGCCGCCTTGGCCGCCGCGCCAGTGAGGCGCAAGACGAAGAGCCAAGCCTCGAGGCCGGCTCTGCCGAATTCGACGGCGCTGATCTGGTGCTCGAAAACATGGATGGCAGCCAATCTTTTGCCCAACCCGCGCCCCAACGCGATCCCGCAATCGAATCCGACGCCGCGCTTCTGGATGCGCTGCGCGCCAAAATCGACGAAGGCCGCCCCCTCGCAGAACAACGCGATGACAACAGCCTCCGCATCACCCCGCGCCGCGCGCGCCGCGCCGCACAGCACGATGCCCCGCAGAACGAGGCCGAAGCGCGCCAAGACACCGCGCTCGAGCCTGCGCAGATCACTGCGCCCGCACAGGACGCCGCCCCACAGACGCCGACATCCGGCGCGCTCGACCTGTCCGGTTTTGCCATTGCGGGCCAATCCGCCCCCGCCACAGCACAATGCGCCGTATCCGCGCTGATGACCTCGGATGCCGACACGATGGTGTTTACCGCCTCCGAAGAACGCTTCGCCGCGCCGCTGGTCCAAACCGTCGAAGAGCAGGCCGATGACGCACAGGTGCCCGCCGATCTTCGCGCAACCGATCTTCGCGCGCAGGCTGCGCCCGCATCCACCGCCGCCGCGCCGCAGACCGCGACCGACGATGACAGCCTCGAAGACCAAGAGGACGATTTGCTCTTGGGCCGCTGCGCCGCTCTGGCCGCGCGCGCCGCGCAAGTGAACACCGCCGCAGAGCAATCTGCGCCTGACACGGCACATGATCTGCCCCTGCCCGCGATTGACGACGTGCCTGAAACACCCACGCCTTCGGCCCTGTGCTTGCACCATGGCGCAGGCATCGGCGATCCCGATGACATCATCGAAGGGTTTAGCGCCGAGGATGAAATCCTGCTCATCGAACTGACCGAAGGGCGCAGCGTGCCGCGTATCAGCTTCCGCCAGCATCCAAGCGGCGATTATACCGATCTGGTGCTGTTGCAAGACGGGGTGATCCCTGCGCGCCGTGTGATCCGCGTCTTGGGCGATCATTGTCTCAGCCGCGCCGATCTGGCCTTTAGCATCGCGCGCCGCATGGCGGCCTGACGGCTCCAAACGGATTTCGCTAAACCCCTAAAGACGATGACCTTTTGCGATTGCGCGCCCTGAGGGAGCAATGCGGTTCGGGCCGCTGGCGCGTGATTCTTGCGCCGGACGCCCCAAAAGGCAGCTTATTGCCGTCGTCGTCCGCGACAATCACGCAAAAACACACCGAACTGTTGCGCCATTATGGGGTTAACTCGCCAATAAATTGACCGCCCTCCCCTTCCGTTATACGAAAACGTTAACCACGTTGGCGGTAGCGAGAGAAAAGGGTTGGGAATGATTTTAACGATTTTTTACGCGCTGGTCGGAACCCTCGCGGTTGGTATCCTTTATGATCTCGCAGACACGTCAACGGACGACACACAGACCGATCCGGACACGCCCGAAACCCCCGAGACACCAGAAACGCCCGAAACGCCCGCAAGCATCGAGACCGTCACCGGCACGACCGGTTCGGATACGCTGAGCGCCGCCGACGACCAGATCGCCTTTGGCGGCGACGGGGCCGATGTCATGTCCGCCTCCGCCAACGGCATTGTGGTCGGCGGCGCGGGCGCGGATACGCTGAGCGCCGCAGGTCTGGGCGAGGCGCGCGGCGGCACCGGCACGGATGTGTTGACCGGCGCGGGCGCGAGCACCGTGTCGGGGGGCTTTGGCTCCGATACGCTGACCTTGACCGACGATGCCTTTGGCGAGGGCGAGGAAGGCTCCGATACCCTCATCGCCAATGGCACGGCCTTGGCCAAAGGCGACGCGGGCAGCGATATCTTGCAACTGTCCGAGGAGGCGGTCGGCAGGGGCGGTCTGGACGACGACCTGCTTGCGGCCGATGGCGACAGCACGGCGCTTGGCAATGCGGGCAACGATACCTTGCTGGGCATGGGCGGCGCAGAGTTGGAAGGCGGGGACGGCGACGATATCCTTGCCTATCAAGGCACCGCCATCGACAGCGGCGCGAGTGTCACCGCTACGGGCGGCGAAGGGGCCGACACCTTTGTGATCGGCCTGACCGGATCGGAGGGCGCGCTGCCCGATTGGAACGCGCTGCAAGGCCTGCCCTCCTTGGCGGGCAATGTTTTCGAGATCACCGATTTTAACGCCGAGGAAGACCGCGTTCTCATCGACGCATTTGACGAGATCGACGGCGAGCTGTCGGTGATCACCGAGATGTCCACCGTCAGCGACGAAACCGGCACCGCCTTGAACGTCCTGTTGACCGCCACCAATGGCGCCGAGCAGACGGTCGGCAGCCTGACCCTGCGCTTCACCAATATCAATCCAGAGGACTTCGATCCGCTGGTCCACCTCGGTTTTGTCACCAGCAGCGAAGAGGCCTTGGCCACCGATACGCCCGAAACCTTCGCCGGTCCTCTGACAACGCAGACCCTCACCGACGGGGATGATGCGGCGGTCATCACGGCGGCGACCTTGCTTGATGCGGGGGCGGGCAATGACACGATCACATGGACCGCAGGCATAGGCGGCACCGCCAATCTGGGCGATGGCAATGATACGATTGTGGCCGGTCCGGCCAATGTCATCATCGACGGCGGCGCGGGCGACGATGTGATCACCGCCGCCTGCGGCGCGACCATCGATCCGGGCACCGGCACCGACGCGATCACTCTCAACCTCGAAGCGGGCACAGCGCCGATTGCCGTCGCCTTCTCCGAAGAGGCCGACACGATCACCGTCAACCTCGCGGCCAATACGGCGGTGGATTACTTCCAAGTCACCGTGGTCGAAACCGATACGGTCACCGATGCCACATCCGGCGATCCGGTAAGCTTTACGCAAACCGGCACGGTCTATTTCTTGTCGAAAACGGCCGGTCTGGGCCTGACCGAAGAGGGTTTCTTGGCCGACTTTGGCGGCGCGACGGTTTTGGCCGAAATTGATCTGGGCGTGAAAACCGGCGTGTCGGCCTCGGGCGGCGGGCTGGATATCACCGACGCCTTTAACGACACGGTGGGGATCACGGTGAACGGCACGCTGGCAGGTAGCTTCAACTTCCCGATTACCACGACCGCGACCGAAGCGACGGCCTGATCATCCAAGCCGCAAATTTGCAAACGCGCGCCTCGCTCGGGGCGCGCGTTTTGCTTTGCGCGGCGCGCCAACACCTGCGTAGACTTGTCCGCGACACGCGGCCATGGCGGCGCACCTGAGAAAGCCAAGGAAATGCGAGTGGGGTCTGGGTTCAAACCGGCTTGACCTTGGGCGCGGGCGCCAAGGCCCCCAAGGGTTTGCGCACCGCTTCGCGCAGCCCTGGCCCGACGGGCGCATGCACGCGTTTGGTCGCCTCGACCATCAACACGCCCCCCGACAGGATCACCGACAGGCTGCTGCCCGCGCGCTCCCACATCGACGCGGTCTTGCGCCAGAACCGTTTGTGCGAGGGCGGCTGGTAAAGCGTGCTCAAATGCCGCTCGGGCAGGAAATTATGGCGCTTCAATTCACTCTCGAGCTGGCTTTGGCTATAGGGGCGGCCAAAGCCGAAAGGCGTGCGGTCCGAACGCGACCAAAGCCCCGCGCGATGCGGCACGATGAACAGCGCCCGCCCCCCTGGCCCCAACACGCGCCAGCATTCTTCGAGCAATGCCGATGGCCGCTCGGAGGTCTCCAGCCCGTGCAGCACCACCAGCTTGTCCACCCGTCCGGTTTCAAGCGGCCATAGGGTCTCTTCGCTCAGCACCGACACATTGGGCAGGCCCGCAGGCCACGGCATCACCCCCTGCGGCGCGGGCATAAGGGCGACAACGCGGCGCGCATCGGCCAGATAGGGCCGCAACAACGGCACCGCAAAGCCGAAGCCCGCCACCGTCTGCCCCTTGGCCTCGGGCCACAGTTTGAGCATCTGGTCGCGCACGGTCTTTTGCGCCGCACGGCCAAGATGGCTACGGTAATAAAAGTTGCGCAGGTCTTGCACATCAAGATGCATTGCAGGCAGGCTCCGGATCGGTCACGGTCATCGCACCATCTGCGCAAAGCATATCAACAGGGAGATAAAACGCCATGCCTCTTGAGATCATCACAATTCCCTGCCTGTCGGACAATTACGCCTATCTGCTCCATGATGCCCAAAGCGGCCAGACCGCCGTGGTCGATGTGCCCGAGGCCGACCCGATCCGGCGCGCCTTGGCGGCGCGCGGTTGGCGGCTCAGCCATATCTTTTTGACCCACCACCATTGGGACCATATCGACGGGGTGGCGCCGCTGCTGGAAACCAATCCGGCCAAAGTGGTCGGCGCGCGCGCCGATGCGCACCGCCTGCCCGATCTCGACCTTGCCGTGGCCGAGGGCGAGGGCGAGCCATTCGAATTTGGCGGCGAGCCGGTGCAGGTTTTTGACGTCTCCGGCCATACGCTTGGCCATATCGCCTTCTACCTGCCGCAAAGCGCCGCGCTGTTTTCCGCCGACAGCCTGATGGCCTTGGGCTGCGGACGCCTCTTTGAGGGCACGCCTGCGCAAATGCACGCCAGCATGGAAAAACTCCGCGCCCTGCCCGCCGAAACCATGGTCTATTCGGGCCATGAATACACCCAATCCAATGCCCGCTTCGCGCTCAGCGTCGATCCCGATAATGCCGATTTGCAGGCGCGTAGCACCGCGATTGACGCCGCCCGCGCGCGCGGCGAGCCAACAGTGCCCGCGCCTTTGTCCTTGGAACTGGCCACCAATCCCTTCTTGCGCGCCCATGACCGAAGCCTCGCCCGTGCCATCGGCATGGAAGGCGCCGCGCCGGTCGATGTGTTTACCGAGCTGCGCGCGCGCAAGGACAAATTTTAGCCCGATCTAGTGGTATCGCCGCGCCGCGCCCCTATATATTCATGGCGCATCGGGGCTCGAAGGGCCTTGCCGCGCTCCATGCCACGCCCCGTGCCGCGCCTCGTGCCAGCGCCCGAACAGACAAGGTTAACCCACAGACCGCGCTCTTGCCGTGGCGGCAACACCCCGTTGATGGGCGCATAATCACGGCAAATACATCTCAAAACACGAAATGTGATCGGAAAATCACAAAAAGCACTTGAAGCGGGGCCGCAATCGACCAAACTTTAAGACTATGAGGCCATGGTTGGTGTCAACATCGCCCCAACCCAGATCAGAAGGAGCACAAAGTGCCTTCATTCTCGAACACACTGGAACAGGCAATCCACGCCGCACTGGCGCTTGCGAATGCCCGCAGCCACGAATTTGCAACGCTCGAGCACCTGCTGCTCGCGCTCCTCGACGAGCCCGAAGCGGCCAAGGTCATGAAGGCCTGTAGCGTCGATGTGGACGATTTGCGACGAACGCTGGTGGAATTCATCGACGAGGATCTGGCCAATCTCGTCACCGATATCGACGGCTCGGAATCCGTGCCGACCGCCGCCTTCCAACGCGTCATCCAACGCGCCGCGATCCATGTGCAAAGCTCCGGTCGCACCGAGGTCACCGGCGCCAATGTCTTGGTCGCGATTTTCGCCGAACGCGAAAGCAACGCGGCCTATTTCTTGCAAGAGCAGGACATGACCCGTTACGACGCGGTCAATTATATCGCCCATGGCGTCGCCAAAGACCCCGCTTACGGCGAGCCGCGCCCGATTTCCGGTGCCAGCGCCGAGACCGAGCACGAGCACGGCCCGACCGAGGCCGAAGAGGCCAAGGAAAGCGCGCTTGGCAAATATTGCGTCGATCTCAACGAAAAAGCCCGCCAAGGCGATGTCGATCCCCTGATCGGCCGCTCCGGCGAGGTCGAGCGCTGCATTCAGGTGCTGTGCCGCCGCCGCAAGAATAACCCGCTTCTGGTCGGTGATCCCGGCGTTGGCAAAACCGCCATCGCCGAAGGGCTTGCGCGCAAGATCGTCGCAGGCGAGACCCCCGATGTCTTGTCCGAAACCACGATTTTCTCGCTCGATATGGGCGCGCTTTTGGCGGGCACCCGCTATCGCGGCGACTTCGAAGAGCGCCTCAAAGCCGTGGTGACCGAGCTTGAAGACCACCCCGATGCGGTGCTGTTCATCGACGAAATCCATACCGTGATCGGCGCAGGTGCCACCTCCGGCGGCGCGATGGATGCCTCGAACCTGCTCAAACCCGCCTTGCAGGGCGGCAAGCTGCGCTGCATGGGCTCGACCACCTACAAGGAATTCCGCCAGCACTTCGAAAAGGACCGTGCCCTGAGCCGCCGGTTCCAGAAAATCGACGTGAGCGAGCCGAGCGTCGAGGATACAGTCAAGATCCTGCGCGGCCTGCAGCCCTACTTCGAAGAGCATCACGCGGTGAAATTCACCAATGATGCGATCAAATCGGCTGTCGAACTGGCCTCGCGCTATATCCACGACCGCAAACTGCCCGACAAAGCCATCGACGTGATCGACGAGGCTGGTGCGGCGCAGCGGCTGGTGACCGAAAGCAAACGGCGCAAAACCATCGGCGTCAAAGAGATCGAAGCCGTGGTCGCCAAAATCGCCCGCATCCCGCCAAAGAACGTCTCCAAGGACGATGCAGAGGTGCTCAAGGATCTGGAAACATCGCTCAAACGCGTGGTCTTTGGCCAAGATGCGGCGATCGAGGCCCTGTCTTCGGCGATCAAACTGGCCCGCGCGGGCCTGCGCGAGCCGGAAAAACCCATCGGCAACTATCTCTTCGCCGGTCCCACCGGCGTCGGCAAAACCGAAGTGGCCAAGCAATTGGCCGATACGCTCGGGGTCGAACTTTTGCGCTTCGACATGTCCGAATATATGGAGAAACACGCGGTCTCGCGCCTCATCGGCGCACCTCCCGGCTATGTCGGGTTTGACCAAGGCGGCATGCTCACGGACCGTGTGGACGAGCATCCACATTGCGTTTTGCTGCTCGACGAGATGGAAAAAGCCCACCCCGACGTCTATAACATCTTGCTGCAGGTGATGGACAACGGCAAGCTGACCGACCACAACGGCCGCACCGTGGATTTCCGCAACGTGATCTTGATCATGACCTCGAACGCGGGCGCCACCGAACAGGCCAAAGAAGCCATCGGCTTCAACCGCGACCGCCGCGAGGGCGAGGATACCGCCGCGATCGAACGCACGTTCACGCCGGAATTCCGCAACCGTCTGGATGCGGTGGTCTCCTTCGCGCCGCTGCCCAAAGACACGATCTTGCAAGTGGTCGAGAAATTCGTGCTGCAACTCGAAGCACAATTGATGGACCGCAATGTCACCATCGAGCTGACCCGCCCCGCCGCCGAATGGCTGGCCGACAAGGGCTACGACAGCAAGATGGGCGCGCGCCCCTTGGGCCGCGTGATCCAAGAGCACATCAAAAAGCCGCTGGCCGAGGAGTTGCTGTTCGGCAAACTTTCCAAAGGCGGTGTGGTCAAGGTCGGCGTCAAGGATGGCAAGATCGACCTCAAGACCGAAGGCCCGAAAAAGGCGCGCATTTCGTCCAGCAAAAAGCCGCCCTTGCTCACCGCCGATTGATGCGGATTGCACGGCATATCGCCCTGATCCTATCCTTCGTAGCGCCCGCCGCTGCGGAGGATTTTTCGCTTTCATGGCCCGCCGACTGCACCCTTGGCGAGACCTGTTTCATCCAGCATTACGTCGACGACGACCCCACAAGCGGTGCCTCCGATTACACCTGCGGCACCGCCACCTATGACAGCCACAAAGGCACCGACATCCGCCTGCGAAGCCGCGCCGAAATGGCGGCGGGCGTGCAGGTTCTGGCCGCGGCTGACGGCGTAGTTCTGGGCCTGCGCGACGGGATGGAAGATGCGATCCTCACCCGCGAGACCGAGGCCAAGATCAAGGGCAAGGATTGCGGCAACGGGGTGGTGATCCGTCACGCGGGCGGATGGGACACTCAATATTGCCATATGAAGCGCGGCTCGATCACCGTCGCCAAGGGAGAGCGCGTCACCGCCGGCACGCCCTTGGGCGAAATCGGGCTGAGCGGGCGCACGCAATTTCCGCATCTTCACATCTCGCTGCGCAAGGACGGCACGCAGGTCGACCCCTTTGACCCCGACGGGCAGATCACCTGCGGCGCGCCCTCGCAAACCACCCTTTGGGACCGCGATATTCCCTATTCGGCGGGCGGCATTCTGGCCGCCGGTTTTGCCCCCCTCGTGCCCAGCTTTGACGCCATCAAGGCCGGCACCGCCGATGAAACCCCCGCCCGCGATGCTCCCGCCTTTGTGCTCTGGGCCTATGCGTTTGGCGGGCAATCGGGCGACATCATGCGCCTGTCCATCACGGGGCCTGAGGGCGAATTGATCCGCCATGACGCGGTGTTGGACAAGGATCAGGCACAGTTTTTCCGCGCCACCGGCAAGAAACGGCGCGCGCCGCAATGGCCTGCGGGCGATTACGAAGGCCGCGCCAGCTTGCTGCGCGGCGGCGAGATCATCGCCCAAACGGACATCCGCGCCGCGCTGCGCTAGGGCGCGAGCGCGTTATTTCTCGGTAAGTTTCAATTCGATGCGCCGGTTTTGCGCCCGCGCCGCAGGGGTATTGGCGCGGTTCACCGGTTGGAATTCGCCAAAGCCGTTAGCCGACAACCGCTCCGGCGCAATGCCCAGATCGCCCGACATATAGCGCACCACCGACAAGGCCCGCGCTTGGCTCAATTCCCAATTGTCGGCAAATTCGCCCTCGCCGGACAAGGGCACATTATCCGTATGCCCGTCCACGCGGATCACCCAATCGATGCCCGCCGGAATATCCCCCGCCACATTGCGCAGGATGCGCGCCACTTTGGCGATCTCGCGCTGGCCCTGCGCCGAAAGCTCCGCCGCGCCGGGCGGAAAGAGGACTTCGGAGGAAAATACAAAACGGTCCCCGACGACTTTCACCCCCTCCTGCGCGCCCAGAACCTCGCGCATACGGCCGAAGAATTCCGAGCGGTATTTGGCCAGATCCTGCGTTTCCGCCTCCAGCCGCTTGCGCTCGGCCGCTTCCAATTCGGCGCGCTTGCGCTCTTCGGCGGCGACGCGGGCCAATGCGGCATTGAGGTCCGATCCGAGCGATTGCAACTGCACCTGCGCCGCAGCATCGCGCGCTTTCGCGTCATCCAAAAGCGCCTGAAGGCTCGACAATTGTCCGCGCAGGGCCGCGACCTGTTGGTTGAGCAAAGCCTGCTGGCGCATCGCCTCGGCGGATTTCGCCTCCTCTTGCGACAGGGCCGCATTGGCCGCTGCCAAAAGCCCCGCACGTTTGTCCGCCTCCGAAAGCTGCACCTCTTGCGCTGCGGCAAGCCGGTCGCGCGCGGCCTCGGCCGCGGCCAGAAGTGTCAGCGTTTCTTCGGCCTTCGCGCGTTGGTTTTCCAAGGCCATCGTCATAGCGGTCAATTCCGCATCGGCACTCTCCAGCCGCGCGCGCAGCGCCTGCGCCGCCGCCGCCTCGGCCAGACGCGCCGCCTCTTCGGCCTCCAACTCGGAGGTGGCGGCGGCCAAAGCCTCTTGGTTTTGCGCCAGATCGGATTTGAGATCGGCGGCCAAAGCCTCCAGCGCCGCGCGCTGCGCCGCCGCAAGCCGCGCCGCTTCGGTCTTTTCATCGGCGATCAACAAGGCATCGTCGCGATCCGCCTGCGCCGCCGTCAATCGCAATTGCAAACTTTCGGCGCTCTCGCTCGCATCGGCCAGATCGGCGCTCAGCCGGTCGCGCTCGAACAAAAGCCCCGCGACTTGCGCTTCGAAATCGCTGATCTTGGCGCGGGCTCCGGCCAATGCGGTTTCTTGCTCGGCGGCCTCGCGGCGCACCTGCCCCAGCGTCGCCGTGAGCGCGCCCAATTGCGCCTCCAGATCACCGGCGCGCTGTTGCTCCAGCCCCAGCGCCTTCGAGAGCGCCGCGACCTCGTCAGAAAACGCATCCAACTGGCTTTCTTGGCCGCTGATGGTTTCGCGCAGGACCGATTGCACCCCCATGAAGATCGTCAAAACAAAGACCAGAACCAGCAAAAGCCCCGTCATCGCATCGACAAATCCGGGCCAGATCGGCGCAGGCTCGCGGCCCGCGCGGCGCGATAGGGCCATGGGTCAGCCCTCCTCGCCCGTCTCATCGGCGCCGCGCGGCGCCTCGCCCGTGGCCAGCCGCATTTTGCGCGGCCCGCTGCTGCGGCTTTGGCCCAAGGCGCGGCCCAAAGCGGCCAGATCGCTGCGCAATTCGCTCATGGTCTCTTGGCGGCCCGCGCTGATCTCTTCGAGAATCCGCAGCATCTGCACATCGATCGAGCGCAGGCGCATGCGGCTTTCGGCGTCAAAGCCTTCGGCGTCCATCGCGCCGCTGCCGCCCGCCCCTGCGGCGCGCTCGATGGCGGCGACCACCCGCTCTTGCCCTTCGGCGATCCGCTCCAGCGCCAGATGGCTTTCATGCGCCGCGCTCTGGTCGCCAAGGCGCAGGGTCAAACGCTCCACCGCATCGGCCAGCGCGCCGAGTTTTTCTTCGACCTGCGCGCGGCGGATGTCCGATTGCACATAGATCTCCTGCAGCCCTTCCATCTGCTCGGACATATGGTCGAGCACCCCCGCCACGACCGCATTCTCGATGCCGCTGTCGCCGCCTTCGGTCGCAAATCCGACGCGGGTGATGGTCGAGAGCCATTCTTCCAACTCGCGGTAAAAGCGGTTTTGCCCGTGGCCTGCGAAAAGCTCCAATAGCCCAACGGTGAGCGAGCCGGAGAGACCCAAAAGCGAAGAAGCAAAGGCCACGCCCATGCCGCCAAGCTGGGCCTCAAGGCCGGTCATCAACCGGTTGAACACCGCCACACCGGTTTCGCCATCCTGCGGCGCAAGGCCGCGAATGGTATCGACCAAGGCCGGCACCGTCGTCGCCAATCCGTAGAAGGTGCCCAAAAGACCAAGGAATACCAGCAGGTTGACGATATAGCGCGTGACATCGCGGGCCTCGTCGATCCGCGTGGCGACGCTGTCGAGGATCGAGGCGGTCGAGGTCGCGGCGATTTGCATCCGTTTGGAGCGCGCCCGCAGCAAGGCCGCCAAAGGCGCCAGAAGGCGCGGCGCCTTGACCCCTTCCTTTTCCACCGCATCGCGGGCAAAGGCTTCGATCCAGCGCACCGAGGAGACCAATTGCACCACCTGCACGAAACAGGTCACCACGCCGATGGCAAAGACAAAGACGATAAAGCTGTTGAGATAGGGGTTGGCTTGGAAAACCGGCAAAACCCGCGGCAAGGCAAGGAAGACCCCCGCGCCGCACAGGGCGAGCACGATGAGCATCGATATGATCTGGCGCACAGGTTGGGAAAAGTGCACTTCGGCCTCGCGGTCCGGATGCGCCATGCGCAGGGCTCCTGAACTCTGGAATTCTTTGACCAAAGCTTAATCGCAAAACCCCGCCCGCGCCAAGAGAATTAGCGCGCGGCGCGCGGGCATGTGATCACATCAACGCGCGCACCCTTGCGCTGAGCCAATCAAGATCGCCATCGGCAAGGCCCAGCTCGGCCAGATGCGCCGCCGTGTTGAACAGATATTCGCTGTTGGGGCCGCGCCCGCCGTGGGCGCGGGCGATGATCTGTGCCTGCTCTTCCAGCGCCAGCCCGCCGCAATATTGCTCATGGGCGCGGTCCACCACATAGGTCACGGCGCGCGCCCGCCCGCCGCCGCGCAACTCGACCTCCAAAACCTCTTCGAGATAGGCCGAGGACACCAATTCGCGCTCGCGCAGATAGGCCAGAACCCCATCGGCCAGATCATCCGCCACCCGAAAGGCCACCCCGTGGCACGCCGCCCCCCGCGTGCGGTCGAGCGCCAGAACAAGGCCGGGGTTATCATCGGTGCCGCGATGGTGGATCGAACGCATGCAAAAGCTGCGCGCATAATCGGGCAAGGAGGCGATCACCCTCTCTTCGGTCTCGAAACCGGGGTTCCAAACCAAAGAGCCATAGCCGAATACCCAAAGTGTCATGATGCTGGTCCTTTCGCGCGCACCCTTATAAACACGCGCCATAGGCGGGCAAAAGAGGGCATTTTGGATGCGCAAGCTAATCGGATTGGTGATCGTCGCGGCGGTTTTGTGGTCGGGCTATTGGTTTGTCGGATCACGCGCCCTGCGCGGCGGGCTGGAGGCCTGGTTCGACACGCGCCGCGCCGAAGGCTGGGTCGCGGAGTATTCCGATCTGTCGCTGCGAGGCTTTCCCAACCGTTTCGACAGCACCTTCACCGATATCGCCCTTGCCGATCCGGCCACGGGGGTGGCATGGCAGGCCCCGTTTTTCCAGATTTTCGCGCTCAGCTACCGGCCCAATCACGTCATCGCCGTCTGGCCGAACGATCAAACCCTCGCCACGCCCTTGGCCAAATTCGACATCCACAGCACCCGCATGCGCGCCTCGGCCCGTGTCGCACCCACGAACGCGCTGGCGATTGAAAAGGCGGTGCTTGAGGGCGAGGATCTGGCGATCCGCACCCGCGCGCAGGGCGGCAGTTTGGACATCGGTGCGCTCAACCTCGCGGTGGAGCGCGCGGCGGGCTTTGCGAGCCGCTACCGGTTTGGCGTCACCGGCGCGGGCATTTCGCCCTCCGCCCCGATGCGCCGCGTGATCGACCCGCAGGGGCGTTTGCCGCAGGCTCTGGGCGATCTGCGCGCCGATCTGAGCATCGAATTCGACGCGCCTTGGGACCGCTATGCCATTGAACGCGCCCGCCCGCAGCCGGTGCAGATCGACGTGAGTCTGGCCGAGGCCACATGGGGCGAATTGCAACTGGCGGCGGCAGGGGCGCTGAGCGTCGATGCGGCGGGCATTCCCACGGGGCGCATCACCCTCAAGGCGCGCAACTGGCCGCAAATCATCACCCTCGCGCGGCAAACCGGCGCCCTGCCCGAGCCGGTTTTGAACCTCACCGAGCGCGCGCTCTCGACCCTTGCGCAGATGGCGGGCAACCCCAAAACCCTTGATATTCCATTGGATTTCAAAGGCGGCCTGATCCGCCTTGGCCCGCTACCGATCGGGCCTGCGCCGGTGATCCGCCTGCGCTAGGCGCTATTTGCAGTAGCTGCCGCTGCGATAACGGGCGGTGTCGAAATGGAAATGGTCGCGGTGGTATTTATTGGCATTCGGCCCCAGAACCGTGCCAAACGGGCCGCAAGCCGCGCCATGCATCTTGCGCAAGGCGCGTCCCTCGCGCCCGCGCCCCCAATCGCGCAGCACGCTGATCTGTGTCCCGTTGACCAAGGTAAAGCCCGAGATATCAATCGCCCGCCCCTTGCCATGCTCGGAAATTTTCGCCCCGCGCTGGTTGTTGCGGGTGCGGCACGCATAATGCGCCGCGACGCGGATCGAGCGCACCCCGCCGCCGATACCGCCGACCGCCGGTTTCATCCCGCGATCCACCCATGATTTGAGCGCCCGCGCCGTGCCGCAATCCATCACCGACGCCGTGCTCAGCGCCACGCCCGAGATCGAGCGCACCCGCACCGCATCGCTCACGCCGCAACCTTTGAGCTTTCCCGCAACGCGGCCCACCGGCTCGCCCTGGATGGCAAGATCGCCGCAAACCGCGCCTTTTTTGGCCAATTGCCGCGCCTTGCGCCCCGTGGCCTCGACCTGCCTGCCGCGC
Organism: Paracoccaceae bacterium; assembly: GCA_050633545.1. Taxonomy (GTDB): domain Bacteria; phylum Pseudomonadota; class Alphaproteobacteria; order Rhodobacterales; family Rhodobacteraceae; genus Litorivita. The sequence continues at coordinate 31,917 of JBOEGS010000002.1, forward strand.
GCATTGGGACGCAAGGAGCGAAACAGGCCAAAGCGTTTTTTCGTCGTCTCGGGAGCGGCGGGTTGGCTTTGCGGCTGGCTGGGGGCCTGCGACGGGGCGCTTTGCGGTGCGGCCAAAGGCGCGGCCTGCACCGACGGGGCCATCTCGCTACCGGCCCGCGCAACGGGGCGCAGCGAGACCTCGGGCGCGCGCGCCAACCCCGTGCCCGCGCTGAGCACCAGCGCCGCGACAAGCCCCGCGCGCAGCCTCACTTGCCCGCTTTCGCACGCCCGAAATCGGGCGCATCGGTGTCTTGGCCAGCTTCGATAATACCGCGGCGGATCGCCCGCGTGCGGGTGAAATAATCATGCAGCATCTCGCCATCGCCGGTGCGGATCGCCCGTTGCAGCGCAAAAAGCTCCTCGGTGAAGCGCCCCAAAATCTCCAGCGTCGCCTCTTTGTTGTTCAAGAACACATCGCGCCACATCGTCGGATCCGAGGCCGCAATACGGGTGAAATCGCGAAAACCGGCGGCGGAATATTTGATCACTTCGCTATCGGTCACGCGGCCCAGATCATCGGCCACACCCACCATCGTATAGGCAATCAGGTGCGGCGTGTGGCTGGTCACCGCCAGCACCAGATCGTGATGCTCGGGGTCCATTTCCCCGACATTCGCGCCCAGCCCTTCCCAAAACGCGCGCAGCAGCGCCACCGCCTGCGCATCGCTGCCCGCGACCGGCACGATCAGGCTCCAGCGGTTGTCGAACAGCTCGGCAAAGCCCGATGTCGGTCCGCTGTGCTCGGTCCCTGCCAACGGGTGCGCGGGGATGAAATGCACGCCTTGGGGGATATGGGGGGCCACGGCGGCGATCACCGCCGCCTTGACCGATCCCACATCCGACACCGTCGCGCCCGCCTTCAGATGCGGCGCGATTTCGGCCGCCACCGCGCCCATCGCCCCCACGGGCACGCAAAGCACCACCAGATCCGCGCCCTGCACCGCCTCGGCGGCGCTGTCGCAAACCCGATCGCACAGGCCGATCTCGCGCGCCGTCGCGCGCGTTTCGCCAGAGCGCGCATAGCCCGTCACCTCGCCCGCCAATCCGGCGCGTTTGATCGCCCAGAACATCGAGGAGGCAATCAGCCCCAGCCCGATCAATGCAACGCGCCCGTAAACCGGCGCTGCGACTGGCGCGCTCATGACTGTGTCTCCATAAATTGTCCGACCGCATGGGCCACGCGGCGGCAAGAGGCCTCGTCGCCAATGGTGATGCGCAGGCAGTGAGGCAACTTATACCCCTTCGTCGCCCGCACGATCAAACCCTGCGCATTGAGATGCGCATTGCAGGCCTCGGCCTGCGCCGCATCGCGAAACCGCGCCAGAATGAAATTCGCCGATGACGCATCCGACGGCACGCCGATATCGTCCAGCGCCTTGGCCAGCCACCCGCGCAGCCGCGCATTATCGGCGCGGCATTTCTCGGCATAGGCGCGATCACGCACCGCCGCCTCGGCGGTCACCAAAGCGGGCTGGCTCAAATTGAACGGCCCGCGGATACGGTTGAGCACATCGATGATCTCGCGCGGCCCGTATCCCCAACCGACACGCAAACCGCCCAGCCCGTAAAGCTTGGAGAATGTCCGCGTCATCACCACATTGGGCCGCGCGCTCGCCAAAGCCGCGCCGCCGTCATAGCCCTGCGCATATTCGGCGTAGGCGCTGTCGATCACCAAAATCGCATGCGCGGGCACCCCGTCGGCCAAACGGGTCAATTCCGCCTCGCTCAGCATCGTGCCGGTGGGATTGGCCGGATTGGCAATAAACACCAGCCGCGTGCGCGCCGTGCAGCCCGCCAAAATCGCATCCACATCGACCACGCGGTCGCGCTCGGGCACCTCCACCGGCGTCGCCCCCGCCGCCAAGGCCGAAATGCGATACATCGAAAACCCGTGCTCGGTGTGGATCACCTCATCACCCGCGCCCGCATAGCACTGGCACAAAAAGTGGATCACCTCGTCCGAGCCGACACCGCAGATAATCCGCTCCGGATCAAGCCCGTGCACCTCGCCGATCGCCGCGCGCAAGGCGGCATGATCGGTGCTCGGATAGCGGTGCAAATCATAAGAGGCACGGCGAAACGCCTCGATCGCCGCCTCGGAGGCGCCAAAAGGGTTCTCGTTCGAGCTAAGCTTGACCACCTGCTCGACACCCTCGATCTTCGAGGCCCCCGATTGGTAAAGCTCGATTTCCATAATGCCGGATTGCGGCGTAATCTGCGTCATCGTTAATATCTCCTGCAAACCTCTTATCCGCGCATCCGCCCCAAGGGAAGAATGAACCCCGCAATAGTTGCCCCGCGCGGCATTTCGCCCCCGTCACGGCCCGCGCGCCCGCCCGCTTTGCCGGCTGTGCAAATATCCCCGCCGGAGGCTCGGGGCCGCGCAAAACAGAGGGCCGCCCGCCGCAGCGCCGCCCGTCCGCGCCGCGTGCTGCGCCTTATGCCCTCAGGCCCTCAGGCCCTCAGGTCGCCAGAACATTGCGGAACTGCCACGGATCGCTTTCGTCGATGTCTTCGGGGAAATGCTCCCAACGGTCCTGCAACGGCGTCCAATCGGTGTAATGCGCCTCGACAGGGCCAAGATAGGGGCGCTGCACCTCAAGGCATCGCGCGTGATCCATCTCGTCGGTCTCCACGATCCCCGCCTGCGGGTTCTCGAGCGCCCAAACCATACCGGCCAGAACCGCCGATGTGACCTGTAGCCCCGTGGCGTTCTGATAGGGCGCCAGATCGCGCGCCTCGGCGTTGCTCAATCGCGATCCATACCACAGCGCGTTTTTCTCGTGCCCGTAAAGCAGCACGCCCAATTCGTCGATGCCCTCGACGATTTCATCCTCGGCCAGAATGTGATGCACCTGCTGCTGGCGGCCCGATCCGAACATCTCGTGCAAGGACAAAACCGCATCATCGCAGGGATGATAGGCATAGTGGCAGGTCGGCCGGTAAGCCGGTGCCTCGGGCGCGCCGACGGTGTAGTAATCCGAGATCGAGATCGCCTCGTTATGGGTCACCAGATAGCCGAACTGCGGCCCCGGTGTCGGGCACCACGTATGCACCCGCGTGATCGCGCCGGGGCGTTCGAACCAGATCCCCGCACGGCATCCGGTCTCATGGGAATGCGCCGTCTCGGGCATCCATGTCTCATGGGTGCCCCATCCCAATTCCGCAGGCTGGAAGCCCTCGGCGATGAACCCTTCGATCGACCATGTATTCACAAACACGCCGCGCGGGCGCGGGGTGCGGCGCGCTTGGGTGTCGCGCTCGGCGATATGCACGCCCTTGACCCCGAGTCCTTGCATGAGCATCGCCCATCCGGCGCGGTCCTGCGGCACAGCGGTATCCGCTCCGGTGTCATTGGCCAGTTGCAACAATGCCTCCTTGACGAACCAGCTCACCATCCCCGGATTGGCGCCGCAGCACGACACCGCCGTCGTCCCGCCCGGATTGGCGGCTTTTTCGTCGCGCACCGTCTGGCGCAGCGCGTAATTGGTGCGCTCGGCATTCTCGACCGTGTCGAAATAGAACCCCGCCCAAGGCTCCACCACCGTATCGATATAAAGCACGCCCATCTCGCGGCACAGCTTCATGATATCGAGCGAGGAGGTATCGACGCTCAGGTTCACGCAAAACCCCTTGCCGCCCGCAAACAGCCCGCCCAGAACCTCGCGGTAATTCTCCGGTGTCAGGGCCACCTGTTCGTGGCGAATGCCGCGTTGGCGCAAAAACGTCGCCCCCGCATCCGACGGATCGATCACGCACATCTGTTTGGCGTCATACTCGAAATGCCGCTCGATCAACGGCAAGGTGCCGCGCCCGATCGATCCAAAGCCGATCATCACAACGGGGCCGTCAATACGGCCATAAACGGGATAGGTCATGGGGCGCTCCTGCGGGCTGGGGCCGCAGGGGCGGCCCTTGAAAACACATGCGCGTCATAACGGGACGCATAGGGGCGGGGCAAAGAAAATCCGCCCCGCGCAAAGAAAAAGGGCCGCTCCTTTCGGTGCGGCCCTTCCTCGACTGGATCTGCGCAGGCTTAGTTCTGCGCGTAGAATTCGATCACGAGGTTCGGCTCCATCATCACCGGATAGGGCACATCGCCCAAACCAGGAGTGCGCACGAAGGTCGCTTTCATTTTCGAATGGTCCGCCTCGATGTAATCGGGCACATCGCGCTCGGCCAATTGGGTGGCCTCGATGACAACGGCGATCTGCTTGGAACGCTCGCGCACTTCGATCACGTCACCCTCTTTCACGCGGTAGGAGGGGATGTTCACGCGCTTGCCGTTCACGGTCACATGGCCGTGGTTCACGAACTGGCGCGCCGCAAACACGGTCGCCACGAATTTCGCGCGGTAGACAACGGCGTCGAGACGGCGCTCGAGCAGACCGATCAGGTTCTCACCGGTGTCGCCTTTGACACGCTCGGCTTCACCGTAGATGCGGCGGAACTGCTTCTCGGTCAGATCGCCGTAGTAACCTTTGAGCTTTTGCTTGGCGCGCAGCTGCAGACCGAAGTCCGACAGTTTGCCCTTGCGGCGCTGGCCGTGCTGACCGGGGCCATATTCGCGGCGGTTGACCGGCGATTTCGCGCGGCCCCAGATGTTTTCGCCCATGCGGCGGTCGATTTTATACTTGGCAGACGTGCGTTTGGTCACGGCTGATATCCTTTCGGTTTGGACCCGCTGCAAAATGCGGCGGATGGAAAGGGCGTTGTCCTCTGGCCGAAGCCCGACAGGCATCCCCTTGCGGGGGCCACCAACACCAATGAAAGCGCGCTTATACAGCCGCGCGAGGGCGTGTCAACAGATTCCCGCGCCCCAATGCGGCGCGCCGCGCAGCACGGGGCAAATCAGGCCGCCTCATGCCCCAAAATCGCCGCCTCGGAGGCGCTCAGGTTGCGGCGCGCAAAATCGCCGTAGCTTTGCGCATCTTGCTCCAGTTGCGGCAGATGTTCGAGCAAACGCCGACGATCATCAGGGCTTAGCGTGCCCAGCGCCGCATTGGCCGGATGGAAGCTTTCGGTTTCGACGCCATTGGCCCAAACGATCTGATGCGAGGGCAGCAGCAGATGCACATAGGTCACCTGACGCACCTTCAAATCCACCACGATATTGGAGCCGTTGACCAGATCACGCGCCGCGACCAACACTTCGGAAGTGTTGAACAGCGCCCGCGCCTCGTCGCCCTTGATCAACATCCGGTGCTCGGGCGAGACCAAAAGCTCGGCATCGGGGCGCTCGACGCCCAAAGCGCCGGTTCTGATACGGATCGGGCGCAGCTTGGGCATCGCAAAAAGCCGCGCGCCGCTCATCCGGCGCGATCCGGTCCATTGGATTTCCTGCGCGCCGCTGTCCTTGGTCAAAACCTTGTCGCCCTCGCGCAACTCTTCCACCGCGCGCAGCCCGTCCTCGCAGCGGATCATCGTGCCAGGGGTAAAGCAGATCACCCCGCCGTCACCCGCCGATGCGCTTTGCTGCGCGGCGATATCCAGCGTGTGATGCACCACCCAAAGATCGACGCCCTTGGGGGGCAATTCATTGAGAAACATGAGCAAAGGCGCAGCCCCGCGGCCGACCTCGATCAAGGTCACCGTATAGGTTTTTGCCCCGTCGGTGACCACGAAACTGCTGTCTGCAAGGGGGGCGGCGTAATCGGCCTCGCCCATCGGGGCACTGCGCGCCACGGCGCTGCCCACAAGGCGGCGCACCATACGCGCCGCGCGTTTGCGAAGATCTGCTTCGCCATCCGCCTGTTCAAGCCGCATCACATCGTTTGGTCCGTCCACCCGCACAGCATCCCCGTGCCAAGACCACGCCGCGCCCACATTCAACGCCTGAAGGGGCGGGGCGGATAAACCGTCGACTTCCGTCTGCGACAAGGAGATGACGAACGTGCCTCGAAAGCCCGTTTTCATACCTGTCTACTGCCTCGTTTTTATTTTTTATTAAGCAATCGTTAACAGAGACAATTGCCCCTGCAAACCCTTCTCTTCACGTCAAAGATGCGAAGAGTTGCAACTGTGGCAGAAAATCAAAAGTCGAGGTTGAGCCGCAGCGAGCCGAGAACCTGCCCCTCGCCCTGCCCGACGAATTCCTCGCCCAGATAGGTCAGCCCGTAAAACACGCTGCTGGCCTCGCCTTGCCAATGCACACCAAGGCGGGCGCGCGTGCGCGCATCGCTGAGCGCATAGCCGCGGCTTTGCGGCAGGAAAATGCTGCTGTCGACGGCGGCCATATCGGCCCCGAGGACAAAGCTATAGCCGGTCTCGCCGTTCTCGGTGGTGCGATAGCGTTGCCCGCTGACCGGATCGCGCACCAGCAATTCGCCCATGCCCACCGATCCGATGGTCATATCCGCGCCCACGCGCAACAAGGTCTCGGCCCCCGCGCGCGCCTCGACAAAGGGGCGCAATTGCGCGCCTCCAAGGCTCAGATCGCGCCCCGCCTCGAACACCAATGTCGGATGGATGCCGTCGCCGATCTGCGCATTGCGCACCGCCGCCGAGGCCGCGCCGCGTCCCAAAAGATCGTGCAGGCCGGTTTGAAACCCGTCCAGCCCCGTCTGTTTGCCCGTCACCACCAGATCGGCGCCAAGGGCAAATTCGGTCTTGCCGCGCGCGAAATGCGTATGCGCCCCCAAAGACAGCGCCCCCGCATAGGGCCGGTCGCCCGCGGCGGGGCTGCTCAAATTGTCGGGGGCCATGATCTCGCCGGAAAAGCGCAATTCGATCACCTCGCCCATCTGCGAGGGCAAGGCCCCCGCCCAAGGCGCGCGCGCATAGATGCGGCTCGAGGCGACCGATCCGGTGCGCCAGCGGTCCTGCCCGTCGCCAAGCAGATCATTGGTCACCAAACGCCCATAGCCGATTTTGAAAAACCCGCCCTTGGCGATATCGCCCTCGACCGAAGCGGCCTGCGGCGCAACCTCGCCATCGGCGGGCACATCCGCCTCGCTACCGGCCCGAAGAGGGGCGGCAAACAGCGCGGCGCAGACCGCGGCGGCCAGAGTGACGGCATGAAAAGGCGAGGAGAATCGGGGCATGCGTATCGGGTCCAAATCGGGCAACTCAGTTCCCCCGACCCTAGCCAAAGCGCCCGCGCCGCGCCACCGCCCGCACCCGCGCGCGCGCATAAACCCCCGAAGGTGCGGCGAAATTGCAGCAAAGCCCGCCCCGCCCCCCGTATTTCCCCAGCTTGCCAAAGCGGATATTTGGGCGCAGGGTCTACCCCAAATCGCGCATTGCGCGCCGTCTCTCACATCTCGCATTCTACGGAGCCGCTTCATGGACAGCACCCTGCATGGCAATGACATCGAAAAAATCGTCTCGGCCGACCGCGCCCACGTCTGGCACCACCTGACCCAACATAAACCCTTTGAGACGGGCGCGCCGCGCATCATCACCGAAGGGCGCGGCATGCGCGTTTGGGACCAGAACGGCAAGGAATACCTTGATGCGGTTTCGGGCGGCGTGTGGACCGTCAATGTCGGCTACGGGCGCGAACGCATCGCCGATGCGGTGCGCGACCAATTGGTGCAGCTGAACTATTTCGCCGGTGCCGCAGGATCGATCCCCGGCGCGCTGTTTGCCGAAAAGCTGCTCACCAAAATGCCGGGGATGAGCCGGATGTATTATTGCAATTCGGGCTCCGAGGCCAATGAGAAGGCCTTTAAAATGGTGCGCCAGATCGCCCATAAGAAATACGGCGGCACCAAACATAAAATCCTCTACCGCGCGCGCGACTATCACGGCACGACCATCGGCTGCCTGTCCGCGGGCGGGCAACAAGAGCGCAACGCCCAATACGGCCCCTTTGCGCCGGGGTTCGTATCGGTCCCCCATTGCCTTGAGTATCACAAGGAGGATCAGGACCTCGGCCATCTGTCGGGCGCCGATTATGGCCGCGCCGCCGCCGATGCGATCGAGGCGGTGATCTTGCGCGAGGGCCCTGAAACCGTTGGCGCGCTCTGCCTTGAGCCCGTCACCGCAGGCGGCGGCGTCATCGTGCCCCCCGAAGGCTATTGGCCGCGCGTGCAGGAGATTTGCCGCAAATACGACATCCTTTTGCATATCGACGAAGTGGTCTGCGGCGTCGGGCGCACGGGCACATGGTTCGGCTATCAACACTACGGGATCGAGCCGGATTTCGTCACCATGGCCAAAGGCGTGGCCTCGGGCTATGCCGCCATCGCCTGCCTTGTCACCACCGAAGAGGTGTTTGATATGTTCAAGGCGCAGCCCGACGATCCGCTGGATTACTTCCGCGACATCTCGACCTTTGGCGGCTGCACGGCGGGGCCGACGGCGGCTTTGGTCAATATGGATATCATCGAAGAGGAAGGCCTTTTGGCCAACACCATTGCGATGGGCGCGCGCATGATGGGCAACCTTTCGGCGCTGGCCGAAAAACACGAGGTGATCGGCGATGTGCGCGGGGCCGGATTGTTTTGCGGCGCCGAATTGGTCAGCGACCGCGCCGCCAAAACCCCCGTCGATGAAAAGCTCGCCGCCAAAGTCGTGGCCGAATGCGGGGCGGACGGCGTGATCATCGGCGCGACCAACCGCTCGGTGCCCGGCTATAACAACACGCTGTGTTTCTCGCCCGCCCTGATCGCGACCGAGCAAGACATCGACGCCATCACCGGCGCGGTCGACGCCGCGCTCACCCGCGTCTTTGGCTAGGGGTCACACGCAAAACGGCGCTGCGAGGATCCCCCGCAGCGCCGCGCTACTTTGACCAAAAGGCGCGCTATTTGCTGCGCCAGCTTGCGATCCAACGCGAGAACCGCCCGCGTTTTTGCGCGATATTATCGCCCGCCGCTTCCCATCCGTCCTCGACATCCTCAAGCAAGGGATCGATCGAACGCTCGCGAAACTGCAACCATATCCGCCGCACCATCAGCAAAAGCACCGCAAGCACCGCGAGGAAAATCGTGTTGAACCACGGCCATCCGGTGCCCACATCGGGGCCTGCGACGGGTTTGACCCCGACCGCATTGGGATAGATCGAGAAAAACTCGTTGCGCCAGCCATAATGGGTGATCTTGACCCATGTCGGATTGCTCTTGGTCGAGATTTCATCCCCCGCCTCGGCCTGCAGGTTCGAGCTGTCGAATTTGAAATAGGGCGGCCAGATCCATCCGGTGTCCTCATTGCGATAGACCATCACCTTGCCGTTCGGGCGCACCGTGTTGATCAGCCGGATATCGCGGGTGGTGCCGTCGACATTGCCGCTGTCCGCTTGGGCGTAAAAGCGGCGGTTAAAGCCGGTGAAATCGGTGCGGATCACCTCGGTCGCGGTCACCCGCACGATGTCATGTTGCGGCAGGACGTAGTGAAAGAACGCAAAGGTGATCAGCGCAAGAACCGCGTAGAAGATCCATTTAATATAATACAGCATATCCAGCCTCAGGAAAAATTATTCAAATAGATCAAGACGATCACCGCCAAGACCGGCAGCACAAAGATCAACCAGATCAGTTTTCTGCGCAGCGACCCCTCATAGGCCGCCATGCCCTCTTCGATATAGGCCCTGCGCGCCGGATCGTCAGCCCCCAAGAGCGCGTTTTCATGCTCCGCATCCCAGCGTTTCTCCAGTTTCTCGCGCCGCACAGAGCGCGAATAGAGCGAGACTATGAAATAGATCGCCGTCAATCCGATGGCGCCCAAAAGCGCCAGCCGCGCAAATCCCATCATCGCCGCTTCTCCTTGGATCTGGATTTCGATTTGCCGCTCTTCTTACCCCATTTTTCGGGCTTGTCGGGCGATTTATCCCCTGATCGGCCGCTTGCCCGATCGCTCGCCCTGTCGCCTGTCTTGTCCCACGGCCCCGATGTGTCGCGCTTCACGCGTCTGGCGCGCGCGGCGGCCACGGCGCCCCATGGGCCGACCCGCGTCACAAGGTCCTCGCGCGGGGGCGGGCCGCTGTCATCCATCGGCGCATCATGGGCAAAAAGCGCCGCGCGCGCCCCCGCCTTATCGGCCTGATAGGCGCGCTGCAGATAATCCGCCACATAGGCTTTCTTGGCCTCCGGCCAGCCCGCATAAAGCTTGTAAAACAGGTCCTTATGGCAAATGAACAATTGCCGGATATCCTTGGGCGCCAATTGCGCCAAGAGCATGTTGATCAAATCGCGCTGCGGCACATCGGCGGCGCGCAGCGTATAGAAATAGGCCGGATGCTCGGAGGTGATATTGGGCCATTTGCCCGTCCCCGTCGCCCAGCGCAGCATCGCCTCCAAGCCATAGAACGCCTCGGGCAGGGCCTCGCCGTAGCGCCGCGCAAGCCGGTGCAAGACATTGGCATCATTTCCGATTTCCACGCCGTCCTGTCCCGCCACCGCATCCACGGCGATAAATTCCATCTTCTGGCGCAAGATCGCCGCCGCATCCACGCCGCGCGCCTTGACGATCGGTTCGACCAATCCGTTATCCGCCAGATATCTGGCAATCGCATTGCGGTCGGCGATGTCGATCACCCGCTCCACCGGCACAGGGCCAAGATCATCGGCGTCCGGCGCGATCACCGCAGGCTGGGCCAGATCGCGCAGCACATAAAGCCCGCCGAAATGCGCGGTCCAAAAGTCACCCTGCTCGAATTCGGTATGCTCTAGCTGCACCGGCACCCGCGCAAAATCGCCCGCTTGGCGCGACAGATCGATCATCTCGCCGATCAGCGCCTCGTCATACCACGCGTTTTCCTGCGCCATAAAGCGGTCCACGCGCGCCGCCAAAACGGCCACACCCGCAAGGCTGCCCTCGGTGGTATCGGCCTCGACCGTGATCTTGCGCAGATCAAACAATCGCGCGGGGCTGTCGAGGCGGTAGACCGAATTCATCAACTCGCCCGCCAGCGCATCGCGCGCCGTCAGCGCGAAAATCTGCGCCTCGTTGGCGTCGATAAAACCGCGCAAAATCCCCCGCGAGGTGGAAAATTTCGCCCCCAACAGCGGCGCGCGCTTTTGCTCGGGCGAGAGCAGGATGAATTGCCGGTTACAACCGCCTTGATTGAGATAGAGATGATCGCCAAGCTCCTCGCCCACCTCCGGCGAATAGCCTGAAATATCGACGTAAAACTCCTCCAGCTTGGTCTCATGCCCCGTCAGCTTTTTGAGCGCACGGTTATAGCGCGCCACCAAAGCGGGGCTGTCCACCGCAAAGAGATTGCCGAACATCAGGCCTTTTTGGATAAGGCGTTTCATCGGCGCGACGCTTTCGTTTTTCTCGCAAGCGTTTCCTCGAGCGGACGGAAAGCCTTTTCCATATCAGATTGAAACGATCCCTTCCCGTTAAAAACGTCTTCCAAGTAGCCCTCAATATCTAGAGCTTCATCCGCGAGATCGTTCCTTTTCTGCAAAATGCTCCATCTTGATAGCTTGCGGCCCACAACTTCTCCAAATTCTCTAATGAGCTCGAAATCATCCAATACGGTCGTTTCTTCGCCCCATATCACCGCAACGGGGTAAATTGCGCGCTCCAATTCCTGCACCAATCTCCGTGACTGAAAGTAACGCTTCCACTTGAGGTCCAAACTTGCCGTGACGCTTGTGTCCTCCGCCGGCAACCATTTCAAATCATCAGCCGTGATATACGGTTCAGGCACCAGACGTAGTGCACGCCGATAGTCGCTCAATGCCGTCCAAATCTTTTGCGCAAGCTCTTTGTCCAACTCGACAGCCATCTGCTTTTTCCATGTCGTCAACCCCTTCGACGCCACACAGGTCGCCCAAGCGGCAACACATAAGGTGAGCACACTTAGGATCGTATCGACGTTGCCAGTCACCCACAGAAAAACCCCCGTTTCACTCATTCCTTCCCCTCCAGATAGCGCCGCTTGGCTTCTTCTTGGCGTCCGAAATCGCGCACCATGTTGTTAATCGCCACCTCGTCGGATTTATCGGCATAGCGGAACTCGCTGTCGGCGTAGCGGTTGATCTCTTGCAAGACCATTTGCGGCGTCACCGCGACGCGCAGATCCTCGATCATCGCCTTTTTGGTCTCGTAGTCTTTGAACAGGAACAATTCGGGGTTCTCCATCCATTCATCGGGCAGCTCAAAGTCCATCGACCGGACCTTGACCGCATCGGTGATGTTCTTGATCGCGCGGCCGGTGAAGCGCGCGTCCGCCTCCTGGATCGCCTTGAGGTAGCCGCCCAGTTTGGCAATCGTATCGAGCGCGCCGATCTGTTCCTCTACGCGACCGAAAACCTCGATCAATCCGGCCTCTTGCGGGCGGTTGTGGCCCTCGAAACTGGCCGCGACGGCGCGTTTGATCTCTTGCGCGGCGAACACCTCGTGATCGCCCAAGGGGATATCGTGATGTTTGCCCATCAAGAGCGCCAGAATATCGATGTAATCCTCGCGCGTTTGCGGCCCGTCCACCAAAAACCGCGCCCCCGCCCGTTGGCGCAGGGCGTCATCGACGTTTTCGGGATAGTTCGAAAACATGCCAAAGGTGCAATTGCCGCGCACCACCGTATTGGCCCCCGCAAAGCTCTCCATCAAGACCGCCGTGATCTCGAGCTGCCCCGCCGAGGATTGCCGGTCCCCGCGTTTGCCCGCCAGTTGGTCGATATCGTCAATCGTGCCAAAACCGATCACCGTGGGGTCGAGCACCGTGTTGATAAAGGCTTTGGCGTTCTGGCCCGATTTGCCTTGATAGCTGTCGATATTGTCGGTCGACAGGTTTTGATAGCGGAACGGATATCCCGCCACCGCGCAGTAATCATTGAGCAATCCGGCCATCATCTGGATCAGCGTGGTTTTCCCCGTCCCCGGTTTGCCGTCGCCCATAAAGGTAAAGATGAACCCGCCCAATTCGGCAAAAGGGTTCAATTTGCGGTCGAAATCATAGGCCATGAGCATTTTGGCCAGACGCATCGCTTGGTATTTGGCGATATGGTTGCCGACGACCTCGTGCGGCTTTTTGAAGGTCATCGTCAGGGTCGTGCCCTTGCCCTTGGAGGCGGGGGTAAAGCCGCGCAGGGTCAGATCATCGGCCTCCACCCGCCAGCTTGCGCCCGTGAAGGCCGCGAGCCGCGGCGCGGTTTGGGCGCGCAGGGCGATTTTCTCCATCGCCTGCTCGGCATAGGCCGCGATCACCGCCACCAGCCGCGCATCATCCGTGCCCAGCGCGGCAATGTCTTGGTCCAACTCCCAAAGCATCCCGTGCAGCGCCAGTTGCGCGTTATCGGTCAAAATCTCCTCGACCTCGCCGACCTCGACCGTGGTCTCGCCCACCAGAGGCCCGATCAGGAACGCCGCCGCATTGGCAAAAACGTAAGAGATGCACAAAGCCTCGGCGGCGAGAAGCTCGGAGAACTCCGATTTGCGGGCCTGCGCCAAGGCGCCCTCAAGATTGGCACGTTTGAGCGCCGTCAATCCGGTCGCCGCGGCAAACGTCTCGCCCACCGCCAAAGCAATCGCCAAAGCGCGGCGCAGCGCATGCAGGGCGCTGGCCTGCGCCGGAGAGACCAGCGGATCGGCGTCATCCACCCCCTCGATGGTGGCGGCCAGTTGCACCCCCTCGGGCCGCGCGGTCGAGCGCGTCACCAAACCCGGTGTGGTGCTGCGAAACCGCCGCCGCGTGCCGATCCCGCTTGAGCGTTCGGGCGCGGCGGGGGCCTCTTTGCCCTTGCCGATGCGCGGCGTGTGATCGACACCCTCCAGCATCGCGGTCGCGGCCGCGTAATGCTTGGTGATATCGCCCTCGCGCAGCTCCATCAGATCGCTGGTCAAACTCATCTCTCACGCCTTCTCGCTTCGCACGCCGCCCATTGGCGCGCGCCTTTACCTATAGCTCAACACCCGTCCTTGCGGGCTGACCACGAATTTGCGGATGCTCTCGAAGCCTGCGGGGCGCATCTCTTCGAGCGCCTGATAGGGCCGTTCGGGCAGGATGATCATCCGCTCGGTCGATGTGGCCCCCGTATCCGCGCCGCGCCCCGAAAACGGATCAAGCGCATAGACCTCGCGCTCCACGGTGCTCAGCCATCCGGCGCGCTCCTCGCGCACCTTTTCGGACAATAACTCCTCAAGCGTCCACGCCATCGCCCAATCCTGACCCATCGGCGCTTTGGCGCTGGCCAGAACCTCGGCAATCGGCCCTGATTGGCGGGTGAAGGCATGGCTATACATCGGCCCCAGATGGAAGCGGCGCAGGCGTTTGGGGTGCAGATCGTCAAAGCTCTCGTCAAACCCCTTGGCGATGGTCAGCAATTTCAACCCGCCCAAGGCTTGCCCCATCAGATGCGATTGCACCTCGGGCCAACGCCGTTGATCGCGCGCCAAAGCGTATTTGCCGCTGTCCTCGACCTCCATGATATAGACGGCGGGCAGGTTGTACTGGCTGTCATAGACCGCCCAATGCAGCACATAACGGCGGCGCAAATCGCGCCCCTCGCCACTGTTCTCGATCCAGATCGCCTCGGGATCATTGCGCGCCCAAAACAGCCCGCCCTTGGCCAGTTCCTCGTAATAGAGCCGCTGGCTGAGCGCATATTGCAGCTTGACCGGCACCTCGTAATCACTGGTGATCTTTTGCACCATATCGGCCTTGAGCTGCGCCGCGCTTGGCGCCTGCGCCAGATGGCGTTCGGCTTGCATCGCATCATTGGCCATGACCAAAAGCTCCGCCGCCACGGGAAACCCGCTCTCGACCGCGTCAAAGCTCATGGCGGTCAAAAACCGCTCGCTCGCCTTGCCGGTCATCAGGTATTTGAGCGCCAGCGCCTTGAAGGTAAAGCCCAGCGCCACCTGATAACGGCCCAGAATATCGACATCGGTATCGTCCAGCCGCCCTTCGGCGCGCATCTGCGCCGCCACGCGCCCCATATGGGCGGTGATCGCCTCGAATTTGGCGAAATAGCGCCGCGCCGCAAAGCCGTCGGTGAGCGCCACATGATCGCGCGTGAGATCGGCGGCGCTCATGGCGCGCTCTGCCCATGGAAGCGGCGCATCGGATCAGCCCCCGTAAAGGTTCTTGTCATGCTGCTCGACGATCTTCTCGAAGCGGCGCGCAAAGCGTTCGTCCGCCTTGGCCTTGGCCTCCAGAACCTGCCGCGCAAAGACCATATTATCCGCGTGACCTTCGAGCATATCGGCCATCCGCTGGTTCGTCGCCGTGCCGATTGCCGCCATAGAGGCCTGTGCCTCCTTGTCGGTTTCCACCCCGATCTCGTTGATCCTATGCGCCACATCCTGTTGCTGCGCGGTCTTGAGAGATTTGGTCAAAGCGTCATACAAAACAACACGTTGCTTGGTGTCTGTTTGCAGTTTGTTGATCAAAACCATCTGTGTCGCCGCTTGGTTTTGCAAACTGTCGACCCATGTCTTGCCCTTCTCGATATAGCGCTCGAGCGTCTGGCTCTTGGCCAATTTGACCTGCTCGTCCTGCACCATCGCGTTATAGGCCTTGTTCAGATCGGCCAATTGCGTCTCCAGCCGCGTGCGCGCGGCGGCGTCCTGCTCGACCGAGATTTTATTCTCCAACTCGATGATCTTGGGATCCATGGCGAGGATCTCGGCCCGCACGGCCTCCAATTCGCCCACGGTAAATTCGCGCTCGTCCAGAGTGCCGGTCAGGTTATCC
Source organism: Paracoccaceae bacterium (assembly GCA_050633545.1). Classification (GTDB taxonomy): domain Bacteria; phylum Pseudomonadota; class Alphaproteobacteria; order Rhodobacterales; family Rhodobacteraceae; genus Litorivita. The sequence continues at coordinate 47,547 of JBOEGS010000002.1, forward strand.
TCGACCCGCGTCTTTTGCTCTTCGAGCACCGCCAATTGCCCTTGCAAAAGCTGTGTGATCACATCGGATTTGGCGATGAGGTCTTGCAGCTTGTCGTCGATGCTGGCGGTTTTCATCCGCTCTTGGCGCATGGCCTCCGATTTGCCCTTGGCGAAGATGCCGACAAAGCTTTCCCATCCGGTTTTCGAGCGCATCTCGTTGAAGTCTTTGGAAAAGGCCGATGTCACATCGTCCAGACCCATGATCAATTCGGCGATATTGGCGTTCATCACCTCGGTATGGGCGTGCACATCCTCAAGCGTGGCGTTCTCGATGTCGATATTCGCCTCGCCGCTGTCGATCTTGCCGCGCGCGCTCTCGATCCGGCTGGTCAGCTCGGAGATTTTCGCCTGCGCGGCTGCGACCTGCTCTTGGCTTTCGCGCATCTGGGTTTCGAAATTGGCCATCACTTGTCCCTCATGAAATCGTCGTTACAAACGGGATATGGGAAGATGTAACACCAATTTACATACCCCCGCCGCCGCTTTGTTTGAACTGTTGCAAAACCGCCAATGGAAGGGAAGGGAAATCCGGCTCCGCGCGCGGCCGATTGCGCTTGCCGCCCCGATGAGACGCTCGCGCGCACCGCGAGCGAGCGCAGCGCCCCGCCCGTTTGACCCTACGCGTTTTGCCCTGCCCGTTCTAACCCGCCTGTCCGACCCTGCCAGCGCCGCGCAAAATCGCACCGACGCAATACCGACAAAATACCGACGTGATACCGACCGCCAAATCACGCCCCCGAACCGGAGCAAACACCCGCCCGAAAGCGGGCGCAAAATGCCGCGCCCGCTCTGCCCTGACGGGGTCGGCGAATGGCGCCAAAGGCGCGCGATGCGCCGCCACCGCGCGCGCCTAGGCGATCACGTTATGCGCCGGTCCATAGGGGAATTTTGTGATGTTCTCGGCGCCGTTTTTTCCAATGATTAGAATATCATGCTCACGATACCCGCCCGCGCCCGCCGTGCCTTCGGGGATCGTCAGCATCGGCTCCATCGACACCACCATCCCCTCTTCGAGCACCGTGTCGATATCCTCGCGCAATTCCAATCCCGCCTCGCGCCCATAGTAATGCGACAAGATGCCAAAGCTATGCCCATAGCCGAAACTGCGGTATTTCAACAGGTCCCGATCAGCATAGAAGGCATTGATTTCTTTAGTAATTTCATCGCACCTTGCGCCCGGTTTGATCAAGGACAGCCCCAATTCATGCGCCGCCACATTGGCCTCCCAGATCGCCAAAGAGGCCGCATCCACCTCTCCCAAAAACAGCGTGCGCTCCAAAGCCGTGTAATACCCCGAGATCATCGGAAAGGTATTGAGGCTCAAAATATCGCCCGTTTTCAATGCCCTAGAGGTCACCGGATTATGCGCCCCATCGGTGTTGATCCCCGATTGGAACCACACCCAAGTGTCGCGATATTCGGCCTGCGGAAAGGCGCGGGCAATCTCCAACTCCATCGCATCGCGCCCCGCCATGGCCACGTCGATCTCCCGCGCGCCGAGCGTGATCGCCTCGCGGATCGCCGCCCCGCCCAAATCCGCAATCCGCGCGCCCTCGCGGATAAGCACCTGTTCCGCAACAGATTTTACCATCCGTTGCCGCATCATCGCCTCGGAGATATCCAAGATCACCATCGGATCGAGATGATGTTCGAGCGCGTCGCGCATCTGCAGCGTCAGGTGATCGCCCTCATATCCGACCACCTCGTCGCCATCGACAATACTGGCAATCGCGCGCCAGAAATTCCCCCGCGCCCAATCGGTATAGGTCAGGCTCTCGCAATGGCTGCGCCGCCATGGTTGCCCCGCGTCAATCCCCGCCGAAATCACCACCGCACGATCCTCGGTCACGACGAGCCCGTAGGGCCGCCCGAAGCTGCAATACAAAAAGCCCGAATAATAGGCGATGTTTTGCATCGAGGTCAGAACGGCCGAACTGACCCCCATCTCCTCCATCACCGCGCGCAAACCGGCGAGCCGCGCGGCATATTCCTCGGGCGCAAACGGCAATGTCGCGCGCGCCCCGTTGGGCATAAATTCAAAAGCAGCGCGTTCAGTCATCATGACCTCCCCAGAAAAAAGAAAGGTCCCGGCGTTCAGGACTGTTCGGCCTCAAAACCGGAAGACGCCATCCTCCGCAGCCGTAGGGCTTGCTACCATGGCGCCCCCGCCAAGGCACGTGAAAACCGCAGCGCAAGATTGCGCCCTTGCGCCCCTCGCGCGCCTTGCCAATAGTAAGCTAACGCCGCTCCATCGTGCGGCTGACCCGTATCGGAGGCCCCATATGTCCACGCTCAAATCCGTCACCCTCGCCGAAAAACTGGCGCAATTTTCCTCGCATTGGGATCCGCATGTGGTCGCGCAATACAATGGCAACGACATTATGGTGGTGAAATTTCAGGGCGAATTTCCCTTTCATGTTCATGAGGATAGCGATGATTTCTTCCTCGTCCTTGAAGGCGAGGTCACCATCGACGGCGAAAATGGTGATGCGGTCTCGCTTAAGGCGGGCGATCTTTGCGTCATTCCCGCCGGCATGACACACCGCCCCCGCGCCGCCCTCGAGGCCAAGGTTTTGCTGATCGAACCGGCAGGGTTGCCCAATACCGGCGACGCCGCCACCGCCGCGCCCAAACCGCATATCTGAGACCTCAAACCCAAAGGCTGCCCATGACATCCCCCCTTCGCAATCTGATCACCGATGTGGCCGGCCTGAGGGTCGGCAATGCCTCTGACGACGCTATCAAAACCGGCTGCACCGTGCTGGTCGGGGATGCACCATTTACGGCGGGCGTGCATGTCATGGGCGGCGCACCCGGCACCCGCGAAACCGATCTTTTGGCCCCCGACAAAACCGTCGAGCAGGTCGATGCTCTGGTGCTTTCGGGCGGATCGGCCTTCGGGCTGGATGCGGCCTCGGGCGTCGCCGATGCCCTGCGCGCGCAGGGGCGCGGCTTTGTTGTGGGCGACCAGAACGTGCCCATCGTGCCCGCCGCGATCCTGTTCGATCTGATCAACGGCGGCGATAAAAACTGGGCCGAGAACCCCTATAAATCCCTCGGCCGCGCGGCCTTGGGCGCTGCCGCCGAAACCTTCGATCTGGGCAGCCACGGCGCGGGCACCGGCGCACTCACCGCCAATCTCAAAGGCGGGCTTGGCTCGGCCTCGATCCGCCTGCCTTCCGGCCATACCATCGGCGCTCTGGTCGCGGTCAATGCCCTTGGCGCGGCCACAGTAGACGGCGGCCCGCATTTTTGGGCCGCGCCGTTCGAACAAAACGGCGAATTCGGCGGCAAAGGCCCCGCGAGAGAATACGGCGATACCCATACCCCGCCGACCAAAATGGGCGCCCGCGCCGATGCGCCCGCCAATACCACCATCGGCATCATCGCCACCGATGCGGAGCTCACGCAAGCGCAATGCACCCGCCTTGCCACCGCCGCCCATGACGGCTTTGCCCGCGCGCTCTTCCCTGCCCACACCCCGATGGACGGAGACCTGATTTTCGCCGCCGCTACCGGCGCGCTGCCGCTGCAAAACCCCGCCGCCGATACGCTCTACCTCGGCCACGGAGCCGCCACCGTCATGGCACGCGCCATCGCCCGCGCGATCTTCCACGCCCGCGCCGCCGCCGGCGATGTGATGCCGACCTATGCGGACACCCACGGCTGAGCCTTTGCAGGTTCCGCAAATATCCCCGCCGGAGGCGCAAATCTGCCACAACCGGTCCCGCCGCTTTCTCTGGACAAGCCGCGCCCTAAATGCTCTGCAAAGAGCCACAGCTCAGGAGGACACACCATGCCCGCTCAAACCGATCTCAAATCCCTGCTCAAAGACCCCAGCCTTCTGGCCGACACCGCCTATGTTGCGGGCGAATGGACCAAAGGCGACGATGGCACCTTCGAGGTCACAAACCCCGCCCGCGGCGATGTCATTGCCCGTGTCGCCGACCTGAGCCGTGCGCAGGTGGCCGATGCCATCGCCGCCGCCGCCAAGGCGCAAAAGGACTGGGCCGCCATGACGGGCAAGGAACGCGCGGGCCTGATGCGCAAATGGTTCGATCTGATGATGGAGAACCAAGACGATCTGGGCACCATCCTCACCGCAGAGCAAGGCAAACCTCTCGCGGAAGCCAAGGGCGAGATTGCCTATGGCGCCTCCTTCATCGAGTTTTTCGGCGAAGAGGCCAAACGCAATTACGGCGAAACCATTCCGGGTCATCAGCGCGACAAACGCATCACGGTGATCAAGCAACCCATCGGCGTTGCCGCCTCGATCACCCCGTGGAATTTCCCCAATGCGATGATCACCCGCAAGGCTGGCCCCGCCTTGGCCGCAGGCTGCGCTTTCGTCGCCCGCCCCGCCGCCGAAACGCCTCTTTCGGCGCTGGTTCTGGCGGTTTTGGCCGAACGCGCGGGCATCCCCAAGGGGGTGTTTTCGGTGGTCACCTCCTCGAAATCCTCCGAGATCGGCAAAGAGTTCTGCGAGAACCCTCTGGTGCGCAAACTGACCTTTACCGGCTCGACCGAAGTGGGCCGCATCTTGCTGCGCCAAGCCGCCGATCAGGTGATGAAATGCTCGATGGAGCTGGGCGGCAACGCGCCCTTCATCGTCTTTGACGATGCCGATCTGGACGCGGCGGTCGAGGGCGCGATCCTGTGCAAATTCCGCAACAACGGCCAGACCTGCGTATGCGCCAACCGCATCTATGTGCAATCGGGCGTTTATGACGAATTCGCCAAACGCCTCAAGGCGGCGGTCGGCAAGATGAAGGTCGGCGACGGCATGGAAGCAGGCACGGATTTTGGCCCGCTGATCAACGCCGAGGCCGCCGATAAGGTCAAGGAACATATCGCCGACGCCACCTCCAAAGGCGGCACCGTGATCTTGGGCGGGGCCGAGATGGAGGGCAATTTCTTCGCCCCCACCATCGTCAGCGGCGCCACCCGCGAAATGGCCTTCGCCACCGAAGAGACCTTCGGCCCGCTCGCGCCCTTGTTCAAATTCGAGGATGAGGACGAGGTGATCGCCTTGGCCAATGATACGATTTTCGGCCTTGCCTCCTATTTCTACGCCAAGGATCTGAGCCGCGTTTACAAGGTCGCAGAAGCCTTGGAATACGGCATTGTGGGCGTGAACACCGGCATTATCTCGACCGAGGTCGCGCCCTTTGGCGGGGTCAAGCAATCCGGCCTTGGCCGCGAAGGCAGCCACCACGGGATGGAGGACTATCTGGAAATGAAATACATCTGCATGTCGGTCTGATACCGCCGCAGGGCACATATTGGCAAAGCAAAGCTTTGCCAATATGTGCCCGAACCGCCCCCACGGGGCGGGCGCTATCGCGACCTCCCCTCGGTTCGGGCGCCACGCACTTGGCCTCGCAAAACAAAAGCCCGCCCCGACACGCCTGTCGGAGCGGGCTTTCTCGCGGCTGGGGGACAACAGACCGCGAGATGGGGTCTGCGTCAGTTCACCGCTTGGCTGTCATAAACGCCATCATCGGGAGACACGGCGCGGGTGATCGCAATCTGCCGCGGCTTGAGCGCCTCGGGCACCTCGCGCACCAGATCGACATGCAACATACCGTCGGCGTATTCGGCGCCCGTCACACGCACATGATCGGCCAACTGGAACCGGCGCTCAAAGGCGCGCGTGGCAATCCCGCGATGCAGATAGGTCTTCTCTTCGATCTCTTCGGCCTTACGGGCCGTGACGATCAACGCATTCTCGCGCATTTCCACGCCCAGATCGCTTTCGGCAAATCCGGCAACGGCAATCGAGATGCGCCAAGCGTCTTCGGCGGTCTTCTCGATATTATAGGGCGGGTAGCTGGGCGAGGCGGTCTCGGTAGAAATCATCCGGTCCATCATATCGGCGATTTGGTCGAAGCCGACAGACTTACGATAGAGCGGAGCAAGGTCAAAATTTCGCATGGGAATCCTCCATTGAGCGATACCAAAAGTGGGCGCGCCTTCCGTCATGGACAGACGCAGATATAAGTCGCCGCAACCCTCACGAGGCGTTGCTGCAAAATCTATCTGGGGATGGAATTTATCGGTTTCAAGAGGCATGCGGCGCGGTCTTGCTGCGCCGTCTTTGTGGGCCGTCATGCCCTGCCGCCTTGCTGTGCGGCGCTACTCTTTGGCGCGCACGAATTTCGCGCCGCCCGAACTGCCAAGCCGCCGCACGGGCGGTTTGCCCGCCCCCGCCCCCACCTGCGCCCCTGCCTGCGCGCCGATGGTGATGCGTTTGGCCCCTGCCGATGCGGTCAACCCGCCGCTGCGCGCGCCGCGCAATGCATGTTTGAGCGAGGCGACAATCGCGGGCAACTCCATGCCAAAGGAAATCATCCCGCCATCCTTTTCGCGCCCCGCCGAGATCAGCGACAAAATCCGCGCCCGCCCGTTTTCGCGCACAAAGACCGGCGCGCCGGACGAGCCAAAGGTCACATCGCAATCAAAGGCCATGAGACCCGCCTCGCGCCGCAAAAGCCCGCATTCCTTTTGCCGCGACAGCGCCTCGGAGCGCCCGCGTCCGTAGGAGACCACGCTCACCCGTTGCCCCACCGCAAGGCCGGAGTGCAAATTGAAAGGTTTGGCCGCCGTATCCGGCACCGGATATTCAAGCTTCAAAAGCGCCACGTCATGGCGGGTGTTGCTCGGCCCCGTGCCGCCTGCGGGGCGGTAATCGGGGTCGGCCACGGCGCGGTCGATTTTCATGTCGATGATCGAGCGCCCGTCATGATATCCGGCGCGAAACCGCATGTTGGGTGTGGGCCGCGCAGCGCCGGTGCGGGCGTCATAAATGCAATGCGCCGCCGTCAGAACCAAATCAGGCGCGATCAACACGCCGGTGCAAAACCCGCCCGCGAAATCAAGCCGCCCGACGGCCTCCCATCCCAAAATATCGCTCGGATGGCCAAGCCGTTTGAGACCGGAATTCTCTGCCCCCGCAGGCAAGGCAAAAAGCGCCGCCGCCACAGCCGCGATGATGCGCCGGGCCGCCCTCATGGTTTGACGAATTTGGCACCATTGGCGCGCCGCGCCGTGCCAACCAATACATGCCCCGCCGCATTGATCCCAAGCCCCTTGCCCGAGGCCAGTTCGGCGCGCAAAATCTCCAAAGGCACCTCAAGCTGCGTGCCAAGCGCCACCTGCTGGCCCTCGACCGTGGCCTTGGCCGAGACCACGGACACGATGCGCGCCACGCCGCCCTCGAAGGAGAAAATCGGCGCGCCGGAGCTGCCGAAATCCACATCGCAAGACATCACCAAAGCGCCTTGCTGGCGGGCCATGACGTGGCAAATCTCTTGCAAAGAAGGCGCATCAGAGCGCCCGCGCGCATAAGACACCACGCCGATTTTCGCGCCCTTGCGCGGGCGGATGTCCGTCTCGAAGGGCACAACGGTCGTGTTGCGAATGGGGTGGTGCAACTCCAACAAAGCCACGTCATTGCGCACCCGTTCGGCGCCGACCTCGCCGTCATAGACATATTCGGGATGCACAACCGCGCGTTTGACCCAGCGATAGGCCGAGGCGCGCCCGTTGCGCCATCCGGCCAGAAACTCGATTTTCTCGTGGTCGATCCGCGCCTTGCTGTCCTTGTCAAACAGGCAATGCGCCGCCGTCAGCACCAGATCGGGCGCGATCAAGGCACCGGTGCAAAATCCGCGCCCGTCCACGTCCAAACGGCCCACGGCCTCCCACCCACGGCTGTCGTCGATGGTATCGAGACGGCGCAATTGCGCATCCTGCGCCGCCAAAGCCAGCGGCGCAAACACCATGAAAGCACATGTAATCAATCGGATAGCGCGCAGCATCCCAATCCCTCAAGGTTTTGTTAGCCTTGAGTAACCCGCGCTTGCGGCGAAAATAGGGCAGATCAGCGCAAAATCGGCACCGGCTGGGCGCGGGCGGTCTCGGCGCGCATCGCGGGCGGTTTCGGCCCCCCCGTCGCCCAATCGAGCAACTCGACCGTATGCAGCACAGGCACGCCCGCATCGGCGCCCAATTGCATCATGCAGCCGATGTTGCCCGCCGCAATCACCTGCGGCTTGAGCGCCTGCAAGCTGGCCAGTTTGCGCGCCTTAAGCTGGCCGGAAATTTCCGGCTGCATCAAGTTATAGGTCCCCGCCGAGCCGCAGCACAGATGGCTGTCCGCAGGCTCCAGAACCGTGAACCCCGCCCGCGCCAGAAGGTCCTTGGGATAGGTTTTGATTTGCTGCCCGTGCTGCAAGGAGCACGCCGCGTGATAGGCAACAGGCAGCGGCGCGGCGCCGCCTTGGGGCAGGTCCAGATCCATCAAAACCTCGCTGACATCCTTGGCCAAATCGCTGATTTTATGCGCTTTATCTGCGATGTCGGAATTGCGGAACATATGGCCGTAATCCTTCACGGTCGTTCCGCAGCCCGAGGTATTGATCACAATCGCGTCCAATCCGCCCGCCTCCATCTCGGCGCTCCATGCCTCGATATTGGCGCGGGCGGCGGCGTGGCTTTCGCGCTCCTTGCCCATGTGATGGGTCAGCGCGCCGCAGCATCCCGCGCCCTTGGCCACCACAACCTCGCACCCCAGCCGCGTCAGCAGGCGGATCGTCGCATCGTTGATATCGGTATTGAGCGCCTTTTGCGCACAGCCCGTCATCAAGGCCACCCGCATCTTGCGCGGGGCCTGCGGCGCGAAACTTTGCGGATCGTCATTGCGGCTGACGGGCGGGATATGTTTGGGCGCCATGGCCAGCATCGCCTTGAGCCGCGCATCGGGCATCGCCCAAGCAAAAGGCCGCGCGATTTTCGCGCCCAGCAAGGCCAGACGGAAGCGCATGGGATAGGGCAGGATGCGCGCCAGAACCCAGCGCAGCGCGCGATCGGACAGCGGGCGCTTATAGCGCTCTTCGATATAGGCACGCGCATGATCGACCAGATGCATATAATGCACCCCCGACGGGCAGGTCGTCATACAGGCCAGACAGCTCAGGCAGCGGTCGATATGTTTGACCGTTTTGGCATCCGGCACCCGCTCGTTTTCCAGCATATCCTTGATCAGGTAAATCCGTCCGCGCGGGCTGTCGAGCTCGTCGCCCAGCACCTGATAGGTGGGGCAGGTCGCGGTGCAGAACCCGCAATGCACGCAGGCGCGCAAAATCTCGTTGGCGCGGGCGGTGGCGGGATTTTCAAGCTGCCGAGCGGTAAATTCAGTGCGCATATCTAGAGGGCCACCATTGTTGCAAAATAAAAGCCGAACCACGGCAATGTTGTCGCCATGGCGCCAAGCGCGTTGAGCAGCCGCGCCATATGCGGTAAGCGGCGGCGCAGGGCCTGCACCACCATCGCCACCGCCGCGATCCATGCCAGCCACAGCATGACCAGAGCGGCGATCTGCGCCGCTTGGCCCGCGGCGCGTTCAAACACGACCAGTGCCGAAATCGTCAATCCCGCCGCCATCAGCCCCAAAGACCAGACCGCCACCCGTCCGCGCGATTGCCGCGCCAGAACGAAGAACGCCGCCGGTCCGGCGATAAAGGCAAGGACGAAGGACAAAAGCATTATCCCATCAGCCCCGCATTCAACAGGCCGCGCGGGTCGAACTTGCGCCGCAAGGCCGCGCTGATCCGTGCCACGCCTGCGGCCTCGGGCTGGAACCGCGGTCCCTCCAGCGGCGCACCGCTATGGATCAAGGTCACATGCCCGCGCATCTGCGCGCCAAGCTCTTGCAAGGCGCGGTGCAGCGCCGCGCCGCCCGCGCCCGCCGATGCGCCGATCCACATCCGCCCGCCGCTCCAATCCATCATCACGCGCGCCTCGGCGCCGCCGCCGAGCGCGCGCAGCCGCGCCACAAATGCGGGCGCATCGCTGGGCCGTAGCGCCGCGCGCCATATCTGCTCCGCCGCGCCGAGTGCCGACAAATCACGCAAACCGGACCAGACCGCCCCCTCGCAATGCGCCGCATCGCCGAAGGGTGCCAGCGCCTCGCGCAGCGCGCGCGCGCGGTAGGCGACCGACCCCTCGAAACCTTCGAGACGCAGGACCGTCTGCCCGCCACCGGCCTCCAGATGCGCCGCACCGCTCACGTCATAGGGCGTGCCCATGGCCGCCGACATCGCCGCCACGGCGCGGGCCGGATCAAGGCCGCTGATCCGCAATGTGGCGCTGGCTTCGGGGCGCGGCAGGGTTTTGAAGCTGACCTCGCTGAGCACGCCCAATGTGCCATGCGCCCCCGCCATCAGTTTGACCAGATCATAGCCGGTGACATTTTTCATCACCCGCCCGCCGTTTTTGACGATCTCGCCCGCCCCGTCCACAAACCGCACGCCGAGCAAAAAATCGCGCGCCGCGCCGACCTGAACGCGGCGCGGGCCTGACGCATTGGTCGCAAAGACCCCGCCGATGGTCGAGGCCCCCTGTGCACCCGTGAGGCTGGCCAGATCATAGGGTTCGAAGGCGAGCATCTGCGCCTCGGCCGCCAAGGCCGCCTCGATCTCGGCCAAGGGGGTGCCTGCGCCCGCGACCATGGTCAAAGCGCCCGGATCATAAAGCGTGATGCCGCTCAGGCCGCGCGTGCACAGCGGCGCGCCTTGGACGGTCATACCGCGCGTGCCGCCCCCCGTGATCGCCAGCGGTCCGCTGGCCGAACGAATGGCCTGCGACAGGTCGGCTTCGGTCTTTGGCATCATCATGCGGAGCGCCTTTCATCCGTCGAAGCAAGCGGAAACACTTTCGCGGGGTTCAAAAGCCACTTGGGATCGAACACGTCTTTGACACGCATCTGTGCCTCCAGATCGACATCGGTATATTGGTGGCTCATCAGATCGCGTTTTTCCACGCCGACCCCGTGTTCGCCCGTCAGACAACCGCCGACCTCGACGCAGAGCTTGAGGATATCGGCCCCCATCGCCTCGCATTTCTCAAGATCGCCGTCCTTATTGGCATCAAACAAGATCAGCGGGTGCATATTGCCGTCGCCCGCGTGAAATACATTGCCGACGCCAAGCCCGTATTGATCGGACAGCTCGCCGATACGGCGCAACACATAGGGCAATTCCGACACGGGGATCGTCCCGTCGAGGCACATGTAATCGTTGATCTGCCCCATAGCGCCAAAGGCCGATTTGCGGCCCAGCCAGATGCGCGCGCTTTCCTCGGCCGATTTGCTTTCGCGCAATTCGACGGGGTTGTGGCGCTGCGCGATCTCGACGATCCGCGCCAGTTGCGCGTCGATCTCGGCCTCGGAGCCTTCGACCTCGATGATGAGCAAGGCCTCGCAATCGGGATAGCCCGCCTTGGCAAAAGCCTCGGTGGCGCGAATGCAGGGGCGGTCCATGAATTCGATCGCCACGGGCAGAACCCCCGCCTTGATGATGTCGGACACGCAGGCGCCCGCGACCTCGTTGCTGTCATAACCGATGAGCACGGGCCGCGCGCCTTCGGGTTTGGGCAAGATGCGCAGGGTGGCTTCGGTCACCACGCCAAGCTGCCCTTCGGAGCCGCAGATCACGCCAAGCAGGTCCAAGCCGCCCGCATCCAGATATCCGCCGCCGATCTCGACCACCTCGCCGTCCATCATCACCATGGTGACGCCCATCAGATTGTTCGTCGTCACCCCGTATTTGAGGCAATGCGCCCCGCCCGAATTCATCGCGATATTGCCCGCGATGGCACAGGCAAGCTGGCTCGACGGGTCGGGCGCATAGAAAAACCCGTCCTGCTCGACCGCGCCTGTGACGCTCAGGTTGGTGCGCCCCGTCTGCACGCGGATCAACCGGTTGGCATAATCGGTCTCCAGCACGGCGTTCATCCGCGCCACCCCCAAAATCACGCTGTCGGCCGTGGGCAAGGCGCCCCCTGCCAAGGACGTGCCCGCGCCGCGCGGCACCACAGGCACGCCCATCTCGTGGCAGATTTCGAGCGCCGCTGCGACCTCGCCTGTGGTGCTGGGCAGAATGGCCGCCAAGGGCGCACATTTATAGGCGGTGAGCGCGTCGCATTCATAGGCGCGCGTTTCCATCGGATCGTCGATCACCGCATCGGAGGCCATGACCGCCCTGAGCCGTGCGACCAGTTCGGATTTTCTTGCCAATACGGCAGCATCGGGCACAGGCATCTGCATCGGATATCTCCTTGTCGGCCGCGCGCAGGTGGCACAGGGCAGGTGCAGGGCGCAGGCGGCCCCACTGGGTCGGATCATGCCCAAGATCAGGGGCAAAGCCACGCCAAACTTCCAAAAACCAAAAGCGATTGGCGTTATTGGTAAAATCTTATTACCAATTTTGCCGCATGACAAGACCCCGCGCCGCGCGCTATGACAGGCCAATGAATTGGACCGACCGCATCACCCTATTTACCTCGCTTGATTTTGCCGCCGTGGGCGGGCTGTTTGCCGCGTGGCTGCTGATCGGTTGGCGAATCGAGCACCCCTCGCAAACGCGGCCTTCGGTCTCGGTGCTGATGGCCGAATACCGCCGCGAATGGATGCGCCAACTGGTGACGCGCCAGCCGCGCATTTTCGACGCGCAAACCCTTGCCACCCTGCGCGAGGGCACGTCGTTTTTCGCCTCGGCGGTGATGATCGCCATTGGCGGCGGGCTGGCCTTGATCGGCAATTCCGAGCGGCTGGTGGGCGTGGCCAATGATCTCACGCTCGACAGCGCCCCTGCGATTGTGTGGGAGATCAAGTTATTGGTCACGTTGATTTTTCTGGCCAACGCCTTTTTGAAATTCGTCTGGTCGCACCGCTTGTTCGGCTATTGCCTTGTGCTGATGGCCGCCGTGCCCAATGACGCCCAAGACGATGCCGCCCTGCCGCGCGCCGCCAAGGCCGCCGAGGTCAATATCACCGCCGCGCGCGGGTTCAATCGCGGGCTGCGCTCGGTCTATTTCGCGCTTGGCACCACGGCTTGGATGCTTGGCCCCTTGGCCTTGATGGGGGCGACGCTCTTCACCGTTTCGGTGCTCTGGCGGCGCGAATTTGCCTCGCAATCGCGCGCGGCGATTTTGGGCGATGGCGACAATATGGGGCTGGCCTCGCGCATCGCGGCGCGCACCAAGACATGATGACACAGCGGGCGCGGATCGGTTAGGCTGGCTCTATGATATCTGCCGATCCCCTTCGCCTTGCCCTGCTGCGCACCGCTCTTGTTGGCGGATGCATGGCCGCAATGGCTGTGCCCCTGCGCGCCGATGCACCGCAAATCAGCCAAGCCATCGCCGCGCGCGGCGCGATGGGATGGCGCATCGACGTCACCCTCGCCCACCCCGACAGCGGCTGGGACCATTATGCGGATCGCTGGCAGGTCGAAGCCGAGGATGGCACGGTTCTGGGCCAGCGGATTTTGCACCACCCCCATGTCGACGAGCAACCCTTCACCCGCAGCCTCACGGGCCTGATGGTGCCCGATGGCACGCGGCGGGTTTTCATTCGCGCAGGCTGTTTGCTGCATGGGCTGGCGCAGGTGCGCAAGCCGGTGGATCTGATCCGCTGAGGTGATCCGCGCAAGGCCCCGCGCAGCGGCAAACATGAACGCAGACCTTGGGCGCCAATCATGAATGCCCTAACGCCTAAGGCCCCAAGCGCCCTATCGTCGTCCCTCGCGCAGCCATCCGGCAAGGATCAATCCCGAGGCCAGCAATAGCACCAGCCAAGCGGGCAAAAGCGCGATCTGTTTGAGCGCCAGCGTCTCATAGGCCCCTCGCGGCGTCAGCCCGATCCATCCGCGCCCCGCCGCCGGACGCCCCGCCCGCACATCGCGCAGCGCCGGCACCCCGGCGCTAAGCGCCATGATCGCGCCGCGCGTCTCGTCGATCACCGGCGCCAGAGCCTCGCCCGAGGCAATCGTTTGTTCAAACTCCTTGGGCGCGGCAGGCCCAAGCCCCGCGACAATGCTCAAATCGCCCTCGCTGAGCCGGTAAAGCCCGATCTGCGGCCCCTCATAGAGCGCCTCGAACCGCCCTTCGGCGGTCTTCTTCAGCGGCACCTCGACCTCGACGCCCTCGGGCGTGGTCACCGTGACCGCGCCGATGCTCTCGCCCAATGTGCGCCGGATGATGCGCAGGCTCTGGCCCTCGGCCTCGGCGACAAGCGCCTCTTCCTCAAGCTCCGGCTCCTTCATCATCCAATGCGCCAACCGCTTGAGCAGCCCCGCCTGCGGCCCGCCGCCCTCGAACCCGCGATCCCAAAGCCACGCCTGATCAGAGGCCAAGAGCGCCACGCGCCCCTCGCCCACACGGTCCAGAACCAGCAAGGGCCGGTCCTCGACGCCGCTCATGACGGTGGTGCCCGACAGGGCCTCGACCTCGACCTGCCGCAACCAACGGCCCCATGGCGGCGTGTCCTCATCGACCTCGCGCCCCTCGGCGCGCTGGTGATCGGCCGCATCCTTGAGCAAGCCCGAGGTCACCGGATGGCGCGCGCCCAGATCGGTCACCTTGGGCAAATAGCCTTGCTCGACCACCCGCGCCGAAGGCCGCGCCGGCACCACGGGGGCCAAGGGCGAGCGATAGATGCTGTCGGCGCTGGCAAAATCCGGCCCCGCTGCAATCAAAACCGCCCCGCCGCGGCGCACGTAATTGGCGACATTCTCCAAATAGAGCGAAGGCAAAAGCCCGCGCCGTTTGTAGCGGTCAAAGATGATCAGGTCGAAATCATCGATCTTTTCGAGGAACAATTCGCGCGTCGGAAAGGCGATCAGCGACAATTCCGCCACCGGCACCCCGTCTTGTTTTTCCATCGGGCGCAGGATGGTGAAATGCACCAGATCGACAGAGCTGTCCGATTTGAGCAGATTGCGCCATGTGCGCCCGCCCGGATGCGGCTCTCCGCTGACCAGCAAAACGCGCAAACGGTCGCGCATTCCGTTGATCTGCACCAAGGCGGCATTGTTGCGCGCGGTCAATTCGCCCGCGACCTCGGGCACCGAAAAGCGGATCACATTGCGCCCGCCGTGCTCCAAGGTGATCGGCAATTCGATCATCTGCCCCACGGGCAGGACAAAGCGCTGCGGCTCGGCCCCGTCGATGGCAATGTCCAAAGGCGCCGATGTCACCCCTTCGGGCGCCGCGCCGCTGTCCTCGATGCGCAGCTTGAGCGTCACCGGCTCGCCCAAAATCGCATAGGCAGGAGCGGCCTCGACGATCAACCGGCGGTCCCAATCCTCGGGCGTGCCCGACAACAACAGATGCATCGGCGCGGGCAGATCGGGCGCGCGGTCCACGTCATGCACCCGCCCGTCCGACAGCGCCACGATCCCCGCGATACGCCCGCGCGGCTCCTCGGCCAAGGCTTCGGCCAAGGCCCCCATCAACCGCGTGCCCTCGTCGCCCTGCCCGTCCGGCACGGTGATCCGGCGCAATTCGGTATTGCCGCGCGCCTCGATCCGCGCCGCCAGAGCATCCGCCGCCGCCGCCGTTTGCGCGGCGCGGGTGGAAAGCTTCTGACTGGCGCTTTCATCCTCCAGCATCAAGACGATATCGGACAGCGGCGCGCGTTCTTCTTGTTGCATCACCGGCCCCGTCAGCGCCGCCAGAACCACCAGCATCGCCAGAGCGCGCAAGGCCCATCCGGCCAATCCGCGCGCCAAGGCCAGCGCCACCACCGCCGCGCTCAACACAGCCAGAACCGCGATCAAAGCCCAAGGCAGCAGCGGCGCAAACAGCAATGTATTGGTCATAGCGCGCTCCTCATTGCCCGAGCCGGTCCAGCAAGGCCGGCACATGGACCTGATCGGATTTGTAATTGCCAGTGAGCACATACATCACCAGATTGACCCCGAAGCGATGCGCAAGCTCGCGCTGGCGCTCGCCCGCAAACCCGCGCCCGACGGGATAGAGCGGTTGCCCGTTCTCGCCCACCGCCCATGCCGCCGCCCAGTCATTGCCGCCGATCACCACCGGCGAGACGCCGTCATTAAGGTTGCGAAACGGCATGCCTGCGATTTTCTCGGCATCCGCAGGCGCGGCCTCGACCCAGACCTCGCGGCTGAGCCAACGGCCAGGAAAATCCTGAAGCAAGTAGAACGCGCGGGTCAGCACATGATCGGCGGGCAAAGGCTCCAGCGGCGGAATATCCAAAGGCGCGGCCAGTTGTTGCAGCTTGCGCCCTGCGGGGCTGGCGCTGCCGTAGCGGGCGATATCGGCGTCGCGCGTATCGAACAAAATCATCCCGCCCGCGCGCAAATACCGGTTGAGCCGCGCATAGGCGGCGTCCGACGGCTGCGGCTGCTGCGGCGTGACCGGCCAGTAGAGCAGCGGATAAAACGCCAGTTCATCAACCTCCAGATCGACCCCTTTGGGCGTCGCCGGCTCGACCGATGTGCGGAAATACAAGGTTTCGGACAGGCCCAAAAGCCCCGCCCGCGCTGTCGCATCAATGCCCGCATCGCCCGTGATCACATGGGCCAGAACGATTTCGGCCGAGGCGTCTATCGCGGCCATGTCATTGCTGTCTTGCGCCTGCCCGCTTTGGGGCGCGGCAAAGGCCGTGAGGGCCAAAACCCCCGCCAAAAGTGCGGCTTTGGCGCCGGACGCGGGTTTGACACGCGCCGAAAAGAGCCGCCCCGACAGCGCCAAAGACGCCGCCACATCCGCAGCCAAAGCCAAAAGCGCCAGCGCCAAAAGCCAGCCGCCAAGCAGGACCGCAGGGCGGCGCTCCAATCCGGTGACCGCCACCGACGCAGGCCAGATCGCAGGCGCAAGCGCCGCCTCGCGGTCCAGAACGCTGCGCGCGATGCGGCGGCCCTCGCCCTCATAGAGGCCGGGGCGCAAATCGCGGCCCAAGGGCGCTTGCATCAAATCGGCACCGTCGACGCCCGCCAATGTGCCCGCCGCCGCGATGCGGCCAAAGGCATCGAGCACCTGCACCGGCTGCCATGTGCTGCCCGCCAAGGTTTCGGCCTGCGGCGCGGCCATGGCCGACAGCACCGCCAGCCGCTCCAGCATCTCGACAAACAATCCGGTCAGCGGCAGCGTCGACCATTCGGCATTGGCGGTGACATGGAAGAGCACCACCTGCCCGGCGCCCAAGGATTTGCGCGTCACCAAGGGGGTGCCATCGCTGAGCGCGGCAATGACGCGGGCGGCCAGATCGGGATCGGGCTGCGCGAGAACCTGCGCCGAGACGGTCACCTCGGCGGGGATCGTCAGCCCCGCAAAGGGGCTGTCTGCGGCAAAAGGCGCAAGGGTTTTCGGCTCGCCCCAACTCATCGCGCCGCCCACCGAACGCCCGCCCGCGCGCAACCGCACCGGCATCAGCGCATCCTCGCGCGCGCGGCTGACATCGCTGCTTGCAAGGCGCGGACCGGCAAAGCGCAAGAGCAGCCCGCCGCGCTCGACCCACTCGGTCAGCTGCGCCGCCTCGGCAGGCGCCAAAGTGGCCACATCGGCCAGAATGATCACATCAGGATTGGCGGGCAGGATATCGGCCAGATCGCCCTCGATCATATCCGCCGACGGCTCCAGAGCGCGATCCAGATAATGGCGGGGCGACAAAAGCTCCATCCCCTCGCGGGCGCGCCCGCCGCCGATAATGGCAATCTCGCGCCGGTGCAGGCTGTCATCCGACAAGGCCACCGCCCCCGCGCTGCGCAGGCCTTCGATCTCGAATCGCGTCAGCCGCGCGCGCAATTCGGCGGGCAGGCTCAACTCGGCCTCGGCCTCCTGCGCGCCTGCGGCGAACTGCATCGGCACGCGGGCGAGGATTTGCGGATTGCCCGCCGGATCAAGCCCGTGCACCGCCACCGAAACCTCGCGCGCCCCCGCTGCGTCGCTGCGCAGCGCCCGAAGCGACAGCGCCGCGCCGTCGGGCGCCGCAGGGGTCATGCCCAAAACCGGCTGTGCGCTTTGATAGACGCGCAAGGCGCCGCGCGCGCCGAGCGCCGCGATCATATCGGCGCGGCCCGCACGCGCCAAACCGTCCGACATCCAGATGCTGTCGAAATTTCCCTCGGGCAAGCGCGCCAGCGCCGCTTTGATATCGTCCTCGCCCGCCTGCCACGGCAACGGCGCCATATTGCCGATCCCGCGCGCCACCTCGGCGGCGGGGGCAAACCGCGGCGCTTCACCGGCATCGGTCAGACGCAGATAGGCGGCGCGGCGTCCGGCGCGCGCGGCCTCGTCCAGAATGTCTTCCAAAAGCAAGGACTGCGCCCGCCACTGCGCCGCGCTCGCCCATGAGGCATCGAGCACCACCAACAGCGGCGCGCGGCTCGGCGCGCCCTCTTGCGCACGCGGGTTGAGCACCGGCCCCGCCAACCCGATGATCACCGCCGCCACCGCCAGCATCCGCAGCAGCATGAGCCACCACGGGGTGCGATCCGCGACGCTATCGGCGTCCTTGAGGCCAAGCAATAGCGCCACACCCGGAAAGCGGCGGCGCGTCGGCGCGGGCGGCACCGCGCGCAAGATCAGCCACAAGACCGGCAAGGCCACAAGCGCCGCCAAAAGCCAAGGCGCGGCAAATCCGACAGGTCCGATCATGCCGCCCCCCGATCCAGCGCGCGGTAAAGCCACAGCAGCGCCGCCTGCGCCGACGCATCCGTGTGATGGGTATGAAATTGCCAACCCGTGCGCGCACAAAGATCGCCAAGCTCGGCCTTGCGCGCCGCCAGCCGCTCCAGATAGCGCCCGCGCAAATCGCCCGCCTTGAGGGTCTCATGCGCCACGCTGCCGCCGATGCTCTCGAAAATCGTGCGCCCGCGATAGGGGAAGGCCTCTTCGGCGGGGTCGAGCACCTGTAGCAACACGCCGCGCACGCCGCGATCGGCGGCTTTGGTCAGCGCGAGTTTGACCTCGCCCAGATCGCCCATGAAATCCGACAGAAAAACCGCCCGCGCATTGGGGATCATGGCGCGGCTTTCGGGCGTGCCGAAATCGGCCTCGTCAGGGCGCGAGAAAAACTCGGCCAGCCGCAAAATCTGGTTCTTGCCGCGGCGCGGGGGCAAAAGCGTGCCGGTCAATCCGACCCGCTCGCCGCCGCGCACCAAAAGCACCGCCAAGGCCAAAGCCAACAGCCGCGCGCGGTCGATCTTTTCGGGGTGGCCATCGGCAGAGGTGAATTGCATCGAAGCGGCCTGATCGACCCAGAGCATCACGCTTTGCGCAATCTGCCATTCGCGTTCGCGCACGAAGCGCTCGTCCCCGCGCGCCGAGCGGCGCCAGTCGATCATCCGCGTGGAATCGCCCTGTTGCTCGGGGCGGTATTGCCAAAAATCATCGCCCATGCCCGCCCGCCTGCGGCCATGATCACCCAATAATACCGTGCCCGCCAATTGCTCGGCCCGCGCCAGCAGGGGCGGAAACCGCGCCGCCTGCGTCTCGGCGCGCGCGCGCAACATCTGGGGGGCGCTATCGCTCACGCGGCGGCCTCGCTCCGGCCAAGCTGCGCGGCGGTTTGCGCGATCAGATCGGCAAGGCTGTCGCCGCGCGCCCGCGCCGCGAAATTCAGCGCCATCCGGTGGATCAGCACCGGTTCGGCCATAGCAATCACATCTTCGGCCGAAGGCGCCAAACGCCCCTCGAGCATCGCCCGCGCCCGCACCGTCATCATCAAGGCCTGCGCCGCCCGCGGCCCTGGCCCCCACGCCACGGTTTCGCGCACCCGCTCGGAGGCCGACGCATCATCGGGGCGGAAGGCGCGCACCAGATCGAGGATCATCTCCACCACGCTTTCGCCCACCGGCATTTGCCGCAACAAGGCCTGCGCCGCGAGCAATTCATCAGCGGTAAAGACCGCATGGGCCTCGCCCTCCGCCGCGCCCGTGGTCGAGAGCAAAATATCGCGTTCGGTGTCGCGGTCCGGATAGGCCACGTTGATTTGCACCAAAAACCGGTCAAGCTGCGCCTCGGGCAAAGGGTATGTGCCCTCTTGCTCGATCGGGTTTTGCGTGGCCAAGACGTGGAAGGGCACGCCAAGCGGGCGATCCTCGCCCGCCACGGTCACGCGTTTTTCCTGCATCGCCTGCAACAGCGCCGATTGGGTGCGCGGGCTGGCGCGGTTGATCTCGTCGGCCATCAGAAGCTGGCAAAACACCGGACCGGGCACAAAGCGGAAGTTGCGCGTGCCGTCCTTGGCCTTTTCCAACACCTCGGAGCCGAGGATATCGGCGGGCATCAAATCGGGGGTGAACTGGATGCGCGAGCCGTCCAGCCCCATCACCGTGCTGAGCGTTTCGACAAGCCGCGTTTTGCCCAAACCGGGAAGGCCGATCAAAAGCGCATGACCACCGCACAAAAGGGCCGAAAGCGTCAGGTCGACAACCTGTTCTTGCCCGATGAACCGCGCGGTGATCGAGGCTTTGGCCTCGGCCAGTTTCGCCTCCAAGGCTTCGATCTGCGGCACCAGATCGGCCGGCTCTATCGTCGCGGCTGTCTCGGCGGACCTGTTGGCAGACATGGCAAAACTCCTCAGTGACCTATATGCTTTGATGTGACTGTATCGTGCAAACTGCAAATGACAAAAGCAATGAGGGGACAAAATACCGTGACCGAGACCAAAGCAGCCCCATCCGCCGAAGGAATCGCCGCCGCCGCCCGTGCCGCCGCTGGCAAAACCGGTGCGAAAAAGCGCGGACTTCCGCCCGTGCACCTGTGGAATCCGCCGTTTTGCGGTGATCTGGACATGCGCATCGCCCGCGACGGGACGTGGTTCTACCTTGGCACGCCCATCGGGCGGCCCGAGTTGGTCAAACTGTTTTCCACCATCCTGCGACGCGACGGGGATGACTATTTTTTGGTCACTCCGGTCGAAAAGGTCGGAATCACCGTCGATGACGCGCCTTTCGTGGGCGTGGATTTCACCGCCGCCGGTGCAGGCCGCGAACAGGTTTTGACCTTCGAGACCAATCTGGGCGAAACCGCCGTGGCAGGCCCCGAGCACCCGATCCGCGTTGTGCGCGACGCGGCGGGCGAGCCCTCGCCCTATGTGCTGATCCGCGCCAACCTCGAGGCGCTGATCGACCGCAAAAGCTTTTACCGTCTGGTCGAGATCGGCGCGCGCGAAACCATCGGCGAGACCGAATGGTTCGGCCTCTGGTCGGGCGGCGAATTTTTCCCCATAATCGAAAGCCGCGAGTTGCCCGAGGACTAACCCATGCCGAAATTTGCCGCCAACCTGTCCTTTTTGTTCAAGGAGGGCCCGTTTATCGAGCGGTTCTCGGCGGCCATGGCGGCGGGGTTTGATGCGGTCGAGGTTCTGTTTCCCTATGACGAGCCCGCCAAAGACATCATCGAGGTGCTGCGCATCACCGGATTGCCAATGGCGTTGATCAACACGCCGCCGCCCAATTACACAGGCGGGCCGCGCGGCTTTGCCGCCACCATCGGCGGGCAGGAGCGGTTTGAGCATGATTTCCGCCGCTCTTTGCGCTTTGCCGATGCGCTCGGCGCGCGGCATTTGCACATCATGGCGGGCGTGGCCGAGGGGGACGCGGCCCATGAAACCTTTGTGCAAAATCTACGCTGGGCCGCGGGTTTTGCCGAAGCCAGATCGCCCGAGCGCCGCCTGACCATCGAGCCGATCAATACCGTCGATATGCCCGGCTATTTCCTCAACGATTTCGATCAGGCGGCGCAGATTCTCGACGAGGTGGGCGCGCCCAATCTGGGGCTGCAATTCGATACATACCACGCCCATAAGATCACCGGCGACATGCCCGCCACTTGGGCCAGACACGGCCACCGCGCGCTGCATATCCAGATCGCCGATCCCGACGGGCGCCGCGAACCCGTGGCGGGCGCGATCGATTATCCCGCCTTCTTCGCCCGGCTCGACGCCGAAGGCTACGCCGGATATGTCAGCGCCGAATACAACCCGCGCAAAACCACCGAAGCGGGGCTGAAATGGCTCAAAGAGGCCAAAGCCGCGGTGGATTGATCCGCCGAAGTTTTTCCCATCCGCCTGAACCCTGCTGACAGGATGCTGTCAGTAGGGGGGTGTTAGACAGGCTTCATCGACAACGATGTAACCTCGATAGGAGAGACACAATGACCAATGAGCGAGACGCAATTGTTTGGGGCGAAATCCCCGTATCCGACCTTGCCGCCGCAACCGCCTTCTACAGCGCGGCCATGAATGTGCCGCTGAGCATCACCGAAGACATGGGACCGATGAAAATGACCGTCTTTCCCTATGCGGGCGGCGAGGGCGTATCGGGGCATCTGGTCGAAGGCAACCCTGCCAAAGACGGCCAAGGCCCTGTTTTGCATATCCTTATCCAAGGCACCTTGGCCGAGGCCGCGCAGCGCCTGCGCGCCGCAGGGGGCGAGACGGACGCGGTGGAATATCCGGTTCCCTCGGGCAAATTCATCTATGCACGCGACCTCGACGGCAATAGGTTCGGCCTATATGTGAGCCACACTGCGCGCTGATCCGCAGAGCCTGATGCGAGAGGAGACACCATGCGCCGCGCCGACCGCCTTTTCCAGATCGTGCAATATCTGCGAGGCGGGCGGCTGCTGACAGCGGCGATGCTCGCCGAGAGGCTGGAGGTCACGCCGCGGACGATTTACCGCGACGTGGCCGACCTCATTGGGTCGGGCGTTCCCATCGACGGCGAGGCAGGCGTCGGATATCTGATGCGCGAGGGGTATGATGTGCCGCCCTTGATGTTCACCAATGACGAGATCGCCGCCCTGACGGCGGGGGCGCGGATGATCCGCGCATGGGGCGGGGCGGGCATGGCCTCTGCCGCCGAGGAGGCTTTGGTCAAGATCAACGCCGTCTTGCCCGACGCGGCGCGCGCACGCGCCGACGCGGTGCGCATCCATGCATTTCAACCCACCGAGATGACGCCCGCGCTGCGCGCGCGGCTCGATGATCTGGAGCGCGCTATTGAGGCCCGCAGGCGGCTACATTTTGCCTATACGCGCGCCGACGGCACCCCCAGCACCCGTATCGTGCGCCCTGTGGGTCTGTATTTTTGGGGCAAGGTCTGGACCCTTGGCGCATGGTGCGAGACGCGCAATGATTTTCGCAGCTTTCGCATCGACCGCATCGCGCAGATGCAATCGGGCGAGGTGTTTCGCATCGAGCCGGACAAAAGCGCCGCCGCCTATTACGCGCGCCAACGCGCCAATCCCGACACAAACGGCGGCAAATCCATGGGCGAAATGATCTAGGCCAGCCGCCGCGCGCGCGCAGGGGCCGTTTAGGTGGACAAGCCGCGCCTTAGATCTCGGCCAGAAGGGCAAAGGCCTGCTCTTCCCAATCGGCGATCTGCAAAAACAGCGGCGCAACCGCGTCAAGCGCCGCCGGATCGCTTTGCACGGTTTCGAGCAATGCCGCCGCCCGCGTCCACCCATCCGCAGATTTGCCGATCAAAGCGCGCGCAGGGGCCAGAGCCGCCGCGCCCAGATAGCCCGCCGCCTCGTCCAGAAAGGCGCCATAGATACGCCGGAACAAACCGCCGCCCGTCCCCGCCCGCTCCATCAACATGCCCATTTGCGCAAGCTGCGCAGGCGCATCCTCGATGGTGCGCCCCCAATTCGCGGCCATCCCCGCCGCCTTGCGAATGCCGCTGGCCCCGAAATTGCGGATCGGCGGGGCGAGGTAGGATGCGGCATTGGCGCGAATGGCCCTGCGCGCCGCTCCCGCCCAATCGGGTTTTGCGCTTGGCCCTTTGACCGTCCATGTCAAAGCATTTGACGCCATCGGGCCTTTCCAAAGCCGCCCTTGCTCGAACCCGCTGCGCGAGGTGGTCCGCGCACCGCCCTGTTGCGCGGTATCGACGACAAACACCTGCTGCGCGTCATAGCCGTAAACCGCGACGTAATGGGCGGCGAAATGGACATCGGAAGCGAAATAATCGAGGTAATAGCAATCCAGCTTTGCCCCCACGGGCGTGCCGGCATCAATGAAAGCGGCGATATTCTCCCATGCTTTCTTGCGCGAGCGGGTTTGGCGAAACGCGACCTCGAAGCCCAAATTGGCGGCGGCGTGTTTGGTGACCTCCTCCATTTTGCTGCGCCCCGCGATAAAGGGCGCGGGCATGGATTTGATCGCAAAAATCCCGAAGCCGATCCCTTGGCCAAGGCCGAAGAGCATCGGCTCGCTGATCTGCAGCCCCGCATGGCGCAGCAAGTTGCAGGTGGTCGTGGTTTCGCAATGCTGCCCAAAGGCAGGTTTGAAATCGGCAATGATCGTCATCGCTTCCTCCCGTGGCTGCCGCGCGCGCATCGCGTTCGACCCGCGTCCGGCCGCCCGATTTCAATCCCCGACCTAATGCCCGATCAGCGGCGCGCCAGTGCAGGCCGCGCCGCTTTGTTCGAATTCCAATGTGCTGTGCCGGATCGAAAACCGCTCGGTCAGATGGGTTTTTATGCGGGTTTTGATCGCCTGCGCATCGGCCCCTTCGCCGATGACGATATGCGCCTCCAGAGCGGTTTCATGCTCTTGCATCCGCCACAGGTGCAGATGGTGCAAATCCTCGACCCCATTGATGGCGCGCAATCCGGCAACCAGATCATTCAAATCCGTGTCCTGCGGCGCGCCAAGCATCAACACCCGCACCACCGGCCCGACCTCGCGCCCCGCGTGCCACAAGATATAGCCCGAGATCAGCAGCGTGATCAAAGGATCGACGAGCCGCCAGTCATAAAGCAAGATCAACGTCCCGCCGACAATCACCGCCACCGAGCCGAGCGCATCGGCGACATTGTGCAAAAACGCGGCGCGGATGTTCATGCTGTCGCGCGCCATGCGCATCACCAAAAGCGCCGTGATCGTATCAATCACCAAGGCGACAGAGGCGACCACGACGACGATCCACCCTTCGACTTGCGCCGGATTGAACAATCGCTCGACCCCCTGCGCCGCCAGATAAAGCGCCACGACAATCAGCGTGGTGTAATTGACCAAAGCGGCCACCACCTCGGCGCGGCCATAGCCAAAGGTCATGCGCGCATCGGCGGGGCGCCGCCCGATCTTGCGCGCCAAAAAGGCGATGATCAGCGACAGCGCATCCGACAGGTTGTGGATCGCATCGGCGATCAAAGCGAGAGAGCCGGAAATCACCCCTGCGATGATCTGCACCGCCGTGAGCAAGATATTGACCGCAACGGCCAATTGCATCCGCCGGTCGCCCTCTTCCATCTGCGGGTGATGGTGGCCGTGATGATGCGAAGGGCCGGAATGATCATGCGGCATCTGCGGTCTCCCCGTTGCGACACATCAAACCTATGCCCGCCTTTGGCAAAACCCAAGCGCGATTAACGGCTGCGGGTGAGGTCCAAAAACACGTCCTGCAAATCGGCCTGTTCGGTTTTCACATCCGAGATCGAAATCCCCGCCGCGCGCACCGCCTCCAATACCGCATCGGCGCTGGTGGATTTGGAATTATAGCTCAGCGCAATCGCCCCGCCCGCGCGCTGCTCGACCGCGATGCCTTCGGCTTGGGGCAAACGCTCGGGCGCGCCGGAGGGGTGGATCACCATGGTTTTCGCATCCAGCGAGCCAAGCAGATTCGCCGTCGTGTCGCGCGCCACCACCTCGCCGTGGTTGATGATCGCGATCTCGTCGCACATCTCTTCGGCCTCTTCGAGGTAATGCGTGGTCAAGATGATGGTCATGCCTTGGCGGTTCAATTTGCGCACGTTTTCCCAAAGCATCTGGCGCAATTCGATATCCACCCCCGCCGTCGGCTCGTCGAGCACCAAGATATGCGGGCGGTGCACCAAAGCCTTGCCCAGCAAAAGCCGCCGCCGCATCCCCCCCGACAGGGTGCGCGCATAGGCTTCGGCCTTATCCTCAAGCCCGATCATTTTCAAAATCCCGTCGCTGTCGCGCTCGCGCGCGGGCACGCCGTATAGCCCCGCCTGCACTTCCAACGCGCCGCGCGGGGTAAAGAAGGGATCAAGGTTCAATTCTT
Organism: Paracoccaceae bacterium; assembly: GCA_050633545.1. GTDB lineage: Bacteria > Pseudomonadota > Alphaproteobacteria > Rhodobacterales > Rhodobacteraceae > Litorivita. The sequence goes on from JBOEGS010000002.1 coordinate 73,438, forward strand.
GCGGCATCACGCCAATAGACGCCCGCGACATGCGCGGATTTTCGTCCTGATCAAAGCCCCAGATATTGACGCGGCCCTCGGTTTTCAAAACCAGCCCCGCCAGAATGTTGATCAAGGTGGATTTGCCCGCGCCATTGGGTCCGAGCAGGCCGAAAACCGACCCGCGCGGGATGTTCAGATCGATGCCTTTGAGCGCCTCTTTCTCCGGCTCGCCCTTGGCACCGCGATAGGTTTTGCGCAACCCGCTGATCTCGATCGCATTGGACGTCATGGCGCTCTTGCTCCTGCTCGCTGCTTGGCTCATATTCGCGAGGTAATTCATCCCCTGCCGCTCGGCAACCTAAAGAAGGATTCCGCGATGACCATCGAGGCCCCCGAAACCAAGATTGTGGACAGCTATAAGGTCGCATGCGACGGCGGCGATATCGCGGGCGGTCATCCGCGCGTCTGGCTGCAAATCCCTGCCGACACCGGTTTTGTCGAATGCGGCTATTGCGATGCGAAATACGTCCATAAGGATTTCGAAGGCAAGGTCTGAGCGCCTCGACCGAGCGCATGGCCCGAGCGCGCGCCGCGTGATCCGAACGCTTGGCCAAAACGCGTGACCGGCGCCGCCGCGCGGCCTAGCTGACCGGAATATCGCCGCTCTCGCAGGGCAAAATCGCCCGCTCGCGCCCGCCCTCGCGGCGCAGATACTCAAGCACATTGCGCCCCGACCAGATGCGGATCGCCTCCCCGCGCGAGGTTTTCCCGCCCCCGATCGCGGTGCCGGTCAGGCTGTCTTGCTTGAAATAGATCACCTCGCCCGTGACCCCGTCGCCGCATTGCATCTGTGCAAACCCCGTGCCCATCGGGCCGTTCGCGCTCCATTGCCCGCCGCAGGGCACGCCGCTGCTCAGCAGGCCTTTGACCACGCCTTGCTCCCAACCGTAAGCATGCCCGTCAAACACCACGCCCTGCGCCCCGACACAGGCCAGAACCCGAACGCAATTGTTCTCGTCCATCGTGTTGCGGCATGCCTGCGCCTGCGCCGCACTGTGCTGCGGCAAAAGCCCTGCAAGAGCGACAATGGCGGCTGGAAGAATGGATCGAAACATGGCACTGATATCCTCGCAAATGATACGCAGGCGAGGATAGGACATGAGCATGAATTTCGGCAAGGGGTGCCATCTGCATCTGATCGACGGGTCGGCCTTTATCTTTCGTGCCTATCACGCATTGCCGCCGCTGACGCGCAAATCCGACGGCTTGCCCATCGGCGCCGTGGCGGGGTTTTGCAATATGCTCCAAAAATATATCGAAGAGGACAACGGCCCCGATGCGCCGACCCATGCGGCGGTGATCTTCGACAAGGGCAGCCATACGTTTCGCAACGATATGTATGATCTCTACAAAGCCAACCGCGACGCCATGCCCGAAGACCTGCGCCCTCAGATGCCGCTCACGCGCCGCGCGACCGAGGCCTTCAACATCGCCTGCGAGGAGCTTGAAGGCTATGAGGCCGATGACATCATCGCCACGCTGGCCGTGCAGGCACGCGAGGCCGGCGGGCGCGTGACGATCATCTCGTCGGACAAGGACCTGATGCAATTGGTCGGCGGCGGGGTTGAAATGCTCGACGCGATGAAAAACCGCCGCATCGATGTCGAAGGCGTCGAGGAGAAATTCGGTGTCGGCCCGAACCGCGTGGTCGATGTGCAGGCCTTGGCTGGTGACAGCGTCGATAACGTCCCCGGCGCGCCGGGGATCGGGATCAAAACCGCCGCCCTGCTGATCAACGAATTTGGCGATCTCGAAACCCTGCTCGACCGCGCGGAAGAGATCAAACAGCCCAAGCGCCGCCAGACCTTGATCGACAACCGCGCGCAGATCGAATTGTCGAAAAAGCTGGTGCAACTGGATTGCAACACGCCGCTGGGCTTTACCCTTGATGATCTCGAAGTGCGCGATCCCGACCCTGACAAACTGCTGCCCTTCCTTGCGGAAATGGAGTTTCGCACCCTGTCGAAACGCGTGGCCGACAGATTGGGGCGCGAGGCCCCTGTGATCCCCGATGCCGTGCCCGCCGCCTCTGCGGGCGATGCGCAAACCGACGCGCCCGCCGCCCCCGAACAGCCCGATTTCGCGCAGGCGCAATATGAGTGCATCCGCGATATGGCCGCGCTTGGCACATGGATCGAGGCGATCCGCAAACGTGGCTATGTGGCGGTCGATACCGAAACCACCGGCCTCAACGAGATGCGCGCCGATCTCGTCGGCATCTCGCTTTGCGTCGAGGCGGGCCATGCCTGCTATATCCCGCTGATCCACCGCGAAGGCGCATCCGATGATCTGTTTGCCGAGGACAAACTGGCCGAGGGGCAATTGCCCGCCGCCGATGTTCTGGCCGCGCTCAAACCCGTGCTGGAGGATGCGGCGATCCTCAAAATCGGGCAAAATATGAAATATGACGCCAAGATTTTTGCGCGCAACGGCATCACCGTCGCCCCCATCGACGACACGATGCTGATCTCCTACGCGCTGCATGCGGGGCTGCACGGGCACGGGATGGACACTTTGTCCGAACGCTACCTTGGCCATACGCCGATCCCGATCAAACCGCTGCTGGGGTCGGGCAAATCGGCGCGCACCTTTGATCTGGTGCCCATCGGCGAAGCCGTCCCCTATGCCGCCGAAGACGCCGATATCACCCTGCGCCTGTGGCAGATGCTCAAACCGCAACTGCACGCCGCCAAAGTCACCCGCGTCTACGAGACGCTCGAGCGCCCCTTGGTGCCGGTTCTGGCCGGAATGGAAATGCACGGCGTCAAAGTCGACCGCGATACGCTCTCGCGCATGTCCAACGCTTTCGCGCAGAAAATGGCGGGGCTGGAGGCGAAGATCCACGAACTGGCAGGGCGCAGCTTCAACGTCGGATCGCCCAAGCAACTGGGCGAAATCCTGTTCGACGAAATGGGCCTTGAGGGCGGCAAAAAAGGCAAAACCGGCGCCTATGCGACGGGGGCAGATGTGCTTGAAGACCTCGCCGCCGAGGGGCACGACCTGCCCGCGCGCGTGCTCGATTGGCGCGGGCTGAGCAAACTCAAATCCACCTATACCGACGCGCTGCAAGAGCATATCAACCCCGACACGGGCCGCGTGCATACCTCCTACCTGATTGCGGGGGCCAATACCGGTCGGCTAGCCTCGTCCGATCCGAACCTGCAAAACATTCCCGTGCGCTCCGAAGAGGGCCGCCGCATCCGCGAAGCCTTTGTCGCCGATGAGGGTAAATGCCTGCTCTCGCTCGATTATAGCCAGATCGAATTGCGCATCCTCGCCCATATCGCGGGGATCGACGCGCTCAAACAAGCCTTCCGCGACGGGCAGGATATCCACGCCATGACCGCCTCGGAAATGTTCGACGTGCCACTGGACCAGATGACCCCCGACATCCGCCGCCAAGCCAAGGCGATCAATTTCGGCGTGATCTACGGCATCTCGGGCTTCGGCCTTGCGCGCAACCTGCGCATCCCGCGCAGCGAGGCCCAAGGGTTTATCGACCGCTACTTCGAACGCTTCCCCGGCATCAAACAATATATGTCGGACACCACCGAATTTGCCAAGGAACACGGCTTTGTGCGCACTCTCTTTGGCCGTACCATCCACACGCCCGAGATCGCCGCCAAAGGCCCGCGCGCAGGATTTGCCAAACGCGCCGCGATCAACGCGCCGATCCAAGGCACCGCCGCCGATATCATTCGCCGCGCGATGATCCGCATGCCCGACGCCATCAAGGACCTGCCCTGCAAAATGCTGCTGCAGGTCCATGATGAATTGATTTTCGAGGTCGATGAGACTGCGGCGGATCAGGTCATCGAAGCCGCTCGCAACGTGATGCAAAACGCCGCCGATCCGGTGGTGAAACTTGATGTGCCGTTGATTGTCGATGCGGGCACGGGCGCCAATTGGGCACAAGCGCATTAACTTTTATGCCTTCGGCGAGGATATTTCCGGAAAATAGAAAGCGCGCGGCTTTCTGCTTTCTCTAAATATCCCCGCCGGAGGCGAATTGTTCTTACTCGGCTTTGGCCAGCATCCGGCCCAAACGACGGCCGCCCAAGATATGCACATGCAAATGCGGCACCTCTTGCACGCCCGCCTCGCCAGCGTTTGAAATCGCGCGAAAACCGCCGTGACCCGCGCCCGGTTCGACTTGCATGATTTTGCAGACCTCGCCGATGGCGCGGGTGAAATCGACGATCTCGGCCTCGGAGGCCGTATTGGCGAAATGGTCGTAGGTGACGTAAGGCCCCTTGGGGATCACCAGAATATGCACCGGCGCCTGTTCAGAGATGTCATGAAAGGCGAGGCTGTGTTCGGTTTCGAGCACGGTTTTATTGGGAATTTCGCCGCGCAGGATTTTGGCGAAAACGTTTTGATCATCATAGAGATAGGCCATAGGGCGCGCTCCTTTAGTCGGTAAACAGATGCGGCGTTGCCGCGATGTCATGGGCCGTGTCCGGCGCGATGGCAAGAAATTGCGCCAAGGGTTTGGCATTTTCCTCGGGCGTGGCGCGCTGGCGCAGCCGGTAGAGGTTTTCAAACCCCGCCTCGCGGATGTGATCGCTTTCATAGACCATATCGTTGCGGATCGTCGGCAGCAGCCGCTCGAGCGTATCGGGCGAGGTTTGCTCGCCCGCGAGGCCGACGCGTTTGGCGTGACCCACCAGATAATCGTCGTCGAACACGCATTCGATTTCCAAAATCCGCGTCACCGAGCGATCCGAGCCGAAATCCTGCATCAGTTCCAGATTGGACGGGTCGAGGCAGATGATCAATTGATCCGTGTCGTAATAATCGAACAGCATCCGCATCAAAGCGCGCCGGTGACGGGTGCGTTTGCCCAAGGTCGATTGGATCCCGCCCAGATCGGGCAGCGCGCAGCTTTCCTCATTAAACAGATATTCGATCGCGGGCACATTGGTGACCTTGCGCACCTCATGGAGCAAGCGTTTGGCAACGTGCCATTTCTTGCACACGACGATCATCAACTCGCGCTCGCGGCCAAGGGTGCTTTCGGCCTCCCAAAAGCGCGGCGCGAAATGGCGGCCGATGCGGCCGCGGCCGGTCAGGAATTTGAACAGGCTGCGCCCTTCGTTGGAGATTTTGAACTCCACCCCCTCGGTGGCATAGAGCCGCCCCAAGCGGCGTTTAAGCTCGTTGGCTTCGGGGCTGATCTTGCGGGCAAAAAGGAAATCCTGACTGAGCAGCAGATCATAGTGGTCGTTATAGAAGGTCACCGGCATGCCGTAATCGGTGAACATCAAAAACGTCAGCGTGCGGTTCTCGATCTCGTTTTCCGGCACCAGATGGCGCACGAGGGTTTGGAAAAACGTCTCGTCGGGGATCCATGTCGTGCGGAAAAACCGCATCACATCGCGGCGCTGTCTGGTGAAATCGAGAATCCATTCGATGGTGCGGCGGCGCAGGCACCACCATTGGCTGCCGATCATCATCTGCAAATCATGCGGCACCTCGCGCGTCAGCCCCAAACGGCGCTGCAGGTCCATCGAGGCGTAGAACAGGCGCTTGTGATTGCGCTCGTTAAAGAAATGCCGGTAGATCAGCCGCTCGTCCTTGATGCCGGTCTTGATCCAGTCGCTTTCGAAATAATCGACGCTTTCCACATAATCGCAATCGCGCGCGTCCAGAAATTCATGCGCGAATTCGGCGGATTTGATCGCCATGCAATCGCCCGACAGCATGTAAAAATGCGTGGCGCGCGGGAAGGCATCGACCGCCGCCTCGACCGCATAGAGCGTCGCTTGCACGAGGCTCCATTCGCCCCAGCCGCATTTGATCCGTTTGCGCGCGAAAGTGACATTGGGATTGCCGTCCAATGCCTCGCGGATACGTTGGAAATCTTCGGGTTTTGCGCGCGCGTCGAAATGGATCGACATCACATCGCCCACCGCCGTCAGGCGCTCGGCCTGTTTGATGATGGCGTCCGGGTCCTTGTGGCATAAAAGGATGAAGGCGATTTTTGCCATTTTGGAAACCAATAGCCCCTATTTACGGTGATTGTTTACCTTGATAGAGATGAACAGGCGTTGAATAAACAGCAATTTTCTGCTTTTTTAGCAAGATAGTAACTGCGGCGGGTCAAAAAAGCCGCAGATCGATTTGGAGGCGGCAGCATATGGGGTTTCCCGGAACTTGGATGACCGAGAGCGAAAGCGTCGTGTATCGCGTGGTGCCCAAATGCGCCTGCTCGACCATCGGGCAAATTATGTATTACTCCGATCACGGCGCGTTTTTCGACGGCGACATTCATGACGCCCAAGAGGGCTTGCACAAATGGGCGCTCGACGACAGCCAAGCGAAGATCGAGAGCAACGTCAAAAACCACAGCTCTTATGCGTTTACCTGTGTGCGCAATCCCTACACGCGCATCCTGTCGTCGTTTTTCGACAAGATTTGCGGCATCCAGCGCAACGGCAAACGCTATCGCGGCAATCTGGTGCCGCTATTGATCCAGAAATACGGGATCGATGTGGGCGGGCCGGACGGGCAGGACGAGTTTGACCAGATCCAGAGCTTTCGCCGCTTCTTGCTCTTTGCGCGCGACACCATCCGTTGGCGCCGCCCGATGGAGCCGGACATCCATTGGTCGGCCATGTCGGGGCATATTTCGACATTCATCGTCAATGGCGGCAGCTACGACAAGATTTTCTGGACCGAGACGTTCAATGACGGGATGCAACAGGTCCTCGATGCGATCGAGACGCCCCATGCGGTCGATCTGGGCAGTATTCCGCGGTTCAATGAAAGCGAGGGCCACGGGCCCAAACGCGCCCATCCGGTCGAGGAGTATTTCGACGATCTGTCGATGCATCTGGTTTATGAAATCTACAAACGTGATTTCCACCTGTTCAAATATGATTTCGAAAATCCGGCCAATAAAATGCCCGTGGGCGAGATTGATCTGGACGAGGTGCATGCCAAGCTGGGCGAATAAAGCGCGGCGGTGACCACAGAGGCGGTCGCCGGATGGGGGGCTGTCTGCCCCCCTCGGCCTTGCGGCCTCACCCCCCGAAAGTATTTGCACCAAGAAAAAGCGGCGCGGACAGTTTGGCGCGATTTTTCACGGCTATCGTAACCTTTGCTTAAGGTTAATCACGCTACACCTGAGACAGGGAACAGGCGGAAGCGCCGATGCCCCTCCAAGGAAAAGCCGCCCCCTGCGTCGCTGGCGTAGCGGGGCGCGCACCTTGGACCAGCGAACGACCTGCATGCGTGCAAAATGCCGCATGCGGCCACATGTGCAAAAGGCCTGTGGCGAAACGGCGCGGAAAACCGCGCTGGCAAGTCTCAAATGGCGCGGGGCGGGGCGGAAAGCCTTTCCCCGCGTTTTTGCTCAGAGCAGGCCTTCGGCGCGAAACAGCGCTTCGAGATCGGTTTCGGGGCGCGCGCCATAATGGCCGATCACCTCATGCGCCGCGATACAGCCCATGCGCCCAGACACCGCAAGCGATTGCCCCGTCGCCAGACCGAAGAGAAAACCGGCGGCGAATTGATCGCCCGCGCCCGTGGCATCGACCACTTTGGCGGGGGTCACGGGCACGGTGGCTTCTTCGTCGCCGCGCACGAGGACCACATCCGCCCCGCCGCGTGTGCACACCACAAGCCCCGCATCCTGCGCCGCCTGTTCGAGCGCTGCGGACAGGTCGGTCTGGTAGAGCGATTCCCATTCGTGTTCATTGCCGATGACGTAATCCAATTCGCGCACGAGGCGGCGGAAATCATCGCGGTGACGGTCGACGCAGAAGGGATCGGAGAGCGAGATGCCCGCCAGACCGCCCGACGATTTGCAAGCTTTGGCGGCGGCCTCGAAGGCGGTTTTGCCTTGGTCCTTGTCGTAAAGATAGCCTTCGAGGAACAGAATTTGTGCCGCGCCCGCGACATCGTCCGACACATCATCGGGGCCAAGATCGGCGGAAATGCCCAGATAGGTATTCATCGAGCGCTCGCCATCGGGCGAGACAAAGATCATCGAGCGCGAGGTCGGCAAATCGCCGCCCACCACCGGCGGATTGACGAAATCGGTGCCGCCCTTGGCCATTTCCTCGGCATAGAACCGGCCCAGCGCATCGTCATGCACCCGCCCGATAAACCCCGTGGTCAGGCCCAGATTGCCCAGACCGGCCAATGTATTGGCCACCGACCCGCCCGGGGCCTGCACGCGCTCTTTCATCGCGGCATAAAGCATCTCGCCGCGCGCCTTTTCGGTCAGCGTCATGATGCCTTTTTCGATTCCCATCAGGTCGAGAAAGCTGTCGTCTGCGGGGCTGATCACATCGACAATCGCATTCCCGATGCCGACGACTTGGTATTTGCTCATAGGTTCTTTTCCTCAAATTCACACAGGTCGCGTATCAGACAAGTCCCACAAAGTGGTTTACGCGCCTTGCAGGTATATCGGCCGTGCAGGATCATCCAGTGATGGGCATGGCGTTGGAATTCGGCGGGGATCTGGTCTTCGATGGCGCGTTCCACCGCGACGACATCCTTGCCAGGGCACACGCCTGAGCGGTTGCCAAAACGGAAGATATGGGTGTCGACGGCCTGTGCGGGCATGCCCCACCACATGTTGAGAACGACATTGGCGGTTTTGCGCCCCACACCAGGCAAGGATTGCAGCGCGGCGCGGCTTGACGGCACCTCGCCGCCGTACTCGCGCACCAGAATTTCGCTCAACTTCATGACATTCTTGGCTTTTTGCCGGAACAATCCGATGGTTTTGATATGCTCGGTCACCCCCTCAAGCCCCAGATCAAGCATCTTTTGCGGCGTATCGGCGATCTGGAACAGCTTGGCGGTGGCTTTGTTGACCCCCACATCGGTCGCCTGCGCCGATAGGGCCACCGCCACCACCAGCGTATAGGCATTGGTGTGATCAAGCTCGCCTTTGGGTTCGGCCTCTGCCTCGGCAAAGCGCGAAAATATCTCGAAGATTGTATGATAGTCGAGTTGTCTGGCCATGCCCGCTCTATGCCCGCACTCACGGCGCAAGACAAGATTGATCGGGGTTTGAGCCAAAACTTACGAAAATTCGAGATGGTTTTTGCTCAAGCTTTCGAGGCTTTTGATTTGGCGATTCAAGTCGCGATTAATAACTTGGGCGCAGGGTAATAGGGCAACTGGCATGAGACGATGAACATGAACCTGACAACGACGCCTGTATCGGGCTTTGGCCCCGGAACGATTGTGATGACCACCGATGGCGAGATGCCTGTCGAATGGCTCGCCCCCGGAGACAAGATGATCACCCGCGATCACGGCGCGCAACCGATCCTGTGGATGGGACGGATGCGCGGCACCACGCCCGAGGGCGCGCCTTTGCCCGATCCGGTCGTGCTTTATCCTGGCGATGGTCCCGTCGGCGACAGCCCGATCGAGCGGCTGCGCCTTGCACCGGGGCATCGCGCGATGCTGCGCCTGCCCGATGTGCAATTGCATCACGGCACCGACGAGGCCTTGGCGCGCGTCTCCGATCTGTCGCGCCGCGCGTCCAAACGCCCCGATCCCAATATGGGCGGGCTGGTCTATCATCACATCATGATGGAGCAGCACGAATTGGTCAACGCGGGCGGGCTTTGGGTCGAAACCGTCGACGCCGAGATGGCCTTGCGTCTGGATGTGCCCGATTGGGTGCGCAAGAAGAGCCGGATTTTCGACCAGAGCGCCCAGACCGCGCGCATCTGCCTGACCCGCGACGAGGCGCAGATGATCCGCCAAAGCGCGCCGCAAGACATGTCCTTGCTGGATCTGCTGGTGGCCTGAGCGCGGCGGCGCTTCCCTGCGACATCTCAAGCGCGTCGGCAGATATCCGGCGCGCTTTTGCCTCTCCGCGGGGGCCGCGATTGCGCAAAATTCGGGTCGCGCGGCGGCGCGCGGCTCGCTAGGCTCCTTTCATCCAAGCGATGAGAGTATGATCATGACCCGAGCCGCACAAAGGCCCCCGAAAGCTGCCCCCGATGCGGCGTCGCCCGCCGCCCCTGATCCGCGCCTCGGGCTTGCCCCTGCCGACCGCGATACCGCCGCGCAGGGCGGCTATCACTACGCCATCATGCGCCGCGCCATCGCGGCGATCGACGCCGCCGATGGCCCGCTTTCGCTGGAGACGCTATCGGCGCAGATCGGCATGAGCCCCGCGCATTTCCAGCGGCTATTCTCCGCGTGGGTGGGCGTCTCGCCCAAGCGCTACCAACAATATCTGCACCTCGATCAGGCCAAGCAGATGCTGCGCGAGCGCATGACCACATTGCAAACCAGCCACGCCATCGGCCTGTCCGGCAGCAGCCGCCTGCATGATCTCTTCGTGCGTTGGGAGGCCATGAGCCCGGGCGATTTTGCGCGCAGGGGCGAAGGGTTGACCATCCATTGGGGCTGGTTCGACAGCCCCTTTGGCCCCGCTTTGGTCATGGGCACGGATCGCGGCCTTTGCGGGCTGGCCTTTGCCGCCGAAACCGGCCCCGAGGCGGCGATGGCGGATTTGCGCGCGCGCTGGCCCAAGGCGCGGTTTGCCGAAAACCCGCGCGCCCTTGCGCCCATGGCAAAGGCCGCGCTCGACCAGCGCGGCGAAACCCGCCTGCATCTGATCGGCGCGCCCTTCCAGATCAAGGTCTGGGAGGCGCTTTTGCGCATTCCTTCGGGCCATGTCACCACCTATAGCGAGATCGCAGGTGCCATCGGCAGCCCCCGCGCCGTGCGCGCCGTCGGCACCGCCGTGGGCCGCAATCCGGTCAGCTGGCTGATCCCCTGCCACCGCGCCTTGCGCAAATCCGGCGCGCTTGGCGGTTATCACTGGGGCCTGCCGGTCAAACGCGCGCTTTTGGCCTATGAAAGCGCCCGCCGTGACGGCTAGGCCATGCGCTGTTTTCCGCCGATCGGTGCCGCCTGTCGCCGCGCGCCCTGTTGGGCCGCGCGCAAACTCGGCCTATATAAGGCAAAACCCTGCCCGAGACGGGCACAAATGACCGAGGCACAGACATGACCCAGACCCAAACCGCCGCCGCGCGCCGCCGCGCCTTTCCCAAAACCGCTCTCACGCTTGGCGCGGCCTCTTTGATCGCGCTGACCGCTTGCACCGATCCGTCGATGATGAACCCCGATGATCCGCAGCGAAACACCAAACAAGGCACGCTTTTGGGCAGCCTCGTCGGCGCTGCCGCTGGCGCCATGGTCTCGGACAACAAAGCCAAAGGCGCGGTGATTGGCGGGCTGGTCGGCGCGGGCGCAGGCGCGGCCATCGGCAACAACCTCGACAAACAAGAGGCCGCATTGCGCCGTGATCTGGGCAATGACAATGTCACCATCCGCAACACCGGCGACCGTTTGATCGTGACCTTGCCGCAAGACATCCTCTTTGCCACCGACAGCGCCTCGCTGCGCCCCGATCTGCAAAGCGATCTGCGCACCGTCGCGGCCAATTTGAACGATTACCCCAATACCACCGTGCAGGTTCTGGGCCATACCGACAACACCGGCGGGGCCTCCTATAACCTCGATCTGTCGGCCCGCCGTGCCAGCACCGTGGCCAATGTGTTGATCGCGTCAGGGGTTGCGCCCTCGCGCGTCGTGACGACGGGCCGCGGCGAGGATCAACCGATTGCCTCGAACCTGACGCCCGAGGGCCGCGCGCAAAACCGCCGCGTTGAAATCGTGATCCTGCCGAGCGCCTAAATCCGCACGCCGCACCGCCATCTATAAACGCCCCGCCTGTCCATAGGTCGGGGCGTTTTCTTTTGGCCTTTTCATAGCGGCCCAAGGCTCTAGGGTGCGGCGCGTCACTGTTTGAAAGGAATTGCCCATGTCGTCCCCTGCTCCTTTGATCGGCCTGTGCGGCGCGTTGCGCGCCGGATCGACCAATGCGCTTTTGCTGGCCGAGGCGGCGCGGCTTTACGGCGGCCCCTTTGCGGCGCCCTCGCTCGACCTGCCGCTCTATTCGCAAGACGTCGAAGACGCGGGCATGCCCGCAGCCGTCACCGCCTTGGCCGAGGCCATCGCCGCCGCGCCCGCGGTGATTATCTCCAGCCCCGAATACAACAGCGCCGTGTCGGGGGTTTTGAAAAACGCCCTCGATTGGGTCAGCCGCACGCCGCTCAAACCCTTTGCCGGCAAACCGGTGGCCATCATGACCGCCGCGGCGGGTATGACCGGCGGCGCGCGCGCGCAAGTTATGCTGCGCGCCTGCCTGACGCCGTTTCGCGCGCGTATCATCGCGGGGCCGGATGTGATGCTTGGCGACAGCCGCAATGCCTTTGACGCGCAGGGGCGGCTGACGCGCGAGACGACGGCGAAAATGCTCGCCGATCTGATGGAGGCGCTGCGCCGCGAGGCGGGGTAACCGCGCCCTAGAGCCGGTTCGACACTTCGATCAGATTGCCATCGGGATCGCGCAGGTAGATCGACAGGATCGGCCCCTGCGCGCCCGTGCGCGCCACGGGGCCTTGGGCGATGGCGATGCCCGCGCGGGCCAGATGCGCGGCCCAATCCTCCAGCGGCGTTGGCGACAGGAAACACAAATCCGCCGAACCTGCCCTCACCTGCGCCGCTTTGGGCTCGAACTCCGCGCCCAGCACATGCAGGTTGATTTTCTGCGCGCCAAAGACCAAAGCCGGACGCGGCGCGCCGCCCTTGGGCGTGAACCACTCGGCCCGCATACCCAGCGCCTCGTAAAAGCCGATGGCGCGGTCCAGATCGCGCACCGTCAGCACCAGATGGTCAAGGCTCTCGACAGCGGGTCCGCCCGCCGGTTGCACATTCTCCATTGTCGCCTCTCCTGTCTGTCGCACCCTGTGGATTGCACGCCCTATGAGGTCCGCGCCATCACTGCACGGCTCAAAAACTTGCCTCCGGTTCAAAGCCTTGCGGAATATCCGCCGCGCCGCCGAGCACCAGATCGGCCATGACCTCACCCGCTTTGGGCGCCATGCCAAAGCCGATTTTGAAGCCGCCATTGGCGATATAGGCCCCCTTGTGAAGCGGATGCGCGCCCAGCATCGGCGCGCGCGAGCGCGCCTTGGGCCGCACCCCTGCCCAGCGCTCGATCACCGGCGCATCGGCCAGAGCGGGCAAGGCCGCGCGGGCGGCGGCGATCACCGCGTCCAGCTGCGCATCGGTGCTGCGCGCATCGCTATACTCGCGCTCCGAGGTCGAGCCCACGGCCACCGTGCCATTCGCGTGGGGCACCACATGCACCCCGCCCGCAAATATCTGCGGCAAGCCGGAGGCCTCATAGCGCAGCAAGGCGCCCTGCCCCTTGACGCCGCCGCCCACGGGGCGCGCCCGCGCCGCCGACATCGCCTCCAGATCGGCCACGCCGGTGCACCAGATCACCGCGCCCTCCTCGCGCCCCGCCTGCACGATCTCGCCGCCCTTGACGCGGATCGCTTCGGCCAGGGCCTGCGCCGCCATGCGCGGATGCATCCGCGCCGAGAGCGTATCATAGACGTAATATCCCGTCGGGCTGTGCGGCCGCCATGCGCCCCATGCCGCAACCCTATCCGCACCGGTGTCCGCACCCGTATCTGCGCCCGCATCTGCGCCCGTGTCTGCACTGACCTCTGCACTGACCTCGGCACTGGCCCCTGCACCCGCATCCGCCTGCATGCCCACAACCTGCCACGCCGCGCGCCCTTGCCACAACGCCTGCGCCCCCGCGATGCGCGCGCGCGCCAGATCCACGGCCCGCGCATCGGCCAAGGGCTGCACCCGCCCGAGGCGCCCGTAGCCCGAGGGCAAACCGCAAACCCCCTCGACCTGCGCCCAATAGGCCTCGGCCATCAGCAGGCTGTCGAGTTGAAAGGCTTTTTTGGGGTTCCAGTTTTCCGGCACATGCGGTGCCAAGGCCCCGACCACACCGCCGCTCGCCCCCGCGCCCACGCCGTTGGGGTCGATCACCCGCACCCGCGCCCCGCGCAAGGTCAAGGACCACGCCACCGACAGGCCGAAAATCCCCGCCCCCCTTACCGTAGCATCCACAGCCATCCATCGCCCCCATTGCCATTTGCCCGCAGCCTGCGCATTTTGGGCGGGCGCGGCCGATCACGGCGCGCCGGTTTTCACTGCTTCTCTAAGGGACCCCGCGATGCAAAGCCAGCACGCAGACCTCACATGGCGCGACAGCGGCGTGCCGGTCTCGACCCGTTTCGACGACCCCTACTTCAGCCTCGAAAACGGGTTGGCCGAAACCGCCTATGTGTTTTTGCAAGGCAACGGTTTGCCCGAACGCTTTGTGGACGGGTTCCACATTGCCGAGCTTGGCTTTGGCACGGGGCTGAACCTTTTGGCGGCGCTGCGCCTGTGGCGGCAAAGCGGCGCGCAGGGGCGATTGCATTTCACCTCCTTCGAGGCTTTCCCGATGCAGGCCGCCGAGATGCGCCGCGCCCATCGGGCCTTTGGCGAAATCGCGCAGATCAGCGCCGATCTGATGCCCCGCCTCGAAGCCTCGCCAAAGCAGCTCTCGCTGCCCGATCTTGAATTCACCCTCATCGAGGGCGATGCGCGCGAGACCCTGCCGCATTGGCAAGGCCGCGCCGATGCGTGGTTTCTGGACGGGTTTTCTCCGGCCAAAAACCCCGAGCTATGGGATGCGGCGCTGATGCAGGCGCTTGCCCGCCGCACCGCCCCGACGGGCATGGCGGCGACCTATACCGCCGCCGGTTTCGTGCGGCGCAATCTGGCCGAGGCAGGGTTTGACGTGCGCCGCATCAAAGGCTTTGGCCGCAAGCGTCATATGACCACGGCGCAGATGCCCGCCGTGGGTCCAGCCGTGGGTCCAGCCGTCGATCCCGCCGCGCCCCGCCCCAAGGCCGATCCGCAAAGCCCGCCCGCATGAGCGCCGCGCAAAACACCCGCCTCGGGGTGATCTTGATGATCGCCACGACCTTTGTCTTCGCCGCCCAAGACGGGATTTCGCAATATCTCGTGCGCGAATACAATGTGCGCATGGTGGTGATGATCCGTTATTGGTTCTTCGCGGTTTTCGTCATCGCCGTGGCCAGCGCCAAAGCCGGAGGCCTGCGCGCCGCCGCCCGCACCGATCAGCCTGTGTTGCAAATCCTGCGCGGCACGCTTCTGGCGGCAGAAATCTGCATCATGGTTTTGGGGTTCAAACTGCTCGGGCTGGTGGAAAGCCATGCGGTCTTTGCCTGCTATCCGCTGCTCATCGCGGCGCTGTCCGGGCCGGTCTTGGGCGAGCGCGTCGGATGGCGCAGATGGGCGGCCATCGGCGCGGGGTTTGTCGGGGTGATCATCGTCTTGCAACCCGGTTTCGGGGTGTTTCGCCCCGCCGCTGTGATCCCCTTGATCGCCGCCTTGATGTTCGCGCTTTACGGGCTTTTGACGCGCTATGCCGCCCGCCGCGACAGCGCCGCCACCAGCTTCTTTTGGACCGGCGTGACGGGGGCGGTGGTATTGACCGCCGTGGGCATCGGCACATGGGAGCCGATGAGCGCCTATGACTGGCGCTGGATGGCGCTGTTATGCGTGACCGGCGCGCTGGGACATTACCTGTTGATCCGCTGCTACGAGGTGGCCGAGGCCAGCGCGGTGCAACCCTTTGCCTATCTACAACTGGTCTTTGCTTCGGGCATCGGGGTGATGGTCTTCGGCGAGATCGTGCCCCATCACGTCGCCTTGGGCGCGGGCATCATCGTAAGCGCCGGTCTGTTCACCCTGTGGCGCGCACGCCAAGCCGCATAAGCAGGCGGTAAAGGGCGGCGCGGAATGCGGGGGCGGCCCCGCCGCGCGCCGCGGCCGGCAATCCCGAAACGCCACCGACGCAATACCGACGTTTTACCGACGTGATACCGACAGCCGGTTTTGCCCCTTTGCGCCGCCGCGTCACTCGCTCGGCGGGCGCAAGCTATGGCCGCTGATCTCCGCGCTGAAGGGCATGGGCAGCGCATCGCCGCCAAGGCGCGCGCGGTAGACCGGCAAGCTTTCGGCCACCCGCATCACGTAATTTCGGGTCTCGCGAAAGGGGATATGCTCGATCCAGTCGATCATATCGATTTCCCCTTCCAGCGGATTGCCAAACTCCTCCATCCAGCGGATCGGACGCGAGGGACCTGCGTTGTAAGCCGCTGATATCATGATGACATTTCCGTCAAACCGCGCCGCCATCTGCGACAGGTATTCGCTGCCCAGCACGGCGTTATAGCGCCAGTCCTGCCCCAGACGGCGCGCGTCATAGGCCAGCCCGAGCCCCTGCGCCACCTCCTTGGCCGTGGCGGGCATCAATTGCATCAACCCCTGCGCGCCCACGCCGCTGCGCACCCGCGGGTCAAACTCGCTCTCGCGCCGCGCAATCGCCAAAGCCATCTCCTTGGCCACCGGCAAATCCATGTAACGCATTTCATGCAAAGCATAATATGGCCCCGGCAACACATGCCCCTCGCGCGCCGAGCGCTTGCCGACCATGACCTGTAGATGCGGGCGGTTCATCGCCTCGAGCATCGCGCCCATCTGTCCGATCTGGGTGCGATCAAGGCTCTCTGCGAGATGGGTATAAAACCGTTCGGCCAGCCCGATCTCGCCCGCCTCCAAGGCCGCCCGCGCCACCCGCGCGACAGGGCGCTGCAAAAACTCCGCGCGGCGCCAATCGGCGAATATCTCATCCCCTGCCAGATCGCTATCGACCGGCAATCCGGCGCGCTCCGCGGCAAGCAGACCGTAAAAGCTGGTTTGATGCTGCGCGCCCAAGACATAGCCCCGCGCCGCGCGCTGCGTGTCGCCCAAAGCCTCGGCAGCGCGGCCGATCCAATACCCCGCGCGGCCCAATGAAATAGGGGTTTCCACCGCCGCGCGGAAGCGGTCGAAATGCTCCAGCGCCACGGCCGGTTTATCCATATAACGCAGCGCCAGATAGCCCGCGAGCCACTCCAGATCGGCGTAATTGGCCCCCTCGGACAGCTGGTGCTGCGCTGCCAGCTGATAGGCCAATTGCGTCTGCCCGCCGCGCATCAACTGCCGCGCCAAGGACCGCCGCTCGCTGGCCCAACGCTCGGGCAGGTCCAAACCGCCCGCGATCTCGGAGCGCGCCAGCATCAAGGCGGCGGCCTCTTCTGCGGTGCCGCTTTTCATGATCTGGCGAAAGCGGTCATAGGCCAGCCCCGCATCGCCGCGCTGCGCCGCCGGCAGGGCCGCGATCATCGCATCGGCCCCTGCCGCGCCGCTTTGCACCGCTTGGCGCGCCTTGGCCAAACCCCAATCGGGCGCGGCGACCAAAGGCTCCATCAAGGCCGCATCCCCCTCAAGCCGGCGCCATAGCGCCATCCGAAGCCGCGCGCCGTGATGGGGGGCGAGCCATGCGCCATGCCGCTCCAGAAAGCGTTCGTGATCACGGGTGCCAAGATCAAAACTGCGCCACGCATCGGTGACCAGCGCCTCGGCCTTGGCCGCCTGACCCGCCGCGATCAAAGCCTGCGCATAGCGCAAAACCCCCGCGCCGGTTTGCGGGCCAACACTGCCGTAAAACGCCAAAACCTGCGCATCTTCGGCCATCTCGAAGGCAGGCTCGGCGCGTTTGCGCAGATACTCCAAACCGGGCCAATCGCCATGTTTTTCAAGGAATACGAGCGTCTCTTCGGCGCTGCCTTGCCCTGCGCGCAGCCGCACCCATTCGATCAGGTCAGGCCCATGCGGATCGGCGCGTTTGGACAATTCGACCGCATCGGCCCAACGCCCCGCAGAGGCCAGCCGCAGCGCGCTGCCCAAGGGGCGCGGCGCAAGGCGCGAGGGCGGCGGCGCAATCACGGCGGCCACGGAAATCGGCGCGCTGCCCGCCTCTTGCCCCTGCTGCGCGCTTGATGCCTGCGGGAGCTGTTGAGGCACGGGCGTAGCTGCAGGCGCGGCCAGTTTCGCGGCGGGCCGCATCATCGGACGCAAGGAGACCGAAACCGCCTCGCCCGCCGCCCCTTGGGGCAGGCACAGACCGAGCGATATGATGGAGGCGATACGCAACATCTCTTGCAATTCCTGCCAAGGCAAAGGATAGACAGCGCTAATCTAAAGCTGTGGCCCCCGCCCGTCCATTCACAAACTTGGCAGCGCGCCAAGGGAGGGGTAAGGTCCGCCGCATATCTCTCACGGGCCTGTCGCCCGTCATTTTGAAAAAAGGAGCGTCACATGTTGAAAGGGTCAATGCCCGCACTGGTCACGCCGTTCAAAAACGGCGAGCTGGATCTGGAGACGCTGAAAAAGCTGGTCGAATGGCACATCGGCGAAGGCACACATGGCCTTGTCCCTGTGGGCACCACCGGCGAGAGCCCCACCCTGACCCACCGCGAACATGAAACCGTGGTCGAGGAAGTCGTGCGCGCCGCCGCTGGCCGTGTGCCCGTTGTGGCAGGCGCAGGCAGCAACAATACGCTCGAATCGATCCGCTTGATCCAGCACGCCGAAAAAGTCGGCGCGACGGCGGCTTTGGTCGTCACGCCCTATTACAACAAACCGACGCAGCGCGGTTTGATCGCGCATTTCACCGCTGTGCATGATTGCTGCACCCTGCCGATCGTGATCTACAACATCCCTGGCCGCTCGGTGATCGACATGACCCCCGATACGATGGGCGAATTGGCAAAACTGCCGCGCATCATCGCGGTCAAGGATGCCACCGGCGATCTGGCCCGCGTCTGTATGCAGCGCATGACCTGCGGCGCGGATTTCATCCAATTGTCGGGCGAAGACCCCACGGCGCACGGGTTCAACGCGCAAGGCGGCACCGGCTGCATTTCGGTCACCGCCAATGTCGCGCCGCGCCTATGCGCCGATCTGCAAAACGCCTGCGCGGCGGGGGATTATGCGAAAGCCTTGGAAATTCAGGACAAATTGATGCCGCTGCACAAGGCGATCTTTACCGAGCCAGGTGTTGTGGGGGTCAAATACGCCATGTCGCTTTTGGGGCTGTGCGGCGATGAAGTGCGCTTGCCGCTCACCGGCCTGTCGGACGCAACGAAGGTCTTGGTCAAAGACGCGATGGTGCACGCGGGCCTTTTGTAAGCCGCTGCAATATCGACAAAAAAGCCCCGCCAGAGCGATCCGGCGGGGCTTTTGTTTTGGGCGCTGCGGCGCAAAATTAAATGCCGACCTCGATGATCGCCTTGGCCAGGATCGGCACCGTATGGGCATTCAGACCCGCGATATTCATGCGGCTGTCGCCGACCATGTAAATCCCGTGCTCGCTGCGCAGTTTCTCGACCAGTTCGGGCGCCGCGCCAAGGCGCGAGAACATGCCGCGATGCTCGGCCAGAAATCCGAAACGGTCCGACCCCGACAGGCGCTGCAATTCGCCGGCCAGATCGGCGCGCAGGCCCAGCATGGAGCCGCGCACCTGCTCCAGCTCCGCCGCCCAATCGGCGCGCAGGGCCTCGTCTTGCAAGATCATCGTCACCACCCGCGCGCCATGATCGGGCGGGAAGGAATAGTTTTGACGGTTCAAGAAAGCCAATGTGCCTTGGGTCACGGCGCGCAATCCGCTGTCTTGGCCGATGGCCATCAACAGCCCCGTGCGCTCGCGGTAAACGCCGAAATTCTTCGAACAACTCGCCGCGATCAAACATTCGGGCACCGAGGACGCGAGCAAACGTGTCGCCGCCGCATCTGCCTCAAGCCCGTCGCCAAAGCCTTGGTAGGCGATGTCGATCATCGGCACCGCGCCTTTGGCGTTGAGCACATCAATGACCTCTTGCCATTGGGTGAGGTTCAAGTTCGCACCGGTCGGGTTGTGGCAACAGCCGTGCAGCAACACCACATCGCCCGCGCGCAGCCCGCCCAGATCGGCGATCATTCCGGCGAAATCCACGCCGCGCGTCTCGGCGTCGAAATAGCGGTAGGGCACTGCCTCCATCCCCAGATATTTGAGGATGCTCAAATGGTTGGGCCATGTCGGATCAGAGACAAACACCCGCGCATCGGGGTTGGCCAGACGGATCATCTCGAAGGCTTGGCGCACCGCGCCGGTGCCGCCCGGTGTGGCGGCGGCGGCAATATTGGCGCGCCCCACCGCATCGCCCAAGATCAGATCGATCATCGCATCCGAAAACTCCAGCGCGCCGAGCAGGCCGACATAGGCTTTGCTTTGCTGCTCTTCGACAAGGCGGCGCTCGGCGGCTTTGACCGCGCGCATCACCGGCGTATTGCCCGAGGCATCCTTGTAGACGCCGACGCCAAGGTCGATCTTGGTCTCGCGCGGATCGTCCTTATACATCTGCATCAGGGCGAGGATTTTATCCGCCGGTTGTTCTTTGAGGTTGGAAAACATCACGCTTCTCCCGTGGCGACGGGGAGGGTGGGGAACATCCCCCATTCGGCCCATGACCCGTCATATACTGCGTAGTCGGATTTGCCCAAACGCTCCAGCGCGAGGCAGATCACCGCCGCCGTCACGCCCGATCCGCAACTGGCGATCACCGGTTTATCCATATCGACGCCCGCGCCCTCAAAGGCCAATTTCAGCCCCGCAGGCCCTTTCAAAGTGCCCGCCGAGGACAGAAGATCGGCAAAGGGCAGGCTTTTTGCGCCCGGAATATGGCCGCGGCGCAGCCCCGCGCGCGGCTCGTCCACCTCGCCGCGAAACCGCTCGGCAGAGCGCGCATCGATAATCTCGTAATCGCCCAGCTTGGAGGCCGCAGAGACCTGCGTGACGTCTTTGACCAGATGGTTTTGCCGCCGCACCGTCATATGGCGGTCGCGCACGATCGGGGCCATGTCTTCGGTCGCGCGGCCCTCGGCCACCCATTTAGGCAAACCGCCGTCCAGAACCGCCACGTCGTTTTGGCCCATCAGCTTGAACAGCCACCACACCCGCGGCGCAGAGAAAATGCCTTGGCTGTCGTAGACCACGACCTGATGCCCGTCGCCCACGCCCATGGCCCGCATCCGCGACATGAATTTTTCGACCGGCGGCACCATATGCGGCAGGTCCGAGCGCAGATCGCTGACTTCGTCGATGTCAAAAAACCGCGCGCCCGGAATATGGGCCTGCGCATATTCGGCGCGCGCGTCGCGCTCGACACCGGGCAGGAAATAGCTGGCGTCCAGCACCCTGATATCGGGGTCTTTTAGGTGCTGTGCCAGCCATTCGGTCGAGACCAGCACCTGTGGATCATCGCTTGCCATCTGTCGGGCTCCCATGATCAATCTTTGAGGTTTCGCAAAAGTCCCGCCCTTGCTACGCGGCTTGGGCCGCTCGCGCAAGCGGGGGCCGCGCCCGAAACGGGGTCGATTGCATGGAAAATGGTCGCAGATCGAAGGCGCGGCGCGCCTATTCGCCGTGGCGCAGCAAACGCGCCTTCTGACGGCCCCAATCGCGCTTGGCCTCGGTGGCGCGCTTGTCGTGGTTTTTCTTGCCCTTGGCGATGCCGATTTTCAGCTTCACCATGCCGCGGTGGTTGAAATACATCACCAATGGCACCAGCGTCATGCCCTTGCGGTTGGTCGCCGCCCAAAGCCGCGCCAGTTCCTTGCGCGAGACCAATAATTTGCGGCGGCGGCGCTCTTCATGTTTGAACTGTTTGGCCTGTTTGTAGGGCGCGATATAGCCGTTCACGAGCCACAATTCGCCGTTGTCCACGGTGGCATAGCTTTCGGCGATGTTCGATCCGCCCGCGCGCAGCGATTTGACCTCGGACCCTTCAAGCATGATGCCGCATTCGAGGTCTTCCTCGATCGCATAGTCATAGCGCGCGCGCCGGTTTTCGGCGATCACCTTGTAATTGGGGTCTGTCTTTGGTTTGGCCATGGGGCTGGTGTCTATCTGCCCTTGAGGGCGCTGTCTATATGGCTTGCATATGTAGGCGCGCAGACCGCAAAACCCAAGAGCCCGTCTTGCCAAAGCCTCGCTTTGGCAGCGCCCGAACCGCCCCAACGGGGCGGGCGCTGCCCTATGTGTTCGGTCAGCCGATCAATCGAGGTCTTGCGGCAAAACCAGATTGAGGATGATCGACAAAGCCGCCGCAGGCAGCAAGCCCGAGGTGAGCAAGATTTGCACCGTCTTGGAGGTGTGCTGAAGCGCCTCGGGCACCAGTTGCAATCCAAAGCCCACCGACAAGGAGATCGCAAAGATCACCATATTGCGGCGGTTCCAGTTCACATCCGACAGCATGTTGATACCCGCTGCGGCCACCATGCCGAACATGACGATCACGCCGCCGCCCAGCACATTGATCGGCACCGTCGCAACAATCGCGCCGAATTTCGGGATCAACCCGCAAACAATCAAGAACAGCGCCCCGATGGTCACCACATTGCGGCTCATCACGCCCGTCATCGAAATCAGCCCGACGTTCTGGCTGAACGAGGTGTTGGGCAGAGCGCCAAAGACACCGGCGATTGCCGATCCCAAACCATCGGCAAAGGTCGCGCCTTGGATTTCCTTGTCGGTCGCTTCGCGGCCTGCGCCGCCTTTGGTCACGCCCGACACATCGCCCACGGTTTCAATCGCCGAAATCACCGCCATGAAACACATGCCCACGATGGTCGCCACGTTGAATTCAATGCCCCATTTGAACGGCATGGGCGGTGCGAACATCGCCGCGCGGCCAACGTTGGCAAAGCTGACCTGCCCCATCAGATAGGCGACGATATAGCCCGCGATCAGCCCCAAAAGCACCGAGGCCACGGACCAGAGCCCCTTGGTGAAAAAGCTGAAAAACAGCGAGACGGCAATCACGACCAAAGCCGGCAGCCACATCGCCAGCGTGCCGAACTCCGGCTTGCCGATTTTCGGCACGCCGCCCGCCGCATATTGGATCCCGACCTTGAGCAGCGCCAGACCGATCATCAAAACGATCAACCCCGTCACCAAAGGCGGCAGCGCAAAGCGGATGCGCCCGATCACCGTGCCGAGCAGGAAATGGAAAATCCCGCCGATCACGATGCCGGTCATCAACCCCGACAGCCCTGCGGCCCCCTGCCCCGCCACGGCCGGAATCATCACCGGCAAAAAGGCAAAGCTCGTGCCTTGCACAATCGGCAAACGCGCGCCCACGGGGCCCATGCCGATGGTTTGGAACAAGGTCGCGATGCCCGCAAACAGCATCGACATCTGGATCATATAGATCAGGTTCGGAAACTCCGGCGAGTTCGAACCAAACCCGAACCCCGCCGCGCCCGCGACGATGATCGCGGGGGTGACGTTGCTGGCAAACATGGCCAGAACGTGTTGAATGCCCAAGGGCACCGCTTGCGCCATTGGCGGCGTATAATTGGGATCGCGCAGCTGATCTGGCGTCCCGAGGCTTGCGTTACTCATTGATGTTCTCCCATCTGTCCTTCCGGTTGGATTGCCCGCTCTTTTCGGCGGTTAGTTTCCCCTCTCGATCAGAACCGGCTGATCAAGGGGGTATTCTTCGAGGTTCGCGCCCGCGCCGATCCGGTCGATCACGGCAAACAGACCTGGCGCATGCAGGGGCGTCAAAACCCCGTGCCATGTGCCGCGCAGCAGGTTGATGCCCTGCCCCGCAGCCGCGATAAAGGCGCGCGGCGCGGCGGGTTTGCCGCCCGCATCGGCAGCAACGATCACCAACCACTCGGTCATGCTCATCGGCACAAAGGCCTGACTGCCCTGAGGGTGGCGCTCCATCAAATCGAGCCGGTAGGGCAAGGCGCGCGGCGCGGCCTTGAATATGCTGATCCCTGCGCGGCCCTCGGCAAAATCCAATCGCGCGCGGTCGTGATAGCGCCCGCAATGGCCTTGATTGATAATCTTGTCGGGATCGCCCGCAGCCTCCAGCACATCACCGAAGGGCGCGAAAGCCTCTGCCGTCAGCGGCTCGGTGGCGATCCGCGCGCTCAAAGCGCCAGCCCCACATGACGGTTCACGTCCTTATAGAGCAGATAGCGGAACGGCTCCTCGCCCGTGGCGATACAGGCCTGCGGGCAAAAGGCGCGCAGCCACATGAAATCGCCCGCTCCGACATCAACCCAATCCTCGTTGAGCAAATAGCGCGCCGTGCCTTGCAACACATAAAGCCCGTGTTCCATCACATGGGTCTCGGCAAAGGGGATCACACCGCCCGGTTTGAAGGTGACGATATTGACATGCATATCGTGGCGCATGTCGGCCGGATCGACAAAACGCTGCGTCGCCCATTTGTCGGTATCGGGCATGGCGATTTTGGCCACATCGCGCTCATGGGTGACGAAAACCTGCGGCGCCTCGATCCCTGCGACCGCCTCATAGCGTTTGCGGATCCAATGGAACTGCAAGGGCGCATCGCCCGCGTTCTTTACCGTCCACGCACAGCCCGCAGGCAGATAGGCATAGCCCCCCGCGCCCAAGTCATGCACCGCCCCGCCGATGGTCAACCGCATCTCGCCCGAGGCGACAAACAGCACGCCCTCGGCGCCCTTGTCCGGCTCCGGCGCGTCGCTGCCGCCGCCCGGTGCCACCTCAACCGCATATTGCGCGAAGGTCTCGGCAAAGCCGCTGAGCGGGCGCGCCAAAATCCACGCGCGCGTGGCGGTCCAATGGGGCAGGTTCGAGGTCACGATATCGCGCATCGTAATCGCCGGAAGGAGCGCATAGGCGGTCTTGAACACCGCCGCGCCTTCGGGGCTGACGTCTTGCGCGGGCAAACCGCCCATGGGGAAGGCATAGCTCAAAACATATCCTCCAGACGCAGCCGCGCAATGCGTTCGACTTGGCGGCAGGCCTCGGCAAATTCGCTGGCGCGATCATTGCCGATGCGGCGCTCGAAGGCGGCCAGAATGCCGGATTTATCATGGTCGCGCACGGCGATAATAAAGGGAAACCCGTGTTTTTCCACATAGGCGGTGTTGAGCCGCATAAAGCGTTCGCGCTCGGCGTCGGTCAGCGCATCCAATCGCGCGCCCGCCTGCTCGGCGGTGCTCTGCGCGGTCAGGCGCTTGGCCGCCGCCAGCTTTCCGGCCAGATCGGGATGCGCATTGAGTACGCCCAAACGCTCCGCCTCCGAGGCGCTGCGGAAGATGCGTGCAAGCGCGTTATGCACCCCCGCGGCGCAATCATGGGCGGGGCCAAGCTCCAGCCCATGCGCCCGCTCGGCGATCCACGCGCTATGCTCGAACACCCCGCCATAGGCCTCGACAAAGCGCGCTTGGCTCATCCGGCTGGGCCGCTCGATCCGTTTGGGCGGATGCGCCTTTGCCCAATGCTCGGCCACATCAATCCGGCGCGGGCACCACACGCCCTCGAACCCTTGGATATAGTCGATGAATTTTTTCAGCCCCGCCAGTTTCCCCGGCCGTCCGATCAGCCGGCAATGCAAACCCACCGACATCATCTTGGCCGCCCCCGCGCCGCCTTCGGCATAAAGCACGTCAAAAGCATCCTTTAGATAGGTGAAAAACTGCTCTCCGGTGATATAGCCGGGCGCGGTGGCAAAGCGCATATCATTGGCCTCAAGCGTATAGGGGATGATCAATTGATCGCGCCCCTGCGCGTCGATCCAATAGGGCAGATCGTCGTCGTAAGTGTCCGAGATATAATCGAAACCGCCCTCCTCAGCGACCAGACGCACGGTATTTTCGCTACACCGGCCCGTATACCAGCCGCGCGGGCGCGTGCCGGTCACCTCGCGATGCAGCCGCACCGCCTCGGCAATCGCGGCGCGCTCCTCGGCCTCGGGCATGTCTTTATGCTCGACCCATTTGAGGCCGTGGCTGGCGATCTCCCAACCCGCCTGTTGCATGGCCTCGACCTGCGCCGGACTGCGCGCCAAAGCCGTGGCCACGCCGTAGATCGTCACCGGAATCTTTGCGCCGGTGAACAGACGGTGCAGCCGCCAGAACCCCGCCCGCGCGCCGTATTCATAGATCGATTCCATGTTCCAATGGCGTTGCCCCGCCCATGGCGCGGCCCCTGCGATATCGGACAAGAACGCCTCTGACGCGCCATCGCCGTGCAGGATGCAATTCTCGCCGCCCTCTTCGTAATTGAGCACGAATTGCACCGCCACGCGCGCCCCGTCCGGCCACGCCGCATCGGGCGCATCCGCCCCATAGCCCAGCATATCGCGCTCGTATCGCTGCATCTTGTCGTCCCCTTTGCCAAATTTCTAAGCGATCCGGCCCTTATGCATTATCAATTTTTTCAAGAAACACTTTCAGGGGTGCTTTGCCAGACAGGATGCGCGTATCAATCAGGCAAGCATATGCAAAGCTGCACGTCAAAGGAGCATCTCATGGCTGACGGCTATCTGACCACCCATGTTCTCGACACGGCCAAAGGCTGCCCCGCCGCCGGATTGCGCATCGATCTGTACCGCATCAACGGCGAGACGCGCAGCCATCTGGCCACCATGGTGACCAATGGCGACGGGCGCACCGATGCGCCGATCCTGCCCAAAGAGGTGTTTGCCGTGGGCGTTTATGAGTTGGTCTTTGCGGCGGGCGATTACCTTGACGCGTCGGGCACGCCCCCCGAAGCGCCACGGTTTTTGGATGTGGTGCCGATCCGTTTCGGGATTTCCGACCCCGCCGCGCACTACCATGTGCCGCTGCTCGTATCGCCCTTCGGCTATTCGACCTATCGCGGCAGCTAAAGCCCTTGCGCCTGCCGCAGGCACGGGCAGCGCCCGACCTCCCGACGGGAGGGCGCTATCACGCCCACCGAGGGTCAGGCGCTCCCCTTAGGGGAAGACCTCAGCCCAAAGCATATCCCGCGCCGCGCACCGTGCGCAGCGGATCATCGCCGCCATGCATGCAAAGCGCCTTGCGCAAGCGGCCGATATGCACATCCACGGTCCGCGTATCGACATAGATATCGCGGCCCCAGACCCGATCGAGCAATTGCTCGCGGCTCCACACCCGCCCCGGTTTCTCCATGAAGGTCGAGAGCAGCCGGAATTCGGTCGGGCCAAGTTTGAGCGGCTGCTCGTCGCGGGTCACCTTATGGGTTTCCGCGTCGAGGATAATATCATCAAAGCTCAGCTTTTGCCCTACCGCCGCCGGACGGGTGCGGCGCAATTGCGTGCGCACGCGGGCCATCAATTCCACCACCGAATAGGGTTTGACCACATAATCATCCGCGCCGGTTTCAAGCCCGCGCACGCGGTCGGCCTCTTCGGAGCGCGCCGACAGCATGATGATCGGCACGTTGCGCGTGGCGCTGCGCGTCTTCAGGCGGCGGCAAATCTCGATCCCCGACACGCCTGGCAACATCCAATCCAACACGATCAGATCGGGCACCACCTCATCCACCAGAACCAAAGCCTCGTCGCCCGTCTCTGCGCGGCTCACCAAAAAGCCTTCGGCCTCCAGATTATAGGCCAGAACCTCGCGCTGCGCCGGCTCGTCTTCAACCAAAAGAACACGCAGTTGATCGGCCGACATGGGTTACTCCTCCACCTCTATCGCCTCGGTCGATGTCACATCGGCTTTGAGGCGGGCCTCGTCGGGCATTTCGCCCGTGACCAGATAGATCACCTGCTCGGCAATCGAGGTCGCGTGATCGCCCATGCGTTCGATGTTTTTGGCGATGAAATGCAGGTGCATACACGGCGTGATGTTGCGCGGGTCTTCCATCATATAGGTGAGGAATTCGCGGAACAGCGCATTATACATCTGGTCGACTTCGCGGTCGCGGTGGCGCACCTCTTCGGCCATGGCCACGTCGCGCTGGATATAGGCATCCAGCGCCATTTTCAGCATCTGCTCGACCTCGCGCGCCATGCGGCGGATCGATTTGGCGGCGCCGCCCACGGGCTGCAACTGCACCAGAACCCCCGTGCGTTTGGCAAGGTTCTTGGCGTAATCGCCGCAGCGCTCCAACGACAGGCCGATCTTCATCACGGTCAGAACCGTGCGCAGATCGCGGGCCTGCGGCGCGCGCAGGGCAATCACCCGCGCGGCTTCGTCATTGACCTGCTCTTCGAGCGCATCAATGGCCTTGTCCAGCTTGCGGACCTTTTCAGCCAGCTCGTCGTCGCGCTCTTCCAGCGAACGCGCCGCATCGGCGATATTGGCCTCGACCAGACCGCCCATTTTCATGATCAGCGCCTGAATGGCTTCCAGATCGCGATCGAAAGCGCTGGCGATATGCTGCTCTTCTACCATTTTTATTATCCAATCCGTCCGGTGATATAGCTTTCCGTGCGCGGGTCTTCGGGGTTGGTGAAAATCTGCCCCGTCTCGCCAAATTCGACCAAATTCCCAAGGTGGAAAAACGCCGTTTTCTGGCTGACCCGCGCGGCCTGCTGCATAGAGTGGGTGACGATCACCACGCTATATTGCGCGCGCAATTCGTCGATCAATTCCTCGACCTGCGCCGTGGCAATCGGGTCAAGCGCCGAGCACGGCTCGTCCATCAGCAAAACCTCCGGCTCGGTGGCCACGGCGCGCGCGATGCACAGGCGCTGTTGCTGACCGCCGGACAATCCGGTGCCCGGTTTGTCGAGACGGTCCTTGACCTCGTCCCAGATCGCCCCGCGGCGCAGGCTCTTTTCCACGATCACATCAAGGTCGGCTTTGGATTTCGCCATGCCGTGGATGCGCGGGCCGTAGGCGATATTGTCATAGATCGATTTGGGGAAAGGGTTGGGCTTTTGAAAGACCATCCCGACCTTGGCGCGCAATTGCACCGGATCGACCTTGGGGTCATAGATGTCTTCGCCGTCCAGACGGATATCGCCTTCGACACGGCAGATATCAATCGTATCGTTCATCCGGTTCAGACAGCGCAAAAACGTGGATTTGCCGCAGCCCGAGGGGCCGATAAAGGCGGTGACGGTTTTATCCTCGATGTCCACATCGACGTCTTTGATCGCATGGGTATCGGCATAATAGACCTGACACCCACGGGCCGCGATCTTGATCTCTTTCACGTCCACGGCTCTCTCCATAATTCGCATATCATTCATGTCAGATGCTCACCCTACCAACGGCGCTCGAAGCGGCGGCGCAGCAACACGGCCACGACATTCATCGCCACAAGAAACACCAGCAACACAATAATCGCCCCCGAGGCCCGTTCGACAAAGGCCGGATCGGCGCGCTGTGTCCAATTGAAAACCTGCACCGGAAGCGCGGTCGACGGCTCGCCGAACAGCCCGTTTTCGGGGCTCCACGCGGCGGGGTATTCGCGCACAAAGGCGACCATCCCGATCAAAAGCAATGGCGCGGTCTCGCCCAAGGCCTGCGCCAGACCGATGATCGTGCCGGTCAAGATACCGGGCGCGGCGAGGGGCAAAACATGGTGGAACACCGATTGCATTTTCGACGCGCCAAGCCCCAAGGCCGCATCGCGGATCGAGGGCGGCACGGCCTTCAGCGCGGCGCGCGTGGCGATGATGATCGTCGGCAAGGTCATCAGCGTCAAAACCAACCCGCCGACAATCGGCGCAGAGGCGCGCATGCCCGCAAAGTTGATGAAAATCGCAAGGCCGAGGATACCGAAAACAATCGACGGCACGGCGGCGAGGTTCGAGATATTGACCTCGATGATATCGGTCCAACGGTTCTTGGGCGCGAATTCCTCAAGGTAGATCGACGCCGCCACCCCGATCACCGGCGCCAGCACCAGAACCGTCAACATCATATAAAGTGAGCCAAGGATCGCCACGCCCAGCCCCGCCGCTTCGGGGCGCTGGTCCGAGGCATCGGGCGCGGTCAAAAACGCCCAGTTCAATTTGGTGCGCAGATAGCCGCGCTCCTTGAGCGCATCGGCCAGCATCAATTGTTCGGGCGAGACATTGCCGTCAAGCTCGGCGCTGTCCATCGTCACGCGGCCCTTATAGAACCCGTCGATCCGCCCGTTGACCAAAAGCGTGAACTCCTGCGTCGTGCCGATCAGATCGGGATCGGCCAGAACTGCATCGCGCACCGTGGCGGCGGCTTCTTTGGAAATGATCTTCGCCGCATCCTTGTCGCTCAACCCGTCGATCTCGATCCCCTCGGCGGCGATGAAGGCCGCGAGCGAGGTTTTGAGAACCCCCGCATAGCCGATGGTCGTGACCTTCTTGAGGTTGTCGATATCGCGCCCGCCCTTTTTGTCGAGCTTGGCCTCGGCCAGCTCGACCGGCATGGTCAGATAGGTTTGCGAAAACGCGCCCGACCCCGCGCTGAAGATCGAGATCAACAGCATCACCAAGGCCAGAACCCCGATACCGATGGCCCCCATGCCATAGGCACGAAACCGTGCCTCGGCGGCATTGCGCCGCTTGGTGCGCGCATCCGGCTCCAGAAGCGTCTTGCGTTTCGGCGGCGTGGTCATATCGCCCGAATTTGTCGCGTCGCTCATTCGTATTGCTCCCGATATTTGCGCACGATGTAGAGCGCGAGCACATTGAGGCCGAGGGTAAAGACAAACAGCGTCAGCCCCAAAGCAAAGGCCACCAAGGTTTCGGGCGCGGCAAAATCCGTATCGCCCGTAAGCTGGCTGACGATTTTCACGGTCACGGTGGTCATCGCCTCAAAGGGGTTGATGACCTCGCCGATGCCGGATTTGAACTGCGCCGCCGCCGCCCCTGCGCCCAAGACGACGATCATCGTCTCGCCAATCGCGCGGCTCGCGGCCAACAAGATCGCGCCGACGATCCCCGGAAGGGCGGCAGGCACGACCACCTGTTTGATGGTTTCCGATTTCGTCGCGCCAAGGCCCAATGAGCCGTCGCGCATCGCTTGCGGAACCGCATTGATAATATCATCCGACAGCGATGAGACGAAGGGGATAAGCATGATCCCCATCACCAGACCCGCCGTCATCACCGAGGATCCGCTTTCGCCCAATCCCATGGGCTGCGCAAAATAATCGCGCAGCATCGGCCCGACGGTGATCAGCGCGAACAAGCCGTAAACAATGGTCGGAATACCGGCCAGAACCTCGATCATCGGCTTGGCGACGGAGCGGGTTTTCGGCCCCGCATATTCCGAAAGATAGACCGCCGCGAACAATCCGATCGGCACGGCGACCAGCAGCGCGATGAAGCTGATGTAAAGCGTGCCCCACAAGAGCGGCAGAATGCCCAAGTCGCTGTCGCCGCGAAAATCAGGGGCCCATGTGATGCCGAAGAAAAACTCTTTCCACGAATATTGGGAAAAGAAATTGCCCGTCTCCAGCAGCATCGACATGACAATGCCGACGGTGGTGAAAATCGCGATGGAGGCCGCCGCGATCAGCAGCACGAAAATCCATTTCTCTGCGGCGTTGCGGGCGCGGTAATCGGGCGTGATCTTGGCCAAGGCCACCGCGACACCGATCACGGCCAATCCGACGACCCCCCATGCCACCACCCCATCCGCGGCGGCGGGCAGGCCGAAACTGTCGGACTTCAACGCAACTTGGCGCAGCACCATGTAAAACAAAAACAAACCCGTCGCGGGCACAAAGCCTGACAGCCCCGCATTCACCCCGTGATACACGGCCCGCGAATGGCGCCGTGCCATCCCCGTGGCGGCGATCCGCAAGCGGCCAACAAAATACCCCGCGACGGAAATCGCGAGGACACAGAGGAAGGAAAAGGCCAAGGACATGAAGAACCCGCTCTAGCTTTCGTCGTTTGGTGGCGGCCCGAGGATCAGGCCGCCACCGTATTTGCGTAAGGGCGAGCCTTACATGTTGTTGCCACCTGCGACTGCGGCTTGGGTTGCTTCCAACTCGGGGTCGGAAACGAGGCCGTATTCGGCGAGCGGGCCATCGGGGCCGGCCATGTCGTCAGAGACGAAGAACTCTGCATATTCCTGCAAGCCGGGGATCACGCCGATATGCGCGCTCTTGACGTAGAAGTAGAGCGGGCGCGACACGGGGTATTCGCCGGTTGCGATGCTTTCGGTCGAAGGCACGACGCCCGACATGGTCGCAACTTGCAGCTTGTCGGTGTTGTTCTCGTAGAAGGCCAGACCGAAGACGCCGATGCCGTCCTTGTTGCTTTCGATACGCGCGAGGGTTTCGGTGTAATCGCCGTCAATGTCGGTCGATGCCCCATCCGTGCGCAGCGAGATACAGGCTTTCTCGGCTGCTTTTTTCTTGGCTTTGTCGCTGTCGCCTTCGGCGGCGGCAAGGAAGACCTCAAAGGCGCCGGTCTCTTCGCAGCCCGCGAGGATCACTTTGTCTTCGAAAACCTCGCGTGTGCCGTGCTTGGTGCCCGGAACGAAGGCCTGGATCGCTTGCGCGGGGAATTTCGCGTCAACATCGGCCCATGTCTTGTTGGGGTTCTCGATGACTTTGCCGTCGACGACGATTTTGTCGGACAGGGCAAGGAACCAATCGGAGGGCGTGTATTCGAAACCGTTGCCGTTGATGTCGGAGGCAAAGACGATGCCGTCATAACCGATGCGCACTTCCATGATATCGGTCACGCCGTTTTCGGCGCAGGCTGCGATCTCTTTGTCTTTGATTTTGCGCGAGGCGTTCGCCACGTCGATGGTGCCTTCGCCCACGCCTTCACAGAATTTCTTGAGACCTGCGGACGAGCCGCCCGATTCCACGACCGGTGTCGGGAAGTCGAAGTTTTCGCCAAAGGCTTCGGCGACGATCGACGCATAGGGCAGAACGGTCGAGGAACCGGCGATCTGGACTTGGTCGCGCGCCGAGGCGGCGGTGGCGGATACGGCAGCGATTGCCAGCGCAGATGCGGACAGTTTGATAAGGGACATAACAGCTCCTTTAGGGTTACATGTCGTGGCCGACGTCATAGCGGCCTCGGGACGTGATCTAGAACCTCGGTGTGTCGCTTATGTAATGCTTTTGTAACAGGTTTATGAAACCCCGCAAATCAACATCAAGACATTGTTAATAAAGGATTTAAAGATTAACCCGCGTTCTGCGACCCTGTCTGCATGGCCAGCAAACCACCGTTTTATAACAAAGATTCGTATAGGCGCGCCCCAAAGCAAAAAGCCGCCCCAAACGGGCGGCTTTTCGATTCTGCTCTGCGCTGTGCGGCTGGGCTTATCCGCGCAGCGTCCCGCCCGTGGCTTTCGTCACTTTTTCCACGATCTTGGCGCTGACCGCCTCGATATCGGCTTCTTTCAACGTCTTGTCACTGGGCTGCAACCGCACGGTGACGGCGATGGATTTCTTGCCCGCGCCCATTTGCGCCTCTGCGGTCGCGCCGGTGAATTCGTCAAACACATGCACGTTTTCTATCAACGCCTTGTCGGCGCCTGCGGCGGCATTGACCAAAGTCAAAGCCTCGACATCCGCATCCACGACAAAGGCGAAATCACGCTCCACCGCTTGCAGATCGCGGATGGTGAGCGCAGGACGCGTCGCGGCCTTTTTCTTCGGCAAGGGCACTTCGGAGGGATAGATGGTGAAACCGACCGCTGGCCCTTTGACATCCATCTGCGCCAAGATTTTGGGATGGATTTCGCCAAAGACGCCCAACAGTTTTTTCGGCCCGAGGCAGATTTTGCCATGCCGTCCCGGATGCCACCAGCCTTCGGCGCCGCGCAGGATTTGCACCTTGGCGGGGGCGCCGATGGCGGACAAAACAGCCTCGGCATCGGCCTTGGCATCATAGACATCAACGCCGCGCATTTCGCCATGCACATCGCGCGGACCGGTGCGGCCGACCAGAATGCCGCTGATCTGCAACTGCTGCTCGTCCGGTTCACCACCGCTAAAGGCAGGGCCGACCTCGAAAAGCGCCAGATCATTGAACCCGCGCGACTGGTTGCGCGCCGCCGCTTGCAGC
The DNA here is from genome assembly GCA_050633545.1 of Paracoccaceae bacterium. Classification (GTDB taxonomy): domain Bacteria; phylum Pseudomonadota; class Alphaproteobacteria; order Rhodobacterales; family Rhodobacteraceae; genus Litorivita. Next base: position 107,103 of record JBOEGS010000002.1, read on the forward strand.
AGGCCCGCCAGAAGCGAGGGGCGCATATGGCTCATCTCGCTGGAGATCGGGTTTTCCAGCATCGTCGCATCCGACCCGCCGCCGAACAATGCGGCACTGGCCTGATCGATGAAGCTGTAGGTCACGCATTCGTTGTAGCCCAGAGAGGCCGCCATGCGCCGCGCCGCGCTTTCGCGGATCTGCGCGGGGCTCAGGATCGGGGCGGGAATCCCGTCGTCCAGCCGCGCCAAAGGCCGCCCTTCGAGTTTGGTCAAAGAGGCCACACGCGCCACCTCTTCGACCAGATCGGCAGAGCCGAGCACGTCAGGGCGCCACGAGGGCACATGCGCCATATCGCCTTCCATCACAAAGCCCAAAGCGGTCAATGTGCGGCGTTGCTCTTCGGCGGAAATCTCCATGCCGACAAGGCTTTGCACGCGGTCGGTGTCGAGCTTGTAAGCCCGCGCCACATCGGGCACCTCGCCCGCGACAACCACTTCGGAAGGCTCGCCGCCGCACAGATCAAGGATCATTTGCGCAGCATCTTCAATGGCTTGCATATTGTAGGCCGGATCAATCCCGCGTTCGTTGCGATACCGCGCGTCCGAATTGATCTTGAGCGCACGGCCCGTTTTGGCGATCTGGATCGGGTCCCAAACGGCGGCCTCCAAAAACACATTGACCGTCTCTTCGGTGCAGCCCGTCTCCAGCCCGCCCATGATGCCCGCGATGCTTTCGACGCCCTTGTCGCCCGAGATCACGACCATGCCCTCGGAGAGCGTGTAGTCCTTGTCGTCGAGCGCGGTCATCACCTCGCCGCCCAGCGCGCGGTGGACACGCAGGTTGCCCGACACTTTATCGGCGTCAAACACATGCAGCGGGCGGTTGCGGTCATAGGTGAAGAAATTGGTGATATCGACCAAGGCCGAAATCGGACGCAACCCGATGGCGCGCAAACGGCTTTGCAGCCACTCGGGCGAGGGGCCGTTTTTCACGCCGCGAATGAGCCGTCCGGCAAAAACCGCGCAGCCGTCCTCGCGGGTGTCCGCGTCAATCGTCACCTTGAGCGGCGAGGCAAATGTGCCCGCCACCTTGGCCGCTTTGACCGGTTTCATCACGCCCAATCCGCGCGCCGACAGATCAAGCGCAATGCCGCGCACGCCCAAAGCATCGGGGCGGTTCGGCGTGATGGCAATGTCGATCACCGGATCGACCTTGGCCGGATCATGTTCGGCCAGCCAATCGGTAAAGGCCTGCCCGACCTCGCCCGAGGGCAATTCGATGATGCCGTCATGCTCTTCGGACAATTCCAGTTCACGCTCGGAGGCCATCATGCCGTGGCTCTCGACGCCGCGAATATTGCCCACCGAAAGCGTCACATCGATCCCTGGCACGTAATCGCCCGGTTTGCATAGCACCACGGTGATGCCCTCGCGCGCATTGGGCGCGCCGCAAACGATCTGCTTTTCGCCCTCGTCGGTTTGCACCCTGCACACGCGCAGCTTGTCCGCATCGGGGTGCTTTTCGGCATGGGTGACCTTGGCGAGGGTGAAACCGGCCAGCTTGGCAGCGGGGTCGATCACCTCTTCGACCTCAAGCCCGAGGTCGGTCAGCGCATAAAGGATCTCGTCCAGCGTCGCGGTGGTATCGAGATGCTCTTTGAGCCAAGAGAGAGTGAATTTCATTTTGCGGTCTCCTTATGGAGGGAAATCTTGGGGGTGGCCGTTGGTCGGTCGGGGCGGCGGCATATGCGCGGCGCCCTGCGCTTTGCTAGCGGCTCAACCCCCCGTGCAATGTCGGTTGGTTCAGCGCGGCAAACCCGTAGTGGCGCAGCCAGCGCAGGTCGCTGTCGAAAAACGCGCGCAGGTCGGGGATGCCGTATTTGAGCATCGCCAGACGGTCGATCCCCATGCCGAAGGCAAAGCCCTGCCACGCTTCGGGATCAACCCCCGCCGCTTGCAGGACCTTGGGATGCACCATGCCCGAGCCGAGCACCTCCATCCATCCATCGCCCTCGCCGATGCGCAATTGCCCGTCGACCCACGAACATTGGATATCCACCTCTGCCGAGGGTTCGGTGAAGGGGAAATGCGAGGCGCGAAAACGGGTTTTGATGCCGTCGATCTCGAAGAAGGCGGCAAAGAATTCCTCCAGAACCCATTTGAGGTTCGCCATCGAGATGTCCTTGCCGATGGCGAGGCCTTCGACTTGGTGGAACATCGGCGTATGGGTCTGGTCGTAATCCGAACGATACACCCGCCCCGGTGCGATCACGCGGATCGGCGCGCCGGATTTCTCCATCGCGCGGATTTGCACCGGCGAGGTATGGGTGCGCAAGACATGCGGCGGGCGGTCATCGCCCTCGGCGCGGTGCATATAGAAGGTGTCGAACTCTTGGCGCGCGGGGTGGTGCGGCGGGATGTTGAGCGCGTCGAAATTGTAAAAATCCGTCTCGATCTGCGGCCCTTCGGCCACGGCGAACCCGAGGTTGGCGAAAATCGCGCTGATCTCTTCGGTGACTTGGCTGACGGGATGGACCGTGCCTTGCGGACGCGCGCGCGACGGCAAGGTCACGTCGAGCCATTCGGTGGCCAGACGCGCATCAAGCGCCGCATCGGCCAGCGCGGTTTTCTTGGCGCTCAAGGCCGAGTTGATCTCGTCCTTGAGCGCGTTCAATTTCGGCCCTGCGATCTGGCGCTCTTCGGGGGTCATTTTGCCCAGCTCGCGCATCTTGAGCGCGACCTCGCCTTTTTTGCCCACAGCGGCAAGGCGGATATCTTCGAGCGCCGCCTCGTCAGAGGCCGCCGCGATGGCCGCGATATACTTGTCTCTCAGATCGTCCATCCGATCCTCCTGTTCGTCCTTGATCCCCTGATCCGCGTTGGCGGGCGGGGTTTGGGCTGTTGCTACCCAGCGGGGCGCACAAACGCAAGAAGCCGCGGCCCATTATAGGCCCGCGGCTTCTCAAATGTCTGATCCCTGTGTGAAAGGGATGGGTTACGCGAGCGCCGCCTTGGCTTGATCAACGATCGCGCCAAATGCTTCGGGCTCGTGCACGGCCAGATCGGCCAGAACCTTACGGTCCACTTCAATACCGGCCAAGGACAACCCGTTGATGAAGCGCGAATAGGTCAGCGCTTCGTCATGGCTACGCACGGCGGCGTTGATCCGCTGGATCCACAGCGCGCGGAAGCTGCGCTTGCGGGCCTTGCGGTCGCGCGTGGCGTATTGGTTGGCCTTGTCCACGGCCTGCGTGGCGACGCGGAAGGTGTTTTTACGGCGACCGTAATACCCCTTTGCGGCTTTGATGATCTTTTTGTGACGCGCGTGCGTGACGGTTCCGCCTTTGGTACGAGACATATCAAACCCTCCTTAGCGCGCGTATGGCATCATCGACTTGATGATTTTCTCATCAGGAGCCGACAGCGTGGTGGTTCCGCGCGCATTGCGCAGGAATTTGTTGGTGCGTTTGATCATGCCGTGGCTTTTGCCTGCCTGACCGGCTTTCACACGGCCGCTGGCCGTTGTTTTGAACCGCTTTTTGCAGCTCGACTTGGTCTTCATTTTGGGCATTTCCGTCTCCTCGTTTGGGTCGGTGTCAAACGCGACTCGGCATGCCACTTCGGGCCGGTCGCGCGATGGAAGCGCTTCCTTAGGCGCAAACGAGAAGGCTGGCAAGGGAAAATACCGCCCCCGCCCCCTTAAATTTCAGGGGCAAAGGCAAGGCGCAGGCCCGCGCCCTAGCGCCGCGCGCGGCGCATGGCGGCGGCGGCCTCGATCCCAAAGGCAAAGGCCTGCGCCAGATCGGGGCCTTTGGCAGCGGGCGCCGCGGGGGATTGCGCGATGTCTTCGGGTTTGGAGGCCGCAATGGCAAAGAGGATCGCCGCCAGCCCGAAATAGACCAAAGCGATGATCAAGGCCGCGCCTTGCGGGGCGTAATGGACCTGCAAGAACAGCCAAGCGGCCACGGTCAAAAACCCCGCCCCGACGCAAAGCGCCATGAGCGCCACAAAGGACAACGCGGCTTTGCGCGCTGTCCTTGTGGCTTTGTGTTTGAGATCGCTGAGCATCAGGGCGCGCTTATTTGCGGGCCAAGAACAGACCCGCGACAAAGCCCAGCCCCGCCGCGATGCCCACCGACACGGCGGGTTTTTCCTGCACAAAGCTCTCGGCCTGTTTGCCAAGCTCGGCGCCCTGCGCGCGCAAATGCTCGATCTGCGCCTCGCCGCTCTCGCGGGCCGATACGGCGCGGGCCTTTGCACCCTCTTTCAAATGCGCGCCTTGGGTCTTGCCATAGTCGGCCAAAGTGCCGGTCAAAGCAGCCAGATCGGACTTGAGCGCCTCCACCTGCGCAGCCAGATCCTCGGTGGTGGTCTCGGTAACTTTCAACTTGGTCGCAGCGGCCATGATACATCTCCTGATCTATGTGAAGGCCCGCCTTATGTGCTGTGACAGCAGCGGGCCGCGATTACCCAAACAACGCCGCACCGCGCCGAAAGGTTCCCTCACAGCGGCAAAATATTCCCAATAAAATATGGGAACCGCCGCCGCCCGCCCCGCGTTGATCCCCCAGTTGAACCCCTCAAGCGCCCTCGCTGCGCCCCATAACCAAAGGATTGAAACCATGCTGTATTGGGCTGTTGTTTTCTTCGTCGTTGCCATCATCGCCGGTGTGTTCGGATTTGGCGGCATTGCCAGCGCCTCGGCGGGCATCGCGCAATTGCTTTTTGTGATTTTCCTCGCGCTCTTTGTCATCGCCATGGTGGTGCGCGCCCTCAAGGGCCGCACGCCTTGAGCCGAGCGCCGCGCCGGCCCCAGAGCCGTCGATCGGATGCTGTAACACTGCCCTAGCCCCCGCCCTCGTCTTGGCGGGGGCTTTTTTGTCGCGGCCCCGCAGGGGTCAAACGGCCCTGCGCGCCTTGACCTCACGGCGCAATCCTTCCTAAGGTAAGTTTGTTATTTTCGCGCGATAAATTAAATTTGACCATCGCGTAAGTTAGGGCGGGGTGGACGATGAGCGAGCGCAAGATCAGGAATATGGAAGAATTCGCCGCCAAGAGCGGCGTCTCGCGCCCCACGGTTTCGAAATACTTCAACGATCCCTCCAGCGTGCGCAAATCCACCCGCGAGCGGATCGAAGCGGCGCTGGAGCGCTATGACTTCCGACCCAACCTCTATGCGGTCAACCAGAACCGCCGCCTGACCAAAAACATCGGCATCGTCGTGCCCAATGTGGCTGACCCGTTCTTTTCCGAAATGGCCCGCAATATCGAGGGGCTGTTCATCGACGAAGGCTATTCCCCCTCGACCTTCAGCTCCCACGGCAGCCGCGCCCATGAGATCGAAATCCTCGAAACCCTGCGCGCGATCCGGCCTGCGGGGGTGTTGATGGCGCCCTTGGGCCGCGCCTCGGACCGCGCCAAGATCGAAGCCTTTTGCAAGGATGTGCCGACGGTCCTCTTTGACAGCAACATCGAGGGCGTCGGCGCGGCCTTTATCGGCTCGGATCCGTTCCAATCGGTGCCTTTGATGGTCGAATACCTGTGCCGCAGCGGCGAGCCGCCGTGCTTTTTCGAAATGCCCCCCGTCAACCCCAATGCCAACAAACGCCGCGAGGCCTATCTTTGGGCGATGCAAAATCTGGGCCATGCGCCCCATGTGGTGCGCGTCGAGGGCAGCGGTTGGGATTTCGAGGACATCGGTTATCGCGAGGGGCTGCGGGTGATCAAAGAGGGCGGCCTGCCCAGCCGCACGGTTTTGTGCAGCAACGACCGTCTGGCCATCGGCCTGTTGGCGGCGGCCTATGAAAGCGGCATTCGCGTCGGCATCACCGAAGAGTGCTCGATGCGCATCGCGGGCCATGACGACCACCCTTTCGCGCGGTTTACCTGCCCGTCGCTGACCACCGTCGCGCAAGATTACAAATCCATCTCCAAACGCAGCGTCGAGACGATTCTCAACCTCGTCGATGGGGGCACAGTGCGCGATTCGGAGCGCGAGGTTCTGTTCGAGGGGCGGCTGGTGATGCGCGCATCCGCTTGAAACCTCGCCAATTTTACGCGCGTAAAAAAAGAATTGACGCCGCGTATCGGTTCTCTCTAAGCTGATCCCCAGCATTCGATGCACTTAGGGAGGACAAAGGATGACTATCAGAACGCCGCTCACATGGGTGAGCGCGGCGGCTGTATTCGCAGCCACATTCGCGCAAGCCGAAACCACACTCACCATCGCCACCGTGAACAACGGGGACATGATCCGCATGCAGGGTCTGACCGATGATTTCACCGCGAAAAACCCCGACATCAAACTCGAATGGGTCACGCTCGAAGAGAACGTGCTGCGCCAGCGGGTCACACAAGACATCGCCGCAAAGGGTGGCCAGTTCGACGTGATGACCATCGGCACTTATGAGGTTCCGATCTGGGGCGCGCAAAACTGGCTGGTCTCGCTCAACGATCTGCCCGCCGAATGGGACGCCGACGACATCCTGCCCGCGATCCGCGGCGGTTTGACCGTGGACGGCGAGCTTTACGCCGCGCCCTTCTATGGCGAAAGCTCGATGGTCATGTATCGCAAGGACCTGATGGAGGCCGCTGGCCTGCAAATGCCCGACGCGCCCACATGGGCCGACATTGAAAAAGCCGCCGCCGCCATGACCGACAAGGCCAATGACGTTTACGGCATCTGCCTGCGCGGCAAGGCCGGTTGGGGCGAGAACATGGCCTTTCTCACCGCCATGTCGAACTCCTTCGGCGCGCGCTGGTTTGACGAAAACTGGGCCCCGCAATTCGACCAGCCCGAGTGGAAGACCACCCTCGACACCTACATGAACCTGATGACCAATTATGGCCCTCCCGGTGCCTCGACCAACGGGTTCAACGAAAACCTGTCGCTGTTCCAGCAGGGCAAATGCGGCATGTGGATCGACGCCACCGTTGCGGCGTCCTTCGTGACCAACCCCAAAGACAGCACCGTCGCCGATAAGGTCGGCTTTGCTCTGGCCGCCGATGCGGGTCTGGGCAAGCGCGGCAACTGGCTGTGGGCATGGTCCTTGGCCATTCCGGCCGGTTCGGACGCCACCGATGAAGCGAAAAAATTTGTCGCTTGGGCCACCAGCAAGGAATACACCGCATTGGTTGCGGCCAATGAAGGCTGGGCCAACGTGCCTCCGGGAACGCGGACCTCGCTCTACCAGAACGCCGAATACGCCAAAGTGCCCTTCGCACAAATGACGCTCAATTCGATCAACTCGGCAGACCCGACCGCACCCACGGTCAAACCCGTGCCCTATACCGGCGTGCAATTCGTCGCGATCCCCGAATTTGCCGGTATCGCCACGCAGGTGGGCCAAGAGTTCTCGGCTGCTCTGGCCGGACAACAAACCGTGGATGAAGCCCTCGCCAAGGCACAGGCTTTGACCAAAGACGAGATGGAAGCCGCAGGCTACTGATCGCGTCGATCTCGGGGGGCGGATGGTTTTCGCCCCCCACCCCACCCGAATTTCTATATCCTGACAGAGTAAAACAACCGCGGCCACGCCCGCGAGGAGAGATGTCATGGCCACGCAACATTCCCGATCCGCCGCCCGTTTGATGATGGCCCCAGCCGTGATTTTGCTTTTGGGCTGGATGCTGGTGCCGCTGACGATGACGCTTTTTTTCTCGTTCAAGAAATACCTGCCCCTGCGCGGCGGTGATCTGGGGTGGGTCGGGTTTGACAATTACATCCGCTTTGTGACCTCGAGCGCCTTTTGGCCCTCGGTCCTTGCCACGCTCATCATTGTGGGCAGCGTTTTGATCATCACCGTGGTTTTGGGCATTTTGCTGGCCACACTTTTGGATCAACCCATGTGGGGCCAAGGCGTGGTGCGCATCCTCGTGATTGCCCCCTTCTTTGTCATGCCCACCGTGTCGGCGCTTGTGTGGAAAAACATGTTCATGGACCCCGTGAACGGCCTTTTCGCGCATCTGTGGAAGGCCTTTGGCCTGACCCCGATCGAATGGCTCAGCCAAGCCTCGCTCAGCTCGATCGTGATGATCGTCTCGTGGCAATGGCTGCCCTTTGCGACCTTGATCCTGCTCACCGCGATCCAGTCGCTCGACAGCGAACAACTGGAAGCCGCCGAAATGGACGGCGCGCCGCCCCTGTCGCGCTTTGGCTATATCACCTTGCCGCATCTGTCGCGCGCCATCACCATTGTGGTGCTGATCCAGACGATTTTCCTGCTGTCGATCTTCGCCGAGATTTTCGTCACCACCCAAGGCAGCTTCGGCACCAAAACCCTGACCTATCTGATCTATCAACGCGTGCTCGAAAGCCAGAACGTCGGGCTTGGATCGGCAGGCGGTATCTATGCGGTCATTCTGGCCAATATCATGGCGGTGTTCTTGATGCGCATCGTCGGCAAAAATCTGGACGCGTGAGGAGAGACAACCATGGCCCGCACCGTCACCACCCGCCGCAAAATCCTCAACACCATCGCCGCTTGGGCCGTGGGACTGCTGATCTTTTTCCCGATCCTCTGGACCATCCTGACCAGCTTCAAAACCGAAGCCACGGCGATTTCCGACCCGCCGGTGTTCTTCTTCTTTGACTGGACGCTGGAGAATTACTCGGTCGTGATGGAGCGTTCGGACTACGCGCGCTTCTTGTGGAACTCGATCTTTATCGCGGGCGGCTCGACCGTCTTGGGCCTCATCGTTGCGGTGCCTGCGGCGTGGTCGATGGCCTTTGTGCCCTCGCGCCGCACCAAAGACATCCTCTTGTGGATGCTCTCGACGAAAATGCTTCCTGCGGTGGGCGTGCTCTACCCGATTTATCTGCTCTTCATCAAAATGGGCCTGCTCGACAGCCGCCTCGGCCTCACCGTGGTTTTGATGCTGATCAACCTGCCGATCATCGTCTGGATGCTCTACACCTATTTTCGCGAGATCCCGGGCGAGATTTTGGAAGCCGCGCGGATGGATGGCGCCACGCTGCGCGCCGAAATCCTCTATGTGCTCACGCCCATGGCGGTGCCGGGGATTGCCTCGACCTTGCTGCTCAACTTTATCCTCGCATGGAACGAAGCCTTCTGGACGCTGAACCTGACGGCGGCAAAAGCCGCGCCGCTGACCGCTTTTATCGCCAGCTACTCCAGCCCCGAAGGCCTGTTTTACGCCAAACTCTCGGCGGCCTCGACCATGGCCATCGCGCCGATCCTGATCCTCGGCTGGTTCAGCCAGAAACAGCTTGTCCGCGGCCTCACCTTTGGCGCGGTTAAATAAGGAACATCCCATGGGACAAATCACGCTTGAAAAAGTCACCAAGAAGTTCGGCGATGTGGAGGTGATCCCGCCGCTGGACCTGACCATCGAGGACGGCGAATTTACGGTCTTTGTCGGCCCGTCGGGATGCGGCAAATCCACCTTGCTGCGGCTCATTGCGGGGCTGGAGGATATGACCTCGGGCACCCTGCGCATCGACGGCAATGATGCGACCGCAATCCCGCCTGCCAAACGCGGGCTGGCGATGGTGTTCCAATCCTACGCGCTTTATCCGCATATGAGCGTGCGCAAGAACATCGCCTTTCCGATGCGGATGGCAGGGGTCGATCAGGCCACCCAAGACGCCAAGATCGAAGCCGCCGCCAAGGCCCTCAACCTGACCGATTATCTCGACCGCCGCCCCGGGCAATTGTCGGGCGGACAGCGCCAGCGCGTCGCCATCGGCCGTGCCATCGTGCGCGAACCTTCGGCGTTCTTGTTCGACGAGCCTTTGTCGAACCTTGATGCGGCCCTGCGCGTCGGAATGCGGCTGGAAATTTCCGAGCTTCACAAAAAGCTTGCGACGACAATGATTTACGTGACCCACGATCAGGTCGAAGCCATGACTATGGCCGATAAAATCGTCGTGCTGCGCGCCGGTCATATCGAACAGGTCGGCAGCCCGCTCGAGCTTTACCACAGCCCGCGCAACACCTTTGTCGCCGGTTTCATCGGCTCGCCGAAAATGAACCTGATCGAGGGGGCCGAGGCCGCCAAACATGACGCCCATACCATCGGCGTGCGCCCCGAACATATCGACGTGGACGCCGAAAACGGCATCTGGAAAGGCACCGTCGGCGTGGCCGAGCATCTTGGCTCCGACACGTTCTTTCACATCCACGCAACCGGATTGGCCGAAACCATCACCGTGCGTGCGCCCGGCGAGGTGAGCTTTCACCACGGCGATACGGTCTACCTGTCGCCGCGCGACGATAAAATCCACCGCTTCGACGCCAAAGGGCTACGCATCGCATGACACGACTGACCGGAAAAACCGCGCTGATCACCGGCGCCGCGCGTGGCATCGGCCGCGCCTTTGCCGAACGCTATATCCGTGAGGGCGCGCGCGTGATCATCGCCGATATCGACGCCGAGCGCGCCGCGCAAACCGCCGAAGCCTTGGGTGATCAGGCCATGGCCCTGCACATGGATGTCACTGACCAAGCCAGCATCGACGCCGGTATCGAGGCCGCCCTCGCGCGTTTTGGCCAGATCGACATCTTGATCAACAACGCCGCGCTGTTCACCGCCGCGCCGATTAGCGAAATCACCCGCCAAGACTATGCCCGCGTCTTTGACATCAATGTCGCGGGCACGCTCTTTACCTTGCAAGCCGTCGCCAAACATATGATCGCGCACGGCAAAGGCGGCAAAATCATCAATATGGCCAGTCAGGCAGGCCGTCGCGGCGAAGCCCTGGTCGCGGTCTATTGCGCCACCAAAGCCGCCGTGATCTCGCTGACGCAATCGGCGGGGCTGGATTTGATCAAACACGGGATCAACGTCAATGCCATCGCCCCCGGTGTCGTCGACGGAGAGCATTGGGACGGCGTCGATGCGTTTTTCGCCAAACACGAAAACAAAGCCCCCGGTCAAAAGAAGCGCGAGGTCGGCGAGGCCGTGCCTTTCGGGCGGATGGGCGTGGCCGAAGACCTGACCGGCATGGCCGTCTTTTTGGCCAGCAGCGAGGCCGATTACATCGTCGCGCAGACCTATAATGTGGATGGCGGCCAATGGATGAGCTAACCCCCCTGTCGAATAGAACCCTCGCGGATCTGGGGCCTGAGGTGCGCGTGCCCGCCTATGATCGCAGCGCGCTGCGTGCGGGCATCGTGCATATCGGGCTTGGCAATTTCCACCGCGCCCATCAGGCGTGGTATCTGCACCGGTTGATGGATCAGGGGATGAACCACGATTGGGCCATCATCGGCGCAGGCGTGCGCGCCAGCGATGCGGCGATGCGCGACAAACTCTTGGCCCAAGACTGCCTGACCACCTTGATCGAACTGGACCCCTCGGGCAAATCCGCCGAGGTCTGCGGCGCGATGATCGGGTTCTTGCCGGTCGAGCAGGGCCATGGCGCGCTGATCGCTCAGATGAGCGATCCGGCCATTCGCATCGTGTCGCTGACCGTGACCGAGAGCGGCTATTTCATCGATCCGGCCAGCGGCGGGTTCAGCGCCGCCCATCCCGATATCCTCCATGACGCCGCCCATCCCGACCACCCGCGCACCGCCTTTGGCGCGATGATCGCGGCGCTAAAGGCCCGCCGCGCGGCAGGGCATGGCCCCTTCACCTGCATGAGCTGTGACAACCTGCAAGGCAATGGCGCGGTCTTGCGCCAGACCCTCGTCGCGCTGGCGCGGCTCGGTGATCGCGATCTGGCCGATTGGATCGACGCGAATTGCAGCTTTCCCAACTCCATGGTCGATTGCATCGTCCCCGCCACCGGCCCCAAGGAAATCGCCTTGGCCGCCAGCTTTGGCCTGCGCGACAATGCCCCCGTCACCCATGAGAATTTCCGCCAATGGGTGATCGAGGATGCGTTTTGCGCAGGCCGTCCCGATTGGGACAGGGTCGGCGCGACCTTCTCGCCCGATGTGCACGACTACGAGACGATGAAAATCCGCATTCTCAACGGCGGCCATCAGATCATCGCAGGCCCAGCCGAGATTTTGGGCCTGCAGACCATCGCGCAAACCATGGCCCATGCGGGCATTCGCGCGCTGCTGCACAAGGTGGTGCGCGAGGAAATCGCCCCCCATGTGCGCGCCGTGCCGGATATGACGCCGCTACAGTATCTCGACCTGATCGACCGCCGTTTCGCCAATCCCGAGATCGCCGATACGGCCCGCCGCGTCGCCTTCGACGGCTCCAGCCGCCACCCCGGTTTCATCTTGCCCTCGGTGCGCAGCGGGCTGGCCAAAGGCGCGCCCGTCGAGGGTCTGGCGCTGGTGTCGGCGGCATGGGCGCGCTATTGCACCGGCATCCGCGAGGACGCCAGCACCGTCGCCCCCAATGATCCGCATTGGGACCTGCTACAGGCCCGCGCCATCGCCGCGCAATCCGATCCGCAAAAATGGCTTGAGATGACGCAGCTTTACGGCGATCTGGGCGAGAACGCGGTCTTTGCCGAGGCCTTTGGCCGCTGGCTTGATGTGATCCACGCGCGCGGCATGACCGCCGCGATCGAGGCCTATCTGCAGCCATGAGCGAGATGAGAACGGGCCGCGCCCCCGCCCCAACCTGCAAAGGCACCCCATGATCCTATGTTGCGGCGAAGCCTTGATCGACATGATCCCCGCCCCCTGCGCGGCGGGGCAGGAGGGCTTCGTGCCCCATGCGGGCGGCGCGGTCTTCAACACCGCCATCGCGCTGGGGCGGCTGGGGGCGCCGAGCGGCATGCTCACCGGCCTGTCGCGCGATATGTTCGGCGCACAGCTCGACGCGGCGCTTGGCGCATCCGGTGTGGATCGCGGCTTGCTGATCCGCTCGCAGCGGCCCACGACCTTGGCCTTTGTGACGCTCACGCAGGGGCAGGCGCGCTATCATTTTATGGATGAAAACTCTGCCGGACGGATGATCACCGCGCAGGATCTGCCGCCATTGCCCGATCATGTGGGCGCGCTGTTTTTCGGCGGCATCAGCCTTGCCTGCGAGCCATGTGCCGAGGCCTACGCCGCGCTTTTGGCGCGCGAGGCGGGGCGGCGCGCGGTGATGATCGACCCCAATATCCGCAGCGGATTTATCCGCGACGAGACGCGCTACCGCGCGCGGCTGGACGCGATGATGGCGCAGGCCGATATCGTCAAACTGTCGGACGAGGACCTTGAGTGGCTGATCGGCGGCGACGGGCCGCTGCGCGACAAGGCGGCGCAGGTTTTGGACAAAGGCCCCGCCGTGGTCATCATCACCCGCGGCGGCGCGGGGGCGAGCGGATATATGCGCGACATCGAGGTTTCGGTGCCCGCGCTGGCGGCGCAGATCGTCGATACGGTCGGGGCGGGCGATACGTTCAACGCGGGCGTTCTGGCCCATCTGGAGGCGCAAGGATTGCTACGCAAAGGGCAACTCCGCGCCCTGCCCGAGGCGGCGCTTGAAGAGGCGCTGCGATACGGCGCGCGCGTGGCCGCCGTGGTGGTGGGACGGGCGGGGGCCAACCCGCCTTGGGCCTCGGAGCTTGCCGCAGAGCTTTAGGACAGGCGGGCACGCGCCAAGGGGTAACGGGTGCGACATCGCCCGCCCCGAACCCTCCACCGCGCCGGATCAAAAGGCCGCGCGGGGTGCCCTGCGCGGCCTTTGATGTGTGAGCGTAATCTCGCGCGTGATCTAGACGCGGCGGCGCGCCAGTGCTGCGCGGAGCCTCCCTAGGCCAGCAAGGTTTCCGTCGAGGAAAAGAACATCGCTTGGCTCGCGGCAAGGCGCACCTGCTCTTCGCTGTAAGGCTTGGTGATCAAAAACGCCGGTTCGGGTTTCTCGCCGGTCAAAAGCCGCTCGGGGAAGGCGGTGATAAAGATCACCGGCACATCGCCCAGCGCCCCCAAAAGATCATTCACCGCATCGATGCCCGAGGAATTATCGGCCAGTTGAATGTCGGCAAGGATCAGGTCGGGGCGCTCGGCCTTGCCCAGTTCGACCGCCTCCGCGCGGGTGCGCGCCACGCCGGTGATGGCATGGCCCATGCTGGCCACGATGCTTTGCAAATCCATCGCGATGATCGCCTCGTCCTCGATGATCATCACCTTGCCCAAGATGCTATCGGCAATCTCGCGCTGTGCGATGGCGATCAATTCTTCGGCCTCCGCTTCGGGCAGGCCCATGATCTGCGCCACTTGGCCGGTGCGGAACTCCTCGACCGTATGGAGCAAAAGCGCCTCGCGGGTGTTGCGCGTCAGCTTGGCCAGATGCGCCTGCGCCTTGGCAAAGGCCCCCGATCCGCCCTTGTCCACCGGCGCGCCGGAGCTGGACCAGATGGCGTGAAACGCGCCGAAAAGCGCCACTTTGGGGTCCATCGCGCGGTCCACAATATCGGGCGTTTCAAGCATCGCCTCCAAAGTCGCCGCCGCATAATTGTCGCCCGAGGTCTGCGATCCGGTCAATGCCCGCGCATAGCGGCGCAAGAAAGGCAGGTTTTGCGCAATCTGCGCAACAAAATCGCCCGATGTTTGTCCCTGATCGGCCCCGTTTTCATTCGCCGTAGAAGTCGTCATTTCGCTGATCACCCTTTTTTTCGGTTTTTCCGCTTTTTTCAGGAACCAAACGCGAGATGCCGCGTTAAGTTCCAAGAAATCTAACAGGCACCTCAAAATAGTTCAGAAAGTCAGCATGTCGAAGACTAAACCAGACAGCAACGTGCAGCGGCAGATCGACGAGAACCTGCGCCGCGTGTTTCAGGCCGCGCAGGAAGAGGCGTTGCCCGACCGCTTCACGCAGCTTCTCGCCCAGCTCAAAGAGCAAGACGCGCAAAGCGGGAGCAGCAAATGAGCGACCCCGCCCTGCCCGACGCGGTTTTGGCTACGGATGACGCGCAAAGCGGCATTGGGTCGGTCGATCCGCGCGATGCGATCATCGAACATCTGCCTGCCCTGCGCGCCTTTGCGCTCAGCCTGACGCGCAACGCAGCGGCGGCTGATGACCTTGTGCAGGACACAATCGTCAAGGCGTGGAGCAAATTTGCCAGCTTCAAAACCGGCACCAACCTGCGCGCGTGGCTGTTTACGATTTTGCGCAACACGTTTTATTCGGGGCGGCGCAAATCCAAACGCGAGGTCGCCGATGTCGATGGCATCTATTCGAACAATCTGGCCTCCAAACCCGACCACGACGGCCGTCTTGCCCTGAAAGATTTCCAACGCGCCTTCGTGCAATTGCCCGACGAGCAACGCGAGGCGCTGATCCTCGTGGGGGCCTCGGGGTTTTCCTATGAAGAGGCCGCCGAAACCTGCGGCTGCGCCGTCGGCACGATCAAGAGCCGCGCCAATCGCGGGCGCGCGAAACTGGCCGAATTGCTGAAACTGGACGAGGACGAGAAGCTGGAGCTGACCGACGAATCCACCATGGCCGTGATCACCGCCAACGCCCATCCGAGCGGCTGACGGCCCCAGATGCGCGTCAAAACCACCCAAAGCCTCGCCTTTCGCGTGATCATGCTACTGTCCGTGGCCCTGCTGCCCGTCGGCTTGATCGCCTTTTTCCAAACGCAGAACGTGGCGCGGCAGGCCGAAGAATTGAGCCGCTCGGCGGTGCTGGGCCGCACCTTGATCGCGGTCGAGCCGCAGCGCGCGCTGCTTTATCGCGGTTTCGCCGCCAGCCGCGTTTTGGGCGAGGCGATCAAACCGGTGATGGAGGACCGCGCCGCCTGTTCGCGCGTGGCCACGCAGTTCTTGCAATCGCATCCAGAATTCATTTTGGCGCTCTTTGTCCCCGTGAATGGCATTTCCACCTGCAATTCCAACGCCCTGCCCGCCGATTTGCGGCGCAGCGAAGTCACCCGCCGGATGATGGCCGACCCGCGCCCGCGGGTGATGAGCATCGACCGAGGCCGCGTGTCGGACCGTCCGGTGATCGTGGTGGTGCGCCCCGTGGTGATCAATGACCGCTATGCCGGTTTTGTCTCGCTCTCCTTGCCGCCCGAGAACATTCCGCACGACCTGCCCGGATTGCGCGGCGGCGCAGAGGGCGCAAACACGGAGGGCGCAAACACGGCGGGCGGCCCTGCCCCGCGCGGCGCAGGGCCGGTGCAGCTGATCAGCTTCAACCAGGACGGCGAATTGCTCCTGACGCTGAGCAATCGCGAGGCCGCGCGCAACGAGATGCCGCAAGGGATCGCCTTGTCGTCGATCGCCATGCAGGGGGCCAAAACCTTCGCCGCCCTCAATCAAGACGGCTCCGAGCGGCTTTATTCCACCGTCGCCGTCATCCCCGGTGTCAGCTACAGCTTTAGCGTCTGGAAACCCGAGGACCTGCTTGGCGAGGGCAATCTGATCGACCGCGCCGCCTTTATGTTTCCGCTGATCATGTGGCTGCTCAGCCTTCTGGTCGCCTATATCGCGGTGCACCGGTTGGTGATCCGCCATGTCCACGCCCTGCGGCTCAAAATGCGCCGCTTTGCCGCCGGAAGCCGCAATTTTTCGCCCGATGATGTGCGCCCCGCCCCCGCCGAATTGCGGCAGATGGAGGTGACCTTCAACCAGATGGCCCATACCATCGCCCTCGACGAGGCCGAATTGGAAAACGGCATCCGCGAGAAGAACGTGCTGCTCAAAGAGGTGCACCACCGCGTCAAGAACAACCTGCAACTCATCGCCTCGATCGTCAGCATGGAGGCGCGCAAAGCCGCCCATGAGGACACCCGCGCCGCGCTGCGCCGTGTGCAGGATCGCGTGCTCGGCCTTGCCACGGTGCATGGCAATCTTTACCGCACCTCGCGGCTCGCCTCGGTCCATGCGGGCACCTTGCTCAACGAGGTGATCAACCAGACGCTCAAATCCTCGCTGCCGCCCTCGGGCGTCACGGTCGAGATCGACATCGACGATTTCGCGCTTTTGCCCGATCAGGCGGTGCCCCTCTCGTTGCTGGTCACCGAGGCCTTGACCAATGCGGTCAAATATCTGGGCAAGCCGCCCGATGGCAGCGCGCCGATGATCGCCGTGCGCTTCAAACGCACGGGCGAGCGGCAGGTCGATGTCAGCATCATCAATTCCATCGGCACCCCTTTGGCCGAAATGCCCCATATCGCCACCAGCACCGGACTGGGCCGGCAATTGATCAATGCCTTCGCCTTGCAGATCGGTGCGCAGATCACTGTCGAGCAAACAGCGGCGCAATACCGGCTCTTGCTGGCGCTGACCTTGGCCGACGAGACCCCGCAAACCGAGGAGGATGTGCAGGACGGATTTGCCACCCAGCCGCCGCGCGCCAAGGCCGATGGATAATCTGCAAACACCGCAAACAGGCGGGCAGGGCACGGCGCGCAACGATCCGGCGGATGAGATCGAAACCCTCAAGGTGCTGGTCACCGCGCAAGAGGCCTATCCCGCATTGGAGCATCTGTTCCTCACAGCGCGGCGCGACATCCGTGCCAGCTTTCGGGTCTTTGATCTGGACACCAAGCTGCGCAGCGACGCGGGCCGCGCCATTGGCGAGACATGGTTCGATCTGATCGTGCATGTGCTGCGCGGCGGGGTGGCGATCGACATGGTGATTGCCGATTT
Source organism: Paracoccaceae bacterium (assembly GCA_050633545.1). GTDB lineage: Bacteria > Pseudomonadota > Alphaproteobacteria > Rhodobacterales > Rhodobacteraceae > Litorivita. Next base: position 124,600 of record JBOEGS010000002.1, read on the forward strand.
CGACCCGATTGCCGCCGCCGACCTGCACCGCGGCACATGGCGCAGCATCCGCCAGTTCGCCGCCGCCGGGGCGCTGGCGGGCGAGCATGCCAAACTCACCGTGACCGCCGCGCTTCATCCGGCGCGCGCGGGGCTCGCGGCGCGGGTGCTGTTCTGGCCCCTCGCGCTGGCCAAGCTGCGCCGTCATGCGCGCGCGCTCGATGCGCTGCCCGCGCCGCAGCGCGCCGCCCGTTTGCGCGATATGCCGCGCCTCAAGCCCCATCTGGCGGGCGGCAGCGGCAGCGCATCGCTGCGCGCGCGGATCGGCCTGCCCCCGCCCGTGCTCTCGCCCGTGACGCACCACCAAAAGCTGGCCTGTTTTGACGGCGCGACGCTCTATATCGGCGGGCTGGACCTTGACGAGCGGCGCTATGACACCAAGGCGCATGCGCGCGCCGCCGAGGCCACATGGCACGATGTGCAGCTTGTGGTGAGCGGCCCCGTGGTGGCGCGGGCAAGCGCGCATCTGCGCGGGTTTCAATCATGGACCAAAGGCACCGAAGCCCCGCCCGAGCCAGCCGCGCCCTCCCGAAATCGCGCGCCAAAGCGCAGCGGCTTTGTGACCACCTTGTCGAAACCGCGCCGTTTCGGCCCGCTGCATCTGTCGCCCCGCCGCCTGCGCACCGAAATCGCCGAGGCCCATATCGAGGCCATCCATGGCGCGCGGCGGCTCATCTATATCGAGACGCAATTCTTGCGCGATCAATCGGTCTCGCGCGCCCTATGCGCGGCGGCGCGGGCGCGCCCCGATCTGGAGGCCGTGGTGATCCTGCCCGCCGCGCCCGAAGACGTGGCCTTTGAAAACAACACCGGACCCGACGCCCGCTTTGGCGAATATCTGCAAGCGCGCAACCTGCGCCATATGCGCCGCGCCTTTGGCCCGCGCCTGTTTGTCGGCGCGCCGGTGCGCCGCACCCCCGCGCCCGTGCCCGCATCGAAGGCAGAAGCGCGGGCAGGAAAAGCGGCAGGCAAACAGACCGCACCCGCCCCGCGCGCACAGCTTGCCCGCGCACCGATCATCTATGTCCATGCCAAAGTCTCGATCTTTGACGACCAAAGCGCCATCGTCTCTTCGGCCAATCTCAACGGCCGCTCGCTCTATTGGGACACCGAGGCGGGGCTGCGGCTGACGCAACGCGATCAGGTCGAGACCCTGCGCCGCGCGGTGTTTTCCCATTGGCTGTGCGAGGCCGCCAGCCCCGCGCATTTCGACCTCGAAACCGCCCGCGCCGCATGGCAGGCCACCGCCCGCGCCAATGGCGCGCGCCCGCCGCACACCCGCGCGGGGTTTATCGTGCCCTATGATCTGCGCGCCGCCGAACGCTTTGGCGCGCCCCTGCCTGCCGTGCCGCCCGAAATGGTCTAGCCGCGCGCGCCGTCACCACCTGCGGCGATCTATGGCCCCGACCTGTGCACCTGCCTGCGCGCCCCTGCCTGCGCGCCCCTGTCTGCGCGCCGCACAGCTACTCGCCCAAGGCCAGGCCCTCGCGGCGCGGATCGGCCCCGCCGCGCAGCATCCCGCCGCGCAGGTCGATCGCATGTATCCCCGAATTGAGATCGCGCGCCTTGACCTCATATCCCATCGCCTCCAGCGCGGGGATCATGGCCTCGGCCTGCGTGCCCGCCTCGACATCATAGGGGCCGAACCGGTTCACCAGATGCGGCATGGCAATCGCCGATTGCACATCCATGCCCCAATCGGCCCACGCCACGATCACCTGCGCCACATAGCCGATGATGCGACTGCCGCCAGGTGATCCGACGACCAGCACCGGCTTGCCGCCCTGCATCACAATCGTCGGCGCCATGGACGAGCGCGGACGTTTTCCCGGCTCGACCCGATTGGCCACAGGCACCCCGTCGCGGTGGCTGCGAAAGGAAAAATCCGTCATCTCGTTGTTGAGCAAAAATCCCCCCGCCGTCATCAAGCGGCTGCCAAAGGCATTCTCGATCGTGCTCGTCATCGACAGGGCATTGCCATAGCCATCGACAATCGAAATATGCGTGGTCGAGGGCAGCTCGATCGCCGCATCATCGGCCCAGAGCTGCGCATGGTCCCATTTGGGATTGCCCGCCTCGACCGTCTCGATCCGCGCGCCGGTTTGCACATCCTTGCCCATCAACCCCGCCCGCGCCGCCAGATAGCCCGCCTCGACCAAGCCCTTGAGCGGCATCGGCACGAAATCGCTATCGGCCATATAGCGGCCCCGATCCGCAAAGGCGAGCCGCGAGGCATCGCCGATCAGCCGCCAGCTTTGCACATCCTGCGGCCCCGATGCGGCCAGATCAAAGCTGTTCAGCATCCCCAAAATCTGTCCCACGCTCAGCGCGCCCGACGAGGGCGGCCCCATGCCGCAGACCTCGTAAATGCGGTAGGGCACACAGACCGGCGCGCGCTCCTTGACGCGGTAAATCGCCAGATCGATCGCCGCCAGCCGCCCCGCGCGCGGCGCATTTTGCACGGTGCCTATGATGTCTTGGGCGATGGCGCCGCCGTAAAAGGCCTGTGCCCCGCGCGCGGCAAGGGCACGCAGGCTTTGTGCATAGGCCGGATTGTCGCGCCTCTGCCCCGCCGCCAGCGGCACGCCATCGGGCAAGAAATAGGCCGCCGTGCGCGGATGGCGCGCCAATCGCTCGGCATCCGCCCCGATCAGCCCCGCCAGTCGCGGCGAGACGGCAAACCCCTGTTCGGCCAAGGTGATCGCCGGATCGAACAGCCCGCTCCACGCCGATTTGCCCCAGCGCGCATGGGCCTCTTGCATCAAGGCCGGCGTGCCGGGGGCGCCGACCGACAATCCCCCCACCACCGCGTCAAAGAATTTCAACGGCGCGCCGGAGGCATCTACAAACAGCGCAGGCGTGGCGGCCAAAGGCGCGGTCTCGCGCCCGTCGAGCGTGGTCAACGCGCCGCTGGCCGCGTCATACCAGACCAAAAACGCCCCGCCGCCGAGACCCGAGGATTGCGGCTCGACCAGACCCAGAACCGCCTGCGCCGCGATCATCGCATCCGCCGCCGTGCCGCCCGCGCGCAGCACATCCGCCCCCGCCGCCGCCGCCAGAGGATTTGCCACCGCGATCATCCACTCGCGCGCGGCGACCGGCGCGCCCGCCGCTTTGGAGGCCAGCGCCCGCACCACATCGGGGCGCATCAAGACATCGTCCGCGCCGCCCGAAGCAGGGGCCGAAGCGGAGGGCGTGCCCGTGCCCGCCTCCGGTGCGACCGCATCGGCGGCCTGCTGCGCGACAAGCGGCGCGGCGAAAACGCCAGCCGTGATCAGGGCGGCGATGAGGGCCGTGATGGCGGCGGTGCGCCTGACGGGCAGGTGCGGCAAAATCGATGGCATGACAATCCTCCGGATCGGTTCGGCCTATACCTATGGCCCACTGTCTTGGCCCATAAGTTTGGCCCGTTATTTTGCCCCACTATGCGGGCCAATGGGGGCGCGGCGCAATGGCCGCGCGCGCGGCGACGCGCATAGGCGGGGTGCACCGACGCAATACCGACGTGATACCGACGCGTTACAGACAGGGCTTTGATAGAATACACCTATCAATCCACGGATCATTCATATTGATTTCCCCATCAAAACCCGTCTAGCTGCGCCCACGGAGGACCCAATGACCACAGCCGCCAGCGCCGCCGCGCGCCAGCCATCGAGCCAAGATATCACCGAGGCCTGCACCGCCGCGCTCGCCGCCCATGAGGGGGCCGAAGGGCCGCTTTTGCCGATCCTGCACGAGGTGCAATCGCGGCTCGGCTATCTGCCCCAAGCCGCCTATCCGATCCTCGCGCAGGCGCTCAATATCACCGCCGCCGAGGTCCATGGCGTTGCGTCATTCTACCATGATTTCCGTGACTTACCTGCCGGTCGCCATGTCTTGAAGATCTGCCGCGCCGAGGCCTGCCAAGCCGTCGGCGGGCGCGATCTGGAAGCGGCGGCCAAGGCCCTCTTCGGCCTCGGATGGCATGAAACCACACCGGACGCGGCGCTGACGCTCGAACCGGTCTATTGCCTCGGGCTTTGCGCCTGCGGCCCCGCCGCAATGCTCGACGGCGCGCCCATGGGCCGCGTCACGCTCAAATCCCTCGAGCGCATCAAATCCGAGGTCCGGCCATGACCCGCCGCATCTACCTCAGCCGCGACAGCGCCGCCCTCGCCCTTGGCGCCGAAGACGTCGCCAAAGCCCTTGTTTCAAAGGGAAAAACGCGTGGCGAAGAGATCGAATTGATGCGCACGGGGACGCGGGGAATGATCTGGCTGGAGCCTTTGGTCGAGGTCGAACAGGACGGTGAGCGCATCGCCTACGGGCCGGTTACCCCCGATCTGGCCGAGGCCATTTTGGACGGCAGCGCCGCCAGCCTCGGCCCCACCGAAGATATCCCCTATATGGCCGCTCAAACCCGCCTGACCTTTGCCCGCTGCGGCGTGATTGATCCTTTGGATATAAAGGCTTACGAGACCCACGGCGGATGGTCCGGCCTGCGCCGCGCGCTTGGCATGAGCGGCGCGGAGATCACCGGCGAGGTCACCGAAAGCGGATTGCGCGGGCGCGGCGGCGCGGGCTTTCCCACCGGCATCAAATGGGAGACGGTGCGCGGCGCCGAGGCGGCGCAAAAATACATCGTCTGCAACGCCGATGAGGGCGACAGCGGCACCTTTGCCGACCGGATGATCATGGAGGGCGACCCGTTTTCCTTGATCGAAGGCATGATCATCGCGGGCCTCGGGGTGGGGGCCACGCGCGGCTATATCTACCTGCGCAGCGAATACCCGGACGCGATCCGCGTGATGTCTGATGCCATTGAAATAGCGCGTAAAAACCGCGTCTTGGGCGCGGCGGTCATGGGCGAGGGCGCGGCTTTTGACATCGAGGTCCGCAGCGGCGCGGGGGCCTATGTGTGCGGCGAGGAAACCTCGCTTTTGAACTCGCTCGAAGGCAAACGCGGCGTGGTGCGCGCCAAACCGCCGCTGCCCGCTTTGGAAGGGTTCATGGGCCGCCCCACGGTGGTCAATAACGTCATCAGCCTCGCCACCGTTCCGGTGATTTTCGAACGCGGCGCGGCGCATTATGCCGCTCATGGCATCGGTCGCTCGCGCGGCACCATCCCGCTGCAGATCGCCGGAAACGTCAAATACGGCGGGCTCTTCGAGGCGGCCTTCGGCATGACCCTTGGCCAGATCGTCGAAGAGATCGGCGGCGGCACCGCCACGGGCGGGCCCGTCAAAGCGGTGCAAGTCGGCGGGCCTTTGGGGGCCTATTTTGCCCCCGACAAATTCGATGTGCCCTTCGGATACGAGGAATTCGACGGCGCGGGCGGATTGATCGGCCACGCGGGGATCGTCGTCTTTGACGACAGCGCGGACATGCGCCAGATGGCGCGTTTTGCAATGGAGTTTTGCGCGGTGGAAAGCTGCGGCAAATGCACGCCTTGCCGCATCGGCGCGGTGCGCGGGGTGGAGACCATCGACCGCATCGCAGCGGGGGATATGGCCGCAAAAGAGATATTGACCGACCTGTGCGAGACCATGCGCGACGGATCGCTTTGCGCCTTGGGCGGCTTTACCCCCTATCCGGTGATGTCGGCGCTGGAGCAATTCCCCGAGGATTTCAGCGCGGCGCAGGAGGCGGCGGAATGATCGCCGCGCGCACCTGCAACATAGGACTGCGCCTGACCCTGGGCGGGGGCGTAGCGCCCTCCCGTGGGGAGGGTCGGCCGCTTCGCGCCTCGGGCCAAGGGTATGCCGAAATGAGACAAAGAGAGGCCCGCCGATGAAAGACCTGATCATCCCATGGAACGATGACCGCGACCTTGGCACCCCCGCGCGTGAGGGCGCGCCGGTCACTTTGACCATCGACGGGCATGACGTGACCGTTCCCGAAGGCACTTCGGTGATGCGCGCGGCGGCTTTGGCGGGGCTCGCCATCCCCAAGCTGTGCGCCACAGACAGCGTCGAGGCCTTTGGGTCGTGCCGCCTGTGCGTGGTGGAAATCGAAGGGCGGCGCGGCACGCCCGCCTCTTGCACCACCCCCGTCGCCGCGGGCATGCAGGTGCACACCCAGACCCCGAAAATCCAAAAACTGCGGCGCGGCGTCATGGAACTCTATATCTCCGACCACCCGCTCGATTGCCTGACCTGCGCGGCCAATGGCGATTGCGAATTGCAAGATATGGCGGGCGCGGTCGGCCTGCGCGATGTGCGATACGAGAGCGGGCAAAACCATTTCGAGACCCGCCAGAACGGCGAGGCAAATCCCGCCTATATACCCAAAGACGACAGCAACCCCTATTTCACCTATGATCCGGCCAAATGCATCGTCTGCTCGCGCTGCGTGCGCGCCTGCGAAGAGGTGCAAGGCACATTTGCCCTCACCATCGAAGGCAGCGGGTTCGGCAGCCGCGTCAGCGCTGGCACCGCGGACCAAGATTTCCTCGCCTCCGATTGCGTGTCCTGCGGCGCCTGCGTGGCGGCCTGCCCCACCGCGACCTTGCAGGAGAAATCGGTCATCGATCTGGGCACGCCGCAACGGTCTGTCATCACCACCTGCGCCTATTGCGGGGTCGGATGCAGCTTCAAGGCCGAGCTGAACGGCGACCGGTTGGTGCGCATGACGCCCTATAAACACGGCAAGGCAAACCGCGGGCATTCCTGCGTCAAGGGGCGGTTTGCCTATGGCTATGCCGAACACAGCGACCGGATTTTGGCCCCGATGGTGCGCGACAAGATCACCGATCCGTGGCGCGAAGTGTCTTGGGACGAGGCGCTGACATTTGCGGCACAGCGGATGCGCGCCATCCAACAGACCCATGGCCAAAAGAGCATCGGCGTCATCACCTCGAGCCGCTGCACAAACGAAGAAACCTATCTGGTGCAAAAGCTGGCCCGCGCGGTGTTTGGTAATAACAACACCGACACCTGCGCGCGGGTGTGCCATTCGCCCACGGGATACGGATTGGGGCAAACCTTCGGCACCTCGGCGGGCACGCAAGACTTCGACAGCGTCGAGCACAGCGATGTGGTCATCATCATCGGCGCCAACCCCACGGACGGCCACCCCGTCTTTGCCAGCCGCCTGAAAAAGCGCCTGCGCGCGGGGGCGAGATTGATCGTCATCGACCCGCGCCGCACCGATATCGTGCGCTCGGCCCATATCGAGGCCGCGCACCACCTTGCCCTGCGCCCCGGCACGAATGTCGCCGTGGTCACCGCCATGGCCCATGTGATCGTCACCGAAGGTCTGGCCGATGAGGAGTACATCCGCGACCGTTGTGATTGGGAGGAATACTGCGAATACGCCGAATTTGCCGCCGATCCGCGCCACAGCCCCGAAGCCACCGAAATGCTCACCGGCGTTGCGGCGGCGGAGTTGCGCACCGCGGCGCGATTGTTCGCCACGGGCGGCAACGGCGCGATCTACTACGGTCTTGGCGTCACCGAACACAGCCAAGGATCGACCACCGTGATCGGCATCGCCAATCTGGCGATGCTGACCGGAAATATCGGGCGCAAGGGCGTCGGCGTGAACCCTCTGCGCGGGCAAAACAACGTGCAAGGATCGTGCGATATGGGCAGCTTTCCGCATGAACTGCCCGGCTACCGCCACGTTAAAAACCCCGATGTGCGCGCCATATTCGAAGCCGCATGGGGCGTGCCCATCGACCCCGAACCGGGGCTGCGCATTCCCAACATGCTGGATGCGGCGGTCGATGGCAGCTTCAAAGGGCTGTATTGCCAAGGCGAGGACATCCTGCAATCGGATCCCGACACCAAACATGTGGCGGCCGGTCTGGAGGCGATGGACTGTGTCATCGTGCATGACCTGTTTCTCAACGAGACCGCCAATTACGCCCATGTGTTTTTGCCCGGCTCGTCCTTTTTGGAAAAAGACGGCACCTTTACCAATGCCGAACGCCGCATCAACCGCGTGCGCAAGGTCATGGCCCCCAAGAACGGTTATGCCGATTGGGAGGTCACGCAGCTTTTGGCCAATGCGATGGGGGCCGATTGGCGCTATACCCATCCCGCGCAGATCATGGAGGAAATCGCCGCCACCACGCCCAGCTTCGCAGGCGTTTCCTATGATCTGCTCGAAGAGCACGGATCGGTGCAATGGCCCTGCAACGAGGAGCATCCGACCGGCACGCCGCTCATGCATATGGACGGGTTCGTGCGCGGCAAGGGGCGGTTCATCCATACCGAATATATCGCCACGGACGAAAAAACCGGCCCGCGCTTTCCGCTGCTTTTGACCACGGGACGGATCTTGTCGCAATATAATGTCGGGGCGCAAACGCGGCGCACGGCCAATACGGTCTGGCACGGCGAGGACCTGTTGGAAATCCATCCCCATGACGCGGAGGTGCGCGGCATCAAGGAGGGCGATTTCGTGCGCCTCGCCTCGCGCTCCGGCGAGACGGCGTTGCGCGCCACTCTGACCGATCGCGTCTCCACGGGTGTCGTTTACACCACCTTCCACCACCCCGACACACAGGCCAATGTTATCACCACCGATTATTCCGATTGGGCCACCAATTGCCCCGAATATAAGGTCACGGCGGTGCAGGTGAGCCTGTCGAACGGGCCGACAACGACGTGGCAGGACGACTATGCCGCGCAGGCTGCAAAGTCGCGCCGCATCACTCCGGCGGCGGAGTGACTGCCAAGATGCGCGATACGGCCGCACACCCCGCCGCGCGCGAGATGCCAACCGCCAGCGGCGCGCGCGCCCTGCCCGAAGAGGTCGCCGTGGCGCTGACCTATCAAGGCAGCACCCAAGCGGTGATGATGGCCAGCCCGTCCGATCTGGAGGATTTCGCCCTCGGCTTCAGCCTCTCCGAGGGCCTGATCGATAGCGCGCGCGAGATCGAGAGCCTCGAAATCCTGCCCCATCCGCAAGGCTTCGAGGCGCGGCTGTGGCTTGCCGCGCCGCGCGCCGAGGCGATGGCCGCACGGCGGCGGCGCAGCTTGGGGCCGGTCGGCTGCGGGCTATGCGGGATCGACAGTCTGGACGCGGCGCTGCGCCCGCTGCCGGACCGCAGCCATGTCGCGCTGCGCCTGTCGCAATCCGCGCTGATCGCTGCGGCCGATGCCATGCGCGCTCAGCAACCGCTCCAAGACGCCACCCGCGCCGCCCATGCCGCCGCCTTTGTCGCGCCACAGGGGGACATTTTGTGCCTGCGCGAAGACGTGGGCCGCCATAACGCGCTCGACAAATTGATCGGCGCCTTGGCGTGCAGCGGCATTGATCCGGCCATGGGCGCCGTGTTGATGACCAGCCGCCTGTCGGTGGATATGGTGCAAAAAACCGCCATCGCCGGCGCGCCGGTCCTTTGCGCCGTCTCCGCCCCCACGGTTTTGGCCGTCCGGCAAGCCGAAGCGGCAGGGCTGACCCTTGCCTGCCTGCCAAGGGCAGATCGCGGCCAGCTCGACATCTTCACCCGCCCCGACAGGATCACGACATGAAGCCCGAAAAGCTGACCTATATGGCCAATCAGATCGCCGGATTTTTCGCCACCCAGCCGATGAGCGAGGCAGAAAAAGCCGCCAAAGTGGCCGCGCATCTCGATGATTTTTGGGAGCCGCGTATGCGGGCGCAGCTGCATGCGCATCTGGCCCAAGGCGGCGCGGGATTGACGCCTTTGGCGCGGGCCGCCGCCGCAAAAATGACCCTGCCCGCACCGCAAGGGTGAGACCGCGCAAATGCGCCTAGGCCAGAACCTTGCGCAGCACCGCATCGACCACCCAGTCGCGGCGCTCGATCTGGCCTTCTTCCTCGAACATCTCGGCGGCGGAAAACAGCGCCGAGAAGGTTATGCGGTTCGACACGTTGTAAAAGCACAGGGCCGAGATTTGCCAGTGCAGCGCCAAAGCTTTGATATCGCTGCGAAAAACCCCGCTTTCCCGACCGCGTGCCAAAATATCCTCAAGCCCCGCAATCGCGGTCTTGTTCATATCCTTGATCACTTTGGACTGTGCGAGGCTGGCGCCATTGTGGATATTCTCGATCATCACGAGGCGGATAAACTCGGGATTGCGGCGGTGGTGGTCAAAGGTGAATTCCACCAGTTTGCGCAGCGCGTCATCCGGTGACAAACCGACCAGATCAAGCTCGTGCTCGCCTTCGCGGACCTCGCGGTAAGAGGCCTCCAGCGCATGGCGATAAAGCCCTTCCTTGTCCCCGAAATAGTAATACAGCATCCGCTTGGAGGTCTCTGTGCGGGCCGCTATCTCGTCCACCCGCGCGCCCGAAAACCCCGCTTCGGAAAACACTTCGCGCGCCACGCGCAAGATATTCTCGCGCACGGCTTCGGGGTTTTGCTTCCATCCCGTGCGCCGCCCCTTAGGGGCCGCCTCTTGCGTATCGCGTGCCATGTAACCTCCCGAAGATTCGGACAAAGACTAACAAATTAAAAATTTGGTTCAATTCCCCAAGCCAATTTCGCTCCGTCATTTCAAAAACGACGAGGCTCCGGCGCCAATCAAGGCTCTAGCATCGCCCGATGGCCCATATTATTCGCATCTGCCATAAATTTGCCGCATCAGGATGGCATCCGTGGCAGGGGTGGATATGATGATGTCTGGCGCGCATACTGCCAACACAGTCGTCGCGAGGCATAATGCCATATAAGATCCAGATTCACACGCCCCGACAGATCGCGCTTTTCCGCTTTCACGGGGCTGTCACGGTCAAAGAGGCGAAACAGGCCTTCCTCGACTATGTCGAGATGCCCGATTTCAACCCCGATTTCGTGATGCTCAGCGACGCCCGCGCCGTGACACAGGTCGATGCCGGTTTCACCCAGATCCTGAGCAATCTCTTCGGGCTGTCGCGCCCGCTTTCGAAATTCTCCTCCGGCGCGCTCAGCGTGGTGATGGTGAGCGACGATACCGTCTTCGGCAGCGCCCGCATGCTCGAGCAGGCGCTCGATTACATCAGCAAGATCAAGCTGCGGATATGCATGACCGAAGCCGCCGCGATGCAGATGTGCGGCCAGAGCGGGCAGAGCTTTGACGCCCTCTGGCAAGAGACCTGCACCCGCTAAGCTGGCTGATCACCCCATCCGCGCCGCGATCATTTTGATCAGCTTTTGATGGTCGGCATCGAAATTGCGGATGCCTTCGGCGAGTTTCTCGGTCGCCATCGCATCGGCGTTCATCGCCCACCGAAAGGCCCGCTCGTCCATCGCGATCGGGGCGGCGGCGCTGGCGGTTTGCTCGCTCAGCGCGCGCGGCAAGACCGCCTCTTCGCGGCCCATTTCCTCCAAAAGCTTCGGCGCGATGGTCAAACGGTCGCAACCGGCCAAGGCTTTGATCTGATCGGTGCTGCGGAAGGATGCGCCCATGACCACCGTGTCGATCCCGTTGGATTTGTAATAGTCATAGATGCCCTTGACCGACAAAACACCGGGGTCTTCGTGCGGGGCGTAGCTGTCTTTGCCTTCGGCCTTTTTATACCAATCGGTGATGCGGCCCACGAAGGGCGAGATCAAAAACGCCTCTGCATCGGCACAGGCCACCGCCTGCGCCAAGGAAAACAGCAGCGTCAGATTGCAATCAACGCCCTCGCCTTGCAAAATCTCGGCGGCGCGGATGCCTTCCCATGTGGCGGCGATCTTGATCAGGATGCGGCTTTTGTCGATGCCGCGCGCGGCGTAATCGGCGATGATCGCGCGGGCACGGGCCACCGTCGCATCGGTATCAAAGGACAAACATGCATCGACCTCGGTCGACACCCGCCCCGGCACCAGCGCGGCCAGTTCGGCCCCCACGGCCACGGTCAGCGCATCGCAAACCTGCTGCGCGCTGCGCCCTGCCTTGCGGCCTGCCTCGATCTCGCGGCTGACCAAAGCCTCCGACGCGGGGTCTTGCAAGGCGCCCAAAACCAGCGAAGGGTTGGTGGTGCAATCGACCGGCTGATAGGTTTTGACCGCCGCCACTTCGCCCGTGTCCGCGACCACGACGGTCATCTCTCTGAGTTGGTCCAAAACTGTTGCCATATCCTGCGCTCCTTTTGCCCTTTGCTCAGGCTTTGTCGCATGTTTGACGCAGCGCGCAAGGTGCGCAGAGGGGCAGATCGCGGATTTTTCCGCATTTTTGGACGCAAAAGCCGGATTGCGCATGTTTGCGCTCACATTGCGGCGCAGCGGGGCAGAAACCGCAGCGGGCGGCCCTACGGCGCCCTCACCGTAACTGCGCCTGCGCCGCGCAGGTCCGCGCGGCCGCGATCACCCGCTTCGCCACGGCCTCTATCCCCTCGCGCGCTGTGGCCGCCGTCATCGGCACTTCGAGCGCGATCAGGCTTTGCGCGGGAAAGGCCCCGAGGAAGGCGGTCAAATCGATCTGCCCTTCGAGCGGCGGCAAACGCTCGGCCCGCCCCGCATGCAGCAGGTCATCGGTGCTATAGGGCGGATGCACCGGCGCGTCGCACAGATGCAAGAAAGGCACCTGCGCAGGGGGCAGCGCAGCCAGATCGGCCAAGGTGCTGCCGGAGCGGTCGAAATGCAGCGCATCGACCAAAATCCCCGCATCCGCGCCGCTGGCCGCGACAATGGCGCGGGCGGCGGGCAGATCGGGCACAACGGTCCACGGGAAAAACTCCAGCATCGCCTTGATGCCATATCCCGCCGCCAGTTCGGTCATCTGCGCCAGACGCGCGGCGAGGCGGGGCAAATCCGGATCATAGGGCGCGCAAATCACATGGCGCGCGCCCAAGGCCGCCCCCGCCGCCAACATCGCCTCAAGCGTCGCAACCTCAAGATCGGGGGTGAGCTTCACAAATTCGATGTCATTGACGAAAACCCCCGTGTCGGCCAAGGCGCTCTGCGCCGCGCGCATCATCGCGGGGTCCTCCATCAACGGGTAACCGGGGCTGGTGTCTGTCACCCGAATGAGCCGCAGCCCGACGGCATCATAGCCGCAACGCGCCGCCAGATGGATCAACTCATGCGGCTGCAGATCAATCGCAGTCAGATGCGCGATGGAAAACTGCCGCCCGCCTGCTTGGTTATGGTCCTTGCTTTGCATCATCATACCTCTGCGGCAGCGTGGCGCGGCGCTGTCGCAGCAGCAAAAAGGCCCGCCCTATCCGGTCCGATCATCCGTGAATCACATCGCGGCCCCGCGCGCGAGTCGTCATGAAAATCGCCGTTTTTCTCGGATATCGCCCGTTTCATCACATTTCTCCTCCAAAATCCGCGGCGCTAACCCTGCCGAGACCTGCCTCGCATAAATGACTGTGAAATATATATTTTATCCTCACCAATCCGCGGCGACCCCGTCGGCCAATGCCGCTCGTCACAGTTCAATCTATCATTAATTTAACTAAACAGAACATTTCAATTGACAAATTCACCAATCGTTACATTTTAAGGCATCGCTGGCGGCTCCGAGGAGGAAACGCCAGCCCCAGACGCTCAAGGGAGGAAAGAGATGTCTCGTAAACTGATCAGCGCAATTGTCGCTCTTGGTCTGAGTGCCACCGCAGCCGTGGCCGAATACCCAACCAAAGAAATTCAAGGGATCATCCAATGGGGGGCCGGTGGCTCTACCGATACGGTGATGCGCTCCGTCACGCCCCACGCCGAGAAAATCCTCGGCGGCTCGATCGTGATGCAAAACATGACCGGCGGCGTGGGCGCGATTGCGCTCAACCACGTGGCCAACAACGATGCCGATGGCTACCAATTGCTGATGGGCGCGGAAAACCCGCTGCTCTACAAAGTCATGGGCCTTGGCGACAAGGACTATAACGACTTCACGCCGATCAACATTCTGGCCCGCGGCACGCCGATTTTGGTCGCCGGTCCCGATGCGCCGTTCAACACCTACCCCGAGATGCTCGAATATATCGCGGCGAACCCCAATGAAGTGCGTTTCGGCTCCACCGGTCCGGGCGGTCTTCCTTCGGTCGTCACCGCGATGATCCGCGCGACCACCGATCTGCCGGTGATCTTTGTGCCCTATGATGGCGACGGCCCCGCGCTGACCGCTTTGCAAGGCGGCGCCATTGACGTGATGCCCGCCGTTTTGGGCGCCTCGGTCGAAGGCATCCGCGCCGGCACCATGAAGCCTTTGGCCCTGTTCGACACCGCCGCCAGCCCCGCGCTGCCCGACGTGCCTGCGATCACCGACACCAACCCCGAGTTCAACGCGATGCTGCCTTGGGGTCCGTTCTTTGGCGTTTTCGTCAAGAAAGGCACGCCTGATGATGTCGTGGCCAAACTCTCGGCCGCCTATGCCGAAGCCTCCAAAGCGCCCGATTTCGTCGAGCTGATGAACGGCCGCGGCTTCACCATGATGGGTATCTCCGGCCAAGAGGCGCAAGACTTCCTCACCGGTTGGCAGCAAACCACCGCATGGCTCATGCAAGACGCAGGTCTGACCAAAAAGTCGCCTGAAGAGTTCGGCATCGAACGCAAGAAATAAGACCGACCGACAAGGGGGCGGGTCCGATCAGGCCCGCCCTTTTTGCAACTATCCCCAGCCCCCCAACATGTGCCACCCTTCGCGCACCGCTTTTGCGGCATGCGAAGCCCTGCACCCGCAGCCCCGAGGCCGCCCAGTGCATTCGCCCTGACCATTGGCCCAAGGAGACATGCCCCGTGACCCATCCGGAAAATGCCGCCCCCCCTGCCCCGAAATCCGCCGCCGAGACCCAAAGCGGCAAGACGCCCAATGCCCCCGAGGCGCACCGCCGCCCGGGCGAGGCCGTCTTTGCCGTGCTCGTCGCGCTGGCCAGCCTCGGCCTGCTCTATAGCGCCTATGGCATTTCCGGTTTCGAAGCGCTCAGCGCACCGGGCAGCGTGCCGATGGCCACCACGGCGGTGATGAGCATCGCCACGATTGCGGTCCTGATCCAGACCCTGCGCCGCCCCGCGCGCGACGCGGGATCCTTCTTTCGGGTGATCTTGCCGCCCAATGTGATCATCGCGGTTGTCTTGCTGGTGCTCTACGCGCTGGCGCTCAACCCGCTGGGCTTTTTGCCCACATCGGCGGTGTTCTTGATCCTCTCGATCAAGATTCTGGGCCGCCGCACTTGGGGCTTCAGCGCCCTCGTCGGCCTGCTCAGCCTCATCGCCATCTACCTGATTTTCCGCATCGTTTTCACCGTGCTCATGCCCGCCGGCATCGTGCCCGAAGGCGAAATGCTCGCATGGCTTCGCGGCCTGTTCGGCAAAGGAGTTTAACATGTTTGAAGCCCTGCAAGCCTTCCTCACCGTTTTCGCCCAGCCCCAGCTGTTGCTGCTCGTCGGCCTTGGCACTCTGGCGGGCGTCTATGTCGGCGCGATCCCCGGATTGTCGGTCACCATGGCCGTGTCGATCCTGATCTCCTTTACCTTCTCTTGGGATGTCTATCCGGCGATCTCGCTGATGATCGGCATCTATATGGGCGGGGTTTACGGCGGCTCGCGCACGGCGATTTTGCTCAATATTCCCGGCGCGCCTTCGGCGATTGCCACGGCGCTTGACGGCTATCCGATGGCACAGCGCGGCGAAGCGGGCGTGGCGATTGGGGTCACCACCGTCATGTCGTTCTTCGGCGGCCTTCTGGGCATCGGCGTTCTCGCGCTGGCAGCGCCCTTGGTGTCGGATTTCGCGCTGAAATTCCAACCGCGCGACTATATGCTTCTGGCGGTTCTGGGCATTCTCCTAGTCGGCTCCCTTTCGGGCGGCAGCCTGCTCAAGGGTATTTTCGCCGGTGCCTTCGGCATTGCGCTTGGCGCGGTGGGCATGGACCCGCTGACCTTTACCGAACGCTTTACCTTTGATCTGCAAATCATGCGCGGCGGGGTGAATTTCATCGCCGTGATGATCGGCATGTTCGGCGTCAGCGAGGCGCTCAACCAATTGCACCACGTCAATACCGCAGCGGTGAAACAAAAGATCGGCCGCATTGTGCCCTCGTGGAGCGCGGTGCGCCGTCACCTGCCCTTGTCTTTGCAAACCTCCTCGATCGGGGTGATCATCGGCGCGCTTCCGGGCACCGGCGGGGATATTGCCGCATTGATGGCCTATGACCACGCCAAACGCGTGACCAAAGACCCCGAAGTGCCCTTTGGCGAGGGTGCGATGGAGGGGCTTGTCGCCCCCGAGACCGCCAATAATGCCGCCGTCGGCGGAGCGTTTATTCCGATGATGACCCTCGGCATCCCCGGCGATGCGGTGACCGCGATCATGATCGGCGCGCTGTTCATCCACGGCCTCAACCCCGGTCCGATGTTGATGATCGACCAGCCCGATATGTTCTGGTTCATCGTCGGAGCCTTGGTCACCGCCAATTTCTTCATGCTGCTTTTCGGCCTCACCGGCATCCGGATTTTCACCAAGATCGTGGAAATGCCGCGCGCGGTTTTGATCCCGCTGATCTTGTTGCTGTCGATTGTCGGGGCCTTTGCGGTGAACAATTCGATCACCGATGTCTATTGGATGCTGGGCTTTGGCGTCTTGGGCTACTTCATGCGCTTTTACGGCTATCCGCTCGGGCCGGTGATCCTTGGCGTGATCCTGTCGCGGCTTTTGGACGACAACTGGCGCCGTGCGATCATTTCCGAGCGCGAAGACCTTGGCCGCTTTTTCCACGGCGTTTTCACCAGCCCCGTCTCTTGCGTCCTCTTCATCGCGGTGATCCTCATCTTCCTCAGCCAGACGCCGCTTTGGCCCAAAATCAAATCCCGCCTGCGGAGTGCAAAATGAGCGCGAAACTGCGACTGGGGTTGATCGGTGACAATATCACCCGCTCGAAATCGCCGATGTTGCATCGGTTGGCGGGCGAGATCACCGGATTGGACGTGAGCTATGACCGCTTGATCCCCGCCGACAGGGGACAAAGCTTTGACGAGGTCTTCGATTGGGCCGCCGCCGAGGGCTATCGCGGGATCAACATCACCTATCCCTACAAAGAGCGCGTCTGCGCCCATGTCGCAGTGCCCGATCCTTTGGTGCGTGCGATTGGCGCCGTCAATACGGTGGTTTTCAACTCCGATGGCCCCGAAGGGCACAACACCGATTACACCGGTTTTGTCGCGGCTTACCGCGCGGCGCGCGGCGCGCAAAGCACCGGCACCGTGTGTTTGATCGGCACTGGCGGGGTCGGCAAAGCGGTGGCCTTCGGCCTGCTCGCGCTGCATGCTCCGGTGATCCGTTTGGTCGATCTGGACGCGGGCAAGGCCGAAGCGCTCGCCGCCGGTTTGCGCGCGGCGGGCAGCGAGAGCCGGATCGAGATATTCACCGAGGCCGCCGAGGCGGCGCGCGGCGCCGACGGGGTGATCAACTGCACCCCGATTGGCATGGTCGGGCTGGATGGCACACCCTTGCCCGCCGCCTATATGAGCGGGGCCTCGTGGGCGTTCGATGCCGTTTATACCCCCGTGGATACGGTGTTTCTCACCGACGCGGGCAAGGCGGGGCTGCAGGTGATTTCAGGCTATGAGCTGTTCTTCAACCAAGGCATCGACGCGTGGCACATCTTTACCGGCGCGCCGGTAGACGCGCAGACCCTGCGCCGCAACTTGGCCTGCTCCTGACCGCAGGCGCGCACAGGGCCAGCCCCATCCGCCCCACCGCCCATCAGGCCGCGTCCGAGGCCGCCTTGGCGCGGATCACCTCGGTCACCTCCTTGGCGGGCATCGGGCGATGGAACAAGAACCCTTGGAAATGATCGACCTGCGCCAATTCCAATGCCTCGGCCTCGGCGGTGTTTTCCACGCCTTCGACCACCACAACCCGCCCGTTGGCCCGCGCAATCGCGCTCAGCGAGACGATCATCGTCAAGCTGGTCGGACGCAAATGACAATTTTGCACCAAAGAGCGGTCGATTTTGATCACATCGCATTCGATGTCGTCCAGATTGCTCAAGCACGAATAGCCGCTGCCGAAATCATCAATCGCCAGCTTCACGCCCAGCGCGCGAAGACCCGAAATATTCTCGGACACGCGGGTGTTGCGCGGCAAAAACTGGTCTTCGGTGATCTCCAGCCATAGCCGCTCGGGCGCGCAGCGCTCGGCCTTGAGCACCCGCGCCACAAGCGCCGTCAAATCGGGGCGGTCGAACTCGCTGGCCGAGACGTTGACCGAGATTTGCACCTCCCTCGGCCATGCCCGCCCGTCGCGCAGCGCCCGCCGCATCACCCATTCGGTCAAATCACCGCTGCAGCCTTCGGCGGCGGCAATCTCCACCACTTTTTGCGGGTTGATCGGGCCAAGCTCCGGATGGGTCCAGCGCAACAAAGCCTCCACCGCCCAGACGCGGCGATCATCCCCCGAGACAATCGGTTGATAGGCCAGATCCATTGCATCCTCGCTCAGCGCCGCGCGCAAATCGCGTGCAACAATCGCATTGCGCCGATGCGCCGCGCCGAGGGTCTCCTCGTAAAAACCGACCTGCGATTTCCAGATTTTCTTTTGGTTCTTGAGCGCGACATCCGCCTCGAATTCAAGTTGCTCGATGGTTTTAACGCCCAAGGCGCAAGAGGAGGCCCCGATGGTACATTGCATCTGCATGGCGCGGCCTTCGAAATCGAACATCCCGCTCAGGTGACGGTGCAACCGCTTGGTCGAGCTGGCAAACTCCTGTGCATTATCACAGATATGGAAGATCAGATATTCATCCCCGCCCTTGCGGCACAAGACCTTGCACGGCAAATCGATCTGCTCCAACCGATCGGAAATCGCCGTCAAAAGCGTATCGCCCGCACGGTGGCCAAAGCTGTCATTCGTGCGTTTGAGGTTATCGGCGTCAATAAAGCAAAGCCCCAGATGGAACTGGTCCTGCCACGCCAGTCGCTCCGAGATCATGGCCTCGACCTGGCGTAGGAATTCGCGGTGATTGGGCAGGCCGGTCATATTGTCATGGGTCGCCAAACGGTGCGCTTCGGCCAGCGCCAGAACCTCTTCGGACACATCCTTGATATAGCCGTTATAATAGGTGCCGCCGCTTTCGCGCAGATCGGCGCGCCGTCCGGCCACCTCCAAAGTGCGCGCGCTTTCGCCCCTCTCCGTGCGGGTGATGCGAAAACAAAACTCTTCGGGAACCTCCCCGCGCAAGCCGAGCAACCCTTCAAGAATCTCGCGGCAATGGGCGGAGGCCGCCGTATGGCCCGAGGCCTCGATCAAATCCGGAATCGAGATATTGCCGATCGTGTCGGGCAATCCCAAAATCCGGTGCACCGGATCGGCAAGGGTGATCAGCTTGAGATCCTCATCCGTTTGCCAGATGCAATTGTCAAAACGGGTCTGGTCATTGCCGATCATCAGATCAAGCAATTCCATCTGGAACTCCGCCTTCAAGCGGCGCGAGAACTCTTGCACAAAGGCTTTGTGGTGATGCCCCACCGACACCATGACCACCACGAAAAAAATCATCGTGACCATAGAGAATGGCACAACCATTTCCGGCAGGCCGAAAAAGATCGTTGGCGGCACCGCGATGGTCAATACGCCAACATAAGATAGCGCCGCCAAGGGCACAGGGTAGAGCGCAATCGCGCCGCCCGCCACCATCCCCGCCGTCAGGGCACTGACAAAGGCGATCTCCTCGCTGGTCCCGCCCCCTGCGATCACCGTCAAAGGATAGCACCACATCACCCCCAAGATCACCGAGGTCACGACGATTTTGCCGATGCTGCGCGCACTGGCGCGGGTATGCCTGCGCGGCGCTTTCTTTTGCACCTTGCGCAGCAACTCTCCCCCTGCGAGGCCGAAAACAAACAAGCACCAAGCCCAATCCGCGCCTGACATCAACCCCAAGCGCAGTTCCAAAAGCGCGAAAGCGGCAGCATTGATCAAATTGGCGATCATCATCACAGGGGTGAGCGAAAATATCGTGTTGAGCTGGTGATAGCGCAACAGCGGCAAAAACCCTTCGGAGTGATGCGTATGCGCGCCGTCACTAAGCAATGCGCGGCGATCCGAGATCGCGCCCAGCCATCGAAAGACCTGATCCAAAATGACCAAGAGCCACCAACCTTGTTATCATTTCACCCCGCGAGAGCATGGTTAGGAAACACTAATTTTGGGTTAAATCCGGCTGAAACACCTAAAAACATACATAAATCATGCCCAGCGCGGGCCGAAGAGGCAGATGCCCCGCGCGCGCCGCGCACGGCGGGCACCCTTGACAAGACCGCGCGCAATTTGGGATGAACGGCGTAAGGGGCCTGCGGCGGCCTCGTGAGGCGCCAGCCAAACCCCGCATCCTGCGACACCTAAACCTAGGGAAGGATGTATTATGGCGTCTCCGACACAAATCACCCCAAATCAACTTGCGCGTTTGGTCGGCACCCCCGATTGCCCCACCCTCATTGATGTGCGCATCGACGAGGATTTTGCCCAAGATCCGCGGATGTTGCCCAGCGCGCGGCGGCATGCGTTCGGCGATATGGCGGGCCTCGCGCCGATGGTGGCCGCTTCTGCGCAGGCCGCACCGTCCCCCGCCGGATCGATGCCCGCCAAATCCAAGGTCGTGATCTACTGCCAGAAGGGGTTCAAAATCTCCCAAGGCGCGGCGGCAATGCTGCGCGCGCTGGGGGTGGATGCGCAAACGCTTGAGGGCGGGCATCTGGCGTGGCGCGATGCAGGCCTGCCCATGGTTGATGGCGCCAAACTGCCCCAAGCCGATCGCTCCGGCGCAACGCTTTGGGTCACCCGTCACCGGCCGAAAATCGATCGCATCGCCTGCCCTTGGCTGATCCGGCGCTTCATTGATCCTTTGGCGCAATTTCTGTTTGTCGATCCGAGCCAAGTGCGCGCGGTGGCCGAACGTTTTGGCGCAACCCCTTTTGACATGGACGGCGTGTTCTGGAGCCACCGCGACGAGCGCTGCAACTTTGACACCGTGCTGGAGGAAACCGGATTGCGCAGCGCGCCCTTGGAGCGTCTGGCGCGGATCGTGCGCGGCGCGGATACCGGACGGCTTGACCTTGCCCCCGAGGCCGCGGGATTGATGGCCGCCTCGCTTGGCCTGTCGCGGATGTATCGCGATGATTTGCAGCAATTGGAGGCGGGCCTGTTGCTCTATGATGCTTTCTACCGCTGGGCGCGCGATGCCACCGACGAGACCCATGATTGGCCCCATGCGGCCCCGACAAACGGCGCGCGAAACGATGCGCCGCCTGCCGCGCGCCCGCGCCGGTCCGCCCCGTGAGCGCCGCCGCGCAGACCCGCGCCGCGCCGCCCACCCGCGCCGAGGCCTTCGGGGTATTCCTCAAAATCGGGCTGTTGTCCTTTGGCGGCCCAGCAGCGCAAATCGCGCTGATGCACCGGATATTGGTCGACGAACGCGCATGGCTCACCGAGCAGCAATTCCTCAACGCGCTGAGCTTTTGCATGTTGCTTCCGGGGCCGGAGGCCATGCAACTGGCGACCTATACGGGCTGGCGCTTGCACGGAATACGCGGCGGCTTGGTTGCCGGATTGCTGTTTGTCTTGCCAGGCGCGATGGTGATCGCCGCGATTGCCGCGCTCTATATGCACTATGCGCAAATGCCCCTGCTCGGCACGGTGTTTTTGGGCGTGCAGGCCGCAGCCGTCGCCATCGTGCTTGAGGCCCTGCTGCGCGTTGCCAAACGCGCCTTGCGCCAGCGCGCCCATTGGATCATCGCCGCGCTGGCCTTTGTCGGTATTTTCTTTCTCAGCCTGCCTTATCCGCTCATCGTTTTGGCCGCAGGCCTCTATGGCGCGGTGGTTTTGCGCCGCGATGCGGGCGCGCAAGTGCTGGCGGACAGCCGCGCGCCAAGCCCGCGCTCGGGGACATCTTTGGCGCGCACGGCGGGCACGCTTGCGGCCGGATTGGTGATCTGGGCCGCGCCCTTGGTGCTGCTCGCCGTTCTGGCCCGCGAGACGATCCTGCCGATGCTGGGGCTGTTTTTCTCCAAACTCGCGGTGGTCACCTTTGGCGGGGCCTATGCGGTTCTGGCCTATATGGCGCAGGACGTGGTCACCGGATTTGGATGGCTCAGCGCGGCGGAAATGATGGATGGCCTCGGATTGGCCGAAACCACACCTGGCCCGTTGATCCTTGTCACGCAGTTCGTGGGCATGATGGCGGGGTTTCACGCGGGCGGCACCGCCATGGGTTTTGCGGGCGGCGCGGTGGTGCTTTGGGCGACCTTCGTGCCGTGTTTCTTGTGGATATTCGCGGGGGCGCCCTACATCGAATGGATGGCCGCACAGCCGCGATTGAACGCCGCGCTACATGCCATCACCGCCGCCGTTGTCGGCGTAATCTTGAACCTGTCCTTGTGGTTCGCTTTGCATGTGCTCTTTGGCGTAGTTGCCCGCGAAACCTATGGCCCACTGACCCTATGGAGCCCCGATCCGGCGACATTCAACGTGCCCGCCGCCGCGCTCATCGCGCTTGCGGCGCTCTTGCTGTTGCGGCTGCATCTGGGCGTGGTCTGGACCTTGGTGATTTGCGCAGGGGCGGCTTGGGCGGTCGGGTTGCTTTAGACCCGCCCTAAAGCGCGTAGCCATAGACCGCGAAATCCGCCGCGTAGATATCACGCACCAAGGCGCGCTCTTCCTCGCCGTAATATTCCGCCGTCTTGTCATCGGCCCCCGAGGAATGGTGCTTGCCGAACTGCTGGTAGTCCTCGCCTTCGCTATCGCCGAAAAACTCCAGCTTCAGCTTCAAAAAGTCATGTTTGAAATTCTCGAAATGCCCGATGTAGGAGGTCTCGAACCCCGCCAAACGTCCCGTCAGCCGCGTTTGCGTCATATAATGGATGTCGCGCTCGCGGTCGGGGCGGCGCGACAGGCGGCGCAAGAATTCGACGAATTGCGGGCGCGCATCGGGTTTGAACCCGAACATCGGCAAATGGCGCTTTCGCTCCCATTCATTGGTCATCAGCTTGTCGAGATAGGCCGACAACACGCGGCTATAGGGGTCGCGGACAAAACAGAAATGGCGATACCCGCCATTCGGCGACAGCAACGTATCAATCTCGGCATCGCTATAGCTGTCGAGCATGCGCAGCGGCGAGGCGCTGCGATCATGCACTTTGCGCGGCTCCATCTCGACAGGCGAACCGGAGGCTTGGTCGATCATGTATTTCTTGATCGAGGTGCAGGCGACCTTGGGCGTCTCATGATACACGATGCGGCGCGTCTCATCGATATTGAGCAGATAATTCATCTTGCCAAATGCCAGATCAAAGCGATCCGCAAGCTCGTGTTGTTTTTCGGGTGTCATGAAAACCTCTTTTGCAACGCACCAAATACCCTGTGACCCATATCGGCGCAACACAGTCTTGCGCCCCGCCGCGCCAGCGTCAACACAATTGATGACGCTGCGAGATGGATTGAAATAGCGCGATATTCCCCGTGCCCCCTGCGGCAGCAAAGCGCTAGAAAGCACCTGTTTTCTTTGGCCGATAAGGTTGCTCCGGCCCCTTGGGTCGTTTAACAGTCGCGCCAGATAGGTCGAATTCAGGACAAGCCCATGCCAAAGCCCAAGCCCGCTGCCCATGACGACGCCCCGCATTTCGGTGTTCTCGAACAGGCCATACTCGGCGCGGAGGGCTTCGAAGCCTTCCATGAGAGCGCGCAATCGCAGGCGCTTTTGGCCGATATTCTGGACCAGGCGCAGGACGCCGAGGTTGTCTCCTTTGACGTGTTTGACACGGTGCTGTGGCGCGATGGCAAAAGCGAATTGGAGCGGTTTCACGACGTGGCCACGCGGTTTGCCGCGCAGCTTTCGGGCGATGCGGCCCCTTCGGCGCGTGCCTGCCTGACGGCGCGGCTGACCTGCGCCTCGCATGCCTATCAACTGTCCGAAATGGTCGAGCAGACCACCGAAGGACGGCTCAGCGATATCGCGCTCAATATGATGCACGCGCTGCGTCTTGAGGGCGAGCGCACGCAATGGGCCGAAAAATGGTGCGAGACCGAGATCGAGATCGAAACCGAGCAATTGCGCATCGCGCCCTTTATCGACGATCTGATCGACCGGCTTGTCGATATGGACAAACAGGTGATCTTTGTCTCGGACATGTATCTACAGGCCGATCAGATCCAGACCCTTTTGGAAAACTGCGGCTGCGATATGAGCCGCGTGGCGCATCTGGTCTCGACCGCCGACACGCGGATCAACAAACGCAGCGGCACGATTTTCCCCTATCTGTCCAAGATGATGGATGTCGCCCCCGAGGAATTCTTGCACATGGGCGACAGCCTGACCTCGGATTTTCGCAAACCTATCGAAGCGGGCTGGGCCGCGCGTTACCTGCCGGTGCCGCGCAAAACCTTGCAAGAGCGCCGCGACAGCCATTTCAAAACCATCGAGACAGTCTTCGGCCAGCGCAAGCTGCCGTTGCCCATGTCTGTGCCAACCGTTTGAATAGATTATGACCCAAAAATACACCAATCTCCTCGGGCCTGTTTTCCTTCACTGGATTGCGCAGCTTCACGACAAACTGGCCTTTTTGGCGCAAACCAAGGGCCGCAAGGCGCTCTATTGCACCCGTTCGGGCAAACGCATCGAAGACATGATGACCGCCTATGCGGGCACAGATCTGCCCTTTGACGCAGAGCTTTTCGGCATCTCGCGCATCTCGGCGTGCAAAGCCGGTGCGCCCTATCCCGAAACCTTTGCCACCGCCCATCAGATCACCGCGGAATCGCTGAAAAACGTGACGCTGGGCGATCTGTGCCGCGCCTATCTGCAATATGAATGGGACGAGAAAAATCCCCATATGGCCACGCTCGCAAAATTGCGACAACCCTACACCGAGGCCAATTTTCGCAGCCTGATCGCCGCCAATGATCCCGCCTCGACCTTCTTTCGCGAGCGGCTGATCGCCAGCCATAACGGCCTCAAGACGTGGTTTGAAACCCACCTGAAGGCCAAGGGCGACAGCCACGACAACCAAGGCTATGTCTTGGTGGATTCGGGCTGGAAAGGCTCGATCCAGCGGATGCTCACCCATGCCTTCCCCGAATACGGCTTTGAGGGCATGTATTTCGGCGTCATGGATGACGCGCCGATGGCGGGGCGTTACGGCGTGCTTTTCGATGCGCCCGCCTATAATCCGGCGCAGCCGCAAACCGTGTTCATCACCCACCGCCATTTGATCGAAACAATCTTGGAGCCGAACGCCCCTTCGGTCGAGGAATTGGTCGGCGGCCCCAATGATGCCCTCGCCCGCGCGCAGCTCAAAGCCGTGCAAGACGAATTGCCCGACGCCGAGCAGGACGCGCTCTATCTGGGCATTCTCGACTATATCCGCAAAAACGCCCATCTGACGCCGGACCAGATTTACATCGACTACCACAAGGCCCTGCCCAAACTGGTGCCCATGCTGGTCACGCCCAACCGGCGCGACGCCATGGCCTTGGCCGGTAAGGACCGGTCGGTCGATTTCGGCCGCCAAGGCGATGTGCCTGTGCTGCGCGATGCGGCCAGCAAACAATCGAGCGAGCAGCGCATCCAGCATTCGCTGTGGCCGCAGGGCCAGATCGCTTTGGAATATGAGCCGAAAAAAGCCCGCGCCTTGCAATTGCAGGTCTCCAGCGTCGACGAGAAGTCCTCCTTCTTTGCCTCGCATGAGAAGGCCGGACTGTCGCCCAAAGCCGCCGCCGCAGCCAAGCGCAAACCCGCAGATTGGGCCGGATCGGTCGCCGTGGTCACCCGCACCAAAAACCGCCCGCTCTTGTTCAAACGCGCAGCGCAATCGGTGGCCAAACAGACGTGGAAAAACCTGCAATGGGTCGTGGTCAATGACGGCGGCGAAACCCAATCCGTGCATGAGATCATCGCCCGCAGCGGCGTCGATCCCACCCGCATCACCGTGATCACCAACCCCGAAAGCGTCGGGATGGAAGCGGCCTCCAACATGGGCGTGCGCGCCGTCGATACCGAATTTGTGGTGATCCACGACGACGACGACCAATGGGAGCCGGATTTTCTGCGCGAGAGCGTCGAGTTCTTGCAAGCCCCGCGCGCCGCTGCCGCCAATTTCGAAGGCGTGCTGTCGCGCGCATGGCGGGTCTCCGAGCAGATCAAGAATGACGCGGTCATCATCCACAAATCCGAACCCTATATGCCGTGGGTTTCGGAGGTCTCCCTGACGCAAATGGCGGTGGGCAATTTCTTTGCCCCGATCAGCTTCCTCTACCGCCGCTGGGTCTATGACGAGGTCGGCGGCTATGATGAAAGCCTGCCGGTTTTGGGCGATTGGCGCTTCAACCTCGATTTCCTGATGAAGGCCAATATCGGCTTTCTGGACGCCTACCTGTCGCATTACCACCACCGCGATATGGGCGACAGCACCCGCGACGGTGTCTATGCCAATTCGATCACCGGCGGGCGCAGCCTGCACGGGCAATATTTCTCGGTGGTCACCAATGCCATCATGCGCGACCCCGATGTGCCCGACGGGTTGCGCATCGCCATCGCCAATGCCCACAGCCAGCGCGTGATGGAGCATAATTTCGCCTCGACCCGCGCGGTGGTGCAGCATCTGGAAAAACGGCTCGACCATCACATGGGCGTGTCGTGGAACAACCAAAAAGCCATCTTGAAAGAGTTCTACCCCGACACCCCCGCCGGCAAAGGCGCAGCGAAGATGCCCGGCCCCGCGCCGCAACTGCCGCAGGCCGATATGGAGCATATCCAGCGCTCGGTGAAAGCCGCCCTGCCGCGCAGCGCCTCGCCGCGCCGGATCGCGTCGAGGATGCGGTGGAACATGCGCCTTGCCGCCCTGTCGGACCCTGCGCAGCGGCGCAAATACCTGCCCAAGCTGTTGCCGCTGATCCCCAGCCCCGAGGATTTCGACCACATCACCTATCTGCGTCTTTATCCCGAAATCTGGGCCACGCCCTATAACGGCAAGGGGGAATTGCTTCCCTATCACCACTATCTTGTCGAAGGGTTCGAAAAGGGCTTCGAGCGCCCGACGCTGGGCTAACGCACGTTGCGTTTTGCAAGGACGAGGACATCGCTATGACCACCTTGATCGTGCATCCCGGCTCGCCCAAAACGGCGACCTCGACGTTGCAACATATCTTGCGGCTCAACCGCGCCCGCCTGTCGCGGGCGGGGGTGGGGCTCATCTTGCCCGAAGACCTGCGCGGTCACGACTATCTTGGCCTCTATCTGGCTGCCTACCGCGGCCGCCGCGTCGATAACATTGCCCAAGCCACCAATGATTTTTTCGCGCCCTACCTGGCGCGCTATGATCGGGTGATTTGCTCCGAAGAGACCTTTTGCCACGATTTCATGCCCTCGCGAAAATTCGGGACGGGCGGCATCGACCGCGCCGAGCGTGCCGCCGAAATCCTGTCCGATTGCGGCGCGGCGCAGGTCAGGATCGTGCTCACCATCCGCCCGCAGGCGGCGCTTTTGTCGTCGACCTACGCGCATTTCGTCCACCGCCAACACGAAAGCCGCGATTTCAAAGGCTGGCTCGATGCCGAGGTCGACCTTGGCGCGCTGCTGTGGCAACCCGCCGTGCGCGCCTTTGAGGCCCGTTTTGGCGCGGCTGCGGTCGATGTGGTGCCGATGACCGCCATCGCAGAGGTCGGGATGGACGGATATATGAGCCGCATTCTGGCCGGCTTCGGGCTGGGCGGGTTGACGCTCAAACTGGACACCGAGGAGGTGCACAATCCCTCGCCCTCGATGCGCGCGGTGCAATTGTGCCGCGTGATGAACCGCGAAGTGCTCAACCCGATGCGGGCCGAATTGGTCAATGACGCATTGGTGGATATTTTTCCGGTCGAGGAATTTGGCAAGTTCTCGCCGCAAAACTGGACCATGCCCGAGGCTCTGGCGCAAACCTTTGCCGAGGATTACGCGGCGGCCTTGGCCTAGGGGGCTGAGCGCGCGCCTGACGGGTGCCCCTCCTCGCTTGCCGCCTTGGACCCGCCATAGCGCGCCAGCAATTCATCCACATGTCCGGCCATGGTCGGCATCACCAACTCGCGGTCAAAAAAGCCCGCGCGCAGCGCCGGATCGCGCAAAAGCCGGTCGAGCTTGAGCCGCATATCTTGCGCATTTGACGCCTCGAACACAAAGGTCTGCGGATCGGCGATCACCTGTTTCGCGCCCACATGGGAGGACACCAAGGACGGCACACCAAGGCGCGCCAGTTCCACCGTGACCTGATTGAAGGTCTCCCACCAGATCGACGGCACGATGTTCAAATCGATGCTCTGCGCCAGTTCGCACAGCTGATCGCGCCCGTATCCAGGCACGATTTTGACGCTGCGAAAGCGGGTTTCAAGCTGTGCAAGCTGGCGTTTGCGTTGCCCGTCAAACCGCGCCACGATGAGCAGATCAACCGTCTCGCGGTAGAAGGGATCGTCGATCTGCGCCAAGGCGTCGATCAAAAACGGCAAGCCCTTGGAGGGGATATCATAGCCGATAAAGGACAGCGTCACCCCGTCGCGCCCTTTGGTGCCCTCCTGCGCGCGATCGGCCCGCAGCGCCTCGCGCTCCTTGACGGAGATCTCGATATCGATCGGCAAGGTCAAGGTCTCGACCGCCGTGCCCTCGGGCAAAAACCGCAAGGCCGTATCGCGGCACAGGTCCGAGACCGCGAAAATCGCGTCCATATGATCGCGCAGCGCCGCGCCATTGGTCTCGCGCCACGCCTTATAGGCCGCGCCGCCCAGCATCGGCGGGTCCAGCGGCAGGATATTGAGCGGCTTGGTCTTCGCGCTTGGCCGCCATGACTGGCGCTGGCCCGCTTCGGTTTTCGGGCGCAGGTGCCAATGGCGAAACCCTGTG
Source organism: Paracoccaceae bacterium (assembly GCA_050633545.1). Taxonomy (GTDB): domain Bacteria; phylum Pseudomonadota; class Alphaproteobacteria; order Rhodobacterales; family Rhodobacteraceae; genus Litorivita. The sequence continues at coordinate 153,364 of JBOEGS010000002.1, forward strand.
CGCGCGCCATGCACCAGATCGCGCGCCAGATTGCGCAGCGCGCGGGCGTAGGATTTGCTGCCCGCGTAAACATCGAACAAAAACCCGCCCAAGGGATGACCGGCCAAACCGCGCCCCTTGATCGCCCCGCCCACGCGGTCAAAAGCGATCAGATCAACCATGTGCCGCTCGTGCCCCAAACAGCCCACGCAGCGCGTGCCATCACGGTAATCCGTGCAGGGCAGCCGTTGATCATAGAGCAGCTCGATCTGCGGGCACAGCGGCATATAGTTATGAAATGTATAGAACATCCGCCGCGCGCCCGCATCTTTGGGCAAGCTCAAAACCCCCGCGCCGATGCCTTCGAGATTGTGGATATGGAAAGCATCAAAAGGGCCATGAGCGGCGAGAAATTCGCTCACAAGCCGCGGTGTGACGGGATCGGCGAGCCATTGATCGACCGCATAAAACGCATCATGCGCGGGGGCTTTGATCGGCGAATTGATCAAGGCAAAGCTTTTGATCCGCGGATCGTCATAAACATTGCCCGTCGCCTCGATGCGCGGTTTGCGATCGAAAAACCCGTAACGCTCGCCCGAGGAAAGGAAGTATATCTCGACCCCCTCGCGGGTCAGCAATTCGTCAATCACATTGCGCAGATAGGTCGTGACCCCGCCGCCCGCCATCACCGGATTGTCAAATGGCGCCCAGTTGTAAATCAGGATTTTCATCGGGTGATCAAACCTATTATACGATTGAAAAGAGGGGTCAAAAGACCCAAACGGCTGGCGGCCAGACTGCCTTGGATCCACCTGTCCTCGGCCATCAGGCGCGTCAGATCACGGCGCAGCCGCCACAGGCGCAGCCGCCCGACAAGCCCGCGTTCGACCACCTCGGACAGGCCCGCATGATGGGTCAGCGTGCCAAGCCGCGCCACATCGGCCCGTGTGGGCGCGCCAAAGCGGGCGACAAGCGCCTCGGCCAGAACCGCGCGCGCACCCTGCTGCGGCAGCGGCGACAGGCGCATCAATGCCCCGATCTCGCGCGCCTGATCCAGAATGACCTCGGCGCCCGCCGCCTCCTGAGGCGCTTCGGGCGGGGCAAAGACCGGCCCAAGCGCGCCGCCCTCTTGCGGCGCGTAATCGCGCAGGCTGCCGCGGCTGCGGTCCACGGCGAAAGGCTCCAGCCAAGCGAAATTCAACGACGCCGCCCGCGCCCGCCATGTGCTTTGGTCGATCACCGCAGGCGGCAGCATCTGCGCGCGCGGATGCATCCGGTCCAGATTGCCCGCATAGTAGCGATTGCCCGCAAAGATCATCAAACTAAGCCGCGCAGAGGCGCCCCGAACGGCGCCCTGATTTGCACCCTGATCTGCGCCGTGATCTGCCCGCTCGCGCGCATAGATATGCGCGCTCAGCGATTTGAGTACCGTGCCTGAATAGCCGATATCGACCAGCAAGATCCGCTGCTGAGGCCGGAAAATCCCCTGCTGCTCCAGATAGCGCGCCGCGCGGTCTTGCTTGGCCGCCAAAGCCGCCGCCAGCGCGGATTTGAGCGCGGGCGTCGCCATCGCGGCGTCAAACGTCATATCCCCAGCGCCCTGCCCGTGCATCTGCGGCACATCCTGCGCCGTCAGCGCAAAGGCGCGCATGACCTGCGCCAGACTGGCCGCCCCGCCTTGCAACCATTGGGTTTGATCGCGCAGGTAGCCCTCCCATGCGGGATCCTCCGGCGCGGGCAGGGCCAAAAGCGCACCGCTGCGGCGGCTGAGCGCCAATTCGCCCATCGTCGGCAGCTCCAGATGCGCCCCCGCACCGCTTTGCGCCACCGCCTCTTCGAGCAGCGGGCGGAAGATCGTGCCGTCACGGGTCAAGAAGAGCACCCGATCATAGCGCCCGCGCACCGCCTCGGCCCAAACCTCATGGGCAAAGCCGAGGAAATTGGCGGCAACAAGCCGCGTCAAACGGTCGGTTTGCCCGCCATGGGACGCCTGCGCCCCCGCTTGCGGCCCATTCTCAACCGCGCGCAAAAACCCGCGCGCCGCGCCGCGCCGCGCATGAACGCGGTGGCGCGCGAGCCGCTCCAGCGCATCCTTGCGCTCTTCATTGCCGCGGTTGAAATAATGCAGCGCGTCCCAGCCATGGGCGCGCGGCTGCGCCACATCATTGGTCCAATTGTCACCCAGATGCAGGCGCGGCCAATCGCGCGATCCCAGCGCCTCGTCGACATGATCAAACAGCAGGCCGCTGTGTTTGGTGACCCCGACGCTCGCCGAAACAAAGATATGGTCGAACAGGTCCAGCAGGTCCAGATCGGCCAAAAGCCTGCGCAGCCAAACCTCGCAGAAATACATATCCGAAACCAAAATCACCGTCTTGCCCTGCGCGCGCAGCGACCGCGCGAAATCGCGCATCGCCGGATCGACCACCAAGGCGCGGCGCTCTGTCTCGATCTCATAGGCGATCAAAGCCTCGACGGCGCGCACGCGCGTGCGCGCATCGGCGATATAGGGCGCCAGCGCCGAGGCAAAAACCTCGGCCAGATCGACCTCGTTGCGATAGGCGGTTTTCGACGCCATGCCTGCACGTTTCACCGCCTCTTGATGCGCCCCGCGCGCGTGCAGCAAAAGGCCGCGCGGCAGGGGGCCATCATCGCCGGTCAAAGCCGTATCGGCAAATTCGGCGGTCTTGCGATGCACATCCTCAAGGGCGATCTTGCGCCACACCAGCGTGTCGAACAGATCAAAGCTGACCATCCGGTAGGGCGCGGTGATCTGCGCCAGATCATCGGGGTGGGTGAAGTTGTTGGCGTCCTTGGACAGATGCGCAAATTTGCGCCGTGCAGCCATGCGCGCGGCCCTTTTGGGGGCAACCGAAACCGCGATCTGCATCCATTGAGAAGCCAGCACTCTTTGGCCTTTCGTGCCAGAAAATAAATCACCCCACCGCCGCAAATCATGCGGCCGATCCGGCGCTTGATAGAATGCGCCAAAGCGGCGCGTCAAGCAAACGGTTGCCGTTGCCCCCGCAGGCCTCGCACGGGGCCAAAGATGTGTTGTGTTTTCAATGGCAAACATGCCTAATTCACATATTCATTGGAGAATCATATATGAAAATGCATTATGTCGCGGCTTTTGTGGCCGCCTTCACCTTTCCGGCGGCAGGTCATGCCGCATCTATCACCGCCTTCGATTTCAGCGGATACCAAGCCTATGATGGCGGCAACATGGGCTTTCCGGTCAGCCAGCCGCTGGCCGATCGTTCACAGGCTGTCGGCAACGATGCCGGATATGTAAACAGCACCTATAACAACAACTTCACCGGCGAAATCGGCAGCGGCCGCATCGGCGCGGGCGAGCAAGGAGCGCTCACGCAGGGTCTGTTTGCCGATGACGGATTCTTTTTGAATTCCGAAGTGCACACCGAAGTCGTCTGTGTGCGCAATCCCACGCATGGCACCTGTCCGCCGTTTTTGTCGTCGCAGGCCACCTTGCAATTCAGCTTCACGGTCGACGCGGACGCCGCGCTTTACCTTGATGGCGCTTGGGCAGGCGGCGATGGCACGACGGGGATCAATCTGGTCGATTTCTTCGGCTTTTCCTTGGTCCGCCTGACCGGAAATCCGTTCAACCCCGACGAGTTGCTTGAGATCAACACCAATGCCTCCGGCTTCACCTCGGATGTCGGGATCATCGATGCGACGATCGGCTTGCTGGCGGGTGAAACTTACGTTCTGTCCTACAACTTGCAAACCCATGCGATTTCTCCCGGTGCGGTGGGCGTGCCAATCACCGACGTGGGGCAATTTATCCTTGCCGCAAGCGTGATCGAAGCCAACGCCAGCACCACCGCCTTTCAAGCGCGCTTTGAGGCGGCCTCGCCGGTTCCTTTGCCTGCGGCGGGATGGATGTTGCTTGTCGGGCTCGGGGCAATGGGCGCGATGCGAAAACGCCGCCTCTGAGCTGCGCGCAGCGATAGGAAATGACCACTTTGACCGGCCCAATGCGGCCGGTCAATTGCCTTTGCCCGCAGGCATCGCAACCCAAGACCGCAATGCCGCCAAAGGGGGCGACGGCGATCGCCGCCGCGTCATCAATGTAAGAAAGGTTTGGTAGCGGAGGAGGGACTTGAACCCCCGACACGCGGATTATGATTCCGCTGCTCTAACCAACTGAGCTACTCCGCCAAAACCGATGCGGTAGGTATGCCAAGGATGCCAACCCGTCAAGCCCGAAAGCCGCAGAATTTTGAACTAATCAAACTGCCCGCTTGCGGGGGCTTGTTTTGCGCCGCCACGGGCGGGATGCGGCCAGCGATTTGGCGCGTTTCGCGGCGATTGCCGAGCCGGAAACATGGCTCATCCGCCCTGTCCCACCGCACAAGATCACGCCCCTGCCCGCCTAGGCTCCTTGCCCGTCTGCGCCATCCGCGCCGCCCGCATGACGGCAGGCCGGGGCGCTTGGCGCGGCCTCGCTGAGCACCCCGCCGCGCAGCAAAAGGCTGCGGGTCGCGATCTTGCGGCGAAACTGCGGATCATGGCTGACCAGAACCATGGCTTGGGGCAAGGATTGCAAAATCTCCACCAGCCGCGCCTCGTTTTCCTCGTCCAGAGCATTGGTCGGCTCGTCCAGCAGCAAGGCCGCAGGCGACATCGCCAGAACCGCCGCGAGGCTGACCAACCGCTTTTCCCCGCCCGACAATTTATGGGTGATCCGGTCGCGCAGATACATAAGATCGAGCAGCGACAAAACGCTATCGACCTGCGCCATGGCCTCGTCGCGGCTTTGGCCGAGGTTGAGCGGGCCAAAGGCCACATCCTCGGCCACGGTGGGGCAAAACAACTGGTCATCGGGGTCTTGGAAAACCAATCCGGCGCGGCGGCGGACCTCGTGGAAATCGGCCTCGCGGCGGCGCGGGCGGTCAAAGGCGATGACCTCGCCCGAGGCGGGGCGCAGCAACCCGACCATCAACCGCAAAAGCGTCGATTTGCCCGCGCCGTTATGGCCGTTGATCGCCAACCGCTCGCCTTCGCGCAACTGGAACGACGCGCCCGACAGGACCGGCGCGCGGCCCGCATAGGCGAAATGCACATCGCGCAGGTCAAACAAACACATCGGCCACCTCGATCACGATCAAAGCCGCCAGAGCGGCGGCAAACAGCGCGGCGAACTGCCAATCGCGCCGCCCCATGCGAAACCGGTCCAGCAGCGGAATGCGCCCTGTAAATCCTCGGCATTTCATCGCGCCAAGGATGCGTTCGGAGCGTTCAATCGCCCGCACAAGCATCATCCCCACCAGATAGCCATAGCTGCGATAGCTGTGCCAATTGCTGCGCGGACGGAACCCGCGCGCGCGCATCGCGCCGCGCATCCGCGCGTATTCCTCGCCCAGAACCTCGATGTAGCGCACGGTGAACATCATCAACTGCACCAACCGCTCGGGGCAGCGCAGCGCATGCAGCGCATGGCCCAAGGTCACCGCCTCCATCGTCCCCAAAAGCGCCAGCATCGCCAGAACCACCGCATTGGCCGTCAGCGCGATCTGCGCCGCATGTTGCGCGCCCTCGACGCTGGCGGTGAGGCCAAACACCGTAAACAGCGGCGTGCCGGGCGTGGTGAAGGGCAACATCGCCAGCAGCGCAAAAATGAACATATCCATCGCCGCCATCCGGCGCAGGGTCGCGCCCACCGGCAAATGCGCCATGCCCATGAGCACCAAGGCCATGCCAAGCGCCGCACTAAGCGCGGCAAAGCCCGACAAACCCACGGTCACCACCGCAAACCCCGCCGCCATCACCACCCGCGCGCGCGGGTCCACCGCGCCCAATCGTGCGCGCGGCGCCGCATGGGCGGGGGCAAGCGCAGCCAGAAGGCTCATGCGCCCTGCCCCAGCTTGCGCCGCGCCGCGATATAAAACCCAAGCCCGAAAAGCCCCGCGATATAGCCGATCCCGCCAAGGATATCTTGCACGCTGCGCGCCTCTTTGAGAGCGGCGACCTCGCGTTTGAGCGGGCGCAATTCGTCTTGCAACAGCTGCGCAAGCAAAGCGCGATCCGCGACAGCCAAAGACGCGGCGCCGCCCGCCCCCTGCCATGCCACACCGGCGGCAGAGGCCTGCGAGGCCGCGCTGCCCGCCGCAGGCAGCGGCGCAGGCAACGGATCAGGTCCATCGCGCAATCCGCGCGGCAGGTCTTCGACCTCGACACGCGCATTGACCACATGGCCCGCGCCCAAATCCGCGTGAAACACATGCGCCACGGCGCGGGTCGGGGTAAAGACAAAGAAGCCTTCGGCGTCGGTCACCACCTCGCCCAAGGGCGCGCCGTCACCTGCGCGCACATAGATCGCCGTATCGGCGGCAAACACCCCGTTGGAAAAGCCGATCTCGCCTTCGAGCCGCGCCCCCGCCGCATAGATCGAGGCGATGACCTTATGCGCCGCAGCGGGCACCGCCATCGCGCACAGCAGCGTCGCCGCCAGCAAGCCGCGCTGCGCGCCGCGGATACGCGCGCCGCTCATGCCCAAGCCTCCGGCGCGAAAAGCTCCGGTTTGACTTGCCGCGCCAGCATCACCGCCGCACCGGTCAAAAGCGCTTCGATCACCATGACCGGCAGATGCGCAACGATCACCAGTTTCGCCGCAGGCACAAAGGCATCCCCCGTCAGCGCCAAGGCAAAGGCCACCAAAAGCCCCGTCAAAGCCAAAGAGGCCCCGCCCGCAAATCCGCCCCAGATCGCGGCGCGCGAGGGGGCGCTTGAGCGGATCATCGGGGTGCACAGGTAATGCATCATCACGGCGGGCGCGGCGATCAAAACCGTATTGACCCCGAGCACCGTCAAACCGCCAAAGCCGAAAAACACCGCCTGCAACAGTAGCGCCACAAACAGCGCCGGAAAAGCCGCCCAGCCCAGAACCAGCCCCGCCATCCCGTTGAGGATCAAATGCACCGAGGTCGGCCCCACAGGCACATGAATGAGAGAGGCAACAAAGAAACAGGCGCTCAAAACCCCCGCCGCCGGAATACGCTCCACCGGCAGGCGTTTGAGCCCCATCGCAATGCCCCCTGCCGCCACAAAGGCACCGCCGATCACCACCGGATTGGACAATGCGCCATCAACAATATGCATGGCTCACTCCAACCCGAAGGCGCGGATCCAGATCACCGCGTCTTGGCTCAGATCCTTGCCGCCGTGCATCTTGTCCGGCCCGATATCGAGCGCGGCAAAGCCCCAATGGCCCGCGCGCGGCACCGCATAGGTAAACAGGCCGTTGTCATCCGAACGGATCACAACCGCCCCTCCCGGCATCGGGCCAACGCTGGGCGCGCCCGCCTTTGACGCCTCCATATCGGGCAGGGCGGCGATATATTCGACCTCGATCTCGGCCCCCGCCACGGGTTTGCCATCCGCCATCACGCGGCCGGTAAAGCTGCTTCCGGCGATGACATTATAGGGTTTGGAGAGCGGGATAATTTCGGCCGCCATGCCCAATTCGGCCTCCCAATCGGTGGGCAATCCGGCGCGGTTGACGTAGCTTTTGGCGAATTGCTGGATGTATTTGTCTTCGCTTTGCTCGAAATAGGGCGCCGGTTGCAGCGCCAGCACATAATCGCCCGCGCGCCGCACCGGCAGCACCGCATCATAGGCCGCCGCGCTGTTTTGCGCGCCGTCGAACCGCGTCGGCGTGAGGCTGTCCATCAAATCGATCCGCACGCCGCGATGCAGGGCGAAAAACGCCTCCGGCGCGCCCATATCCATCACCGGCCCGTTCTCGAACGGGTGCCAGAACACCAGCTTGAGCGGCAGATCGCCGGATTTTTCGGGCAGGACCTCGGGCGTATAGACCAATTGGAAATGCGCCTGCGCGGGGGCGCAAACACCCGTCCCCACTGCCAGCATGAGGGTGAAAATCGTCTTAAGCATCGCGTTGCTACGCATATATATAATCTCCTGCCGCAGCGCGCGATTGCACGGCTTGCGATCAAGGGACGGGGGTGTCGGGCGCGGAAAATACTCTGCGCCAGATGCCTACCCCGGCATCCGGTGAACATTGATCGCCGCATGTTGCGGCCACCACTTAGGGCAGGTCTCCTGACTCGCGGGTCTTTGCTTTGCCGGCCTTCCCGAGGTCACCCCCAGTGGCATTTTTCGGCATCGCTCACCGCTCACAGTTGCGGGGGCAGTCGCGGATTCGGCGCCTATTGGCTACTCCTCACCGTGTTCCCTTTTCATCCGGGCGTGGGTTTACCCGGAACCATAAGCCCGCCCAATTGGCATCTCGCGCGGCGCTTTGTCAACCGCGCCGACCCGCGCGCAGGGCCAAGACGCCCCCTTGCGCCGCGCGATTGATCGGCGCAAGCATGGGCGGGGGATTGAGGCGGCGGCGAGGCAGCGGCGGCGCATGGAGGCGAGGAGAGACAGATGATCGACGAACTTAGGGCAATTGTCGGGGCAAAAAACCTGCTTACCGGCGACGATATGGCAAGCTATGCCCATGATTGGTCTGGAAAATATACCTTCACCCCGCTGGCCGTCACCCGCCCCGCAGACGCCCAAGAGATCGGCGCGATCCTGCGTCTGGCCAACAAGACAGGCACCCCCGTCGTGCCCATGGCGGGCAACACCGGCCTTGCGGGCGGCACCTATGGCGAGGGGGCGATCATCGTTTCGCTGGAGCGGATGACCGCGATCCGCGAAATCCGTAAAACCGCCCGCATCGCCATTGTCGAAGCGGGGGTGATTCTGTCCGATCTGCACGAGGCCTGCGCCGCGCAGGATATGATTTTTCCGCTGACCTTCGGCGCGCGCGGCTCGGCGCGCATCGGCGGGTGTCTGGCCACCAATGCGGGCGGCAGCAACGTGCTGCGCTATGGCAATACGCGCGATCTGTGTTTGGGGCTGGAGGTGGTTTTGCCCTCCGGCGAGGTGATGGAGATCATGTCCGAACTGCATAAGGACAATTCGGGCTACAACCTCAAACATCTGATGATCGGCGCCGAAGGAACCTTGGGCATTATCACCGCGGCGGTGCTCAAACTGCACCCCAAACCGCGTGCCTATGCCACCGCCATGGTCGCCGCGCCCGACCTGCCCAGCGCGCTGAGCTTGCTCAACCGGCTGCAAGAAGAAACCGGCGGCGCGGTCGAGGCGTTTGAGTATATGCCGCGCAACTATATCGAAGGTCATATCGCGCGCGGCAAGTCCATGGGCACCCCCGCACCCGAACCCTTTGATGCCCCCTATGACGTGAATATCCTTGTCGAGGTCGCCGCCACCGCGCCGCGCGATGCGGATGCGGGGCCGGACGGGCAAACGCCCCTTGCCGCCCATCTCGAAGAGGTGCTCGGCGCGCTGTTGGACAGCGGCGAGGTGCTCGACGCGGTGATTGCGCAAAACGAGGCCCAGCGCGCGCAGATGTGGGAGCGCCGCGAGGCCGCTGCCGAAATTTCCATGGCCCGCCAGCCGATCCAGCTCAACGATATTGCCGTGCCGCTCGACCGTGTGGCGGATTTCCTGACCTGCGCCGACGCCGCCGTGGCGCGGCTTGACGGGGATGCGCGCTCGATCACCGTCGCGCATCTGGGCGATGGCAATGTGCATTATTCGGTCTGGCCCAGCCATGACGCGCCAGACCATATCGACGCCATCATGGAGGCGGTCGAGGAGGTCGCCCTGTCGATGGGCGGCAGCTTCTCCGCCGAGCATGGCATCGGGATCACCAAAAAACCCTCGATGGCGCGGCGCAAGAATGCCGCCTCTATCGGCGCGATGCGCGCGATCAAAGCCGCGCTCGATCCCAATGGCATCCTCAATCCGGGCAAGGTTTTACCGGACGCATAGCCCCTCATGTGCCACCGGCCAAGAGCAGAACCGCACGCGCGGCGGATCGGGCCGCGCGGCGGGCCAGCCGCAGCAAAACCCGCAAGGTCGCCCAGAGCCGCAGACAGTGCCGCCCTGTTCCAACAGGTCAAGGAATGGATCGCAGCCGCCAAGGCTGAACTCGTCTCTTAGCGGTCAGACGCGCCAGTCGAAAAATCCCTCGCCCGCATTGGCGAGCAATTTTGCCGCCATGGCGCGGGCCAGTTCGGGGCCGTCTTCAATCGCGCCTGTCGCCTCGTCGCACAAACGCTCCGACCCGTCAGGGCGCAGCACCTCGCCGCGCAGGCGCAGCGTGCCGCCGTCCAGTTCCGCCAGACCCGCAATCGGCGTCTCGCAGGACCCGTCCAGCGCCGCCAGAAGCGCGCGTTCGGCGGCCAGACGCTCCCCCGTGGCGCGGTCATGCAGCGGCTCGAGCATCTCGGCGCAGCGCAGATCGTCCAGACGCCGCTCGATCCCGATGGCGCCTTGGGCAATCGCGGGCAGCATCTCTTCGGGCTCGATCGCCGATTTGGCCACATCGGCCATGCCAAGTCGGTTCAACCCCGCCATCGCCAAGAAGGTGCAGGCCGCCACGCCGTCTTGCAATTTCTTCATCCGCGTTTGCACATTACCGCGAAACTCCACGACCTCCAGATCGGGCCGCACAATCAAAAGCTGTGCACGGCGACGCAAGGAGGAGGTGCCGATTTTCACGCCTTCAGGCAGCGCCGACAGGCTCGCGTGATCGAACGACACAAAGGCATCGCGCACATCCTCGCGCGGCAAATAGCAATCCAAGGTCAACCCTTCGGGCTGCAAAACCGGCATGTCCTTCATCGAATGCACGGCGATGTCGATCTCGCCCACAAGCATCGCCTGCTCGATCTCGCGGGTGAACAACCCCTTGCCGCCGATCTCCTTGAGCGGACGGTCAAGCACCTTGTCGCCCGTGGTTTTGATCACCACAATCTCGAGCGCCTCTTCGGGCAAATCAAAGGCCGCCATGAGCCGCGCGCGCGTCTCATAGGCCTGCGCCAAGGCAAGCGGCGATCCGCGGGTTCCGATCTTGAGAGGCTGGGCGGGTGTGGGCAATGTCAATGTCATGGCCAAGGGTCTAGACGCGGCGGATCGTCCTGACAAGAAGGCGATGCTTGACATCTTGTCGCCCCAAGGCGACCACGGGGCCAAACCGGAGGTGCATCATGGCTCAGACAAAGACAATCCTGCGCGCGTTAGCGGGCGAAACCCTACCCACGCCGCCGATCTGGATGATGCGTCAGGCGGGGCGGTATTTGCCCGAATACCGCGCCACGCGGGCCCAAGCGGGCGACTTCCTGTCGCTGTGCTATAACCCCGAACTGGCCGCCGAGGTGACCTTGCAACCGATCCGCCGCTACGGCTTTGACGCGGCGATCCTCTTTGCCGATATTTTGCTTCTCCCTCAAGCGCTTGGCGCGGATTTGTGGTTTGTCACCGGCGAAGGCCCGCGCCTGTCCACCGTGACGGCGCAGGCCGATTTCGACGCGCTCAAAGGCGTCGGCGCGATCCATGATACCCTCTCTCCGATCTATGAAACCGTCAAAATCCTGTCGCGCGAATTGCCCGCCGAAACCACATTGATCGGCTTTGCCGGTGCGCCTTGGACCGTGGCCACCTATATGATCGCGGGGCGCGGCACCCCCGACCAAGCCCCCGCCCATGCCCTGCGCGAGGGCAATGAGGAATTGTTCGCCGCGCTGATCGATTTGATCACCGCAGGCACGATCGAATATCTCGACGAACAGATCAAAGCCGGCGCCGAAGTGGTGAAAATCTTTGACAGCTGGGCCGGATCGCTCAAGGGCGAAGCCTTTGAAAAATACGCGGTAGAACCTGCGCGCAAAATCACCGCCGCATTGAAACAGCGCCACCCGCATATCCCGATCATCGGTTTCCCGCGCGAAGCAGGCGACGGATACATCGGATTTCACGCCAAAACCGGCGTCGATTGCGTGGCGCTGGACAATTCGATCACCCCCGAATGGGGCGCAAAACATGTGCAGGTCGATGGCTGCGTGCAGGGCAACCTCGCCTCCTCGCATATGGTCACGGGCGGGCAGGATTTGATCGACGAGGTGCGCCATGTGCGCGAGGCTTTCTCGAAGGGCCCGCATATCTTCAACCTCGGCCATGGCATCACGCCGGACGCGGACCCCGAAAATGTCACCTTGATGATCGAGACCCTGCGCGAGAACCGCTGAGCGGGCGATTGATTCCACCCTAGACTGTGCGATGCTCCCTTAACGGTTTGTTAATCATTGGGGAGAAAACACATGACATCGGTCAATCTTACGCTCTAAAAATCCTAGGCAACATGGGTGGACGGCCATTGGGTCGATGGATTGCAGGTCACCGGCGATCATTTCGGCACCAACTTCCTGTTTCATAACGAGGGTGCGAAATGGGACGTCGGCGAGTCCTTCTCCCTTGCCGCAGACGCGGCCGAAGTCACCACCCTGCGCTACCCCGGTGGCACGATTGCCGAACAATACTTTGACCTGACCGACCCCAATCGCAAATCGGGGGAGGATTTCTTTGGAGTAGAGGGCCGCAAAAACCTCGTCCAACTCGACGAGTTTTTGTCCTACTGCCACGACAACGGCCATGATGCCATCATCGTCATTCCCGTGGCACGGCTGTTTGACGCAAGCACCGGAAAATTGGCCGAAACGGTCACTGTCGGCGAGGACGAAGACGGCAATCCGGTCACGAAAACCCCGCAAGAGATCATTGCAGAGTTCATCACAACGGTTTCCGAAGGCCCAGTTGCCGAGGGTTCCGGTCTGGACCCCTTTGAAGCCGGCCTGATCCGCGCGTTCGAGATCGGCAATGAATTCGGGCAGGACAACTTCGTGTGGTCGGTCGCGGAATACGCCCGCCTGCAAGCCGAGATCGCCCAGATCATTGATAATGTTCTGGACGACTACACATGGAGCAGCGCCGCCCCCGAGCCGGATATCTTCATCCAGGCCGGCCGCCACGAAACCATGGATGGCATGCAGTATAGTGAGGAGGATACCAATGCGCTGCTCATTGCGGGCTTCGCGCCTCAAATCGAATACACACTTTCCGACGAAGAAGACGGCGCCCCCACAGACGAAACCACAACCCGCGCCATGACCGACCAAGAGATCGCAGACGGGGTTACCGCCGATGCGGACGCCATCGCGATCGACATCATCGACGGAGTAGTCACCCATACCTACTACAGCATCGGCAGCGGCGATCCGATGCGGTGGCAGCAGCAATACCATTCCCGCTTCGACACGATTAACACCCAATGGCAAGACGCGGGTTTCAATGTCGATCTGGTGATCACCGAATGGAATATCGGCGCGAATCGGCCGGAGACGACCCCCGTATCCGGCTTGATGCGCAGCGCGCAATTTTTGAACGCCTTCGCGGGAATGCTCTATTACGACGTCGATGTCGCCAGCCTTTGGTCCGCAATTTCGCCCGGGAGCACGGGGCAGGAAACGATTGGCGTGATGGAAGAGGTTGGAGGCGGGCCACGCCACGGCGGGCATGACAATGACGTTTTCCGGCTCACCCCCACCGGCTACCTGTACCAGATGATGTCGACTTCGTTGCAAGAGGCCGCCTTGGTCGGTGGATCAATCGACGATAGCCTGATCTTGGACCCGAGCGACGAAAGCAAGATTGGCTACCAATTCGCCTTTCAAGATGTCGAGCGGTCGGGGGGGCTCACCGCCTATCAAAATGACTATACGATCTTCCTTGTCTCCGGCACCGACGATGTTCTGGATCTGACCGTGGATCTGGGCGCCTATATGTCGGCGGACAGCTACGTTTATACCACCACGCTTGGCCTTGCCGATCCCACGGCCGATCCGACGGACTATTTTGCCCACGGCGCCATCCGCTTTGACACGAACCTGCAAGCGGATGCGGACGGGGTGATCGTGTTCGACACGCTCAACGCCTTTGAAACCCTGCAGGTGCATATTGTCACCGGCGAAGGCGTCGACATCCATGCCGACGCCCAAAACGCCATCGACGATTTGCTGCGCACGACCCATTACGAGGATACGGTGTTTGGATATGGCGGCGACGACGAATTGCGCACGCGGCGCGGCGACGACATCGCCGAAGGCGGCGCGGGTAATGATCTGATCTATGGCGGGAGCGGCAATGACACGCTCGACGGCGGGGTCGGCAATGACACGATCTATGGCGAGGGCGACAACGATTCGATCATCGCGGACAATGGCAATGACCTGATTGATGCGGGCGAGGGCAACGACAGCGCCGAGGGCGGCGCGGGCAACGATCTGATCTATGGCGGGAGCGGCAACGACACGCTCGACGGCGGGGTCGGACATGACACGATCTATGGCGAGGGCGACAACGATTCGATCATCGCGGACAATGGAAACGACCTGATTGATGCGGGCGAGGGTGATGATTTCATCAACGCGGGCAATGGAAACGATACGGTCGACGGCGGCGCGGGCGGTGATCTGGTCAAAGCCTATGACGGCGCGGATCTGATCTTTGGCGGCGACGGCGACGACCGCCTGTTTGGCGGCACGCAATATGACACCATCTATGGCGGCGCAGGTTCCGACCGCATCTGGGGCGGCAACGGGCGCGATGTGGTCGAGATGGGCGACGGCAACGACTATTTCAACGACGATGACCAACACGGGCAACATGGCGGCGATCGCGTGGATGGCGGCAATGGCAACGACTGGATGCGCGCGGGCGGGGGCAATGATACCCTGACCGGCGGCGCGGGTGTTGATGTCTTTGTCTTTTCCAACAGCGGCGCGCGGGCGCGCGGTTGGGACGAGGTCACCGACTTCACCGCCGAAGACCGCTTGCGTCTTGACGACGCCCTGTGGGGCGGCGGCGCCTTTGACAGCAGCAATGCAGCGCAGGTCGACGCCAATGTGCATCTGACCCTGTCGGAGAATCTGACGATCGTTTTTTGGGACCAACTGGTCGCCGACATCACCTCGAGCATCGAGATTTTCTAGGCCCTAAAAACACCAAGCCCCGCCGGATCTGGCGGGGCTGTTCACGGCTATTCTCTCAAACCCACTTGGCCATGGGCGGCAGGCTCATCAGCACCGCATTGGCGTCATGGCCGGTTTCCAGCCCGAATTTCGTGCCGCGGTCGTAGACGAGGTTATATTCCGCATAAAGCCCGCGGTGCACGAGCTGCGCGTCCTTGTCGGCCTCGCTCCACGGCTGGTCGCGGCGCTTTTGGGTGAGCGGCACGAAGGCGGGCAAAAACGCGCGGCCGATGTCTTGGATCAGGGCGAAATCGCCCTCCCAATCGCCCGAATTGTGATCGTCGAGGAAAATTCCCCCGACGCCGCGCGCGCGGTTTCGGTGCGGGATGTAGAAATACTCGTCCGCCCATGCCTTCAGGCGCGGATAATGCGCCGCGTCATGCGGATCGAGATGCTCTTTTTGCACCGCGTGGAAATGCGTCGTGTCCTCATCATATTCGATGCAGGGGTTCAAATCCGACCCGCCGCCGAACCACCACGCATGAGGCGTCCAGAACATGCGCGTGTTCATATGCACGGCGGGGGCGTGGGGGTTTTGCATATGGGCGACAAGGCTGATCCCCGAGGCCCAGAACCGCGGGTCTTCGGCCATGCCCTCGATGCCCTTGCGCGCCGCCATCGCCGCCTGTGCCCGCGGGGCCAATGTGCCGTAGACGGTCGAAATATTCACCCCGACCTTTTCGAACACCCGCCCGCCGCGCATCACCGACATCAGGCCCCCGCCCGCGTCCGATCCGTCCTCCGAGGCGCGGCGCGTTTCGCTGACCTCGAAGCGGCCCGCAGGCAGGCCCGCCGTGGGCCCCTGCGTCTGGCTGTCCTCAAGCGCCTCGAAAGCGGCGACAATCTCGTCGCGCAGGGCGCGAAACCACGCCGAGGCGCGCGCTTTTTCATCGCTCATTTCGGGAGTAAACAACGGGGCATCGGTCATCGGCAGCGCCTTTCAGATATGGGTTAATGCGCGGGCGCAGAGACAGCATCGAGCAAGGTGCGCCCGCCGTCCACGGTCATCACCTGCCCCGTCATGAAGCTCGACGCGTCACAGGCCAGATATTGCACCGCCTCGGCCAATTCCGACGGCGCGGCAATCCGCGCCAGCGGCGTGTGGCATTCGATGTCTTCGCGGTAATCGGCGTGATCGCGCAGGGTCTCTTGCAAGCTGGCCGACATGACCGATCCGAAAGCCACGGCATTGACGCGGATGCGGTGCGGGGCCAAGGCCACGGCAAGGCTGCGCGTCATCTGGTCCAAAGCGGCGGTCGAGATCGAATAGGCCATCAATTCGGGATGCGCCGTGCGCGCCGCAATCGACGACAGGTTGACGATCGATCCGGCCGGACCCTCGCCGTTTTTCGATTGCTTCATCATCCGTTTGGCGACCAGTTGCGACAGGCGCAGCGAGGACATGAAGTTCTGGTTCAGCATCAATTCGACACCATCGGTATCGGGGTCCAGCGGATCGGCCGAGGTGATCTGCCGCGCGCCGTTCACCAGAATATCGACCTTGTCGAAGGCATCGATGGTTGCCGACAAAAGATTGGCAATCGTCAGCTTTTCACGCAAATCGCCTGCAAAATAACGGGTATTATTACCCTCTTCATTGGAGCCAAGCTCGTCCAGAAGCCGCGCCTCGTCCATATCGGCAAAGACCACATTGGCGCCGCGATCCGCGAAATGGCGCCCGATGGCAAGGCCGATCCCGTTGGCCGCGCCGGTGACAATGGCGGTTTTACCCGCGATGGAAAAAGACATGACAGCCGTCCCTTGAAAGAGTGCGAGGTGGGTGCGTGGGTGATTCCGTTTTGGCGAGGCTACGCGATCACGCGCCTAGGTGCGAGAGCGCGCTTTGGGCCGCTGCGCATGCAGCACCTTGAAGCGGTTGTCGCCCGCGACTTCCTCGACATGCGCAAAACCGGCGTTCAGCGCCTCTTCATAGGGCAAATGCCGGTTTGCCACCATCCACAGATGTCCGGACTGCGCGAGGATGCGCGCCGCCTGCGCGATGAAGGCACGGCCAAGCTCCGGCTCGGCGCGCCGTCCGCTGTGGAAGGGCGGGTTCATCACCACCGTATCGATCCGCGGCGCAGAGGCGTCTTTGGGCGGGGTCCATTGGGTGGCATCGGCCCAATGAAATTGCGCGCGCGCGTCGGTCACATTGCGCTGCGCACAGTCCAATGCCGCATGGTCCGCCTCGACCAGATGCACGGTTTTGACGCTGTCGCGCGACAGAACCTGCGCCGACAGATAGCCCCAACCCGCGCCCAGATCGGCGATATGCGCGCCAAGCTTGTCGGGCAGGGCGCCTGCCAGAAGTCTGGAGGCCGGATCAATCGCATCGGCAGAAAATACGCCCGGCGCGGTGTGATAGCCGCCTTCGATGATCTGGCTATCGGGCAGCGCCCAATCGGCAAACCGCGCGCTTTGCGCATCTGTGTCACCATCCGCCTGCGCCTGCGGCAAGAGCCAGAACAGCTTGCCATGGGCTTTGGAAATCTGCCCCGAGATGGCCCCGCGTTTGCGCGCCTCCTTGAGAACGGATTCGATCCCGTCGGTTTTGGCCCCGTCGATAACAAGCGGCCCGTCGGTGACGCTTTCGGCCAAGGCCACCAATCCGCGCGCCAACGCCTTGGCCCGCGGCAAGATCACCAAAGCCGCGCCATAACGGCCCTCGGGCGCGGTGTTGCACGCATAGCCTTGGGCGGCGAAATGATCGCGGTCGGGGCGAAAACCGGTGATGATATGGCATTGATCCGCCGCGAAGGCCGACAGATCACTGTCGCTGCGCGGGGCAAAGACCGCGATCCGCGCCCCTTCGGCCACGGATAGACCTGCCGCCAAAGCGGCCTCAAGCCGTGATCCTGCCATCAGATGACGTCCCGCATCAGGCGCAAAGCGCTCATTCTTTTTCCATCGTGCATTGCAACGGATGCTGGTGCTGCTGGGCGAAATCCATCACCTGCATGACCTTGGTTTCGGCGATCTCGTGGCTGAACACGCCGACCACCGCGAGGCCCTTTTTATGCACCGTGAGCATGATTTCAAACGCCTGCGCGTGGTTCATCGAGAAGAACCGTTCGAGCACCGCCACGACGAATTCCATCGGCGTGTAATCGTCGTTCAAAAGCATCACCTTATAGAGCGGCGGGCGTTTGGTTTTGGGACGGGTCTTGAGCGCGAGGGAGACATCGCCATCGTCGTCATTCGCATCATCATCGGACATGCGCAAAGGCACGGCCCGCGAGGACATGTCAAAGGCCATCGCAGAACGCAGCGCATGCGGCGCGGCATCAGGCATTGGATCATCGGTCATGGCAAAGGACATGTGGTTACAAATTCTCTTGCGGCGGGGTGTGATTGGCATCTTGGGGCTGTATATAACCTTAAGGGCGGCACTGAAAAGAGGGGCGAAGGCACAGAAATGGCGAAAATCCTCACAACAGTCGGTTTCGACGCCGATGACACGCTGTGGCACAACGAGCGTTTCTTTCATCTTACCCACGCCCGTTTCGCCGAACTACTCGCCGATTATGCGGAGCAAGAGCACCTCATGGCGCGGCTGTTGGAGGCCGAAAAACGCAACCTCGGCCGTTACGGATTCGGCATCAAGGGCTTTGTTCTGTCGATGATCGAAACCGCCATCGAGGTCACGCAATCGCGCGTGCCCGCCTCTGTCATCTCGCAGATCATCGCCGCCGGACAAGAGATGCTCGCCCATCCGATCGAATTGCTCCCCCATGCGCGCCAAGCGGTCGAAGAGATCGCAGGGAGCCACCGCATCTTGTTGATAACAAAGGGTGATCTTCTCGACCAAGAGCGCAAGCTGGCGCAATCGGGATTGGGCGATCTGTTCGACGGGGTCGAGATCGTGTCCCATAAAACCCCCGCCGTCTACACCGAGATTTTCGCCCGACACGGCGAGGGGGCCGAGCGCGCCATGATGGTGGGAAATTCGATGAAATCCGATGTGCGCCCCGTGGTCGATGCGGGCGGTTGGGGCGTCTTTGTCCCGCACGGGCTGAGCTGGGAAATCGAACATGCCGAACCGCCGCTGGGTGCGCCGCGTTACCACGAAATTCCCGATCTAAGCGCCATTGCCCAATTGGTGCGCACGATCGGCTGACCTTTTGGCAACGGTTGGCGAAAAATCGTCGCCCCGCGCCGCCACATTCCCGCCACAATTGCCGATCTAGTGGTCCGCCCCGCCATTGCCCCAATATATGCCAAAAAGCGCCGCAATCTTTCAATGCAGCATGGTAAATCAATCCTTTCGCGAGAATCGCACCCGTGTTAGCCTCGTCGCAAATCAATAAGCCAGTCGGATAACCGGCGGCACGAGGCAGAAAAAAGGTGAAGACCGTGAAGGTTCGGCATAGGCAGCCGGCCCGTAAAGGGCTGTATATTCTTGCATTATTTTGGATGATCCTCGTCGTGCCGCTCAGCGCGATGGCCGCGCCCTATGCGGCCTATGTGGTGGATGCGCGCACCGGAGAGGTGCTGCATTCGCGCAATGCCGACACGCGGCTGCACCCTGCATCTTTGACCAAAATGATGACCCTCTACATCGCCTTCCAAGCGGTCGAGGCGGGCGAGATTTCGATGGATACGATGGTGCGCATTTCCAAACATGCCGCCAGCGAGCCACCCTCCAAACTTGGCCTCAAGGCGGGGCAGAAGATCAAACTGCGCTACCTCGTGCGCGCCGCTGCGGTGAAATCGGCCAATGACGCCGCCACCGCGATCGGCGAGGCGATCGAAGGCTCCGAAGCCGCCTTTGCCCGCCGCATGAACCGCACGGCCAAAGCGCTCGGCATGACGCGCACCACCTTCAAAAACGCCCATGGCCTGACCGAAAGCGGCCATTTGTCCACCGCCCGCGATATGTCGATCCTCGGGCGGCATGTGATCTATGACTACCCGCAGTATTACAACCTCTTCTCGCGCAAAACCGCCGATGCGGGCGTGCGCACCGTTAGCCATACCAACAGCCGCCTTCTGGCCTCCTATCGCGGAGCGGACGGGATCAAAACCGGCTATACCCGCGCGGCGGGGTTCAACCTTGTCGCCTCTGCCGAACGCGGCAACGAGCGGGTGATCGCCACGGTCTTCGGCGGGCGCTCCACCGCGTCGCGCAATGCCAAGGTCGCCGAACTCCTCGACCTCGGTTTCCGCCGCGCACCCAGCCGCGCCCCCCTGCGCAAACCGAAAAAGCCGAGCGTCGGCAAAAGCGAGCCGATCATCGTCGCAGGGCGCAGCACGTCGGACGGCAAGGCGGGCAAAACCATCCGCATCATGACCGCCGTCAAGAAAAGCCTGCGCCCGCAGGCCCGTCCCGGCGCGGCGCCCGCTCCGGCCCCTGTCGTGGTGGCGATGAAGGGCGATATTCTCGAAGCGCTCACCGAAGCCAACGCCACGCCGAAACCGGCGGTGCAGGCCGCTTTGGTCGCCGCATTGGAGACCCCCGCCGATACCGCGCCAGCCCCCGCCGCCGCCCCCGCGCGCAGCCTCAAACCCGCCGCGCGGCCCAAGGATGTGGTCCTCGCCAGCGTCGCGCCGCAGCGCCGCCCCGAACCAGAAGTGGTCACCCGCGTGTCGACCTCGGGCGGGCGTCATTGGGGCATCAATGTCGGCAGCTATCCCAGCCGCTACAAGGCCGAACGCGTCCTGTTGACCACCGCGCTGAACGAGATGAGCACGCTGGACGGCACATTGCGCAAAGTGGTCAAACGCCGCTCGGGATTTGATGCCAATTTCATGGGCATGAGCCGCGAGACCGCCGATCTGGCCTGTCGCCGTCTGGCCGCGCGCAAGGTCACCTGTTTCATGATCGGACCGGCCAGCTAGTAAGATTACCGGCCCCGCTGACCGGCGCCGTGTCGCGGACCGCACTCAAAACAATCTCGCCCCGCGCGGGCGCTGCCCCGCCCTGCCCTGCTCTGCGCTAACCTGTGCTAACCTGTGCTACTGGACGATTCTCGGCGCCCCATCGCGGCGGCGCGCCAAAATAGCCGCAAACCCCTCGCAAAAAATCGCACCGACGCAATACCGACAAAATACCGACGTGATACCGACGCCGGTTTTTGCGGGTTTTCGGGGGCGGTGACAGGCACGGATCACGGCGCTCAGGGGCGCGGATGATCGTCCCATTCGTCGCTCAAAATCCGCTGCGCATCGCCGTCGGGATCGTCATATTGATTGCTGCGCACGGTATAGACAAAGGCCAAAAGCCCCACCCCGCCGAGCACCAGAGAAATCGGAATAAGATAGGCCAGAATACTCATTTTCGCGCCCCCCGCGCCAACCGCAGCGCATTGAGCGAGACGGTGATAGAACTGAGCGACATGGCCAGCGCCGCAATCAGCGGCGTGGCCAATCCGATGATCGCCACAGGCACGGCGATGACGTTGTAAAGCGTTGCAATACGGAAGTTTTCCTTGATCCGCGCCGTCGCCGAACGGGCCACATCCAAGGCCTCGGGGATCGGCGACATATCCCCGCCGAGCAGCACGATATCAGAGGCCACCCGCGCCGCATCCAGCGCCGAAGCGGGCGAGATCGACACATGCGCTCCGGCCAGAGCCGCCGTATCGTTCAGCCCGTCGCCAACCATCAAAACACGCCGCCCCTCGGCGGTCAAATCATTGATACGGTTCACTTTATCCGCCGGAAGCGCCTCGGCCATCCAATGCGTGATGCCCAGTTTTTGCGCCAAAGCCTCGACCGCATGGGGGGCATCGCCCGAGATCAGATAGACCGCGCGCCCCCCCGCCATCAACTGCGCCACCGCCTCTTCGGCCCCCGCGCGCAGGCTGTCCTCAAAGGCAAATCCATGCAGCCCCCCGCCCTCGATCCCGAGCCACGCCGCCGTTCCCGCCAAGCCGCGCGCATCGCCCCCGCTGACTTGCGCCGCCCATGCCGCGCGGCCAAAACGCACGGCGCGCCCCTGCCAGATGCCTTCGGTCCCATAGCCCGGAATTTCGCGGATATCCTCGACCCGCGCAGGCGCAATCAAAGCCCCCTGCGCCGCCTGCACCAAGGCCTGCGACAAAGGATGCGAAGAACCGAGCGCCAAGGCCAAAGCCACCTGCGCGCCCTGCACCTCGACCTGCGCCAGATTGGTCAAAACCGGCGTGCCCGCCGTCAGGGTTCCGGTCTTGTCAAAGACCACCGTATCGACCTGCGCCAACCGCTCCAGCGCCGTGGCATCCTTGATCAACATCCCCTTGCGAAACAGGCGTCCCGAGGCCGCCGTCGTCACCGCAGGCACCGCCAATCCCAAGGCGCAAGGGCAGGTGATGATCAGCACCGCCGCAGCAATATTGAGCGCCATGCGCAGATCGCCCGAATAGGCCCACCAGCCCAGAAAACTCAAGGCAGACAGGATATGAACACCGGGCGCATAGAGCTTGGCGGCGCTATCGGCCAGCGAGGTATAGCGCGAGCGCCCGCTTTCGGCGATGGCCACCAGATCAGCCATCTGGTGCAAGGAGCTATCCGCCCCCACCGCCGTCGCGCGCAGCACCAGCGGGCCGGTCAGGTTGATTTCGCCCGCTGAAACCGCCTGCCTCTCGCCCGCGAAGACCGGCAATGTTTCACCGGTCAAAAGCGAGCGGTCGATCTCGGATGTGCCATGCACGACCACCCCGTCCACAGGCATCCGCCCGCCGGGCCGTACGAGGACCAGATCACCGGCGCGCAGCGCGCTGACGCGGACCTCTTCCTCGGCCCCGCCGAGGGCCTGCAGACGCAGCGCGTGCGGCACCTCCAGCGCGGCCAGTTCCTCGGCCGCAGAGCGCGCCACGGCGCGGGTGCGGTGATCCAGATAGCGCCCCGCCAGCAAGAAAAACGTCAAGGTCAAAGCCGCATCGAAATAGGCATGCTCGCCCGACAAGGTCGTCTCCCAAAGCGATGTCGCCACGGCCAGAAGGATCGCCAAGGAGATCGGCACATCCATGTTGAGCCGCTTGCCCGCAAGGGCGGCAAAGGCGCTGCGAAAGAAGGGCTGTGCGGAAAAGGCGATGGTCGGCAAGGTGATCGCCGCCGAGATCCAGTGGAACAGATCGCGCGTGGCATCCGCCGCGCCGGACCAGACCGCCACCGACAAGAGCATCACATTCATCGAGGCAAACCCCGCCACCGCCAGACGCATCAACAAATCGCGCCCCGCGCGGTCGGTCTGCGTCGCCGCGATGGTGCCCGCGTCAAGCTGGTGCGCGACATAGCCCGCCGCCTCCAGCGCCTCGACCAGATGCTGCGCGGTCACCTCGGGCGCGGCGCGCACCATCGCGCGTTTGAGCGTCAGGTTGACCCGCGCATCCTCGACGCCCTCTTGCGCTGACAAGACCCGCTCCACCCCCGCGATACAGGCCGAGCAATGGATTTGCGGCAAGCTGAGCGCGATTTGCGCATCCTTGATCGCCGCGCGATTGGCCAAAGCCTCGGCGGCGGGGGCGGCCGAGCACGCAGGGCAGGCCGACATCGAAGGGGTCATGGTGCTCATTGACGACATGATGGAGGGGTCCGGTTTGGGGGCCGCTTCGGGCGGCCTATCGTTTCACATGCAAGATCACGCGTTGGGAGAATTCGGTGCCGTCACTGCCAAGCGCGGTCATGCGGATATTCCAATTGCCCGCGCCCAGTTCGAGCGGCGCCACATAGGCGGTGCCATCAAAGGCGAACTGCGGCTCGACATCCTCGCGCACATGGGTCGCGCGCCCGACAACGGCGTGCAAATCCCCGACAATCACCGGCGCACCGGTCTCATCGGTGATCGACAAAACCACTTGGCCGTCGCGGTGATCGGCGCGCACCTTCCAGCCCAAAGCCTCTTGCGCGGCCTTGCGCAGATCGAACTCCTGACTGGCGACATAGGAGTTTTTCACCTCCAGCCCGGGAAAGGTTTTGACCGCGCTAAAGGCCAGCACGAGGTTGACGCCGATGATCACCCCGAAGGCCAAAGCAAAGATCGCAAACACATGCCATCCGGTGATCTTACGCGGCTCTTTTGCCATCTGCATCAATTCGCCCTTCCGTTAAATACGCTGTCTTTATAGGCGCGCTCGCCGCTCGCCGTGTCTTCGACCCAAAAGCGGAACGCGGTGCGCTCTGCCTCGGCGGGGGCCGAACCTTTGGGTGCCATAACATAAATCCGCGCCAGTTTCGTGCTATCTGCGGGCACATCGACCACCTCGTAGGGGCTGCCCTCGACGGCCACGCGCAAGGATGGATCGCCCTTGACGGTCACGCGGAACGGCCGCGTCTCGCCATGTTTGTTGCGCAGCCGCACCTCATAGGTGTTGCGGATCGTGCCGTCCGACATGGTGATAAAGGTCGGGTTGCGCACCGGCGCCACCGTCAAATCAATATCCGCCCGAATGAACAGAGCGAACAAAAGCGCAAAACCGACCAAAGCCCAAAGCACGGTATACATGATGGTGCGCGGGCGAAACACGTGTTTCCAAACCGATTTCGGCTCCATACCGGCACGCTCGCGCGCCTCGTCGGTCAGGGCCATATAGTCGATCAAACCGCGCGGTTTGCCGATCTTGTCCATCATATCGTCACAGGCATCAATGCACAGCGCGCAGGTGATACATTCGAGTTGCTGCCCGTCGCGGATGTCGATCCCCACGGGGCAAACGTTGACGCAGGCCATGCAATCGATGCAATCGCCCAACTGGTCCGCGCCCTCGGCCTTGCGGTGCTTGCCGCGCGGCTCGCCGCGCCACTCGCGGTAACCGACGACCAAAGTGTCCTCATCCATCATCGCGGCCTGAATGCGCGGCCACGGGCAGGCATAGATACAGATTTGCTCGCGCGCGAAACCGCCAAAGATAAAGGTCGTCAGCGTCAAGATCGCGATAGTCGTATAAGCGACGGGATGGGCATTTCCGGTGACCAGATTGACCAAAAGCGTCGGCGCATCGGTGAAGTAGAACACCCAAGCCCCGCCCGTCGCGATCGAGATCAACAGCCATGTCGTCCATTTCGTCACCCGCAAGCGGGCTTTGCGAAAATCGAGCTTTTTCTGGCGGTGCAAACGCAGCCGCGCGTTGCGATCCCCTTCGATCCACCGCTCGACCAGAATAAACAGATCGGTCCAGACGGTTTGCGGACAGGCATAGCCGCACCACACACGGCCCAAGGCCGAAGTGAACAAGAACAGCCCCAGCCCCGCCATGACCAAAAGCCCCGCGATGAAATAGAACTCATGCGGCCAGATCTCGATCCACATGAAGAAAAACCGGCGGCTGGCCAGATCGACCAAGACCGCCTGATCGGGCAATTCAGGCCCGCGATCCCAGCGCAGCCAAGGCGTGATGTAATAGATGCCCAAGGTGACGATCATGATCGCCCATTTCAGGTTGCGAAAAACCCCCGAAACGCGGCGCGGGAAAATCGGCTCGCGGGCCGCGTATAGTTTTGGGGCATCAGAATCGGACACGTGCGAAACTCCGGATATGTATTTCTCATTGTCCTTGTCACAGGCTCGCGCCGCGCCAGCTTTGATCTGCATCAAAATCTAACTTCTGGGCGCATCTTTTTGCGCCCTGCCTGCGCGGGCCGGATCGCGCGCCCCGTGCCCTGCGTCAACCTCTTTGCGCAGCCAGCGCGTGAAGGCGCGCAGGGCGGGGCGCTGCACCCCGCGGCGGGTGACAAGATGATAGCCCTTATGGCGCTCATCCTCGAACAACAGCCGCAACCGCCCCGCCTCCAGATCGGCCTCGACAAAGGCCTTGGCGATGATCGCCACCCCTTGGCCTTGCCGCGCCGCTTCGAGCAACAGATTGCCAGGCAAAGTGGTGACGCCCTTGCCAAACCCTTCGGGCGCGCCGTGACGGTGGAGCCATTGCTGCGCCTCGCCGGTGCCCAGCTCCTGAAGCCAGTGAAAAGGGCGCAGATCGGCGGGCGAAGAGATCACCGCATCTCCGACAAGTTCGGGCGCGGCGACGACCGCAATCGGCGAAGAGACCAGAAGCTCGGCCTCCAGCCCCGTCCAGTGGCCCGCGCCAAAACGCACCGCCGCATCCACGCCCCCCGGTGCGAGGGTGCGCAGAGCCGATGTCGGGTCGATCATCAAACTGACGTCGGGATGGGCTGCGCGAAACCCCGCCAGACGCGGTAAAAGCCAGCCCGATGCAAAGGCCGGAGTGGTGGAGATTTGCAAGGGCCGGTCCGCATCGCGGCCCGTCATCGCCTCGATCTCGCGGTGGATCGTGCCGAACCCCGCCTCCAGCGCATCGGCCAAACGCTGGCCCGCCTCGGTCATGACAGGGCGTGCGCCGCTGCGGTCCAGCAAGGCCACGCCCAGATGCTCCTCCAGCCCGCGCAATTGCTGGCTGATCGCGGCATGGCTGACGTTTAGCGCCGCCCCCGCCGCGCTCATCGTGCCCTCTTGGGAAAAGGCGCAAAAGGCCCGCAAGGCCGAAAGAGGCGGAATATCGCGCCAGTTCATGTGTAAGCTCCACTTACAATTCAAAATCATCTGTGGCTTTGAGATTGTCACAACATATGTGATTTTCATAGGCATCACAGCATAGGAGCGACGAAAATGAAACATCACAACTTACACAGCTACCCGCAAGCCGACCGCATGAGCCTTGATCCGCCGCAATCAAGCTGGGCCACCTTGCCGCCCTATCCTTCCACGATGGAAATGCCGCAAGCCTATGAGCGCCGGCTCGGGCGCGGGCCGAAATGATGCTCCATATCTATGTCGATATGCTGCGCGTTGCGGCGCGCCAACCCTATAGCGCCCCGCAAAATCCGCCGCGCAAAGCCTCTGGCGAGATCAAGTGCAAATAGCCCCAAACGCAAAACAGCCCCGCCAAAAATAGCGGGGCTGTTTGATTAAGGACACCGGCCCTCCAGGAAACGCGCGAACAGGACGGAGGGTCGGTGCCAACCCCCGCGCCCGAAAGCGCGCAGGTATCTCGTATCAGCGGGGCTTATTCGCCGCCGCCGAGGCTGTGGACATAGGTGGCCACAGCGCGAACCTGCGCCTCGGTGAGGCGGGAGTTCCAATCGGGCATCACGCCAAAGCGCGAATAGGTCACGGTCTCTTTGACGGTGTCGAAATCACCGCCATAGAGCCAGATCGCATCGGCCAGATTGGGGGCGCCTTGGGTCCGGTCGCCGGTGCCGTCTTCCATGTGGCACGCCGCGCAATTGTCCTCAAAGACCACCGCTCCGGCCTCGACCATGGCGGCATCAGGCGCAGCGCCCGACAAGGACAGCACATAGTTCACAACCTGATCGATCTCTTCGCGCTCCAGCATCTCGCCAAAGGCGGGCATCTCGCTGTAGCGGGCGTCGTCATCGGTCTCGTTGCGGATGCCATGTGCGATCGTGGTGTGGATTTCTTCGATATCCCCACCCCAAAGCCAGTCGTTGTCGAGCAGGTTCGGATAGCCTTTGGCACCGGCAGCACCGGAACCGTGGCACTGGGCGCACCATGTTTTGAACACGGCCGCACCCGCCGATTGCGCATAGCCGTTCAGCGCGGGATCGGCGGAGATTTCCGTCAACTCGGTGCTGGCCAGCCTGGCATTGATGGCCTCGTTCTGCGCGTCCACGGCGGCGATATCGGCGGCCACTTCGGCGCGGGTCGAATAGCCCAGAACACCCGCCGTCGCGCCATTGATCAAGGGCCACGCCGGATAGGCAATGACGTAGCCAATGCCCCAGATGATGCACAAGTAGAAGGTCCATAGCCACCAGCGCGGCAGCGGATTGTTGAACTCTTCAATCCCGTCCCAAGAATGGCCGGTTGTGCCGACATCTTGCTTATTGTCAGGTTTTTTAGCCATGGTTTCAGGCCTCCTTGGCATTGCCGCGCGCATCGGGCGCGGGTTTGTCTTCATGCCGGAACGGGATCTCGGCGATGTCGCG
Organism: Paracoccaceae bacterium; assembly: GCA_050633545.1. Taxonomy (GTDB): domain Bacteria; phylum Pseudomonadota; class Alphaproteobacteria; order Rhodobacterales; family Rhodobacteraceae; genus Litorivita. The sequence goes on from JBOEGS010000002.1 coordinate 181,161, forward strand.
ATCAATCTTGCTTGAGCCGGGGCGGAAGACGAAGAGGATCACACCGATAAAGAAGGCGAAGAGCACCATCAGCATCCAGCTGTCGGCGAATTCGCGCAAAAGGGAATAGGTTTCCATAATCGCTCCTCCTAGCGGCTGGCGTCGGGGGTGAAGGTCGAGAAATCAACCAAAGTCCCGAGCATTTGCAGATAGGCGATCAGCGCATCCATTTCCGTTACGCCCTCTTGGCCGTCGAAATTGCGCACCTGCACCTTGTCGCCATAGCGTTCGATCAACCCGTCGTAATCGCTGTCCGGATCGGCTTGGGCGAGGAAATCGCCCTGTGCGTTCCCGAGCATTTCTTCGGTGTAGGGCACGCCGACAACCGAATGCACCTTCATGTTGTCTTCGATATATTTGCCCTCAAGGCTGCGATTGCTCAAGAAGCCGTATTTCGGCATGACGGATTCAGGCACCACAGATTGCGGATCGGTCAGGTGATCGAGATGCCATTCATCCGAATAGCGCCCGCCCACACGCGCAAGGTCCGGCCCCGTGCGTTTGGAGCCCCATTGGAACGGGTGGTCATACTGGCTTTCTGCGGCCAAAGAGTAGTGACCATAGCGTTCCACTTCGTCGCGCATCGGGCGGATCATCTGGCTGTGGCAGACGTAGCAACCCTCACGGATATAGACGTCGCGCCCAGCCAGCTCCAGCGGGGTGTAGGGGCGCATGCCCTCTACATCCTCGATGGTGTTTTCGAGCCAGAAGAGCGGCGCGATTTCTACCACCCCCCCGATGGTCACCACCAGAAAGGCAAAGACCGAGAGCAAGGTGACGTTCTTTTCCAGAACGGCGTGTTTATCGAGAATAGCCATTGTTCCGGCCCTCCTTATTCGGCCGGGACTGCGTCATGCGCAGCGGCTTCGACAGCCGGTGTGCGACGCACAGTCATGAGCAGGTTGTAACACATGATGAGAGCACCAGCGATGTAGAGCACACCACCTGTTCCACGCACCACATACATCGGAAGCTTGGCGGCCACGGTGTCGGCAAAGCTGTTGACCAAGAAACCGTTGGCATCCACTTCGCGCCACATCAGGCCTTCCATAATACCGGTCACCCACATGGAGGCCGCGTAAAGGATGATGCCGATGGTCGCGAGCCAGAAGTGCCAGCTCACAAGGCTAAGCGAATACAGGCGCTCGCGGTGCCACAGTTTGGGCACGAGGAAATAGAGCGCGCCAAAGGTAATCATACCGTTCCAACCAAGCGCACCGGAGTGCACGTGACCAATGGTCCAGTCGGTGTAGTGGCTCAGCGAGTTCACAGCGCGGATCGACATCATCGGACCCTCGAAGGTGGACATGCCGTAAAAGCCGATCGAAATCACCATCATCCGGATTACCGGATCGGTGCGCAACTTGTCCCATGCGCCCGAAAGCGTCATCAGACCGTTGATCATGCCGCCCCAGCTGGGCATCCACAAAATGATCGAGAACACCATGCCGAGGGTCGAGGCCCAATCCGGCAAGGCGGTGTAATGCAAATGGTGCGGACCGGCCCAGATATACAAGAAGATCAGGGCCCAGAAGTGGATGATCGACAGTTTATACGAGAAAACCGGACGCTCGGCCTGTTTGGGCACGAAGTAATACATCATGCCGAGGAAACCGGCGGTGAGGAAGAAGCCCACGGCATTGTGGCCATACCACCACTGGGTCATCGCATCTTGCACGCCCGAGAAGACCTGAACCGATTTGGACCCCCAGATGGAGACCGGAATGCTCAGGTTATTGACCACATGCAACATCGCCACGGTGATGATGAAGGACAGATAGAACCAGTTCGCCACATAGATGTGACGCTCTTTGCGTTTGATGATCGTGCCGAGGAACACAGCCAGATAGGCCAGCCAGACGATGGTCAGCCACAGATCGACATACCATTCGGGTTCGGCATATTCTTTCGACTGGGTCGCACCAAGGATATAGCCCGTGGCCGCCAGAACGATAAAGAAGTTGTAGCCCCAAAAGACGAACCAACCAAGGTTGCCGCCCCAAAGCCGCGCCGCCGAGGTCCGCTGCACCACATAGAAGGACGTGCAAATCAAAGCGTTACCACCAAAGGCGAAAATCACCGCCGAGGTGTGAAGGGGACGCAGTTTGCCAAAGTTCATATAGCCTTGGGCCCATTCGAAGTTCAGGGCCGGAAAGGCGAGTTGGAAAGCGATGAACGTGCCGGCGAGAAACCCAACAACGCCCCAAAGCGCCGTTGCAATCACGCCCGCGCGCACCACATCATCCATATAGACGGACTGATCCACCGGCACGGGGGTCTCGCCCGTGCGGCGCAAAGTCCACAAAAATAGGCCGCCGGCGACCAGCACAATCGTCAGTGCGTTCACCATATAGGCCAGATCGCGTGCGTAATTGGCCGCGATCATCGCAAAAAGCGTGATCAAGCCAAGCACGATCAGCTTGAGATAGTTGTTCATGTTGCGTCCCTTCGTCGGTTCCCACGCGATTCGAATCCTATCGCGTAGGCGGATTTTGACTGATTGCCTTTTCGCCCGTCCCAAAGCCCCCCGCTTTGATCTGCATCAAGACAAGCGGCGGCCTTGTTTGACCCGTATCAAGGCTGCATCTGCCGGTTGCGCCTAACCTGAGGGCACAAATGCCAATCCTGAGGAGGATCCAATGTCCTATAAATCGATCTTTTCCGTTTTGACGGATGAAGCCCTGATCAAACCGACCCTCGAGCATGCCATCGCCTTGGCGACGCGGCTTGATGCGCATGTGGACACGCTTTGCCTTGGCGTGGATCGCAGCCAGACGGGCTATTACTATGCAGGGGCCAGCGCCGCTGTGCTCCAAGAAACCATCTCGCGGGCGCAAAACGAGGCCGAAGCAATCGAAGCGGCGGCGCGTGCGGTCTTTGGCCCGTCCGAAATCCGCTGGAGCGCCGAAAGCGGTGTGGCGCAACTGGCCGATCTGGCCCGCCATGTGGCGGCGCGGGCGCGGTTCTCGGATCTGGTGGTGTTGCCGCAACCCTACGGCAAGGATCGCGGCGCCGAATTGGAGCCCGTCGTCGAGGCCGCGCTGTTTGAAGGCGGCGTGCCGGTTCTGGTTCTGCCCAATGACGTGGCGCCAAACCCCGCGCCCAAACGCATCCTTTTGGGCTGGAACGAAAGCTCCGAAGCTTTGGCCGCAGCCCGCGCAGCCTTGCCCTTCCTGACCCAAGCCGAGGCCGTGCATGTGGTGGTGATCGACCCGCCCACCCACGGCCCGTCGCGCTCTGATCCCGGCGGGATGCTCTCGCAGTATCTGTCGCGCCACGGCGTGCGCTGCGAGATCGACGTTTTGTCCAAAACCTTGCCGCGCATTTCCGATGTGATCAGCCGCCACGCCGCCGACATCGAAGCCGATATGATCGTCATGGGGGCATACGGCCATTCGCGCTTTCGCGAAGCCATCTTGGGCGGCGCAACGCGCTATATGCTCGAACAGGCCAAATTGCCGGTGCTGATGGCGCATTAACCTGCGCCGCGCCGCAAAATCAAACGCCGCGCGAGGATAACCTTGCGCGGCGCAATTGCAGTGAACGTGTCGAGTGCCCCGCAGAGCGGCAGGCCTTAGGCGAGCATCCCGCCATCGGCGTCATCGCCCGCCTCGTCCATCAGCCGCGAAAAATCAGGGATCGTCACATGGCGTTTGCCCTCGAGTGTGATCACCCCGTCTCGTTTGAGCGCCGACATCTGGCGGCTCACCGTTTCCAAGGTCAGCCCCAGATAATCCGCCATGGCTTCGCGGGTCAGCGGCAGGTCGAACACCACCGCACCCGTGGTTCCGCGCAAGTTCAACGAGGCATCACGCCGCCCGATAATCGACAGCAGCGAGGCGATCTTCTCGCGCGCGGTTTTACGGCCCAAAACAAGCATCCACTCGCGCGCCGCATCCAATTCATCAAGCGTCATTTCAAGCAACCGCTGCGCCACATGCGGCGTCGAAACCATCATCTCTTCGAAGGGTTTCTTGCGAAAACAGCACATAACCAGATCCGTCGTCGCCACGACATCATAGGCCGATCCCTCGCGCCCGGGACGACCGACAAAATCGGACGGCAGTAACAGGCCCACCATCTGTGTGCGCCCGTCCTCCATCGTCTGGGTCAAGGTCGCAATGCCCGACACGACAGAGCCGACAAAATCCATCTTGTCGCCGGACCAGATCACCGTCTGACCAGCCTCGAAACTGCGATAATATTTGATCTCTTCGAGACGCTCCAGCTCATCGGCTTCGCAGCGCGCACAGACCGCACGATGGCGGATCGGACAGCTGTCACAATCGTGAGCCAAGGATTTGATCTGTTCTTTGAGCATATGTTCTCTTCGCGCGTTTGATCTGTATCAAAGTGTCATTTCATCCATGACCATATCACCGCCGCTATGGTCACACAAACCCAACTTACCCAACTGGGGCTGTTTGACGCGAAAGTGCCGCGTTACACCTCCTATCCCACCGCCCCGCATTTCAACAATGACGTGGGGCCGGACACCTATGTACAATGGATCAAGGCGCTGCCCGAAGACGGCGAAATCTCGCTTTATGTCCATGTGCCGTTCTGTCGCCGCCTGTGCTGGTTTTGCGCCTGCCGCACCCAAGGCACGCAAAGCGATGCGCCGGTAGAGGCCTATCTCAAGACCCTGCTGAGCGAGTTGGACATGTTGGCACGGCACCTGCCCGAGGGCACGCGCCTGTCGCGGCTGCATTGGGGCGGCGGCACGCCGACCTTGCTGCAACCGAAGATGATGACCGAACTGGCGACAAAGATCGCCCAGATCGCGCCCTTCGCGCAAAACTACGAGTTTTCCGTTGAAATCGACCCCAACGAGATTGACGCGGCCCGCCTTGATGCGCTGGCCGCTGCGGGGATGAACCGCGCCTCTATCGGGGTGCAGGATTTCGACGAGGGCATCCAACAAAGCATCGGGCGATTGCAAAGTTATGACATCACCCGCGACGCCGCCGATATGATCCGTGCGCGCGGAATTCAAAGCCTCAATGCCGATATCCTCTTTGGCCTCCCCTACCAGACCAATGAAAAGATCACCCAAAGCGTGCAAAAGCTGCTGGCGCTGTCGCCGGATCGCGTGGCGCTTTATGGCTATGCCCATGTGCCGTGGATGGCCAAACGCCAACAGATGATCCCATCCGATGCGCTACCGACCCCGCAAGAGCGGCTGGGCCTGTTCGAAACCGCCGCGCGATTGTTTGAATGGGACGGCTATGACGCCATCGGGATCGACCATTTCGCGCGCCCCGAAGACGGGCTGGCCAAGGCTGCGCGCGCAGGCACATTGCGCCGTAACTTCCAAGGCTACACCGATGACACCGCCGCCGCCCTCATTGGCGTTGGCGCCTCGTCGATCTCGCGCTTTGTGCAAGGGTTCGCCCAAAACGCGCCGGCCACCGGCGCGCATACCGGCAAAATCCGCGAGGGTCGGTTTTCCATCAGCCGCGGCCATAGCTTTAGCGCAGAGGACAAATTGCGCGGGCGGATGATCGAAGCCCTGATGTGCGATTTTGAAATCAACGCCGAGGAGTTGCGCCGTGATTTCGGCCTGTCGCAAGCCGAAGTCGGCCGCCGGTTTGCCGATATTGCACGCGGCTACGACGGACTTTTGCATGTCACGCCGGACCGCCTTGCGATCCCGCCCGAGGCGCGGGCGCTGACCCGAATGATTGCGCGCAGCATCGATGCCTACGATCTGAGCAAAGCAGGGCATAGCTCGGCGATTTGACGCGCCGCTACTGCCCCGTCACCGCCTCATCGGCCTTCAAATCGAGCGCCGCCGCCAAAAGCGCGCGGGTATATTCGGTTTTGGGCGCCTCGAAAATCGCACCTGCATCGCCTGCCTCGACCACATCGCCTTGGCGCATCACGATCATTTTGTGGCTCATGGCGCGCACCACGTGCAAATCATGGCTGATGAACAGATAGGCCAGACCGTATTTCACCTGCAGGTCGCGCAAAAGATTGACGATCTGCACCTGCACCGTCATGTCCAGCGCCGAAGTCGGCTCGTCCAGAACCACCAGTTTGGGCCGCAAGATCATCGCGCGGGCGATGGCGATCCTTTGGCGCTGCCCGCCCGAAAACTCATGCGGATAGCGATGCATCATCTCGGGGTCCATCCCGACCTCGACCATCACATCGGCCACCATTTGCCGCCGATCCTTGCCCGCAGATGTGCCGTGCACGCCAAGCCCTTCGGCGATGATCTGCTCGCAGGTCATGCGCGGGCTGAGCGAGCCGAACGGGTCTTGGAACACGATCTGCATCTCGCCGCGCAGAGCGCGCAGGGCGCGGGTGTGGATTTTGCGCAAATCGCGCCCGTCGAACGTGATCGCGCCCTCCGAGGCAATGAGCCGCATAATCGCCAGCGCCAGCGTGGTCTTGCCCGAGCCGCTTTCGCCCACGATGCCAAGGGTTTCGCCCGCGCGCACGTCGATGCTTGCGTCATTGACGGCTTTGACATGGCCGACGGTCTTTTTCAAAAAGCCCTTCTGGATCGGGAACCAGACTTTGAGGTGCTCGGTTTTCGCCACCTGCGGCGCATCATCCGCCACCGGTGCGGGCCGCCCGACCGCCCGCGCCGCGAGCAGCTTTTGCGTATAGGGATGTTTTGGCGCGGCGAAAATCTCGGCCGTCGGCCCCTCTTCGACGATCTCGCCGTCCTTCATCACGCACACGCGGTCGGCAATGCGACGCACCACGCCCAGATCATGGGTGATAAACAACAGCCCCATGTTTTCCTCGCGCTTAAGCTCGGCCAGCAGCTCCAAAATCTGCGCCTGAATGGTCACGTCCAGTGCCGTCGTCGGCTCGTCGGCGATCAGCACATCGGGTTTGTTGGCCAAAGCCATAGCGATCATCACCCGCTGGCGTTGCCCGCCCGACAATTGGTGCGGATAGGCCCCAAGGCGGGTTTCGGGATCACGGATGCCGACCCGCAAGAGCAACTCGATGATCCGCGCGCGCAAAGCCTCGCCGCGCAGCCCTTGGTGCAATTCAATGGATTCCGCCAATTGCTTTTCAAGCGTGTGCAAAGGGTTGAGCGAGGTCATCGGCTCTTGGAAAATGAAGGAGATATCGTTGCCGCGCACACGGCGCAAATCACGCTCGGACGCGCCGATCATCTCGGTCCCGTCATAGGTGACCGATCCGCTGACCTCGGCATTACTGCCCAGCAGGGACACGGTCGAAAGCGCCGTGACCGATTTGCCCGATCCGGATTCGCCCACCAGAGCCACGGTTTCCCCGCGATCCAGCGCAAAGCTGACGCCTTTGACCGCCGCATGGGTCTTGCCGTCCTGCCGAAAGCCCACGGTCAGGTTTTTGACCTCTAGAATACTCATTGAAAGGTCTTTCGTGGGTCAAAGGCATCGCGCACGCCCTCAAAAATGAAGACCAGAAGCGACAGCATGATGGCGAAGGCAAAGAAGGCCGTGAAGGCCAGCCACGGCGCCTCTAGGTTCTGTTTGGCCTGCAAGGTCAATTCGCCCAAAGACGGCAAAGACGCCGGCAACCCGAAGCCCAGAAAATCCAGCCCTGCCAGCAAGGCGATTGTGCCCGTGACGATGAAGGGCAGCATGGTCAGCGTCGCCACCATCGCATTGGGCAACATATGGCGGAACATGATCGTCGCGTTGCTGACGCCCAAGGCTTTGGCCGCACGGACATATTCGAGGTTCCGCGCGCGCAGGAATTCGGCGCGCACCACGCCGACCAAGGACATCCATCCGAACAGGACAGTGATAAACACCAATAGCCAGAACCCCCGCGGCAGGATCGAAAACATGATGATGATCACGTAAATCTGCGGCGTAGAGGACCAGATTTCCATCGCGCGCTGCGTGATCAAATCCACCCAGCCGCCAAAATACCCCTGCATCGCCCCCGCGAAAATGCCGATAACGGTCGAAATCACCGTGACGATCAAGGTGAACAGAACCGACAGCCGGAAGCCATAGATCACCCGCGCCAGAACATCGCGTTTGGTATCATCCGTGCCGAGCAGGTTTTGCCCGTTGGGCGGCAAGGGCGCCGCACCGGGGCGGTCAACAGGGGTGTCATAGCTGTAGGGAATGGGCGGCCAGACCGACCAGCCTTTGTCAAAGCCATCAGCCGTATATGTGCCCGCGTCGATCTCTTCCAAGATGCCTTCGGGGTCGTCAAAACACTCCTCGATCCCGCCGGACCGGATCAGGCATTTGACCTCCGGATCGCGGTAGATGGCTTCGGTTTTGAAATCGCCGCCAAATTCCGTTTCGGGGTAAAAGTTAAAAATCGGCATGTAATAGGCACCGCGATAATTCACCACGATGGGTTTGTCGTTGGCCAAAAACTCGGCGAACATCGACAGGCCGAACAAAATACTGAACAAGATCAACGACCAATAGGCGCGCCGGTTGCGGCAAAAATTGCGCCAACGGCGGGCATTGAGCGGCGAAAGGGTGATCAAAGCCATATCCCCCTACCCTTCGCGCTTTTCAAAATCGATGCGCGGATCGACCAGAACATACATCAGGTCCGACAGAATGCCGACGACAAGACCAATGAGGCCAAAGATAAACAGCGTGCCGAACATCACCGGATAATCGCGCGCCACGGCAGCCTCGAAGCCCAAACGGCCCAATCCGTCGAGCGAGAAAATCGTCTCGATCAACAGGCTACCGCCAAAGAACACCCCGATGAACACCGCCGGAAATCCCGCGATCACGATGAGCATCGCATTGCGGAACACATGGCCGTAAAGCACGCGGCTGGCGGTCAAACCCTTGGCCCGCGCGGTCATGACGTATTGCTTTTTGATCTCGTCAAGAAAGCTGTTTTTGGTCAGCAAGGTCAGCGTCGCAAAGGCCGAAATCGTCGAGGCGATGACGGGCAAGGCGATGTGCCACAGGTAATCCTTGGCTTTGCCAAAGGCGCTGAGTTGGTCGAAATTCTCGCTCGTCAGCCCGCGCAGAGGGAAGATTTGCCAATAGGACCCGCCCGCAAAAAGCACCATCAGAAGGATCGCAAACAAGAAACCGGGGATCGCATAGGCCACGATGATCAAACCCGACGTCCACGTATCGAAGCGCGATCCGTCATGCACCGCCTTGCGAATGCCCAAGGGGATCGACACCAGATAGGCGATAATGGTGGACCAAAGGCCAAGCGTGATCGAGACCGGCATTTTTTCCAGCACCAGATCGACCACGGAAATCTTGCGAAAATAGCTCTCGCCGAAATCGAGCCGCATATAGTTCCACATCATCCCGATGAACCGCTCAAGCGGCGGTTTATCAAGGCCGAACTGCCGCTCCAGATCGGCGATAAATTCCGCCGGAAGCCCGCGCGCGCCAAGGTATTTTTCATTCCCGCCCGCGCTGCCCATATCAGCGCCCGCGTCATTGCCGCCGCCCGCAAAGCCCTCGAACACGTCGCCTTGGCCTTGCATCTCGGCGATGATCTGCTCGACCGGACCGCCAGGGACGAATTGCACAAGCGCGAAGTTGATGACCATGATCCCAACCAACGTCGGGATAATCAGCAGCAATCGCCGTAAGATATAGGCTCCCATTGCGGCGGACTACCTCAGCGCGCCGGAGGCTTTGAGCGCCGCCGCTTTATCGGCGTTCCACCACCAGAAATCCAAGACGCCCGTCGCATAGGGCGGCAATTCGGCGGGATGCTCGTACATGTTCCAATAGGCGACCCAAGAGGTGGGGTTATACCACACGGGGATCATGAAAAACTCGTGCCGCAAGGCACGGTCGAGCGCCATAAGCGCCACGTCCTGCTCTTCGCGGGTGGTAGCATTGAGCGACACGTCGATCAATTTATCCACCAAGGGCGAGGCAAGGCCCGCAGGGTTGAAGACGTTGTTTTTAACCTCGGAGGTGCCATACATCTGGATCAATCCGGTGCCCGTGCCCAAAAAGGCCGAATAGCCGTCAAAGATCAGATCGTAATCGCGGTCGCGGTTGCGCAGGGTAAATTGGCTCGGGTCGACCTTTTCAACGCGGATATCCACGCCCATCGCCTCTAGGTTCTGGGCAAAATTCGTAACGACGGCCTCCAATGTGGCCGAGCCCGACGAGTTGATCGGAAAATCAAGGGTCAGCTTTTGCCCCGCCGCATTGCGCCGGATGCCATCATCGCCGACGCTCCACCCCGCCTCGTCGAGCATCTTCATCGCGGCGCGCAGGTTGCGCCGGTCGGTCAGCCGTTCGGGCTTGGACGTATGGGCCAGAAGCGCAGGCTCGGTGAGCATCTCTTGCGGCACCAGATCGCCGAGGGAGTTGAGCAACTCAAGCTCCATCCCCTCGGGCGCGCCTTTGGCCTCCAGCGGCGAGCCTTGGGTAAAGCTGTGGCGCTGCGAGAACAGCCCGTATTGCAAGGATGCGTTGGTCCATTCGAAATTATAGGCCAAGGCAATGGCGCGGCGCACATTGCGGTCCTTGAGCGTCTCTTTGCCAAGGTTGAACACGATGCCCGTGGGGGTCGGCGGGGTGCCATCGGGCAGCTCTTCGAGGATCACATCGCCGCGGTTGCGGGCGGGAAAATCATAGCCCGTCGCCCATTTTTTCGAATCGCCCTCGGGGCGGAAGGTATATTCGCCCGCTTTGAAGGCCTCAAAGCCTGCGCTGTCATCGGCGAAATATTCGATACGGATACGGTCGAAATTATGCCGCCCCTTGTTGATCGGCAGGTCTTTGCCCCAATAATCGGGGTTGCGTTTGTAGACGATGCGCCGGTTCACCTCGGCGCTTTCGATCACATAGGGCCCCGATCCGGGCGCGGCATCAAGGCGCGGCTCGTCCAGCCGTGCGCCGGTCTGCTCATACCATTTGCGTGCAAAAACCGGCGTTCCGCCGACCTGATCAATCAAGGAGCGGCGCGAGATACCGGTGGCAAAGGTGAATTTCACCGTGTGATCATCCAAGGCCTCGGCGCTGAGCACCCGTTTTTTTACCGCAGTCGCATAGGAGGGCAGGCCCTGCTCCAAGAACAGGTTGTGGGTGAAGACCACATCATGCGCCGTCACCGGCGTGCCGTCCGAAAACCGCGCCTCGGGCCGCATGTAAAAGATCACCCATGTTTTGCCTTCGTCATATTCGAGCCGCTCGGCCAAAAGTCCGTAGCTCTCGCCATAGACATCGGCGGGGGCGGGGGCGCCGGATGCGGGCATCTCGCCCAGCAGGCTCTCATAAACCATCCACGAATACCGCCCCGCGCGGCCTTTGCGGCTATAGGGGTTCATCGAATCAAAGGTTCCAGGCGCGGAGAGAGAAATCTCGCCGCCCTTGGGCGCATCGGGGTTCACATAATCGAAATGCGGGAAATCGGCGGGGTATTTGAGATCGCCAAAGAAGGAATAGCCGTGCGAGCGGATGATACCGTCTCCGGTCGGGGCCTGCATATGGCTTTCGCCGCGCGCCATGCCCGCCGTCCATGCCAAGGCCGCACAAAGCGCACCAAGCGCCAGCACCTGCCAAAACCCCTGCGCATTTGCGGGTTTGGCGGCTTTCGCGCGAACCTGCGCGCGGGGCATTGCTTGGCGGCGTCGGGTGCGGTCAAAAACGGTGTCGAGATCGCGCATGCACATCCTCCTCGGAGCCGGTTTTTCCGGCCGGCATTTTGCACAAGGCTAACGGAGGCGGCCTAGGAGTTTCAAGTTGAGAATGCGTGAGCCGCCCGTGAGCGCGCCCTCAAGGCACAAAAAAGGCCGCCTCCCCGTGGATGCGGCCTTTTTCAAATAATTTCAGCGCCTGCGCTTAATTGTCGAGCGTGTCGAGATAGGCAATCAGGTTGGCGCGATCTTCAGGCTTTTTCAAACCCGAGAAGGACATTTTCGTGCCAGGTGCGAAGCCTTTGGGGTTTTCGAGGAAATGGTCGAGGTTCTCGGGGCTCCATGTCTGGGCCACGGCCACCAAAGCGCCGGAGTAAGAGAACCCCTCTTCGGTGGATACGGTGCGGTTCACGACATCATAAAGCGAGGGACCGGTTGCATTCACGCCGTCCTCTAGCTTGTGGCAGGCTTTGCACTTGCCAAAGACTTTCGCGCCCTTGGCCACATCGGCCGAGGCGAGCAGTTCCGCAAAGCTCGGGCCTTCTTCGGCATCCGTCGCGGCGCCTTCGTTGCTGGCCACTTCGATGACATAGCCCGCGGCGTGTTCGCCCTCGCCATGACCGCCGCCCGTTTCATAAAGCATCTCTGCAGCAAAGTTGCCCAGCAAGAATACCAGCAAAGCGCCACAGCCAGCGCCCAAAACCTTCGTCATTGTCATTGTATCAAACATGGATCAGCCCGTTCTTAATCGGTGTCTTTGGGCGCGTATGTATTCGCTTCCCCTTACCGAACGCAAGGTATAGTTTCCGCGACCAAACGCCTCTGAGCGTATTTTATGGACGGGAATGATTGACGAATGACGAAACGAGTGGCTTTTCAAGGCGAACCAGGCGCCTATTCGCATCAAGCATGCCGTGAGGCCTTGCCGGATCACGAACCAATGGCCTGTGCCACCTTTGAGGATGCTATCGAGGCCGTGCGCAAGGGCGAGGCCGAACTTGCCATGCTGCCGGTCGAAAACTCCACCTTCGGGCGGGTCGCCGATATTCACCACCTTCTGCCCGCCTCGGGCCTTCATATCATCAACGAAGCCTATGTGCGGGTGCATATCAACTTGCTTGCCCTGCCCGGTGCGACGCTGGACGAAGTGACCTCGGCCACATCCCATTCCATGCTGCTGGGTCAGTGCCGCGAATTTCTGAGCAAGCACGGGATCGAGCGGATCACCGGCGCGGACACCGCCGGATCGGCGCTGCTCATCTCGCAGCAAGACGACAAGCGCAAAGCCGCCTTGGCCAGCGAGTTGGCGGGCGAGATTTACGGCCTCGACGTTCTGGCCCGTCATATCGAGGACCAATCCAACAACACGACGCGGTTCTTGATCATGTCGCGCACGCCCGACCTGTCGCGGCGCGGCAGCGGCGGTATGAAAACCAGCTTTATCTTTGAAGTGCGCAACATCCCCGCCGCGCTATATAAAGCCATGGGCGGGTTTGCGACCAACGGCATCAACATGACCAAACTCGAAAGCTATATGGTCGGCGGCTCCTTCACCGCGACGCAGTTTTATGCCGACATCGATGGGCACCCCGATGACCGCAATGTGCAACTGGCGCTGGATGAATTGGACTACTTCACCAATTCGATGACCCTTTTGGGCGTCTACCCCGCCGCGAAAGTGCCCAGCAACTAGGCCCATTTTTCACTTCATCAACGCTGCGCCTCGCTGCTTGCGGGGCGTTTTGCGTTGCGGCGCCGTTTTCGTGAGTTTGCCCGACGGAAACCTGCGGGCCGTGCGTATCACCAAAGAGACACACCCGACAGGATGACGCAAATGAAACCGCTTTGGCTTGCTGGACTTACCGTTGCCCTTTTGCTCGCAGGCACCGTGGCGATATTGATCGCAGAACAATTATTCACGCGGCAAACCGGCGCGCTCAGCGCCCCGCCGCACATCGAAACGAGCGAATTTATGTAAGTAAGTTTGGCTCAAACTGCGCGTTTAAGCGATACGTGAATACCGCTCTTCGATCTCTTTGGCATATTCTGCCACCTTGAGATTGAACCGCTTGTTCAAATTGGTGCGCGCCAGTTTCAAAGATTGCACCAACAAACGCGCCGATAAGGTTTTAGGCGTCAATCCGACGCTGATGTTCAACCGTGTGCGCCCGCGCGACAGAGCCACCAAATCCACCTGCATCGCACCTTCGAGACCTTGCGACACCGATTTGAACGCCATCAGGTTGGGCGCGTCATACTCGGCCAACTCGATATGCATCTCGCGATTCTTGCCGCGCATGGGAAACCGAGCATCCCACGCCATACCGGCGCTTGGCACCGGCCGGTCCACCACGCGTTTGACCTCTGCACCGCGGCGCAGCACCGATCTCTCAAAGCCGCTGAAATCCGAGACCTGCGCAAAAACATGATCAATCGGGGCTTCGATATCTTGGTGTGTGGTAAACTGCATCAGGTCTGCTCTCGTCGGTTTGCCGATTTTTCTTTGGACGTATTGTTGCTTTAATCCAGCCTGTCCGCAAGCCAGTTGCGCAGGATAAACTGTGCAATTGCACCTTTCCGTGCGGGCAACAAATCGGGATTCTGCCCCGCGAAGGAAGCCAATATCTCCTCGCGGGTGAACCAACGCGCATCTTCTATCTCTTTGGGGTCAATGACGATATCGGTATCAAGTGCCTCGCCATGGCAACCGAACATCAAGGAGTTCGGAAAGGGCCAAGGCTGGCTGGCCAGATAGTCCACCGCGCCCACCTTGATGCGCGCCTCTTCATAGACCTCGCGCCGCACCGCGCCTTCGATCGGCTCGCCCGACTCCACAAACCCCGCGAGCAAAGAATACATCCCCGCAGGCCATCCGTGCGAACGCCCCATCAGCACAGAGTTGCCGCGGGTGATCAACATGATCACCACCGGATCGGTGCGCGGATAATGTTCGCCCCCGCAAGAGGCGCAATTGCGTTGCCATCCGGCCAAGGCCATTTGCGACGGCTGGCCGCATTTCGAGCAAAACATATGGCTGTGATGCCAGTTGAAATTCGCCACCGCCGCTGCGGTCAGCTCCGCTTCCATCGGCGTTAGTTGCGAGGCCATCGCAAGGCGAAGCTCGGTAAATGCCGCCTCCGGCGCGGCGGGATGGGACTGCAACGAGCGGTCGAGAAAGCTGCCCATCTGCGTCTCGTCCACATCCGCAGGAGACCAGTCCGCCAAGTCCACCGCAAAGATATAGGCCCCCTGCACATCGCGGCCCATCAAGATACGGGCCTGCGATGCATCACGCATAATCGGATGGTCCATCGGCAATAGCATCAACCCGCCCTGACCATGATCCGCGAGCAGCGGCTTGCCGCGCCATAGAACAAGCGTTCGACTGGTATCCGCTTTGAGCGCCTGCGCCAGCCCCTCGGCATCGTCGCGCAGCTCGCCCGCACGGTCCAATCCCGCACCGCCAAAGGTTACTGTCTCTGCAATTTTCATGCCCATTCCTTTTGCTTGCGCCTTGCAATCCGGCCCTGACCACTTGATGCCTCGCCCGCCGCCATAGCGCAATGCGTCGTCAAAATCACATTCGGGTGATTTTTTTTTACAAATACACCTTAAAGTTGATTGACTATATATTTCATTGCGTTATGAGGTTCTTCATCGAGTAAATGTGACGCCGATTATGCAAGCCAGTCCCGTGCTTCGGGTGCCCTACGCCTCCAAGCCTCCAAACAAAGACAAAACAGGTTCCACTTGCCCCAACGACCTTCACATCCATCCGCGCCCGCCACATCCGCACAAGCCACCCTCAGAGTGCTTGCAACATCCGACGTGCACGTCAACTTGCGCAGCTATGATTACTTCGCAGACCGGCCAACCGCGGCTGGCGGCTTGGCTCGTATTGCGACACTGGTCCGGCAGCAACGCCGCGACGCAAACAACAGCATCCTCGTCGACAACGGGGACTTCTTGCAAGGCTCGCTCTTGGGTGACTACATCGCCTACGAGCGCAGCGAGGATGATCCGTCTCCGCATCCGGCCATCGCCGCAATGAACCGGATGTCTTATGACGCCGTGGGCTTGGGCAACCACGAGTTTAATTTCGGCCTCGATTTCCTGCGCAAAGCTCTGGCCGATGCGCGGTTTCCGGTGTTGTGCTCCAATGTGTTCTCGCCCCCCGAAGCCGCACGTCACCGCACGTTCGAGCAAACCTTAATGCCGCCCTTCACCATCTTGACGCGCGATGTCCTGTGCGAGGATGGCAGTATGGAACAGCTACGCATCGGCATATTCTCGGTGCTGCCGACGCAAATGATGATTTGGGACCGAAGGCACGTTTTGGGCCATGTCGAAACCCATGACATCGTCGAAACCGCCTGCAAACTGGTGCCCAAAATCCGAGCAGAGGGCGCGGATATTGTGATCGCCCTGTGCCACTCGGGCCTCGGGGATGCGGATTTTCGGCTCAATATGGAACATGCTGCCCTGCCCTTGGCTGCGGTTTCGGGGATTGATGCGATGGTCTGCGGGCATAGCCATTTACAATTCCCCGGTCCCGACCACGCCAGCAGCGAGCATGTAAACCCAAACAAGGGCACCATCTGCGGCACCCCTGCCGTCATGCCCGGATTTGGCGGAAATGTCCTTGGGCAGATTGATTTGAACCTTCTGCGCGAAGGCGGCATTTGGCGGGTCAAGAGCCACGAAAGCCAACTGCTGCCAACTGCTGTGCGCGGCGCGGATCATAACCAGCAGGCTTTGGTCCAAGAGGATACGGAGATCCTTGCCTGCACAGAAGAGGCGCATAACCAAACCCTGACCTATCTACGGCGGCCGGTTGGTGCGATCACGCGCCCCGTGCACAGCTATTTTTCGCTGCTGGGCACCGATGCCTCCGTCCAAATGGTCACCGAGGCGCAAAAGCACCACCTGACGCATCTCACCAAAGGCACCCAATGGGAAGGGCTGCCGGTGCTTTCGGCCGCCGCACCGTTCAAAACCGGCGGACGTGGCGGGCCGGAAAACTACACACATCTGCCATCGGGCACGTTGGCCATCGGCAATCT
This sequence comes from Paracoccaceae bacterium, assembly GCA_050633545.1. Lineage (GTDB taxonomy): Bacteria > Pseudomonadota > Alphaproteobacteria > Rhodobacterales > Rhodobacteraceae > Litorivita. The sequence goes on from JBOEGS010000002.1 coordinate 197,826, forward strand.
TGCCGATCTCTATGTCTTTCCCAATATGTTTCGCGCTGTGCAGGTCAATGGCGCGCAGCTCGCAGGATGGCTCGAACGCGCGGCAGGCGTGTTTCACACGATCACCCCGTCGCTCCCAGATCAAATGCTGCTGGATCCGGATTTTCCCAGCTACAATTTCGACGTGATCGACGGGATCACATACCAAATCGACATCACCCGGCCGCCCCGTTTTGACGGCCGCGGCAGAACCGCCAATGCCGGATCAGAGCGCATATTGAACCTGTGCTACAATGGTGCACCGGTGCGCGCCAACGACCAATTCCTGATTGCGACGAATTCGTTTCGAGCTGGCGGTGGCGGCGATTTTCCAGGGGCCGAGGGCGACACGGTTGTCATTCGCAGTGATCAAACCAGCCGGCAGATCGTGCTTGAGTATATCCAGTCCGGCCTTTTCCACAACTTGCAGCATCGGGAAATCTGGTCTTTTGCGCCTGCGGGCGGGGCAACGCTCTTGTTCGACACATCGCCGCAAGCGCGCGACCATCTGGACGAGATCGCACAATTCTCCCCCGAAGACCTTGGCGATCTCGAAAACGGTTTTGCCCGCCTGCGCCTGACGCTCTAAGGCCCGCGCAAAGACCCTTTATGAGCGAAGTTCCCCCTAAGCACCGATGGACATTTACCCTGCAATAAGGTCTTTGCAACTCAAAGCCCCGCCGATTTGGCGCGGCGCGGCGGCAGGACCATCCGAATGCGTTTTTCTCCTTTGATCAGGCTGCTTTTGGCCGCCATCATCATCGTCATCGCAGTGGCCATCGCAACGCGTCCGGCCCAAACCCAATTGGCAGCAAACATGCCCAATGCCCTGCGCGCCGCGGTGATGAAGGGCGATTTCGCGCCTGCGAATAAGACCGTGGCGCAAGGTCTGTCCGATATATGCAAAGTCTCGGCGACGGCCTGTTTCGAGCTGGTCAAACCTCATGTGACACAAAGGGTCAGCGACCGGCTGGTCTATAATCACTATGCTCTTAACGGGTTTGGGCGCGTTCTGGCCTGCTACGGAGCCTTTGGGAAAATCCGCTGCGGCACTGGCGCGCCTTAGCAGCACACAAAAACACGGCAGCCTATCCGCGCTGCGATTGCCACTTCGCCGCGCCACTTATGCGTAAGGCTTGCGAATCCGCCGCGCGGCCCCTATATGCAGCCTTGAGAGGTTGGCGCGGGCGAGCGCCTCGCCAACCCGGTCAGATCCGGAAGGAAGCAGCCGTAACGAGCCCCGCTTGGGTCGTTGTCCAGCCTCTCACCTCACGCCGCTTTGCGCGGCCCTTTCCGGAGGGATGTTTTTGATCTGCATTGATGTCCTGCTCCGCAAGGCCTGACCGCTGCTTTTGGCGCGCGCCCTCTTCATTCCCCTCCCTTGCTCCGCTCCACGCGGCCAGTTTCGGCCCGCCACATGAGTTTAACCCCGCACAGCGATGCAGATTTGGGATGGCGCGCGTATTTTGCCGATCAAATTGGCACCGATGACGGAGATGTAACGCCTTACCGCATCACCCATCTCGAACGCGCGGGGGCCACGGGCCTCAACGGCACGGGCAGTGCGGCGTTACATTTTCCGCCGGGGCTGACCACCGGCGATGTCGCCGTCGGCGATTGGGTGCTCGCCCATGAAACCGGACGTATCGCGCGCGTTTTGGACCGTGCCTCATTGCTCACCCGCCGCGCCGCAGGGCCCGAGGTGCGCCCGCAGCTGATTGCCGCCAATGTCGATACGCTCTTTATCGTGACCTCCTGCAACGCCGATTTCAATATTGCGCGGCTTGAACGCTATGTTGCTCTCGCCCTCGAGGCCGAAACAACACCGGTGATTTTGCTCACCAAATCCGATCTGGCCGAGGACCGCACGCCCGAGGCGTATGCCGACGAAGCGCGAGAGATTTCCGACCGGATCGAAGCGGTCATCGCGCTGAATTCCAAGGATCAAGGCGATCTGGAACATCTGCGCCCGTGGTGCAGCGCAGGGCGCACCGTGGCCTTTATTGGCTCGTCAGGCGTTGGAAAATCTACGCTGATCAACGGCTTGACCGGCATCGACCGCGATGCGTTGCGCGCGCAAGCCACCGGCGGCATCCGCGAAGACGATGCCAAGGGCCGCCACACCACCACCGCGCGCAGCTTGCATTTGCTCGAAGGCGGCGGGGTTTTGGTCGACATGCCTGGCATGCGCGAATTGGGCCTGATCGATGCGGCGGCGGGGATCAATGCCCTGTTTGAAGATATCGTTGATCTGGCCGCCGACTGCCGCTTTCGCGATTGCGCCCATACCGGCGAGCCAGGATGCGCCATCGGCGCCGCGATTGCTTCGGGCGCGTTGGACGCAGAGCGCGTCGAGCGGTGGAAAAAGCTTGCCGAGGAAGACAGCCGCAACACCGAAAGCGTGGGCGAAAAACGGCGCCGCGAGAAAAAGATGTCGCGTTTTCACAAGCGTGTGCTGTCGGAAAGCCAGCAAGGAAAGCAGGGCAAGTTTCGCCGCTAGCGGTTAAAGCGCGTCCCAATGGCTCAGCTTGAACTCGATCACCTTGCGCCGCACGATCAAGGCCATCCCAACCCCGAACAACAAACCCGACAGCAGTCCGGTGATCATTATGATCTGCACCGAAAACAATCCCTCACGGTTATAAACAAACGTCAAAAACAGCGTCATAAGCAGCCCGAACAAGGCCCCGTTCACCAGCGCAGTGCAGCAAGAGCCGCGATAATAGGCGGGGCGATGCGGCACGCCCAAACGGCGCAAAAGCCGCTGTGCAAGCGGATCGGCATGGCGCGGCGCAACGCCTGCCAACTCCATCTCGCGCAGGGCATTTTGATATTTGGAATCGTGGATATGATCGCGCTGGGTCAGCATAAGAGGCGCCCTTTCAATACGGGTAAACCGGTCACCGTTGAATAGGCGCAGATTACAGACTTCCGCTGGGTCAATCAACGCGCGGCGCGGCGCTAGAGTCGGCGCGCTGCAAAAGTATCACACTGGTTCATATCGCCGCTGTCATAACCGCGCTTGAACCATCCGGCGCGCTGTGCGCTGGTGCCATGGGTAAAGGTATGCGGCTGCGGCACACGGCCCGCATTACGTTGCAGCGTGTCATCACCGATCTGCCGCGCGGCATTGAGCGCCTCTTCCAGATCCCCCTGCTCAAGCCTGCTGCCCACGGCCCGCGCCCAAACGCCCGACAGGCAATCGGCCTGAAGCTCGAGCCGCACGGTCAGCGCGTTGGCCTCCACCTGTGACACCGCCCCGCGGCGGCGGTTGACCTCGGGCAGGATCCCCAACTCGTTTTGCACATGGTGCGCGACCTCATGGGCGATCACATAGGCCGCGGCGAAATCGCCCTTAGCACCAAGTTGCCGGGCCATCGTGGCGAAAAACGCCGTGTCGAGATAGGCTTTGCGGTCCGCAGGGCAATAAAACGGCCCTGTCGCACCGGAGGCTCCGCCGCAAGGGCTTTGCGTCACGCCCGCATAAAGCACCATCACCGGCGGCCTATAGGGTTTGCCGACCTGTTGGGGGAAAATCTGCCCCCAGACCTCTTCGGTGGTGGTCAGAACCCGCGCCGAAAATTCGCCTGCCTGTTGCTCTTGGGCGGTCAATTCGCGGCTGCTGCTTTGCTGCTGCATCGGGGCCGCGCCTTCGAGAAGCGGCGTCACGTCGATCCCCGCGAAGTAGCCCACCGCCAGAACGATGAGCAATCCGACGCCGCCGATCCCGCCGGCCTTTGCCCCACCCGAGCGGCGGCGATCCTCGATATTGCGGCTGGCGCGGGTGCCTCTCAAACGCATGGCATATCACTCCGTCAACTGGCCGCAGCCCAATGCGCCGCCTTTACCGAGATATTACCCCGAAGCGCGGGCAGGGCAACAGCAGGTGTTGCGCCGCCCCGTTCGGCCGCCGCTATATGACAATATCCTCCACCGTCATCCCCTGCCCGCCGATCAGAACGGCCACAGGCACACCGCCGATGGAAAGCAAAGCGCCCGTCCCATCCTCCAGATCCTCAACCGTTACGGGGTCGGTGATCCGCTCGTCGTCATACTCCCCGACCCGCTCCAAGACTTCCAGCCTGTCTTCTTCGGGGTTGAAATCGGAAATCGTAATGACCTGATAGCCCTCTTCGACCGTCCCGTGGATTTCGATGGTCACAATGTCCGCCCCTGCCGCCGTCGTGACGAAATCACCCTCGTCGACGAAAATCCGGTCATCGCCGCTTCCTGCATAGATCTCGTCGGGGGTGACCCCGTCTTGATCCACCGCCACAAGCAAATCGGCGCCGCCGCGCCCTTTGAGGACATTGGCGCCATAGCCGTCCGCGATGAAATCATTGCCGCCTCCACCGCTGACCGTATCATCGCCACCCTCGTAATCGGCCTCGGTGCCGAAGGGGGCATAGTCGTTGGGAAAGCTTTGAAAATCATCCGGATAGTCGATGACGCGCCAATCCACGCCGTAAACATCCGATCCCTCGCCCAACTGCACCTCGTCATCGCCCAGCCCGCCATCGGCGACATCATCGCCCGCGCCTGTGTCGATGATATCATTGCCCTCAGACCCAAGCGCCAGATCATCGCCGCCCGCGGCATCGACGTTCATCGCGCCCTGCACATAATCGGCCCCGCCGATCAACGCGTCGGCCTCGGCCTGTGTGACCTCACCCTCGCCAACGAGGCCATTCCAATAGGCCGCCACACCCTCTTGCGCGCCTTCGGCAATGATCTGATCATTGCCCTCGGAATAGATTTCAGGCGTATCGGGGGCCTGCTCTTCGCTACCGCCAGCCCCATCGCCATCGCTATCAGGCAGCAACAGCGCCACAGACAGGCCCAGCCCCATCAAAATCAAGAATGCAATCATCCAAACGGTCCCTAAAGCCTACAACTTTAGAGGAATCATTAACCTGAAATCCTGCCGGACGCACCGAAAACGCTGCAAACACTGTGTTTCGTCTTGCAACGCAATCGGCGCGCCCGAAGGCAGCCTCGCCCCCGCGCCGCCCACCGACAGCCGACAGCCCGCTACACAACAACAGTGGACCTTCTGCGCCCATGCATTTACCCTCCTGACGAGCAGAATCTAGGAGCCTTCATGAGCCAGCCCGGCGACACAGAGCAGACCGCCTATAAGGTCCTCGCCCGCAAGTACCGCCCCGAGACCTTTGCCGATCTCGTCGGTCAGGACGCGATGGTGCGCACGTTGAAAAACGCCTTTGCCGCCGACCGCATTGCGCAGGCCTTTATCATGACCGGCATTCGCGGCACGGGCAAAACCACCACCGCACGGATCATCGCCAAGGGGATGAACTGTATCGGCGCGGATGGCACCGGCGGCCCGACCACCGACCCTTGCGGGCAGTGCGAGCATTGCACGGCGATCATGGAAGGCCGCCATGTCGATGTGATGGAGATGGACGCCGCCTCGCGCACGGGCGTGGGCGACATCCGCGAAATCATCGACTCTGTGCATTACCGCGCCGCCTCGGCCCGCTATAAAATCTATATCATCGATGAGGTGCACATGCTCTCGAACAACGCTTTCAACGCGTTGCTCAAGACCCTCGAAGAACCGCCCGAACACGTCAAATTCATCTTTGCTACCACCGAGATTCGCAAGGTGCCCGTCACGGTCCTGTCGCGCTGCCAACGGTTTGATTTGCGCCGGATCGAACCCGAAGACCAGATCGGCCTGTTGCGCCGTATCGCCGATGCCGAAGGCGGCGAGATCACCAACGAAGCGCTGGCGCTTATCACCCGCGCCGCCGAGGGCTCCGCCCGCGATGCAACCTCGCTTCTGGATCAGGCGATAAGCCACGGCGCGGGCGAGACCACCGCAGAACAGGTGCGCGCCATGCTCGGCCTTGCCGATCGCGGCCGTGTTCTGGACCTGTTTGAAATGATCATGCGCGGCGATGCGGCGGCGGCGCTGACCGAGCTTTCGGCGCAATATGCCGACGGCGCCGATCCGATGGCGGTGCTGCGCGATCTGGCCGAAATCACCCATTGGATTTCCGTGGTGAAAATCACCCCTGACGCCGCCAATGACCCGACCATTTCCCCCGACGAACGCAGCCGCGGCGTGGACCTTGCCGAACGCCTCGGCAAGCGGGCCATGTCGCGGATGTGGCAAATGTTGCTCAAGGCCCTCGACGAAGTCGCTGCCGCGCCCAATGCGATGATGGCCGCCGAAATGGCCGTGATCCGCCTGACCCATGTTGCCGATCTGCCTGCGCCCGAAGACCTGCTGCGCAAGCTCGAAAACACGCCCCGCCCCGCCGGCGGCGGCGCCTCGCAGGGCGGCGCATCAAGCGCTCCCGCCAGCGGCGGACAAACCAGCGCGCAAAGCGGTGGATATGCCTCCGCCCCGACCCATCCGGGCGGCAATACGCCCCACGCGCCGACCATGTCCGGCGGCGGCGCGCCGGTTGCGATGCTCGCCGGTGAACCCGCAGCGGCGCTGGCGCGCTACCCGACCTTTGATCACGTGATCGAACTCATTCGCACCAATCGCGATGCGAAGCTGCTGATCGAGGTAGAAACCACCCTGCGCCTCGCCACCTATCAAGCCGGCCGGATCGAATTCACCCCCACCGACCGCGCCCCTGCCGATCTTGCGCAGCGCCTTGGCGCAAGCTTGCAACGCTGGACCGGCAATCGCTGGGCCGTGATCCTCGTCAACGGCAGCGACGCGCAAACCATCGCCGAACGCCGCGACGCCAAAGACAACGCCATCAAGGCCGAAGCCGCCGCACACCCTTTGGTGCAAGCCGTGCTCTTGGCCTTCCCGCGCGCGCGCATCACCGAGGTGCGCACCGCCGAAGACATTGCCGCCACGGCCCAAGCCGAGGCCCTGCCAGAAGTCGAGGATGAATGGGACCCTTTCGAAGAAGACTAACCCAGCCTGCGGCACGCTTGGCCTTGCTCGCGCCCGCCGTGCTGTTGCTCGGGGCGGGCCCCGCTTTGGCCGAAGTCTGCGATAAAGAGCGTCCGAATTGGTCCCCCGATCAAGGACCGGCCAACGGGCTGACCGAAACCTACCACGTCTTTACAACCGCACCCGGTCTTGTTCTTTTGGCCCTGCTCGCCGCCGCCCTCTATTTCAAACGGCCCAGCCTTTGGACCCCTGTCGCCTTGGTCGCAGGCCTTTTGGCCATGCTCACATGGGCGGGCGCAAAACTCGACCCCACCGGATTTCACCAAATGGCCCGCGCAGAGGGATGCGTCGCACAGCCGACCTTGCCGATCGCGATCCTTGCCGCCATATCCGTCATCGCAATCATACAATCACTGCGGCCCGCGCGCCGCACAGAGGAGATATAGAACATGCTCAAAGGTTTGGGCGCCATGGGTGACATGGCCAAAATGATGAAAGCCGCCAAAGAGATGCAGGAGAAAATGGCCTCCTTGCAAGAGGAGATGCACGCCATCATCGTCACCGGCGAATCCGGCGCGGGATTGGTCAAAGCCACAGCAACGGCAAAGGGCGAATTGAAATCGCTCGACATCGATCCCTCGATCTTTTCGGGCGACGACAAGGAAGTCGTCGAAGACCTGATCCTTGCGGCAATCAAGGACGCGCAGCAAAAGGCCAATGAACGCGCCCAATCGGAGATGAGCAAAATCACCGAAGGCATGGGCCTGCCCGCCGATATGAAACTGCCGTTCTAACGCGGCACCCTCTCGCATCGGGCGGCAAAATCCGCCGCCCCTTTCTGCTTTCTAAAAGTATCCCCGCCGGAGGCTCCCGCCCCCACCGCGCCCCGCAAGGTTCCCGCCGTTGAGCAGCACCCGCGAAATTGACGCCCTGATCGAGATGATGGCCAAGCTGCCCGGCCTTGGGCCGCGCTCGGCGCGCCGCGCGGTCTTGCAACTGATCCGCAAGCGCGCGCTGCAAATGGAGCCTTTGGCGGACCTGATGACCACCGTGGCCGCGACGGCCTGCGAGTGCAGCAATTGCGGCAATATCGCCGCGCAGCCCGTTTGCGATATCTGCCTGTCGAACGAGCGCGCCATCGGTCAGATTTGTGTGGTCGAAGATGTCTCCGACCTTTGGGCAATGGAGCGTTCGGGGGTGTTCAAGGGCCGCTATCATGTGCTCGGCGGCACGCTTTCGGCGCTGGATGCGGTCGGGCCCGAGACCCTGCGCATCCCGAAGCTGGCGCAGCGCGTCGAGGACGAAGAGGTCAGCGAAATCATCCTCGCGCTCAACGCGACTGTCGATGGGCTGACCACCGCCCACTACATCGCCGATCAACTGGAGGGCCGCTGCCGGATCACCACTTTGGCCCAAGGCGTGCCCATTGGCGGCGAGTTGGACTACCTCGACGATGGCACGATCACCGCAGCGCTCAACGCGCGGCGCGAGATTTAGCCAAACCTTCTCCCTCGCCCCACCCGCGCGCGGCTGCTTTCGCAGATCTGCGGCGGGGTATCGCGGGCGTATTCAAGGCGATCCAAAGCCGCGGCGCTCTACCGAATGGGATCGAAGAGCGCATTCTTGAGCGTGCAGTCGCGCACCACATCTTGGCCGCAGGGCACAGGCTCAAGCGAGTTTGACAGACAAATCCGAGCCTCTTGGATGCGGCCTGCCTTGCACGTCACCGTGATCATATCCGGCTCCAGCGCAGGGTTGGCCTTCATGAAGGCCTCCTCAATCAGCTTTGCGGGCAGGCTCACAGGTTTGGACAGTTTACGCAACACCTCGGGGCGATTGATCTCCGCATAGGCTTGCCGCGCGAGCGCATAATAGTCCGGCGCAGAAAGCCCCGAACACACCCCGTGCTTCTTCCATTGATACCACGCCAACCCCGATGTCCCCATGATATCGGCCATCGCTTGGGTCATCGTGCGCGTCGGCTGGCGGGCGGTTGTCGGGCAAAATGCGGGCCAGCCGCGATGGTATTGCGGCCAAAGCCCGTGCAGGACCCATCCGAAATCCCCGGACGCATCGCATTGCGGCGAGCGCCGCGCATCCCCCTCCAGCGCGCACCATGTCGGCGACCAACTGAGCGCCATGACATAGTAGTCAAATTCACCCGAAGGCTCGCCATCCGCATGGGCGGCAGAGGCCGAAAACAGGCCAAGCGCCATCAAAATGGCTTGAACGACGCGCGTGAGGGGCCGCATTCTCTCTTTCCTTATGCAATTTTGCGCAGTATATAGCCTGCAAGTTCCCCCACAATGGAAACCAGACCCTTCCCAAAGGGCCGCCTCTTTCAGGCGACGGGAAAGATTTGTCCCGATGGTCTCTCCGGCGTGGCCCGCCCGCCGGTGGCGCAACATCCGGCACGATATTTTGTAAGGAGGCCGATATGGCAAAACCGATTATGGCAAAGGCCACAGCTGTTTGGCTCGTGGACAACACCACTCTTACCTTCAAGCAGATTGCCGATTTCACCGGCATGCATGAGTTGGAAGTCCAAGGAATCGCCGATGGCGATGTCGCCGCAGGCGTGAAAGGCTTTGATCCGGTCACCAACAACCAGCTGACCCAAGAAGAGATCGATGCGGCCGAGAAAAACCCGCTGCATGCTTTGAAGCTGAAGTTCAATGCCGCCGCCGTGGGCGAGGAAAAACGCCGCGGCCCGCGCTATACTCCGCTCTCCAAACGCCAAGACCGCCCTGCGTCGATCCTGTGGCTGGTGAAGTTCCACCCCGAATTGAGCGATGCGCAGGTCTCCAAGCTTGTCGGCACCACAAAGCCGACGATCCAAGCCATCCGCGAGCGCACTCATTGGAACATCGCCAACATCCAACCGATTGATCCGGTCGCTTTGGGGCTTTGCAAGCAATCCGAACTGGATGCCGCCGTGCAAAAAGCCGCCGCGAAAAAAGCGGCCGAAGGCGCGGCAATGACCGACGACGAGCGCCGCAAGCTGCTCTCGACCGAGCAAAGCCTTTCGATGGATCCCGAACCCAAAATCCCCAGCGCGATCGAGGGTCTCGAGACATTCTCGCTCACCGATGACCGCGAAGAGAAAGAAGAAGAAAAGGTCTTTGATGCCGACACCTTCTTCAACCTTCCCGACAATGACGATGAGGATGAGGACGACGACGCATAAGCGCGCGGCCCTCCGAGCGATAACAAAAGCCCGCGCGGATTTGCGCGGGCTTTTGCTTTTGCGGGCCGACCCGCATCAAGATGCGCGGTTTTGTTTGGCCCAAGCAAATACGTTAATTGCATTCAAAATGGCCGTCAGGCATTGTCGCCGGCATGGAATTCATCGAAGTCGGGCATAACGGCTGGTTGGTCGCCATTTCCTTTGTTGTGGCGCTCGTTTCGGGCGCGACAGGGTTTTCGCTGACCAAAGACCTGTCTTTGAAATCCGTTCCGCAACGCAAACTCTCGGTCGCGCTCGCCGCAATCGCATTGGGCGGCGGGATCTGGTCGATGCATTTCATCGCAATGCTGGGCCTGCGAATCCCCTTCCTGTTTTACTATGATGCGGCGGTGACCTTGGTTTCGGCCCTGATCGCCATTTTGATTGTCGCTTTGGCGCTCGTCCTGCTGCATTTTCGCAAACGCACAAAGCACACGATTGTTGCGGCGGGGGTCTTGGTCGGGGCCGGAATTTTGGCGATGCACTATGTCGGCATGGCGGGGATGCAGATTTGCCGCCCCGTTTACACCTCCTCGGGCGTGCTCGTGACCTCCGTCTTGGCCATCGGGCTTTGCGTGCTTGCCTTCGCGGTCGCCTACGGACGGCGCACCAACAAGAACATCTTTCTTGGCACGCTTTGCTTTGGGGTTGCGGTCTTTGCTGCGCATTTCCTGGCGATCTGGGAGACGAATTTCATCGTGCTTCAGGGCACGCGCGAATTCGGCCCGCTGATCAGCAACGAGATGATGGCCATCGGGGTCATCCTGACGAGCTTTGTCATCTTGGGAACGTTCCTTTGGGTCGGATCGACCCTGCTCATGCCCGAAGATCTCGTGCGCGCGCCTGACGGCTTGTCGGCGAGCGCCACCGCGCCGCAGCGCCCTGCGCCGCGCGCCGAGGCGGCTTTGCGCATCCCCTGTGATCGCGACGGCGGCAAGGTCTTCATTTCGGCTCGCGATGTCTCCTTTGTGCGCGCCGACGGCCACTACACCCAAGTCTATACAGGCGACGACCACTACTTTTGCGGCTGGCCGATCACCGAGGCGACCAAGCGGCTCATCCCCAGCGGATTTGTCAAAGCCCACCGCAGCTATTTGGTGAACCCGTCAAAGGTCGCGCGTTTCGAGCGCAGCAAAGACAAGGGGCGATGCCTCTTTGACGCAAAGAACACCCCCCCAGTCCCTGTGAGCCGCTCGCATTTGAAAGATGTCGAAGCGGCAATCACCTGAGCGCCCGCGCAACTCGTGCGCCGATAGGCGCAACTCGTGCAAAATGAGCGAAAATAAAGCGTTTTGAAAAGCGTCTGTATGCCGAGGTGTGCAGCCTCCCCTGAGCCAGAAATTTGCTTAGGGAGGAAAAGCGATGATTCCAGCGGCGTTTGAATACTATCGCCCGAAAGACATGGAGGGCGTTCTCGCCCTTCTCGAACAGCACGGCGATGACGCCCGTGTATTGGCTGGCGGCCACAGCTTGATCCCGATGATGAAGCTGCGCATGGCCGAGGTGCCGCATCTGATCGATCTACAAGATGTCGGCGGGCTGAGCGGTATCACCATCGAAGGCGGCAAAATCCGCCTCGGTGCGATGACCACCCAAGCAGACATTATTGCAAGCGAGGCTCTGGCCTCCGCCGCGCCGATCATGCGTGAGGCATCCTTGCAGATTGCCGATCCGCAGGTGCGCTATATGGGCACCGTGGGGGGCAACGTTGCCAATGGCGATCCGGGCAACGACATGCCCGGCTTGATGCAATGCCTTGATGCGACCTTCACATTGGTCGGTCCGGACAGCGAGCGCGAGGTTGCGGCGCGCGACTTTTACGAGGCCGCCTACATGACCGAGCGCGAAGACGACGAGGTCTTGGTGGCGGTGAGCTTTGACCTGCCGACAGGCGGCTACGCCTATGAAAAGCAAAAGCGCAAAATCGGCGACTACGCGACCGCTGCTGCCGCCGTGCAATTGGTCAAAGACGGCGCGACATGCGCCGCTGCGTCCATTGCAATGACCAACCTGAGCGACACGCCGGTTTTCTCGTCCGATGCCGGCGCGGCTTTGGTCGGCACCGCGCTGGATGACGCCGCGATCGAGGCGGCGGTCAGCGCGATGCTGGGCGACATTGACCCGACCCAAGACAATCGCGGCCCCGTCGAATTCAAACGCCATGCAGCAGCCATGATCTTGCGCCGTGCCATCGCACGCGCGTGGTCGCGCGCATAACAGGAGGATCAAATGCCAGACAAGATGCACATCAAACTGAACGTGAACGGCGAAGAGCAAGAGTTCTTGGCCGAACCACGCGAGCTTCTCATCCACACCCTGCGCGAGCGCCTCGACATTACGGGGCCGCATATCGGATGCGAAACAACACATTGCGGTGCCTGCACGGTGACGATGAACGGAAAATCCGTCAAATCCTGCACCCTATTCGTCGCCCAAGCCGATGGCGCCGAGATCACCACAATCGAAGGTCTTGGCAATCCTGACAAGCTGCACGTGCTGCAAGAAGCGTTCAAGGAACACCACGGTCTTCAGTGCGGATTTTGCACACCGGGTATGATTACCCGCGCGACGAAACTGCTCGAAGAGAACCCGACCCCCACAGAGGAAGAGGTGCGCTTTGGCATGGCGGGCAATATCTGCCGCTGCACCGGCTACCAGAACATCGTCAAATCCATTCTCGCCGCTGCGGCAGAGATGAATGCATCCAAGGAGGCCGCCCAATGAAGGACGAAGTCACACGCGAGGACCGCGTCGAAGCCCTTGGCGGTATGGGGTGCAAGCGCAAGCGCGTCGAAGACGCCCGTTTCACCCAAGGCAAAGGCAACTATGTCGATGACATCAAATTGCCCGGAATGCTTTTCGGCGATTTCGTGCGCTCGCCCTACGCCCACGCGCGGGTCAAATCGATCAACAAGGACGCCGCTTTGGCGCTCGACGGTGTCGTCGCGGTGCTGACGGCCGAAGATCTCGCCCCGCTGGCGCTGCACTGGATGCCAACGCTGGCAGGCGACAAGCAAATGGTTCTGGCCGATGGCAAGGTGCTGTTCCAAGGGCAGGAGGTCGCCTTTGTCGTGGCCAAAGACCGTTACATCGCCGCTGACGCGGTGGAGTTGATCGAGGTCGATTACGAAGAATTGCCCGTCATCACCAACCCGTTTGAATCGCTGCAATCCGATGTCGTGCTGCGCGAGGACCTCGACCCGACCGCCCCGGGCGCGCATGGCCCGCGCAAACACCACAACCATATCTTCACATGGGAAGTGGGCGATGAGCCAGCAACAGAGCAGGTCATGAACGAAGCCGAAGTCGTGGCCGACGAGGAGATGTATTACCACCGCACGCACCCCTGCCCGCTTGAAACCTGCGGCTCGGTCGCCTCGATGGACAAGGTCAACGGCAAGCTGACCCTTTGGGGCACCTTCCAAGCCCCGCATGTGGTGCGCACCGTCGCCTCGCTTTTGTCCGGTATCGAAGAGCACAACATCCGCGTGGTCTCCCCCGATATCGGCGGCGGCTTCGGCAACAAGGTCGGCGTCTATCCGGGCTATGTGTGTTCCATCGTCGCCTCGATTGTGACCGGCCAACCCGTGAAATGGGTCGAGGACCGGATGGAAAACCTGATGTCCACCGCCTTTGCGCGCGACTATTGGATGAAGGGCAAGATCAGCGCCACCAAAGAGGGCAAGATCACTGGCCTGCATTGCCATGTGACGGCGGACCACGGCGCCTTTGATGCCTGCGCGGACCCGACCAAATTCCCCGCTGGCTTCATGAACATCTGCACCGGTTCCTATGACATCCCTGTCGCCTATCTGGGCGTCGATGGGGTCTATACCAACAAGGCGCCGGGCGGGGTGTCCTACCGCTGTTCCTTCCGCGTGACCGAAGCGGTCTACTTCATCGAACGCATGATCGAGGTTCTGGCGATCGAGCTGAATATGGACGCCGCCGAATTGCGCCGGATCAACTTCATCAAGAAAGAGCAATTCCCCTACAAAGCCGCGCTGGGTTGGGAATATGACAGCGGTGACTACCACACCGCTTGGGACAAGGCCCTCAAAGCCGTGGACTACGACGCCCTGCGCGCCGAGCAAGCGCAGCGCGTTGAGGACTTCAAAGCGGGCAAAACCCGCAAGCTGATGGGCGTCGGATTGTCCTTCTTTACCGAGATCGTCGGCGCCGGACCTGTCAAGAACTGTGACATCCTCGGTATGGGCATGTTCGACAGTTGCGAGATCCGCATCCACCCGACCGGCTCTGCCATCGCGCGGCTGGGCACGATCTCGCAAGGCCAAGGACATGCGACCACCTTTGCGCAAATCCTCGCCACCGAGATCGGCCTGCCCGCCGATAGCATCACCATCGAGGAAGGCGACACCGACACCGCGCCTTACGGGCTTGGCACCTACGGGTCGCGCTCGACCCCTGTTGCGGGGGCGGCGACGGCGCTGGCGGGGCGGAAAATCCGCGCCAAAGCCCAAATGATCGCGGCCTATCTTCTCGAAGTGCACGACAGCGATGTCGAATTCGACGTCGACCGTTTCGTCGTCAAAGGCGCCCCCGAGAAGTTCAAGACCATGAAGGACATCGCCTATGCGGCCTATAACCAAGCCATTCCCGGTTTGGAGCCCGGGCTTGAGGCGGTCAGCTACTATGACCCGCCCAACATGACCTATCCCTTCGGGGCCTATGTTTGCGTGATGGATATCGACGTGGATACAGGTGTGACCGACATCCGCCGCTTCTATGCGCTTGATGACTGCGGCACCCGCATCAACCCGATGATCATCGACGGGCAAATCCATGGCGGATTGACCGAAGCGCTCGCCGTGGCTTTGGGGCAGGAGATTGCCTATGACGAGATCGGCAACGTCAAGACGGGGACCTTGATGGACTTCTTCTTGCCGACCGCATGGGAGGTTCCGAATTACGAGACGGACTTCACCGTCACCCCAAGCCCGCACCACCCCATCGGTGCAAAAGGCGTGGGCGAAAGCCCGCATGTCGGGGGCGTGCCATGTTTCTCCAACGCGGTGAACGATGCCTTCCGTGCCTTTGGCCTGCGTCACACGAATATGCCGCATGACCATTGGCGTATCTGGAAGACGGCCAATGCGCTTGGCCTTCACGACTGAAGCAAAAACCGGGTGGGCCTCGGTCCACCCGACAAGGACACACCAATGACGTGGACATCTCTTCAAACCGGTTTGGCCGAGCAAAACTATATCGCCTCCGACGATCTGGCCGTTGCTTTGCATGTGGCTTTGTCGCTCGAGCGCCCTTTGCTGCTGGAAGGCGCGGCGGGCGTCGGCAAGACCGAAGTGGCCCGCGTGTTATCTGCCCTGCGCGATGCGAAACTGATCCGCTTGCAATGCTATGAAGGTCTGGACGCGGCGCAGGCGATCTACGAATGGAATTACCAACGCCAGCTTTTGGCCATCCGCACCGCAACCGGCACAGGCGAAAGCGGCGCACAGATCGAAGAGCGCATCTTCTCGCGCGACTACCTGCTGGAGCGGCCCTTACTCCAAGCCATCACCCAAGACACCCCGCCGGTCTTGCTCATTGACGAAATCGACCGCGCCGACGAGGAGTTCGAAGCCTTTCTTCTGGAAATGCTGGCGGAAAACCAGATCACCGTGCCCGAATTGGGCACCATCGCCGCCAAAGCCAAACCCATCGTCATTTTGACATCCAACGGCACCCGCGATCTTTCGGACGCGCTGCGCCGCCGCTGTCTTTATGCCTATGTCGACTACCCCGACCGCGAGACAGAACTGGCGATCTTGCAGGCGCGCTGCGCCGAGATCGAATCAAGGCTCGCAGACCAAATCATCGGCTTTGTGCAAAGCCTGCGCAAAGAAGAGCTCGAGAAGGTTCCCGGCATTGCGGAGATGCTCGATTTTGCGGCGGCCCTGATGGGGCTCGGGATCAACGATCTGACCGAGGATCCGAAGGTCTTGCAAAACACGCTTTCGACGCTGCTCAAAACCCAATCCGACCGCGCCCAAATCACCACCGAGGTTGCGCAGCGCCTTGCAGGCAAAGCCGCATGAGCCGCGTCACCCGATTTGCTGGCCGCGATGCCGGAGCCGCCGCCCGCATGTCGGGCTTTGTCGCGCATCTGCGCGAAAACGGATTGCGGCTCGGCCCGATGGAGACTCGTATCGCCTTGGCCGCGCTGACCCATGTAGAGGCCGCCCGCCCCGATCAGGCGCGCGCCGCGCTCAAGGCCGTGTGCAGCGGTTGCAAGGACGAGGCCATCGGATTCGACGCGCTGTTTGACGCCTATTGGATGGATATGGGCCGCGTGCGCCAAAAGGTGATCCCCAAGGCAAAGCCGGTCAAATCGAATGACGATGTGCAGTCATCGCGCGATGCGCAAGGCCGCGACAGCCATAGCAGCGGCCAATCCACCGCCCCCGACGGCGGGCAAGGCGAGGCCGATAGCGACGGCGAGGGCAAGCTCATCGCCACCCAGATGCGCAACCTGTCGCGCCGCGATCTGCGCGATCTGGTGCGGCCCGAGGAAATCGTCCAAGCCCAAGAGGTTGCCCGCCGCCTCGGCGATGCGCTGCGCGACAGGCGCTCGCGCCGCCGTATCGCGGCCCGCAAAGGCGACCGCTTGCATTTTCGTAAAATCATTCGCCGCTCGCTCTCCACCGGCGGCGAGCCGATCCGGCTTTACCGCAAAAACCGCCCCGACCGTGCCCGCAAAATCGTGGCGCTTTGCGATGTCTCCGGCTCCATGAGCGTCTATGCACAGGTGTTCTTGGCTTTTCTCGCCGGATTGATGCGCGGCGATCCGACCGCAGATGCCTATCTGTTCCACACACGTCTCGTGCGCATCACCGAAGCCTTGCGCGACAAAGACCCGCTGCGCGCCGTCGGGCGCATGTCGCTCATGGCTGACGGTTTTGGCGGCGGCTCGAAAATCGGCGAGAGCCTGATGCGCTTTACCGATACCTACGCGCGGCGCTTTGTGGACGGGCGTTCGGTCGTGGTGATCCTGTCGGACGGGTATGACACAACGGGACCGGATACGCTTGATGCTGCGCTGGACAAACTGCGCAAACGCGGATGCAAGATCATCTGGCTCAACCCTCTCAAGGGATGGAGCGGCTATTCGCCTATCGCCGCCGCCATGGCCGCCGCCCTCCCGCATATCGACCTCTTTCGCGCGGCCAACACGTTGGCAGATCTCGCCGCACTGGAACAGGAGCTTACACGCCTATGAGTTTGCCTGATATTCTCCCATCGACCCTCACCGAAGCCGCAGAGTATCTGCGCGCGCGCGATGAGCCTTTTGCCTTTGCCACCATCGTGCGCACCGTCGGCACCACCGCCGCCAAACCGGGCGCAAAGGCGCTGATCCGCTCTGATGGCACCATCGCGCAGGGTTTTTTGGGCGGTGGATGCACGCGCGGCGCCGTCAAACGCGCGGCATTGACGGCCATCGAAACCGGCAAACCGCAATTGATCTCTGTCACCCCCGAAGAACAACTCAGCGCCCTTGGCGTGAGCGCAGGCGAAGTGTCGGGCGGCATCACCTATGGCCGCAACGGATGCCCGTCGCGCGGCACAATCGACATCTTTATCGAACCGGTTCTCCCCATGCCCGAACTTGTCCTCTACGGATCGCTCCCGATTGCCGAAGCCTTGGCGATGCTCGCGCCGCATTTCCACTGGAACGTGAGCCGAGAGGCCGCCTCGCTTCCGATCACCCCGCGGTTCCAAGCCATCGTCGTCGCAACGCAGGGCCAAGGCGACTTTGATGCGCTCCTTGCCGCGCTGCAAACGGGCGCCGATCACGTCGCCTTTGTCGGCAGCAGCAAGAAATTCGCTGTGCTCGCGCAAAAACTGCGCGATGCCGGTATCGATGAAGCTCGGATCGAAAAAGTGTCCTCTCCTGCGGGGCTCGATATCGGGGCGGTCACGCCCGAAGAAATCGCCCTGTCGGTGATGGCCGAACTGACCCAATTGCGCCGAACGGCAAAGGGTGCGGCGCGTGATGGTTGAGGTGGAGGCCATCCTCTTGGCAGCTGGTCTGTCGCGCCGCATGGGGCCTGCGAACAAGCTTTTGCTTGACTGCAGCGGCATGCCGATGATCCGCAAAGTCGCGCAAACCTACCTTGATGCAATCGGGCCGAATGTCATTGTTGTGACCGGCTTCGAGGCCCCGCTTGTGCGCGCGGCGCTGTCGGGATTGCCGCTGCGCTTTTGTCACAACCCTGCCTTCGAAAGCGGTCAATACACCTCTGTTGCGCAAGGGCTGGCGGCCAGCCGTGACGCGGCGCTGACGCTTATCGGATTGGGGGATCAACCGCTGCTTGCCGCGGATGATTTGACCGCTCTCATTGCCGCACACCGCGCCGCCGATCCGGCGAAAATCTCGATCCCTGTGAATGGGGAAAGCCGCGGAAACCCCATCATCATTCCGCAGGCTCTGCGCGCAAGGCTCTTGCAAGATCGGGCAAGGCCCGGATGCCGGCGCTTCATCCAGCAACACCCGCATCTGGTTCAAAACCTAACGCTGACGTCTCGGGGGTTCTACGCCGACATCGATACCCCCGAAGCCTACGCTCAACACAAAGGCACCGCCGATGAAGTCATTCATTAAACGCCTCACAGCGCGGCTCTCCCTCACCCCCCAGCAGGCCGAAACATTGGCCAGCATCAAATTCCCCTGTTGTTAATAAAGGAAAAATGATGGAACTCGTCGACGAAATCAGAATCGCAGCCCCGATCGAGGTTGTTTATGCGGCGCTAAATGACCCCGATATTTTGCAGCAATGCATTCCGGGGTGTGAGGAATTGATCAAACATTCCGACACCGAGCTTGAAGCAAAGGTCGTCTTGAAAATCGGCCCCGTAAAGGCGCGGTTCGGCGGCAACGTAACGCTCGATACTGCTGGCGCACCGCAGCAGTTTTCGCTCACCGGCCAAGGCAACGGCGGCACGGCAGGCCACGCAAAAGGCGGCGCCGATGTGGCCCTGACTGCCGACGGAAACGAGACGATCCTGCGCTATGACGCCAAAGCGGAAATCGGCGGCAAATTGGCACAGTTGGGCAGCAGATTGATCCAAAGCACGGCGAAAAAGCTCGCCTCAAAGTTCTTCAAATCCTTCGCGAGCGTGGTTGCACAAGAGCAGGTTGCCTAACTCGCCCTGCTCGATACCCATGTGAAACGAGAGGCGGCAAGCCCGAGGCGCGGCGCGTTGAAAACGCCGAACCACAGGTCCTCGCCGCCTCTTGCTCTCGCATAGAGAAACGCGCCGCGCGCAATTATGGAACAACCAGAAGTGCCAAGCAAAACGAAGAAGGAGTTTTGGTACAGATGACCGGACGAACCTAGAACCGTCGAAGCTCTCGTCGTTTTTTCAAAACGACTGCCGCCCACCTCGCTGTTCAGATGAAGCACGTTTCTATCGAAACGTTTTTGGTGCCGCTGAAGGGACTCGAACCCCCGACCCCATCATTACGAATGACGTGCTCTACCATCTGAGCTACAGCGGCCAGCGGGGCGGATATCGCCCCGTGTGCGCAGCGCTTTACCACCGCGTTTCGCGATGGAAAAGCAAATTCTGCGCGCGGCTTCAGGCTTTGTCTGGCATGACTTCGGCGTCGATAACCTCGGCCTGCGCGCCCTCTGCCTGTGTCGCCGTTTCGTCCGAGGCGACGTCGGCATCCTCGACGTCCGCTACGCTGGCATCAGAGGCCTCTTGATCGCCGTTGTCCTCAATAGCGCCGACGATGAGCGGCAACATGGCCGCCCCCGATGCGCCCATGATCTCGCTTTCTTTCGGGGTCTTCCACGCCAATGTATCGACGCCCTGACATTGATCGCAGACCGGCATCCATTCGCCATGGACATGGTTACAATTCTCGCACACCCATTGCGGGCCGCGCGGGGCATTGAGCGCGCGGGTGAGCCAGCCGCGCACAACGGCGTCTGCCGCGCCTTCGCCGCGGTCGATGGCCGCCATGATCGTCAAAACGCGCGCATCAGGCGAGGTTTCCAATAAATCCCCCAAAGCACGGCGCGCTGCGGGGAAATCTTCGGCCGCGATGTTCAATTCCGCCATGAGCAGCTTGGTCTCGCGGTGATCGGGTTTGATCTTGGCCAATTGGCCAAACCGTTTGATCCGCTCTTGCGGCGTCTCTTCGGGTTCGATCGCGGCAAATGCGGCGGCCAGATCGGGATGCGGCTGCGCGTCCCATGCCTTTTTGATCACCCGCACAGCATACCGCGGTTTGCCTTGTTCGATATATCCGCGCGCCGCCATCACGGCCGCAGGGATCAAATCGGGAGAAAGCCGGTTGGCTTCAATTGCGGCCTCGCGGGCGGAAATATCATTGCCCTCGTTGAGCACGCCCTTGGCCTCGGACAGAGCCAGCACCGCATCGCGGCGCTGGTGCACATCGCGCGGCAAGGTGCCGTATTTGAGCTTGGTGCGCAGCGTGGCGCGCGCGCCGGCCCAATCTTGGGCGCGGGCCTGCAATTGCAAGAGCGTGTCTTGGGTCTCGGCGTGTTTGGGTTTGAGCGCCAAAGCCTTCTCGGCCAATTTGCGCGCCGTTTCCGTATCGCCGTTGGCGAGCTTTTGCTTCATGATCCCGCGCACCCCGACAAACCGCGTGCGGTCATCGGCCAAAAGCCGTTTGTAGACGGTTTCCGCCTTGCGCGTATCGCCCACCATTTCGGCCGCTTGCGCGGTGATCAGATTGGTCAACTCCGGTTTGCGCAGGTATTTTTCCGCCTTCGCCGCCTTGGCCATAGCCAGATTGCCTTCGCCCGAGGCCAAAGCCATCACGCCCTCAGAGAGCGCATCGAACCCTTTACGTTCGCGGTTACGGTCGAAATAGCGGGTGACCGCGGTCGCGTCGCCATTGATGAATTTCAATACCGCAATCGCAAGCGACAGGAGCTTGAGCAAAAGCCAGACCGCCGCCACAAGAACAACCATCGCCAATACGGCTTTGAGGGGTGTCAGGTTCAGCTCGATGCCGCCCAGCGCAATGCGCACCCCCCCCTCCATATCCAATAGCGCCGAAGCGCCCAACGTTGCCGCCGCCACGAGGACCACGAATAGAACTATTTTCACTACCGACCAAAGCATCGCGTTATCCTCAATTCTGGTTCAGATCTTGCGCGAGCGCATCCGCCGCCGCGACCGCGTCAAGGCGGGCCTGCGCTTGGGACAGCCAATCGCCCATCAAAGCACGTGCCGCCTCGGGCAAGCTGGAAAGCTCGGCCAATGTATCGTTCAAATGCCCCGCATCGAGCGCGGCCTCGGCGCGCGACAAAACCGCATCGGCATCATCGCCCTCGCGCGGCGCAAGCGAGCGCGCGCCAAGCTGCGCCTTCAAAAAGCCGGTCAAGCCGCCGCCCGCGTCCGGCCCCGCATCCTTGCGCGCCTGTGCCAAAGCGGCGCGCGCCGCCGCCGGATAACCGGCGCGCAGGGAGGCCAATGTCGGTGCGCCCTCTTGGGCCAGCGCGCCAAGCGCCGCCGGAGCCGCCACGCCCGCCTCGGCCAGATCCGCAAGTGCAGGCGCAAAAGCCGATCCGCTATCAAGCGCGGCTTGCACCCGCGCCAAAGCGGCCCGCGCGAGGGTGGATTTGGCACTGTCTTCGGCACTGGCCTCGGCCTGCGCGGCAGCGGCCGCAGCGGCGTCTAGAGCGGCGCGTTGCTCTGCCATCGAGGCTTGCAAGGCCTGCAACTCGGCCTCATAGGCTTTCACCGCCTCAGGCGAAAGCGAGGAGGACACGCCAGAGCTTTCCAGTTGCGCGAGCCGCGTCTCAAGGGCCGCAGTGCGATCCGACAAGGCCGCGATTTGCGCGCCCGCATCACCGGCAAAATCCTGCGCCTCGGCCAATCCTTGCTCCAGCGCGGATGTATCGACCGGCACAGGTTTTGCCGATTGTAACGCCGTGACGTCCTTGCGAAGCGCCTCCAGCGCCGCGCGATCACCCGCAGGCGCATCGAGCCACACATAAGCCGCACCAAAGCCAAGCCCCGCTGCGATCACCCCGCCCAAGAGCGCCGGAAAAAACCCGCCGCTTTGCTCGGGCGCGCCTTGGGCAGTGGCGACGGCAACAGGCGCGGCAGATTGATCCGCAACATCCGCGGATTTCGCCTCGCTGCCCGCATTCGCCTCGGGGGCCTCCGGCTCGGCAGGCGCCTGTGCGGCCTCCTTGGCATTCGCCAAGTCATCTGTCTTTGCCTCAGACGCGGCTTCGGACAGGTCTTGCACGGGAGGCTCTGCCGTATCGGATTGACCCATGTCCGGCGCGGCTTCAGGCGCTGCGGAGTCGCTGGCGCTCGGCTTATCCGCCGCCGCGCCATCCTTGTCCGTGCTGGCAACCTTACCCGCCTGTGCCGCCTTGGCCGGTTTATTCCCGGCTTTCGACTGCATCGTCTCGATAACCCCTTCGATTCCCTTGGATGTTTGCACCTTTGCGGCCTTGGCCTCATCGGCCTTCGGCGGCGTTTGCGCCTCCGCATCCGTCTTCTTGGCCGCAGTGCTGCGTGCCTTGGAGGGGCTCTTGGGATTTGGCTTGCTGGGTTTTGCCACCTGTCGGACCTCTGATTCTCGAAAATACATTTAACCTGTGCTGTCTTAGCCTAATGCGGACGGGGGCGACCCTCAAGGCGCTCTGCTGCGTCACACAGTCTCTTCAGCCCCGCGAGCATGGCATCGGAGGACGGGCTATCAGCCACCTCGATGCGCGCATCATCGCGCCCGTCCACAGCCGCAGCGGCGGCTTCGCTAATCGCGAGAACCCACATCGGAGCTGGCAATTCGCCCAATAGCGACAGCCGCACCGCGCCCAAAGGCGAGAAAACCGGCGCGATGATCACATCCGCTTGCGCCGCCTGCGCGGCCAGATCGGCCTTATTTTTCGGGCTCAACGGCACATCTTCCTGACGATAAAGCACCGCCTCGTCGCAAGAAATGCCTGCCGCGCTCAATCGCTGTGCCACCTGACCGCGCCCCTGCGCGCCGCGCAGATGCATGAGCGGGCCGTTTTGGCCCTTGGCACAGATATCTGCGATCAATTCCTCGGCGGTTCCATCCGACGACATGGCACGCATCCCCAAATCACGCGCCGCTTGCGCCGTAGCGTCGCCCACACAATAGGCAGGAACATCGCGGCGCCCCCCGCCCAAAGCATAGGCCGCAACCGCATTTTGCGAGGTAAAGACAGCGCCGCGATAGGCGCTCATATCCGGCACTGGCCCGCAGGGGGCAATTGCGGCGAGCGGAAGGACCATGACCTGCGGCACCTGGCCGGTCGCGGCTAAGGCGCCGTTATCCCCACCGCCAAGGGGGTGAAAGAGCGCGCGAAACTCTTGCGCAAACCGCTCGGACGCGGCGCGCGGGCGAGTGAGAAGGATCAAAGCAGACATGGCGCGCCGATATTGTTTGCAACTGCCTAAGGTGTTACCTGCCCCATAAGCGCGGCGCAACCGCGCCGCCCCTGCAACGCCAAAGGTCCCGCCGCAGATGCAACCACACAGCCTGACCCTTCTCGGCCTCGAAAGCAGCTGCGATGACACCGCCGCTGCCGTCGTGCGCGTCGGGCCGGATGGCGCCGAGGTGCTCTCCTCGATCGTCGAGGGGCAAATGGATCTGCACCGCGATTTTGGTGGCGTGGTGCCGGAAATCGCCGCCCGCGCCCATGCGGAAAAGCTCGATATCTGCGTGCGCGCGGCTTTGGATGAGGCGGCGCTGGGTCTTGGCGATCTGGATGGCGTGGCGGTCACCGCCGGTCCGGGATTGATCGGCGGCGTTTTGTCGGGCGTCATGTGCGCCAAAGGCATCGCGGCAGGGGCCGGTCTGCCCTTGATCGGCGTGAACCATCTGGCGGGCCATGCTTTGACGCCGCGCCTGACCGACAACGCCGCATTTCCCTATCTGATGCTCTTGGTCTCGGGCGGGCATTGCCAGTTTCTCTTGGTGCGCGGGGCGCAAGAATTCACCCGCCTTGGCGGCACCATAGACGATGCTCCTGGCGAAGCCTTTGACAAAACCGCGCGGCTCTTGGGCTTGCCGCAACCGGGCGGTCCCTCGGTCGAGGCGGCGGCCAAATCCGGCAATCCCAAAGCCCACCGTTTCCCGCGCCCCCTGCTCGACCGCGAAGGGTGCGATATGTCTTTTTCGGGCCTCAAGACCGCGATCTTGCGCGCCCGCGACGCGCGCGTGGCCGAAGCGGGTGGATTGACCGCCCAAGACCAAGCCGATTTCGCCGCCAGCTTCCAAGCCTCCATTGCGGATGTCTTGACCGAAAAAACCCGCCGCGCTTTGGCGCTCTACCTTGCCCAATCCCCCAACGCGCCACTTTTGGCGGTTGCTGGCGGCGTCGCGGCCAATGGCACAATCCGCGCGGCGCTCGAGGCCCTGTGCCTCGAAAACGGCGTGACCTTCAGCGCGCCGCCGCTGCGCCTGTGCACCGACAATGCCGCCATGATTGCCTATGCCGGCGCGGCCTTGATGGCCGAAGGTGTCCGCCACGATATGACCCTCGCCGCGCGGCCCCGCTGGCCCTTGGATCGAAACAGCGCCGCGATACTGGGCAGCGGCAAGAAGGGAGCAAAAGCATGAGCATAGCCATTCTTGGCGGCGGTGCATTTGGCACGGCTCTGGCCGTGGCCATCGGCAAAACCCGCCCCATGACGCTTTGGGCGCGCGATGCCGCGCCTTTGCTCGAGACCCGCGAAAGTCCGCGTTTGCGCGGCGTGCGCCTGCCCGAAAGCGTGACGGTGACGGCTGACCTCGACGCGGCGCTCGGCGCCGATATGCTTCTCTTCGCCATGCCGATGCAAAGCCTTGACGGATTTGCTGACCGGATCAAGGCGCCGCTCGCCGGAAAGGCGCTTGTGGCCTGCTGCAAAGGCATTGATTTGCACCATTTGCACGGCCCCGCCGCCATCCTTGCGCAGCATTGGCCATTGGCCACGCCCGCGATCCTCACCGGCCCCAGTTTCGCCGCCGACATCGCGCGCGGATTGCCCACGGCATTGACCTTGGCCTGCGCCGATGCCGCCGCCGCGCAGGCCTTACAAGACCAGCTGTCGACGCCAAGCTTGCGCCTCTACCGCACGGCGGATGTGACCGGAGCCGAGCTTGGCGGCGCGCTCAAGAATGTCATCGCCATTGCCTGCGGCGCCGTCATTGGCGAGGGCATGGGCGACAGCGCCCGCGCCGCCGTGATCACCCGCGGTTTTGCCGAAATGACCCGCCTTGCCGTGCATTTGGGCGCGCGCGCCGAAACGCTCACCGGCCTGTCGGGCTTTGGCGATCTGGTGCTGACCTGCACCTCCGAGCAATCGCGCAATTACCGTTTCGGGCTGTCCTTGGGGCGCGGCGATCCCTTTGATCCGGCCCTTACCGTCGAAGGTGTCAAAACCGCCGAGGCGGTCACAAAACTGGCGCGCCAAACCGGTATCGAGATGCCGATCTGCCAGATGGTTCATGAAATCTCCGGTGGCGGAATCAGCGTTGCCGAGGCTATCCAATATTTGCTCAACCGTCCCCTCAAGGAGGAATAACCCATGCTCATCGCCCTTATGGCCAAAGACAAATCCGGCGCGCTGCAAACCCGCAAAGACAACCGCGACGCGCATCTGGCCTATATTGCCGAAACCGGCGTTGTGGCGCAGGCAGGTCCATTGCTCGACAGCGATGGGCAAATGGCCGGATCTTTGGTGATCCTTGATGTCGCGGACATGCAGGCGGCTGAAAGCTGGGCCGCAAAGGACCCCTATGCGCTTGCGGGTCTGTTCGAGAGCGTCACCTTGACCCGATGGAACAAGGTCATCGGGTGATGCGCTACTGGCTGTTCAAATCTGAACCGGACACTTGGGGCTGGCACGACCAGAAAGCCAAAGGCGATGCGGGCGAGGAATGGGACGGCGTGCGCAATTACCAAGCGCGCAATTTCATGCGCGAGATGGCCGTCGGGGATCGCGGGTTTTTCTACCATTCGCAAAAGGAAAAAGCCGTGGTCGGCATTGTCGAGGTCTGCGCCCCCGCCCACCCCGACAGCAGCACCGATGACCCGCGCTGGGACTGTGTCGATATCCGCGCCGTGGCCGATATGCCCCGTCCGGTCACCTTGGCCGAGATCAAGGCCGAGCCTCGTCTGGCGGGTATGGCCCTCGTCAAATCCGCGCGCCTGTCGGTGCAGCCGGTGACCGAGGAGGAATGGCAAATCGTTTGCGCGATGGGCGAAATGACGGGCTAGACTCTTTCGCTCTGCGGAACATGATTTTGCTGGCGCGCGCCCTATCCCTATGCCAGTTTTCCATTCGAGGATCGCGCGCGGACAGGCGCGATGAGAGGGAGAGAAAATGGCGAACGCAGCGCGCGAGATGATGAAGCATGTGATGAACCGGCCCGAATGGCTCGGCAAACTGCGCGAGGATATTCTTGAGCCGGACCTGCCGATCATCGACCCGCATCATCACCTTTGGGATCGGCTGGGCCCGTATTTTTGCGACGAACTGCTGGCCGATCTGACCTCAGGTCACAACGTCAAGGCTTCGGTTTTTATCCAATGCCGCTGGGCGCATAAGACCGACGGGCCAGAGCATCTGCGCCCTGTGGGCGAGACGGAATTCGTCGTCGGCGTGGCCGAAGAGGCCGCCACGAAAAACCCCGGCATAAACGCCTGCGGGGGTATCGTCGCCTTTGCCGACCTGACCAAACCCGGCCTGCTGGACGAGACGATTGCGGCGCACAAGACCGCCGCAAAGGGCCGCCTGCGCGGCATCCGCCATATCACCGCCATGGACCCAGGATTTGACGACGCGTTGCCAGACATCAAATCACGGCTGATGATGCGCGATGATTTCCGCGCGGGCTTTGCCAAACTCGCGGGCCACGGGCTGAGCTTTGATGCGTGGCTTTATCACCCGCAAATCGTGGAATTCACCGATCTGGCCCGCGCGCATCCCGAAACGGTGATGGTTCTGGATCATTTTGGCGGGCCGCTTGGCGTCGGCCCATACCGCGGGCGCGGCGACGAGGTCTTCGCCGATTGGAAAGCCGCAATGAGCGAACTGGCCAAATGCCCCAATGCCCATGTCAAATTGGGTGGGCTGGCGATGGATGTGAACGGGTTCGATTTGCATCATCAGCCCCTGCCGCCGTCTTCGGGGGAAATGGCGCGGCTCTGGCGCCCCTATATGGAAACGACGATCGAGCTGTTCGGCGCGGACCGCTGCATGTTTGAAAGCAACTTCCCCGTGGATCGCGGTGCCTGCAATTATCCGGTTCTGTGGAACGCCTTCAAACGCATCGCTGCGGGGGCCAGCGCCGAGGAGAAAGCCGCGCTTTTCCATGACACTGCGGCCAAGGTCTATCGCCTTTGAACTAAAGCCAGTTTTTTAAAAGTCTCTGCACCATCGAGATGTTAAGCACACAGTAAGCGCGCCGCTGATACCTCTGGCCTCGGGTGAAAAACGAGGTGGTGAGATGAGCGGACAAAGCAATGTCGCGCCGATAATCATTAAACGCAAAAAGGTCATCGCAGGTGGGCACCACGGCGGTGCTTGGAAAGTCGCCTATGCCGACTTTGTGACTGCGATGATGGCTTTTTTCTTGTTGATGTGGTTGTTGAATGCGACGACCGAAAAGCAACGCAAAGGCATCGCCGATTACTTCTCTCCGACGATCCCGATCAACCGTGTATCGGGCGGCGGCGACGGGGCCTTTGGCGGCGATAGCGTATTTTCCGAATTTACCCTGCCCAAAAATGGCACCGGCGCGACCAATCTGCGCCCGACACCACAAGCGCAGGCGCGCGGCGAAAGCGGCGTGACCGCAGACGGTGAAAACCGCGCCGCCGAAGAGGCCGCCTTCAAAGAGATGGAAGCCGCTTTGATGGGGCGCGGCGGCGAAAGCATGGCCACGCAAGAGCAACTTAAACATATCGTGACCCGCGTGACCGACGAGGGGCTGGTGATCGAGCTATTCTCGCTTGAGGGTGCGCCGCTGTTTGACCCCGATACGGATGCTCCGACCGCTTTGCTCGAAGATCTGGCGCGGATGCTTGCCAAGATCACCAAGCTGGTCGAAAACCCCGTCGCGGTCGAAGGCCATGTGCGCTCGCAACCTGTCGTCGTGGCCAACAATCCGGTGTGGGAGGTATCGACCAAACGCGCCGATGCGATGCGCGCCTTGATGGAAGCGCAGGGCATGAGCCGCAGCCGTGTTCAGCGCGTGACCGGTCATGCCGACCGAGAACCCGCCGAGGGCAATACGATGTCCCTGCGCAACGACCGGCTTGAGGTCACTTTGCTACGGCAAAACCTGTAAGCCCGCGAACGGCATAATTGCCGGACGCGTTAAATTGTCCGCAAATCGCGCCGCCCCCGACGTGCGGAGCGCAGCACCCCGCAAAGAATGGCAGGGTGAAATCATCAAACCCCCGAAGACAAACGGATTTCAAGGATGCCCGCTGATTGCTGCGGGTCCATGAGAACCGCGATCGTTCGGGGTGTTTGAAATAGGTCGAATTTTACCTATTAGCCGCCTGTTAAGCGAAGCGCCCTAATGCTGGAGCCCAGACGAATGGGTTGATGCAGCAGAAAGGCGTATCGTATGACTATTTCCTCCTCGCTCAATGCCGGTGTGGCGGGCCTTCAGGCCAACGCAACGCGGCTTGCGACGATTTCCGACAATATCTCGAACTCGGCCACCTATGGCTACAAACGTATGGAAGCCGACTTTCACTCGATGGTGATCTCCTCCACGGGTGGCACCTATTCTGCGGGCGGCGTGCGCACCACAACGCAGCGGTTGATCGACGAAAGCGGCGCGCTGGTATCGACCTCCAACGCCACCGATTTGGCAGTGCGCGGTCGCGGCATGTTGCCCGTCTCGCAAGCCACCGAAGTCGAGGTCGCCAATGGCGATACGCAAATGTTCCTCACCACCACCGGATCGTTCCGCACCGATGCGGAAGGCTACCTGCGATCCGAATCCGGCCTTGTCCTTATGGGATGGCCTGCGGATCCGGACGGGACGATCCCGACCTACCCGCGCGATACATCCGACGGTTTGGAACCGATCCAGATCAATGTGAACCAATTCTCCGGCGAGCCGACGACCAATATGTCACTGGGCGTCAATTTGCCCGCAACGGACACCGACGCAGGATCGGTCAACGACCCGTGGGAGCTTTCGGTCGAATACTTCGATAACCTTGGCACCTCCGAGAGCATCAACATCGAATTCAACGCAACCGTTCCGGCCACCGGATCATCGAACGAATGGACGATGATCTTGCGCGATTCGGCCACGGGTTCGACAATCATTGGCGAATACACCCTGACCTTCGACGACAGCCGCACCGCAGGCGGCACGCTCAATGCGGTGACAACCACCACCGGCGGGGCCTATGACAGCGTGACAGGCTCAATCATCGTCAACGTCGACGGCGGCCCGATGGAGATCAACATCGGCAAATTGGGCGATGCCGATGGCCTGACCCAACTCTCTGACAGCTTCGCCCCCGTCTCGATCAGCAAAGACGGATCGCCCGTCGGCAATATGACCGGGGTTGAAGTCGATGCGAACGGCTATGTCCACGCCTTCTTTGACACCGGCATCACCCGCACCATCTATCAGGTGCCGCTGGTCGATCTGCCCAACCCCAACGGCATGGTCGCGCTGGACCACCAGACCTACCTGCCCTCGCCCGAAAGCGGCTCTTACTTCTTGTGGGATGCAGGCGACGGCCCGACCGGTGACATCGTGGCCTTCGCGCGCGAGGAATCGGCCACCGATGTGGCGGGCGAGTTGACCGCCATGATCCAGACCCAGCGCGCCTATTCGTCCAACGCCAAGGTCATCCAGACCGTCGACGAGATGCTGCAAGAAACCACCAACATCAAACGTTAATCGGCTGATACGCGTCGGTGTGCGGGCCCAGCCCCGCGCACCGCCCTCCTTTTGATATCTGTGCAACTGGCGCGAACCGCGCTCTTTGAGAGGCCAAGACATGTCTATTTCCGGCGCCTTAAACAACGCCCTCACCGGCTTGACCGCTGCGACCCGCGCCGCCGAGGTCGTGTCTTCCAACCTGTCAAACATCATGACCGACGGCTATGGCCGGCGCGAAATATCGCAATCGCCGCGCGTCACCGGATCGACCGGCGGTGTGCAAGTCAACGGGGTGAACCGCCTTGTCGATCCCGCGCTTTTGAGTGACCGCCGCTTCGCCTCCTCCGACTATAGCAACACCGATACGACCGCCGCCTTTCTTGGCCGTGTCGAGACATTGCTCGGCACGCCCGAGGACGAATATTCGCTCTCTTCGCGGATCGCGTCGTTCGAGACCAGCATCGTCGCCGCTGCCTCGCGTCCAGAATCGACCGAACGTCTCGACGAGGTCGTGCTGCGCGCAGGAAATGTCGCCGAGACGATCAAAGGCATCTCCGACGGCCTTCAAGACATGCGCCGCGAAGTTGACACCGAAATCGCCGATACCGTGGACCGGTTGAATATCTCGCTCGAACAGGTGCGCGATCTCAATGTGCGCATTTCCTCGGCCCAGCACCAAGGCAAGGAAACCGCCTCGCTCGAAGACCTGCGCCAAAGCGTGATCGACACGATTGCCGAAATCATTCCCGTGCGCGAAGTGCCGCGCGACCGCGGCGCCGTGGCGCTCTTCACGCCAGGCGGTGCCATCCTCGTGGACAGCAGCGCCGCCGAGCTCAGCTTTACCGCGTCCAATGTGATCATGCCGCATATGACCATCGAAAACGGGCTTTTGTCCGGACTGGAAATCAATGGCCGCGCCGTGCGCACCGATAGCGAACGCAGCCCCATCGCGGGCGGAAAACTTGGCGCGCTGTTCGAAATCCGCGACGAGATTGCCACCGATATGCAGGCGCAGATCGACGCCGTCGCGCGCGATCTGGTCGAGCGTTTCGAAGACCCCACGCTCGACGCCACGCGAGCGCTTGGCGATCCGGGCCTGTTCACCGACCAAGGCGCGGCCTTTGTCATCACGGACGAGATCGGACTTGCCGGACGGTTGCAAATCAACGCTGCGGTCGATCCCTCCGCTGGCGGCGGATCGTGGCGCATTCGCGACGGGCTTGGCGCGGCCGCACCCGGATCGGTGGGCGATGCGAGCCTTCTTCAAGACCTCAGCGCCACCATGAGCGCCCTGCGCACGCCTTCCTCTGGCGGCTTTGGCAGCGCGGCGCGTTCCTCTTCGGGACTGGCCTCCAGCCTGCTCTCCTCTGTCGGTTTCGACCGGCAGATCAAAGAAACCCAAATGACCTTCGCCAGCACCCAGTTCAATGAACTCAAGACCATGGAACTGCAAAACGGCGTCGATTCCGACTATGAAATGCAACGCTTGATGCTCATCGAACAGGCCTATGCCGCAAATGCGCGGATGATCGAAACGGTCGATGAGCTGATGCAAAACCTTCTGAGGCTGTAACCCATGTCCCAAATGACCATCGGCGATATGGCCGCGCACTTCATGCTGCGCCGCCACAACGTAGACCTCAAAATGAATATGACCCAGTTGACCGAGGAATTGGCCAGCGGGCGCACCGCCGATGTGGCGGAGCATCTGGGCGGCAATTACAGCTACCTCAACGATATCGAACACGGGATGAACCTGCTCAAAGGCTATCAAACCGCCACGGGCGAAGCCGGTATTTTCACCGGCGCCATGCAAACCGCCTTGGAAACCGTTCAAGTGCAAAGCTCCGATCTGGCGGCCGATCTGGTTCTGGTGGCCAGCTCTGCCATCCCTTCGGTGCTCAACAGCGCCTCCGCCGATGCGCGCACGCAATTTCAATCGCTGGTCAGCGCGCTCAATACCAGCGTCGCGGGGCGCTCGCTTTTTGCAGGCGTTGATGTGGATGCCGCGCCGCTCACGACTGGGGATGCGATGCTTGCGGACCTGCGCACGGCGCTGACCTCTGCGGGTGCGGCCTCGGTGGGCGATGTCCAGGCGGTGCTCGATGACTATTTCGACACGGCGGGCGGCGGCTTTGAAACCACGGGCTATCAGGGCTCGACCACCGGCCTTGCCCCCTTCTTGCTGGGCGAGGGCGAAAGCGTCAATCTCGATCTGCGCGCGGACAACCAAGCCTTCCGAGACCTGCTCAAAGCCACGGCAAAAGCCGCACTCGCCACCGATGCGACGCTTGGATACGCCAGCCCGATGCAGGCGGATTTGCTGCGCGGCGCGGGCGAGGACCTGCTGACCGGACAATCGGGGCTAACGGCCATTCGCGCCGATCTGGGCTATGCCGAGGCGCGGATTGACGAAAGTAAAGCCCGCCTTGCGACGGAAAAAACCGCCCTCGAATATGCAAAGGGCGAGTTGATCGGCATTGACCCCTACGAGACCGCAACGCGCCTTGAGAACGCCCAATACCAACTCGAAACCCTCTACACGGTCACCGTGCGCATGTCGCGCCTCTCGCTGATGGACTTTATGTGATGATGAACCTCAAAGCCCTTTTGCGCCTGCTCGCCCCGCTGACCCTGATCGCAGGCCTCATCACGGCGACGCTCGCCTCGGCCAGCCCGATCCGCATCAAGGATCTGGTTGAATTTGACGGGGTGCGCGGCAATGATCTTGTCGGCTACGGCCTTGTTGTTGGCCTCAACGGCACCGGCGACGGGCTGCGCAATGCGCCCTTCACCGAAGAAATCATGTCCAATATTCTCGAGCGGCTTGGCGTCAATGTCACCGGCGAGCAGTTTCGCCCAAAGAACGTCGCGGCGGTCTTGGTCACGGCCAGTCTGCCGCCCTTCGCCCGCGCGGGCAGCAGCATCGACATCACCGTGTCGGCCATCGGTGACGCCAAAAGCCTGCTTGGCGGCACTTTGGTCATGACGCCGCTCAACGCCGCGGACGGTCAAATCTATGCCGTGGCCCAAGGCACGATCATCGCGGGCGGTGTGTCCGCACAGGGCGACGCAGGCGGCGTGGTGCAAGGCGTACCAACCGCAGGTGTGATCCCTTCGGGCGCACGGGTCGAACGCGAGATTGCTTTCGACTTCACCGCCCTCAATTCGCTCCGCCTCGCGTTGCGCGAGCCGGATTTCACCACCGCAGGGCGCATAGAAAAAGCCATCAACCGCGATTTCGGACGCGGCGTTGCGGTCATGTTGGACGCCGGAACCGTGCGCCTTGATATCACCGCCACGCGCATGCCTTCGCCGGCCCATGCCCTTGGCCGCGTTGAGAACATTCTTGTCGAGCCGGAGCGCAAAGCCCGCGTGGTGGTGGATCAAGCCTCCGGCACTATCGTCATGGGCGCCGATGTGCGCATCAGCCGCGTCGCCGTCTCGCAGGGCAATCTGACCTTGAAGATCGAAGAGAAGCCCATCGTGATCCAACCCAACCCGTTTTCGGACGGGCAAACCGTGGTGGTGCCGCGCACCGATGCGCAAATCCAAGAAGAGCCAGGCATCGGATTGGCCGAAGTGCGGCCCGGAACCTCGCTCTCAGAAGTCATCTCGGGCCTGAACGCGCTTGGCGTCTCACCGCGCGATATGATCGATATTCTCAAGAGCATCAAAGCCGCTGGTGCCCTGCATGCCGAGTTCATCGTGCGGTAGGAACCGGCAGCACCTCATGCCCTGCACCAACACGCGGCCCTCTTGTTCACGCAAGGGGGCCCCATTGTATTTGCGCCCTCTGCTATTCACCACCAACCGAAGGTGACACATATTATCGCGCCAGCCTGAGGGTAGGATTTCGTAAGAAGAGCCCCCACTCATAGAGACCACCCACACAAAACGCCGCTCTCACGATGTGAGGCGGCGCTTTGAGGGCGAGAAACAAACGTAGCGATTTAGAAGTAGCTGCGCACCAAGGAGCTGGCGATAAGGCTCCACCCATCTGCGATGACAAAGAAAGCCAATTTGAACGGCAAAGAGACAATCGCGGGCGGCACCATCATCATCCCCATCGACATCAGCACCGCGGCAACGACGAGGTCGATGATCAAGAAAGGCAAGAAGACCAAAAACCCGATCTGGAAGGCGCGGGAAATTTCCGAGAGCAAAAAGCTGGGGACAAGGACCGACAATGGTGCATCGGCGCCCGCGACGATTTCGTCCCCGCCCGGACGCAAAGATGCCATTGCCGAAAACGTATCGCCGTCCAGGCGCGCCGACATGAAGGTCCGGAACGGGGCCAAAGTGCGGGTAAAGGCCTCCTCGACCTCGATCTGCTCGTTGAGAAGCGGGTCGATGCCGGTTTCCCACGCGGTGGTGAAAACCGGCTCCATAACGAAATAGGTCAAGAACAGTGCCAAAGAGATGATCAGCATATTTGGCGGGGATTGCTGCAGGCCGATGGCTTGGCGCAGGATCGACAAGACAGTGACCAAAAACGGAAAACAGGTCACCATAATGGCCAGTCCCGGTGCAAGGCTGAGCACCGTGATCAGAACGATCAACTGGATCGACCGCGCGCTCACCGATCCGCCATCGCCAAGGTTGAGCGAAATTTCCTGCGCGGCGGCAGGGGCGGCGGTGAGGGCCAGAAGGCTGGCCGCGATCAAAGCGGCCCGCCAGAGTCCTTCTGAACTCCTTAAGATGGCTAGGGTCATTACAATCCGTTCTGCAAGTCCGCAACTTCGGTCAAACGCACGGCCAGTTGCCCCGCCTGATCGCCTTCCAATTCTTCCAGCTCACCGCGCGCAATAAGCCTGTCCCCGACGAAAAGCTCGACCGGATCCTCAACGCGGCTATCGAGGGGAAGCACTGCATTGGCCCCCATCTTGAGCAGGTCACGGATCAACGGTCGCGCCTTGCCGACGGAAATCGTGATCTCGATCGGAACCGAGGTGAAAGGGCTGGAAAGATCCGTCGCGCCGGTTTTCGGCGCCTCGCTGGCGTCATCCATTGACGACCTCCTTTTGATGTTCGTGGAAGAAGCCCGACACGGCCTGCCCGATACCGGACAGGACCTCGCCAAGGTCTATTTGCTTCTCGGTCTCGTCGAATTTCAACAAGGCCTGCGTATCGGACAGGGATGCATCATCTTTGATTGCCACGGGAAACCCGAACTCTTGCTTGAGCAGGCTCGCAACAGCCGATTGATTTGCGCAAGACACGCGCACTTCGATGCCGGTGTCGCCGGTGGCCTTCACCATCTCTTGCAATTGCTCGATCACCCGCAAACCCAAAGTTTTCTGCGCCATTTCCGGCAGAACCGTTTCGACGATCTGGCTGAGCAGCGGGTTCATCGATTTGAGGATATGCGCGTAGGCCTCGCGGTAAGTGAAGGAGAGGTCCTGCAGATTGCGGGCAAACTCTTCGGAAATCTGAACGGCGGTGTTGTTTTGCGCCTTGAGCGCATCATCCCACCCCGCCTTATATCCCTGCTCGAAAGACTCAAGCCGTTGTTCTTCGAGAGAAACATCCGTCATCGCAATAGAAGAGCGGCCGGCAGATTGGGTTCCGAAGTCCTCAAGCAAGTGCGAAATCGACATTATGCATTCTCCTCTTTGTCTTCGAGCCAGCTGCGTAGAATTTCAACGGTCTCTTCTTGGCGCTCGCCAATCATATTGCGCAGCCGCGTGACCGGATCATCGCTATCCATACCGCCGCCGCCGAAATCCCCCAGATCCGGCAGACCGCCATCGTCGAAGTCCGACATCGTCGCCAAAGAGGGGATTTCGAAATCGCCGTCGTCAATCTCGCCAGTCAAAGGCGACATGCCGCTATCATCAGCGCCGCTCGGAGGCGGCAAGGCTGCACTCGCCCCTTCGGCTTCACGTGACAGGACCGGCTTGATCACAAACAGACCAAGGATCAGCGCCACAATGGCCAGAACTGCCATTTGAATGATCGACATGATGTCGAGGTTCATTTTGTCGAGGAAGGAAACCGAGCTTTCGGTGCCTGCAGGCACAAGCGGCTCGAACTCCATCGATTTCATCGTGATCACATCGCCCCGCTCGGGGTCAAATCCGACTGCCGCAGAGACAAGTTCGCGCAGGGCGTCCAATTCCGCATCAGGGCGCGGGATAAACACCTCGGCGCCGGTATCATCGGTGCCTTTGGTGCCGTTGACCAAGACCGCCAGGGTCAGACGCTTCACCGCACCGGGTTGCCGGACGATCTCGCGGCGCGTCTCGGAAACCTCATAATTGACCCGCTCGCGCGTCTCGCTGTTCTGGCTTTGCGAACTGTCCGTGCCTGCGCCATCACCTTCCGGCAAGTTGGACGCCACCGTGACATCGCCTCCGCCTTGATCCTTGGAGGTGTTCGAACGCTCTTCGGTATCGGTGCTGATCGCCACACGGCTGTCGGGATCAAACCGGTGTTCGGAGATGGATTCGCTTTCGGTCACGGTATCAACGCTCACCTCGACCACCGCATTACCGAACCCCACGCGCGCTTCCAAAAGGCGTTGGACCCGCTCGCGCAGCATCTCTGCGCGGTCTTCGCCAACATTTTGGGGCGCGGCATCTTCGGCGGCACCGATCAACGCGCCGCTGCCATCAATGATCGACACATCCTCGGGCGACAGGCCCGATACCGCCGCAGCGACGAGATATTTCAACGCCCGTGCGTGGCTGGCCGAAATCGGTCCGCCCGATGCAGTGACAGAAACCGAAGCGGTCTGGCGCACATCGCGTTGGAACGGGTTGGATCCGGCATTCGCCAAATGCACCCGCGCATTTGAAATATGCGGGCTGGACACAATTGTGCGGGCCAATTCGCCCTCTTTCGCGCGCCAATAGGCGGCGTCAAACATTTGCGATGTGGTTCCGAAACCGGACAGCCCATCGAGCAACTCATACCCTTGGCTCGATTGCGTCGGCAGGCCTTCGCTGGCCAATGTCATGCGCAATTCGTCGCGCTGCCCTGATTCGACAAAGATCGCTCCGCCGCGCACTTCGTAGATCACTCCGCGCTGCTCCAAAGAGCGGACAACTTCGCCCGCCGGCCCGCTTTCGAGGCCCGCGTAGAGCAAGGTCATGCTGGGCGCTGCGGCCATACGGGACAGGAACAAGACCGCAGCAAACATCGCCACAGTCGCCAAGATCACTGTCATGCGGCGGCGCGTATCAAGGGCGGACCATACGTTGATGAGTTGCTGCAATTCTTTGCCTCCTATGCCGTCGGCCTTCTGACCGGACGTGTTCTCATGTTTCGCCGATCAGACTTAACAATCGGTTAGTCCCTGAGCGGCTATACGAGGATTATTGAGAAATGCAGGAAAACAGCATGGCCGAGACAGAGACACCCGTAGAAGGCGATGAAGACGCGCCGAAAAAATCCTCAAAAATGCCTTTGATTATTGGGCTGGTGCTGGCATTGGCGGGCGGCGGCGGCGGCTTCTTCGCTGTCTCCTCTGGCATGATTCTCGGCGGTGACACACAGGCCGAAGAAGAGGCCCACGCCGAAGAAGAAACTCCGGCCGAAGCCCTGCCGGATGTGGCTTTTGTTGCGGTCGAGCCCTTGGTGATCTCTTTGAGCGGCCGTTCGGAAAACCAACATTTGCGCTTTCGCGCACAGCTTGAAGTGCCAAGCAAATACAAGGCGGACGTAGAAACGCTCCTGCCGCGCGTCGTGGACGTGCTCAACAGCTACCTGCGGGCCTTGGAGACCGGTGATCTGACCGATCCCTCGGCCTTGGTGCGCTTGCGGGCACAAATGCTGCGCCGCGTTCAGATCGTCACCGGCGAAGGCCGCGTGAACGATCTTTTGATTATGGAATTCGTCGTCAACTAGAAGGGTGACACTTATGGAGATGATTGCAGATATCCTGCTCGTGACCGGCGCGCTTGGCGCGGGCCTCTATTGCTTTGTTCTGGCGCGGCGGCTCAGCCGTTTCAACGATCTGGAAACGGGTGTGGGCGGCGCGGTCGCGGTGCTTTCGGCGCAGGTCGATGATCTGACCAAAACCCTCGCGGCGGCCCAACAAACCGCCGTGGCTTCGACCCGCTCGCTCGACGGGTTGACGGATCGCGCCGAGGGCGTGGCAAAGCGTTTGGAGCTTTTGGTCGCCTCAATGCATGACCTGCCCGATCCCGCGGTGCGCCCGGCTGCCCCGCAACCCGCGCCGCAACAGATGCAGCCCGCCGCAGCCCCGCAACCGGCGCCCCAGCCGGTCCCGCAGCCCGTGCCCGAGCCGCAATTTAGCGCCTCTGCGCCCACGCCGATGCAGCCCGCCCCAGAGCCCGTGCCCGAACAACCTGCCGAGCCTGTCTTTATGCGCCATTCCGCCGCGGCCGGAGGGCGCTGAAGATGCGCGCGTCCAAGAAAACGGCAAAAGCAGCAGCCAAATCCGCGCCCAAAGCAGGTGCGAAGCCCAAAGCGCGCAAACGTCGGCGCACAGGGCGCGGCACGCTTTTGATTATCGCCAGCCTGCTGATCGGATCAGCCATGATTCGTCTTGGCGGCGACGCGGGCAAAGCCTTTGCCGTTGAGAACAAAAAAGACGCGCCAACGACCGAGACGCATGCGGCCACCGAGGCCGAGGGTTGCGCGCCTCCGCCTGACATGGCCGAAATGCTCAAACTCTTCCAAACCCGCGAAGAGCGGTTGAAGACCCGCGAGGCGCAGATGCAAGAGCGCATGCAAGCGCTGGCCATCGCCGACGAGCAAATCGCCGCAAAAATGGTCGAGTTGACCGCTGCCGAAACTGCATTGCGCGAGACCCTCGCGCTTGCCGACAGCGCCGCAGAAACCGATATCAGCACGCTCACAGCCGTTTATGAGAACATGAAACCCAAAGATGCCGCAGCGCTCTTTGAAGAAATGGATCCCGATTTTGCCGCCGGTTTTTTGGCGCGTATGCGCCCCGATGCGGCCGCCGGTATCATGACCGGATTGTCGCCCACCGCCGCCTATACGATCAGCGTCGTGCTCGCAGGCCGGAATGCCAAAGTGCCAAAACAGTAAAAACCCGCACGGCGAAGAGGCTTTCTTAACGCTCGGCTGTCACAGTCGGATCAAACCAAAATCGGGTGGAGCACCAGCATGTTCGGTATCATTGGCATCGTCGTCATTTTCG
The DNA here is from genome assembly GCA_050633545.1 of Paracoccaceae bacterium. Taxonomy (GTDB): domain Bacteria; phylum Pseudomonadota; class Alphaproteobacteria; order Rhodobacterales; family Rhodobacteraceae; genus Litorivita. The sequence continues at coordinate 236,980 of JBOEGS010000002.1, forward strand.
CGATGGTCTTCGGCGGATATATTCTTGCCGGCGGCAAGATGGGGATCATCATCAAAGCGCTGCCGTTCGAATTGATGATGATCGGCGGCGCGGCGATCGGTGCATTTTTCATCAGCAACGATATCGGCGGCATCAAACATACGATGAAGGATGTCGGTAAGGTCTTTAAGGGCCCGAAATGGAAACATGACGATTACCGCGACCTTCTATGCCTGCTCTTCGAATTGATCCGTCTGGCGCGGCAAAACCCGGTGGCCATCGAAGAACATATCGAAGACCCCGAAAGCTCTTCGATATTCTCCAAATACACCAAAATCATGAGTGATGGCGAAGCGGTCAACCTGATCTGTGACACGCTGCGCTCGGCCTCGATGAATTATGACGACCCGCATCAGGTCGAAGAAGTGCTCGAAAAGCGGATGGAGGCAAACCTGCACCACGCGCTGCATGGCTCGCACGCCTTGCAAGTGATGGCCGACGGTCTGCCCGCGCTGGGGATTGTGGCTGCGGTTTTGGGCGTGATTAAAACCATGGCTTCGATCGACCAGCCGCCCGAGGTCTTGGGCAAGATGATCGGCGGCGCGCTCGTCGGCACATTTTTGGGGGTGTTTCTCGCCTACGGTATCGTCGGGCCTTTTGCCACCAAGGTGAAAGACGTGGTCGAAGAAGACGGACACTTCTACCAGTTGATCCGCGAGGTCCTCGTTGCCAACCTGCACAACCACGCGACCAATATCTGCATCGAAGTCGGGCGCCAGAACACACCTTCCCATTGCCGCCCGAGCTTTTCGGAACTCGAAGAAGCCCTCAAGGCGCTCAAATCGGAGGCGGCATGATCCGGATCGGATTTGCAATTTTGTTTTTGGCGCTTGGCGCTTTGCCCGCTGCCGCGCAGCGGGTTAACGTGCTTGGCGGCGAGCATGCGGATTTTACACGGCTGGTTTTTTATCTTCCTGACGCCACCGAATGGCGGCTGGAGAAGATGGGCGACAGCCGCATTTTGCGTTTCGAGCGCGACGGGCTGACCTTCAACACAGCGCAAGCCTTCGACAAAATTCCGCGCAGCCGTATCACGGCGCTGCGCCCGATTGAGGGCGAAAGCGGGGTCCGGCTGGATCTCGCCTGTGACTGTCCGATCGAGGGCTATTATGTCGGGCGCCGGTATCTGGTGCTCGATATCTCCAACGGCGCAGCCAATAGCACACCGCCCTCCTCCGCCGCCCCCACCGTTGCCGCCGCCGAAGCCGCCGCGCAGGCCCAAACTCCACGCGAGGGCACCCGAGAGACACGCCGCCTGTCTTTGGATTACTTCCCGCTCGACACCGCTGCGGGTCAAACTCCATTTCGTCTGGGCTTTGGCATCTCGATGGGCGAAGTCGAAGAACCTGCGGTCCCGCTTCGACCCGAGCCAAGCGAGACCCAAAATTCGGCAGATCAATATACAACGATGCGAAATGAAGACCTTGGCCGGTTGCAGCGTGTCCAAGAGGCGCAAGATCGATTGATTGAGCAGATCAGCCGCGCCGCCACACAGGGCCTTTTGGTGCCGCGCAAATCCACCACAAGCGCCGTGCGCCCGAGCGCCCAGAATGATGCCGCAGGGCAAGACGCACCGGGCGAGGCGGCTCAAAACCCCCATGACGCGCCCATGAGCGCCGAAGAAGCGCTTCAAGAAGCCATGAACCATATCAACCTCAAGGCCGAAACCAGCGTCGATCGCGATTTGATGCGGATGATTGGCGAATTGCCCTTGGCGAAAAACGGACAAAAATGCCTCGACGGCGGAGAAATCGAAATCGGGAAATGGGGCGATCCGGAGATCACTTTTGGCCGCGCGGTAGGCAAAGTGCGCGCGCGCTTGCTTGGTGAATTTGATAAACCCGACCCGAAGGCCGCCCGTGATCTTGTCCGCCTCTACCTTCACTACGGATTTGGCGCCGAAGCTCTCGCTGCGGCGCAAATGTTGGACCCCAAATCCAAGGAAACCGGCGTTTATCATACACTTGCGCAGATCATGGAGCGCGGGTTTGACCCGAATAACGGCCTGATCCACAGCCAGATGCAATGCGATTCGCCCGTCGCGCTTTGGGCCATTCTCGCCCATGAGGCGCTGCCCTCTGCGGCCGATCCCGATGTCTCCGCTGCGTTGCGCACGTTTTCGGGTCTGCCGCTGCACCTGCGCGCCCACGTCGGCCCGATGCTCAGTCAAAGGTTTCTGGCCGCAGGTATGAAGGATGAAGCCGAGCGCGTATTGCGCCTTCTTGCACGCGGCATTGACGCGCCCGATGCCAAAGCCCATATGGCGCGCGCCGACTTGGAATTGGCCAAGGGCGAGGTCGAACCTGCGGTGAAAACCCTCGACACCGTGGTCTCGTCCAACACCGAGCAATCGCCCGAAGCCCTCGTAAAACTGATCGACACCAAATTGGCACGCGGCGAGCAAATCTCGCCCGAAATGGCCGACCTTGCGGGGGCCTATGCCTTCGAGCAACGCGAAACCGCCTTGGGTGACGGGTTGCTCCGCGTCAATACTTTGGCTTTGGCAGATGCGGGTAAATTCCACGAAGCTTTCAAACAGTTGCGGCAATTCAAGTCGGGGGCCGCGCCCGAAGCCTACCACGCAGTGCGCTCGCAGGCTGTCGGCATTTTGACTCAGAAAGCCGCTGACATGACATTTTTGGAAATCGCGGTGGCACAACAATTCGACCACATCGAAGAACTCACACCAGAGGTGGCCAATAGCGCGGCACGGCGGCTTATCGCCCTTGGTTTTGCCGCCCCGGCTGACCGGTTCTTGGAGCCAAGCGCCGATGGCCCAGCCGGACGCGAGCGCCGGATTTTGCGTGCCCGCGCGGCGCTTTTGGATGGCCGCCCTCTGCGCGCCGAAGCGGATGTCGTCGGCCTTGGCGGCGCGGATGCCGAAGAAATTCGTGCACAGGCCCGCGCCCTGACCGGAGATCATGCCGCTGCGACAGAGGCCTTTATGGCGCTCGACAATCCGGAGCAAGCCAAACGGCAAGCCTGGCTCGCCGGATCATGGGACAGTGTTCAAACCGTGGCCGAAGGCCCTATGGCACAGGCCGCAGCGCTCATGGTGTCGGCCAATGCCCCGCCCCCCGCGCAACAGTCCGAACCCCAAGGCGTTTTGGCGCGCAACCGCGCCCTTCTTGAACAAAGTGCCGAAGCCCGCGCACTTCTTGACGGGCTGCTCAACGATTTGCGCGTGGACAGTGCCGTCACAGAATAATCCGCAAGAAATCTTGCAGATAGCGCAGATCTCCACGATTTTCTCGGCGTCTCGTTACCGATTGGTAAGACCCCGCGCCTATCGTCATCCTTGAGCAGCAAAACGCGCATCAAGGATGGTAGAATGTCATCAGTTAAGGCCCGCGCCCCGTATGTCACGGCGGCGCTTTTTCCCTCCCGTATCATTCGCCGCACCTGCGGCTTTGCGGCGCGCTTTGCCCTGTTGGCGCTGAGCGTTTTATCGCTTTTGGCTGCGCCCCAGATCGCGCGCGCATCCAACGATGTTTCGGCGATTTGCGATGCCGCCGCCAAAACCGTCAGCCGCGAATCGGGTGTTCCCGTCTCGGTGCTGCAAGCCATCACACGCACCGAAACCGGCCATAAGCGCGGCGGCAAAATCCGCCCTTGGCCATGGACCGTGAATATGGAGGGCACCGGCAAATGGTTCGACAATGAAGACGAAGCGCGCGCCTATGTGTTTCGCCACTTCAAGCGCGGTGCGCGCAGCTTTGATGTCGGCTGCTTCCAAATCAACTACAAATGGCACCATAAGAATTTCAGCTCCATCGAAGAGATGTTCGAGCCGATGGCCAACGCGCGCTATGCCGCCAAGTTCCTGCGCGAGCTTTATCAAGAGACCGGAAGCTGGACCAATGCAGCGGGAGCCTATCACTCGCGCACGCCAAAATACGCCAACAAATACAAGGCGCGGTTCGAAAAATTCCGTGCTGCCATGACCAATACGCCGCCCGATGTTGGCGAATTTCAACCGCGCGAGACGCGCGTGGATCCCGCGCCCGTTGCCATTGCCGATGCTTCACCCGTGCGGCGTCAAAAACCGCGCGGTCCGAATAATTTTCCTCTTTTGCAATCCGGCGCGACGGGAGGGCTTGGCTCCTTGGTGCCCATCTCGCGCGGCGGATCAAGTCTCTTTGCTCCGCCCACACCCGAAGGATAAATCATGCCGCCTTTGACTTTGCGTACGATTTTCCAACCCACAATCTTGCTGGCGCTGGCCTTGATGGCGATCATCGTGATGATGATCCTTCCGATGCCCGCCTTTGTGCTTGATATCGGGCTGGCTGCCTCTTTCGCCTTGGCGATTTTGATCTTTACGGTGACACTCTTCATCGAGAGGCCCTTGGATTTTTCGGCCTTCCCGACGATCCTTCTTGCCTCGCTGATGCTGCGCCTGTCGCTCAATGTCTCTTCAACAAAGCTGATCATTGGGCAGGGCCACACGGGCACCGGCGCGGCGGGAGATGTGATCGAGGGCTTTGCCAATTTCGTCATGTCGGGCAGCGTCTTCTTGGGCCTTGTGGTCTTTGGCGTGCTGCTCATCGTGAATTTCATGGTCATCACCAAAGGCGCGGCGCGTATGGCCGAGGTCGGCGCGCGCTTTGCCCTCGACGGCATGCCGGGCAAACAGCTCGCCATCGACAGCGACATGTCCGCCGGCGCCATCGACCATGCCGAAGCCAAGGCCCGCCGCGAATTGGAGCAGATGGAAACCACCTTCTTCGGCTCGCTCGATGGCGCGTCGAAATTCGTCAAAGGCGATGCGGTCGCGGGCCTGTTGATCACCATGCTCAACCTTGTCATGGGCCTGATCATGGGCGTCGCGGTGCACGGCATGGCCATTGGCGATGCCTTCGAGACCTACACAATCCTGACCGTCGGTGACGGGTTGGTCACACAAATCCCCGCGGTCATCATCTCGATCGCCTCGGCGCTTTTACTGGCGCGCGGCGGCGACAAAGGTGCGACCGATCTGGCGCTTTTTGACCAGCTTGGCAAATATCCCGCAGCCCTCGCCACTGTCGGCGTGCTTATGGCGCTTTTCGCGCTGGTGCCAGGCCTGCCGTTCATGCCCTTCATGGCGGGCGCGGGGGTCTTGGGCGGGGCCGCCTTCTATATGTTCAAAACGCAAAAAACCGAGGAAACCGCCACCGACACCGCCGATGACGCGCCCGCCCTGCCCGTTGATCGTCCGCTCGGAGATGTGCTTAATCTCGACGATATCCACGTCGAGTTCGCGCCCGATCTGGTCAATATGGTGCTCGATCCCGGCACCGGTCTGGACGCGCGGATCGCCAATATGCGCACCCATGTCGCCACATTCTTCGGGCTGATCTTGCCCGAGATCCGCCTGACCGACGATCCGGGCCTGCCGCCCGGGCATTACGTTATCCGCATTCAGGGGGTCGAACAGGTGCGCGCGCGCCTCTCGCCCGATCAAGTGCTCGCCCTCGTGCCAGATGGAAGCGCCGGACTGCCGCAGGGCGAAGATGTCAAAGAGCCGGTTTACGGCGCACCGGCGCGTTGGCTAAACCCCAAAGACCAAGAGGCCGCCGCCCTGTCGGGCGTCACCATCGTGACCCCGACCGAGGTTCTGGCCACGCATCTTCTGGAGATTATCAAAAAGAACTTCCCGCGGCTTTTGACGTTGAAATCCTTGCGGCGTCTTCTCGACGAAATGGTCAATCTCACAGATGCGCATCGCGCCGAAGCCAACCGCAAAATGCTGGACGAATTGATCCCCGAAAAGGTGCCGCTCGACCTCTTGCATCAGGTCATGCGCCTTTTGCTCGAAGAGCAGGTCTCGGTGCGCAACCTTCCGCTGATCCTCGAGGCCACCGCAGAGGCGCGCAGCATCCATCACCAACCCGAGGCGATTTGCGAACATGTACGCCAACGGCTTGGCTTCCAATTGGTTGCACAGATGCGCCGCGAGGACGGGACGATCCCGCTGATCCAACTCGCGCCCGAATGGGAAGATACCTTCAGCACCTACCAGATCGACAGCGAACGCGGCGGGCTCGACGTGGCGCTGCCGCCCGATATGTTCAACCGCTTGGCCAATTCCGTCTCCGACCGGATCAACGAGGCGGGCGATCGCGGCATTTTCCCCGCCATCGTCACCTCGACCCGCCGCCGCCGGTTCTTGCGCACCGTGATGAGCGCCAAGAATATCTCCAATCCGGTGCTCTCCTTCGAGGAAATCGGGCTTGAGGCGCGGCCCTCCTTGGTTGGGGTGGTCTCGGCCTGATGGAGAATGCCGCTGCCCTGCTTGGATGGACCGAGGCCCTTCTTTGGCAAGGGTTTTTGGTGTTTCTGCGGGTCGGTCCGATGGTCTCCTTGATGCCTGGATTTGGCGAACAATCGGTGTCGGTTCGGGTCAAACTCGGACTTGCCTTTGCCTTTACCTTGGTGCTGGCGCCTATCATTGGCCCGATTGATCCAAGCGGCACCATCGCAATGCCTTCGGTGATCCGCTATGTGGTCACGGAAACGCTCAACGGATTGCTGCTGGGCATCGGCGTGCGCCTCTTCGTTCTGGCCCTACAAACCGCTGGATCAATGGCCGCGCAGGCGACCTCCTTGGCGCAGATTTTCGGCGGTGCGGGGGCCGAACCCTTGCCCGCCATTGGTCATGTCTTGATGGTCGCGGGGCTGGCGCTGGCGATGATGCTGGGCCTGCATGTTCGGGTCGTGCAGCTTTTGGCGCTGTCCTATGACATGCTGCCCGCCGGTTCCTTTCCGGTGCCCTCGGTGGTCAGTCAATGGGGCATCGGACAGGTCAGCCGCGCCTTCTCGCTGGCCTTCACCTTGGCCGCGCCCTTTATCATCATTTCGGTGCTCTATAACCTCACCCTCGGTGTCATCAACCGCGCTATGCCGCAACTGATGGTCGCCTTTGTCGGCGCGCCGGTCATCACCGGCGGCGCCTTGGCGCTTTTGCTGATCATCTCGCCGGTGATCTTGCAGGTCTGGGTCGAAGCCTTGAACCTCTTTATGGCCAATCCGTTCAAGGCCGCACCATGAGCGGGCAGGACGACGACACAGAAAAATCCCACGAGCCAACGCAGCGCAAACTCGACGAGGCGCGCAAAAAGGGCGATATCGCCCGCTCGCAGGACCTGACCACGGCCGCGGCTTACGGCGGGCTTTTGCTCGCGGTTGTCGCCGCAGGGCCTATAATCATCGAAGGCATCGGAAATGCGCTGATGACGCTGGTCAGCCAATCGCATGATCTGGCCCCTCTGATGTTCGGCGGCGCGCCCCAGCCGGTGTTTGGCGCCATCATGAGCGCCGTCGGCATCGCCGTTCTGCCGCTTTTCGCCCTGCCCGCCATCGCCGCCCTGCTTGCGCTTTTTGCCCAGCGCGGCTTTGCCTTCGCGCCGTCCAAGCTCAATTTCAAACTCAGCCGGATTTCAATCATCTCGAACGCCAAGAATAAATTCGGGCGTGGCGGGCTGTTTGAATTTGGCAAGAGTTTCACCAAACTGCTGATCTACTCGACGGTTTTGGGCCTGTTCTTGCGCGCTCGGATCGAGGAAATGGCAGGTACCGTGCAAACCAGCCCCGGCATCGCGACGATGATGCTGGCCGATCTGTTCAGCCGGTTTTTTGTTGTTGTCCTGCTCATTGCCATCACCATCGGGGCGATTGATTTTCTATGGCAAAAGATGGAGCACAACCGCAAAAACATGATGTCCAACAAGGAAATCCGTGACGAACATAAGGAAAGCGAAGGCGATCCGCATATGAAAAACCAGCGCCGCCAGCGCGGGTATGAAATCGCGATGGGCCAGATGATGAAGGATGTGCCCGATGCGGATGTGATCATCGTCAACCCCACCCATTATGCCGTCGCCCTGAAATGGAGCCGCATGCCCGGTGCGGCGCCGGTCTGCGTTGCCAAAGGCGTCGATGAGATTGCCGCAAAAATTCGCGAGATCGCCAATGAAAACGCCGTGCCGATCCGGTCGGATCCGCCAACCGCGCGGGCGCTGTATGCCACCACCGAGATCGGGCAAGAGATCACGGCCGAGCATTACCGCGCCGTTGCCGCCGCGATCCGCTTTGCCGAAGCCATGCGCAAACGCGCAAGATGGGGACGCTGATGCAGGGGCAATTTGAAGATCTGGTGCAAGTCACCGATGCGCTCTACCAAGTGGAACTGGCAAAGGTGCAGAAAATCGCGGCGGAGGAAGCGCGCTTGCGCCAAGCCTTGGCCGATCTGGATGCGCAGGCCCGCGATGCCATGGAAGCGGCGCAAAATGACATGATGGCGCTGCGTGCGCTTGGTGCGGATTTGCTCTGGCGGCAATGGGTCGGACGCGCGCGCGCCGGATTGCAAATGCAACTGGCGCAGGTCTTGGTACGCAAGAACGAAGCCATGACCCGCCTGCGCCGCGCCTTTGGCAAATCGAGCGTCGCGCAGGAGTTGCGCGACCAAGACCGCGCAGAAAACACAAAAATGCGCGAGGCCAAGCGCATTGCCGAAGAGCTTGAAAAACTCTCGCAATAGCGCGGCCTTCGCGCGCAACTGGCGGCGCAATCCCGCGATCACGCTGCCAGATACCGGATCGGCGCTAGCTCAAAACCGTGCCATCGCGAAACCGCCGCCAATCGATGCCGTCGCTATAATAAGGCTCCGGCCCGCCCGCCGCGCCGGTGACATAGACCACCGCGCCCTCACCTTCGGTCACCGCCGAGGGCAGCCCCGCCGAAGCATAGACAGGCATGTTAAACGACGCGGTCGCATTTACCGATTGCGCGTTGACATCGACGCCAAAGGTGGCGCTGCCAACCGTGCCGTCAAAGCGCAAGACTTCGGTCCATGTATTGCCATCCGAGCTGACCTTGATTGCCAGGTCGTCGTCGCCCATCAATCCGATTTCGGCGCGCCCCGACCAATTGGTTTGATACAGCAAGCTGCCGGTATCGCCGCTGGCATTTTTGTTGAGCTTAAGCTGATGGCCAGCGCCCGCATGGGTAAACAGGCTTGCCTCGGAGGCCACGGCAAAGCGGTTGATGCTATCGGCGGCGGTGTTGATCCCGACCTCGGGCAGGTTTTGCAACAGGGTGCCGGCATCTTGCCACGCGCTGCCATCAAAGCGCAGCGTGGTGCCGGTGGCCAAAACCTCGGCGCGCCAGCCCTCTTTGGGGGCATAGAACATCCAGATATCGTTATCAAAAACGGCGATGGCATGATCATGAGCGGCCCAAAGGCCGCTGGCGCCACCCGCCACGATATAGCAATCCCCCTCGTTTGGCACGGCAGGCGCGTCGGTGAGCGCATTGTCCAGCGCAACAAGCTGCACAATCGCGTCAAGCTTGCGCAAAGCCTCGTTATGAGTGACGTGTTTTTGCGCCTGCGACGGCGCGATATAGGGCAGCGATAGAACCGGAGATTGATCGGGCATCAGGGAATCCTCTGTCAAAGTCAGGCCGCAAAGCGGGCGGTCATGCAGAGTTTTCGTCGCAAATCATGTGCAAGCGGTGTGCAGGCCGCACGGTGGGTGTTGCGCCTGACCTTCGGCAGGCGCACGCCCTACACAAACGCATAAAGCGCCGCAGCGGTGAGCTGCGACGCTTCGGATTTTCCGCATTGGGAGCCTTAGACGTCTTGCCGCGCGATCTCTGTGATCAATACGTCCGAAATCGCGTCTCCAATGGCCTTATGCGCGGCCTCATTGAGGGCATTGCGCAGCACGTCCATATTGTTGGCGTTGGTGAAAGCCCCCCGAAAACCGCCCATGTTGGCGTGATCGAAAAGCACCTGCAAAAAGGCATCGCGCAACTTCGGCTCGCGGGCATAGACTTGCTCTTTTTGCCCTGGCCCGACCTCGACGCTCAGCGACAATACCACCAAAGCCTCGACCTTGCTTTCGGTCACAACGGGGACCACAAATTGATTGTTCAGCTTCACATACTCGCGCAGCTCGGCTTCGGGATCGACCGCTTCTTCGTCGCCATGATCCTTTGCTTGCCCCTTCGCGTGCGAGGCGGCTTTGGCCATCTCGGTGCCATCCCCGCAAGGTTGGATTTCGACCACCTCCGCAGGAGGGGGGCGCAACATGACTCCCGCGCCGATGCCTGCGCCCACCCCGATCACGGCAAGGAGTATGGGAAGTAATTTCTTCATATCTTAAACTCCTTAGAAGGGCAGAACCGTGTCGAGAACCTGTTGCCCGATGCGTGGTTGCTGCACATCGGTGATTTGCCCGCGCCCACCGTAAGAGACCCGCGCCGAGGCGATTTTGTCGTAGGTGATCTCGTTCTGGCGCGAAATATCCTCGGGGCGCACAAAGCCGGTGACCAAGAGCTCGCGAATTTCGAAATTGACCCGCACCTCTTGGCTGCCGGAAATCTCCAACACGCCGTTGGGCAGGACATTCATGATCGTCGCCGCAACCCGCAAGGTCAGCTTCTCGTTACGCTTGACCGATCCGTCGCCCGAGGAGCTGGACGACGAATTGATCCCGACCGCATCGGCCATCGACGCGCCTTCGGGCAGCTTCTGATCGAGCCGCTGCGGGATGCCGATCAGGTTGGGCACACCCATGCTTTCGCTGCCGCCGCGCGAGCGAGCAGTCGAATTGGAAATCTCGGCCTTGTCGTTGATCTCGACCACGACGGTCAAAATATCGCCGCGCTGGATCGCGCGCCGGTCCCCCAACAAAGACTGGCGCCCGCTTTCCCAAAGCGAAGCCCCGTCGATCATCCGACGCCGCTCTACGGTTTGCGGCAGGCCCGCGTTCACCATCGCACTGCGCTCGGCGGATTCGACATTGGGCGAAAAGCTGGGCGGCTTGCCCAGATGGTCAAACCGGTCCGCACAGCCCGCACCAAAGGCCAAGAGCGCACAGCTCAAGATCACGTTCAAAGGCTTCATTCTTTACTCCTAAATTGCTACGCGCAGCGTCACTGGGACACGCGCACTGTGCCGTCCGGCTGGACGGTGCCGCTCACCGTGGTGCGCGACGACATATTCATCACCCGCACCGCATCCCCGACGCCGGCGCGCGACAAAGAGCGCCCTTCGGCCATGATCTGCAGGCCGCTGGTGGTGTAGATGAGGGTGATAATCTGGTTCCGGTCGACAAGGGCGGGCGGTCCAACATCTTGCAATCGCACGGGGCGTCCGGCGTAGAGCGCGGTGCGGGCCTCTTGCCCGACGACATCCTCGATCCGCGTCGCGGCGCCTGCAACATTGACGGGGCTGACCACAAGGTCGGCGGCAGTCAAAATCGTCTGCGCGCGCAGGGTGCGCACCGGCATGACCGTATCGGCGGCCACGGGTGCGCCCGCTGCGGCGCATAGGGCGGCCAATGCCGCACCCGCAATATATGAACGCGCGGCCATCACCGGATTTGCGTCGTTGCGCCGAGCATCTGGTCGGCGGCAGAGATCACTTTGGCGTTCAGCTCGTATCCGCGCTGCGCCTCGATCAATTCGGTCACTTCGCGCACCGCATCAACCGAGCTGTCTTCGAGATAGCCCTGCCGTAGCGTGCCCAACCCGTCGATCCCCGGCGTCGAGACGTTGGCGGGGCCGGAGGCCTCGGTTTCGGTAAAGAGGTTGGATCCGATGGCCTCGAGCCCCTTGGCATTGGTGAAATTCGCCAAAGTGAACTGACCCAATAGCTGCGCCGCCGTGGCCGTCTCGAAATAGGCATAGACCTCGCCGTTGGCGTTGATCGAAATGCTGCGCGCATCGTCGGGGATGACGATCTCGGGGGCGACGGGGAAACCGTCTGAGGTGACGATCAACCCTTCCGCCGTGCGCTTGAGCGCGCCGTCGCGGGTATAGGCCGCCTGCCCCGAAGGCAACGTCACCTCAAGGTACCCTTTGCCGTCGATTGCAACATCCAGATCGCCGCCTGTGGCCGAAAGCGATCCTTGCGCCAGATTGACCGAGACCGCCGCAGGACGCACCCCGAGGCCTAGCTGCACGCCGGTCGGCAAAACCGTGCCGTCAGAGGCATTCACCGTGCCCGCGCGTGCCAGTTGTTGATAATGCAGATCGGCAAATTCGGCGCGGCGGGTGTTGTAGCCCGTGGTCGACATATTCGCGAGGTTTTGCGAAATGGTTTCGACCCGCATCTGCTGTGCGGCCATACCGGTGGCGGCGATTTTCAGGGCGCGCATCTGGCGTCTCCTTTGGTTGGTGTGTCAGGATATGGTCAACGGCTGGTCTGCCTGCGCCTCAGCGCAGGAAGGTTTTGAGCGCGTTTCGCATGCGTTCGTCTTCGGCATCTAGAAAGCTTTGGCCCATCTCATAGGCGCGCTGCACTTCGATCATGCGGGCAATCTGCCCCACCGGATCGACATTCGAGCTTTCCAAAAACCCTTGCAAAACCGTGGGGTTCTGGGCGGGCTCGTATCCTTCTTCGGCGGCAAACATCACGCCGTCCTCGCGCACCATCTTGTTCGGCTCGACGGGCATGACGATCCCGAGCTGCGCCAAAGGTTTGCCATTGGAGCTGACCGTGCCATCCGCCGCCACCGACAGGTCCGTCGCATCGGGCGGGATGAAGATCGGCGCGCCGCCCGCGTCCAGCACACGAAACCCGTCGTTCGTGACCAGATCGCCCTCGGCGCTGGGGCTGAAGGAACCATTGCGGGTCAACCGCTCGCCCTGCGGCGTCTCGATGAGGAAAAACCCGTCACCTTCGATGCCGAAATCGAACTGCCCGCCGGTTTGCGTCAATCCGCCCTGCATCATAGAGGTCATCCGCAGGTTACCCGTCGCCATCGAAATCGACGGCTCGCCATCAACTTTTTTGACGTATTCGCCAAACATCAGCCCCTCTTGGCGAAAGCCTGTGGTCGCGGCATTGGCGATGTTATTGGCGACGATCTGCATCTCTCGCATCAAACCGCTTTGCCGTGTCAGCGTGGTATATGTTGCGTTTTCCATGGGCGTTTTCCTCTTTATCCGCTGATGATCAGCGGGATCAGCCGGTCGTGAAAAAACGAGACCAGCGTTTGCGTCATGAATCCCATCGACATCCAGAACACCGCCACAATGGCGGCCAGTTTGGGCACAAAGGTCAGCGTCATTTCCTGAATGGAGGTCAATGCCTGAAACAGGCCGATCACCAGACCGACGACCAAAGCCACGCTCAGGATCGGCACCGATGTAATCAGCGCGACCCAAAGCCCTTGGCGCAGGGTGTCAAAGAAAATAGCCTCGTCCATGCCCCGCGCCTTAGACCGGCATCCGCAGGATTTCTTGATAGGCTTCGACGACCTTGTCACGCACCGTCACGGCGGTTTCGACCGCCAATTCGGTTTGCGCCAGTGCCTGCACCAAAGCATGCGGATCGGCATTGCCCATCATCGACGCTTTGGCCGTGGACTCGCCCTCTTGCAAGGTCGCGGCGAAATCTTTGGCGAGACCCGCAAAGGCCTCGCCAGCCCCGCCCGCACCGAGCGTTGGCTCGGTGGCAGGGCGGGAGGCTGCATATTTCTGGGCAGCAAGCGATTGAATATCCATTCTGGATCTCCTTTAGAGAATTGCGCGCCTTTAGCGGCGCAGAAGTTCAAGCAGGCTGGACGACATTTGCCGCGCCTGATCGAACATTTTGAGGTTCGCCTCATAGCTGCGCTGCGCTTCGCGCGCGTCAGCAATTTCAATGACCAGATTGACGTTCGATCCGTCGTAATGGCCGGTCTCGTCGGCCAAAGGGTGACCGGGATCATAGACCGCAGCCAAATCGGATTTGTCGAGTTTGACGCGGCCGGTTTTCACGGTCTCCACCCCGCCCGCCGCGCCATGCTCGCGTTCGAACGAGACGGTTTTGCGCCGGTATCCGGGGGTATCGGCATTGGCGATATTCTCGGACACATGGCGCAAGCGCTGCGCTTGGGCGCGCAGGCCGGAGGCGGAAACAGAAAGGGAATCGGTAAAATCAGCCATGCGGGTTCTCCTAGCGGCGGCCAAGGCTGGTGCGCAAAAGGCCCAGCGAGGATTTATAGATGGCAAGGGCGCGGTCGTGTTGACGCTGCACCTCGACGGCTTTCATCATCTCTTCTTCGACAGAGACGGAATTGCCATTGGGATTGGCCGCACCGTCGCCGCGAATCATCGCGACCTGATAGGGGCCTTCGGCACCGTGAAGATGCCGCCCGCGGGTGGCGCGTTGCACCCCCTCGCCCGCCGAGGGCGAGAATTGCTCAGCAAAGGAGGCAATGTCCTTTGCGCGATATCCGGGCGTATCCGCATTGGCGATATTTTGCGACACAACGGTCTGGCGCGCCCCTGCATGGGTCGCCATCGCATGTGCCATGCGAAAGATTTCGAGTTTTTCAAACATCGGGGCTTCTCCCTCGATTGGCTTCAATCAAGGCTTAACCCTGATTCCTTTAGAAAGAGTTGCAGAGAATTTATGGAGAGTTCGATGGACCAGCCCGACTTCGAAAGCCTTACCGCCGAAATCGCGACCCTGAGCGCCGTGCGCACCGTGGGCCGCATTTGCGCGGTCGAGGGCAATACGCTGCGTGTGTCCGGTTTGGGCCACGCGGCGCGGATGGGAGACCAGTTGCGCGTCTATTTGCGCGGCGGCGAAACCTTGGGCGGCGAGGTCTTGCAACTCGCCCAAGACAGCGTGGTGATGTTGCCCGATGCCGCGCCTGACGGCGTCTCTCTTGGCAATCGCGTCGCGCTTTTGGATGCCAATACCGTCGCCCCCTGCGATGCGTGGATCGGCCGCATTATCGACCCCTACGGCAAGCCTTTGGACGGGGTGCCCTTGATGCGCGGGACGCGCGCCCGCCCGCTGCGCGCCGATCCGCCCCCCGCCGCCGCGCGCCGCGCGATGGGAGAGCGGCTCGAAACCGGCATGGCGGTGTTCAACACGCTCCTGCCCGTTGTGCGCGGACAGCGTGTCGGACTGTTTGCCGGCTCGGGCGTGGGCAAATCCTCGCTTCTGGCGCATCTGGCGCGCAATATGCAGGCCGATGTCGTGGTCATCGCGCTGGTCGGCGAGCGGGGCCGCGAATTGCGCGATTTCGTCGAGAATGTTCTGGGACCCGAAGGCATGCGCCGCTCGGTGGTGATTGCCGCCACCTCTGACCGCTCGCCCTTGGTGCGCCGCCGCTGTGCATGGACCGCGATGAGCGTCGCCGAACATTTCCGCGATCAGGGCAAACATGTCCTCTTCCTCGCCGATTCGATCACCCGTTTTGCCGAAGCCCACCGCGAGGTTGCCGTGGCCTCGGGCGAATCGCCGTCGCTGCGTGGCTATCCGCCCTCGACCGCCCATACCATCATGTCGCTGTGCGAGCGCGCAGGGCCAGGCATGGGCACGGGCGGCGATATCACCGCGATCCTCTCGGTGCTCGTCGCCGGATCGGATATGGAGGAACCCATCGCCGATATCTTGCGCGGGGTGCTCGACGGGCATGTGGTGCTGGACCGGAAAATCGCCGAACGCGGGCGCTATCCGGCGGTGGATTTGCTGCGCTCGGTCTCGCGTTCCTTGCCCGACGCCGCCAGTCCCGAAGAGAACGCATCGCTCAGCGAAGCACGCCAATTGCTCGGCGCCTATGCGCAATCGGAAATGATGATCCGTGCGGGGCTTTACTCCGAAGGCTCCGACCCCATGCTCGACAGCGCGATCAAAGTGCATTCCGAACTCGATGCCTTTTTGGCCGAGAAAGAAAGCCAAGACAGCTCTCACAGCTTCTCGCGGCTGCAACTCATTTTGCGCCGTGCGCAGGCCGCCGCCCGCGGCGCAGGGCAAAAACGCCCGATGCCGCCGCGCGGCCCGCAACCGCCCGCCCGCCAACGCGCAGGCGGCGGCGCATTGGCGCTCAATCCGGCGGTGCGCGGTGCGTCGGGCGGGAGCCTGCCCGCCGAATAGCGGCTGGCTTGAGTGGCCATAAAGCGAAAAACACCGGCGATGAGGAACCCCTCGCGCCGGTGTTTTCATGTTGGAGGATCGGACGTTTGAAAAGACGATAGAGGCGCAATGCCGCCCGCGCTCAATACCCCGCGCTTTGCAGCAGCGTCAGCGCAATGTTGCCCGCCGAAGAGGAGGTGACCTGCGAGACCTGACTGCGCACCAGAAAATCGGTGATCAGCTTCTCTTGCTTCTCCGGATCGGCAAATTGCGCGACAGTGTCGTCGCCGAAATAGCGCGTGGCGCGGTCTTGGAACACGCCCAGTTGTTGGTCGAGGTCCAGTTGCGCAAAGCTCGACGGCAGGTTCAACGCCGCCTCGAAAACCGCACGCAGGGGCGGCGTGCCCATGATCTTGAACCATTTGGTTTCTTCCGAGCTTTCGCCCGTGGCGATGTCGGCAAGGTTGCGCTCGGTATACATCGCAAGGCGCATGTCGTCATCCGCCTCGCCCACGGCGACCTCGAACTCCTGCTGGCGGAATTTTTCGATGATCGTATCGGAAAACGTCGAGACTTTGCTGCGCGGCGTGCCCAGGTCGAACCCGAAAGCGCTGGCTAGGCTTTTGTAGCGATCATCGGACAGCTTGTTGGCCAACGCCCCGTCGTCCAACGTGCCCTCTTCGAGGATTTTTTTGATGAAATACTTGTTGTTGATGTCGTCCTGAAGCCCGAAAGCCCCCAAGGCGACCCGCATCAGGCGGCGGTCATTCACAAGGTCTTCGGCCGTCTCGACCTTGCCGATATTCTCGGCAAAATACTCGGTATCACGGGTGATCACCGTCGATCTTTGGAAAGCGGCGTTTTGCGCCTCATAGGTGCGCTCCAGAAACTTCCAACCGACAAGACCGCCGGAGGGGACGATGGGTTGAAAACTCATGGCGTGGCTCCCTAGCTCAGCGGCGTTGCCAAAAGGCGGTCTTCGCGGGGCAACAGTGCCCGCAGGGCCTTGAGGCATTGATAGAATTGACCGCCCAGAACCGCATCGGTGGCCGCGGTCAAATGCGTGCGGCTGTCGACATCGGTCAAAACCTGGCTCAGCTCTTCGATCGAGCGCAGCAGCTTGTGGCGCGTCTCGTCGGGGTCGGCATCTCCGGTCAGCACCAGTTGCGCGACATAGCACACGCGGCGCACCGGCGTATTGGCCTCTTCGGGGTGGATCGCATCGCGCAGCCGCAAGATATTCGCATTGGGCGAGACGATGGACAACCGCGAGCGGCGGTCGCCGTTTTCAATGACCGCGCCATTGATCAGCACGCGCTCTTTGGGGCTAAGTTTCAGGACAAGGCCGCTCATGGCTTGACGCTCCCGCTTCGCAGACCGCGCATCATGGCGGCATTAATTTCGATAAGCGCGGCAGCCGAGGCTTGGTTCTTGAGAACCTTGCGGCTGTGCACCTGTGTGAACTCCGCCAGATAGAAGATCCGCGCCCGAAGATCGTCGGGCAGACCGTTGCCATCGTCGGCCACATCGGTGGCGAGCAGGGTCCATAATTTGCGGTTGTCGTGAATCGCCGATGCCAGTTCGGGGAAGCCCAGTTTGCCTTTGCGCGCGGCGGCGTTGAGGCGGTGGGTGATCTTGGCAAAGACCTCGTATTCCGTGCCCCGTGTCGTGCGTGTGGGGGCAGCTTGGTTGGCATAGGCCTGACGGGCCATATTTAGAGCGTTCACGTGAAATCCTTCCAGGTGGCAGATATGCTATTCGACTGTGATCAGGGGCGCGGTTCCCGCGCCCCTGAAACTGTGCCTTAACGGAACAGCGAGAGCAGAGTCTGCGGAGCCTGGTTGGCAATCGAGAGCGATTGCACACCAAGCTGCTGCTGTGTTTGCAGCGCTTGCAGGCGGGCCGAAGCTTCTTCCATATTGGCGTCAACCATGGAACCGATACCGGATTTCAACGAGTCCGACAGGTTCGACACAAAGTCGGCCTGAATCTCGATACGACCTTCGACAGAACCGAACTCAGCCGCCGCATCGATTGCGGTGCCGATCAAGGTTTCGATCGAACCCAAAGCCGCGCTGGCGTTGGTTGTCACATCAATGGCCGCCAAAGCGCCAAGACCACCGGCCGAAGCGTTGTTGAACTGACCGGAGATGTGCAAGCCATCGGTCGTGTCTGCGTTGGTGATCACGAGCTGACCGGTGTTGGTCACATCATAATCGACCGTCACGTTGGCATCAGATGCTTCGATTGCCGATTTCACACCCAATGCGATTACGTCTTCGGTCGAGGACGCATCTACATCTTCTTGTGTGATGGTGTAGGTGATTTCATCGTCACCCAAACGGATCGAAACCGAGTCGCCAGCCGCCCATGCGTCTGCACCTGCGCCATCTACGAATTCGATGGTGCCTGCATCAACTGTGCCGCCATTGGCATCCAGAGCGAAACCAAAGGTATCCGCGCCATCCGCCGAAACACCGTCGGTGTTGGTGGTTTCGAACACGGCTTTCGCTGTGTAGCTACCGGTCGAAAGGTTCTGCTTGCTCACGGCGATGTTGGACGCCGTCACATTGCCCGAGGAATCGCGGTCAAGCGAGCCGAGAACGTTCACGGTGCCGGCAGAGTCGACAAGGTTCAAACCGTTGAACTGGGCCGCGCCCACAACGGTTGTGATCTGGTCACGCAGAGCCGTGATGTCGGCCTGAATTTTGACTTTGTCGACGTTGTCTTCTTGCGATGCGACGATCTTGCCCTTCATTTCGGTCAAGAGGTCGGTGACAGTTTCAGCCGCCTGACGGCCCACGGAAACAGTCGCTTCACCCAAGGAAAGGCTGTCGGAGATCGCTTTGAAGCCTTTGACATCCGATTCCATCACTTTCGAGATGGCCCAAACGGCCGAGTTGTCTTTGGCCGAACCAACCGCTTTACCGGTCGAGATTTGCGATTGCACATCCGACAGGTTCGAGTTGATGGATTTGAGGGTTTGCAGCGCAACCATTGCGCCATTATTGGTCAGAATGCTGGACATAGCATATTCCTTTGGTAGTGGGCGCTTTGCACCCAGTTTTTCATTCCCGCCCCCCATCGGGACGGATCCAACTGTCGTTCTGACTGCTACAGTTTCGGCTGTTCGGGCCGTCTGCGCCATTCGCTTTGGAATGCCTTGTCACCATGCCCGCATAAAAGCTAACGGGAGCCTAAACCGGTTTTTCGCAATAGTTCGGATTTGAGACAAATCCCCGTGCACGCTGCACAGAACCCTTTGAACCTTGGGGGGTTTCACGCGTCAGGCGCGTTTCTCCAGTGTCGGCGCGCGGGTGCCTTCGATGGTCTGGCGCTGTCCGTGGCTGTCGTAGGTGTCGAGGTTCTTGCGCACGCGGCGCATCGACGAGAGCCGCTCGGCCACCGCCCGAATCCCGCGCAGGGCCCCGTCAAGCAACGCCTGATTGCGCTGCACCTTGCCTTGCAGGGCCACCAGCCGCTCCTGCTCGTCATGCTCCATCGCATTGAGCGCGTCGATCAGATGTTCCTTTTGGCCCAAAAGCCGCGTGATCACATCCAGATCCCCGACCAAAAGCGCCTCGCGCTCCTTGTCGAGCAGATCATCCATTTCATTGATCAGGTCTTGTGCGGTCTCATTTTGCATCTTCATGGTCCTTCAATGCCTGATAGAGCGACTCGGCCAATCCGATCCCTCCGGTTTTCACCATTTCTTCGGCCTGTGCCTGAC
The DNA here is from genome assembly GCA_050633545.1 of Paracoccaceae bacterium. Lineage (GTDB taxonomy): Bacteria > Pseudomonadota > Alphaproteobacteria > Rhodobacterales > Rhodobacteraceae > Litorivita. Next base: position 256,593 of record JBOEGS010000002.1, read on the forward strand.
GCAAGAAAGAGCCGAATTGATCCTCCCCCGCGCCGCCGCCAAACGATTCGCGCGATTTGCCCAGCCCTGCGGATTTGAGCATCTCGGACAGGAACCCCGCCTCCAAAGAGCGCGCCGCCTCATGCAGCGCCTTTTCACGCGCATCGCTTGATAGTGCATTGCTTTCAACGCCTTGCCCGCGCGCGGCAGGGGCGGAGGAAAAGCGCATAGCGCTCGTCATCAGGGGGGAGGGATCGCTCATCGGGTATCTCCAAATTGACAGGTTTTTTCCAGATTGGCCGATGAGCGGTAAAGAACCAGTAACCAAGCATCGTCATAGTGCCCCCATGCTGAGGAAGAATTCCCGGAGGTAGCACGCATATGAATCCGCTTCACACCGCACTCGCGCCGAAACCCGCGCTCGACACGTCGCGCAAACCTGTCGAGCCTGCCGCGCGGCTTGACCGTGACACCCATAGCAAGGATCAAGAGCGCTTTGGCGACATCTTGCGCCAGCAAGAGCAGCGCGCCGCCGAACGCAAGCGCACCGCCGAACGCGCGCAGCCCAGCGCAGAGGCCCCGCGCAACAGCGCCAAGGCCAACCAAGCCGAAACGCCCGCCTCCCCCGACGTCCGCAACGATGCGGCAAACGCGCCCCATACCGGCACGGCCATGGACAGCAGCAAGAGCAGCGGCGCGGCAGAGCCCTCCGGCGATGACGCAGGCCGCGATATAGAGCGCGCCTTCGGCGAGGCCGAGGCCGCAACGCCGCCCCCGCCCAAACCCGCGCCCGATGCGCCCGCGCTGAGCCTGCTCAACGCAAGGCTGAGCCGCGAAGCCATGGGCGGGCAAACCGCCGCTGTTCCCGCCGCCTCGCCCGCCGCCATGACCGCCCAAGCCAGCGCACTGAATGGCCCAGGTGGGGCGCAAGGCGCGGCGCAGATTGCCAATCTCGCGCAGGCCTCCGCCGCGCAACAGATGCAGGGCAGTGCCGCCAACGCCGCTCCTGCCGCAACCCCCGCCGATCCTTTGGTCAGCGTCGCAAGCTTCAGCACCCGCCGCACCGAAGGCGCGGCCCTTCAAAGCGCCGTCCAAACCACCGCAGCCAGCCAAGGTGCCGCAACTGGCGCGCAGGCGACTGCCGCTTTCGGCGCCGACACGTCCCTTCAAAATACGGCCAAACCTGTGGACGGGGCCGCGCGCGGGCAGAGCAACCTGCCCCCCTCCACCAGCGCTGCCTCCACCGCCGCCTCCGCGACCTCTGCTGTCGCTGGCACGACGCTGCAATCCGCGCCCTTGCCCAAAGCCGACCCCGCAGAGCCCAAATTCAACCGCCGCGACACAGCCATGCGCGCCGCAGACGAGGCCGCCCGCACGGCGCGCCCAGCGCCGCAAACCGCTGCTGCCGCGCAAGTGCAAACCGCATCCGCCGCCCCGCTTCAGGTGCAAATGCCCGCTGCCGCGCCGTCTAAAACCGATGCAGCGGCAGAGGTGGAATGGCTCTCCGAGGCCGAGTTCACCTTTGATACGCGCCACGACGCACGGTCCAGCCCCGCCGCGCTGGCGCGGCTCGATGCCACCTTGGCCCGCCCCGAAATTCCGCGCCATATCGCCGAGCAAATGGCCTCGGCGGCGCAGCGTCTGTCGGATCGCAAACCGATCGAGATCGCCCTCAACCCCGAAGAGCTTGGCCGCGTGCGGATGAGCTTGAGCGCCGCCGAAGGCGGCATGGTGGTGACAGTTCTGGCCGAACGCGGCGAGACGCTCGATTTGATGCGCCGCCATATCGCGCAACTGGCCGAGCAATTCCGCGACATCGGCTATGACGACGTCTCCTTCTCCTTTGGCACGCAAAGCGGCGGCGCAGGAGACGGCAGCGGCGCAAGCGGCGCGCATCAGGACGCGGAGCAATCGGGCTCCGGCTCCGGTCTCGGCGCGCCCGCCTCCGCGCCGGCAGACACACCCGACCCGAGCGCTGCGGCGCAAATCACCCTCGCCCCGACCGAAGGTCTGGACCTCAGGCTTTAAAGCAAAGGACACCATCATGACCACCGCCACCCATTCCATCCCTCCCGCCTTTACGGGGCTGAAAACCGGTGCCGATCTGGCCCGCGCGGCCAAGGCCGCCGCCGCGCCAACCGGCGCAAACACCCTGCCCGCCGCGACCACCGGCAAAACCGCCCGCGCGGCCAGCACCTCCGACACCCAATCGGCGGGCACCGCGACCGGATCCACCGCCAGCGGCGCGGCCGAGACCGGCACCAAGGCGACGCTCAGCTCGGATTTCACCACATTCTTGCAAATGCTCACCGTGCAGATGGAAAATCAGGACCCCCTGAACCCGATCGACAGCTCCGATTATGCGGTGCAACTGGCGACCTTCTCCTCGGTCGAGCAACAGGTGGTGACCAATGACCTGCTCGAAGGGCTGGCCGCGCAAATGGGCGCGATGGGCATGGCCCAACTGGCCGGTTGGGTCGGCATGGACGCCCGCTCCAGCGCCGCCGGATATTTCGACGGCACGCCTGTCAGCCTCTCGCCCAGCCCCGAGCGCCTCGCCGATGCGGCCACGCTTGTGGTGCGCGACGCCAGCAATACCATCGTGCAGCGGGTCGATGTGCCGGTCTCCTCCGATACCATCGAATGGGCTGGCGTGGGCGAGGACGGCGCGCCCTTCGCCGCGGGGGCCTATTCGTTCGAATTGGAAAGCTACGCGAATGGCGATCTGCTCGGCACCTCGGCGGTCGAAACCTATACCCGCATCACCGAAGCGCGAAACGACAATGGCACGACCGTGCTCCTGCTCGAAGGCGGCGCGCAGATCGCGGCCTCCGGCATTACGGCGTTGCGCCAAGGCAACTGACACGGCCCAGCCGAGAAGGCGCAGCTGACCGCGCGCGCCGCACAGGGTTATTATCGGCCCCATTGATCAATGCGCCGATGGGCGGCGCTTGCCTTAGCGCCCCCGCTCGCATAGCGTCAGGCGGCCCCGCCTGTGTCGCGCGGCGCAAGCCCTGTGAGAGCCGTTCATTGCCCCAATCCCCTGCGCCATATTCTGCCGTTGACCCCGCCCCGCCGCTTTGCGCGCCGGAGCAAGACCGCAGCACCGCTCAGGGCAAGGATGCCGATACACATGTGCCGCAGGCGCTGCGCCGCGCGGTGCAAGACGCGGGATTTGCCGATGACACATGCAGATGGATCGCCCTCTGCGGCGGGCGCAGCAACCGTTTGTGGCAACTGCGCCATAGGCGCGGCGACGCCGCCAGCACGGTGGTAAAGCTCTTTGCCGCCCCCGATGGCAACCCGCTTTTTGCCAATGACCCCGACCGCGAAGCGCGGGTTTTGGCGCGTCTGGAGGGCTTGGGTATCGCGCCCCGCCTGCGCGCGCAGATGCACACGCCCGAGGGCAGAGCGCTGGTCTATGATCATGTGGAGGGCGCGCCATGGCGCGATGATCCTGCGCCCGTTGCGCATCTGCTGCGCCGTTTGCACCGCAGCGGCGCCGCAAAGGGGGCGGGCCTGCCTGCCGCGCCGGACGGCTCTGCGGCGCTGGCGCGCCAAGCCGCCGCGATCCTTGCGATTTGCCCCGACGAGGCGCAGGCGCGCCTTGCACCGTTTTTGGGCAGGCTGGCGGCACGCGCGGCGGTCCCGCCTTGCGGCGCGCGCGCCTTGCTGCATGGGGATCCGGTCGCGGGCAACCTGATTACCGGACCAAAAGGCTTGCGGCTGATCGATTGGCAATGCCCCGCCTTGGGCGATCCTTGCGAGGATATCGCGCATTTTCTCTCGCCCGCGATGCAGATCATCTATCGCGGTGCGGCGCTGAGCCGTGCGCAGGAGCAGGGCTTTATGGCGGCCTTGAACGCGCCCGATCTGGCCGCGCGTTACGCTGCGCTTGCGCCATGGTATCATGCCCGCATGGCGGCCTATTGCGCGTGGCAAATCGCACGCGGACAAAAGGATTACGCCGCCGCCGAGCAGGCCGAAACAGCGGCGCTCAAGACCGCGCTGCACTGATATTTCGCGGCTCCCGCGCGGACGCGCGCCGCCCGCCGCAGCAGCGCCAAGCGGCGGCATATGGGCGAAACACGGCGATTTTCCCCTTTCGCGGTTTGACATCAGCAGCGCCATATGACCATTGAAGCACCACGTTGTCCCAAAGGCCCGAAATGCACACGCCCCTGTCTGCACAGATGATCGACGCGACCGAACCTCGCAAGGGGCGCGTTGTGGCTGTGGTGACGACGCATAACCGTCTTGAGCAATTGCAAACCACCTTGGCGCAGCTCGAAGCGGTCAGCCCCGCGCTGCTCGGCCATATCATCGTGGTGGACAACCTGTCGACCGATGGCACCCGCGACTGGCTGGCGCGCGAAACGACCCGCATGGGCGCGCGGCTGCATGTGATCACCCCCGATCATAACCTTGGCGGCGCGGGCGGTTTCGAGGTCGGCATGCGCCATGCGCGCCGCGAGTTGGACCCCGATTGGTGCGTCTTGATGGATGACGACGCCCGCCCCGACCCCGATGCATTGGCGCAATTCCACCGCCGCGACCATCGCGGATGGGACGTGATCGCGGCGGCGGTCTATTACCCCAACCGGCAGATTTGCGAAATGAACCGCCCCTCGCAAAACCCGTTCAAACATCCGCGCCTGTTCTTGCGCACCCTTTTGGGCCACGGGCGCGACGGCTATCACATCTCGCGCGGGGCCTATGCGGACGAGGAGATCGTGCCGCTCGACATCACCTCTTTCGTCGGGTTTTTCGTCTCGCGCGCTGCGATGGATCGGGTCGGAGAGCCGGATGGCGCGCTGTTTATCTATGGCGATGACGTGCTTTATGCGCTGTCGCTGCGCAAGGCGGGCAAGACGATCGGCTTTGATCCGCGCGTCACATTCACCCATGATTGCACCACCTATGGCAATGAAAAACGCCGCGTGTTCCGCCCGCTGTGGAAGGTCTATTACACCTATCGAAACGGGCTGATGATGTATCGCGAGGCGGCGGGGCTGTTGTTTGTCGCGCTCTTGCCGCTCTTGGTGGTCAAATGGCTTTTGGCCGCGCGGCGCTACGGGGCGGATCGGCGTGATTATCTGCGGCTGCTGCGCATGGCGCTGCGCGACGGGGTCTTGCGGCGCACCTCGACCTCGCATGACGCGGTGCTTGAGGCCGCTGGCCCGCCGCACCTGCCCCATGCCAAAGCGCCAAACGCCTCGATCCCCGAGGCCGAAATCGCCGCCGAAACCACCCGAGGCGCCTGAGCCGCTTACATATCGTTCAGGATTTTGCGGCTGAAACGGTGCATCAAGAGCATGCCAAGCACCACCAGCCCCAAGGCCACACCCCAGATAAAGATCAGTGATACATAGCTCGCATCATAGGTCGAATAGACCCCGCGCCGCATCAATCCGGCGACATGCACCAACGGGTTAAACCACAAGATATCGCCGACCATCGAGGGCAGGTCCTCGTAGGTATACAAAATGGCCGACCCCAAAAACAGCGGCCGCGTGGCGATGTTCCATAGCTGCTCCCATACGGGGAAAAGCCCCATCAAGGCGCAATTGACCAGCCCCACGCCGAGGCCCCCCACCGAGGCCACCGCAAAGGCCATCAAGATGGGCGAGAAATCCAAAAGGCCGCGCGTGTCGACAAAAAACAAGATGATCGCCATCAACAAGACCGCCACCGCCACCGAGGTCAGCGCATTGAGCAAGAACCGCGCCAGCACCGCGTCGATCCAGCCGACCACCGGATAATTCATCAAGGCCCGTGAATAACGCAGCGCCCGCGCCACCGCCTGCGAGACGTTTTGATATTGGGTAAAGGGCAAATAGCCCGTGGCATAAAACAGCACAAAGCTGGTGCCCAAAGACGGCGCGCGAAACAGCAAGGAAAAGGCCATGGACATCACGATCACATAGCCCAAAGGCTCCAGCACCGCCCAAAGATAGCCCCCCGGAGAGCGGCCGTATTGCGACCCCATCTCGCGCAGCATCAAGGCCAGCACCGAGCGCCCCGAGGCCCAGCGCGTCGCGCGTTTGGGCCGCGCTGCGGGGCGGATCGGGGGGCCGGACGGGGCGGCGGCAGGATTGGAACGAGCGCTCAACAACGCCTCCGTTATGCGGGGTTTTTAAAGCGCAATTATGGGGCTATGATTGCGGCAATGCAATTGCGTTCACAAGCGGAGTATCCCTGTTGAACCAGAACAACACGCCAGCCGCCAAAGCCGCCGCCACGAGCGGCGCGGCCGATGCCGAGGCCAAAGCCCCCGACAACAGCGCCAAACAGACCCCCGCCAAACCAGCGGCGGCGGCCAAGGGCAATGCCCCCCAAGGCGGTCAGGGCGCAGCGGCGCAAGGTCAGGGTCAGGGTCAGGGCCAGGGCCAGGGCAAAGGTCCGGCGCAAGGCCAAGGACAGCAAGGTCAGGGCGGTCAAGGCCAAGGCGGCGCACAGGGCGCGGGCAAAGCTCCGGCGCAGGGCGGCGGCGGGCCGAACCAAGGCCAGCCTCAAGCGCAACCGCAAGGCCAAGGCGGCGGTCAAGGACGGCAAGGCCAAGCGCAAGCGGGCGGCCAAGGACCAAACACGGGACCAAACGCAGGCCCGAACAAAGCCCCCAACGCCGCTCAGGGCGGCGGCCCGAACGCGGGTCCAAACGCGGGCCAAAAAGCGGGCGGCCAAGGTCAAGGGCAAGGCGCGCAGGGCCAAGGTCGTCAAGGTCAGGGCGGAAAGCCGCAAGGCAATCAGGCGGCGGCCAAGCAGGGGCAACAAGGACAGGGGCAGCAAGGGCAACCCGCCCAAGGCCAAGGTGGCCAAGCCAAACAGGGTCAGGGACAGGGACAGGGACAACCCAAACAGGGACAGCCAAATCAGGGGCAGCCCAATCAAGGTCAGGCGAACCAAGGCCCCGCCCCCGCCGTGCAAATCAAACCGCTTGCCGGTCCGGCGCGGCTGCGCAAACGCCATCGCGGGCTGATCGTCTCTTTTGCCTTTCTGGTCATGCTGCCCGTTGTGGTCATGTCCTTCTATTTGTGGGTGCGCAGCGCCGATCAATTTGCCTCGACCACGGCCTTTACCGTGCAGCGCGAAACCGGCGGCAGCGCCGTGGACCTGCTGGGCGGGCTGTCGAGCCTGTCGGGCGGCGGATCGTCGGACACCGATATCTTGTATGAATTCATCCAAAGCCAAGAGTTGGTCCGCCGCGTCGATACCGCCGTCGATCTGCGCGCCCATTATGTGCACAACTATGAAACCGACCCGATTTTCTCGCTCAAACCCGATGCGACGCTCGAAGATCTGGTGCGCTATTGGCAACGGATCGTGCGGATTTCCTACAACCAGTCGGCCAGCCTGATCGAATTGCGCGTGCTCGCCTTTGATCCGCAAACCGCGCAATCCATCGCCGAAGAAATCGTCGCGGAAAGCCAGTCGATGATCAACGCCCTCAATGCCGCCGCGCGCGAGGATACGATCCGCTATGCGCTCTCCGATCTGGACGAGGCCTTGGTGCGGCTCAAGGCCGCGCGCGAGGCCTTGACCGCCTTTCGCACCCGCACACAGATCGTCGACCCCACCGCCGATATCCAAGGCCGCATGGGGGTGCTCAACAACCTGCAACAGCAATTGGCCGAATCGCTGATCGAATTCGATATCCTGTCGGAAACCACCAAACGCTCGGACCCGCGCCTGCAACAGGCCGAGCGCCGCATCGAGGTCATCCAAAGCCGCATCGACGAAGAGCGGCTCACCTTTGCCACCGCCGAGGCGGGCAATAACGGCGCGGATTATCCCACCTTGATGGCCGAATTCGAAAGCCTCTCGGTGGACCGCGAGTTTTCCGAAGAAGCCTACCGCGCCGCCTTGGCCGCCGTGGAGATCGCGCGCTCCAACGCCGCGCGCAAGAGCCGCTATCTGGCGACCTATATCACCCCGACGCTGGCACAGACCGCCGAATACCCGCAGCGCATCACATGGACGCTTTTGACCGCGCTCTTCTCGCTGCTCTTCTGGTCGATCTGCGCCTTGGTCTATTACTCGATCCGCGACCGGCAATAGGCACGGCGACAAGGGCGACGCCAAGCGCCACAGGACAAGCGAGGGAAGGCAAACCGATGTTGCGGCTCGACAATGTGACCAAACGCTTTGCCGTCAAAGGCGGGCATAAAACCGTGCTCGACGATGTCAGCGTCTCCTTCCCCGACGGGGCCTCTGTTGCGCTTTTGGGGCAAAACGGCGCGGGCAAATCGACCTTGCTGCAAATCATCGCGGGCACCTTGCAAACCGACAGCGGCACGCTGACCACCGACCGCTCGATCTCTTGGCCCGTGGGCTTTGCCGGATCCTTCCACGGCGAGATGACCGGCGCGCAAAACGTGCGCTTTATCGCCCGCATCTACGGCGTCGATACCTATGAGCTTGAGGGATTTGTCGAGGATTTCGCCGAACTTGGCCCGCATTTCCAGATGCCGGTTCGCTCCTATTCCTCGGGGATGCGCTCGCGTCTGGCCTTTGGCGCCTCGATGGGGATCGGCTTTGACACCTACCTTGTGGACGAGGTCACCGCCGTGGGCGATCAACGCTTCCGCCGCAAAAGCCGCGCGGTGTTTATGGAGCGGATGCGCAATGCGGGGGCGATTGTGGTCAATCATGACATGAACCAATTGCGCGATTTTTGCCAATCCGGATGCGTGTTGCACAGCGGCGGGTTGGAATATTTCGACGATCTGAACGAGGCAATCCGGCGCCATGAAAAGCTCATGTCCTGAGCCTTCGCCGCCCCTGAGGGGCAAAAATGCCGCCCGGTTTGCGTCAAGACTGCGCAAAGAGATCATCAAGATAGATTAAGATTTGAGGTGATCATCACAATCTTGCCCGAATTCCATTAAGCTGCGTTAACGCCCCTGAGCGCAATGTCAGCCCGTAAACGTGAGCGGGTGTGGCATGAGCTATCTGGGTTTCAGAACGGTGATCGGCAGCGGGCAGGAGATGCTCGATGTGGCGATTTCCGACATCGATGTCCAAGTCACCAGCACCGGAGTGTTCGCCTATGCCACCAGCGGCACCAACGGCGGGCTCAGCTCCTATCAACTCAGCGAAGGCAGCGATGCCACCTTGGTCGATGCGGCGGTATTTTCCACATCCATGGCCGCCGTCGCCGACACGCAAATCACCACCGTCACCCTGTCGGGTCAAAGCTATGTGCTGACCGGCAACGACAGCTCCGGCGCTTTGGTCGGCCATTATGTCGACGACGCAGGCGCCATCGGCACCGCCACCGCGATCAGCGGCGTGCAGGCCTCCGCCTCGGGGCGGGTGTCGGCCTTTGCCTCGGTCAATCTGATGGGCGGCGAGTTTTTCTATTTCGCCGAAGAGGGCGGCACGCAGATCCACGCCTACCGCTGGGGGTCGGGCACGGCGCAATATGTCGCCTCGGCCTCGGCGCAAGATACCGACACCTCCTATATGCAAGACGCCGCCGCCTTGGTGCAGGCCACGGTCGGCGGCAATACCTACCTTTTGGTGGCGTCGAATTCGGAACATGGCGTCACCTCCTACCGCGTCAATGAACAGACCGGAGATCTGAGCGAAACCATGTCTTTGGGCGCGCAGAACGGATTGGGCGTCAACACCCCGACGGCAATGCAAGTGGCGCAGGTGGACGGCGAGACCTATGTGATTTTGGGCGCGGCGGGCAGCCAGTCGATCTCGGTCATGCGGCTCGATGCTTCGGGCAATCTGGCCCCCGTCGATCATATCCTCGACACGCTCTCGACCCGTTTTGGCGGGCTGACATCGCTGGAGGTGACCACGGTGGACGGGCGCGTTTACGTGCTGGCGGGCGGGGCCGATGACGGGATCTCGCTCTTTACCTTGCTGCCGGGCGGGCGGCTGGTGCATCTGCAATCCATCGAGGACACGATGGCGATGGGCTTGCAAAACATCGAGGCGCTGTCGCTGAGCTCGGTGGGCGGCGAGATGATCGTCATGGCCGCCTCGCAATCCGAAGCGGGGCTGACGCAGCTTGCCATGAGCACCAGCGCGCAGGGCCAGACCCTTTCGGGCACCAGCGGCGGCGCGACCCAAAACGGCACCTCGGGCGACGATATCATCATGGGATACGGCGGCAACGACAGCCTCTCGGGCGGCGCGGGCAACGATATTTTGGTCGATGGCGATGGCGAGGACACGCTGCGCGGCGGCGCGGGGGCCGATATTTTCATCCTCGAATATGACCAAGCCACCGATACGATCATGGATTTTGAAAGAGGCGTGGACCGCTTTGACCTGAGCGCCTTTCCGATGCTCTATTCGACCCAGCAGATCACCTTGCTCAGCACCTCTTGGGGCGCGCGCGTCAGCTATCGCAACGAGGTGATCGACGTCTATGCGGCCAGCGGCGGCTATCTGAGCATGACCGATCTGTTCGGCTATGAAATCACCGGCCCGAACCGCCCGATGATGTTGGTGCGCGTGCCGATGCGCGGCACCGATGGCGATGACGTGATGACCGGCGAAAGCACCGCCGACGAAATCTATGCCCTCGGCAGCCACGATTACGTCGACGGGCGCGGCGGCGATGACAGCATTTTCGGCGGCGACGGGCGCGACACGCTGCTGGGCGGCGATGGCAATGACACGCTGCTGGGCGAGATCGGCGACGACAGCCTGCTCGGCGCGGCGGGCAATGACCGCATCATCGGCGGCGCGGGCGCCGATACGGCGATGGGCGGCGGCGGCAACGACCATATCAGCGGCGGCTGGGGCAACGACAGCCTGCTCGGCGAGGAGGGCCATGACGCGCTCTATGGGGATTTGGGCGATGATTATATCGACGGCGGCGACGGGCATGACACGATCGTCGGCGCCGATGGTAATGATCTTTTGTTCGGGCTGACCGGCCGCGATATAATGACCGGAGGCGTGGGCAATGACACGATTTTCGGCGGCTCCGATAGCGACGATATCGATGGCGGCGCGGGCGACGACAGCATCGATGGCGGCTCGTGGGGCGATACGATCCGCGGCGGCGATGGCAATGACACGGTGATCGGCGGGCTGGGCACCGATGAGGTCTGGCTTGGCAATGGCAACGACCGCTTTATCGACGAGGCGCAAACCGACGCCAATGGCGCAGACACAATCTATGGCGGCGATGGCGATGATACGATCATCGCTTTGGGCGGTCATGACGTGGCCTATGGCGGGCGCGGGCGCGATTCCATCGAGGGCGGTTTGGGCGGTGATCACCTTTATGGCGGCAATGGCGGCGACACGCTGCGCGGCAATGGCGGCAAAGACAGCCTTGTCGGCGAGGACGGACATGACCTGATCGATGGTGGCGATCAACCCGACACAATCCGCGCCGGCACCGGCGACGATACGGTCTATGGCGGCATGGGGCGCGACGACATCCGGCTCGACGCCGGCCATGACCTGTTTGAGGACCATGACGAAGACGGCGCAGGCGGGGCCGATACGGTTTATGGCGGCGATGGCAATGACACGCTCAACGGCAGGGGCGGCAATGACCTGCTGAGCGGCGGCACGGGATTTGACGTGATCTTTGGCGGCATCGGCGATGATACGATCACCGGCGGGGGCGCGGATGACACGCTCGACGGGGCGGCGGGCGACGACCATATGACCGGCGGCGATGACAATGACCATATCTATGGCGGCTGGGGCAACGACAGCCTTTACGGCTCGGACGGCGAGGATTCGCTTTATGGCAACAGGGACGACGACCTGATCTATGGCGGCGATATGAACGACAGGCTGTTCGGCGATGCGGGGCGCGACACGCTGTTTGGCGGCCATGGCAACGACACATTGAACGGCGGCGATGAGGCCGATTACCTCGACGGCGGCGAGGGCGCGGACCGGATCAATGCGGGCAATGGCGCGGATGATCTGATCGGCGGGGCGGGCAATGACACGCTGTTCGGCCAAGAGGGCGCCGACACGATCGATGGCGGCAGCGGCTATGACTGGATCTATGGCGGCGCGGGCAATGATGTGGTCACCGCAGGGGCGGGGCGCGACCGCGTCTATCTTGATGATGGCGACGACATCTTTATCGACAGCGCGCAAAACGACGTGCATGGCGCCGATCACGTCGAGGGCGGCAACGGCAATGACACGATTGGCGGCGGCGGCGGCAATGACACGCTCAAAGGCGGCGATGATGATGATGTCATCACCGGCGGCCTTGGCAACGACGAATTGATCGGCGGCCAAGGCAACGACCATATGCGCGGCAACGAGGACCACGACCTCCTCTATGGCTATGGCGGCAATGACAGCATCCACGGCGATGGCGGCAACGACACAATCGAGGGCGGTTTTGGCAATGACGCGCTGTCGGGCGGCACGGGCGATGATGTTTTTGTCTTTGCCGCTGGCCACGGCGACGACACGATCCGCGATTTCGACACCGGCGCCGATATCTTGCGTTTCCTCGCCGAGGGCGACCCCGATGCGCCTGCCTCGCGCAATGACCTCACCCTCGTCTATAGCAACGGCGATACCCTGCTGAGCAGCGATTTCGGCACCATCGTGATCGAGGATACCATGCCTTGGCTGATCAGCGTGGCGAACCTTGAATTCTACTGACCCGCCGCGACCGCGCAAGGCCGGAGCGATGCAAAACGGGCGCCCGAAACCGATGCGCCCGCCCCCTGTTTCTTACCGGATTTGAACCCGATCAGTAGCTGAAATCAATCGCCGCCGCGAGGCCGGTATTGTCGACCATCCCCTCAAAGACGATCGAGGTCGCAGCGTTGAAGTAAAGCTCGTAGCCCTCGGTCACATAGCCGCCGTAAGTATCGACAACCTGCTGACCGGTGAAGGTCACGCCACCCCACGGCGCCGAGATGATCGCCATGATATCCTCGCTCGCATCGAAATCGGTGATCACGTCATTGCCGCTCTCGAACACAAAGGTATCGGCATCAAGCCCGCCAAAATAGCGGTCATCGCCCGCGCCGCCCGCAAGCGTGTCATTGCCATTCGACCCGTGCAGGAAATCGTCGCCCAACATACCAAAGACGAGGTCTTGGCCATAGCCGCCATATAGACGGTCGTTGCCTTCGTCGCCCACGATGGAATCGTCGCCGCCTTCGCCGCGCAGCGTGTCCCAACCGGTGCCGCCGACCAAAAGGTCATTGTCCAGACCGCCATTGATGAAATCGGGATCGCCGCCGCCATAGAACGAGTCCGCACCGGTCGAGCCATAGATCGTATCGCGGCCCATTCCGGCGTAAACCGTATCATTGCCGCCATTGCTGCCGTCGGTGTCGTTGAACAGATCGTCGCCGAAAGCCATCTCGACATAGTCGTTGCCTTGGTGGCCGAACACGGTGTCATTGCCGTTACCGGCATAGATTTCATCGTCGCCGTAACCGGCATAAAAGCGGTCATTGCCGTTCTCGCCGATGAGCACATCATCGCCGTTATGGCCGACCAATGTGTCATTATCCGCGCCGCCGTTGAGCCGGTCATTGCCCTCTTCGCCGGAGAGGAAATCATCCCCCGAACCGCCAAAGAGCGTGTCATTGCCCGTGCCGCCCGACAGGGTATCGGCCCCCGCTTCGCCATAGAATTTGTCGTTGCCGCTGGCGCCTTCGAGGCTGTCGTTGCCAGAGCCGCCATAGATCGTGTCATGGCCAAGCCCGCCGCTTTCGTTTTGGTCATAGAACACATCCGCGCCGTCATTGAGCCACGCCAGATCGTCGCCCGCCCCCGCGCGCAATGTGTCATTGCCGTTGCCGCCGACCGAGGTGTCATTGTCATCGCCGCTGCGCAGGTCGTCATGACCCTCGCCGCCGATCAAACGGTCACGCCCCTTGTCGCCATTGAGCGTATCATTGCCCAATCCGCCCTCGAGCGTATCATTGCCCGCCGCGCCATTGAGGAAATCATCGCCGCGCATCCCGAGCATCTGGTTGGCCAACCAATTGCCCTGCACCGTATCATTGCCGTCGCCGGTGACGAAATGCTCGATCCGGCCCGCGCCGTCATAGGTCGCCCAGACCGCGCCATCGACGCTAAAGCCCGCCGTGCCCGCCGCCACAAAAGCCACATCGCCGGTGATGGCCGCAAGGTTGAGCCATTGCACGCCGCCGGTGGCCACCACCGTCGAGGCGCGCGAAATCTCGTCGGCGCGATAGGTGAGGTAATCTTCGGTGAAGTGAAAGACTTTGTCGTCGCTCGCCGCACTGCCGTAGAAATCGAGGGTGAAATCCGACAAGCTGCCGGTATCGCCCGACGCGGTGTCTTCGATCTCGACGGTCCATGTCCCGTCGGAATAGGATCCGCGCACCACATCGACGCCGTAGGTATAGCTGCCTGCGAGGAAATCACTGCTGCCATCATGGTTGAGCAAGACATAGCGCGTCCCGTCAGGGCCGACCAATGTCATCTGGATATCGCTCATATAGGTGTGCGACACGGTGATGCGCGCATCGATATGTTCGACCACCATGCCCAAACTCGCCGCCTGCGAGATCGACACCGTGTCATTGTCCAAAATCGAGACCGCCGCGCCGGAATAATCAAGCGTGCCGGACACCTCATTGGCCGAGGTTTGCGCCGCGCCGAACCGCGACCAGACTTCCGCCATCCGCACCGCGGCAAAGGCATCGACCATGCCAAAACCGTAAGAGACGTTGAATGTGCGCCCGCCGCCGTTCCAGTCGTCGGCGCCATTGGCAAACCATGCGCCCTCTTCGTAAGACGTCGCCGCCGCGCCATAGCTCGATCCGGTATGCGCCGCCGAAACCGACAGGATTTCTTGCACATCACGCCAGCCAAGGCCCGCGTTGGCCTCCATCATCAAGGCCGCCACGCCCGCAACCACCGGCGTTGCCGCCGAGGTGCCGCCGAAATCATTGGCGTAATCGGTGCCGCTATAGCCGAAAAAGCTGGTCATATCGGTGGTGTATTGCGCCGCGGGCGCCGCGATCAGGATATTCGTGCCCCAGTTGGAGTAATCCGCGGCGATCCCGCCCGCGCCCGTCGCCGCCACGGTGACGGCGAAGCGGGTGTTGTTCATCCCGTCGCCCTGCGCATTGCCCATGATGCCGGAGGCTTCGAGCGAGGAATTGTGATTCTCGTTGCCCGCCGCTTTGAAATTGACCGTGCCAAGCCCGCCGCGCCCCGAGGCGGCCGCAACCCCGAAATGCAACGCCTCTTGGTAGGTATAGCCGCTGCTGTCGCCGACATCATTGTCGCTGCCAAAGGTCGGGGTATAGCCCCAGCTGTGGTTGGTGACGTCGAAATTCGCCATCCAGTCGTAGGCATCGAGGGTCTGGGTGGAATTGAGATCTTGCAACAGATCGACGCCGGTGACCGTGGCATCAAAGGCAACGCCGACCACGCCAACCCCGTTGTTTTCCGCCGCGATGATCCCCGCCACCGCCGTGCCATGGCCGTTGGCGGCGCCGTTCGGCTCGCCATCATCACCGGGGAAAAGCAGCGCGGAATCGTAATTGTCATCAAGGTCCGGATGCGCCGATTCGACGCCTTCGTCGTAGACCCCAACCGCGATCCCCTCGCCAGTGTAATCATCCCAGATGGTTTCGATGTCGCCAATCAAGGTGAAGTGCCATTGAGAGCTGTAAAGTGGATCGTTCGGTTGCATGAAATTCCTCGTCGATATTATCCCCGAAGGGCGCAGCCTAAACGCGCGCCTTCCGGCCTACAATAAGCCCCGATTTGGCCTAAACT
The DNA here is from genome assembly GCA_050633545.1 of Paracoccaceae bacterium. Lineage (GTDB taxonomy): Bacteria > Pseudomonadota > Alphaproteobacteria > Rhodobacterales > Rhodobacteraceae > Litorivita. The sequence goes on from JBOEGS010000002.1 coordinate 272,301, forward strand.
TTTCTTAAGGCATTTTCGTGTCAAATTCAGGGGGAAAATACGGCCAAGCCATCTCACACCTTTGTTATCGCTCCTGTTCTGCGCGGCCCTTTGCGCGGCGCCGCCCGCCGCGCCGCCGCGCCTAGGCCTGCAGGCGGATGGGCCCTTGCCTGCAGGCCCATGGCGCTTTGCTTGAATTCACCCGCCCCCCATGGGACACATAGGCACGCCCCAATCACGGGCCAAAACGGGAAAAAGCGGTGAAGATACTCAACGTAGGTGCGGGATTGTCCGGTGCGGTGATCGGGCGCAAGCTGGCCGAGGCGGGGCATGAGGTGACCGTCATGGACAGCCGCGACCATATCGGCGGCAATTGCCATACCGCGCGCGACGAGGAGACCGGCGTTTTGGTCCATACCTACGGGCCGCATATCTTCCACACCGATGACGAAGAGGTCTGGACCTATGTCAACGGCTTCGCCCGTTTCCGGCCCTTTCAAAACCGCGTCAAAACCACCCTCCAAGGCGCGGTCTATGCGCTGCCCGTCAATTTGCACACAATCAACCAGTTCTTCGGCAAAACCCTGCGCCCCGAAGAGGCCCGCGCCTTTGTCGCCGCGCAGGCAGACACCGCGATCACCGATCCGCAAAACTTCGAAGAGCAGGCGCTGATGACGGTCGGCCCGCAGCTTTATGAGGCGTTTTTCAAAGGCTACACAGTCAAACAATGGGGGCTTGCGCCGCATCTGTTGCCCGCCTCGATCCTCAAACGCCTGCCGCTGCGCTTCACCTATGACGACAATTATTTCTTCCATAAATTCCAAGGCATGCCCGAAGAAGGCTATAGCCCGATGATTGCCGCGATCCTTGACCATCCGCGCATCACCCTCGCCCTTGGACGCAGCTTTGCCGCCCCCGACGCCGAAGCTTTTGACCATGTGTTTTTCTCCGGCCCGCTCGACAGCTATTTCGACTATGAACTGGGGCGTTTGGGCTATCGCACCTTGGATTTCGAACGCTTTACCGCCGAGGGCGATTACCAAGGCTGTGCGGTGATGAACTATGGCGACCGCGATGTGCCCTATACGCGCATCACCGAACACAAACATTTCGCGCCGTGGGAAACCCATAGCCGCAGCCTGTGCTACCGCGAATATTCGCGCGCCGCCGAGCCGCAAGACATCCCCTATTATCCGGTCCGCTTGGCCGATGAGAAGGCGCTGCTCGCCCGCTATGTCGCGCTGGCGCAAAACACCCCTGCGGTGACCTTTGTCGGGCGCCTTGGCACCTATCGCTATCTGGATATGGATGTCACCATCCGCGAGGCCTTGGACACCGCCGAGATGTTTTTGCAGGCCGATCAGGACGGGCGCGCCATGCCCGCCTTTGCCGTCTCGCCGCTCTGACCGCAGCCGCGCTCAGGCGGGCCGCGCCAGATTGGCCCGCGACGGTGGCAGGTTACGCCGCCAGATTACGCCGTCAGATTACGCCGAAGGCGCGTGACCCAAATGCGTCTCGCCGCGCAGGCGGGCCAATTCGATCTGCTTTTGCCGCTCGCGAAACCGCGTTTTGTCGGCCTCGGAGGTCTGGTCGATACATTGGTGGCATGACACGCCCTGCTCGTATTGGGCGCGCGTCTTATCCTCGGGCAGGATCGGACGGCGGCAGGCATGGCACAGCTCGTGCGGCCCTTCTTTGAGCCCGTGCCCCACCGAGACCCGCCCGTCAAAGACGAAACATTCGCCCTCCCACGTGCTTTGCTCTTGCGGCACCTCTTCGAGGTATTTCAAAATCCCGCCCTTGAGGTGATAAACCTCTTCGACCCCCTGCTGGAGCAGGTAATTCGTGCTCTTCTCGCAGCGGATACCGCCGGTGCAAAACATCGCCACGCGTTTGTTGTGAAAGCGCTCTTTATTCGCCTCCCACCACTGCGGGAACTCGCGAAAGCTTTCGGTCTGCGGGTCGATCGCGCCCTCGAATGTGCCGATCGCCACCTCGTAATCATTGCGCGTGTCGATCACCGCCACATCGTCAGAGCGGATCAGATCGTTCCATTCGGCAGGCTCGACATAATGGCCGACGCTGGCGCGCGGATCGACATCGGGCTGGCCCATGGTGACGATCTCGGCCTTCAGGCGCACCTTCATGCGGCCAAAGGGCTGTTGGGCGGCAAGGCTTTCCTTATGCACCAGATCGCCGCAGCCCGGCAAAGCGCGGATATGCGCCAAAATCGCGTCAATTCCGGCGCGCGATCCGGCGATGGTGCCGTTGATCCCCTCATGGGCGATGAGCAAGGAGCCGGTGATCCCTTCGGCGGCGCAAAGCGCCTTGAGCGGGGCCTGCACAGCCTCGCGGTCGGGGAAACGGGTGAAGTGATAGAGCGCTGCGATAGTATAGGACATGGCGCTCCTTTAGCGCGGGCGCGCCCCGCCGCGCAAGAGGCAAACCCCATGCCCGCCCCTATAAATAAGGGTATTTGCCATGCAGCTTTTCGCCCCGCACCGCGCGCGCGTCCCGCCCCCGCCCGCCCCGCGCCCCCGCCCTCAAACAAGAAAGGCCCTGCCGGGGGACATCCGGCGGGCCTTTCCAAAAGAGAAATAAACATCGCCCTATGCGGGTCGATATATCCTCGCGGCGCGCGTATCGCAGAGGGGAGAATGCCCGCAGCGCAACAAGGGTCCAGAGCCAGCAGTCCTACAGTTTTACTGCGCCATTTCATGCGCCCCGGCTTGGGACCGTTTCGCGGCCGGGCTTGAGAGAGTAACACCGCCGCGCGCCAAAGGTTCCCGCGCGCGGCGGATTTTTTGCCCCGCCGCCGCGCGCCTGTTCGGGCGCCTGTTCGGGCGCGGGCCTGCAGCCTACATGTCGATCTGCGCCTTGCATCTTGCGCGCCGCGCCGCAGGGCCTGCGCCCGCTCGGGTTGCTTTCGCCGTTTCGGGCGGGGATACGCCGCGCCGCCGTCTTGATTGATCGCGCCCTGCGGGGCATCTTGGCCCTGCCCCAGCCTGCTGCGCGGCCCGAGCCTTGACCTGACCTGCCCCCTGGCCTGCCCCCAGCCCCTCACAAACGGAGCCGCCCGATGTCCCTATCCGCCCTGATCGTGATTGATCTGCAAAATGATTTTTGCACCTCCGGCGCTTTGGCCGTGGCGGGCGGCGACGAGATTGTCGCGCCGGTCAATGCTCTGATGGCGCAGTTCGACGCCGTGGTCCTGACCCAAGACTGGCACCCCGAGGGGCATAGCTCCTTTGCCAGCAGCCATAAGGACAAAGCCCCCTTCGAGATGATCGACATGCCCTACGGGCCGCAGGTGCTTTGGCCCGATCACTGTGTGCAGGCCAGCCAAGGCGCGCAGTTCCACCCCCGGCTCGATACCGCCCGCGCCGATCTGATCATCCGCAAAGGCTATAACCCCGCCATCGACAGCTATTCGGCGTTTTTCGAAAACGACCGCACCACCCCCACGGGGCTTGAGGGCTACCTGCGCACGCGCGCGATCACGCGGCTGACCATGGTCGGCCTCGCGCTGGATTTTTGCGTGAACTACTCGGCGCTCGACGCCGCCCGCTTGGGCTTTGACGTCACCGTGCGCCAATCCCTTTGCCGCGCCATCGACATGGACGGATCCCTCGCCGCAGCATTGGAAGGGATGGAGGCGGCGGGGGTAACCCTGGCCTAGGCTTCAACCGCCCTCCATCAACCCCGCGCCGGTGAAGCCGCATTCTTCGGCGGCCTTGAGATAGGCGGCGGTGAAGCCGTCGAGGTAGAAGGTGTGCAGCACCTCATGGTTCACCACGACCTCCATCTGATAGTTGCGGCGCATGGCTTCGAGCACATAGAGGCTGACGGGGTGGGAATAGACGATCTCGGCGTTCTCGAACACATCTTCGGCCAGATAGCCGCGCACCACCGCCTCCATTGTATCCTCGTCGTCAAAACGCACATAGGCCGCATCGCCGTCGCGCATCGCGGTTTTGTAATGGCGCGGCGCATATTCATGCACGATCACGTCGGGAAAGAAATCCGGCGGGCCCGCATCGCCATTGCTGAACGAGAATTTCAACCCCGGATCGCCGTCATAGCCCGTATAGGCGGTGCAACTGCGGCGCAGGTCCTCGCCGGTATCGACCTCTTCGACGGTGACATGCCACGCGCCGTAATCCCAATATTGCGCCGCCGCAGCGGGCAACCCCGCGCCCGCAGCCGCCAAAGCCGCCGCACCGATCATCACCATTTTTCGCATCCCGCTCTCCTTATTTTGGGCATCTCGCGAGGCAGTATCACACAAGCCTCACCGAAACCTTGCCAAGCCTCTGTTTTCCCTGCTTTATGCATCTCGCCCCCAAGGAGAGCAGCAGATGGTCGATATCGCAACCCGCGTTCACAATCACAATTGGAAAATCGATCCGATTGTGCGGTCCCTGATCGATACGGATTTCTATAAACTGCTGATGTGCCAATCGGTGTTTCGCAACCGCCCCGAGGCGCAGGTGCGGTTCTCGCTGATCAACCGCACGACCTCGATCCCTTTGGCCGATCTGATCGACGAGGGCGAATTGCGCGAGCAACTGGACCACATCCGCTCGCTGCGCCTGACCCGCGGCGAAAGCACATGGATGCGCGGCAATACGTTTTACGGCAAACGCCAGATGTTCCGCCCCGATTTCATGGAATGGTTCGAAAACCTGCAATTGCCGCCCTACCACCTGGAGCGTAAGGGCGATCAATACGAGCTGACCTTCGAAGGCTCATGGCCCGAGGTGATGCTATGGGAAATCCCCGCCTTGGCGGTGTTGATGGAGCTGCGCGGCCGCGCGGTTCTGCGCGACATGGGCAAATTCGAATTGCAGGTGCTCTATGCGCGCGGCATGACGAAACTGTGGGAAAAAATCGAAAAGCTGCGCGGGCTCGACGGGCTGCGCATCGCCGATTTCGGCACCCGCCGCCGCCATAGCTACCTGTGGCAGGATTGGGCCGTGCAGGCGATGCTGGAGGGGCTGGGCGATAAATTCGCGGGCACCTCCAATTGCCTCATTGCGATGAAACGCGATCTGGAGGCCGTGGGCACCAACGCCCATGAATTGCCCATGGTATACAGCGCCCTGGCACCATCCGACGCCGCCCTGCGCCAAGCGCCCTATGACGTGCTCGCGGATTGGCACGAAGAGCATGACGGCAACCTGCGCATCATCTTGCCCGACACCTACGGCACCAAAGGCTTCCTCGACGGCGCGCCCGACTGGCTCGCCGGATGGACGGGCATCCGCATCGACAGCGGCGATCCCGCCGCCGCCGCCGAAGTGGCGATTGATTGGTGGACATCGCGCGGCGAGGACCCGACGAAAAAGCTGGTGATCTTCTCGGACGGGTTGGACACCGACAAAATCATCGAGCTACACGGTCAATTCAAAGGCCGCGTGCGCACCTCCTTTGGCTGGGGCACCTTGCTGACCAACGACTTTCGCGGCCTGACCGAAGACGACGCCCTCGCACCGTTTTCCTTGGTCTGCAAAGCCGTCAGCGCCAATGGAAACCCCACCGTCAAACTCTCGGACAACCCCAACAAAGCCATGGGCCCGAAGGCCGAAATCGAGCGATATAAACGCGTGTTTGGCGTGGGCGAGCAACGTGCTATAGAGGTAGAAGTTTAAAGTAGGAGTAGCGATGTTTCTGTTTTCCACCGAGTTCCCAGTAAAGCCATACAGTCGAGCCGAATTTATTGCTCTGGTGAGGGGCTGGCTAATGGGAACAGACTACAGCAATCTGTTTGAAGGTGCAGCTGACGCGCAAATTGAGACTGAAAATGCCACTCTCAGTTCTGCAAACGGCGAAGTCCTAAAAATCCAAGAATTAGTACAAGGAAACCGGTCGAAAGCTCTTGGTTTTCGGTATGACAACCCAGATGCGCAGGGCCGACTGTGGCGAACTGAGTTGGTATTGCTCGGAAATCCAAGTTTGGCCGATGAGGCAATCTTGCGGGTTCGGACGCAGTGCCTTGCGGGAACCCCTACTGCGAAAATTGAGGAACCAAAGAAGCCTCACATCATCAAGACGATAATTCAGGACAATCGGACGCGGGAAGATGGGTACTTCGTCGTATCCGATCAACCTCATTTTCTGACCAACAGCGACGACGACCTTAACCGCGCTGAAGAAATTATCAACGGGGCAGCCAGCATACATCTTCCAGTAGTGTATATCTCGTGCGACGGAAATAGATATGCTTTTTCCGAGCAGAAAATCAAGAAACTGGCGTTTGAATTGTGCGGGATTGCTCACGTCGTTGTGGAACCATCGAGCGGATTTAGCCACAGCCTCAAAGACCGAGTGGACGGGATTAATGCTTACGGCGGCTCTGTTGGAGTATATTCTCCGGAAGCCCCTCGCGGGAAGAAGTTCTATGTCGGTGGCGCGATACACGACGCAAATGAGCTCTTCACTTGGGTTCGCGACTATTGCTCGAGCCTGCGTTCGAGGCATCCCGCCAAAGGATGGGACTGGACCGAACTCCAAGAGCAAGCTTTTCGTCAACAACGAGAGCGAGAAAGAAGTCGCTTGTCGCAGGAGGAAACGGAAGAACTTTACAATCGGGAAATCGAGTCTCTCAGAGATCAGATTGAGGAACTTAAACAGCGATCATCAATCAGTGCAAACGACCCGAGCGCTGATAGAACGGATTTATCAACGTGGAATCAGGATGCCTTTTCTATGAAGGTAGTTGAATTGTACGATGGGGAAGTCAGCGATCGAATGCAGTTACTGGTAAAGACTGCCCTGAAATACTCCGAGAATGCAGGGTTGGACAAGAGAACCGCAGCCGTAGCTCAGTCGCTACTACGCCAGAATTCGCCGTCAAACGGGCTAAAAGACTTCAGGCAAGATCTGACGATCGCCACAAAAGATCCCAGTAAGTACGTCCGAAAGCTCAAGCAGCTTTTGGGAAGGCACGGCTTTATCGACAAATCTAACAATAAGCACCCTCGGTTAGAGCCGAAACCTAGTATCGAAGGAGTGGACAATATTACTCTCGTGAATACTCCGAGCGACCGGCGAAGCCTCTTAAACCAGAAATCGCAGATCGAAAACAATCTGGGCCTTTCGGTACTTGGTTAGCCCCCTCACTCCACCTTCCCCCTAAGCGCCTTCACCTCGCCGCGCTGTTTCTTGGCCTCCAGACGGCGGCGCACGGACCCTTTCGTCGGTTTCGTCTTTACGCGGAATTTCGGTCTTTTGGTCGCCTCCACGATCAGCGCCGCCAGACGCTCGCGCGCGATGTCGCGGTTGCGCGCTTGGTGGCGGGTCTCGTCGCAAAAAATCACCAAGGCCCCCTCTTTCGTCCACCGCCGCCCCGCCAGTTTGCGCAGCCGCGTTTTCACCGCAGGCGGCAGGTTGGGCGAGCGTTCGGCCTCGAAACGCAATTCGACCGCGGTCGAAACCTTGTTGACGTTCTGCCCGCCAGGACCGGAGGCGCGCACGAACTGCTCGGTCAATTCCCAATCTTCGATCGTGATCTCGGGGCTGATGGTCAGGGGCATGGCGCGTCCTTTTGGGGCTGCGTATGGCGGTCCGGCGGGGCGCATTTTGCCACCGACGCAATACCGACAGAATACCGACGTTATACAGACAGGGGTTTTGACATGCAAAAGGGCCGCCCGACATGCGCGGACGGCCCTTCGAGAATGTGGAGGTGGGGGCCGGTTAGGCGCTCACCAATCCGGAGTTTTCGCTCCCGAGGGCTGCCTCAGGTCGCGTGCCTCCCGACTGTTCCGACACCTTTCTCCATGACCTCATTAGACACTAGAGCACCTCCTTTCTGATGATTTCGATATCCTCAGGAAAGCACAGTTTTTCTAGATGTCAAAACAAAATCATGTGGTCGAGGGGCGCATCGCCCCCACAATGATGCGGAACGGAACAAGCGCGACCAAGGCAATCGCCAGCTTCACGCCCCAATCGGCCAAGGCCAAAGTGACCCAAAGCGGCGCCATCGCCCCAACGGTCAGCAACGGCGCAGGGTCCGACGCCCAAGCCACGGCGGCATCGGCATTGGCGCCAAGAGAGACGCTGGCCGAGAAGGCAAGCGTGAAGAAAATCCCCGTATCGACCGCCGATCCGACCGCCGAAGAGGCCAAAGGCGCCCGCCACCAAGCCCCCGAGCGAAGCCGGTTAAATACAGAAATATCGAGCATTTGCGCGACCAAGAATGCGGTGCCCGACGCCACAGCAACGCGCAAGGGCACGGCGGGACCGAATTCGAGCATGATCTGGCTACCGATCAGCGAGCACAGGATACCCACCACAAAACCGGCCAAAACCACGCGGCGCGCGGCATGGGCGCCATAGATGCGGTTCATCACATCGGTGACCAGAAAGGCGAGAGGATAGGTGAAGGCGCCCCACGTCAGGAGGCCATCAAGAAGCAAGAATTGCACCAAGATGTTGGAGGCCACGACAATCGCGGCCATGGCAAGAATGCCAGGAAAATAAGCAGTTTTCATTTTTTGAGCCCGTTTTTACAAGGTTGCGGCGACTTGGCACCGAGGATCGGCGCGGATCAGGGGCGTCTAATCCTTCGCATCGCGCTTGGCAAGCCCTGTGTCGATCGCAAATTCCACGATCTCGCTGCGCTGGAACGCCATAAAATTATCGTCCGACACCATGGTCAGCCGGATGCGCCCCGCCCCGTCGCGCCACACCGACAGCCCCTCGAGATTGTCGAATTGCCGCGACCGTGATTGCAGCAAAATCACCCCGGCACCCGCCCGCGCCGGATCGCTCATGTCAAAGCGCCGCACGCGGCTGCGAAAGCCGAAACCGGTGAAGTCCCGCTCGAGCAGATAGAGCGCGCCATCAGGGCCGAAATCGGCGCCCACGGGCAAAAACCGCGCATCGCCCTCAATGCGCATAGCGACGCTCCACCGCCCTCTAAAATGGCGATAAACCGTTATTTTTCCGTCTCTTGATACGAATTCGGGCAGGGCATAAACTGCGCCGTCAGGGCCGCGCGCCAAGGCCTCCAGCCCCTCATTGCCGCCAAATCCGAGGAACTCGCGCACAATCGGATAGGGCCGGCGCAACAAACCATCCGCGTCGAAAGCGGCCAGCCGGTGATTGCCCTCGAAGGAGACAATGACCTCATCGCCGCCGTCCCAAACCAAGCCTTCGGCATCCTGCATTGCGCCGCGCAGCGGGCCGCCCAGCGCGCCGCGAAGCTGCACCATGCGCAGGTTTTCAACGCCCGTGATCTTGCCCCCCTCGCGCCGCAGCACCCCCGACAACAGCGTGCCGCGATCCGAAATGGCGCGAAAGGCGCCGCCACCCGACGCCAGTTCAAAACCGGAAATTCCGCCAAAGGCCCGCGCCTTTTCACTCCAGACAAAGCGCGAGACAAACTGCGCGCTTTGCGCCTGTGCAAGGCGGGGCGAGGCAAAATACAGGCACAGCGCACCTAGCGCGACTGCAAAACAGAGACGCATTGCGCAGGCAGGTCCGACAAGGTGTATTCACGCCGCGGTTTGGGTTTGGGCGCATTGGGATCGCGCGGCTTCGGAGGGGGCGGGTTCAAGATATCGCGCACCCATTTTTCCGCATCCTTGCATCCGTCACCAGCGGGCGGAGCGGCCTGATCCACACATCCGCGTGCGCCCTTGGGGCATTTGAGCCGCACATGGAAATGATAGTGATGCCCATACCAAGGCCGGATTTTATTGAGCCAGCTGCGGTCACCCTTCTCGTCCTTGCACATTTGCACCTTGGCACCGGGAAAGACAAAAATACGCGCCACCCGCGGGTCCGAGGCCGCCGCTTTCAAAACCTCATGATGGGCGCGCGTCCAGCTTGAATTAACATAGGCCCCGCCATTGCGGCGCATGGAAATCGACGAGATTTTCTCGCGTTCCGCCGCGCTCAGGTCGAGCCGTTTTGGCGGCAGCATCCAGATATCCGCATCCAGCCCGATCTGGTGACTGCGGTGGCCCGTCAACATCGGCCCGCCGCGTGGCTGACTCATATCACCCACATAGAGGCCCGCCCATCCGGGCTGTGCGGCGGCCTTGCGGCTGAGGTCTTTGACGAAATCCACTGTTTCGGGATAGGCCCAGTTGCGGTTGCGCGACAGGCGCATGGCTTGCCATGTCGGCCCCGTTTCGGGCAATTGCACCCCGCCCGCAAGACAGCCTTTGGCATATCCGCCATGGGGCGCGGGGGTCTGCGCCGAGGGGCCGGATTTGGCGCCGAAAAGCTGTTTGGCCTGCACACCGCGCATGGATTGCGGCACCGTCGCTTGCGTCGAGAGCGCCGCCTCGCGCGCGGGTTTGTCGCCGCCCCCGCCGCCGCACGCGCTCAGGAAAACGGCCAAACTCAGGGCTTTGAAGAACCGGACCATACTGCACTATCTCCCTCGGGTTTGACCCAGCGTAGCAGGAACAGCCCGATAAGGAAAAGCACAACCAGCGGCGTCACGCCCAATTGTTGGCTGCCGGTGACTGCGGTGGCGATGCCGATGGCGGTGGGGGCAAGGAAGCTCGTCGCTTTGCCCGCCAGACCGTAGATGCCAAAGGCCTCGGTCATCCGCTCGGGGTTGGCCTGTTTGACCATCATCGTGCGGCTCGCAGCTTGGAGCACCCCGCCCGCCGCGCCGATGGTCGCGCCAAGAATGTAGAAGGTGATATCGGGCAGGCTCGATTCCGGTCCCACAAAGACGCCGTAAACGCTCTCGCGCGAGACGAGGACCATGGAAACCCCCACAAAGGTCAGCACCAGAATGCAGATGCGAATCACGGGTTTTGGCCCGAACCGCACATCCATCTCGCCACCGATATAGGCGAAAATCGCGCCAAAGATGATCGCCACAATGCCGAAAATCCCGACGTTCACCACGCTCCACCCCAAGACGCCTTGGGCGTAAAGCCCGCCAAAGAAATACATCCCGTTCAAAGCATCGCGATAGAACATCGACGCGCCCAGATAGCTGAAGAGCGAGGGGGTTTGCGGCAGTTTGCGCACCGTTTGGCCCAGCCCCTTGAGCGCCGTGCCAAGCGCGCCTTTGGGCGGTTTGGCGGGTTTGGGATCACGCACCCACAAAAAGAAGGGGATCATGAAAACCGCATACCAGATCGCGGTCAGCGGCCCGACAAACCGCGTGCCTTCGCGCGCCGCCGGATCAAGGCCAAGCACCGGCTCGATCCCGATCATCGTGCGCCCCGTCGTGGCGCTTTCGGCAAAGAGCGCAAGCATCAACAATAGCGTGACCAAACCGCCCACATAGCCAAAGGCCCAGCCGCGCCCCGAAATCCGCCCGATCTCTTCGCGCGGGCCCAGATCGGGCAGCATCGCATTGGTAAAAATCGTCGCGAACTCCATCCCGATCAGGCCGATGGCAAAGACCAAAAGCGTGAACTGCATGTTGAAATTATCGGGAGCGGCGGTCCACAGCAGGGCGGAGCCGATCACATAGAGCGCCGAAAAGCCCCAAATCCACCGCATCCGATTTCCCGATGTGTCGGCCATCGCGCCCAAAAGCGGCGCCAGCACCGCAATTACAAAGCCCGCCGCCCCAATGCCGAAGCCCCATGCGGCTTGGGCCTTGGCGCCATCCCCGACCAATTCGCCGAAAAACGGCGAGAAGATGAAGGTCAAAAGCAAGGTGTTGTATGGCTGGCTCGCCCAATCGAAGAAAAACCAGCCCCAGATGCGCTTGCGCGGTGAAATTGTCGTCATGCCGATCCCCTATCCCTATGGGCGATATGACAGGCAAGTCAGGCATCTGGCAAGCGTTTTGCCCGCGTCTCAGCCCGCCGCCTCTTGCATCGGGGGCCACGGGCGGGCGTCTTCGGCCTCGATCCATTTGGCGATATGGGGCGGGATGGGGGGCGAGACATCGGGCACGCCCAAAACCTCGGCCACCCGCGCGGGCGGCACGATCCCGTTGCGGTCCGTCAATGCCGCGCGATACACGATGTGATTGGCGCATTCGCCATTGGCCAGCCACATGCTTTGCTCAAGATAGAGAAACCGCGCGTCCCAACAGGCCAGCCGCGAACGCATCTCGAAGCGCTCGAATGTGCGGATACGGCGGCGATAACGCACCGTCGCCCCCGCCATGGTCAGCCCCCATTTTTGCGATTTGAGCGCCGCAAACAGCCCCGCGCGTTTGGCAAAGGGCAAGCGGCCCAGATCATAAAGCGTCAAGGTCCGCCCGTTGTTAAGCTCGAAAAACATGTCGATGTCCCACGGCATGCAGCGATGATGCGACACATGCACCCCGTCCACACCAAGCGGCGCGGCATTGCGGAATTTCACAAACTCTTTGATCATGCGAAGGAAGGGATACATCGGCGGCGTCCTTTAACGGTCTGATACCCCGTGCTGACCCCAAGCGCCCCCCGCGTCAACCAAGACTGCGCGTCAGACTTGCCCTTTTGCGCCGCCATGCTTACCTAGGACGCGCAACCAATAAGGACCCCCCGCCATGCTGTCGCTTTTCCAGATCCTGTCCCTGATCCTCGATATCGCGTGGTTCTTCGTGATCGCCCATGTGATCATGAGCTGGTTGATCAATTTTCAGGTGCTCAATCTGGGCCAGCCTCTGGTCGCGCAAATCTGGCATATGCTGCAACGCATCCTAGAGCCGGTCTATAGCCGCGTGCGTTCGATCCTGCCGCCGATGGGCGGCGTCGACCTTGCGCCTTTGGTGGTGCTCATTGCGATCTATGCCCTGCGCATCGTGCTGGCCAACAATATCGCCGCCTTCTACTAAACCCCGCCTTGCCGTGCGCGGCGGAACGTGGGAAAACCTGCTGAGAGCATAAAAACAAGCCCACAGGACACCCATGACCGCTGCTGCCAAGCTGCTCAAAGACGTATTCGGATTTGACGCCTTTCGTCCGGGCCAAGAAGAGATCGTCGAGGCGGTCAGCACGGGCCGTAACGTTCTGGCCATCATGCCGACGGGCGGCGGGAAATCCCTTTGCTTCCAATTACCTGCTCTGATGCGCGAGGGGGTCACCGTGGTGATCTCGCCGCTGATTGCCCTGATGCGCGATCAGGTGCGCGCCCTGCGCGAAGCCGGCGTCGAGGCGGGTGCTTTGACCTCGGGCAACACCGAAGAAGAGACCGCCGAGGTCTGGCAAGCGCTCGAAGAAGAGCGGCTCAAGCTGTTGTACATCGCGCCCGAGCGGCTCGCCTCGGGCAGCGCCATCGGGATGCTGCGCCGGATCAATGTGTCGATGATCGCCGTGGACGAGGCCCATTGCGTGAGCCAATGGGGCCATGATTTTCGCCCCGACTATTTGCGCATCGGCGAATTGCGCAGCGCGCTGGATGTGCCGCTCGCCGCTTTCACCGCCACGGCAGACGCCGAAACCCGCGAAGAGATCATCCGCCGCCTGTTCGGCGCCGCCGCCCCGCAAAGCTTTTTGCACGGGTTCGACCGCCCCAATATCCACCTCGCCTTTGCCGCCAAAGACAGCCCGCGCCGCCAGATCCTCGAGTTTGCCAGCGCCCGCAAAGGGCAATCGGGCATCGTCTATTGCGGCACACGCAACAAGACCGAAAGCCTCGCCGCCGCCCTGCGCGAGGCAGGCCATAGCGCCTGCCACTACCACGGCGGGATGGAGGCCGAAGACCGCCGCATCACCGAACGGCGGTTCCAACAAGAAGACGGTTTGATCGTCGTCGCCACCGTGGCCTTTGGCATGGGCGTCGATAAACCCGATATCCGCTGGGTCGCCCATGCAGACCTGCCCAAATCAATCGAGGCCTACTATCAGGAAATCGGCCGCGCGGGCCGCGACGGCGCCCCTGCCGAAACGCTCACCCTCTTTGGCCCCGACGACATCCGCCTGCGCCGCAGCCAGATCGATGAAGGCCTCGCGCCACCGGAAATGCGCGCCGCCGATCACGGGCGGCTCAACGCGCTTTTGGGTCTGGCCGAGGCGCTCGAATGCCGCCGCAAGAACCTGCTCGCCTATTTCGGCGAAAACGATGTGCACTGCGGCAATTGCGATCTGTGCGACACCCCGCCCGAAACCTTCGACGGCACCGTAGCCGTGCGCAAAGCCCTCTCCGCCATCTTGCGCACGGGTGAATATTTCGGATCGGGCCATTTGATCGACATTTTGCTGGGCAATATGACCGAAAAAGTCCAAGCACGCGGCCACGATGATCTGCCTACCTTCGGCGTTGGCAAGGAATATGACCGCCGCCAATGGCAGGCGGTGTTCCGGCAAATGATGGGCCATGATCTGGTGCGCCCCGATCCCGAACGCCACGGCGCATTGCGCATGACCGATCCGGCGCTGCCGATCCTGCGCGACGAGGCGAAAATCACCCTGCGCCGCGATACGATCCGCTCTGCCGCCTCGCGCGGCCCCGCGATCAAATCCTTGGTGTCCGAAGAGGATGCGCCGCTTTTGTCGGCGCTCAAGGCCAAGCGCCGCGCCTTTGCCGAAGCGGCCAAAGCCCCCGCCTATATCATCTTCAACGACCGCACCTTGATCGAGATGGCCGAAAAACGCCCCTGCAACCTCGATGAAATGGCCCGTATTGGCGGCGTCGGGGCGAAAAAGCTTGAAAGCTATGGGGCGGCGTTTTTGGAGGTGATCAACGGTGAGGCCGAGGCCATGCACCCGTCGCGCCGCAAACTGGCGGGCCGCGATGCGGGCGCGCTCTACGACCGCCTCGTCGCCGTGCAAAAGGATATGGAGCGCGGCGCGGACGGTATGGAAAAACCGATGAGCTGCTCTGCCGCGCAGATCGCTAAAATCGCCGAAGCCCGCCCGCGCGACGCCGAGGCCATCACCCGCCTGCTTGGCGCGCGGCGCAGCGAAAGATTTGCCGCCGCATTTCTGGACGTGCTGCATCGCGCGGACTAGATACAGCAGACACCATTGAAAGGAATCCTCGATGTTGGTTGTCATCTCTCCCGCCAAGAAAATGGATATGGACACGGTCGAAGGCATCGAGACCACCAAGCCCGTCTTCGCCGCCCGCGCCAAGGAATTGGCAGGGGTGGCGCGCGCGCTTGATGCGCCCGCCTTGCAAAAGCTGATGCATATCTCTGAAAACCTCGCGGCGCTCAACGCCGAGCGTTTCGCCAAATTCGGCAAGATGGAGAAAAAAGCCGCCGCCCTCGCCTTTGCGGGCGATACCTATCAAGGGCTGGAGGCAGGCACGCTGGACGCGGACGAGATGCGCTATGCCCAAGACCATTTGCGCATTCTGTCGGGGCTTTACGGGGTGCTGCGCCCGCTCGATGCGATCGAACCCTACCGTTTGGAAATGGGCAGCCGCCTTGCCACCGAGAAGGGCAAGAACCTTTATGACTATTGGGGCGATACGATTGCAAAGGCTCTCAACAAAAAGGCCAAGGAAACCGGATCGGATACCTTGGTCAATTGCGCCAGTCAGGAATATTTCGGCGCGGTGGACCTCAAGGCGCTAAAACCGCAGGTGATCACGCCGGTGTTTATGGAAGAAAAGGCCGGAAAAGCCAAAATTGTCAGCTTCTTCGCCAAAAAAGCCCGCGGCGCTATGGCGCGCTATATCGTGCAAAACCGGATCACCGATGCACAGGGCCTTAAGGCCTTCGACCTTGGCGGATACCGGTATAGGACCGACATGTCCGAGGGTGATAAATGGGTGTTCTTGCGCGACTACCCCGAGGCGTAAATCTATCCGGCGGCTTGCGCGGGCTCTTCGCCTTCGGGTTTCGGGGCGCGCGCGCCTTCGGGGCAATGCTGCATGATCGTCTCGTGGATCGCGGCCTTGCGCAAGGGTTTGGTCAGATAATGGTCCAATCCGGCCGCCAAAATCCCGTCCTTGTCGCCATCCATGGCATGGGCCGTCAAGGCGACGATCGGGACATGGCCGCCGACCTCGGCCTCGATCGCGCGGATTTCTTTTGTCGCCTCTTTGCCGTCCATCTTGGGCATGGAAATATCCATGAAGATCAGATCTGGATTAAAGTCCCGAAACGCCGCCACCGCCTCTAGCCCGTTGACCGCGAACAACAGCTCGACATCGAGCGTCTTGATCATCTTGCGAAACACCAACTGGTTGGTCTTGTTGTCCTCGGCGGCCAGAATGCGCATCGGGCGCGCGACGGGTTCGACCTCGATCTCGGCCTCGATCTCGGCCTCGGGCGCGGGCAGCTCCTCGGCGCTGGCCTCGATCACATCCGCGCCCAAGGATTTGAGCTTGGCAAAAAGTTCGCGCCGCGGCGTGGGTTTTTGCAAAATCCCCTGCAGATGCGCCCTTGCGGGGTCTTGTTCGGCATAGCCGGTGTTGGAGCTGAGCAAGATAATCGGCACATCGCATCCGCGCGCGCGGATGGTTTCGGCCAGTTCCAGCCCGTCCATATCGGGCATATTGTGATCGGTCAGAACCAGATCAAAAGGCGCCTCCAAGGCCGCCAAGGCTTCGGCGCCATTCGTGCAAGACACGGTCTGGATACCCAAGACATCCATCTGCTTTTCCAAGATCGCGCGATTGACCTCGTGGTCATCCACGATCAAGGCCCTCTTGAGGCTGGCAGGCAGGACCGGCGCGACCTCTTCAAGCGTATCGGCCACCGGCATCGTGATCCGGAACCCGAAGGCAGAGCCAACCCCTTCCTCGCTGTCGACCCAGATTTTCCCGCCCATCAGCTTGATCAAACGCTGGGTGATGGCAAGGCCAAGCCCCGTGCCTTCGAACTGGCGGTTTTGCTCGTCTTCGACCTGATTGAACTCGCCAAAAATATGATCGACCTTATCGGCGGGAATCCCGATGCCGGTATCCTCGATGGTGACATGCACATGGGTTTCGTCGCTGCCTTCGGGATGCACACCCACAACGCGGATCAACACGTGGCCATTCGACGTGAATTTGACCGCATTGCCGAGCAGGTTGGTCAAAATCTGCCGCAAGCGCCCCGGATCGCCGATATATTGCGTCGGCAGGAACATGTCGTAATCGACCATAAGATCGACACTCTTGTCACGCGCGGGCGGCTGCAACAGCATGATCACCTCATGGATGCAGCGCTCCAGATCAAAGGGTTCTGGATGCAGCTTGAGCTTTTCGGCCTCGATCTTCGAGTAATCCAGAACATCATTGATGATGACCAAAAGCGCCTCGCCGGAGTTCTTGATCGTGTTCACATAAAGCCGCTGCTCTTCGTCCAGCTCCGTATCGGTGAGCAATTCGGCCATGCCGACAACCCCGTTCATGGGGGTGCGGATTTCATGGCTCATATTGGCAAGGAACGAGGATTTCGCGCGGTTCGCCGCCTCGGCGTTGCTGCGCTCTTTCTTAAGCTCCTTCTCGTAGCGCACCGTATCGGTGATATTGAGCGCCAAGGACACCACATCGCCCCCCGCGCCGCGCTGGTCGATAAACTTGATATAGACGTCATTCCACAGCCGGATGATGATCGGCTCCGGCGCGGGATCTTGCCAACGCTCGAGCATCCGCGCGCGCCACGCCGCAGGGCGCTCATCGCCGATGTTGATGATGCCTTCCTCGGTGGCGAGCTGCAAAATACGGATATAGCTGATACCAGGGCGGACCTCTTCGAGCCCGTCGAACACAGACATATAAGAGCGGTTCGCACCGATCATTTTGCTGTCGGCATCAAAAAACGCAAACCCGTCCTGAATGGTTTCAATGGAATGCCACAGGCGGCGTTCGGCAATCTCGATTTTCTGATGCGCGACCGTCAGGTCGGATTTGACCCGCTTGTTCTCGTCGCGGACGTTTTTGACCTCGGCGCGGGTTTCGACGATCTCGACCGAAAGCTGGCGCGCGTGGCGGCCCAGTTTGCGGTTGGCGGCATAAAGCTCCGCCTGTTTTTGCTCCAACAAACGCTCCGCCGCGAGCCGTGCGCGGCGCTCTTCTGACAGTTTGTTGGCTAGGCTCATGCCTATCTCCCGACCTGAGCGGCGTTAATGGATCATCCGCCATCATCCGCAGGGAGGGTAAAAAAGATGTTTAAGGCCACGCGGATGACACAAAATTCCCGTGGAAAACCGCGCCTAGAGATAGCCTTCGGCGCGAAAACTCAATTCGCGGGACTTCCCGATGATCAGATGGTCATGCACCGTCAGGCCCAAGGCCATGGCGGCGCGGTTCACCTGATCGGTCATATCGATATCCGGCTGCGAGGGGGTCGGATCGCCAGACGGGTGATTGTGCACCAAAATCAGCGCGCTGGCGTTCAATTCAAGCGCCCGCTTGACCACCTCGCGCGGGTAGACCGGCACATGATCCACCGTGCCGCGCGCCTGCTCCTCATCGGCAATCAAAACGTTCTTGCGGTCAAGATAGAGGATGCGGAATTGCTCTGTCTCGCGGTGGGCCATCGTGGTGTGACAATAGTCGATGATCGCCTCCCAGCTTGAGATAACATGGCGTTGCATCACCTTCGAGCGCGACAAACGATGCGCGGCCGCCTCGACGATTTTCAACTCCGTGAGCACCGCCTCTCCCGCGCCCTCCACCGCCAAAATCCGCTCCGGCGCGGCCGAGAGCACGCGATTGAAATCACCGAAAACATCCAAGAGGCGGCGCGCCAGAGGTTTCACATCCTGCCGCGGGATCGCGCGAAACAGCACCAGTTCGAGCATCTCGTAATCGGGCAAAGCCGCCGCGCCGCCGCTCATGAACCTGTCGCGAAGCCGCTTGCGATGGTCGCGAATATAGGAGGGCAGCCGCCCCGACGGGAGCGGCGCTTCGGGCGCCTCATCGGGCCCGAACAGCGACATAGGCGCTTCATTGAAGGCATTGGCATCACGCATGTGGTTATCATGGCGCAAACATGGTTACCGATTTGTTAACCCGATCCGCCTCGCCCGAATGAAAACAGGCCCCCCAAAACGATCGGGAGGCCTGTTTGAAATCAGCCGGTGGGCTGTGCGCTCCGCCCGTTCGCGCCTCAAAAGCTCCGCCGGAGCTTTTGCAAGACGGCGCTCACCCCTTCATGCTGTCCCAAAAGTTCTTCACGGATGAGAAGAAGCTTTTGCTTTCGGGGTTGTTGTCTTCCGACAGGTCCTCGAACTCGCGCAGGATTTCCTTTTGGCGGCTGGTCAGGTTCACCGGCGTTTCGACGGCCAGTTCGATAAACATATCGCCCGCTCCGCCACCGCGCAGCGCGGGCATGCCCTTGCTGCGCAGGCGCATTTGACGGCCCGACTGGCTGCCCGACGGGATTTTCACGCGGCTGCGCCCGCCATCGATGGTCGGGACTTCGATATCACCGCCCAAGGCGGCCGTCGCCATCGACACCGGCACGCGGCAAAACAGATTGCTCGCCTCGCGCTCGAAAATCGCGTGGGGTTCGACCTCGATAAAGATATACAGATCGCCCGCAGGTCCGCCGCGCATCCCCGCCTCGCCTTCGCCCGACAAACGAATGCGCGTGCCGGTTTCCACCCCCGCAGGGATGTTGACGGCCAAGGAGCGGTCTTTGTGCACGCGGCCATTGCCACCGCAGGATTTGCAGGGGTTTTTGATGATCTGACCAAGGCCAGAGCAGGTCGGGCAGGTGCGCTCGACGGTGAAAAACCCTTGCTGTGCACGCACTTTTCCCATGCCCGAACAGGTCGGACAGGTCGCGGGTTCCGCACCGCCCTCTGCGCCCGAACCGTCGCAGCCATCACAGGCCACCGAGGTCGGGACATTGATGGTTTTTTGCAGACCCGAGAAAGCCTCTTCCAAGCTTACCCGAAGGTTATAGCGCAGGTCCGATCCGCGCGCCGCGCGGCTGCGTCCGCCACCAGCGCCCGCACCGCCGCGTTGGCCCATAAAGTCGCCAAAAAGATCGTCAAAGACATCCGAAAAGGCCGAGGCGAAATCGCCCTGCTGTCCGGGATGACCGCCGCGCGGGCCGCCGCCGCCGCCCATGCCGCCCTCAAAGGCCGCGTGACCATAGCGGTCATAGGCCGCTTTTTTGTCACCGTCCTTGAGGACTTCATAAGCCTCGTTGGCTTCTTTGAACTTCGCCTCCGCATCGGGACTGTCTGCGTTGCGGTCCGGATGGTATTCTTTCGCTTTGGAACGATAGGCTTTTTTGATCTCGTCTGCCGAAGCACCCTTTTGGATGCCAAGCACTTCGTAATAATCGCGTTTTGCCATTGGGTTCCCCCTTCATGGAACGTCAGGGGCCGGCGCGGCGCGTTGCCGGCCGGCCCCTGTTTTGTTCCGATTGGCGCTTACGAGCGCTTGTCGTCGCCAAGGTCTTCGAAGTCGGCGTCCACGATGTCGTCGTCGCCTGCTCCTGCGCCCTCGTCGGCGCCCATCGGCTCGTCATTGCCTTCGTCTTGGCTCGCCTTATAGATCGCCTCGCCCAGTTTCATGGCCGCTTCGGTCACGTTCTGGATGCCCGATTTGATCTTCTCGGCATTCTCGGTCTCAAGCTCGTCCTTGAGCGCCGCAATCGCCAATTCGATCGCTTCGATGGTGGTCGGGTCGACCTTGTCCGCATGCTCTTCCATCGACTTTTCGGTCGAATGGATAAGGCTCTCGGCTTGGTTCTTGGCCTCGACCAATTCCTTGCGCTCTTTGTCCGCTTCGGCGTTGGCTTCGGCGTCCTTGACCATGTTCTCGATATCCTCGTCGGACAGACCGCCCGAGGCTTGGATCGTGATCTTTTGCTCTTTGCCCGTGCCTTTGTCGAGCGCGCCGACCGACACGATACCGTTGGCATCAATGTCGAAGGTCACTTCGATTTGCGGCATGCCGCGCGGGGCGGGCGGGATGTTTTCGAGGTTGAACTGACCAAGGATCTTGTTATCCGCCGCCATTTCACGCTCGCCTTGGAACACGCGGATCGTCACCGCGTTCTGGTTGTCCTCAGCAGTCGAGAAGACCTGCGATTTCTTGGTCGGGATCGTGGTATTGCGGTCGATCAAACGGGTGAACACACCGCCCAAGGTTTCGATGCCGAGGGACAAAGGCGTCACGTCCAGAAGAACCACGTCCTTGACGTCGCCTTGCAAAACACCGGCCTGAATGGCGGCGCCCATGGCGACAACCTCGTCGGGGTTCACACCCTTATGCGGCTCTTTGCCGAAGAATTTGGTCACTTCCTCGATGACGCGCGGCATACGGGTCATACCGCCGACGAGAACGACCTCGTCGATGTCCGATGTGGACAGGCCCGCATCTTTCAACGCCGCTTGGCACGGCTTGATCGACGCTTTGATCAGATCGCCGACAAGGCTTTCCAGTTTCGCACGGGTGAGCTTCATCACCATGTGCAGCGGTTGCCCGCCGTTCGGATCCATCGAGATAAACGGTTGGTTGATCTCGGTCTGGCTGGACGAGGACAGCTCGATCTTGGCTTTCTCGGCGGCTTCCTTGAGACGTTGCAACGCCATCTTGTCTTTGGTCAGATCGACGCCGTTCTCTTTTTTGAACTGATCGGCGAGGTAGTTGACGATGCGCATGTCAAAGTCTTCACCGCCAAGGAAGGTATCACCATTGGTGGATTTCACTTCGAACAACCCGTCGTCGATCTCGAGGATCGTCACGTCGAATGTGCCGCCACCAAGGTCATAAACCGCAATGGTCTGGGTTTCTTGTTTGTCGAGGCCGTAAGCCAAGGCCGCCGCTGTCGGCTCGTTGATGATGCGCAGCACTTCGAGACCGGCGATCTTGCCGGCGTCTTTGGTGGCCTGACGCTGTGCGTCGTTGAAATAGGCAGGCACGGTGATCACGGCTTGCGTGACTTCTTCGCCAAGATAGCTCTCGGCGGTTTCTTTCATTTTGCCCAAGATGAACGCAGAGATTTGCGAGGGAGAGTATTTCTCGCCCTTGGCCTCGATCCACGCATCGCCGTTGCCGCCATTGATGACGTTGAACGGCAGGTTCTTGAGGTCTTTTGCGAGATCCGCATCGTCGAATCGACGACCGATCAGGCGCTTGACGCCAAACACGGTGTTGTCGGGGTTGGTCACGGCCTGACGTTTTGCAGGCTGGCCGACGAGGCGCTCGTTGTCCGTAAACGCGACGATCGACGGCGTGGTGCGCGCGCCTTCGGCGTTCTCGATCACGCGCGGCTGGCTGCCGTCCATGATCGCAATACAGGAGTTGGTTGTTCCGAGGTCGATACCAATCACTTTGGCCATTTGTTAGATCCCTTCTACTTAAGGCGATGTCCCGAGACGCAAACCCGTTACGGCATCCGCGCCTCGATTTCGGTGTGTGGTGCCGCGCCCCGATACGGGGTCGATGCATCACGCTTCGGAGCGTATATAGGGAGGGGATTTTCGCCCTGCAAGCGCCCTACGGCTCGGGTTTTCGAGATTCTGGGTAATTTTTGTGATTAAGCTGAAAAAACGGTGAATTCGGCAGAACAAACACGAAGGAAGCGGGGTTTTATGCCGCAGAGCGAAAATAACGATAGGGGCCTCGCGGCGGGAAAACCGCTGCTCTTGCGCGGCTTTGAAATCTACAAGACCGCGCTGGATGCAAAGGCGCAAGAGGCGATGCTCTCCGATCTGCGCGACGTGGTGCGCGCCGCGCCGCTCTTCTCGCCGATGACGCCCTACGGCAAACCCATGTCGGTGCAAATGACATCGGCAGGCAAATACGGATGGGTCTCCGACACCCGCGGCTATCGCTATGCGCCGCGCCACCCGAACGGCGCGCCGTGGCCCGACATCCCCGCAAGCGTGATGGCGGTCTGGAACGCCTTATCGAAAACCGCCCGTGCGCCCGATTGCTGTTTGATGAATTTCTACGGCGAAGGCGCGCGCATGGGATTGCACCAAGACCGCGACGAGGCCAATTTTGCCCATCCCGTGGTGTCGATCTCCTTGGGCAATGAGGGGCTGTTTCGCATCGGCAATGCCGCGCGCGGCGGCAAGACCGAGTCGATCTGGCTGCAATCGGGCGATGTGGTGGTGATGGGCGGCGCGGCGCGATTGACCTATCACGGGGTGGACCGGATCAAATTCGCGCCCTCGCCGCTGATGCCCAAAGGCGGGCGGATCAATTTAACCCTCAGAGTCGTGGATTAACGCCCAAAACCGGCGCGCCGGCGTCCGGATGCGCACGGATATTGAGCGCATCATCCGATGCCACGCCTTGCACATTATAATAGGCAGGTAAAATAATAGGCAGGCAAAACCGCGTTTTGCGCCTGCGCCGCGCCCGCAAGTAAAAGGAATACCGCAATCGCCCAGCGGATCACCGCCGCGCGCTCCACGAGGCCGAGGCGTGGCGGCGGGTGTAAAACTCGCCCATAAGGCCCACCATAAGCAAAACAACCCCGATGATCAGCGCATATTCCCACGAGCTATAGCGCGGCGTGTAGTTGATAAAGACATAGCCGCGCGCTTGGTCGATGCAATGGAACAGCGGGTTCCAATCGAACATGGCAAGCATAAAGCTGGGCAGCGTATTGGCCACGAACATCTTGCCCGAGGCAATCATATTGGCCCGCTGGTAGATGGTGGTGAACACCCCCACGAACCCCGGCGCCCAAGGCTTGATGGCCAAAAGCACCACGCCCAAAGCCACCCCGACAAACCACGCGACTAGCAACATGCCAAAGGCCGCAATCGGTTGGTCCATCTCGAAAGGCGTCACCGCCACGTAATAGATGAACAGCACCACAAACAGCGACAACACCTGAATATAAAGCGTGCCCAACGCCGCCGACAGGATCGCCACAATCGTATTCATCGGCGCGTGTTTCATCATCGGAGAGGCCGGCCCCTCGGAGCCGACAACCGCCCCCAATGTCTTGGAATGGGTCAGATAAAGGAAAATGCCCGACATGATATACAGCAGGAAATCCCCGCGCAGCGCACTGCCGCGCAGGCCCAGAATCGAAAACATCACATAAAAAGCCAGAACGAAAATCGCCACCTGCAACATATTGCTCAGCAATGACACCATAGCATTGCGATGGCTCTTGCGCACCGAGCGGACGATGGAATGATAGACAAGCTCGCCCATCACCATTGCCGAATTTCGCGCCGTCCTGTTTTGGGATTGTTGAAACATCGCCTCACTGCTCCGCTTTGGCGGACCTTATGTCACGGAATTCTTGCCGTTCTGTTAGGCTCATACCATAAGAGGCCCCAAAAGCATTATCAACAAATCAGGCGCAGCCCGCGCCTTGCTACTCTGGAGTGTGACATTGGATTACGAAAAGCTGACCATCGAGATGCGCCGCCTTGCCCTTTTGGCGGGCGACAAGATTATGGAGATTTACAACTCCGATGATTTCGACGTCAAAACCAAATCCGACGACAGCCCCGTCACCGCCGCCGATGAGGCCGCCGATGAATTGATCTCCGAAGGGCTGCGCGCCGCTTTCCCCGATGTGATGCTGGTCACCGAAGAGCAAGCCGACACCCACGACAGCACCGGCGCGACCTTCCTGATCGTTGATCCTCTCGACGGCACCAAAGAATTCGTCCACCGCCGCGGCGATTTCACCGTCAACATCGCCTATGTCGAAAACGGCACGCCGACGCGCGGCGTTGTCTATGCCCCCGCCAAGGACCGCATGTTCTTTACCGACAGCTCGGGCGACAGCTATGAAGAAACCGCGCCCTTCGATCCGTCCAAGGTCGGCGAATTGGTCCCGATCAAAGTGTCCGAAGCCAACAACGAGGCGCTCTTGGTCGTCGCGTCCAAATCGCACCGCGATCAGGCGACCGATGACTACATCAACAAATATGCCGTCGCCGATATGAAAAGCGCCGGATCGTCGCTCAAATTCTGCCTGATCGCCACGGGCGAGGCCGATATCTATCCGCGCGTGGGCCGCACGATGGAATGGGACACCGCCGCAGGTCATGCGGTGTTGCACGGCGCGGGCGGCAAGGTCGTGCGCTTCGGCGATCATTCCCCGCTGGTCTATGGCAAGGAGGGCTACGCCAACCCGTTCTTTATCGCCTATAGCCCCAGCGTCGAATTGAAAGACGCATAAATGCCCGTATTGGTCGTCATCCCCGCGCGCTACGCCTCTACCCGCTACCCCGGCAAACCGCTTGTCGAGTTGACGGGGGCGGGCGGCGTGGCCAAAAGCCTGATCCGGCGCTCGTGGGAGGCGGCCAGCGCCGTTGCGGGCGTGGACCGCGTGGTCGTGGCCACCGATGACGACCGCATCCGCACCGCTGCCGAAGCGTTCGGCGCCGAGGTGGTGATGACCGCCGAATCCTGCGCCAACGGCACCGAACGCTGCGCCGAAGCCCTTGAAAACCTTGGCGGCGGTTACGACATTGTCGTCAACCTGCAAGGCGATGCGCCATTAACCCCGCATTGGTTCGTCGAGGATTTGGTCAAAGGCTTGCAAAACGACCCGATGGCCGAGGTCGCCACGCCGGTTTTGCGCTGCGACGGGCGGGCGCTCAACGGCCTTTTGGATGACCGCAAAGCCGGCCGTGTCGGCGGCACAACGGCGGTGTTCACCAAAGACCGCCACGCGCTCTATTTTTCAAAGGAAGTCGTGCCCTTCACCTCAAAAACCTATAGCGACAGTGACGAGACGCCCGTGTTCCATCATGTCGGCGTCTATGCCTATCGGCCTTCGGCTTTGGCCGCCTATCCCAACTGGGATGCTGGCCCGCTCGAAGGTCTCGAAGGCCTTGAGCAGTTGCGATTTCTGGAGCGTGGCCGCCCCGTTCTTTGCGTCGAGGTCGAGGCGCGCGGGCGCCAGTTTTGGGAGTTGAACAACCCCGAAGATGTGCCACGTATCGAGGCGATGATGGCCGAGATGGATATGCAATAATGACCGCTGCGGAAGCCCCCCTCACGGTTTCCGTCATCATCGTCAGCCGCGCGCGCGCAGATGCGCTGCGCCTGTGCCTTACCGCTGTGTCGCGGCTGATCTATCCCGCGTTTGAGGTCATCCTTGTCGCCGACCCCGAAGGATTGGCGGCGGCGGATGATCTCGGCCTTACCCCCGAGATTAAAACCGTTGCCTTTGACGAGGCCAATATCTGCGCCGCGCGCAATCTCGGGATCGCCGAAGCGGCGGGCGAGATTGTCGCCTTTGTCGACGATGACGCGGTGCCCGAACCGCTTTGGCTTACCCATCTCACCGCGCCCTTTGGCGACCCCGAAGTCATGGCGGTCGGCGGCTATGTCTTGGGGCGCAACGGGATCAGCTTTCAATGGAAAGCGCGCAGCATCGACCACGCCGCCCGCAGCGATGACATCACCCTGCCCGACAAGACCCGCGCCGCCGTTCTACACCCCACGCCAGAGCGCGCGATCAAAACCGAAGGCACCAATATGGCCCTGCGGCGCGATCTTCTGGCGCGAATGGGCGGGTTTGATCCCGCCTTTCGCTTTTATCTCGACGAGAGCGATCTCAATCTGCGACTGGCCGCCCAAGGTCACGCCACCGCCATCGCGCCCTTGGCCCAAGTCCACCACGGCTATGCCGCCTCAAGCCGCCGCCACGCCAACCGCGCGCCCCGTGATCTGACCCAGATCGGCGCGAGTCTTGCGGTGTTCTTGCGCAAGCATTGCCCCGAGTCGCAACGCGAGGCGCGGCTGACCGAAGAGCGCGCTGCGCAGGATGCGCGATTATCCGCTTGTCTCATCGATGGCCGCCTAGAGCCGCGCGATATCCGCCGCTTGCGCCAAAGCTTGGAGACCGGGATTGCCGAGGGGCAAAGCCGCCTCATCGCGCCTTTGCCCGCGATACACGCCGCCTCGCGCGGGTTTCATCCGTTTCGCAGTCGCGCCAATGGATCCCATCGCGCGCTCTCAGGTCGAATATTTAGATCCAGTGCATTGAAAAATAAATCAAAATCTTTAGCCGACACAGGCGAAACCGTCACCCTTTACCTGTTTTCCACCACGGCGCTGTTCCACCATATCCGCTTCATGCCAGAGGGGTATTGGTTGCAAACGGGGGGAGTTTTCGGACGCAGCCGACGCAGCGGCCCCTTGTTCAAACTCTATCGCCTCGCAGCACGCGCCAAAATCGAAGCCTCCCGCGTCAGCCGGACCAGAGGCGAAGCACAATTTTGATGAATATTTAGCACATCGCCCAATTTCTGAACGCAGCTCGCCATAGTTTCAGACGATTGTCATGGGACGGAAACAACACAGATGTTATACTAACCCCAATCGCTTAAGGCGAACGAAAATAAATTTTCAGGAGTGAATGATGCGCAAAAAGGTAACCAAGGCAATTTTTCCGGTCGCAGGCATGGGAACACGTTTTCTTCCCGCCACGAAATCGGTGCCGAAGGAGATCATGACGCTGGTGGACCGCCCGTTGATCCAATATGCGATCGACGAGGCACGCGAGGCGGGGATCAAAGAATTTATCTTTGTCACCTCGCGCGGCAAAGGCGCGCTGGAGGACTATTTCGACCATTCGCCCACGCTTGAGGCCGACCTGCGCCGCAAGGGCAAGAACGAGCTTTTGGAGATTCTCAAAGCCACCAATATGGACAGCGGCGCCATCGCCTATATCCGTCAGCACAAGGCGCTTGGCCTTGGTCACGCCGTTTGGTGCGCACGCCGCTTGATCGCCAATGAACCTTTTGCCGTAATCTTGCCCGATGACGTGATCGCCGCCGAAAAACCCTGCCTCAAGCAGATGGTCGAAGCCTATGAGGAAACCCAAGGCAATATCGTCGCCGCGATGGAAGTGCCCAAGGAAAAAGCATCGTCCTACGGTATTTTGGACGTCAAGGAGGACATGGGATCGCTGGTGTCGGTCAAGGGTATGGTCGAAAAACCCAAAGCGGGCGAAGAGCCGTCAAACCTTGCCGTGATCGGCCGTTACATCCTGACCCCGAAAATTCTGCAAAACCTGAACCAGAAAAAATCGGGCGCCGGCGGCGAGATCCAGTTGACCGACGCGATTGCCGAAGAGATCCCCAACGGCAATGTTTATGGCTACCGCTTCCGCGGGCAACGCTTCGATTGCGGCTCCAAAGCGGGCTTTTTGCAAGCCACCGTTTCCTTCGCCCTTGCGCGGGACGAATTGCGCGACGAGCTTACACAGTTCCTTGAAGAGATCGTTCATGTTAACAAAGCCGCGCAATAAGCGGCTGAGTTAACGACACGAAAAGGGACATCCATTGACCAATGTATTGGTAACAGGCGGCGCGGGCTATATCGGTTCGCACGCCTGCAAAGCGCTGCGCGCGGCGGGCTACACACCCGTCACCTTTGACAACCTCGTAACCGGTTGGGAAGATGCGGTAAAATTTGGCCCCTTCGAAAAGGGCGACCTGTTGGATCGCGCCCGCATCGATGAGGTTTTTGCCAAATACAAACCAGTCGCCGTGATGCATTTTGCTGCCCTGAGCCAAGTCGGCGAGAGCATGCAAGTGCCAGGAAAATATTGGCTCAACAACGTGATGGGCTCGCTCAACCTGATCGAAGCAACGGTCGCGGCGGGCTGTGAGAACTTTGTCTTTTCATCGACTTGCGCCACCTACGGCGACCAAGACAACGTGGTGCTCGACGAAAACTCGGCCCAATATCCGATCAACGCCTATGGCGCGTCCAAACGTGCGATCGAAGACATCTTGCGCGACTTCGAGGCCTCCAACGGCCTGAGCCATGTGATTTTCCGCTACTTCAACGTCGCAGGCGCCGACCCCGAGGCCGAGGTGGGCGAGCATCACCAACCCGAAACACATCTGATCCCGCTGATGCTGGACGCGATCGACGGAAAACGCGATGCGCTGACGATTTTCGGCACGGATTACGAGACGCCGGATGGCACCTGTATCCGCGATTATGTGCATGTTTGCGATCTGGTGGATGCGCATGTCTTGGGGCTCAAATGGCTACAAGACGGTAAAGGCAGCCGCGTCTTCAACCTTGGCACCGGATCGGGTTTTTCGGTGCGCGAGGTGATCGACCATTCGCGCGCGGTGACCAACCGCGCCGTCCCCTATAACGAAGGCGACCGCCGCGCAGGGGATTGCACAAAACTGGTGTCGGGATCGACCCGCGCCGAACAGGAACTGGGCTGGAAACCCTCCCGCTCGACCCTTCAGACAATGATCTCTGACGCATGGAAGTGGCATCAGACTGGACATTACGACAAATAACCCCCCGCCTGCGCGTGTGTTGGATATCACCCGACTGGTCAGTCGGGCCGGAGAGGTTTTGACCGGCGTTGATCGCGTAGAGCTGGCCTATCTGCGAAGATTTATCGCGCTGCGCGATGCGCCGGTTTTCGCCCTCTCGCGCACGGCTTTCGGCTATATCTTGTTGGATTTTGCAGGCTGCGAAGCGATCCTCGCCCGTATCGAGGGGCAGGCCGATTGGGGCGAGGCAGATCGCCTGTCGCGTATGGCGCGGGGGATATCTTTGATGCAAAAGCGCGCGCAAACAGACCTGCGCCGCATGGCGCTGGCGCGTTGTCGCCCCTATGGATTGCAAAAAATGCTGGCCAGCCGTCTGCCGCGCGGCGCGCAGTATTTCAACACCGGCCATTCGAACCTCACCGACCGGACGCTGCACGGCTTGCGCCATGGACCCGAGGCCGAAATCAACGTGTTGATCCATGATGCGATCCCTCTGGAGTACCCGCAATATACCCGCCCCGAGGCTGTGCCGCGCTTTGCCGCGATGCTGCGCCGTGTGGGGGCCTATGCGGACCGCGTGATCTACAACTCCGAGGACACGCGCAGGCGGGTCGAAGCCTATCTGGATGCGGCGGGCGCGCCGCCTTGTGTTGTCGCACATCTGGGTGTCACCCCTGCCGCGCCATCGCCCCTCCCCGACGATCTGGCGCGCTATACGCGCCCCGAAGCCGCGCCGTTTTTTATCATCCTTGGCACCATCGAGCCGCGCAAGAACCACGCCTTGTTGCTAGACATCTGGGATCGGATGGCGCTTGACACACCGGACGCACCCCTGCCGCATTTGCTCATCTGCGGCAAACGGGGTTGGCAAAACGAGGCGGTCTTTGCGCGATTGGACGCGCTGCCAAATGACGGCCCCCTGCGCGAACTTCCAAATCTCACCGACGGTCAGATCACCACGCTCCTCACACATGCGCGCGGCCTGCTGTTTCCCAGTTTCGCCGAAGGCTACGGCTTGCCCGCTGTCGAAGCGGCGCGCTTGGGATGCCCCGTGGTGGCCTCTGATCTACCAGTTTTCCAAGAAGTCTTGGGCGCATTACCCGTTTACGCAGAGGTAAATGACAGTTATCTATGGCAAAAGATAATAATTGATCTTGCCACAAACGAGCAGGCCACAGGCACAAGAGACAAAGGCATACCTTTGCAATTTACCGCGCCTGATTGGGATAGTCATTTCAATGCCGTCTTAAGGATGGCGTGATATCGCGTCCTGGACCTGCGAAATCATTCAGGCAGGGTGAGGGGAAACGGTTTTGGGTGCACTGCAATCCTATCGGCTCAGGGTTCAGCGTCGGCGCTGGCGCTTGCGTGCGTTTCGCAAGCGGCGCGAATTGCAATCCATTGCCGACCGCACCAAAAGCATCCGCCGCGGCGATATCCTTGTTTTTTCGACCCTGCGCAACGAACGTGTGCGCCTGCCGTATTTCTTGAAATACTACCGCGATATCGGCGTGAACCACTTTTTCTTTGTCGATAACGGCAGCACCGATGGCTCCGCCGAATATCTCGCCGATCAACCCGATGTATCGCTTTGGTATACCGAAGCCGGCTATAAACGCGCGCGCTTTGGCGTGGATTGGCTCAACTGGCTACAGATGCGTTATGCCGACGGGCATTGGGCCTTGGTCGTCGATCCCGACGAATTTCTGGTCTATCCGTTTTGCGACACGCGCCCGCTTCGCGCGCTGACCGACTGGCTCGATGCCTCATCGATCAAAAGCTTTTCGGCGATGCTGCTGGATATGTATCCAAAGGGCCGTATCGACGCCGAACCCTATCAAGCCGGCCAAGACCCGCTGGAGATTGCCAATTGGTTCGACAGCGGCAATTACACGATCACCAAGAACAAGCGCTTCGGCAATCTGTGGATACAGGGCGGGCCGCGCCAGAGGGTGTTTTTCCCCGACAAACCCGCCAAGGCGCCCGCGCTCAATAAGATTCCCCTCGTCAAATGGGACCGCAAATACGCCTATGTCAGCTCGACCCATATGCTTTTGCCGCGCGGCCTCAATCTCGTTTATGATGAATGGGGCGGCGAGAAAGCCAGCGGCGTTTTGCTGCATACCAAATTCCTCGACACCTTCACCGCCAAAGCGGCCGAAGAGCTGGAGCGCAAGCAACACTATGCCGCCTCAGTCGAATATAAGGCCTATGCCGAGACGCTCGAGGAAAACCCCGAACTTTGGTGCAAATGGTCGGAGAAATACATTAACTGGCGACAGCTCGAAATCCTCGGGCTGATGTCAAAAGGCAATTGGGCCTAAAGGAGTGAAGCGCGGGTGAGCGTTGGAATTGTCATGTTGGTGCACACGGCACTGGCGCGGGCCGAGCAAGTGGCCCGTCATTGGGCGGCTGCGGGCTGTCCGGTGGTGATCCACGTCGACAAGACCGTGCCGCGCAAAACCTATAACGCCTTTGCCGCCTCTCTGGGCGATTTGCCCGATGTGAAATTTTGCCAAAGGCACCGGTGTGAATGGGGCACTTGGGGCATCGTGGCGGGGTCGCAATCGGCCTCGGAACTGATGCTCAAAAACTTTCCCGACGTGCGCCACGTCTATCTGGCCTCCGGTTCTTGCCTGCCGCTGCGCCCCGTGCAGGAACTGATCGACTATCTCGACAGCCGCCCGCGCACCGATTTCATCGAAAGCGCGACCACGGCGGATGTGCCTTGGACCGTCGGCGGGTTGGACCAAGAGCGATTTACCATGCGCTTTCCCTTCTCGTGGAAAAAACATCGCTACCTCTTTGACCGCTATGTGCTGTTGCAGCGCAGGATCGGCTTCAAACGCCGCATCCCCAACGGCATCGTCCCCCATATGGGCAGCCAGTGGTGGTGCCTGACGCGGCAAACCTTGTCGGCGATTTTGGAAGACCCAGAGCGCGAAACCTATGACCGCTATTTCGCCAAGGTCTGGATCCCCGACGAGAGCTATTTCCAAACGCTGGCGCGGCAATATTCCACCAATATCGAAAGCCGCTCGCTGACGCTGAGCAAATTCGATTTCCAAGGCAAACCGCATATCTTTTATGACGACCACCTGCAGCTTTTGCGCCGCTCCGATTGCTTTGTGGCGCGCAAAATCTGGCCCCATGCGGACCGGCTTTACGAGGCTTTTCTGACCGATGAAGCCGGCGCGATGAAGCGCACAGAGCCGAACCCCGGCAAGATCGACCGCATTTTCGCCAAAGCCGTCGAGCGCCGCACCCGCGGACGACCCGGCCTTTTTATGCAAGGTCGCTGGCCCAATGAGGGTTGGGACAACGGCATGACCTCGTCGAAATATTCGGTCTTTGAAGGCTTCGCCGACCTCTTTGAAGATTTCGAACCATGGCTTGGCAAGGCCACAGGCGCGCGCGTTCACGGGCATCTTTATGGCCCCGAACGTGTCGAATACGGCGGCGGGCAAAGCGTGATCAACGGCGCGCTCAGCGACAGCGCCGCAATCCGCGACTACAATCCCAAAGCCTTCCTCACCAACCTGATCTGGAACACCCGAGGCGAGCGGCAGTGTTTTCAATTCGGCCCGCGCGACAGCCAGCAGATAAGCTGGGACATGGCCAAAGATCCCAATGCACAGATCAGCGTGATCTCTGGCGCATGGGCCGTGCCCTTGTTCTTTTCCAACCAGAATTTTGCCGAAATCCGTGCCGAAGCGGCGCGGCTTCAGCGGATCGAGAGCAAACACCTCGACATCCTGCGCTCGCCCCATTCCAAGGCGCGCATTCGCATCTGGACCATGGCCGAATTTATCGAGGCCCCGATGGAGCCGTTGCAAACCATCATCGACGAGATCGGCCCGAAGAACACCCGCCGCCTCGCCGAAGCGCCAAAGATGGTCGATCTGTCCGGCTTTGGACAGTTCTTGCAAAACCTCAAGAACCAAGGGATGCATCCCTATCTCATGGGTGATTTCCCTGTTACCAATGATAAAAACCTCGCGCCGCGCAAGCCGCGCAAACCCTATTTGGTGCAGTAACCCGCGATGACCGACCGTTTTGACTATTTCGTTGTCTTTGCCGAAATGCGCACCGGATCGAACTTTCTGGAAGCGAACCTCAATGCCTTCGGCGGCATCACCTGCCACGGAGAGGCCTTCAATCCTCATTTCATCGGCTACCCCAACGTCGATAATATACTGGGCGTAACCCAAGCCATGCGCGAGGGCGATCCGGCCCGTTTGATCGAAACCATCAAGGCGCAAGAAGGGGTTTTGGGCGGCTTTCGCTTTTTCCACGACCACGACGCACGCGCGATGGACATCGCCTTGGCCGATCCGCGCTGCGCCAAAATCATCCTGACCCGCAATCCGGTCGACAGCTATGTCAGTTGGAAAATCGCCCAAGCCACGGGGCAATGGAAGCTGACCGACGCGCGGCGGCGAAAGGACGGCAAGGCCGAGTTCGACCGCGACGAATTCGAACACCACCTCGCCAAGCTGCAAGGCTTTCAGGTCGCGCTGCTCAACACATTGCAATGCTCGGGCCTGACGGCGTTTTATGTCGCCTATGAGGATCTGCAAAGCGTCGAGGTGATGAACGGGCTGGCGAAATATCTTGGCGTGAATGAAGCTTTGGACAGCCTCGACAAGAAGCTCAAGAAGCAAAACCCCAGCCCGATTTCCGACAAGGTCGAGAACTTTGACGCGATGGAAGAGGCTTTGGCGCGGCTCGATACGTTCAATTTGACCCGCACCCCGAATTTCGAACCGCGCCGCGGCCCCGTCGTGCCTTCCTATGTGGCCTGCGCGCAATCGCCTTTGCTCTACATGCCGGTGCGCGGCGGGCCGGAGGCCGAGGTCACGGCGTGGATGGCGGCGCTCGACGGGGTGGGCGAGGACGAATTGCTCACCAAATTCAACCAAAAGGGCCTGCGCCAATGGAAGCGCGCCCATACCGGCCACCGCAGTTTCACGGTGCTACGCCACCCTGCCGCGCGCGCGCATTACGCCTTTTGCACGCATATCCTGTCTTCGGGCGAGGCCGCCTATGCCGATATCCGCAAGACCCTGCGCAAGCTATACAAGTTGCCGATCCCTGGCCAAGGGCCGGTGGAGAAGCCCGACGACAGCTATGACCGGCGCGCGCACCGCGAGGCCTTTATCGCGTTCTTGGATTTTCTCAAGGCCAACCTAGCGGGCCAAACCGGCGTGCGTATCGACAGCACATGGGCCAGCGCCGCCAATACAGTGCAGGGGCTTGGCACCTTTGCCTTTCCCGATTTCATATTGCGCGAAGACGAGATGGAGGCCTATTTGCCCGCCATCGCCCATCAGGTGGGCCGCAGCGACGCGCCCGACCCGAGCGCCGCGCCGCAAGATGCACCCTTTGCGCTTGGCGATATCTATGATGCCGAGATCGAGGCGCGTGTCGCCGATATCTATCAACGCGATTATATGATGTTCGGTTTCGGGCCTTGGGGCGATCTTACATAAGCCGCCCGCCCTGCGGCGCGCGCGAAATCGCGCATACACTCACGCCGCTTGGACCGAGGGGCCTTCGGTGAGGATCGTGTAAAGCGTCGCAGCATCGGTATTGGCGCGCAGCTTGGCGCAAACGCTCGCATCACGCAAAGTGCGCGACACCAAAGCCAAGGCC
This sequence comes from Paracoccaceae bacterium, assembly GCA_050633545.1. Classification (GTDB taxonomy): domain Bacteria; phylum Pseudomonadota; class Alphaproteobacteria; order Rhodobacterales; family Rhodobacteraceae; genus Litorivita. The sequence goes on from JBOEGS010000002.1 coordinate 306,941, forward strand.
TTGAGGTGCTCGACACCGGCGTCTTCGGGGGCAAAAAGCGCAAAGGCGATGTCCACCGGTTGCCGGTCAACCGCTTCGAAATCCACCGGTTTTTCAAGCAAGATAAACGCGCCGACAACCTCGCTCAGCCCGTCAATACGCGCATGGGGCAGTGCCACGCCGTGCCCCACGCCTGTGGGACCAAGGCTCTCGCGCTCTTGCAAGGCCTCGACGGCAAGCCCAGCCCGAATGCCATAAGCGGCAAAGGCGAGATCGCCAAAATCATGCAAAAGACGCTTCTTGCTTGAGGCAGCCGAGATAACCTTGACCGCCTCAGGCTTGAGGATCGTGGATAGTTCCATAGTCCGTATTTCGCTCCGACGGCTTAGGGGCGTATTCGCCCCGCCGCCTCAATTCTTGGGATCGATCCAACCGATATTGCCGTCATCCCGGCGATATACCACGTTGATCCCTTCGCTGGTTTCATTACGGAAGATAAGAACCGGAGCGTTCGCCAATTCCATCTGCATGACCGCTTCGCCGACTGAAAGCGAAGGGATCTTCGCTTCCATCTCGGCCACGATCATCGGTTGCAGGGTTTCGGGTTCCGATTCTTCATCCGCGTGATCTGAAGCGAGGATATACGAGGAACCTGCGAAAAGTTCAACTGGCTGCGCGCGGTGGTTGTGATGGTCCTTCAACCGGCGTTTGTAGCGGCGCAGTTGCTTTTCGAGCTTGGCACAGCAGCTATCAAAAGCGGCATAAATCTCATGCTCATGCGCCTTTGCCTGTGCGGTCAATCCGGTGGACAAATGCACCGTCGCCTCGCACACAAATTCGCTCGCGCTTTTGGAGAAGATCACCTGTGCGTCAGTCGGACGCTCGGCATATTTCTTTACTGCATCGCCCAATTCGGATTGAACATGGGTTTGCAGCGCCTCGCCGATATCAATTTGTTTTCCACTGATTTGGTAGCGCATGTCGTCTCCTTTGCAAGTCGCACCGGCCGCACGTCGGATTGCGCGCGTGAGGCGCGCACGCCGAAGTCATTAGCTGCCGGTTGCTGGAATGAGACACCGTTTTTGCGTAGCCTTCACCGACCCTAACGAGAAGGCCGCACAGGAAAGCAAGGCAAGAAGCACGAATGTCATGGGCCTATTTGACGCCCGATCCCGCGATCTTGTCAATCCGTCTGGCCAAAAAGAATCTGCGTGACTTGGGCAATTATTTGCCGCGCGGTTAGGAGATTTTAAAGTTTTCGCCCAAATAGACGCGGCGCACATTCTCGTTGCGCACCACCTCTTCGGGGGTGCCGGACATGAGCACCTTGCCATCATGCAAGATATAGGCGCGATCCACAATTTCGAGCGTCTCGCGCACATTGTGGTCGGTAATCAGCACGCCAATCCCGCGTTTTTTGAGGTCGGCGACCAAATGGCGGATATCCCCCACAGAGATCGGATCGACCCCCGCAAACGGTTCGTCCAAGAGCAGATATTTCGGATCGGCGGCAAGGCAGCGCGCGATTTCGACCCGCCGCCGCTCGCCCCCCGACAAAGCCAGCGCGGGCGCGCGACGCAGGTGTTCGATTGAAAACTCCGACAAAAGCTCTTCGAGCCGCTCGCGCCGCTTATGCGGGTCTTTGACGGCGATATCGAGAATCGCCCCGATATTGTCTTCGACGCTCAACCCGCGAAACACCGACATTTCTTGCGGCAGATAGCCGATGCCCAGCTTGGCGCGGCGATACATCGGCAATCCGGTCACATCGCGCCCGTCGATCATCACATGGCCGCCCTCGGGATAGACCAATCCGGCAATCGAATAAAAGGTCGTGGTCTTGCCGCAGCCGTTCGGCCCGAGCAAGGCGACAACCTCGCCGCGCTGCAAATCAATGGTCACATCACGGATGACCACACGTTTGTTATAGGACTTGCGCAGGTTGATAATGCGCAGTCCCGACGTGCCTTCGGTCACCGTCAATTGCGGCGCATCGCTTTCACCCGCGTCTTGCCCAGCGTCACTCATACCTTACTTACCTTGCTTGAGAATCGTGCGCACGCGCCCGCCCATTTGCGCCGTGCCTTTTTCCAGATCCACGGTCATACGTTCGGCGGACATCACCGATGGCCCCTGCGCCAACAGGACGTCCCCCTCCATCACGATCACCTGCCCGTCGATATCATAGCGCGCGCTGCGGGCCTCGGCAGCATCCTCGCCCGAAACGAGCGTCACGCCGCCGGTGGCCTCCAGCCGCTCGATCCGTTCGTTCGCCTCGGCATAAACCACCAAAACACGCGGCGCAGACAGGCGCATATCGCCCTGCCCGATCACCACATTGCCGGTGAACACCGCCGTGCCGTCGCTTTGGTTCACCGCCAGATTATCGGCAGAGACCTCGACAGGCGCGTCGCCTTGGCTGGCCATCGCGCCAAAGGCCACGCCCTGCGCGGCCGCAGCAGACGGCATATAAAGGCCCCCCCAAAGGCCAAGGCAAACCCATAGGGCATATGTGAATCTATGACGCGGCAACGGCGTTACTCCTCGGCTTGTGCCGGACGGTATACCAGCCGGACGCCATTTGTGAAAAGCAATTGCGCATGACCATCACCGCCGGAAGCGGAAAGCTGCATTTTTCCGGCGCTGAACGTGCCTGCGGGGCCTTGCCCTGTCACCTCGCCGCCCGATTCCAGCGATGGCGCGCCAAGATCGGCAATCATCGTATCGGTGCGGATTTCGTAGCCTGTGGAGCTTGTCAAAACCACGCCGTCCTCAAGCGAGACATGCACCGCCCCGCTATCGGTCAAGGCCCGCGCCGCAGTCAGATCGATTTGCCCGCCGCCCGACAGGTCAATGCGGCTGATCACATCAACCGCCAAAAACTGCCCCGTCTGCTTTGGCAAAGGCCGCACAATCGCGGCGGAAAACAGCACCATATCGCCGCTGGGCGTAGCGCCCGAAAACGACGGGTTGCTCATGCCTTCCTCTTTGGCGCGCTGGTTCAAATCCACTTTGGCGAAGGGAATCGTCGACACCGGATCATTGCCGCGCGAGATCAAAAACAGCGTCGACAGGATGCCCAGCGCCGCAACCGGCAGCAGGATTTTCAACCATGCCACCACCCGCGAGTGGAGATTCTCGCGCGCCACGGCTTATCCTAGCCCGACACGCAGGCAATCGTGGATATGCAGCAACCCCTCGGGCGCGCCGCTCCCCGCCGGATCCACGACGAACAGGCAGGTGATCTTGCGCGCGTTCATCACCGCCACGGCCTCTTCGGCCAAAGCCTCGGGGGCGAGCGTTTTGGGCGAGGGCGTCATCACATCCTTGGCGGATTGGCCCAACAGCCCGTCCATATGGCGGCGCAAATCCCCGTCGGTGATGATCCCCGCCAATGTGCCGTCCGCGGCGGTGACCCCGACCACGCCAAACCCCTTTTGGCTGATCTCGAGCAGCGCATCACCCATCGGCGTCTCGAGCCCGATCAGCGGCAAGGCCGCACCGCTGTGCATCAGATCGCGCACGCGGCTAAGCTGCGCGCCAAGCTTGCCGCCCGGATGAAACTCGCGAAAATGCTCGGGCGTGAACTGCCGATGCTCCATCAATGCCACGGCCAGCGCATCGCCCAGCGCGAGCGTCATTGTCGTCGAAGAGGTCGGCACAACGCCGGTGCCGCAGGCTTCCTCGGCGCGGGGCAGAACAATACGCACATCGGATTGTTTGATCAGCGTCGACTCCGCGCGGCTGGCAACCCCGATCATCGGGATGTTGAACCGGCGGGTATAGGCAATCACATCGGCCAATTCCGGCGTCTCTCCCGAATTGGACAGCACCATCACCACATCGGCGCGCGTCAACATGCCCAGATCGCCGTGGCTGGCCTCGGACGGGTGGACAAATTGCGCCGGTGTGCCGGTGCTGGCCAATGTGGCGGCGATCTTGCGCCCGATATGGCCCGATTTGCCCATGCCCACGATGATCACGCGGCCCTTGACCGCCAGCATCAATTCGACCGCCTCGGCAAAGCTGTCGTCCAAGGCCGCGCCAAGTTGCGTCAAGGCCTCGGCCTCAATCGCGATCACGCGGCGCGCCGCGTCCAAAAACACCGCCGCGCGGTCCGATTTCACCCGTTCAGGCATGCGCAAAAATATCCGTCTCTGGCCATCCGGCGATGTCCAGCTTGGCCCGCGTGGGCAGGAAATCGAAACAGGCCTGCGCCAGTTCCATCCGGCCTTCGCGCTCGAGGCGTTTGTTCATCTCTTCGCGCAAACGGTGCAGGTAAAGAACATCGGAAGCCGCATAGTCCAGCTGCGCTTCGGTCAACTCTTCGGCGCCCCAATCGCTCATTTGCTGCTGCTTGGAAATATCCACGCCGACCAGTTCCTGCACCAAGGTTTTCAGCCCGTGCCGGTCCGTATAGGTGCGCACCAGACGGCTGGCGATTTTCGTGCAATACACCGGCGCGGCCAGCGCCCCGAATGTGTGATACATGCCCGCGATATCAAAGCGGCCAAAATGGAACAGCTTGAGCACATCAGGATTTTCCAGCATCGCGCACAGGTTCGGCGCCTCGGTCTGGCCCTTGGCGATCTGCACCAGATGCACATTGCCATCCCCGCCCGACATTTGCACAAGGCACAACCGGTCGCGATGCGCGTGCAATCCCATTGCCTCGCAATCAATCGCCACAATCGGGCCCATATCGAGCCCGTCGGGCAAATCGTTTTGGTAAAGGTGGTTGGTCATTCGCGCATCCCTCTGGCCTGCCATGCGGGCGGATCAACCGCGCGCATCTGTGCCGCTATATAGGCCCGCATGAGCGCAATTGCCAAGGCTCGGCGGCACAAGCGCGCGCGCAATGGAGCCGATGCGCGCGGGTTTTGGCCCGATGCGGCGCTATTCCGAGATAAACCCGCGCTGCATCTCGGCCTCTTGCGCCTCCATCAGGCTTTGCGCGGTTTGCATATGCTCTGCCATCACGCGGCGCGCTTCATCGGCCTGCCCATGGCGCAAAGCCTCGATCAACCGCGCCTGATAGGCACGGCCCTTGGCCCATAATTCCACATTGGGCGGCTCGTAGAGGCGGCGGTAAACCGTCAGATCCGACAGCATATTGGCCATGAAATCGATCATGAACCCGAGCAGCTTGTTGCCCGATTGCACCGCCAGAACCTTATGAAAATTGAGCGAGGCGATATGTTGCTCGCGCTCTTCTTCGGGGCTGGTAGCGGCATCGGGATAGGTGTCCAAAATGGCTTGCAACTCCTCCAGCGCCTCATCGGACAGGTGCCCCGCCAAGGAAGCCGCCAGCTCCGGTTCAAGTGCGCGGCGCAACTGGTAGATATCGGCGATGGTGAGGTTTTGGAAATAGAAGTAATTGCCAAGCAAGGCCCGCGCGCGCTCTTTGGAGACCTCATGCACAAAGCTGCCACCGCCCGGTCCGGTGCGGGTTTTGATCAATCCCTGCGCTTCCAAAATCCGCATCGCCTCACGGATCGTGCCTTTGGCCATGGCAAACCGCGCGATAAGCTCCGGCTCCGACGGCAGACGGTCGCCCGCTTGCAGGCCCTCATCGACCACCCACTCCTTGATCGCTTCTGCGACTTGTACGGGACGGCTTTGGCGCGGTTCGGGCTTAATTCGGGTGGTGGCAGGCGGCAAAGTGATGCGCTCCCATATCTTCCAATTGCGGATCGCTCTTCTTACACAGGTCCGTCGCCTTTGGGCAACGCCCCGCAAACGCACAGCCAAGCGGCGGGTTGAGCGGGTCGGGCAATTCGCTGCCCTTTTGTTCGGGGGCCTTGAGCGGGCGGCCGACCACAGGCGCACTATCGGCCAAAAGCTTGGTATAGGGGTGTTTGGGCGCGCGAAAAATATCCTCGGCCCGCCCGATTTCCACCACGGCCCCGAAATACAGCACCACGACGCGGTCGCTGACCGCCTCGACCACGGCGAGGTCGTGGCTGATGAACAGATAGGTGAGGTCGAATTCGGCGCGCAAATCGGCCAGAAGGTTGAGCACCTGCGCCTGCACCGACACATCCAGGGCCGACACCGGTTCGTCCAGAATGATGATCCGCGGCGCGGCGGCAAGGGCGCGGGCGATGCCGATACGCTGTGCCTGACCGCCGGAAAACTCATGCGGGTAGCGATCAAGAAACTCGTCGCGCAAATTCACCGATGCGAAAATCTCGCTGATCCGCGCGGTGCGGGCGGCCCGATCCATCCCGTGGAGCCGTTTGAGCGGCACCTCCATGATCTGCCGGATGGTTTTACGCGGATTGAGGCTGCTGATCGGGTCTTGAAACACATATTGGATCATCCGCCCGAAAGCCGCAGGATCGGCGGTGGTCAGCGCCGCACCCTCGATTTCGATCTGCCCCTGACTGGGCGGCAACAACCCCACCAGCATCCGCGCCAAGGTCGATTTGCCGCAACCGGATTCGCCCACGATGCCAAGGGTTTCGCCCTTTTCCACCGCAAAGGACATCGGCCGCACCGCCCGCACACCGGCGCGATCACGGCCCAAAAACCCGCCCTTCACGGCAAAGGTCTTGGCCAGATTCTCGACACGCAAAACGCTCATGACAGGGCCTCCTCGCTGATGAAGATGTCTTCGGGGTAGAGGCACCGCACGCGGCGGCCCGCCGTGCCGAACAGGCCGATATCGCCCGCCTTGCACGCCGCTTCGGCCTTGTCGCAGCGCGCCGCAAAGGCGCAGCCAGCGGGCAGGTTATCCACCACCGGCGGCAGGCCCGCAATCGCCTCCAGCCGCCTGCGACCGCCGCCAAGCTCGGGCACGCAAGCAATCAGCCGTTTGGTATAGGGATGGGCGGGCGCATCGAGCACTTCGCCCGTCGGCCCTTCTTCGACGATCCGGCCCGCATACATCACCGCCACGCGGTCGCATAATTGCGCCACCACGCCAAAATCATGGGTGATAAAGATGATCGCAAGCCCGCGCGCACGGCGCAGATCGTCGAGCAGCGCCAGAATTTGCGCCTGCACCGTTACATCCAGCGCTGTGGTCGGCTCGTCCGCGATGATCACTTTGGGATCGTTCACCAAGGCCATGGCAATGCCGACCCTTTGGCGCATCCCGCCCGACATCTCATGGGGGTAATTGTCCAACCGGCTGGCGGCATTGGGGATACGCACCGCCTCGAAAAGCGCCAATGCCTTGGCGCGCGCTTCGGATTTGCCGACCCGATGGTGGACCTGAATCGCTTCGACCATCTGATCGCCGACACGGTAAAGCGGGTGCAGCGTGGCCAGCGGGTCTTGGAAGATATAGGACACCGCTTGCCCGCGTTTGGCGCGCAGGGTCTCATAGGGCGCGCCGATCAAATCCTCGCCCTCATAGCGCACCGCACCGCCGGTGATCACTCCGGGCGGCGAGGCAACAAGCCCCATGACCGACAGGGCCGTGACCGATTTGCCCGACCCGCTTTCGCCGATCACCCCAAGGCATTCGCCCGCGCTCACCGCGAGGCTGACGCCGCCCACGGCTTTGTATTCGCGCGCGCCGACGCGAAATTCGGTGCGCAGATCCTGGATCGAGAGCAATTCATCATCCGCCGGCGGCACGGGGCCGGAGCGGTCCACCATCGTGGTCGCCATCGGACGGCTGAGCGCGCCGGAGCGCAAGCGCGGATCAAGCGCATCGCGCACCCCGTCGCCGAGCAGATTGATCGACATGACGATGAGGAAAATCATGATCCCCGGAATGATCGAAGTATGCGGCGCGGTGATCAAAGCCGCCCGCGCCTCGCCCAGCATCGAGCCAAGATCCGCTTGCGGCGGCTGGCTGCCCAGCCCCAAGAACGACAGGCCCGCAGTTTCCAAAATCATCCATCCCACCGTGGTGGACATGGCAATGACGATCACCGGCAAGAGGTTTGGCAATATCTCGGTCAGGATGATCCGCGTATGGCCCAATCCGGCCAATCGCGCCGCATCGACGAATTCGCGCCCTGCAAGCCCCACGGTGATGCCGCGAATGTTGCGCGCAAAAAACGGCACATTCACCGCCGCCACCGCGATCAGCGCATTGAGCAGCCCCGGCCCGAGGGCCGCGACAATCGCCAAGGCCAAAAGGATATAGGGAAAGGCCATCAACATATCGACGCCGCGCATGATGATATTATCAAAGCGCCCGCCAAAATACCCCGCCGTCACGCCAATCGCCGATCCGATCAGCGCCGCCGCCAGTGCCGCCGAGGCCCCCACCGCCAGCGACAACCGCGTGCCCCACAGCAGCCGCGACAGCAGATCACGGCCAAGGTGATCCGTGCCCAAAAGATGCCCCTCGGTGAAGGGCCGTTTGAACCGGTCGGCGGTTTCGATCACGTCGGGATCGGACAAGGGCAACACAGGCGTGATCAGCGCCAAAAGCACCACCGCCGAGATCACCACCGCGCCCAGCGCGGCCAGACGGTTGCGAAACAAAAGCGCGAGAAAGGTCTTCATATCCGGCCCCTCAGGTCTTGATGCGCGGGTCGAGCAGGCTTTGCGCCACATCGACCGCGATATTGAACAAAACGTAGCAAGAGGCGACAAACACCACCCCGCCTTGGACCAACAAAATATCGCGCTTGAGGATCGCATCGACCAACATCCGCCCCACGCCCGGCCATTGGAACACCATCTCGATATAGACCGAACCCGACAGGACAAACCCCGCCTGAATGCCCAGAACCGGAATGATGCTGACCATCGCGGCGCGCAGGGCATGGCCCATAATTACCCGCCGCTCCGGCACGCCTTTGGCCCGCGCGGTGCGAATGTAGTCTTGGCGCAAAACCTCCAGCATCGCCGAGCGCGCCAGACGCGCAATCACCCCCGTCGCCACCACCGCCAAGGCAAACGCCGGCATGATCAGATGTTTGCCCAGATCGGCCAGATCGCCGCCGCCGTAAATCGCATACATCCCCGAGACCGGTAGCCAGCGCAGTTTGACCGCGAACAGCAAGATCATCATCATCCCGAGGAAAAATGACGGCACCGAAATGCCGATCAGGACGACAAAGGTAATGGCCTTGTCGGCAAATCCGTATTGCCGCGCCGCCGAGATCACCCCCGCCAAAATCCCCAAGAGCGAGCACAAAACAAAGCTCACCCCTGCGAGGATCAAAGTGGCCGAAAACCGTTCGGTGATCTCGTCCAACACGGGCCGGTTGAGCGAGTATGACCGCCCGAAATCACCCGAGAGCATATTGCCCAGCCAGATGAAATAGCGCTGCACCAAGGGCGCATCCAAGCCCAGATCGCGGTTCAATTTCGCGACGTTTTCGGGCGTGGCATAAGAGCCGAGGATCGCCGTCGCCGGATCGCCGGGGATCATCGCCATGATCAAGAACACGATCACCGTGATCCCCAACAGGACCGGAATGGCGAAAATCAATCGGCGAAGAATATAGCGGCCCATAGCGATCTCTCATCTGACACGGCGGTTGATGTCCGCGCCGCGCATTGGCGCAATCAAACGGGCGCGGGCCGCGATACGCCGCCCGCGCCTTTGGCTTAGTTTTTCACAACATTGCCGAGATGCAACAGGAAGGACGGCTCAAGGCCAAAGTTCTGCACGCGGTCGCTGGTGACGGCGTTTTGCTTCCAGTTGGCAACAAAGACCCAAGGGGCGTCTTCCTGCACGATGACCTGCATCTGTTGGTAGAGCTTGGCGCGCTCGCCCTGATCGGTCGCAACCCGCGCCGCTTCAAGCAATTCATCCACCTCTGGGTTCGAATAGTAACCGGAGTTGAACCCGCCTTTGTCCGGCCACGCATCGGTGCGCAGCGCAAGGAAAGGCAATGTGTCGGGATCATTTGTCATCCACGCCATCTCGGCCATATCGGCCTTGCCCTCCAGACCGGGGTTCACTTCGCCAAGGAAAGTGTTCCACTCATAGGTCTCGATCTTCACCTTAAGACCCACAGCGGCCAGATCGGCCTGAATCGCCGTGCCCATGGCAATCGGGTCAAGCATGCCAGAGCCGCCTTCGGTCACAAAGAAGGTCAATTCGGCGCCCTCTGCGCCCGCGTCGGCAAGCAAGGCTTTGGCCTTTTCGGGGTCATAGGGATAGGGCTCAAGGCTCTCGTTATAGGCCCATGCAAAGGCGGGCGGGGTCGGGCCTGCGGCCACGGCTGCGGTGCCCTCGAGGACATTGTCGACAATCGCGGATTTGTTGATCGCGTAATTGGCCGCTTGGCGCACCCGCTTGTCGGCAAAGGGGCCTTCTTTGGCGTTAAGGATCAAGAACCACACATGCGGGCCGGCTTGCTGTGCGACGTCAAAACCGCTGCCGAATTGCGACAGCGAGGTGGGCGGCACTTCGACCATCATGTCGATCCCCCCCGCCAGCATTTCGGCCACGCGGGTATTGGCATCGGTGATCGGGCGGAAGACCACCGCTTCGGTCCCTGCCTTCTCGCCCCAATAGGCGTCATTGCGGGTCACCACCACACGCTCGTTGGATTTCCATTCCTCGAATTTGAACGGGCCGGTGCCCACGGGGGAGCGGCCGAAATCCTTGCCGCCCGCCTCGACCGCCGCTGGCGACACCATCAGACCGGTCGGATAGGCGAGGTTCGACAAGAACGGCGCATAGGGGGCGTTGAGCTTGAATTTCACGGTCAGCGGATCGACAACCGTGGTTTCTTCGACCGCGCTAAAGAAGAAGGACAAAGGGAAAGGGCCGGTGTCGTGGAACGGGTGGCTCTCGTCGAGCATCCGGTCGAAATTGAATTTCACCGCTTCTGCATCAAAGGCCGTGCCGTCATGAAAGGTCACGCCATCGCGCAGCTTAAAGGTATATTCGGTGCCGTCCTCGCTGATCTCCCATCCGGTCGCCAGCGCCGGTTCGACCTCGAGCGTGCCAGATTTATACCGCGTCAGCCCCTCATAGATATTCACCAGAATACGGAAATCATTCACCGCCGTGACCGCCGCCGGATCAAGCGATTTGGGTTCGGCAATCTGCCCCACGATCAAGACGCCGGGGGGCGTTTGCGCGCCAACCGGACCCGCAAGCGCGCCAAGCGCAAGCATCGCCCCTGCTGCGGCCATCGCCCCGCGGCGTGTCCATTTCAAAAGTGTCATTTTCTTTCTCCCAGTTGGCTAATTTTCCACGAATTAATCATGATAAATTCATTCGGTCAAATTTATCACTATAAATAGTCATCGAAATAGGCGAAAATGCTGCCATGACTTTCTCGATACTCGTTCGTGACCCTGAAACTGGCGCATTGGGCGGCGCTGCGGCCACCGGCAGCCTTTGCGTCGGCGGCTGGGTGCTTAGAGGCCATATAAATGCAGGGCTTTCTGCCTCCCAAGGCGCGGCGCCCAGCACCCTTTGGGGCGAGGATGTGCTTACCTTGATGCGGGCCGGAACCGCCGCCCCGCAAGCGGTTGCACAAATTGTGGGCAATGACGCAGGCCGCGCCCATCGCCAGCTTTCGGCGCTCGATTGCGAGGGGCAAAGCGGCGTTTTCAACGGCGCATGCAACACGCCACAGATCGCCGCACGGGCCTTTGAGGGGGGAATCGCTTCGGGCAATATGCTGGCCAATGCAGGGGTCATCGACGCGATGATCGATGGGTATCTGGCTGCCAAGGGGCGTTTTTCGGACCGGCTCATCGCGGCGCTAGAGGCGGGCGACGCCGCAGGCAGCGATGCGCGTGGTCTCTACTCTTCGGCGCTTTTGGTCTTGCGCCGCGACGCCGCGCCGATGTCTTTGCGTATCGATTACTCCGAAACCCCGCTCGGCGCCCTGCGTGCGCTCCACGGGCGTGCCACATCGGGCGATTATGCCGATTGGGCCAGCCAAGTGCCCTGTAGCGATGCGCCGATGCGCGTGCTCAAAGAGACCGCCGCGCCCGATTAAGCGGCGCGGTGATCGGCCAAAGTGACCGCTTCGAAATGTTTGAGAACCGGATAGGAGGCGCGCGCATGTTCGGGCAATTCGGAGCGCGCGGCATTGCAAAGCACGCTGGCCGCCAAGGCCTTTGCATCGCGCCGGATGCGCCCGACATATAGGCTCTCGACCGCACAGCCCGCCGCCAGAACCGCCTCGTGTTTGGGCAAGACCACCTGCACATAGCTGATCAGCGCCTCGGCCTCGCAACCGCTCGCAGAGACGCCGTTGATCAAATGGCCCGCAGGCACCAAGGCCGCTTCGGTGCCAAAAAGATATTCCACCTCCGAGCCGGTGATCATGAGCCGCTGTTCGGGCGCGACGATGATGTCTTGCTGCAATCCGAAGTAGGGCGCGCGCAACCGCACGGGCGCGAAACTGCCGCGCGCGGGCACGGTGCGGCGCACCGCATGCAGCACCGGCACCAGATCCCCGCAAGGCGTATAGACCAGATCGCCGCGCTTGAGCGTGCTAGCGGCGCGGTAGCCGCCCTGCGCCGCGATCGGCGTGTTCAGGCTCAGGCTGGGCATCAAACCAACCGGTTCGATCCGGTCGGACAGCGCGACGAAAATCACATCCGCATCCATGCTGCGCCGCAACGGATCACGCAGGATTTCGCGCAGGTCCTCCATCATCATCGGCGGCGGCGCTTTGATATCGAGGGTGACAAAGGACGGGCCTTCGGGCCGCTCGACCGTCAGACGGCCCCAGCCTTGCGGGTGGTTCCAGCTATAGGTGATTCGCAACACATCGGTGCGCCCCGCCCCGTCGTGATGCAAAACCCCATGCGCAATCACATCACCGAGCGAACTGACCACCGCCAGCCCGCCGTCAGGCAGCGAATGAAGCGAGAAGCCGCTGCGCCACGGGTGGCTGCGCCGATGCGACAACAAGGACTGCGGGCGCCCGTCCGGCGACAGCCGCGTCTCGAACAGCAAGGTGCCGCAGGGCATTTTATTGGTCTTGGTGCCGCAGGGCATTTTATTGGTCTTGGTGTCGCAGGGGCGACGCGCGGATGCGGCGCCCAATCCCTCAAGGCGAAACAGGCTGCCGTTTTCATCGGACAGGCCGATCCACCCCATATCAGGCCGCCGTCCGTTGACCGAGCAAAAGCCGCGCCTCGAACCCGCGCAAAAGCCGCCGCGCGGCGGGGCTGTATCCTGCGCCGGTTTCGGGGTCGATCTCGGGGAATATGGTGCAAATCTCGCGCACGATCTCGGCCTCGAAGCTTTTGGTCGTCTGCGGACCAGGCAAGAAACTTTCAGTCTCCAGCCCAGCGGAATAGACCACCTGATGGCGATCGAACAGCAGGTGGACGTAATCCACCTCGCCGCCTTCGACGCGGCGCACCGAGCAATCGTTGATCAAATCCTTTGCTGCCACCAGAACCTCGGCCTCGCCGAACATCAGCTCGGCCAGATGATCGCGGATCAGCACACGGTGCAGCGGCGACAAAAGCAATGCGTCATGCGCGCCAAAGGTATCTGCCTCGATGCGGACCGGCGCGAAATCGCCCTTGGCGGCGACGCGGCGCTGGCCAATCCACCGCAGGGGCCGCGCGCCATCGTCTTTGGTCATCACCAGATCGCCCGCGACAAGGCTTTCCACCGGCACCTCCCCGTCAGGGGTGCGGATCATCGTGCCCGCAACGAAACAGGGGATCGAGCTGACGGTGACAAAGCCGACATCGGCTTGCCCGCTCTGGTTCTGAATTGTGTAGGTAAAGCTGACGTCCTCGACGTCTTCATCGGCCACAACGGTCAAGGTGCCGCGCGTATTGAGGAACACCTGTTGGCCGGTTTTGAGCGTCACAACCTGCCCAGGATAGACGTCAACACCGTTGATCTGGGTGATCATAAGTTGACCGCCAGAGACATCGAAATCATTGGCCAGAACGTCAATCGTGGTGGTGCCCTCGACAAAAATATTGCCAACATCCTCATGGGCCACGACCGCCGTTTGCACCGATCCGCCCGCGATGAGCAGGTTGCTGTCATAGCTGGTATCGGTCACATCCGCGATCCCGATGCGGATGGAATTCACTTCGCCGTCGATGACCGGCATGGTCAGCGTCATGGTGACGGTAAACCCGTCCATCTCGGTGTTGAATTCCGAATTGGCGTTATCGGTATAGAGGTTCTGGTTGGTCGATCCGTTCACATTCCCCGGATCGATATCGCCATTGCCCACGGCCAATTCGACCTGCTGACCGTTGACCCAAACCCCGACGAAATCTTGATACTGGCTGGTGGTGAACTCGGGGTATTCCTCGGAGGAAAAGACGAATTGCATCGTCATCACATCGCCGTCGGGAATGAAATCCACGTCGAGATAGGCCGCGTCAAAGGTGCGGGTGCCCGCAGCCGCATTGAAATCGGCGGCATTATCGACGCCGCGCGTGTTGGCGCTGCGAAAATCCGACAGGTTCGCTTGCGCCTCGACCGGACCCTTCCACGTGTTGATCGTGCGCGCCTCGTTGGTGACGGAATGCGCGCGCCCCGTCGACAAGATCACACCGCTGTCCGAAGGCGTGAGGCCAGGCGCGACGCTATCACCGCCCTCGAAAATACCCGAAGAGCGGTTGTCGCCACCAAGCGAAGCCCCGACGACCTGAACGCCGAGACCAAAGATCTCCTGCGCCATCTGCATCGCAGAGGCGTTGCTGTTCACTGTCAGCTTCGATGCCGCAACCATTACTGCTCCAACCCTCGTTGGAGGCAAGATGCCCAGAGCGCGCAGACAAAAATGCCAACGCTATCAAACTCTTATTCTTTTATTCCGCTCGATAGGGGCCTATTGCGGCCCCACTTTGGTTGCCCTGCCTCGGGTCATTATTAACCAATCGTTAACACGCAACAGCCTGTTTCCATACGGTTTTCGCTAGGGAAAGCCTTCCAAGGCGCCCAAATCGCGGCTTTTTTACAACGTTTTGGATTCCAACCCGCGCCCCGAGCCGCTAGACAGGAGCCGCAAAAGGAGAGCCGAAATGACCGCATCCCCCGCCCCCGATTTTCGCGACGCACAGGGCGCGACCGATCCCGAAGCGCTCACTGCCGCGCTGATCCGCTGCCCCTCGGTCACCCCCGAAGAGGGCGGCGCATTGGTGCTTTTGGAGGGTCTGCTCGGGGCGGCGGGATTTGAATGCACCCGTGTGGATCGCGGCGGCATCGCCAATCTTTTCGCCCGTTTCGGCCCCAAGGGTGCGGCAAAAACCTTTGGCTTTAACGGTCACACCGATGTAGTGCCCTTGGGCGATCCCGATGCATGGACGATGCCGCCCTTCGGCGCCCAAATCAAAGACGGCGTGATGTATGGCCGCGGCGCCACCGATATGAAATCGGGCGTCGCCGCCTTTGCCGCCGCCGCCGTGGACGCCGCGCAAGGCCTGCCCGCAGACACCGCGCTGATCATGACCATCACCGGCGACGAAGAGGGCGAGGCCACCGACGGCACTGTGGCGCTTCTGGACTGGATGGACGCGAAGGGCGAGGCCATGTCGGTTTGCCTTGTGGGCGAGCCGACCTGCCCAAATACCATGGGCGAGATGATGAAAATCGGGCGGCGCGGATCGCTGAACGCGTTTTTCACCCTGCGCGGCACCCAAGGGCACGCCGCCTATCCCCACCGCGCCAACAACCCCTTGCCCGCCATGGCGCGGCTGATGGATCGGCTGGCCTCGCATAATCTGGACGAAGGCACCGAGCATTTCGATGCCTCCACCCTTGCCGTGGTCACGATCGATACTGGCAATCCAGCGACCAATGTGATCCCCGAAACCTGCCGCGCCACGGTCAACATCCGTTTCAACGATGCCCATACGGGCGCGGGCCTGTCCGATTGGCTGCGCGCAGAGGCGGATAAAATCGCGGATGAATTCGGCCTGCAAGCCGAGCTGAAAATCAAAATCTCGGGCGAAAGCTTCCTGACCCCGCCCGGTGATTTTTCCGCCATCATCGCCCGCGCGGTCAAAGCCGAAACCGGCCTTGCGCCAGAGCTGTCCACCTCGGGCGGCACATCGGACGCGCGGTTCGTAAAAACCCACTGCCCCGTTGTGGAATTCGGCCTTGTCGGCAAGACGATGCATCAAGTCGACGAATGCGTGGAGGTGGCGCAAATCCATCAACTCAAATCCATCTACGCCCGCATCCTGCGCGACTATTTCGCCGGATGACGGGGCAATGACACCCCAAGCGGCCTATCGCCCCCGCCTTGTGGTGATGTTGAAATTGCCGCAAGCGGGGCGCGTCAAAACCCGCCTTGGCGCACAGATCGGCATGACCGCTTCGGCGTGGTGGTTTCGCCACCAAAGCGCCGCCCTGCTGCGCCGCTTGCAAGATCCGCGTTGGGAATTGATGCTTGCCGTCGCGCCGGACCGCGCGGGGCTGATGACGCCGGTCTGGCCCGCGCATCTGCCGCGCGTCGCGCAGGGGCAAGGCGACCTTGGCGCACGCATGGCGCGGTTGATGTATGGGCTGCCCAAAGGGCCGGTTTGCATCATCGGCGCGGATATTCCTGCGATCCGCCGCGCCCATATCGCCCGCGCTTTTGCGGCTTTGGGCGATCACGAGGCGGTCTTTGGCCCCGCTCCTGACGGCGGCTATTGGCTCACCGGCCTGAGGCGCAATGCGCCGCCCCCGCCGCGCCTCTATCAAAACGTGCGCTGGTCGAGCGAACACGCCCTCATCGACAGCCGCGACAGCCTTGGCGGGCTGCGCACCGCCCTGATCGACACGCTTCAAGACATCGACACCGCCGAGGATTTGCGCAATTTGGCGCGTGCCGCCCCCGCCCCCGCTCTTTCCCGATGACGCCGCCCGCGCGCCGTGCTACGGCAGGGATATGAGCAAGCTGCCCTCCAAGGACGAAATCCTCGAATGGATTTCCGACAACCCGACCCAGACCGCAAAACGCGACATTGCCAAGGCTTTTGGCATCAAAGGCGCCGCGCGGATCGACCTGAAGCGCATCCTGAAAGAGCTGGAGGCGGAGGGCCATCTTGAGAAACGCAAGAAAACCTACCGCGATCCCGACCGCCTGCCGCCCGTGTCGGTCTTGCAGGTGCTTGGCCCCGACAACGATGGCGATCTGACCGCCAAGCCGTTGGAATGGCAAGGCGAAGGGCCCGAGCCCAAAGTCTTTGTCACCCTGCGCGCCTCGGACCCCGCATTGGGTGAAGGCGACCGGATTCTGGCCCGCGTTGCCTTGATGGAAGGCGAAGGCAATGCCTATGAGGCCAAGCTGATCCGCCGCATCGGCACCAATCCGCAAAAGGTCTTGGGCGTGTTTCGCAAGGGCGCCGAAGGCGGGCGCATATTGCCCATCGATAAGGGCCTCGCCTCGGAATGGAGCGTCGCCGCCGATGCCACTTTCGGCGCCAAAGACGGCGAATTGGTCGAAGCCGAACAGGCCGGACCCAAGGCGCGCATGGGCCTGCCTCGCGCCCGTATCATCAACCGCCTTGGCGATCCCTCGGCGCCCAAGGCCGTCTCGCTGATCGCGATCCACCAACACGGCATCCCCGATGATTTCCCCGACGAGGTGATCGCCGAGGCCGACGCCATGAAACCCGCAGAGCTCAAGGGCCGCAGCGATATGCGCGACATGCCCTTGGTCACGATCGATCCGTGGGACGCGCGCGACCATGACGACGCCTGCTGGGCGCATGAGGACGACGACCCCAAAAACGAGGGCGGCCATGTGGTGTGGGTCGCCATCGCCGATGTGGCCCATTACGTGCGTTCGAACACGGCGCTCGACCGCGAGGCCAAGAAACGCGGTAACTCCAGCTATTTCCCCGACCGCGTTGTGCCGATGCTGCCCGACCGCCTCTCGGGCGATCTGTGCAGCCTGCACGAAGGCGTGCCGCGCGCCTGTATTGCCGTGCGCATGCAATTGGACGCCGACGGCAACAAGATCGGCCATCGGTTCGAACGCGGATTGATGCGCTCTGCCGCCTCGCTGAATTACGAAGAGGTGCAGGCCGCGATGGAGGGCGCGCCGAACGACAAAACCGGCCCCCTGCTCGACCCTGTGATCCGCCCGCTCTATGCCGCCTATGGCGCATTGATGCGTGCCCGCGCGCGGCGCCAGCCGCTTGATCTGGATCTGCCCGAACGCAAGGTGGAACTGACCGAGGCGGGCAAGGTCGCCTCGGTCAATTTCCGCGAAAGACTTGATGCGCACCGCCTGATCGAAGAGTTCATGATCCTCGCCAATGTTGCGGCCGCAGAAACCCTGATCGCCAAGAAATCGCCGCTGTTGTTCCGTGTCCACGAGGAACCCAATGCCGATAAACTCGACGCGCTGCGCGAAGTGGCGCAGGCGGCGGGGTTGAATTTGGCTAAGGGACAGGTGCTCAAGACCGCGCATCTGAACGCGCTCCTCAAGGCCGCCGAAGACACCGAGAGCGACGAGTTGATCAATATCTCGACCCTGCGCTCGATGCAGCAAGCCTATTACAGCCCGCAAAATTTCGGCCATTTCGGCCTCGCTTTGCAAAGCTATGCGCATTTCACCTCGCCGATCCGCCGCTACAGCGACCTGATCGTGCACCGCGCTTTGGTCAGCAGCCACGGTTGGGGCAAGGACGGTTTGACCCCCGAGGATGCCGAGCGGCTGGAA
The DNA here is from genome assembly GCA_050633545.1 of Paracoccaceae bacterium. Lineage (GTDB taxonomy): Bacteria > Pseudomonadota > Alphaproteobacteria > Rhodobacterales > Rhodobacteraceae > Litorivita. The sequence continues at coordinate 325,453 of JBOEGS010000002.1, forward strand.
CAGACCGCGACGCATATTTCCGACACCGAGCGCCGCTCGATGATGGCCGAGCGCGACACCAACGACCGTTATCTCGCGGCCTTCCTCTCGGAGCGGCTGGGCGGAGAATTCACCGGACGGATCAGCGGCATCGCCAAATTCGGCGTCTTTGTAAAGCTGGACGAAACCGGCGCCGACGGATTGGTGCCGATCCGGTCCTTGGGCAACGAATATTTCCATTTCGACCGCGACAGCAACAGCCTGATGGGCGCCGATACGGGGCGGGTGATCACGATCGGCCAAAGGGTCACGGTCAAATTGATCGAGGCCCTGCCGGTCACCGGCGGGCTGGAGCTACAGCTCTTGACCCTCGACGGCGAGGATATGCCAAGCGGCCCGACCGGCGGCGGGTTCTCGCGCGGGCGACGGCGGGGCGGCGGGGCGGGCCAAGGCAAACCCGCCAAACGCAAAGCCGTCGGCGCCAAGCGCAAAGCCGATAAGATCAAACGCAAGGTCAAACGCAAACGCACCTAGGGGCCGCGCAAGCCGCGCGTCTTTCCCATGCGTCATCGGCGGCAAGACGCCCAGCCCTCACGCAACTTTGCTTCCGATTCGGAAACAATGCGGTTAGCATCAAGAAAAATACTGTCTTGAGGCATAGAATGCGCAACCCATACGGCACAGCAATTTTGGCAACACTCGCTTTCGCAGCAACGGCGGCAGCGGCCCCCGTGGCGCAATCCTTGCGCCCGCAGGCGCGCCCCGCCGCCGCACCGCATCAATCCCCTGCCCCCGTCCCTGCCCCCGCCACCACCGGCACGGATGCAGCCACAGGCGCGAGCATCGCAGCCGCCGCATTGGCCGCATTGCAAAGCGCTCCGGCGGCAGAACCTGCGGCGCAGACCAAGGCCCAAGGCGCCGCTATCGCCCGCTCCTTGCGCCCGCAAATCCGCCCGACATCCGCCCAATCCGACGTGATTTTGGCGAGCGAACGCGTGTCCACCTCAAACGCGGGTTTCCAACGCTGGATCGACGGGTTCGAAGCGCGCGCCCGTTCCAAGGGCATCCGCTCTGACGTATTCAAACGCGCCTTTCGCGGCGTGCGCTACAACACCGACGTGATCCAAAAGGACCGCAACCAGTCTGAATTCACGAAACAAATCTGGGATTACCTCGACAGCGCCGCCTCGCCTGTGCGGGTCAAAAACGGCCAAGCGGCCCTGCGCAAACATGCCCGCGTCTTGGACCAGATCGAAGCAAAATATGGCGTTGAAAAAGAGGTCGTCGCGGCGATTTGGGGGCTTGAGAGCGCTTATGGCGAGCACCGCGGCACGATCCCGATCATCGATGCCTTGGCCACGCTGGCCTATGACGGGCGGCGCGGGAAATTCTTTGAGGCTCAGCTCATCGCGGCACTGCAAATCTTGCAATCGGGCGATGTGGCCCCGCGTCAGATGACCGGATCATGGGCCGGCGCGATGGGTCACACGCAATTTATCCCGACCTCCTATCTGGCCTTTGCGGTTGATTTCACCGGCGATGGCAAACGCGATATCTGGTCGGAAAACCCCGCCGATGCGCTGGCCTCGACCGCGGCCTATCTCAAGCGGTCGGGTTGGAAAAAAGGCCAGCCTTGGGGCGTTGAAGTCAAGTTGCCGCGCGGGTTTGACCATTCTTCAGCGCGGCGCAACAATATGCGCTCGCCCGATGATTGGGCGGCGATGGGCGTGCGCGATATGAACGGGCGCGCGGTGCCCAATTACGGCCGCGCCTCGATCCTTTTGCCCGCCGGTGCGGCGGGGGCGGCCTTTATGATTTTCGACAATTTCGCCGCCATCGAAAAATACAACAAGGCCGATGCCTATGTCATCGGCGTGGGGCATTTGTCGGACCGGCTCAAGGGCGGTCCACCCATTCAAGCCAGCTGGCCGCGCGGTTATAAACCGTTGTCATTCAACGAGAAAAAAGAAATGCAGCGGCGGTTGAAACGCAAGGGTTTTGCCATCGAGAAGATCGACGGCATCATCGGGCCGAATACGATCAACGCCATTCGCGCCTTTCAAAATTCGGTCGGGGCGACGCCGGACGGCTTTCCCTCACAAGAGTTGATGAAGCTGCTCAAGCGCTGAGCGGGGTCACAGCCGCGCTTCGAATTCGCGCAGCACGCGGGCGTAGACCTCGCGTTTGAACGGAACGATATTGGCGACGAGGTCTTGCGGGGCGAGCCAGCGCCATTGCGAGAATTCGGGATGCTCGGTTTCGATGTTGACATCACCGTCAACCCCTTGAAAACGCATCAAAAACCACTTCTGCTCCTGACCGCGAAAGCGGCCTTTCCAGATGCGCGGGACAAGGTCATGGGGCAGGTCGTAAGGGATCCAGCCCGCGCTTTCGGCCTCGACGCGCACCTTGTCGGCGGTGATGCCGGTCTCTTCCCAAAGCTCACGCAGCGCCGCCTCGCGCGGGTCCTCGCCCGCGTCCACCCCGCCTTGCGGCATTTGCCATGCCGGACCGGGGTTATCGATCCTTTGCCCAACGAAAACATGGCCTTGCGCATTCACCAGCATCAGGCCGACACAGGGACGATAGGGCAGTTTTGCGATCTCTTCGGGGGTCATTTCGCGCGTCATATTGAGCGGCCTTTCGCAGTTGGATTGCGCGCAACCTAGCGGCCTTGCCCGCCAAGCGAAAGACCCGCGATCGGCCCCGCGGGCGCGCAAAACGGGCGCGGCGGGGCGCATGAAAATGCCGCGCCAAATGGGGCGCGGCATTACGTCGGTATCACGTCGGTATTACGTCGGTGCTATTGCTTGGGGCCGAGCGTCGACAGACCTTTGAGAATATCGATGGCGTAAGCCAGTTGGTAATCCTCCTCGCGCAGCTTGGCGGCCTCTTCGGCCTTGGCGCGATCCTCTTCGATCTGGCGGATCTGATCCTCGGTCAGGCTGTCATTGTTCAAGCTGCCGCGCAGGTCCGCTTCGGAACGTGTGCGCGGCTTGGCGCCCGCCTCCTCCTCGGCTTCGGCCTCGGGTTTGCGGCGCGGTTGTTGCACGATGATATCGGGCGAGACGCCCAAGGCTTGGATCGAGCGGCCCGAGGGCGTGTAATAGCGCGCGGTGGTCAGTCGCATCGCCCCGTCGCCGCGCACCGGCAGAACCGTTTGCACCGAGCCTTTGCCAAAGCTTTTGGTGCCCACGACGATGGCGCGGCGGTGGTCTTGCAAGGCGCCCGCGACGATTTCGGAGGCCGAGGCCGAGCCGCCGTTGATCAACACGACAATCGGTTTGCCATTGATCAAATCGCCCGCTTCGGCGTTATAGCGGTCGCCGTCTTCGGGGTTGCGCCCGCGCGTCGAAACGATCTCGCCCTTCTCGAGGAAGGCGTCCGAAACTTTGATCGCTTGGGTCAAAAGCCCGCCCGGATTATTGCGCAGGTCGAGCACCACGCCGTTGATCTTGTCCATCCCGCCGGCGGCTTCGATCTCTTTGGCAAGCCCGTCGGCAAGGTTGGGGTAGGTTTGATCGTTAAAGGTGGTGACACGCAAAACCGCAGTGCTGCCTTCGAGGCGCGTGCGCACGGCGGTCAATTTGATCGTGTCGCGGATGATCGACACGTCAAAGGGTTCGGTTTCGCCTTCGCGGGCGATGGTGATGATGATCTCGCTGCCCACGGGGCCGCGCATCAATTCCACCGCATCATTGAGCGTCAGGCCCAAGAGGCTTTCGCCATCCACATGGGTGATGAAATCGCCCGATTCGACGCCCGCCGCATCGGCAGGGGTGCCATCAATCGGCGAGACGACTTTGACAAAGCCTTCCTCTTGCGTGACCTCGATGCCAAGCCCGCCAAATTCGCCGCGCGTTTGCACGCGCATGGCTTCGGCATCTTCGGGCGGCATATAGGAGGAATGCGGATCAAGCGATGTGAGCATGCCGTTGATCGCCGCCTCGATGAGTTTGGCCTCGTCGACCGGCTCGACATATTGCACGCGGATGCGTTCGAAGATGTCGCCAAACAGGTCAAGCTGCTCATAGACATTGGTGGTCTTGGCGGCCTCTTGCGCCAGCAAAGGCGCGGCCACCTGTGTGGTCACGATGCCGCCGGCAAGGATACCGCCCGCCGCTGCCATTAGGAATTTCTTCATCGCCTAGTCATCCTTATCCGTTTTGAACCACAGCTCCGGATCCACCGGCGTGTTGTCCTGCCTGATTTCTATATAGAGCGTTTCCGAGCGCCTGTTTCCAGAGCCAATGCCGATGCCCGCCGCCGTTTCTTGCAATATATCGCCCGAAAGGGCGTCCTCGCCCGCCATTAGACCCACGGGCGCGCCCGCGGGCAAGACCTCTCCGGCCGAACCGTAAACCACGTCGAGCCCCGCGAGAACCAGCAATAGCCCTGTTTGCGGCTCAAGGATCATCACGTTTCCGTAGTCCAGAAGCGGGCCGCGATAGCGGATGGTCGCCGAGACCGGCGTGTTGACCAAGGCGCGCGGGCGGGTGGCCATAACGATACCGGGGCGTTTGACGCCTGCGGCATCGGCCTCTCCGGCGCGGCGCAAAATCTGTCCATGCACCGGAAACGGCAATGTGCCCTTGCGGTGGCTGATGTCGGGCAGCGGCGCGCCGCTTTGCGCGCTGGTGATATCGGACAGCCCGCTGGCAAATCCTTCAAGCGTTTCGGTCGAGGCGATGAGGATCGCGGTGCGCACCGGATCGGTGGTGAAGCGGCGCGGCAAATCGGTGCGGTCCGAGATCGCTTGGCTCAGCGCGCTGCGCGCCTCTTGCGCGCCGATCAGCCCCTTTTGCAAGGTCTCGGTGGCCGATTTTTGCAAAAGGCGCAGGGTGCGCACCTCCTCTAGCTGGGCGCGCAGGGCGGCGGCCTCGCCGTTCAAACCCGGCGTGATATCGGCCAAAACCATCCCCGCGCGCGCCGTGCCCACCGGGCCACCCGGATGCAAAAGCGATGCGGGCGCAGGGGTCGCGCCGATGGATTGCAGCACCCCCAACAGGCGGCTGATTTCGCCCTCGCGGGCCTTGAGCTCGTTGCTGATGCTTTGCTCTCTCACCGTGGCGCGGCGCAGCCCGTCGCGCATCGCCTCCAATCCGTCCTCATAGGCATGCACCGTCTCGCTGAGCGCTTTCACGCGGTCGCGAGCGCTTTTGGCGGCGTCCATCTGGCGCGCGGCGGCGTCCAGTCGTTGCGCCGCATCGCGCGCCGCCACTCTCGCATCGGGGCGTGCATCGGGGCGCGTCTCGCCCTCGGCGCGCAGCATCCCTGCCGTCATCATCACGAGAAGGCAGGCGATGCGGATCATTTCAGCAAGCTCTCGCCGGTCATCTCGGCAGGCTGCGCCAGCCCCATCAGCGCCAGAAGCGTCGGTGCCAGATCGGCCAGCCGCCCGTTCTTCAACCCCGCGCCCGCAGGGCCGCCGACCAGAACCGCAGGCACGGGATTGATCGTATGGGCGGTATGCGGCCCGCCCGTTTCGGGATCGACCATCATTTCGCAATTGCCGTGATCGGCGGTGACGATCATCGCGCCGCCCTTGGCCTCCAAAGCCTCCAGAACGCGGCCAAGCCCCGCATCCACCGCTTCGCAGGCCTTCATCGCCGCGCCCAGATCGCCGGTATGGCCGACCATATCGGGGTTGGCATAGTTGCACACGATCAAATCGAACCCGTCGTTGATCGCCCCGACAAAGGCATCGGTCACCTCGGCGGCGGACATTTCGGGTTGCAGATCATAGGTCGCCACCTTGGGCGAGGGCGCCATATAGCGCTGCTCGCCCTCCTCGGGCTCTTCCTTGCCGCCGTTGAGGAAAAACGTCACATGCGGATATTTCTCGGTCTCGGCCACGCGAAACTGGCGCAATCCCTGTTTGGCGACCCAAGCGCCCAGCGTATTGACGATCTCGCGCGAGGGGAAAACCGCGCTCATATAGGTGTTGTGATCGTCCGAATATTCGACCATCCCGAGCAGCCCCGCCCAATCGGGCCGCGGACCCGTAGCGAAACCGTCAAAATCCGGCTTGCCAATCGCGGCCAGAATTTCGCGGGCGCGGTCGGCGCGGAAATTGAGGCAAAACACCCCGTCGCCATCGCGCGCACCGGCATAATCGCCGATCACCGTGGCGGGGATAAATTCGTCGGTCTGGCCCGCGCCGTAAGCCGCCTCGATGGCCTGCGCGGCGCTTGCGGCCTTGGCCCCCTCGCCTTTGATCATTGCATCATAGGCGGTGCTGACCCGCTCCCAACGGTTGTCGCGGTCCATCGCAAAATAGCGCCCCGTGACGGTGGCAATCACCGCACCCTCGGGCAAAGCGGCCTGCAGTTCGGCCATATAACCCGCCGCCGATTTGGGCGCCACGTCGCGCCCGTCGGTCATCGCATGCAGCGCCACAGGCACCCCCGCGGCGCAGATCGCTTTGACCGCCGCGATGATATGCACCAGATGCCCGTGCACCCCGCCGTCCGAGACAAGGCCCATCACATGCGCCGTGCCGCCCGTCGCCTTGAGCGCCTCGATAAATCCGACAAGGTTTTCGGCGCGGGCAAAGCTGCCCTCCTCGATGGCCAGATCGATTTGCCCCAGATCCATCGCCACCACACGGCCCGCACCGATATTGGTATGGCCCACCTCGGAATTGCCCATTTGCCCGCGCGGCAGGCCGACATCGGGGCCATGGGTGATCAACTGGCTGCTCGGGCAGTCGCGCAGGATACGGTCGAAATGCGGCGTATCGGCCAAGGCGGGGGCATTAGCGCCCGTCTCATCGCGCGCGCCCCAACCGTCGAGGATACAAAGGACAACAGGTTTGGGATGGCTCATGGGGATGCTCCGCAGGATCGGATGAGGTTCGAGGCGGTTTTAGCCGCTTCGCGCGGGGTTTTGAACCGCTTTCGCGCGCGGGTCATCGCCGCGCCGAAAATCCGCCGTTCAGAGCCGGTGATACGGCCCGCCCGCAAGGATCGACGCGGCGCGATAGATCTGTTCGGACAGCATCACGCGCACCATCATATGCGGCCAGACCATTTTGCCAAAAGACAGCGAAAAATCCGCCTCGGCCCGCAAGGCGGGATCAATCCCGTCCGCCCCGCCGATAATGAACGCCAGATCAGAGCGCCCCGCATCGCGCCATCCGGCGATTTTATCCGCAAAATCGGGCGAGCTCATGACCTTGCCGCGCTCGTCCAGCGCACAGATCACCGCCCCCTTGGGCAAGGCACGGCGCAGCAAATCGGCCTCTGCCGCCATGCCGCCGCCTTTCTTGTCCTCGACCTCATGCACCGTCGCGGGGCCAAGGCCCAAAGCCCGCCCCGTGCGATCAAACCGTGTCAGATAATCGTCCAGAAGATCGCGCTCGGGGCCAGCCCGCAAACGGCCCACCGCGCAGATATGCAGCTTCATTTACGCGTCGGCAGGAGCCGCCGCGCCGCTGGGCAGCCACATTTTTTCAAGCTGGTAGAATTCGCGCACTTCGGGGCGGAAGACATGCACGATGATATCGCCCGTATCGACCAGAACCCAATCGCCGGTGTCCTTGCCCTCGACCTTGCTCAGACGGCCGAAATCGGCCTTGAGACGTTCGACCAGCTTTTCGGCAACCGACGCCACCTGCCGCGAGGAACGCCCCGAGCAGATCACCATATAATCGCCAATGGCCGTCAGCCCGCGCAGGTCGATCTGCACGATATCTTCGGCTTTGTCTTCATCGAGCGAGGAGAGAATACGCGCCAGCAACTCTTCGCTGGTGACGTCTTGGGGTGCGCTCATGGGCGGCACTCCGGAACCCGCAGCAGGGGCTGCGTTAACGTGAAGAGACAGGACATCGTCCTCCTTATCAAAGCGCCGTCAGGGCCCCGAGCGCTGGGCTATTGCGTTCAAAATAGCATCGGGGGCGCGAAATCTCAATCCGGCAGGGGGGCAATCGGTGCGATTTTGTCGCTGCAACGCAGAAAACCCCGCGTAAAATGTAAAAAACCCGCCGCGCAAAACCTGCGCGGCGGGCCAAACCGTCGCTCGTTACATAAGAATCAGCGATCAGCCACGCGCGCGTTTGCGGCGCAGACCGGCAAAACCGCCCAAAGCCCCAAGCAACAAAAGCCCGCCCGCAGGCAGCGGAACCGGCGCGGCAAACGCGGCCTCTAGCGCCGCAAAGCTGTAGCTGTCGCCGCCGAAGATAAAGGTTTCGAAACGGGCGAAGGTGGCGTCAAACGAGCCGCCAACCGTATCGGCAAAGGACAGGACCGCGGTTTCGCCCAAGAAGGATGCGCCGAGAATGTCGGAAATCATCGTGGCTTGGAAATCGGCGGTGTCATCGCCTTCGCCGCCGTCAAACAAGCCCAACGTGCCGCCCAGCGCAGAAATATCGCCAAGGATCAACATATCCGCATCCGCGCCCAGATCGATACCGCCGTTGAGGATCGAGCCGCCCGCGAGCGTGACCATATCGTCGCCATCACCCAGATAGGCGGCGCGCCCGCCGGTGCCGGTCAATGTCGCGCCAGCAAAGTTGGTGAGCCACTGCGCCGAGGAGTTGGCGTCATCCACCAACACGCCATAGGTGCCCGAGATCAGACCGTAGTTATCGATCACATCGGTGGTGCCATCCATTTCATCGAAATCAATCGCCGCGTCATGGGTCGAGGAAATCTCGCCGGTCGCGCCGTTGAGAACATACCCGCTGTCGAGATCAATCGCGTCCTGCGGGTCCACATCGTCGCCCACGTTGCGGATGATGCCAAAGTTTTCGATCCACGCATCCGTGCCGACCTGCACCGCGTCATCAAACCCTTCGATCAAGCCAAAGTTGCGGATAACCGCATCGTCGCCCGCCTCGATACCTTCATCGCCCGCGATGATGCTGCCGAGGTTGGTGAGGGTCAGCCCATCATCGGATTGCAGACCCTCTTGCTCGAAGCTGCGCAGGGTGCCCGCATTCACCACGGTCAGATCATCGGCATTGGTGCGCAGCGCGTCATTGTCGTTGCTGACGGTGACGCCGCCCGCGATGGTGACGTCGATCCCGTCGATGTCGACGCGAAAGCCGTCGGTGTCATCAGTGAGGCAAACATAGCTGGTCGATGCGCCAAGCTGCTGGCAATCGGCCAATGCGGCCTGCGGCAACACCATCGAGAACGAAGCGGCGGCCACGGCGGCGGCGCTTTTCAAATATACGGTCATAGGAACCCCCTGTTACATTTCGCCCCCACATAGGCGCGCAATGTGACAAGGAGTTAACAGCGCGGCGCCCCGCCCGCCGGTCAATCGGGTAGAAAGCCGCTTGTTTTTCCGCCATCCTCGCCCAACATCCGCACTTCGCGTTGCGGGAAGGGAATGGAAATGCCGTGCTCTTGGAAGGCGTCCCACAGCGCCAGATAGACATTGCCGCGAATATTGGTCAGCCCGCCTGTGGGGTCACGGATCCAGAACCGCAAGATATAATCCACCGAACTGTCGCCAAAGCCGACGATATGACACACCGAGGGTTTGGTTTTGAGCACACGGTCCACCCCCTGCGCGGCCTCGATGGCGATTTTGCGCACCAGATGCGGATCGTCGCCGTAAGCCGTGCCAAAGAAGATATCGAGCCGCACGAAATCATCGGAATGGGACCAGTTGACCACCTGTCCGGTGATCAGATCCTCGTTCGGGATGAGGTATTCCTTGCCGTCGCGCGTGACCACCGAGACATAGCGCGCGCCCAGCGAGTTGATCCAGCCAAAGGTCTCGCCCAGCGAAATCACATCGCCCGGTTTGATGGATTTATCCAAGAGGATGATGATCCCCGACACGAGGTTCGACACCACCTTTTGCAAACCGAAACCAAGGCCGACACCGATCGCACCGGACAAAACCGCCAGACCCGTCAAATCCACGCCCACGGTGCGCAGCCCGATAAACACCGCCGCGCCATAAAGCAGAACCTGCAGGAATTTGATCACCAGCACCTGCATCGAGGGGCTGATATCCTCGTTGCGGCGGATTTGCGTGGCGCTGTTCACCGACACGAACCGCGCGATCGCAAACAGCGCGCCCAAAATCGCCGCCGCTTGGATCAAAAGCCAAAGCGACAGGCGCATTTCGCCCAAATGCAGCGAGGCGCTGTCGAGCACCGCCTGCGTTTGATCGGTCAATCCAAGGATCGACAAGGTCACCCAAATCCACCCCGCATAGCGCACCACAGAGCGCAGCAGCTTGTTCGAGATCAGCCGCGTGAGAACCGCAATCACCAGATAGGCAAAGGCCAGTTGCGCGATGATCGCCAGAAGATAGGAGCGGCTGGGCCATGTTGCGGCGCGCATCATCCACACAATCGGCCAGATCACCCCGACAAACAGGATCAGCCCCAGCCGCCGGTGCAGCACCACAAACAGCCGCATGCGCCATTTCGGCCAACCCTCGCGGGTGCGCATCCACGCTTCCATTCGTGGCCCGATCACCCGCGCCGCCAGCCACGCCAGCGCAAAAACGCCCAGCGCAATCCCAATCTGATAGGCATTCCACGGGCGCAGCATGTTATTGGTAAACGTAATCGCGCGCTCCCATAGGGTCAGCGCCGCCTCATGGGTCGCCGCCGCGATCAAAAACGGATGGAAAGTCATATGCTGCTCTTGGCCTTTACTGCGGCGCATCCTGTCACGCCCGCCCGGATTAACGCATGGATCGACCGGGAAAAGCAAACCTTCTCGTCCGGCATCGCCCGTCTCACAGCGCCCGTCACACATCACCCCGGGCGGCCCGCGATTGTTGCCCGTATCAAAACGCAGAGTTCCCGCGAAACCGGCAAAAATGGTTAATAACGGCTTAACCGCTACAATCCTGCCTCATTTCCGCCACGATTGCAGGGCATTTATTAACGTTAACATTGACCCAATTCGGGGTCCTATGTGACCGAGAGGTTAAAATATTGGGGGCTGCTCCCCGAAGGCATAACCGTAACGAGGACACTATGAAGGTATTGAAGAAAACCGCTGCCCTGACCTGCGCCTTGGCGCTGGGCCTTGGCGCATTCACCGCCACCGGCGCACAGGCGATCACCGCCGTCAGCACCGGCGTCGAGCAAGGCGAGCTTTATGTTTCGGCCCGCGGCTCGCAGGACATGCATTTCATCAACTTCGATTGGACATCGGCACCGGTTTCGGGCTGGGTCGAATTCACCATCGAAGGCACTGGCGCGCTCGAATTTGACGCCTTTGACGTCTATGACGGCGTGCTCAGCGACGTGACCGGCATCACGCTTGATTATATCGCGGGCGGCGTCACCACCCGTTTGAGCAACGACACATCCTTTTGCTCCGCCGCGGCGGCCCCTGTGGGCGGCAATTGCAACCTGATCGCACAAGAGGGCGCTTCGGGCGGCAGCACGGGGTTGGCCAGCACACCGATTTCCATGGTCTTTACCGATCTGGTCGCGGGCGATTACCGCTTTGGCATCTACGACAGCAGCTCGCCGAGCAACGCCATCGCGGGCTTTATCCTCTATGACAATCTTGGCACCGTGCCCCTGCCTGCGGGCGGTTTGCTGCTGCTCAGCGGCTTGGGCCTGATCGGGGCCGCGCGTCGCCGCAAATCCTGAGCGCCACATAGATCAAAATCACCAAAGCCGCCGGTCCGTTTGGATCCGGCGGCTTTTTCTTGGCCTCACGTTGTCTTGACCACAAGCCAGCCGCGTTTTGACGCGCGCGCCGGCCCTGCGCCCGCCCCGCGCTTACCCCGCCCCGCACCCATAGGGCACCCGCCCCCGCGCATGGCCCTTGATAGACTCAGCGGCGCATAGTATCTGCTGCGCATGACACAAGTTTTCGACATGGATGATCGGGCACGGCTGCCGTGGCGCTTTTTCGGCGCGACGCTGACCATTCTTGCGCGCCTATAGGGCGCCACCGATCCGTCTTTTGCCGCGCGCCCCCCGCGCCAGCGGCCCGAATTTTCGACATATTCACCCATCATCACAGCAAATCCCGTTGAGACTGCGCGGGAGAGGACATAGCCATGACAGCCCCAAAAACACTCTATGATAAAATCTGGGATGCCCATGTTGCCCACGAAGGCGACGACGGCACCTGCCTTTTGTATATCGATCGCCACCTTGTGCACGAAGTGACCTCGCCGCAGGCCTTTGAAGGTCTGCGCATGGCCAACCGCCCCGTGCGCGCACCGGAAAAAACCATCGCCGTGCCCGATCATAACGTGCCGACCACTCTGGACCGCGTGTCGGGCGTCATCGCCAACGAAGAAAGCCGCATTCAGGTCGACGCGCTCGACAAGAACGCCAAGGATTTCGGCATCCACTACTATCCCGTCTCGGACGTGCGCCAAGGCATCGTGCATATCGTCGGCCCCGAGCAGGGTTGGACCCTGCCCGGCATGACCGTTGTCTGCGGCGACAGCCACACCGCGACCCACGGCGCATTCGGCGCATTGGCGCATGGGATCGGCACGTCGGAGGTCGAGCATGTTCTGGCCACGCAGACGCTGATCCAGAAGAAATCGAAAAACATGAAGGTCGAGATCACCGGCAAACTGCGCCCGGGTGTGACCGCCAAGGACATCACCCTTGCCGTGATCGGCGAGACCGGCACCGCAGGCGGCACCGGCTATGTGATTGAGTATTGCGGCGAAGCGATCCGCGATCTGTCGATGGAAGGACGCATGACCGTATGCAACATGGCCATCGAGGGCGGCGCACGTGCGGGCCTCATCGCGCCCGATGAGACCACCTATGCCTATTGCAACGGCCGCCCCCACGCCCCCAAAGGCGCGGATTGGGACACGGCTTTGGAGTGGTGGAAAACCCTCTATACCGACGAGGGCGCGCATTTCGACAAGGTCATCACCCTCAAGGGCGAAGACATCGCCCCCGTGGTCACATGGGGCACCTCGCCCGAGGATGTTCTGCCGATCACCGCAACCGTCCCCGCCCCCGAAAGCTTCAAGGGCGGCAAGGTCGAAGCGGCCCAGCGCTCGATCGACTATATGGGTCTCACCGCCGGTCAGAAATTGACCGACATCGCAATCGACACGGTGTTTATCGGCTCGTGCACCAACGGGCGGATCGAAGATCTGCGCGCTGCGGCGGCGATCCTCAAGGGCAAGAAGGTCAAGGTCAAACGCGCCATGGTCGTCCCCGGATCGGGGCTGGTGCGCGCACAGGCCGAGGAAGAAGGCCTTGCCGATATCTTCAAAGAGGCCGGTTTTGAATGGCGTCTGGCGGGATGCTCGATGTGCCTTGCGATGAACCCCGACCAATTGGCCGAGGGCGAGCGCTGCGCTTCGACATCGAACCGCAACTTCGAAGGGCGCCAAGGCTACAAAGGCCGCACGCATCTTGTCTCGCCCGCGATGGCGGCGGCGGCGGCCCTGACCGGCCATCTGACCGACGTGCGCGAGATGCTGTAAATGGCAACGGCGGCCATGGATATGCACGACCAAAGCCTGCCTGCGATTGGCGCGCTTTGGGTGGGGGAACGCTTGCGATGGCTGGACCGGCTGTCGCTTGCCTCCTTCGTGCACCATGGCCACGAGGTCGCCCTGTTCCATCTCGACGGGTTCGAAGAGCCGCCCATCGAGGGCGTCGAATTCATCCATGCGCGCGAGGTCTTCAATTACGACCCCAAGTTCCTCGCGGCGGTGAAGCCCTCGGTCTTCTCGGATATGTTCGCGCTGCATCTGATCGGCAGTTCGGATTTCATCTGCGTCGATACCGATGTGCTTGCCCTGCGGCCCTTCCGGCCCAAGGACGGGTATCTGATCGGGCGCGAACATGGCGGATGGGTCAATGTGGCGGTGATGCGCCTGCCCGAAGACAGCGGCGCATTGCAAGAGATGATCGCCGTTGTCACCGACCCGACCACCGTGCCCGAATGGTTGCCCGAAGAGGTGCAGGACAAGGTCCGGCGCGTGCAGCCGAAAAACCGGCTGATGGAGGCGTGCAAACGCATCCGCAACACGCTGGGGCCAAGGATGCTCACGCATATGCTCAAAAAGCATGGCGAGAAACATCACGCCCTGCCGGTTGCCGCATTGAACCCGCTGCCGTGGTCCATGGCCGATGCCTATTTCAACCCTCATGGCGGGGTCGACGGATGGCTGACGGACGAGACGCAGGCGGTGCATCTTTACTCATCACGGATCAGGGCGCTGCACCTGCGCGTCGCGCCCTATCCCAATAGCTTTATGGCGAAATTCGCCGCTGATATCGGGTTCTCTTTCGAGGGCCTGTCACAACAAACCGAAGGGTTTTAACCGATGGACAAGTTTCAAAAAATCACCGGCGTGGCCGCGCCCATGCCTTTGGTCAACATCGACACCGATATGATCATCCCCAAAGTTTTCCTCAAAACCATCAAACGTTCGGGCCTTGGCGTGAACCTGTTTGACGAGATGCGTTACGACCGTCAGGGCAACGAGATCCCCGATTTCGTGCTCAACAAACCGCAATATCGCGGCGCCGAAATTCTGGTCGCAGGCGACAATTTCGGCTGCGGCTCCTCGCGCGAACATGCGCCTTGGGCGATTGCGGATTTCGGCATCAAATGCGTGATCTCGACCTCCTTTGCCGACATCTTCTTCAACAACTGCTTCAAAAACGGCATCCTGCCCATCGTCTTGCCGCAAGAGGAAGTGGACCTGTTGATGAAGGACGCCGAGAAGGGCGAGAACGCCCGCGTGACCGTGGACCTCGAAGCGCAGGAAATCACCACATCGGACGGCACCGCGATCTCTTTCGACGTTGACCCGTTCAAAAAGCATTGCCTGCTCGAAGGCCTCGACGACATCGGATTGACCATGGAAAAAGGCGCGGCCATCGACGCCTTTGAAGCCAAAGCAGGCGCCGCGCGCCCTTGGGTCTAAGCCATAATTCATGAGGCCGGCGCCGGTTGCGCGCCCGATGGCCCCTGCCTTTCAAGGCCGCCTGCTACGCGCGGGCGGCCTTTTTCTATGGCTTACGTGGATCGACCTAACGTCAAATAGTGGCCGTTCGAGCCGGTCCCACAACATGTGGTGAATACCGAGCCATTGCCTTAATCTTGCACCAAAATTGATGCATTACCGCACCACCTTGACCCTCAAATCGCCCCGAATCTGAACTCTTGTTAACCAACACCTTGAGCGAGATAGTGAAAGAAGGCAGAAATTGGGCAAGATTGAGGCAAGCCGTCAAAATAGGCGGCATCAAGTTGGGACAAAGACGCGGCATCGTATCGCGTCGGGCCAGTTTGAAGGGAATACGGCAGTGCTCGCACGAACATTCGGCGCATTTATGCGCGCAGTCCTTGTTGCGCTTTTGATCGCGACACCGGCGCTCCTGTTGCCAGGGGTTGCGGCAGATACATCGCAGATCGTCGTTCTGATCGCGATCCTCGCGGGGCTGCTCACCTATATGGAATATTACAGCCTCTACCCTTCGATTGTGGAATTCCGCTTTGCTCCGCCGTTCAACCGGCTGCGCTTTGTCGCGCTGTTCTTCACCGTCTTCTTGCTCACGGTCATTTGCCGCGGCATCACCGATCCGACCAATTTCACCGGTTTTGTCACCTCGCTCGGCATGATCCTCGGCAATGCGATCGATTTCCCCTATTCGCCCGTGCGGCTTGTGGTTCTGACCCTGCCTGCGGATGCCAGCCACCAGCTTGTCGCCACCGTGCGCACCGCCGCCGGTATCGCCTATCTCGTGTCGCTGGTTGCGATGTTCTGCTTTGTCACCATGGTGCGTATCTTCGGATGGCCCGCACGCGGCGGCGTCTTCAATGTCTGGGTCAACCTGCCGCTGTTCGATCCCACGGCGGGCGGCGATGTGTTGCACCGTCTCAAGCGCGACGCGAGCCTGAACATCGTGCTGGGCTTCCTCTTGCCCTTCTTGATCCCTGCCGTGATCAAAGCGGCGGCGGATATGATCGACCCGATCACCATGAGCAACCCGCAGACCTTGATCTGGACCATTTCGGCATGGGCCTTCCTGCCCGCCAGCATGATCATGCGCGGCATCGCCATGAGCCGGATCGCCGATATGATCGAGGAAAAGCGCCGCCGGACCTATGCACAGGCCGACAGCGACGCCATGCAAACCGCGTGAGGCGGCGCGGCGCACAGCGCTGCTGCCTCCCGCGCCTCACGGCGCCTGCCCTCCTCGCGCGCCTCACGGCGCTGGCCTGTCTCGCCTTCGCGCTGGGATTTGCCCCCCGATCCGCCAGCGCCGAGCCGCACAACCGCCTGCGCATTGCCAGTTTCCAAACCGAACTTGCCCGTAAGGGTCCGGGGTTGTTGCTGGACGCGATCCGCAAGGGCGATGTGCAAACCCGTGCGGTTGCCGCGCTGATCGCCAAAGCCGCCCCCGATATCATCGCCCTGCAAGGCATCGACTACGACCACCGCGCTGCCGCGCTCACCGCGCTGGCACAGCAGATCGAAGCCGCAGGCCATGCGATGCCCTATCATTTTGCCCTGCGCCCCAACAGCGGCCTTGCGACGGGGCTGGATATGGATGGCGACGGGCGTCTTGGCACCGCCCGCGATGCCCAAGGCTACGGGCAATATTCGGGCCACGGCGGCATGGCCCTTCTGTCGCGCTATCCGGTCCTCCAAGGCCAAGCCCGCGATTTCAGCGCTCTGCTCTGGACCGATATGCCCGACCCGATGATCCCGATGCGCGGCGGCGCGCCCTTCCCTTCGGCGCAGGCCTTCGCAGCGCAGCGGCTCAGCTCGACCGGCCATTGGGCCGTGCCTGTGCGCCTCGACAGCGGCAGGGCCATCACGCTGATGAGCTTTGCCGCCACGCCGCCGGTGTTTGACGGGGCCGAGGACCGCAACGGCAAACGCAATCATGACGAAACGCGCTTTTGGACGTGGATGATGGAGGGCGCCTTCGGCCCCGCCCCCGCAGAGCCTTTTGTGCTGCTGGGGCTGGCCAATATCGACCCCGCGCGCGGCGAGGGGCGGCGCGGCGCGCTGCGCGCGCTTCTGGCCGATCCGCGCCTGACCGATCCGCGCCCGCGCGGCGCTTCGGGCGATGACGCCACCGCAGAATTTGCCACGGCCGGCCCGCTGCGGCTGAGCTATATCCTGCCCTCGGCAAGTTGGACCGTCACCGGAAGCGGGCAGCACGCCGACCCCAAGGCCAGCCGCCACCGTTTGATCTTTGTCGATCTGGCGCTGCCGCCGCCCGCGCCCTGAGCGGTTAGACCGCCTGCGCGGTGCCTCCGGCAACGCGGGCCTTTGGCGCCTGCACGCCCAGCGCCGCGCGCAGAGCCTCCTGAGCAGGTGTGGATTGAAAATCCGGCAGGGCGCGCGCCATCGGGCCCGCATCCAGCCAATGCGGCGTGTTCCACAGGTAGCGCATCTCCAACACCCCCTTGAGGAGCGGCATCACGAACCGCATCGGTTTGAGCCACCACCATGCCATTTGCCTGCACACCACATCGCGCCCCAAAGCCCGCGACAAAGCGGCAGCAAGCTCGCGCCCCGTCAGCGTATAGCCCGCAAAGGGGATGTCCGAATAGACGGGCAAATCCTCGCGCCTGTCTGCCAAAGCCGCCCCCGCCCGCGCCGCATCGGGCAAATAGGCCCAAGCATGGGGGATATCCTCCCGCCCCGGATAGCGGATCGCGCCCTTTTGCGCGGTCTTGGCGATGAACATATCGAACCAGTTGCCCGAGGCCTCGGTGTCGATGAAATCGCCCATGCGCAAAATGATCGTCTGCACGCCGCTGTCGCGGTAGGCCTGCTCCATCTCGATCCGGATCCGGCCCAAGGGATTGCGCGCGGCCTGCGGCGCCTCCGGCCCCCAAGGCGCGGGGGTCGCTTGGCCGAAATTATACACATTGCCCGGCAAAAGCACCGTCGCGCCCGAGGCTTTCGCCGCCGCGATCACGCGCTGGTGCAGCGGCAAAACCTGCCTGTGCCACAAATGATAGGGCGGGTTCCATCCCGCCACGATGAGATCGGCGCCCTTGGCCGCCTGCATCAGATCGTCCGTGCTGCGGTCAAAGCCGCGCGTGGTCCAACCCGCCGCGCGCAGGGCCTGCGCGCTGTGGCGGGCAAAGCGGCCATTGCCGCCGAGGATAAGGGCTGTTTTCGTCATCGGTCTCGCTCCGTTTGGGGTGTCATTGCGGGGAAGATCGCCCATTCCCATATGAATTGAAATTGACAGAATATTCGCATCTGATATTCAAATATGAATGGATAATCCCGCCGCTTCCCCCCTCGCCCGCCTTGATTGGGCCTTGGTCCAAGCCTTCCTCGCCGTCGCCGAAACCGGATCGCTGTCGGGCGCGGCCAAGAGGCTGGGCAGCAGCCAGCCCACGCTGGGGCGGCAAATCAGCCAACTCGAAACAACCCTTGGATTGACCCTGTTTACCCGCCATCCGCGCGGGCTAAGCCTGAGCGAGGAAGGCGCGCGGCTGCGCCCTGCCGCCGAGCGGATGCAAGCGGCAATGCACGACATCGCCCTGACCGCCGCAGGACGCGATACGCGATTGCAAGGCACGGTGCGCATCACCGCCAGCGAAGTGGTCAGCCACCACATCCTGCCGCCGATCATCGCCCGTATCCGCCAACAAGAGCCAGGGATACAGGTGGTTTTGCTGCCCTCCGACAGCACCGAAAACCTGCTCTACCGCGAGGCCGATATCGCCCTGCGCATGTATCGCAGCACACAGCTCGACATCATCACCCGCCATATCGGCGATCTGCGCATTGGGGTCTATGCCGCCAAGAGCTACCTTGAGCGGCGCGGGCACCCGCGCTCGGCCGAGGATTTATTGACCCATGACCTGATCGGATACGAGCGCTCGGACCTGATCGTGCGGGGGATGCAAGCGGCGGGGTTTACCATCGCCCGCGAGGCCTTCCAAACCCGATGCGACGATCAAAACACCTATTGGCAATTGCTGCGCGCCGGATGCGGCATCGGGTTTTCGCAATCGGGCGTGGCCGAGGCCGACCCGCAGGTCGAGCAGATCGACCTCGGCTTTGCCATCCCGCCGCTGCCCTTATGGCTGGCGGCGCATCAGGCGATGCGCGCCACCCCGCGCATCGCCCGCGTTTGGAAGCTGCTCGCGGCGGGGCTTGCGCCCCATGTCACCGCGCCCCGATCCGCATAAACGCCCCTTCATTTCTTGACCCTGCGCCCCTGAGCCGATAGGCGATGCGCAACGGTATTCCACGAAGGACAGATCAACATGACCAACCCCTCGCTTCTCATTCTCGCAGGTGACGGCATCGGCCCCGAGGTTATGGCCGAAGTGCGCAAGATCATCGATTGGTATGGCGCCAAACGTGACCTCGCCTTTGACGTGAGCGAAGACCTTGTCGGCGGCTCGGCCTATGACAAACACGGCACGCCCTTGCACGACGACACCATGGCCAAAGCCCAAGAAGTGGATGCGGTTTTGCTTGGCGCTGTGGGCGGTCCGAAATACGACAATCTGGATTTCTCGGTCAAACCCGAACGCGGCCTGTTGCGCCTGCGCAAGGAAATGGACCTGTTTGCCAACCTGCGCCCTGCGCAATGCTTTGACGCGCTGGCCGATTTCTCCTCGCTGAAAAAAGACGTGGTGGCGGGGCTCGACATCATGATCGTGCGCGAATTGACCTCGGGCATCTACTTTGGCGAGCCGCGCGGCATCATCAAGGAAGGCAACGAACGCGTGGGCATCAACACCCAGCGCTACACCGAAAGCGAGATCGCCCGCGTCGCGCGTTCGGCCTTTGAACTGGCCCGCAAGCGCGGCAACAAAGTCTGCTCGATGGAAAAAGCCAACGTGATGGAATCGGGCATCCTTTGGCGTGACGTGGTCACCGAAGTCCATGCCGCCGAATACCCCGATGTCGAACTGTCGCATATGTATGCCGACGCTGGCGCGATGCAGCTTTGCCGCTGGCCCAAACAATTCGACGTCATCGTCACCGACAACCTCTTTGGCGATCTGCTGTCCGATGCGGCGGCGATGCTGACAGGCTCGCTGGGCATGTTGCCCTCGGCCAGCCTCGGCGCGCCGATGGAGAACGGCCGCCCCAAAGCGCTTTATGAACCCGTGCACGGTTCGGCCCCCGATATCGCGGGTCAGGGCAAAGCCAACCCCATCGCTTGCGTGCTCAGCTTTGCCATGGCCCTGCGCTACAGCTTTGACCAAGGCGGTGAGGCCGACCGCCTCGAAAAAGCCGTCGAGCAGGTTCTGGCAGACGGCAAACGCACCGCGGATCTTTTGGGCGAAGAGGGCGTCACCCCCGTCACCACCGCCGAAATGGGCGATGCGATCGTTGCGGCGCTGGACGCCTCGCTCTGATCCTGCCCGATCCTACCCCCGATCCTACCCGATGTGATCAACGGCGTGCCCCTCAGGGGCGCGCCGTTTTCGTATCGAGCCCCTCGGGGGGGGCACCGTAGAACCCCCAACACGGCACCCGCCCCTTTTCACGCGGGGCGGTTTTGCCTAATGTGATCGCTAACAGCCGCGAGTCGCCTGTGCTCTTTCGCAACCTGAAACCGTTAGCCGATCATGTCCGACACAGCCCAATCCTCGCTGCGCGGTGCGCTGACCGCTTTGCTCGCCTTTGCGATCTATGCGGTGCATGACGCCGTGATCAAAACCTTGGGCGAGACCTATTCGGCCTTCCAGATCGTGTTCTTTTCGGTGCTTTTCGGCTTTCCGCTGATCACCATCATGCTGATCCGTGACCGCACCGACGGCAATCTGCGCCCGCGCCGCCCGATGTGGACGGCGCTGCGCACGGTGTTTGCAACCATCGCCACGCTCAGCGTCTTTTACGCCTTCTCGGCCCTGCCGCTCACGCAAACCTATGCGATCCTTTTCGCCATGCCGCTGATCATCACCCTCGCCGCGATCCCGATTTTGGGCGAACGGGTCGGATGGCGGCGCGGTCTGGCCATTGTGATCGGATTGGCCGGCGTCTTGGTTGTCCTGCAACCCGGCGCGACCCAGCTCAATCTCGGCCACGCCGCAGCCCTGTCGGCGGCGGTGTTTTCCTCGCTGGCTTCGGTGATCGTGCGCAAGATCGGCCATGAAGAACGCAGCGCGGTTTTGCTGCTCTATCCGATGCTGGCCAATTTCGTGATCATGGGGGCGATATTGCCCTTCGTCTATGTGCCCGTCGCCCCCGCCGATATGGGCGGTCTGGCGGCGCTGGCGGCATTGGCCTTTGCCGCGATCTTGATCCAGATCCGCGCCTATCGCACCGCGCGCGCCGCCATCGTCGCCCCGATGCAATATTCGCAAATCATCTGGGCCGCCTTGTTCGGCGCGCTGTTTTTCGACGAATATCCCGACATCTACACCGCCATCGGCGCCGTCATCATCATCGCCAGCGGCATCTATATCGTCCTGCGCGAGGACGGATCATCGAGCACCCAAACACCGGTCCTGCGCACCCAAAGCCGCTATGGCGCGGGGACTTTGGCCCGCATCAGCCTGCTGCAAGGCTTTTGGCGCAAAGCCGGTTGAGCGGCGTTTGTTTTATCTTGTCAAACCCGCGCGCGCGTATTAAGCCGCCCCTCACGGTCGGGCTGTAGCGCAGCCTGGTAGCGCACCTGCTTCGGGAGCAGGGGGTCGGAGGTTCGAATCCTCTCAGCCCGACCAAATCTCACCCCCCATCATAGCCGCCATATCGCCTCCCCTTGCGCGGCGCTCATGCACCTCGGCTGGCCTCGGGCTTGCACTTGCCCTCGGGCGCAACCGTGGCCTTGGGCCTTCCCTTGGCCTTGGGCGCCCCCGTGACCGCCTTCCCATGGAGCACGGTTCGCTGCGCCATCGCGGCCAAAGGCGCACCTTTCCTCCCGACACCCGCTGTTTGATAAGACGGCAACCAAAGGCTGCGCGCCAGCGAGGCGATGAGCGGATTTATCAAAACGTGGATTGACGATGAAACCGTCGATATCGGGTTTCTATACGACCTCAAGGCGGTCGAGCATCTGCGCGCGATCCATGTGCTTGATGAGCAGCTTTACTTCTTCTCCGCGCCCGATTGCTGGCCGCTGAAAACCAAGCCGGGAACACCGGTGCCGTTACGCGATCTCGAGACTGTCGAATTGGTGCTTCCCGGCGAGCCGCACGGGCTGCGCCGGATCATCGATCTCGCGGCGGAGAAAGCGGGGGTCAGCCTCAATGTGGTGACCGAGCTGGATGCGATGACGCAGATCAAGGAACTGGTCGCGCGCGGCTCTGGATTTTCGATCTTTGCCCCCGCGGCTTGCCATGATTTTGTTGCGGCCGGACGGCTTTTGAAGGCACCGATCATTGATCCGATCATCTCGCGCCCTGTCTATCTGGTGCGCAATCCGGCCTTTACCCAAAGCCGCGCCTGCGCCGCGATTGAAAAAGCCACGCTCAAGGTTGCCGCCGATATGGTCGGGCGCGGCATTTGGGAAGGCGATCTGGTTTGGACGGGTGCCTAGCTTGCTTCGGCACTCATCGTGACGACATTCGCCTCGACATCGCGCACGCGCAGCTCAAGCCCGCCCAAGGTCTGACGCCCCTCGATCATCGCCGGACGGTCACAAATCAGCGGCGTAAGGCCACGATATGAAAACGCCTCCGGAACCCGTCCCAACATATCGCTCGCAAGATGTAGCATCCACGTCGCTTGCAACGGGCCGTGAACGACCAATCCGCCATAGCCTTCAACACCCGTCGCATAGGGATGGTCATAATGGATGCGATGGCCGTTGAACGTCATCGCCGAGTAACGGAACAATAGGGTTGAGCCGGTCTGCACCGCGCGGGTTTGCGCCTGTGGCCACTGCGGCGCGGCGGGCGGCACGCGGGGCGGATCATCAACCGAAGGGTCTTCGCGGTAAACGATGGTTTGCACCTCTTCGATACGCAGCTCATCCGCGCAAGAATACCGGTGCTCCAGCTCCACAAAACCAAGCCGTCCGCTGCGCCCCTCTTTATAGCGCAAATCGCGCACCGTTGTGGTGCGGGTGATCTGCTCGCCTTCAAACAGCCCCCGATGCGAGGTGATCTTGCCTCCGGCCCACATCCGGCGCGCCAAACCCAGATCGGGCAAGACAAGCCCCTTGCGCGGATGGCCGTCGCGACCAAGCTGGCTTGGCTCAAGGATGTCGGGGCAAAGGCACCATTGAAGGCCGGGCAATGCATCGCCGGCGCAGTGCTGCGGCCCCAAGGTTGCACGAAATTCGGCGATGCGGCGCGGTGTGATCTGATCCGTGCTTTGCCACGTGCGGCCGATCCAGTCCTTCGCCATATTCATGCACCTGTCCTTATGTATTGGCCCAGCTCCGCAGCGGGCATATCGGCATCCGATAACACCGGATCGAGCCTTGATGCGGCATTGCCGAGCAGCGCGCGAGACTTGGCAATCAATCGCTCATGCGTCTCGGAGGGGTCAGGCCCATGCGCCAGATCATAGGCAAAGGAAAGCCGCGTTCCATCCGTCAGCACCACCGCACCTTCGGCTTGCATATCCGACAAGGCCGCATCGCCCGACACCTCGACACGGCGGGCAATATCTGCGAGCGCCGCTTCGCCCGCCGCCGCATCGGTGTAGCTGTCGAAGGCTCCGGTATCGCGCCCGCTCAAAACCATCGCAGCCAGCCACGCATAGCTGAACTTCACCTCCAATCCGGTCAAAGGCACCGCTATGTTACATACCGAAAGCCAGCGCGGATTGGTGCGCAGTGTGATTTTTGCGACCGTCTCGGGCGCGATCGGCAACAGCGCGCGAAGCCCTTCGATCATCGCATGTGTGCCATGGCAGCAGGCGTGGAATTTATAGCTGATCGCGGGGAAAATCCATTCCCCGACGGGTGCAACATCGGGCTGCGGCGCATCGCTATGGGTCGCGACAAACCCCTGCGCCCCCATCAATCCATCCTCGCAAGAGGTCATCCCGAGACGCGCCAATTGCGCCGCCTCGACGCCATTGGACGCAGCAATCCCCGCATTGAGCGGCTTGCCCATCGTGCCGAATTGCGACTTGAGACCCGACGCGCGGGTCGCACAAAGCCCGAGCGCGGCGCGCATCTGCTCGCGCGACAATCCCATCAAACGCCCCGCCGCAACTGCCGCGCCAAATGCGCCTGCCGTGGCCGTTTGATGAAAACCGCGATTGTAATGCCCGTTGCCCAAAACCAGCCCGACGCGAATGGCCGCTTCGGCCCCCAAAAGAAACGCCGCGATGATCTGGGATTTGGTCGCGCCCTCGGCCTCTCCTGCGGCCAGAGCGGCGGGATAAATGCCAACGGACAAATGGCCGACATGGGCAAAATGCGTATCGTCAAAATCAATCGCATGGCTGATTGTGCCATTGACCAAGGCGGCCATTCGCGCCGGTGCCAACCCGCCGCCAAAAACCGAAGCAACCTGCGCGCCGCCCTCGGCCTCCATAAAGGCTTGCATCTTTTCTGCCACCGGCTCGCTGGTGCCTGCATGGCCGCAAATCATCCAATCAAACAAAGAGTTGCGCGCCGAGGTCAAAGGGCCGCTCGGAATATCGCCGTCCGATATGGCCGCCAGATCAAGTAGGGTTGTCATCAAGTCGGTCATCAAAGCCTCCTGCCGATGGGCGCAAACGGATAGAAGCCCCGTGTCACCGGTCCGGCCGCATCTTTTGTCACTCCAAGATATCGCACAGCGGCCCGAAAACCCAGCCATAGGATAAACCGACATTCGATATTGCCCGAAACTATGCCGCAGCACGGAGGCCCTCAACATAGGCGGATTTTCGGGAACACGAATGCACAAGAGCCAACCTTGATTTCAGGCCTGCGCTTGAAATCTGCACCCAAGTGCCTCTTTGACGGATCAAAAAGAAATGGTGAGCCCGTCCGGGTTCGAACCGGAGACCTACTGATTAAAAGTCAGTTGCTCTACCAACTGAGCTACAGGCCCACTGGTGGCGCTTCTAGAAACACCTAGGGGCAGGGTCAACCCCGAAAAAACAAGAATTGTCGCGGCTTGGGTGGATTCATCAATCGGGCGGGTCTATATGCGGTTTCATGAACGCTCAAAACCATATCGATATGCCCTTTATGAAGATGCACGGGCTGGGAAATGACTTTGTTGTCATTGATTCTCGCGCGCATGCATGTGACGTCACGGAAGCGCTCGTGCGGGCCGTGGGGCACCGGCATATGGGAATCGGGTTTGACCAACTGGCGGTCATTGAGGCCGCTCGGACGGCCGATGCGCATCTGGTGTTTTACAATTCGGATGGATCGCGTTCGGCGGCTTGCGGCAATGCCACCCGCTGCATCGCGCGGCATCTGATGGACGAGAGCGGCAAGGATGCGCTGCACCTGACCACAGAGCGCGGCGATCTTTATGCCAAGGACGCGGGCGACGGCCTCACTGCGGTGAATATGGGCGCGCCGCAACTGGCATGGCATGAAATCCCCTTGGCCGAGGAAATGGATACCCTCGAATTGCCGATCGAAGGCGCGCCGACCGCCACGGGCATGGGCAATCCGCATTGCACGTTTTTCGTCGAGGACGCCGAGCGTATCCCGCTCGAAGACTTCGGCCCGCGCTACGAGCATCACCCGCTATATCCGCAGCGCACCAATGTGCAGGTTGCCTCCCTTATCGGCCCCGACCACCTGCGCATGCGGGTGTGGGAACGCGGCGTGGGCGTGACCATGGCGTCGGGGTCGTCGTCTTGCGCCACCGCCGTTGCCGCCGCGCGGCGCGGCCTGACGGGGCGGCGCGTCTTGATCGAGCTGGACGGCGGCAGCCTCGAGATCGACTGGCGCGAGGATGGCGTTTGGATGACGGGCGCGACGATGCATGTGGCAGACGGCATGTTCACCGCGCAGTTCCTCGCCTCGATCTGATGAGCACCCCGCCCAAATTCACCACGCTCGGATGCCGCCTGAACGCCTATGAAACCGAAGCGATGAAAGACCTTGCCGCACAGGCAGGGATGGAGGGCGCCGTCGTGGTCAACACCTGCGCCGTCACCGCCGAAGCCGTGCGCAAAGCCCGTCAGGAAATCCGCAAACTGCGCCGCGACAACCCCGATGCGCAAATCATCGTCACCGGATGCGCCGCGCAAACCGAACCGCAAACCTTTGCCGCCATGGCCGAGGTCGACCGCGTCATCGGCAACACCGAGAAAATGCAGGCGGGCACCTGGACGCGGCTCGCCGCAGAAACCGGCCCTGATTTCATCGGCGAAACCGAACGGGTCGCGGTCGATGACATCATGTCGGTGACCGAAACGGCGGGGCATTTGATCGACGGATTCGGCACCCGCAGCCGCGCCTATGTGCAGGTGCAAAACGGATGCGATCACCGCTGCACCTTTTGCATCATTCCCTATGGCCGTGGAAATTCGCGCTCGGTCCCTGCGGGGGTTGTGGTCGATCAAATCAAACGCTTGGTGGACAAGGGATTTAACGAGGTCGTTTTGACCGGCGTCGACCTGACATCATGGGGGGCGGACCTGCCCGCCGCGCCGCGCCTTGGCGATCTGGTGATGCGGATTCTCAAACTGGTGCCCGACCTGCCGCGCCTGCGCATCTCGTCGATCGACAGCATCGAGGTCGATGAAAACCTGATGGCCGCCATCGCGACCGAGCCGCGATTGATGCCGCATCTGCATCTGAGCCTGCAACACGGCGACGATATGATCCTCAAACGCATGAAGCGCCGCCATCTGCGCGATGACGCCATCCGCTTTGCGCAAGAGGCAATCCGCCTGCGCCCCGATATGACCTTTGGCGCCGATATCATCGCGGGGTTTCCCACCGAAACCGAAGAGATGTTTGAAAACTCCCTACGACTGGTTGAGGACTGCGACCTTACGTGGCTCCATGTCTTTCCCTATTCCGCGCGCCAAGGCACCCCCGCCGCCCGCATGCCCGCCGTCGATGGCCGCGCCATCAAGGACCGCGCCGCACGGTTGCGCGCCGCGGGCGATGCGCGGGTTGCAAAACACCTTGCAGCGCAGATTGGTAAAACCCATTCGGTGTTGATGGAAAACCCTCACATGGGCCGCACCGAGCAATTCACAGAAGTGACATTTGAGACGCCCCAAACCGAAGGGCAAATCGTCACTGCGGTGATCAACGGCATGCAGGCCTCCCAGCTGACTGCATAAAGCCCTAGCCCCCCTGCCGCGCGCGCGTTAGCAATAGAATAGCGCATAAGTCTACTGACAGGGCCGATCCCATGTATCCAAATCCAATTTTTCGCAGCGCCACGACGGCGCAGAATATCGAGTTCGCCCGCGACACCGGTTTTGGCATGCTTTGCGTGAACGGCCCCGATGGTGCGCCGCCGGGTTTGTCGCATATCCCGTTTGTATTGGATGAGGACGGCGCATCCGCCGAAATGCATCTTATCCGCTCGAACGCCATTGCCCGCGCGTTGAAATCCGGCCCCCTACCCGCCTCTATCGCCGTGCAAGGCCCGCACAGCTATGTCTCGCCCGATTGGTATGAAATCGACGATCAAGTGCCAACATGGAACTATATTGCCGTGCATGTGACCGGCACATTGGAGTTGGTGGAGCAGAACGAAATCTCCGGTATCCTCGACCGGATTTCCGCCAAGAACGAGGCTCTACTCCTGCCCAAAACGCCTTGGACGATGGACAAGATGCCCGAAGAGATAACCGAAAAAATGCTGCGCCAGATCGTGCCGGTGCGGATGACCGTCACGGCGATTGAGGGTACGTGGAAGCTGGGTCAAAACAAACCCGACGCGGTGCGCCTCGCTGCGGCCGATCAAATGGATGCTTACGGGTTTGGCAGCGAACCACGGCTTGTGTCCGCGATGATGCGTTGCCCGCCTGTGGCCGACGCCTAAGGCAAAGGATCGGTGCGATAGAGCCGCACCTTGAGGCCGCCATGGGAAATCGGCGCGCCATTGGGCAAAAACGGCAGACCCGTGGCGCGGGCAAACCCTGCCTCATTGGTGACTATCCCGACACGCCAGCCCGAAAACCGCTCCATCAACACTTTTCCAAGGGCGCCGTAAACACCAAAAAGCAGGTTCTTGTTGCCGATCCGTGCGCCATATGGCGGGTTGACGATCACGAGGCCTTTGGGCCCGTCGGGCGGGGTGATATCGCTCACCGGCTTGACCTCGAACTGGCTGATATGCGCGACGCCCGCCGCCTCGGCATTGGCCGCGCTCATCCGCACCGCGCCCGCGTCACGATCAGAGCCGTAAAACCGCAAATCAGTCTCTAACCCAGCAGAACCCGCGCGCATGCCGGACCAGACCTGCGGATCGAAGGTCGCCAGTTGCTCAAAGGCGAAGTGCCGCGAACGCCCCGGATTAAGGCCAAGCGCCACCTCCGCCGCCTCCAAAACAAAGGTGCCCGATCCGCACATCGGATCATAAACCGGCTCGCGCCCGTCATAGCCGCATTCCGACAACATCAGCGCCGCCAAAGTCTCGCGCATCGGGGCCTTGTTCACCGCCGGCTTATGACCGCGTTTGTGCAGGCTCTCACCGGAGGTATCGACACTAAACTGCACTTTATTGTCGTCGATCCGCACCTTGAGACAGATCGGCGCATCGCTCGCCAGCGTCGCGCCAAAGCTTTCGACAAGCGCCTTTTCGATCCGCTGCACCGCCGCGCCTGCGTGATAGATTTTCGACTTTTTCGAGGTTGCCACCTCGACCCGCACCGGCACATCGGGGCGCAACACCCCGCCCCAATCAAATTTGCGACTGCGCTTATCAAGCTGCGCCAGATGAAAGGCCATAAAGCTGCCAAACCGTGCCAAAACGCGCCCCGCGCCGCGAAGCTCCAGGTTGGCGCGCCACACATCGGGCCATCCGCCCTCGATCGTCACGCCGCCTCCTGTGGCCACAGGGTTGGCAAAGCCTTTGGCGCGCACTTCGGCCAAAAGCGCCGCCTCCAACCCAGGGGCGCAGGCGAGGAAAATTTCAAAGGGATCAGATGTGCTCATCCCCCTTCGATACAATCAAACCCCGCCCGCCGCGACCGGAAACTGAAACAGCCGAGGCGGACGGGTAAACCGCGCGAAGAGGACAGCGCGGAAGGGCTTACCAGCTGTTGTAGCCGAGGTATTTGCCAGACATCTCGATCTTTACACGGTCGCCTTTGGGGTTCTCGACGCGGGTAATCTGCATGTCAAAATCAATCGCCGACATGATGCCATCGCCGAATTTCTCGTGGATCAAAGCCTTGATCGTCGGGCCATACACGCCGACGATTTCATACAGCCGGTAAATGCACGGATCGGTGGGCACGGTTTGCTCCCACACCTTGGTGGGGCTTTCCTCGAGCAGGCTTTGCGCCTCTTGCGGCAGGCCCAGCGCCGCGACCAAGGCCGCCGCCTTATCTGCCGGCATCGCGTTCATGCCCATCGCCGCAGAATGGGTCCAGACCGGCGACATAGCGATGGTTTCGGCGATCCCCTCCCACGTCAATCCGGCCCGTTTTTTCGCCGAGAGGATCAACGCAGTGACGTCTTCGCGGGTCAATATGTCCATTCTGATTTCCTTTGTGTTGGGGTCAATTTATCTCGCTTTGGGCTTTATTAGGCTCTGTATTTACCTGTGCTTGGGTCATAAGCATTATTCCCAGCCCAAAGGCCAGCATCGCCAAAATCCCCGACAGGGTTTTCCAAAACCGCACGGGATCGCGTTCGGCCAAAGGCACATGGCGCTCATTGCGTGCGGCCTCGCCAGGCCGGCGCAAATCAGCGACGAATTCCGAAAGCGCGGGATACCGGCGCATAGGGTCAGGATGCACCGCACGGCGCAGCGCCGCGTCGATCCAAAATGCAATCGGACGTGCATCCCCGCGCGCGGAAACATAGCGCAACCGCATCTGATCGCGCCGCGAACGCACTTTGGACACGTCGCGTCCGTAGGGCAACCGCCCCGTCAGCATCTCATAGGCGATCACCCCGAGCGAAAAGAGATCCGAGCGCCAATCCACCGGATCACCCGCGAAATATTCGGGCGCGGTATATTGCGCTGTGCCCAAAATCCCGTCGTCAGGGTCAAGCATCGCCTCTTGCACACCCGAAACATAGGTCGATCCGAAATCAATAATCCGCACCGTGCCTGCCGCGTCGATCATGATATTTTCAGGCCGCAAATCTTGGTGCAGCATTTCGCGGCGGTGAAAAGCCCGTAGCCCTCGCACCACTTGGTCCGTAATATCTCGCACCTGCTCCAGATCCGGAGCAGGGTTGTCCGTCATCCATTGGCGCAGGGTTTGTCCCTCGATATATTCGGTCACCACGTATAGCCCGCTGCGCTGTTGCGGCGCCGCGGCGGGGTGGAGCACATGCGGGCTATCGATACGGCGCGCAATCCATTCTTCCATGATGAAGCGCCGCAAATAGGCGGGATCTTCGCGCAAATCCATCGACGGGATTTTCAACGCAACCTGCGTGCCGTCCGGTGCAGCGGCCAAATAGATATGGCTGCGCGCATTGGCGTGGATCGGGCGCAAAATGCGAAACCCGTCGATCACGTCACCGTCTTTGGGCAGGGGCGGGATAGGCAAATGCTCGGCCCCCTCCAAAACGCCCGCCCCACTTTCAGCAAGCGCATCAACGCGGATGATTTGCACACTTAGGTTATCATCGCTGCCCGCCGCCAGCGCGGCCTCGCCAATGCGGCGCGCAATCATGTCGAGGTTTTGCCCCTCGCGCAAAAGCTGCGCCATGTCGCGATCGCCAATGAATTCGTGAATTCCGTCAGTGGTCATGACAAAGACATCACCCACGGCCAAGGGCAAGTCGCGGTAGTCGATTTCGACGCGGGCCTCTGCGCCCATAGCGCGGCCCAAATAACTTTGCTCGGAAGAAATCACCACGCGATGCGGCTCGGTCAAAGGTTCAATCGACGCGCCGGAGAGCCGTGCGATACGGCTGTCACCGACATGAAAGATATGGGCGCTACGATTTTTGAGGATCAATGCCGACAAAGTGCACACCCGCCCGTGATCGATATCATCCAATCGGGCGCGGCGGTTTTGGGCGTGAAGCCATGCGTTGCTTGCCGAGATAACGCGCGTTGCCGCAGTTTTGACCGGCCACGCATCCGAGGTGCAGTAATAGTCGCCCATAAGGCCCTGAACCGCCACCTCGGCAGCCTCGCGGCTGATGCGGCTGGAACTGATCCCATCGGCGATGGCAAAAGCTGCGCCTTTGAGCGTGAGCGCCATGCCGCGTGGCACCTTGGCACCAAAGAAGTCTTGGTTTTCGGGCTTTTTCCCAGCGCTCGAATACTGCCCGACCGAAACGCGCAATCCGCCACGATCATCGGCGGCAGGGGCAATCGACTGTAGGTCTGCGGGCATGGTTTCTTTGGCTCCGTCCGGCGCAAAAGGAAAAGGGTCCGGCCATTTGCAATATGGCCGGACCCTTGGCTGTTTTACTCTGCCGCTACGGATGCCGCGTCTGTGACTGGCTTACGCTTGGGCGATTCTTTGAAGTGGGTGGCGTAAATCATACCGCCCACAAAGGTCAGCCCGCCCACAAGATTGCCCAATACAACGGGGATTTCATTATAGGCGAAGTAATCGACCCATGTGAATTCACCGCCCAGCATGATGCCCGAGGGGAAGAGGAACATGTTCACGATCGAATGCTCGAAGCCCAGATAGAAGAAGACAATGATCGGCATCCACATCGCCATGATCTTGCCCGACACGGATGTGGACATCATCGCCGCGACAACCCCCGTCGACACCATCCAGTTGCACAGAACCGCGCGGGTGAAAACGGTCAGCATCCCTGCTCCGCCTGCGGCGGCATAGCCCAAGGTGCGCGCCTCGCCGATCTGGCCGATCTTTTGACCCACTGCATTCGGCTCTTGGCTAAAGCCCATGGTAAAGACGATCGCCATCAAAACCGCCGTGGTCATCGCACCGGCAAAGTTGCCGACAAACACGAGGCCCCAATTGCGAAAAACGCCGGGCCATGTGCATCCGGGACGTTTGGCGATCACCGCCAAAGGCGCAAGGGTGAACACGCCGGTCAGAAGGTCAAAGCCCAACAAATAGAGCAAACAAAACCCCACAGGGAACAGCAAGGAGGCCACAAGGAAGTTGCCGGTATTGACCGCGATGGTGACCGCAAAGGCTGCGGCCAAAGCGAGGATCGCGCCAGCCATAAAGGCGCGGATCAAAGTGTCTTTGGTGGCCATGAAAATCTTGGATTCGCCTGCATCGACCATTTTCGATGCGAACTCGGCGGGTTGGATATAGGACATGTATATCGCCTTTTCTTCACTGTGCCCTGTCGGGCGCTCTGTTAGAGAGAAATGTAAATGCGCTCGTCTTCGATTTTGACGGGAAAGCTGGTGGTCTGCCCTTCATCCGCACCCTGTGCAGAGCCGGTTTCCAAAGAGATCACCCAATTGTGCAGGGGGCATGTGACGCATCCGTCATGCACAATCCCCTGACTGAGAGGCCCGTTCTTATGCGGGCATTTGTCTTCAAGCGCGAAGATCCGGTCGTCGCTGGTGCGAAACACCGCGACCGTCATATCGCCGCGTTTGACACAGCGCGCGCCTTGGCGCGGAATGTCGGTGACGGCCCCGACAAGGGTCCAATTCAAAGTGTCGGTGGATACTTGGATATTCATTCTGCTGCCTCCAGCGTGAGGTCGGCCAAGGGGGCAAATTCATGCGCTTCGGCGCCTGCCACCCGTTCGGCCCACGGGTCGATTTGTGCGAATTTTTGCGAGAAGACGAAGCGTTGGTAATAGGCCGCGCGTTGGTCGAGATCATCAAAGACCACGGATTTCACGTGATCATATCCGATCCGGTCGGCCCATTTGTAAATCCGCTCGAGGTAGAAACCAGTCTCGCGGTAATACTGCGTCAGCGCGCCAACGGTTTCCAAAACATCCTGCTCGGTCGGCACTTTGCCGAGCATGGTTGTGCCTTGGATATGCAAACCCGCCGCGCCGCCATAAAGGATCTCATAGCCGCTATCGACGCAGATGATCCCGATGTCCTTGCAGGTGCTCTCCGAGCAATTGCGCGGGCAACCCGACACCGCCAGTTTCAATTTTGCTGGCGACCAAGAGCCCCACAACAGCTTTTCAAGCTTGACGCCCAAACCGGTGCTATCTTGCGTGCCAAAGCGGCACCAATCCGACCCGACACAGGTTTTCACCGTGCGCAAACCCTTGGCATAGGCCGCGCCCGAAATCATACCCGCTTTATTCAGATCGTCCCAAACTGGGATCAGGTCTTCTTTCTTCACGCCGAGCAAATCGATCCGTTGGCCGCCGGTGACTTTGACGGTCGGGATATCGAATTTGTCGGCCACGTCGGCAATGGCGCGCAATTCGTCGGGCGTGGTGATCCCGCCGAACATGCGCGGCACGACGCTATAGGTGCCGTCTTTTTGGATGTTGGCATGGACGCGCTCGTTGATGAACCGCGACTGCATGTCATCGACGTATTCACCGGGCCAATCGCAAACGAGATAGTAATTCAGCGCAGGGCGGCATTTGGCGCAGCCCTCGGGCGTTGACCATTCCAGCTCCTGAATCACCTCGGGGATGCTCTTCAATTCCTTGGCGAGGATCAAGCGGCGTACATCGCCGTGGCTATGGGTTGTGCAGCCGCACATTCCCGCCGGAGCGCCCGCCGCGAAATCATCGCCAAGCGTCAGCGTCATCAGATCTTCGACCAATCCGGTGCAGGTCCCGCAAGAGGCCGAGGCTTTGGTATGGGCGCGCACACCGTCGAGCGAGGTCAGCCCTTTTTCGGTGATCGCATTGACGATATCGCCCTTGCAAATCCCGTTGCAGCCGCAAACTTCCGCGTCATCGGCAAGGTTTGCGACGATGGCCAACGGATCCGCCCCGCCGCCACCTTGGAAGGCTTGGCCAAAGATCAGCGTATCGCGGATATCCGAGACATCCTCGCCGGATTTGAGCATCTCGTTATACCACATGCCATCGGCCACATCGCCATACAGCACCGCGCCGATCACCTTGTTATCCTTGAGAATCACGCGCTTGTAAGTGCCGCGCATCGCATCGCGCAACACCACATCTTCGGTGCCTTCACCGTCGCCAAATTCGCCCACGGAATAGAGGTTGATCCCCGTGACCTTCAATTTGGTCGGGGTTTCGGCATGTTTGAACGCTGCCTCGGACGGGCCGGTGAGATGCTCTGCCGCGACCTTGGCCATCGTGTAGAGCGGCGCGACAAGGCCGTAAACGCGGCCATCGACCTCGGTGCATTCCCCGACCGAAAACACGTCAGGGTCCGATGTGCGCAAGGCCGCATCGGTGACAATCCCGCGCCCGACCTCAAGCCCTGCCTCTTTGGCCAAATCGGCGCTGGGGCGGATGCCCACGGCCATGACCACCAAAGAGGCGTCGATCATTGTGCCGTCTTCCAATTCGACCGCCTCGACACAGGTCTCACCGTGGATCGCCTTGGTATTGGCCCCGCAGCGCACGTCAATGCCGCGACTTTCCAATTCGCGTTGCAGCAAATACCCCGCCGCCGCATCCAACTGGCGCTCCATCAGCGTCGGCATCAGGTGCAACACTGTCACCTCCATGCCCTGCGCCTTGAGGCCCGCAGCGGCCTCAAGCCCGAGCAAGCCGCCGCCAATCACCACCGCGCGCCCGCCTTTGGCGCAGGCGCCCAACATCCCGTCCACGTCATCCAGATCGCGGTAGGCCAGAACACCTTGCAGATCGTGACCAGGCACAGGGATGATAAAAGGCGACGATCCCGTCGCGATGACCAGCTTGTCATAGGACGCCGAAATCCCGCCCTCGGAGGTCACGACCTTGGCCGCGCGGTCGATTTTCGCGACCTTTTCGCCGCGATGAAGCGTGATGCCGTGATCTGCATACCAAGCGTCATCATGGATCACGATATCGTCAAAACTCTTCTCGCCCGACAAAACCGGCGACAGCATGATCCGGTCATAGTTCACGCGCGGTTCGGCGTTGAAAATCGTGACGTCATAGGCATCAGGCGCACGGTCAAAAAGCTCTTCGAGCATCCGGCCAGGGGCCATACCATTGCCGACAATCACAAGGCGTTGTTTCTCTTGGGTCATAATCTGTCTCCGGTGGGACGGGCGCGCAGCCGGACCTCTCCGGCGCCGCAGCGAAATCAAAAGGAGACACGAATGGCGCGCAAAATTGGGCGCAACTAACGGTCTCCCGAACCGCGAAAGCGGTCAGCGAAATCGCAGCGCCGTTGCTGCAAAGCCCATCAAGAGCAAGTGTAGGAAATATGCCGCGCCATTGCGGCATTCGGGCCTTTTGGCATCTGCCAATCGGGCCTGTTGAATTCAGCCTTACCAAGCCCGCGCCGTATCGCAACATCTTTGTTGCACTGCAGCATAAGGAAAAGCGCGGGCACAGGCCTATGACTAATAATTAGGCGCAGATGCGGGCGAGAGGACCGAAATCACCCGCGGCGCAGGCGGCCGCGCGGGCCGGCGAAGAGCGTGAAACGTCTCCCGATCCGGCGATTCTCTGGCGGTGAGATCTAATGCTCGGTCGCGGAGCCGCCGCGCGGCGTATCCTCGAAAAACGGGGTCATCTGTGCGACAATCACCGAGTTTTCCTCCAAGGCACGGCCCATCAGGGCGCGCTCCTCGTCGGAAATATCGTGCCCTTCCTCAAGCCGCTCATCGAGCGTGCCGTAGCCCGTCACATCCAAAGGCGCGGTATCGGCCTGTTTCAGGATCGCCACGGTTTCGCGCACGGCCTCGGCCTCGTCGATACCCGAGGCATAGATCATCAAAGCCGCGCCCGTCGCCCCATCGGGCAATCCGTCGCCTTCCTTGCGGCCGATCTCGACCAGCAAAGTATAAACCTGTTGGCGATTGCGCTTTTTGGGTTTTTCGTCGACCATTCGGGGATCCTCCGCTGGCCGCTTGGTGCGCGAGCGGGGGCGCGAAGTCAAGGGAAGGAGCGCGCGATGAAACGGATCAAGGATATGGTGGCCGAGGCGAACGAGGTCGTCACCCACGCCCCCGCCGCCGAAACGTTGGCGCGCCACGGGGCGGACGGCGTGACCTTCGTCGATCTGCGCGACCCGCGCGAATTGGAGCGCGAGGGCATGATCCCCGGTGCCTTCCATTGCCCGCGCGGGATGCTGGAATTCTGGATCGACCCCGAAAGCCCCTATGCCAAACCTCAATTTCAAAGCGGCGATCATTTCGTATTCTACTGCGCCTCGGGATGGCGGTCGGCCCTGTCGGCCCGCGCCGCGCAAGAGATGGGATTGGACAACGTCAGCCACCTCAGCGACGGGTTCTCCGGATGGAAAGCCGCAGGCGGCGCGGTGGGCGAGAAGCCAGTGAAGCCTGCGAAAGGCTAATGCTCACTATGCGCCGCGTCATGATTATCGGCCAACCAGGGGCGGGCAAATCCACCCTCGCCCGTGAATTGGGCAAGGCCCTTAACCTGCCTGTCGTGCATATTGATCGGTTCCATTGGCAAGAGGGCTGGGTCGCGCGCGATCCAACCGAGCGTGATAGCCTGTGTCATCAGGCGCATGCGCAAGACGCGTGGATCATCGAAGGGGGAAACTCGCCGACATGGCCGGAACGGATTGCGCGCTGCGATACGCTCATATGGATTGATATTCCGGTTTGGGCGCGGCTTTGGCGGATCTGCAAACGCACGATCCGCCACATAGGGCGCAGCCGCGACGACATGCCAGCCAACTGCCCCGAGAGGTTCGATCTGTTGTTTCTGAAATGGGTATGGGACACGCGCAAACAGTATTTTAACCAGATGCGCGCGACCTACGACGGCTTCCCGCCCGATAAAACCCGCAAAAGGTTTCGCAGCTTGCGGGCGGTGAGTGCGTTTCTTGATGCGCAACGCCCGCGGGCCAAAAAGAAAACGCCCCTCACATAAATGAAGGGCGTTTCAGATGGCGGCGCTGGCCGACAAGATCAGTCGCGCAGCAATTCGTTGATCGAGGTTTTCGAACGGGTTTTGGCGTCAACACGTTTCACGATCACGGCGCAATACAGGTGCACGCCGTTTTTCGATGGCATCGATCCGGCCACAACGACCGACCCTGCGGGGACTTCGCCGTAGAAGACTTCGCCCGTCTCGCGGTCGAGAATTTTGGTCGACTGGCCGATAAACACGCCCATGCCCAAAACCGAACCCTCGCGCACGATGCAGCCTTCGACCACTTCGGAGCGCGCGCCGATAAAGCAGTTGTCTTCAATGATGGTCGGGCCGGCCTGCATCGGCTCCAACACACCGCCGATGCCGACGCCGCCCGACAGGTGCACGTTCTTGCCGATCTGTGCGCAGGACCCCACGGTGGCCCATGTGTCGACCATCGTGCCCTCATCGACATAGGCGCCGAGGTTCACGAAAGACGGCATCAGCACCACACCCGGCGCGATAAAGGCCGATTTGCGCACAACGCAATTTGGCACGGCGCGAAAGCCTGCGGCTTTCCATTCGGCCTCGCCCCAGCCTTTGAATTTGCTGTCGACCTTATCCCACCAGCCGGAGCCCTGCGGGCCGCCGTCCTGCATCTCCATATCCTTGATGCGGAAGCCCAAAAGCACGGCCTTTTTCGCCCATTGGTTCACATGCCACGACCCGTCCGATTGCTTTTCGGCCACGCGCAGGCTGCCGCTGTCGAGCGCGGCGAGCGTGTCTTCGATGGCCTCGCGGGTCTCGCCCGTGGTGGCCGATGTGATGGTGTCGCGCGCGTCCCACGCGGCTTCGATGGCGGTTTCCAATTGAGCGTTGGACATGGGGCGTCTCCGTTTCCTGAACCTATGTTGCGCATGGCTATAGAGATAAGCGCCGCGCGGCGCAATTGCCCAAGGCCACTCGCATCTGGCCATGGCCCCGCAGACGCGTTACCCCTTGGCAAACCCGCGCGCCGCATAGCGGCCCAGCCGAAGAGAGAGCAGATGACCGAAGACACACGCCACAGCGCCTTTCGCGACGCCCATTCCGACATCACCACCGCGCGCGAAGTGCCCGACACGCCGCAAACCCGCGCGCCCTCCTACCGTCTGGCCTTTGCCGATGATGATTTCCTGTGCCGCGATGAACTGCGTCCCGTGCGGTTACAATTGGAACTGCTGAAGCCGCAGATGATGCTCGACGAGGCCGAAATCGAAAGCACCGTCGTGCTGTTCGGCGGCGCGCGCATTCCGACGCCCGAAAACAAGGGCACAGCGAAAACCGAAACCTTGGGCAAGCTGTCGGCCTTCTACACCGAAGCGCAGCGCTTCGCCCATCTGATGACCGAACGCTCCAACGCCACGGGCGGGCGCGAACATGTCATCGCCACGGGCGGCGGCCCCGGTGTGATGGAGGCAGGCAATCGCGGCGCGGCAGAGGCGGGCGGCCATTCCATCGGCCTCAATATCGTGTTGCCGCATGAGCAAGCGCCCAACGAATATGTCACCCCGGGCCTGTGTTTCAACTTCCACTATTTCGCCATCCGCAAGATGCATTTTTTAATGCGCGCCGAGGCGGTTTGTGTCTTTCCGGGCGGCTTCGGGACGTTGGACGAGATGTTCGAAGCGCTGACCCTGATCCAGACGGGCCGCATGAAGCGGGTGCCGTTTTTGCTGTTTGGCCGCGCCTTTTGGGAAGGCATCATCAATTGGGAAGCCCTCGCCGAAGCGGGCACCATCGCACGTGACGATCTGGAGCTTTTCCGCTTTGTCGAGACCGCCGAAGAGGCGATCGCGGCCATTGATGGCTGGGAAGGCAAAGGCGAGAAACGCGGCGAAATCCCCGGTCGGTAAACTGCCCTATCGGGCTGGAACAGAGCCTGTTTTCGGCCCGCTTCCGCCTATAGCCCCGCGTCCGCTTCGATCTGTTTGCGGCTCTTGCGGGCGCGCTCGGTCGCCGATTTCAACTGCCCGCAGGCGGCCATGATATCCTCGCCGCGCGGGCGGCGCACGGGGCTGGAATAGCCCGCCTTATGGACGATATCGGCAAAGGCGCGGATGCGGTTGTTCGAACTGCGCTTATAGGGCGATCCGGGCCATTCGTTGAACGGTATAAGGTTGATCTTGGCGGGAATGCCCTCGATCAGCTTGACCAGACGACGCGCGTCCTCATCGCTGTCATTCACCCCGTCGAGCATCACATATTCAAAGGTGATCCGTTCGGAATTCGACACTTTGGGATAGGCGCGCAGCGCCTCCAGAAGCGTTTCGATGTTCCATCGTTTGTTGATCGGCACCAACGTATCGCGCACCTCGTCGGTGGTCGCATGGAAGGACACCGCCAAGAGGCACCCGATCTCTTGCGCCGTGCGGGCAATTTCGGGCACCACGCCAGAGGTCGACAGGGTGATGCGGCGCCGCGACAGGCAAATGCCTTCGGGGTCCATCACGATATTCATCGCATCGCGCACATTGTCGAAATTATACAAAGGCTCGCCCATGCCCATCAAAACGATGTTGGAGAGCAGGCGTTTTTCCTCTTCGACATTGCGGGTGCCCGGTTCGGGCCATTCGTTCAAATCATCGCGCGCCATCATCACCTGACCGACAATCTCGCCTGCAGTCAGGTTACGCACCAGTTTTTGCGTTCCCGTATGACAGAACGAACAGGTCAAGGTGCAGCCAACTTGGCTCGACACACACAGCGTGCCGCGATCTTCTTCGGGGATATAGACCACCTCGACCTCATGACCGCCCGCGATCCGCACCAGATATTTGCGCGTGCCGTCCTCGGACACCTGTTTCGACACCACCTCGGGGATTTCGATCACAAACCGTTCGGCAAGATCGGCGCGCAGAGCCTTGGACAGGTTGGTCATCGCCGCAAAATCGCGCACGCCCCATTGGTAAATCCATTGCCAGATTTGCCCCACCCGCATCTTGGCCTGTTTCTCGGCCACGCCCGCATCGATCAGGGCGGCGCGCATCACGTCGCGGGTCATACCGACAAGGTTCACCGGACCCTCGGGCAATTTGCGCGGGATCGTATGAACGTCTTGAGTGATCGGAGCCGTGGCCGTCATGGGTCTGTTCCTTTTGGGATTGCTGCGGCCT
Source organism: Paracoccaceae bacterium (assembly GCA_050633545.1). Lineage (GTDB taxonomy): Bacteria > Pseudomonadota > Alphaproteobacteria > Rhodobacterales > Rhodobacteraceae > Litorivita. The sequence continues at coordinate 365,407 of JBOEGS010000002.1, forward strand.
TACAGGATTCGCAAGGGTTTTGCCAAAGAAAACGCCCCGCCGCCCGTTTCAGTGGGGCTGCAGGGCGCGAAATGTGATCGGATCAAGAGCGCCGCGCTTACTTGCAGCGCTTTTCGGCCTCTTCCAAGGCAGCGGTGTAACCGGACAAGGAAAACTCGTCGCGGGTTTGCGTGCCGCGTCCCGAACGCGCAGTCAAAACCGCGGATGCGCCGCGCTTCATCGCGGCGATGATCTTGCTGTCGTCCGAAGAAGAGGCGGGCCAAGCCCATTCGCCTTCGGTGAACAATTCAAACTGCGTCCCGCCGATGTTCATATTGACCGTTGATCCGCTGGCAAAAGGATAGCCGCCGGTGAATGTCACCTGACCGTCCACGCCCGCACCCGGACGATAGAAGGTCATCAGCAAAATCTCGCTGCGCGTCACCGCAACAACGCGGCCGTCTTTGGTATTGACGGTTTCGGTGGGGGCCGACACGGCCCAGCATTCTTTGGGGTTGGCGTCTTCGAAAACGCTCCATGCGGTTTTCGCCGCCACTTGGTTTGTGCTTGCTTGTTGTGCCAAGGCGGGGCCTGCCGCCACCACCGCGGCCAAAAACCCAACGCGCATCAAACCCGTTGCGATACGTGATACCATGTCTTGCAGCCTCCAGCTGTCTCTTACCTCAATGCCATTTGCACCCGGCCTTGAATTGGCTTTTTTGCGGGCGTCCTGACGATTTCTTCTCGACATTGCTATATTAGACTGAAATCCGCCACATACGAAAGACCAATTGGCGGATTTTCGCACAGATGTGAGCAGGAGCAGCGCATGACAGAGTCTCAAATCCCGAATCCACCCGCACAAACCGGCGCTCCGGTTCCCTTTGCCGAGATATGGCGCGGTCCGTTTTTGGAAAGCGTGCATCTGGGGCATGCGGTGGTCTGCGACACGAAAGGCGAGATCGTCATGGCATGGGGCGACCCGCATGCGGTCGTCTTGCCACGCTCGTCGTCAAAGATGCTTCAAGGGCTGCCGCTCATTGAAAGCGGCGCGGCAGATGCGGTTGGTTTGACGCCCGCGCATCTGGCGCTTGCCTGCGCCTCGCATCAAGGCGCGGCGATCCACACCAGCCGCGTTGCCGATTGGTTGGCACATCTTGGCAAATCGGAAAGCGATCTGCGCTGCGGCGTGCAACCCGCCGCCGATGTGCCAGAGGCCGAACGCCTGATCCGCGCAGGTGAGAACGCTTGCCAACTGCACAACAATTGCTCGGGAAAACACGCAGGGTTCCTGACCTTGAACGCCCATCTGGGCGGTGGATCGGAGTATGTAGAAGCCGACCATCCGGTGCAAAAAGCCGCGCTTGAGGCCTTCGAAGATCTCACCGGCGCGGACAGCTACGGACATGCGATCGACGGCTGCTCGGCCCCCAATCACGCCACCACGGTGCACGGGATGGCCCGCGCCATGGCCTTCTTTGCCGGTGCCAAAACAGGCTCTAACACACGGGAAAACGCCGCTGCGCGGCTGCGCGATGCGATCTGCGCCTATCCCGAACTGGTCGCGGGCGAAGGTCGCGCCTGCACCGAGCTTATGCGCGCCATGGAGGGCCGCGTGGCGATCAAGACAGGGGCCGAGGCCTATTACGTCGGCATTGTCCCCGAAAAGGGATTGGGCATCGCACTCAAGGTCGTGGACGGATCGACGCGCGGGGCGGAATGCGCCATCGCGGCGATCCTCGTGAAACTGGGCGTGCTCGATGCCAACCACCCTGCGACGCTGAAACGGATGAACGCGCCGATCCGCAATTGGCGCGGCATCGAGACCGGCATCCTGCGCCCCGCCGAGACCCTGCGCTAACCCCCTGAGCCCTTTGCACATCACCTGTGCGCCCGAGGACCCAGCGTCCCTCTTGCCATTTGCGCCCTGCCTTGCCAAATTGGGGATGTTCTCAGGGCGGGGTGCAATTCCCCACCGGCGGTAAGCGCATCTGCGCAAGCCCGCGAGCGCCTTGGCGGTTTTGCCGCGAAGGGTCAGCAGATCTGGTGCAACTCCAGAGCCGACGGTCATAGTCCGGATGGAAGAGAACGACATTTGGCGCGCCTTTTGGGGCGCTTCAACGGTCGTCTTTCGCTCTGGGTGATGTGTAACGCTAAGAGAGGAAACGCAAATGACACACACCCGCTACGCATTTATCAAGGCCAACTGGCACGCCGATATCGTTGATCAGGCGCTTGCTGGTTTTGCCGAAGTTATTCCCATGACCCAAATCGATGTCTTCGACGTGCCCGGCGCGTTCGAGATGCCGCTACTGGCGCGCGATCTGGCCGAGACGGGCAAATATGCCGCCGTGGCCGCCGCCGCTTTGGTCGTCGACGGGGGCATCTACCGCCATGATTTCGTCGCCTCTGCCGTGGTCGACGGGTTGATGCGCGCCTCGATGGACAGCGGCGTGCCCGTCCTGTCGGTCTCGCTCACCCCCCATCATTTTCAGGAAACCGAACACCACAAAGCGATCTACACCGCGCATTTCGTCGAGAAGGGCCGCGAGGCCGCGCGCGCCGCTTTGATGATCGGCGAGGCCCGCGCCAAGCTGAATGCGCCCAGCGCCGCAGCCTGAGGCCAAAACCCAAAACGCGCCCGCCTGCATATTGGCTGGGCGCGTTCGATTACCGAATGAATCTGCCGTCTAAAACAGTCTCAGTTATGGCTTAAATGCCCGCAAATTCGGTTTTGGCATAGCCTTGGATATACAAGAGCGCAGTCAGATCGCCGTGGTTGATGCGGATGTCGCATTCGGCGGCCACCGAGGGCTTGGCGTGCAGGGCCACGCCGCTGCCCGCAATGCCGAGCATGCCCAGATCATTGGCCCCGTCGCCCACCGCCATCACATCGTCATGCCCGATGCCGAGCCGCGCGGAAATCTCCTTGAGCGCCTGCACCTTCGCCTCGCGTCCAAGGATCGGCAGACCGACCGTGCCCGTCAACGTGCCGCCCTCGACGTTCAATGTATTGGCGCGGTTTTCGTCAAAGCCCAGCGTTTGCGCCACATGGCCCGTAAAAGCGGTAAACCCCCCCGACACCAAGGCGCAATAGGCGCCGTTCGCCTTCATCGTTGCCAGCAAAGCTTTGCCCCCGGGCATGAAAGTGATGCGGGTCTCGATCACATCGTTGATGACGCTTTCGGGCAGGTCTTTGAGCAAAGCCACTCGTTCGGTCAGCGCCCCTTCGAAATCCAGCTCGCCGTTCATCGCCTTGGCGGTGATCGCTTTGACATGATCGCCGACGCCCGCGACATCGGCCAATTCGTCGATGCACTCTTGCTGGATCATCGTGCTGTCCATATCGGCCAGCAGCATTTTCTTCACGCGGCCCTCGGCGGGTTGCACGATCAAATCCACGCCTGCGGCCTGTAGATCGGCCCAAACATCCCATTGATTCGCAGGGATGTCGCCCATCGCAAATTCGGCCGCCTCGCCCACGGCGAGCCAAATCGCATCGCCCCCGCCCCATGCGTTGCGCAGGTTTTCGACCATCGCGCGGTCCAATGCGGGCGCGGCGGGATTGGTGAGAAGCGTGGCAATATACATTGAAAATCTCCCGATTTGGCGCGGTTAGAGCCGCTTTGCCGCCTCATACCGCGCCGCGCCGCCCATGACCATAGGCCGCAATGCGACGCCTTATCTTCAATCTGCGTCATTTTGGATATTGCCCGATGCCCCGTTCGCGCATATGTCCGGCGGCGGGACACCTCTCCCCAACGAGAGGCACTTATCTGGAAGGATACCAGCAATGGCTATCGAAGCTCCGGCCACGCGGCCGGCAAACCCGCGTTTTTCGTCCGGCCCCTGTGCCAAACCCCCCGTATTTACTCTGGATCGCTTGTCGGACGCTGCCCTGGGCCGTTCGCACCGCGCAGCCATCGGCAAAGCCAAGCTGAAAGACGCGATCGAGAACACCCGCGAAATTCTGGGCATCCCCGCCGATTACCACATCGGCATTGTGCCGGCCTCCGACACAGGCGCGATGGAAATGGCCATGTGGTCGCTTTTGGGCGCCCGCAAAGCCACGATGGTCGCATGGGAAAGCTTCGGGTCCGGCTGGGTCACCGATGTGGTCAAGCAACTCAAGATCGACGCCGAGGTCAAAACCGCCGATTACGGCGATATCGTTGATCTGGCGACGCTGGATTTCGACACCGATGTCGTCTTCACATGGAACGGCACCACCTCGGGCGTGCGCGTGCCGAACGGCGATGCGATCCCCGCGACCCGCGAAGGTCTGACCATCTGCGACGCCACATCGGCGGCCTTTGCGATGGACCTGCCTTGGGACAAGCTCGATGTGACCACCTTCTCTTGGCAAAAAGTTCTGGGCGGCGAAGCGGCCCACGGCATGTTGATCCTCAGCCCCCGCGCGGTGGAACGCCTCGAAAGCTATACCCCCGCATGGCCGCTGCCGAAAATCTTCCGCCTGACCAAAGGCGGCAAATTGATCGACGGTATCTTCCGCGGCGAGACCATCAACACGCCTTCGATGCTGGCGGTCGAAGACTATCTGCAAGCCTTGGAATGGGCGAAATCCGTGGGCGGCCTCAAGGGCCTGATCGCCCGCGCCGATGCGAACGCGCAAGCGATCCATGATTTCTGCGCCGCCAAACCGTGGATCGCCAACCTCGCCAATGATCCGGCGACGGCGTCGAACACCTCGGTCTGCCTGAAGTTCACCGACGAGCGCATCACCGATGGCGCGACCTTTGCCAAAGCCGTTGCCAAGCGCATGGAAAACGAAGGTGTGGCGCTGGATATCGGCGCCTACCGCGATGCCCCTGCGGGCCTGCGCATCTGGTGCGGCGGCACGGTTGAAACCTCGGATATCGCGGCAATGCTGCCGTGGCTGGAATATGCATTCGAGAGTGAAATCGCAGCGCTTTAAGCTGGATTAGAGACTGTTCGCGGTGCGCTACGGCGCGCCGCTCCTCCCCTTATTTCGCGCGCTGCGCATAAAACAGGAGCCTTAAACCATGGCACCCAAAGTTCTTATTTCCGACAGCCTCTCCGAAGCCGCCGTCCAGATTTTCCGCGATCGCGGCATCGAGGTGGATTTCGAACCCAAACTGGGCAAAGACAAGGACAAGCTTGCCGAAGTGATCGGCAACTATGACGGCCTCGCGATCCGCTCGGCGACCAAAGCCACCGCCGCCTTGATAGAAAAAGCCGACAACCTCAAAGTCATCGGCCGCGCGGGCATCGGCACCGACAACGTCGACAAAGAGGCCGCGTCGAAAAAAGGCGTGATCGTCATGAACACACCGTTCGGCAACATGATCACCACCGCCGAACACGCGATTGCGATGATGTTCGCCGTGGCGCGCCAGATCCCCGAAGCCTCGGCTTCGACCCACGCGGGCAAATGGGAAAAGTCCAAATTCATGGGTGTCGAATTGACCGGCAAAACCCTTGGCGTCATCGGCGCGGGCAACATCGGCGGCATCGTGTGCGACCGTGCGCGCGGCCTGAAAATGAAAGTCGTGGCGTTTGACCCCTACCTTGGCGAAGAGAAAGCCGACAAAATGGGCGTCGAAAAGGTCGAGCTTGAAGAGCTGCTGAAACGCGCCGATTTCATCACCCTGCACGTGCCGCTCACCGATGGCACCCGCAACATCCTGTCGGCCGAAAACCTCGCCAAAACCAAAAAAGGCGTGCGCATCATCAACTGTGCCCGCGGCGGTCTGGTGGATGAGGCGGCCTTGGCCGAGCTGATCAAATCGGGCCATGTGGCCGGCGCCGGTTTCGATGTCTTCTCCGAAGAGCCCGCAACCGAGAACCCGCTCTTTGGTCTGCCCAACGTCGTTTGCACCCCGCACCTTGGCGCGGCAACCACCGAAGCCCAAGAGAACGTCGCCCTGCAAGTGGCCGAGCAAATGGCCGACTACCTGCTGACAGGCGCCGTGTCCAACGCGCTCAACACCCCGTCGATCACCGCCGAAGAAGCCAAGGTCATGGGCCCGTGGGTCAAACTGGCCGAACATCTCGGTGCCTTCATCGGGCAATTGACCGACGAGCCGATCGAAGAGGTCAACATCACCTATGATGGCGTCGCCTCCGAAATGAATCTCTCGGCGCTGGAATGCGCGGCAATTGCGGGCATCATGCAAGCGTCGAACCCCGATGTGAACATGGTCTCTGCACCCGTCATCGCCAAAGAGCGCGGTGTGCAAATCTCGAAAACCACGCAAGACGCCGCAGGCGTGTTCGACGGTTATATCAAAGTCGATATCAAAACCGCGAAGCGCGCGCGTTCGATCGCGGGCACGGTCTTCTCGGACGGCAAACCGCGCTTCATCCAGATCAAGGGCATCAACATCGACGCCGAAGTGGGTGAGCACATGCTATACACTACCAATGACGATGTGCCTGGTATCATCGGTGCCTTGGGCCGCATTTTGGGCGAGCATGAGGTCAATATCGCGAACTTCACTCTTGGCCGCGCCAAAACCGGCGGCGAAGCCATTGCTTTGCTCTATGTCGATGGCGTGATCGACGCCAAGGTGATCGAAGCGCTCAAGAGCACGGGCCTGTTCAAGCAAATCAAGCCCCTGTCTTTCGACGCGTAAGGCTCTAACATTGCAATTACTGCGCCGCTCCCGTTTTGCGACAGGGGCGGCGTTTTCATTTGGATCGCCCTCTCTAAGGATAAACATATGACCGCGCGCCCGATCTACGTCATCCCCGACATCCACGGCCATCTTGATCAATTGGAGCGCGCTTTGGCCCTTATTGAGGCCGATGGCGGTGCAGGTGCGCGGGTGGTTTTTCTTGGCGATTACATCGACCGCGGCCCTGATTGTCGCGGCGTATTGGACCGGCTGGTTGCCGGTAAACGGGCCGGACGCGATTGGACCTTTCTAAAGGGCAACCATGACCGGATGATGGAATGGTTTCTTGAGCCGGTTCCACGCTGGGATCCGCATTGGATGGTCGGGCTGCACTGGTTTCACGACCGGATCGGCGGCGCGACCACTTTGGCCTCTTACGGCATCGAAGTGAGCGAAGCGCGCCGTTATGGCGAGGTGCATCAAAGCGCGCTTGCTGCGGTGCCCTCGGCACATGTTGAGTTTCTGACAACGCTCAAAACCCACCATGTGGTGAATGATCTATTGTTCGTGCACGCAGGGATCGCGCCCGACGTGCCGCTCGAACAACAGGTTGAAAATGACCTTGTATGGATACGCGAGCCGTTTCTAAGCCATGAGGGCGCGCATCCGTGGCTGGTCGTGCACGGGCATACCGCGCTTCAAAGGGCGCGCCATTTCGGAAATCGCATCGATCTGGACGGCGGCGCGGCCTACGGTCGCCCCTTGGTCCCTGCGGTGTTTGAGGGGCGCGAGTGCTGGCTTTTGGAGAAATCCGGCCGCATGGCCCTACACCCGTAATTCAGGTTCTATTTCAGCCAGATCGCGTCATCGCGCCCCGATCAATGCGAAGGAACCGCGCCGCGCGCATGCTGGTCATGACGGTAGGTTTTTATGACAGCCCGAAAGAAGCCAAGCATAATGCGCTCAAACGGGAAAATGGAGGACCACCCATGTCAGATATCGTCATTCTGTCCGGCGCGCGCACTGCGATCGGAACATTCGGCGGCGCACTTGCCGGAACGCCAACCACGACACTCGGCGCGACCGTCGCGCGCGCCGCATTGGAGCGCGCGGGCGTTGAGGGCGGACAGATCGGCCATGTGGTCTATGGCAACGTCATCAACACCGAACCGCGCGACATGTATGTCAGCCGCGTGTCCGCCATGGAAGCCGGCATCCCCGACACGGTTCCGGCGATGAACGTGAACCGCCTGTGCGGATCGGGCGCACAAGCGATTGTGTCGGTCTATCAATCATTGTTCATGGGCGATGCGGACTTCGGCCTTGCGGGCGGCGCCGAAAGCATGAGCCGCGCGCCCTATATCGTGCCAGATCAACGTTGGGGCGCGAAAATGGGCGATATCCGCACCTTGGATATGCTTCTGGGCACGCTGAATTGCCCCTTTGGCAGCGGCCATATGGGCGTAACAGCCGAAAACGTCTCGGCCGAACATGACATCAGCCGCGAAGCGCAGGACGCCTTTGCCTTGGAAAGTCAAAAGCGCGCCGCAGCGGCGATTGCGGCGGGATATTTCAAAGAGCAAATCACCCCCGTCGAGGTAAAGGTCAAACGCGAGATGGTGGCCTTTGAGGTGGACGAGCACCCCAAAGCAACATCGGCCGAGGCTCTCGCAGGCCTGCGCCCCGCCTTCAAAAAAGACGGCAGCGTCACGGCGGGCAATGCCTCGGGCCTCAATGACGGTGCGGCGGCATTGGTTCTCGCGCGTGCAGAGGCCGCCGAAAAGGCAGGCCTCAAGCCGCTCGCGCGCATCATCGGTTACGCCCATTCCGGCGTGCGCCCCGAGGTCATGGGAATCGGGCCGATCCCAGCGGTCGAAAGCCTTTTGAAACGCACCGGCATGAGCATTTCCGACTTCGACGTGATCGAAAGCAACGAAGCCTTTGCCGCGCAGGCACTGGCGGTAAACAAGGGCCTTGGCCTTGATCCGGCCAAGGTCAACCCGAATGGCGGCGCAGTCGCTCTTGGCCATCCCGTGGGGGCCACTGGCGCAATCATCACCGTTAAGGCTCTATATGAATTGGAGCGGATCGGCGGAAGCAAGGCCTTGATCACCATGTGCATCGGCGGCGGTCAGGGCATCGCATTGGCGATCGAGCGTCTCTAACCCCTATTTGCGCACAAACGCAAAACGCGCGGCCCGCTCGGGACCGCGCGTTTTTTATTGAAACGGGCTGCAATCAGTTGCGCGCGACAGTCAGATCGTTGAGCAGGCTGCGCAAGACCAGAAAATCGCCAACCGCATCGCAAGCGGGCATCTGTAGCGTCAGATCATGCACTTTAAGCGGGCCGCCTGCGCCGGTTTGCATCGTCTGTGCGTCAACCTCACGTCCGCAATTCGCGGTGGTGACCTCGGCTTCGACGCTCAGCGCCACTTCACCCTCAAGCGTTGCCGTGCCGGTGGGGAAAGTATAGACTTCGGCCAAGGACGGCTCTGCCGCTGTGCTATCGCCAAGCGGCGTGATAAACCCGCCGATCCCGCGTGCCGCCGCCGCCATATCGCGGGCGCGCTCGGCCCATACATGTCCTTCGCCACCGTAGTCGGCGTCATATTCGCGGGCATGGATTTGCAATCCGCTGTCGCCTTTCCACTGCACCGCCACACGGTCGTAGAAGGCCAAGGAGGAGACTTCTGTATTGGCCACGGCGCCCTCACCGCTGGCAAAGGCCGCGATGAAAACCGCATCCTCCGCCAAGGCCGGAACCGTGATCGACAGCTTGCCGTCGTCTGACGTCACTTGCGTGAACATCAAGCCGCTGTGGTGGATCGTAAGGCGCGCATTCCCGAGGCAAGGCGCGTCCAGCGCCAAGTCAACCATCGCGGCGGCTGTCGGCTCTGCGGTCATTGTGACCTCGCAGCCAAAGCTCGGCGCTGGCTCGTCTTGGGGCAAGGCGCCGACGGGCGTATCGCGCAATGTTGCATGGCGCAGTTGCGGCATGTCCGGCAAGGCCATCTTGTCCTGCGCGGCCGTGGCTTTGATCGCGGAGGCCCCGGAAATCGGTTTAGGCGCCAAGGCCGCAGTATGCGTAATCCCTTCGATTTCGAGCGCTTGGGATTGCGGCGCCGGGCCTTTGGGAACCAAGGACTGCGCGACGACCTGCGGAACACCGGCAGGCGCCTGCGCGCTTCCGTTTTGCATCACAAAACCGATGCCCAATGCAGCGGCAAAGGTGCCTCCGGCCATTACATAGCGTTTCACGTTGATCATATCGCCCTCCACGAGCCCACTCTTGTCGAGACCAAGTATCGGCGCGAAAAGAGACCCGCGTGTGGCGCGCGGGGGGAGTCATTCAGGCAATGTTAAGGCAGGCCGAACGCGGATTGCGCACGGGTCACCGACGCAAAAACCGTCCCGAACAATAAGATCGGGACGGTCTATTCTTGGCGAAAGGCGGCTTAGGCGAGCTTGCCGTGGCAATGTTTGAATTTGTTGCCCGACCCGCAAGGACACGGATCATTGCGCCCCGGATTGCCCCAAGTGGCGCGGTCATTCTCGTCGAAACCCTCGGCTGCTGCGCCCTCAGGCGCGGCCCCACCGGCGTCGGCCTGCGCACCATCAGCCGCGGCTTGGAGCTGTGCCTGCTGCTGGGCGATCTGCGCCAGCATCTGCTGCTGCTGCTCTTCGCTCATCGGCTCCACACGCGCCAACCGCTGGGTGACGTCTTCGCGCAGACTGTCGAGCATCATCTCGAAGAGTTGGAAGGCTTCGTTCTTGTATTCGTTCAACGGATCGCGCTGCGCATAAGCGCGGAAGTTCACCACCGAGCGCAGATGCTCAAGCGTCAAAAGATGCTCGCGCCATTTGCCGTCAATCGTTTGCAGCAAAATCTGCTTCTCGATCATCCGCATATTTTCGGGGCCGAATTTCTCGGCCTTGGCGGCCATTTGCTCGGCCGTGGCCTTCTCGAGACGTTCGGCGATTTCTTCGTCGTCCACGCCCTCTTCGGCGGCCCATTCGATCACGGGCAGATCAAGGTTCAGCCGCTCGATCACAGCGGCATAAAGCCCTTCGGTGTTCCACTGGTCGGCGTAGGTTTTCGGCGGCATGAACTCTTCGACCATATCGTCGATGACCTGCTCGCGCATATCCTCGGCGATTTCCGACAGGTCTTCGGCTTCCATGATCTCGCGGCGCTGCGCAAAGATCACCTTACGTTGCTCGTTCATCACGTCATCGAATTTCAAAAGCTGCTTGCGGATGTCAAAGTTGCGCCCTTCGACTTTGGCCTGCGCGCGCTCGAGGGATTTGTTCACCCATGGGTGCACAATCGCCTCGCCCTCTTTCATGCCCAGCGACGAGAGCACTTTTTCCAAGCGCTCGGAGCCGAAAATCCGCATCAGATCATCTTCGAGCGAGAGGTAGAAGGACGAACGCCCCGGATCGCCCTGACGGCCCGAACGACCGCGCAACTGGTTGTCGATGCGGCGGCTTTCGTGGCGCTCGGTGGCCAGAACAAAAAGCCCGCCAGCGTCGAGAACCTTTTGTTTCTCATCGGCGTGCTCGGCCTCGATCCGCGCGCGGATCTGGTCGGGATGCGCCTCGGGATCGGCCTCCAGAGCTTCCAGCACCTTCATCTCGACGTTGCCGCCAAGTTGGATATCGGTCCCGCGGCCCGCCATATTGGTCGCAATCGTCACCGCGCCGAATTTGCCCGCATCGGCAACAATCTGCGCCTCGCGCTCGTGCTGGCGCGCGTTCAAAACGTCATGCTTGATCCCTGCTGTTTCCAGCATCTGCGACAGGGCTTCGGATTTCTCGATGGAGGTTGTGCCGACCAAAATCGGTTGCCCCTTGGCCGTTGCCTCTTTGATCGTCTCGACGATGGCGGCGTATTTTTCGCGGGCGGTGCGGTAAACGGCGTCGTCTTCATCGACACGCTGGATCGGACGGTTGGTCGGCACTTCGACCACGCCCAGCCCGTAGATCTCGGAAAATTCCTCGGCCTCGGTGGTCGCCGTGCCAGTCATGCCCGACAAGGTGTCATAGAGGCGGAAATAGTTTTGGAATGTCACCTGCGCGAGCGTGGTGTTTTCGGGCTGGATGGCGACGCCCTCTTTGGCCTCGATCGCTTGGTGCAAACCTTCGGACAACCGCCGTCCGGGCATCATCCGGCCGGTGAACTCGTCGATCAGAACGACCTCTTCGCCGCGCACGATGTAATCCTTGTCGCGGTTGAACAATTTATGCGCGCGCAGGGCTTGGTTGACGTGGTGCACCACGGTGGTGTTTTCGGCGTCATAAAGCGTCGTGCCCTCTTCGAGCAACTCGCGCGACAAAAGCAGGTTTTCGAGGAAGTCGTTGCCCTCCTCGGTATAGGTCACCGAGCGGGTTTTCTCATCAATCGAATAGTGGTCATCCGTCAATTCGGGGATCACCGTGTTAATGGTTTGATAGAGCTCGGAGCGATCCTCGGAAGGGCCGGAGATGATCAGCGGCGTGCGCGCCTCGTCGATCAAGATGCTATCGACCTCATCGACCACGGCGAAATTATGCCCGCGTTGGAACATCTGCGACAGTTCCGATTTCATGTTGTCGCGCAGGTAGTCAAAGCCAAGCTCGTTGTTGGTCGCATAGGTCACATCGGCGCCGTAAGCCTCTTGTTTCTCATGCTCGGGCTGGCCGGGATAAACCACACCGGTGGTCAAGCCCAAGGCGCCGTAGACTTTGCTCATCCATTCGGCATCGCGCTTGGCAAGGTAATCGTTGACCGTCACGATGTGGACACCCTTGCCGGTCAGCGCGTTCAAATAGGACGGGAAAGTCGCCACAAGGGTTTTACCCTCGCCGGTCTTCATCTCGGCAATGTTGCCTTGGTGCAGGAAAATGCCGCCCATCAGCTGTGTGTCAAAGGCCCGCAGACCCAAGGCGCGGCGCGCCGCTTCGCGGCAATTGGCAAAGGCTTCGGGCAACAATGCTTCAAGGCTCTCGCCGCCTTTCGCACGGTCCGACAGCTCGCGGGTCTTGGCGATGATCTCTTCGTCGGCGAGTTTTTCAAACTCGGGCTCGAGCGCGTTGATCTTCTCTACAATCGGGCGCGTCGCCTTGATTTTACGGTCATTCGGCGTGCCGAAAACCTTTTTGGCGATTGTTCCGAGTCCCAGCATTCTCTATCCGTTCCGGTCATTGACGACATTGTGGCCTATGGGTGCTTGCCCCGTTTCGCGCCCCACCCTACAACAGTGCAAAGTGTGCTCTTGGCCTTGTTCACAAGGCGATGTAAGGGCCCGCTAAACCCGTGTCAACGCCGCGCGGCCTTGCCGCCTCTCTTGAAGGACCAAACGATGCACCGAACCCTCAGTCTTGCCCCCCGCAGCCTTTTGTCCGCAGTCGCGGCCTCGACCCTCGCGGTGGCACTGGCATGGGCCGCACCAAGCCGCGCCGAAGACCTGAGCCCCGCAACCGTTGTTGCCACGGTCAATGGCGAAGACATCACCCTTGGCCAGATGGCGATTGCGCGGTCCAACCTGCCAGAGCAATACAAGCAACTGCCCGACGAGGTTCTGTTTTCGGGAATTTTGGACCAGCTGGTGCAGCAAACCGTCCTGTCGCAATCCTTTGATGGACCCGAGCCCGCCTATATCGGCATCGTTTTGCAAAATCAAAAGCGCTCGCTTCTGGCTTCCGAAGTGATCGACCGGCTTTTGGCGGGTGCGGCAACCGAAGCCGACGTCAAAGCCGCCTATGAAGAGGCCTACGGCAATGCCGATCCGGCGCCCGAATACAACGCCTCGCATATCCTCGTCGAAACCGAAGAGGCGGCGCAAGCCTTGATCGAAGAGCTCAACAGCGGCGCGGATTTCGCCGCCCTTGCAAAAGAAAAGTCCACCGGCCCCTCGGGTCCCAACGGCGGCGCGCTCAATTGGTTTGGCGCGGGCATGATGGTAAAACCCTTTGAGGATGCGGTTAAAGAGCTAAGTGAAGGCGATATATCCGGACCTGTGCAAACGCAGTTCGGCTGGCATGTGATCAAATTGAACCAAAAGCGGTTTGCAGATGCGCCGAGCCTTGAAGAAGTGCGCGCAGAGCTTGAGGATATGATCCGTCAGAAAGTCGTGGAGGGCCGCATTCAGGACCTCACCAGCGAGGCCGACATCGACCGCAGCGCAGAAACCCAGATCGATCCTTCGGTTCTGGCACGTCCGGATTTCATGGAGCAATAAAATGGCGAAAATTACCAAGCAATCGCCGCTGGCCCCCGCGCATTTTCCGCAACTTCCGCAAATTGACGGCGTGCGTTTCGCAACGGCGCAAGCCGGCGTGCGTTACCAAGGGCGCACCGATGTGATGCTCGCCGAATTGATCCCCGGAACGGCGATTGCGGGCACTTTCACCCGCTCTGCAACCCGCTCTGCGGCGGTTCTCGATTGCCAAGAAAAAATCGGCGGCGCGAATGACGCAGGTGCGGCAATTATCGTCAATTCGGGCAATGCCAATGCCTTTACCGGCAGCAATGGCCGCAAGGCCGCAAAGGCCGTGACCACTGCGGTTGCGGATATGATGGGCCTGCCTGAGGCGCGCGTCTTTTCATCTTCGACCGGCGTCATCGGCGAGGTATTGCCCGACGCGCGTATCACCGCAAAGATTGCAGAATTGAAGGACAGTCTGGACGCCAGCGCGATCGAACCCGCCGCCCGCGCGATCATGACCACAGACACCTTCCCGAAAGGCGCAAGCGCCGAGGTCCAGATCGGCGGCAAAGCCGTGAAAATCGCGGGTATTGCCAAAGGTTCGGGCATGATCGCGCCGGATATGGCGACGATGCTGGTCTATCTCTTCACCGATGCAAAGATTGACCAAGGCGCCTTTCAATCGCTGGTCTCGGCCCACACCGACAGCACATTCAATTGCATCACTGTGGACAGCGACACATCGACCTCTGACACATTGATCGCCTGCGCAACCGGCGCATCGGGCGTCGATGTCACGGGCGATGAGGGGTTTGCCGCCGCCCTGCATGGTGTGATGCTCGATCTCGCCCATCAGGTGATCCGCGATGGTGAAGGCGCCACGAAGTTCGTCGAAATCACCGTGCGCAGCGCCGCAACAGATGCCGATGCGCGCACGCATGCTTTGGCAATCGCAAACTCTCCCTTGGTCAAAACCGCCATCGCGGGCGAAGACCCCAATTGGGGCCGGATCGTCATGGCCGTTGGCAAATCCGGTGCCGCTGCCGACCGCGATCTGCTCGGTATTACCTTTGGCGAAGTGCGCGTCGCCGAGAACGGTTGGGTGCACCCCGATTACAAAGAGGCCGATGCCGCAGCCCATATGAAGGGTGAGGAAATTCGCATTGGCGTAGATATCGGCCTCGGCACCGGAGCGGCCACGATTTGGACCTGTGACCTGACGCATGGATATATCGACATCAACGCCGATTATCGCTCATGACGGTTCTGCTGGTCTCTGCTGTTGCGCTGATCGATGCGGATGGGCGGGTTTTGCTCGCCCAACGCCCTGAAGGCAAAAGCATGGCCGGTCTGTGGGAGTTTCCGGGCGGCAAGGTCGAGGACGGCGAGACGCCCGAGGCCGCGCTGATCCGCGAGCTTCATGAGGAGCTAGGCATCGAGACGTGGAACTCTTGCCTCGCTCCGCTGACCTTTGCATCGCACAGCTACGACAGCTTCCATTTGCTGATGCCGCTCTTTGCCTGCCGCAAATGGGAGGGTATTGCGCGCCCAAAAGAAGGCCAGACGCTCAAATGGGTACCGCCAAAAAACCTGCGCGATTACCCGATGCCGCCTGCTGACATTCCACTGATTCCCATCTTGCGGGATTGGCTATAATTTACCCACTGTTTCCATTTGCAAGAAAATGAGACAGCATTTTCGCCTGTCAATGGGAATTTGCACAATATTTCCGCATATATGGTGAATATTCTACTTCATATTGTTTCTTAAATTTGTAACAATTAACCATGACGTAGAGTTAGGGACAATTTAACTCAACCGATGGACACTACATTTCGTAACTGGGGAGACTCGAAATGCTACGCACTATTGTTATGGGCAGCTATATCTCTGTCCAAGGGACTTTTGTTCGCTCGCTTCCGAACGGCAAAGTCGAAGTTCGTGTTGGTGACAAAACGTTTACCGGTAAACCTGTCTCGGACGCGGCCTAACTCGGTCGTTTACTACCACTCACATCATTTGCTTGGGCGTCCGCGCCCCGCAAAATACCTCACATTATACAATACGACCTTCCCGCGCTGAGCGCATGGCTTTGATCGGACTGGCAGCGCCCTTCATGTGCCGCCCCAGCAACAAAGCGGGAAAGAAAAAGGGGCTCGGCATTTCGCCAAGCCCCTTTTTCCAGTTTTAGGCTCTCGCCATCTCCCGCCACGCCGCCATGCCGGCGGCATACGCGATAGGCTTAGGTCAAGGTCCGCGTCACTTCCTCGCGCTCGAAAATCTCGATGACGTCATTGGGGCGAATGTCATCGTAATTCTCAAACGCCATGCCGCACTCTTGGCCCGACTGCACTTCTTTGACTTCGTCCTTGAAGCGCTTGAGCGTCTTGAGCGTGCCCTCGTGGATCACAACATCGTCGCGCAGCAGGCGCACGCCAGCCGAGCGGCGCGCAACGCCCTCGGTCACGATACAGCCCGCCACTTTGCCGATGCCGGTCACTTTGAACACTTCTTTGATCTGCGCATAGCCGATGAAGTGTTCGCGGATTTCTGCGCTCAAAAGCCCCGAAGCCGCTGCCTTCACATCATCCACAAGGTCATAGATCACCGAATAATACCGGATTTCCACGCCTTTTTGGTTCGCACTGGCCCGCGCCGGCGCGTTGGCCCGCACGTTAAAGCCAAAGACCGGCGCGCCGGAGGCCTCGGCCAAACCGATGTCGCTTTCGGTGATCGCGCCAACACCCGAGTGCAATACACGTACGCGCACCTCGTCATTACCGATTTTCTCCATCGCCTGAACGATGGCCTCGGCAGAACCTTGCACGTCAGCTTTGACAAGGATCGGCAATTCGGAGACGCTTTCGTCTTCTTTTGCCTTGCTCATCAACTGCTCGAGTGTGGTAGCCGCGCCGGCCGCCGCGCGTTTGTCTTTTGCGGCCTTCTCGCGGTATTCCGCGATCTCGCGCGCCTGCGCTTCGGTTTCGGTGACGTTCAATACATCGCCTGCTTCGGGCGTGCCGTTGAGGCCAAGCACCTCGACAGGAACCGATGGTCCGGCTTCTTGAACGCGCTCGCCCTGATCGTTGATCAAAGCGCGGACCTTACCGTATTGCTCACCTACGACAAAGATATCGCCTTGGCGCAGGGTGCCGGTTTGAACCAGAACAGTCGCGACAGGGCCACGGCCGACGTCAAGCTGCGCTTCGATCACGGCGCCTTGTGCGGCGCGGTCGGGGTTGGCTTTCAATTCAAGGATCTCGGCCTGCAGCGCGATCGCTTCGAGCAGTTGATCAAGCCCCTGCCCCGTATGCGCAGAGACTTCGACATCCTGCACCTCACCGGACATGGCCTCGACGATCACCTCATGTTGCAAAAGCTCGGTGCGCACCTTCATCGGGTCCGCCTCGGGCTTGTCGCATTTGTTGATCGCCACGATCATCGGCACATTGGCCGCTTTCGCGTGATTGATGGCCTCAATGGTTTGCGGCATCACCGAATCGTCGGCAGCAACCACAAGAACCACAATATCCGTGACCTGCGCGCCGCGCGAACGCATCGACGTAAAGGCCGCGTGGCCCGGTGTGTCGAGGAAGCTCAGCAGTGCACCGCTATCAGTTTTCACCTGATAGGCACCGATGTGTTGCGTGATGCCGCCCGCTTCGCCCGCAACCACTTTGGCATTGCGGATCGCATCGAGAAGCGAGGTTTTACCGTGGTCAACGTGTCCCATGATCGTAATGACCGGCGGACGCGGTTGCAGATCTTCGTCCTTGTCGATGATCTCTTTGATCACGTCTTCCACATCCGAGTCAGAGACGCGCACAACTTTGTGGCCAAACTCTTCGATGATCAATTCGGCGGTATCCGCGTCGATGGTTTGGTTTTGGGTCACCATCATGCCGTTGGTCATCAAGGCTTTGACGACGTCAGCTACACGCTCGGCCATACGGTTGGCCAATTCCGAAACCACGATTGCTTCGGGCAATTGCACGTCGCGCACGACCTTTTCGCGCTCCTGGGTGCCCATCGCCTTTTGACGCGCGCGCTCTTGCTTGCGCTTCATTGCGGCCATGGACTTCGGACGTCCGCCTTCGCCGCCCGAAAGGGCTTGGTTCAATGTCAGCTTGCCCGAACGGCGGCCATCATCACGGCCTTTGTTGCGATTGGGGCGGTCTTCATTTTCGGCAGGACGGCGCGTGTTGGCGCCCGCAGCAGGTGGAGCCGAACGCTGCGCGCGCGGCGCAGCAGGCTCGCCTGCAGGCGGATTGGCCGCAGCGGCAGCGGCAGCCTTGGCCGCATCTTCCGCAGCACGCCGGACCCGCTCGTCCTCTTCGGCTTTCGCCTTCAACGCATTTTCACGTTCACGCTCTTCGCGCTCTTTGGCCTCGGCCTCTTCGCGGCGACGCTGGCGCTCTTCCTCGCGTGCCTTTTCATCGGCTTCGCGCTGCGCAGCATCATCCGCCTCGCGCGCTTTCGCCGCTTGCAGCGCCTTCAAACGGCGCTCCATCTCCGCGTCGGATATCCCGGCAGGCCGTTTGGACGGGTCGCCCAAGGCCGGATTGCCGCCCGCGCCCGGCTTTGCGCCGCCCGGTTTGGGCACCACAACGCGCTTGCGCTTGGTTTCCACCACGACATTCTTGGTCCGCCCGTGGCTGAAGCTTTGCTTCACATTGCCCGCGCGCGGGCCACCACGTACACCCAAAGTCTTTTTGCCGTCGTTGTCGTCGCTCATGTGGTCTACTTCCCTTTTCGGCGAGCCTTCCCGCCGTCCGAAACGCGCAGGCCTTTCAGCCTTGCCGCTTCCTCTACAACACGTTGCGCCAAACCACCAGCCGCCAGTGCAGCGTGGATCGTGGTTTCGCGCCCGAATGCCTGACCCAGCTCATCCGCTGTCAGCCATCCAATGAATTTTCCGCCCTCGGGCGTGCTCAGTTTCGACTTACCGCGCTCGGAGCCATCAGAGGCCTGCAAGAGCACTTTGGCATCGTCTTTATAGAGCCAGTCCTTGACCTTCTCGTAGCCCGAAACCGCATGGCCGCCCTTGCGGGCAAGGCTAACGAGATCGATAATCCGCCGCGCCAATTGCGCCTCGATCTTGGCGACCAAATCATCGGGCACCTGCACCGTCTGCTTGGCCGCACGGGCGAACAGCCCTTTTTGCACAGCCAAGTCGAGCGCCTCACGGGTCGCACGGACCCAAATACCACGCCCGGGCAGTTTGCCCATGATATCCGCCACGATTTGCCCGTCCGGCCCCACAACAAAGCGGATCAGCTCAGAGGTAGGATGCGCTTCGCCCGTGGCAATGCACTTGCGCTCCGGCCCGTCCTCGCGGGATTTTTCTGCACCGGCTCGACCCATCGGCGGCTCCAGACCCGAGACCCTTAGGCCTCGGCCTCCTCTTCCGCGGCACCCTCGTCTTCGGCACCCTCGTCCTCAGAGGCCTCAAGCTCGGTCGGGTCGACCCAACCCAGCAAGACGCGCGCGGTCATGACCATGTTTTGCGCTTCTTCGAGGCTGACGTCGAATTTTTCGAGCAAACCATCGTCCTTGATGCGCTCGCCGCCTTCGGTCGTCCAACCGCCGGCCAATTCCCAATCCGCGCATGTGGCGAAATCTTCGAGCGTTTTCACGCCATCTTCGGCCAATGCTTCCACCATCTGGGGTGTCAGACCTTCGAATTCAATAAGGCTATCCTCGACTCCAAGCTCGCGGGCATGGGCCAAAGCGGCCTTTGCCGCAGCTTCGAGCGTTTCACGCGCACGGGTCTGCAATTCTTTTGCGGTATCTTCGTCCACGCCGTCGATGACCAAAAGCTCGTCCAGTTCGACATAACCGACCTCTTCGAGGTTGGTGAAGCCTTCGGCGACCAGAAGCTGCGCAAAGAATTCGTCCACATCCAATGCATCCATGAAGAGCTTGGTGCGAATTTCAAATTCTTTCTGGCGGCGCTCGGATTCCTCGGATTCGGTCATGATATCGATATCAAGGCCGGTCAGTTGCGAGGCAAGACGCACGTTCTGGCCGCGGCGACCGATGGCGAGCGACAATTGCTCATCGGGCACAACCACTTCAATGCGCTCGGCTTCCTCGTCGAGAACCACTTTGGTCACCTCGGCGGGTTGAAGCGCATTCACGAGGAAGGTCGGCTGATCTTCATTCCACGGGATAATATCGATTTTCTCGCCCTGAAGCTCGTTGACAACGGCCTGCACGCGGCTGCCGCGCATACCGACGCAGGCGCCAACGGGGTCGATGCCGCTGTCGTAAGAGATCACGGCGATTTTCGCGCGCGACCCAGGATCACGGGCAACGGCTTTGATTTCGATGATGCCGTCATAGATTTCTGGCACCTCCATCTTGAACAGCTCGGCCATGAACTCGGGCGCGGTGCGCGACAGGAAAATCTGCGGGCCGCGCGCTTCGCGGCGCACGTCCTTGATAAAGCACCGCACACGGTCGTTCGGGCGATAGCTTTCGCGGCCGATCTTCTCGTTGCGGCGCAAGATGCCTTCGCCGCGGCCCACATCGACGATGACGTTGCCGTATTCCTCGCGCTTGACCACACCGTTTATGATGGTGCCTGCGCGGTCTTTGAATTCTTCAAACTGGCGATCGCGCTCGGCTTCGCGGACCTTTTGCAAGATCACCTGCTTGGCCGATTGCGCCGCGATCCGGCCCATTTCAACGGGCGGCACTTCTTCGACGAACGTATCGCCGACAGCAGGGTTTTCCATATATTGCTTGGCCTGCTCGACCGTCAGCTCGGATTGGTAGTTCTCAAGCTCTTCATCCTCGACCACGGTGCGCACACGGGTAAACGTCGCGCGGCCCGTCTTGCGGTCGATGCTGACCCGAATGTCCATCTCCGAGCCGTAACGGCTCTTGGCCGCGCGCGCGAGGCTCTCTTCCATCGCCTCGACCACCAAACCGGGATCGATCATCTTTTCGCGGGCAACCGCCTCGGCCGTTTGCAGCAGCTCAAGCTGGTTTGCAGATGTAATTGCCATTCTCAGGTTCTCCTCGGAACATGCGCCTTGGCGGCGTTACTCTTCGTTGGTGTCTGTTTCGGTCTCGATCTCGTCGAAACCCTCTTCATTCAATACGCCCGCCGCCTTGCGTTGGCGCAGCATCTCTTTGATCAAATCATCGGTCAGGACCAGTTTCGCATCGGTCAACCAATCGAATTGCAGGCCGACGGTCACGGTTTCCTTGCCCTCTTCGAGGTTGATCAGAACCTCGTCGCCCTCGATCCCCGCCAGCACGCCTTTGAAGCGGCGGCGCCCGTCGATCAATTCGCCCGTTTCCAATTTGGCCTCATAGCCTTCGAACATGTCGAAATCTTTGAGCCGCGTCAGCGGGCGGTCGATACCGGGGCTGGAGACCTCCAGAACATATTCGTCCGAAATCGGATCCTCGACATCCAAAGTCGCGCCCAGCGCCGTGGAAATTTTCGCGCAATCATCGACCTCGATCCCGCCTTCGGGTTTATCGGCCATGATTTGCAACGTGTTTGTCTTGCCGCTCATCAGGCGCACGCGCACCAACTCATACCCCATGTCTTCGATCACGGGGGTGATGATCTCGGCAAGACGCCGGTCCATCGCAGCTTTGGCAATCAGATCGTTACTCATATCGGCCTTAGTGGTCCTATCGGTTGCGCCCCATGCGGGGATCGTATCGACACGCGGCCCCGCATATTGTCCAAATCAAAGACAGGCACAAAAAAACGGGCGCGCGGCCCGTTGATCGTTCTCGGTGGAGCCTCAATCTCTCAAAGCGCCGCTGTTGAGAGCGATATAGGCCGATGATGCCGCATGTGCAAGGCTTTTGTCGGCGCGCGCGCCTTGGCGGCTCAATAGGCCGCCGAGGGCCGCCGCGCGATCACAAAGGTCGCCGCCATTTTGGCCGGAGGGGTCCATGACGATATTACCTCGAAACCCGCCGTGCGCATCACCGCCAAAAGCTCGTCTTGCGATATATATTGGACCTTGGGCAAAATCCCCAAAGGCGCCAACACCGCAAGCAGCAATTTGACCGGCGTGAACCCTTTGCCAAGGCAGGCCGTGGACGAGATAAAATACCCGCCAGGGGGCAGCATCATATAGGCCTTTTCGATCACCTGCGCGTAGTCGGGCAAAAGATGCAGCACATTGAGCGCCAGTATCGCCTCGAAACTGGCGGGCTGCGCCTTGAGTGTGCTGGCCGATCCAACCTCAAAGCGCGCATTCTCGACGCCGGCCTCTGCCGCACGCGCCCGCGCGATCTCGATCATCTTCTCGGAGAAATCGACGCCCAAGATCGAGCGCACATAGGGCGCATGGCCAACCGCCGTCGTGCCGGTGCCGCATCCGATTTCAAGCACACGCATTCCGTTATGCAAAATCGCGCGCGTCTCGTCGATCTTGCGCTGATATGTGGCCTCATCGCTGATCTTCGAGCGCGCGTAGCGCGGCGCCATAAAGTTCCAAAACCCGCTGCCCTTGCCTGCCATATCGCGCCCTACCCCTTTGCCTTTGGGCCGCCGGACAATGCCAGACGGTCCATGATTCGCACCAATTCTGCGGAAATTCCCGCCTCTGACAACGCATGACCTGCCACCGGCACCATGCGCAATTCGGCGCGCGGCCATGCCTCGGCCAGACGGTAAGCTGTCACCGGCGGGCAAATCATATCATAGCGACCCTGCACGATATGTGCGGGAATGTGAGAAATGCGGCCCATCTTCTTCATGATGTGCCCATCTTCGTCGAGCCATCCCGCATGGGTGAAATAGTGATTCTCCAGACGGCTGAAGGCCCGCGCGTATTCGCCCGCGCTCTCGCCGCCATATCCCGTTGACTGCACCGAGGCCAACGCGTTCTCCCATGCCGCCCACGCCTTGCCGTATTTCACCTCTTCCATGCGATTGCCGCTAAACAACCGCTTGTGATAGGCGGCAATCATATCGCCGCGCTCATCCTCGGGTATGGGGGCGCAAAACCGGTCCCATGTGTCGGGCCAAAATTGCCCCGCGCCGCCGCCGTAGAACCAATCCAGCTCGGCCTTGGTCATCATGAACACCCCGCGCAGCACCAGATGTTGTGCCCGCTCGGGATGGGTTTGCGCGTATATGAGCGACAAGGTCGCGCCCCAACTGCCGCCGAACACCACCCACGCATCGATGCCCAAAGCCGCGCGGATCATTTCGATATCGCGCACAAGGTGCCATGTGCTGTTGTCGGTCACGCTCGCATAGGGCTTTGACCGCCCGCAGCCGCGTTGATCAAACAAAACCACGCGGTAAACCTCGGGATCGAAATAACGCCGCATCGCAGGGCTGCACCCGCCGCCCGGACCGCCGTGAAGCACCACAACAGGGCGCCCTTCGGGATTGCCCGATTGCTCGACATAAATACTATGCCCCTCACCCACATCGAGCATCCGCTGATCGAACGGGTCGATCGGCGGGTATAAATATTGCACTGCGCTCTTTTGGCCTGAGATTCTGTCCATGACTGCCCTATATAGATCTCAAAGTCCGACGCACCAGCGCCCGCGACACCCCCAGAAGAGCACAGGGAGAGCAAAATGCAAACCGCCCAAAACACCGTCGATCCCGCAGAAGTCGCCAAATTCGAAGCCATGGCCGCCGAATGGTGGGACCCGAATGGCAAGTTCAAGCCGCTGCATATGCTCAACCCCTGCCGATTGGATTACATCACCTCGCAAATCGCCGCCGAATTTGGCCGCGATCTGGACCGCCCGCGCCCGTTCGAGGGCCTGCGCATTCTCGACATCGGATGTGGCGGCGGGCTTTTGTCCGAACCCATGGCGCGCCTTGGCGCGACGGTCGTCGGCGCCGATGCGGCGGCGGGCAATATCCCCGTCGCGCAGGTCCATGCCGAAGCCTCGGGGCTGACCATCGATTACCGCAATGTCACCGCCGAATCCTTGGCCGAGGATGGCGAGCAATTCGACGTGGTTCTCAACATGGAGGTGGTCGAACATGTCTCCGATCCGCAAGCCTATACGACCGCCTGCCAGATGCTGCTCAAACCGGGGGGATTGATGATATGCTCGACCATCAACCGCAATCCCAAAAGCTTCGCCGTGGCCATCGTCGGGGCCGAGGTGATCATGCGCTGGCTGCCAAAAGGCACCCATGAGTGGCGCAAGTTCATCACGCCGGACGAGCTTTACGGCTTGATCGAAACCGCAGGCCTGCGCCCCGTGGATCGCAAGGGCTTTGTGTTCAACCCAATCACGTGGAAGTGGTCTTTGTCGGATCGCGATTTGAGCGTCAATTACGTCACCGCCAGCGTGAAACCGAACGCGTAATCACTCGTCCTCAAGCTTGGCGCGCAGCTCGCGCAGGATAGGCAGGACGGCGCGGACTTTTTCGTCGCCGATCTCGCTGACCAAATCCGAAATCATCGGAGAAATCGCCGCCAATGCCGCCTCGCGCGCTTGGCGGCCTGCGGGGCTGATCGCGACCATCTTGCGGCGCGCATCATCCCAATCGGGGCGGATGTGGACATAGCCCGCCCATTCCAGTTTGCTCAGCGTATTGGTCATCGCGCCGCGGGTGACATGGAACGTCTTGGCCAATTGCGCGGGGCTGCGCTCGGCACCCGCATGGGCCAGATGGTTCAACACCGAAAAATGCGAGATCTCCATCCCCTTGGGCAGAACGCGGCTGAGCCGGTTGCGCACCAATTGATCGGCGGTCAGGATTTCGCTGAACAAAGCGACGGCGAGGGCATTTGCGGTGGTATCGGTCATAGCTCTTACTGCTTTAAGGCCCTGATCTCGTGCGTCAAGGCCCGCGAAAGGCGCGATCGTGATCCAAGGCGGGCACCCGCGCGCGGGCGCGCCGCACCTCATCGAGCGACAGATCGACATATCCGATGCCCGCATCCGCCCCCATATCCAGCAAGACCTCGCCCCACGGAGCCACCGCCATCGCATGGCCATAGGTGCGGCGCGGCTTGCCGCGGCTGAGGTCATGGGCGCCGGTTTGCGCAGGAGCCAGAATATAACAGCCCGTCTCGATGGCGCGCGCGCGCAGCAAAGGCTCCCAATGCGCCGCGCCGGTCACGGGGGAAAACGCCGCAGGCACGGTCAATATCTGCGCGCCCGCCTTGGCTAGGGCGCGATACAGATAGGCAAAGCGCAGATCGTAGCACACCGACAGGCCCAGCGCGCCAAAAGGCGTTTGGCATATTTGCGCATGATCGCCCGGACGGTATCCGTCGCTTTCGCGGAAAGTCTCGGTCTCGCTGACCTGCACATCAAACATATGCAGCTTGTCATAGCGCGCCTTGATGCTGCCATCGGGGGCGATGACGAAGGAGCGGTTGGCAAATCGCCCGTCCGCATCGCGGGTTTTCACCCCGAGCGAGCCGATCAATAGCCAAATTCCCAAAGCTTGCGCCTCGGCGCGCAGGCCTTTGAGGGTCCGGTCCTCCTCCTCCAGCGCCAGCACCTCGTTTTGATGGCTTCGCGAGGTGGAGACGCAATTGCACACCTCGGGCAACAGGGCGAACCCCGCGCCATTGCCCGCCGCCTCGCGCAGCATCTCTTGCATCATCGCAAGGTTTTGCGGCGGATTGTCCGACGAACAGATTTGCAACAGCGCGGCTTTCATCGCCTAGCCCGCCAGTAAGGCGTCAAGCTTGCCCGCTTGCTCGAGCGCATAAAGATCGTCGCAGCCACCGACATGGGTCTCGCCGATAAAAATCTGTGGCACGGTGCGCCCGCCATCGGCCTTTCGGGTCATTTCGGCGCGGCGGGACGGATCGGCCATCACATCGACCTCTTGGAAATTCACGTCTTTCTCTTTCAACAGACGCTTGGCCGCATGGCAAAAGCCGCAAATCGGGGTGGTGTAAATCAAGACAGGTTGCATCGCATTTCTCCGGTTTTCGCATCCGTTGTCGGAGATTTACGCGTCCTTTGCAACGCGTGCGAGGGTCAGGATGCGCACATCTTTGGCACCTGCCTGCAAACAGACCTCTGTTGCCGCATGAAGCGTCGCCCCCGAGGTCAGCACATCATCGACCAGCAACACAGACCGCCCCGCCATGCGGTGGCGCCGTCTGGGATGCGCCTTGATGGCCCCTTCAAGTTCGGAAAACCGTTCGGCATGGTCCATGCCCTTCAGCTTGGCCGTGCGCGTGGGGCGTTGTAACAGGTCGGGACAATAGGCAAGGCCCAGTTCATGCGCCAAAGCCGCGGCGAGCAAAGCCGATTGATTGAACCGCCGTTTGAGCATCCGTGTCCAATGCAAGGGAATCGGAGCCACAAGAATATGCGCTGCAAGCAACGGCTGCGCGCGCCGCGCCATCCATTTCGCGGCTGGCCTGACGATCTCGTGGCGGTCACCATATTTAAGTGCCAGAACCAGATCGCGCCCCGCCCCCTCATAGAGAAGCGCCGCACGCCCGTGCCGCCAAGGACGCGGATGATCCAGACAGACATCGCAAATAAGCGTGGCTCCGAGGTCCTCGCCGCCGCCATCAGGCAAAGGCGCCCCGCAGGCATCACAGCACGGATCATTGATAAACGGCGTGTCGCGCCAGCAGGTGGCGCAAAGGCCGAAATCGCTTTCAACCATATCCCCGCAATGCAGGCAACGCGGCGGGTAAACAACGCGCAATGCCGTTTGAATTCCCATGCTCCCCCTCCTATGGTCCGCGCCATGACGCAAAACCCGATCCTCACCGACCGATCCGCTTTGACGCGCAACCGAAGGCGCGCTGGCAAAGACTTCGCGCACTTCTTGCACGACGTGGCCGCCGAGGAGCTTCATGATCGCCTATCTATGGTTAACAGAACCTTTACCGATCCGGCCCTCGTGACCGGACATAAGGCGTTTTGGCGAAAGAATTTTGACAGCGCGCAGATTATTGCAGACGACGACACGCTTGATCTGGCGGTGCAGGCGCATGATCTGGTGATCCATGCCATGGCCCTGCATTGGGCCAATGACCCAGTCGGGCAATTGGTGCAGGCGCGCCGTGCCTTGCGGCCTGACGGGTTATTTTTGGCGGTGTTCTTTGGCGGGCAGACCCTGTCGGAACTGCGCGCCGCCTTGGCGCAGGCGGAAAGCGAAGTAACCGGCGGCCTGAGCCCGCGCATCGCGCCTATGGGAGAGATCCGCGATCTGGGCGGGCTGCTTCAGCGTGCCGGTTTTGCCCTGCCTGTGGCCGATAGCGTGCCGCTGACCGTCACCTACAAAAGCGCCTTTGACCTGATGCGCGACCTGCGGGCCATGGGCGAGGGCAATGCTCTTCAAACCCGCATGCGCCGCCCGACCCGCCGCGCGCTATTCACCCGCGCTGCCGAGATTTACGCGCAGCATTTTGCCGCAGAAGACCCGCAAGAGGCAGGCCGGATCAAGGCAAGCTTTGAGCTGACCGTTCTGACCGGATGGGCGCCAGATGCCAGTCAACAAAAGCCCCTGCGCCCCGGATCGGCAGCGCAGCGCCTTGCCGATGCCTTGGGATCGACGGAAACGCCGCTTGAGCCGTGAGGTGAAAAAACGTTGAACCCTTGAGCATTTCCACTATGTCCGATGAAGCTTGATACAAATAACGCCATCCAGATCAGGAGAGCCCGATGCCCGACGCATCCATGACCGCCACCTGCCCCGCGCATGCACCAAAGGACCACCCCAAAGTGCCCAGCGCCAAAGTCGGCGTGATCATCGCCAATCTTGGCACGCCCGATGGCACCGATTATTGGTCCATGCGCCGCTACCTGAACGAATTTCTGTCGGATCAGCGGGTGATCGATTATCCCAAATGGAAATGGCAGCCCCTGCTTCAACTGATCATCCTGACCAAACGTCCGTTCAGCTCGGGCGCGGCCTATCGGTCGATATGGAACACCGAGAAGGACGAAAGCCCGCTGCTGACGATCACCCGCGACCAAACTGCGGCAATCCGCAGCGAATTGGAAACGCGTTACGGCGATCAGGTCATGGTGGATTTCGCCATGCGTTACGGCAACCCGTCGACCAAATCCAAAGTGGATGAAATGGTCAAAGCCGGATGCACCAAAATCCTGTTCTTCCCGCTCTATCCGCAATATGCGGGCGCCACGACCGCCACGGCCAATGACGAATTCTTCCGCGCCTTGATGGAGCAACCGGCCCAACCCGCCGCGCGCACCGTGCCGGAATATTTCGAAAGCCCCGAATATATCGACGCCCTCGCCGCTTCGGTCGAGCGCGCCTATGACGCCGCCGAGAAAAAACCCGAACTTCTGGTCGTCTCCTACCACGGCATGCCGAAGCGCTATTTGATGCAGGGCGACCCCTATCATTGCAAATGCCAAAAAACGACGCGGCTTTTGCGCGAGCGGCTGGGTTGGGACGAGCGCCAGATCACCACGACCTTCCAATCGGTCTTTGGTCCCGAAGAATGGCTCAAACCCTATACGGTCAAAGAGGTGGCGCGATTGGCCGAAGAAGAGGGCAAGAAAAACATCGCCGTCATCGCCCCCGCCTTTTCCGCCGATTGCATCGAGACCCTCGAAGAGATCAACGAGGAAATCCGCGAAAGCTTTGAACATGCGGGCGGCGAAGATTTCCTCTATATCCCTTGCCTCAATGATGATCCGGCGCATATCCGCGCATTGAGCGGAATTATCGAAGAAAACCTCAAGGGCTGGCTCGCCTAAGCGCCTCTTTGGCCGCAACACACACAAAAGCGCCGCGCTTCACATCAGAAGCCGGCGCTTTTTCTTTGGCCTCAAAAGCAGACCCCAGATATGCAAAAGGCGGAGGGAAAATCCTCCGCCTTTCTGATTTGCCCGTTAAGGCGAAATCTTAGTTGTTTGCAACGGCTGCTGCGACAACTGCCAGAACCAACAGCGGGAGCAGGATGCCCGAAGCCGAGGAAGAAGCTGTTTCTTCAACGATGACGGGTGCTTCCATCATGGGCTCGGAAACGTTGCCGGCCGATGCGGTGGTTGCTGCGGCTGCGAAAGCGGCTGCGAGTGCGATCTTTTTCATAGTAGTGTTCTCCAGATATTCGCCTGCTTTACGGCCAAACATGGCACGGACAGGCCCCAAGACTAAACCTCGTAGCGTTTTCTAACCATCAAATTTTGGCGATTGCAAACACTAGATTAATTCAACCCTGCCAACTCGGCAGATGTTTGTCAAATAAGCAACACTTGCGTGCCGACCTTGGTCAGATCGAAAAGCTCGGCGATATGCTCGTTGTAGAGCCCAATGCAGCCATTCGACGACCGACGCCCGATTTTGCGCGTGTCATGCGTGCCGTGAATGCGGTAATAGGTCCAGCTGAGATAAAGCGCGTGTGTGCCAAGCGGGTTATCAGGGCCAGGGCCGATGTATTCAGGCCACTCGGGGTTCCGCTTGCGCATCGAAGGTGTCGGGCGCCAGCTTGGTCCCTCGACCTTTTGCACAACAGAGGTGCGCCCGCGGCGGGTCAAGTCGTCGGTCAAAGGCACGCTGGAGGGGTAAAGCTTGTAGATGCTTTCGTCCTCGGACCAATAATGCAAGGCCCGCGAGGTGATATCCACCAATACCGCGCCACCGCTCAGATCCGAAAAATAGGGCCGCCAATCGAGCGACCGGAAGCTCGAAATATTGCGGCGCACCACTTCGGTAACGTCACGCTCGATCTCGACGGTGCTATCACCGTTCACGTCGGCCGCCTGCGCGAAGGCGCGCGAGGCAAGTACAGGCGTGCTTAAAAAAGCAGCGGTTCCCGCCAAAAAGGCGCGGCGGCTGGATGGTTTATTGGTGCTCATGGCGAAAATCTCCGGACCGGAACGCATTCAATTGCCTCTTCATATATGGCGCGAAAGCCGCAGTCGCAAATCAAACAACTGTTAACTGGCAATCTCACGCGCATGTGGGTTTGAAACGCAACGCCTCGCAGGATAAGGCAGAGGGACACAAGTATTCAGGTGAGCCACATGATCCGTCTAATCGCAATTGCCCTCGTCTCTGCCTTGACCCTGTCAGGCTGCGCGCCGAGCGAACCCAGCCTCGGCCCCGACGGCAAGCCCCTGCCGCGGCTTTACCGCATTCCGAAGTCCGGCGAAGCCAAGCTGCAATATCGTATGCTCGATTCGGTCAACTCCCTGCGCAGCGCCGCCGGCGCACAGCCCGTTGCGCTCGACCCGCAACTGAATGCCGCTGCCGCGACCCATGCGCGCGACATGTCGGTGCAAAACCGCCCTTGGCATTTCGGCTCTGACGGCTCCTCGCCCATCGATCGCGTCCGCCGCGTCGGCTACACTGGCACGATGCTGGGCGAGAATATCTCCGAGACCTACGAATCAGAGGTCGAAACCCTTGGCGCGTGGATGGAAAAGCCGGACACGCGCGATGTGCTTTTGGACAAACGCGCGCTGAACATGGGGTTTGCATGGCACCAGGAGAGCAACGGCAAAATCTGGTGGACCTTGATCATGGGCGATTAAGCCCTCCTCGGTCATTACTGACATCACCATACGCAAACGGCCGCCCAAACAGGCGGCCGTTTTTGTAACATCATCTGTTGCATCAAGGGTGGATGTAGATCGGCGTGCCATCCCGCACCATTGCGAAAATCTGTTCGATCTCACGATTGCGCACCGAAATGCACCCCGCTGTCCAATCACGTTGCGGCAATCTTTTGCCCTTGGCGCGGTTCGGTTGCCCGTGGATGAAGATATCACCGCCCGGATCAACGCCCATCGCTTCGGCCTTCGCCACATCCGCCGCATTCGGGTAGCTGATCCCGACCGACAGGTGGAACTCGCTATTGGGATTGCGCCGGTCGATCACATAGGCCCCCTCGGGCGTGCGCCCGTCGCCCTCTTGGGATTTATGGCCCTGCGGCGCGAAACCCAATCCAATGCGATACTTTTTGAGCGCCTTGCCATGGTGCATCAAATACATTGTGCGGTTTTCTTTGTAGACGAGAACCTGCGTCACTTCGGGGCCGTTATAACCCCGCGGACCGCCACAAGACGCCAGCCCTAAAAATACCGCCAATAGAAGAAATGCCCGAAAGATCACCATCGTATTTTGCCCGTTCGCACCGATAAGAAACTTTGCTCTTTTCTCACGCTCATACCAAACACTGCCGCCTTGGCAAAGCGTCAAGAGACATCAAAAACCTAACGCGCCAACCCGACCCGTCTCAGCTTCGGCGAAAAGCCGCCACAAGCTCCACATGGGTCGACCAACGGAACTGATCGACCACCTGCACCCACTCCATCCGGTATCCCGCATCAACCAAAGCCTTGGCATCGCGCGCGAAACTCACCGGATTACAGGACACAAAGGCGATACGCGCCACGTCTGATCCGCAAAGCTCGGCCACCTGCGCCTCGGCCCCTGCGCGCGGCGGGTCGATCACTGCCACGTCAAAGCGCTTGAGCTCGTCCGGCATCAGAGGGCGGCGGAACAAATCGCGCGCCTCATGGCTCACCTTTTTCAACTCTCGCGCCTCGCGCCATCCGCGATCAAGCGCGGCGAGCATCTGCGCCTCGCCCTCAACCGCGTGGACCTCTGCCTTTTCCGCAATCGGCAGAGCAAAGGTCCCGCATCCGGCAAAAAGATCGACCACCTGCGCGGCGCCGCCCACAATCTCGCGCACCGCCGCCAAAAGCGCCGCCTCGCCCGCATCGGTCGCCTGCAGGAACGCGCCGGCAGGGGGCACCACATGCGCGCGGCCAAATTGCTGGCGCGGCGGCTCGCGCATGGCAATAACCTCACCGTCCCACGTCAGCCGCGCCAAAGAGAACTCTTCTGCGATTGCCGGCAATCCGATGCGCAAATCGTTATCGATCGGCTTGCCGCCAGTGACCGCCACATCCGCCCCATCCATCGAGCGGGTGACCATCACCGTCAATTCGCCCTTGCGCGAGCCGCCCAAGACCGCCAAAGCCTCCGCCGCAGGGCGGGCCGCCATCACGTCAGGGTGCAATAACTGGCAATCTGGAATTTCGATGACGAGGCCGGAGGCGCGCGCGTGAAATCCTGCCATGGCGCCTTTTTTGGTGCGTTTGACCGAAAATCCGGCGCGGCGGCGGCTTTGTGGCGGCGAGGTTTGGATCGGGCGAAACGCAGCCTCGAGCCCCTGCGCCTCCAGCGCGCGGCGCACCACGTCGACCTTCCACTGGGCGACAAATTCGCCGCTCGCGTGCTGCAACTGGCACCCGCCGCAGGTTTTGAAATGGCGGCACGGCGCCGCGACGCGGTCGGCGGAGGGCGTGACAATGCGCACATCGGTGAGCCGCGTGCCTTCGGCGGTGCCGGTCACAATCTCACCGGGCAAGGTCAGCGGGGCAAACAGCGGGCCAGCGGCAATGCCGTCGCCCTGATGGCCCAATCTTTGGATTTTATATTCGCTCATATCGCCGCAATAGCGCGCAATCGGACGCCGCGAAAGCCCTAAGCCGAAAGCAGCGCCTCACGCGTGAGCGAAAAAGCCGACGCGATCCAGCGGGCCTCAAGCTCGGCAAGCTTTGCCCCCAAGGCGGCGCCCACATAGGCGGGCATCAGGTCTTGGGCCTTCACGGGGAATTGCGCCGCCGCGCCCCGTTCTGCCTGCGCGAGTGCCGCCGCATCAAGCTGCGTCTCAAACACCGCTGCGCGCAACAAAAGAACGTCGCGCGCGCCTTCATCGCCCATACGATATCCCATCTCGCCCGCACCAGTGATTGCGCCGACCGCCTCGCGCAACCGAACCACTTGCGCCGCTTCTTTGCGGCTCAACCGCAGCGCCGCCTCCGGCGCACCGCCCAAACAAGCCAGCCGCCGCATCGCATCCGGCTCCACGCCGATGCTTTGTTCCAGATGCACCAAAGGGCCCAAACTGCGGTCATCGCCGCCCTCTACCACGCGCGCCAAAACACCGCTCGCGCGCATCGCCGCAACGCTTGGCGCGGGATCGGGCGCCGCCAAGAGCTTGCGCAATTCCGAAGTCACGCGTTCCGCCGACAGCCCCGACAACCCGTCGAGATGCACGGCAATGGCCGCCAAAGCCTCGGCGTCCATCCCCCCCTGCGGGTCGCCATACCAAGCATGAAAGCGGAAAAAGCGCAAAATCCGCAGGTAATCTTCCTCGATCCGCGCGCTCGGATCGTCAATGAACCGCACCCGCCGCGCCACCAGGTCATCCATCCCGCCCAGCGGATCAATCACCAATCCGCGTGGGTCGCAATACAGCGCGTTCATCGTGAAATCACGGCGGCGCGCATCCTCTTCCACCCCATCTGCAAAAGCCACAACCGCATGGCGCCCATTGGTTTCAACGTCGCGCCGGAAGGTGGTGATTTCATGCGCGATACTGCCGTTCACAACCGTGATCGTGCCATGATCAATCCCCGTCGGCACAGCGCGAAACCCCGCCGCCGCTGCCAGATCGACAACACGTTCGGGGCGCGCATCGGTGGAGATATCAATGTCTGACACCGCCGCGCCGATCAGCGCATTTCGCACGCAGCCACCGACAAAAAGCGCCTGATGACCGGCCTCTTCGAGCATATGGCAAACCGCCTGCGTTGGCGCGGCGCCCAGCCAATCCCCCTTCACGCGAAGGCTTTGCGGCGCAGCGGTGCTCATTGGTCCATCCGGTCGGCAAGGCCGCGCAATACCCGCGCGGTAGCGCCCCAAATATAATAGGGGCCATAGGGGACGGTGTAATAGGTCCGCTCCACCCCGCGCCAACGGCGCGATTGCGCGATATACTGGGCCGGATCCGCGACATGGGCGAGCGGCACTTCGAACACCTCATCAACCTCACCTGCCTCCGGTTTGGGGGCAAAATCGGCTCTAACACGGCCCAAAACGGGCGTCATTTCAAAGCCCGTGACCGTTTCATGCGACGGAAGAACGCCTAACACCTCGACGTTGTCGCGGAGCAATCCGATCTCTTCTTCGGCTTCGCGCAGCGCGGCGGCAATCACATCCGCATCGCTGTCTTCTTGCTTGCCGCCCGGAAAGGCGATTTGCCCGGGATGGTGTTTGAGGTGCGAGGCGCGTTTGGTCAAAATCAGTTGCAACGCGCCGCGACGCTCGATCAACGGCACCAACACTCCCGCCGCGCGCAAGCTGCGCCCCGTCATGCGAAGTGCGGGGTTCAGATCGAAATCAGAGGAGGCCTCGGTCGGCACATCAAGCGCGGCCAGAACCGGCGCGAAAAGCGCAGGCATATCTCCTGCGCGATCTTTCACGATGCATCATCCCGCGCTGGCGTCTCCGCCTCAAACCCGACCGAAAGAGGGTCAAGGTCATAATGCGCCGAGCAAAACTGGCAATCTGCCGTCACGCGCCCCTCGGGTGTCGTCATTTTCTCTATGTCGCTCGCCGAGTAGATCGACAGGCTTTGGCGCACCCTTTCTTCGGAGCAGGTGCAGCCAAAGCGCACGGATTGCGCATCAAACACCCGCGGGCCTTCCTCGTGGAACAGCCGCACAAGCAGGTCGGTTGGCGGTACGCTCGGCCCGATCAATTCGAGGTCTTCAACCGTATCGAGCAAAATATTGGCGCGGTTCCAGTTTTCTTCGGCGTTGCCTTCGACCAAATCGGCGGGGCGCAGCAAACCGCCCTCGCCTGTCCCCTCACCCGAGGCGGCAAAGGGCGACGCTTTGGGCATATGTTGCAACATCACCCCGCCCGCGCGCCAATGCTCTTCTCCGCCGCGCTCGGTCGATTTACCAAAGGACAGCGAAAACCGCGTCGGCAATTGCTCGGATTGAGCGAAATAAGCCTCGGCGCAGGAGGCCAGAGATCCGCCGTCAAGCGGCGTAATCCCTTGATAGGGCTGCATCCCCTCGCCTTGATCAATCAAAATAGCAAAATACCCTTCGCCCAGCTGCGCAAAGGGAGCGTCATCGGTCAAACGCTCGGCGTCATAGCTGGCATAGGCGCGGATTCGCGCGGCGCGGCCATCCTCGGAGGGGCTGTAGTAATCTGTCGCAATCATGCGCACTGCACCCTTGGTCTGCACCTGCAACGACAGCTTCCAGCGCAGCTTGATCGCTTGGCCGATCAATGCAGTCAACAGCGCCATTTCGGCGACCAAAGCTTCGACTTGTGCCGGATAGTCATGCTGCTCGAGGATGCCATCAAGCACCCCGTCCAGCCGCGCCACACGTCCGCGCACATCTGCATTGTCGAGCTGAAACGGCAATACCGTGTCGTCCCAAGCGAGTTTCGTTCCAAGTGTCATGGGGTTCCCTTCAAGGCCTTGGCTTGGCATACCGCGACTATATAGTCACGGCAAGGCACGGTCCAAGGGCGCGCCGCACCAGATATGCCGGAAATGCGGTTAATAGCAGGATACCATCATGATCAGACGCTTTGGCGAGGCGCCCGAAACGGGTCGCAAATACATCCACCGTCCCGGCGTTTATGCAGTGTTGGCGCAGGGGGCCGAGTTACTTTTGACCTATCAATCCAAACCCTTCCCCGATCTGCAATTGCCTGGTGGCGGGATTGATGCGGGCGAGCATCCGCTGCAAGCGCTGCATCGCGAGGTCTTGGAGGAAACCGGATACACAATTGACCGGCCCAAGCGCCTTGGCGCGTTCCGGCGCTATACCTTTATGCCTGAATACGACATTTGGGCAGAGAAGCTTTGCACGGTCTATCTCGCCCGTCCCGTGCGCCAAATTCACGACCCGACCGAGCCGGACCATATGGCTCTTTGGATGCCTGCATCCCTAGCGGCGGCAGAGCTTGGCAACGCTGGCGACCGGCATTTTGTGGCGTCTTTGCTGAACTGACCCGCGCGGCAGGCGCTGTGCAAAGAGGCGCCAGGCTGCGCCTCTCGGACCGCCTAGATCGCCCCGCCATCTCCTTGATACTCCAACAGAATCGCCGAGATATCATCAGGGAAATCCCGCCCCTCTGCGTAATCGGTCAGCTTCCAAATCAGCGCCTCCAACAGATTTGTGCCGCGCATGTCTTTCAGGCCGTCGATGATCTTCTCGAGGCCCTCTTCGTCAAGCTGGTTGCCATCGGCGTCAGGGCACTCAACTACCCCATCCGACAGGATCAAAAGCCTGTCGCCCGCATAGAGTTGCCGCTCGAACGGCTCAAAGCTCGCGCCCTCAATCAAACCAACCGGAAGCCCCCCCGGCCCGCTTTGGTCAATAGTGCCATCGGCCCGCTGCACCAATGGGTGTGGGTGCCCCGCCTGCACCATGACCACGCGGCCGGTTGCAAGATCGACATCCGCCAACAGCAGCGTAAAGTAATGCTCGGTCTCCATCTCACCCAGAACCAATTGATTGAGCTTGGCTGCAACCTCGCCGAGCGGCAACGGCTCATAAGAGCCATCCACTTGTTTTTGCATCGCAATATTCTGTTCTGGGGATGAGGAGGACAGATAGCCCGCAAGCCGCGCCGTCATCAATGCCGAACTGATCCCGTGGCCGGAGACGTCAATCCCATAAAGCCCGATGCGCGTGTCGCTGATCGGGTAAAAGCCAACAAGATCGCCGCCGACATGGCCGGACGAGCGCAGTAAAAGTGACACCTCCGCAGACCCGAAATCACGGTGACGCTCTGGCACAAGGCTTTGTTGAAGCTTCTTGGCCTCCAGCAAATCACTGTCGAGGGAATCATAGAGCGCCTGAAGTTCGTCGAGCGTTTCGGTGATCAACCGGTTTTTCTCGGTCAACTCGCGCTCCATACGCAAAATCCGCTCGCCCGCAGAGATTCGGGCGCGCAGTTCGCTGGCGCTGACGGGTTTGGACAAAAAGTCATCTGCCCCGTTGTCGAGCCCGCGCGCCACTTCGCCCTTTTCCGATTTCGATGTCAGAAGGATAAAGTATCCGTAGCTCTCGCGTTCCATCGCGCGGAATGCTTGGCAAAACTCCAGCCCGTCCATTTCGGGCATCATCCAATCGGAAAGCACAAGGTCAGGTGGCAACTGGCGGCATATTTCCAAGGCCTCTCGGCCCGATTCTGCCTCCAGAACCTCAAAGCCCCACTTGCTCAGCGATGCACTCAGGATGCGCCGTTGCAAACGGCTGTCATCCACCACCAACACGCGCTTGATCGCACGCGCATGCGGCACACTCGCGTCGCCTGTCGTCTTGATATCCGGTGCCGCTCTCACACGTAATCCCATGCCGCTCAAAGCGGCGTTACCTCATATAGCAACAGCGATATCCGTGCCGGTTTAATAAGCTGTAAAATGGAAAAATTGACCGAAATTCAATCGGCTTCCCCCTTCCTGCCCCTTTGCGATCCAGAATTTATTAACGCTTCGGGTCCCTAATATTCAAAACACACGACCTGAAGGAAGAATCATGATCGATTGGGCGCGCGTAACCGAATTGCGGGACGAGATTGGTGCAGAGGACTTTGCCGAAGTGGTCGAATTGTTTCTCGACGAGGTCGGCGACGGTGTCTCGCGGCTAGGCCCCGATCTGGACGCAGGTGCGCTTGAGGCCGAGTTACACTTTTTGAAAGGCAGCGCCCTGAATTTGGGGTTTTCGGAGTTTTCCGCGCTGTGCGAAGCGGGTGAAAAGCGCGCGGGCGAGGGCCACACGGATGGCATCGATCTGGGGGCGATTTGCAGCAGCTTTGCCGCGTCTATGCATGCCTTCAACGCCGAACTCAACGCCCGTCTCGCGGCTTGATCTACGCCATCTGGGCGGATATTAAATCAGGAATTGTGCCAGAATTTCATCTTCTGTGATGTCTTGATAGGTGAAATGCGCCGCATCCAGCGCCGCAAACAAACGGTCGAAATTCGCCGCATCTTGCGTTTCAATCCCGATCAGAACCGACCCGAAATTGCGCGCTGATTTCTTCAGATACTCGAACCGCGCGATATCGTCCTCGGGACCAAGGATGCCGAGAAATTCCTTGAGCGCACCTGGCCGTTGCGGCAGGCGCAAAATGAAATATTTCTTTTGCCCCGAATAGCGCAGCGCGCGCTCTTT
The DNA here is from genome assembly GCA_050633545.1 of Paracoccaceae bacterium. Taxonomy (GTDB): domain Bacteria; phylum Pseudomonadota; class Alphaproteobacteria; order Rhodobacterales; family Rhodobacteraceae; genus Litorivita. Next base: position 403,091 of record JBOEGS010000002.1, read on the forward strand.
GACCTCGGGGAGGCGTTCGAAATCGAAATTGCCGCCCGACGTGACACAGACCACGGTTTTGCCGCGAATATCGTCCGCAATATCGCCCAGCGCATCAATCGCCAATGCGCCCGCAGGTTCCAAAACGATACCCTCGACATTGAGCATATCGAGCATGGTCACGCAAATCCGGTCCTCCGGCGCGGCGAGGATATCGCGCGGATCCACGTCTTTGAGCCGCTCGAATGGCAGCGCCCCGATCCGCGCCACCGCAGCACCATCAACAAAGCTATCCACCTTATTGAGCACCACTGGCGCACCGGCCTCGACCGCAGCGGCAAGGCTCGCGCCTCCCTTCGGCTCGACAAAGCTATAGGGTTGATCCGGCCCCAGCACCGAGCGCACCCCCGCCGACAAACCGCCGCCGCCGACGGGCAGGACGATATGATCGGGTGCGCGGCCCAATTGGTCGAGGATCTCGATCGCAACGCTGGCTTGGCCCTCGATCACATCGCCGTCGTCAAAAGGCGCAAGGAAATGCCCGCCTGCCTGCGCGCACCACGATTGCGCCGCCGCCAGCGTATCGTCGAAGTAATCCCCGACGAGGCGGATCTCGACCGCATCGCCGCCGAAAATCCGCGTCTTGTTCACCTTTTGCGCAGGTGTGGTGACGGGCATGAAGATCACGCCTTTGACGCCGAAATGCGCGCACATATAGGCGACGCCCTGTGCGTGATTGCCCGCGCTGGCACAGACAAAGACCGTCCTGTCGGGATCATCGGCCAGAACCTTGCGCATCGCATTGAACGCCCCGCGCAATTTATACGACCGCACTGGCGTCAGGTCTTCGCGCTTGAGCCAGATGTCGGCCCCGAAGCGCTCGCTCAGATGAGCGTTGCGTTGCAAAGGCGTTGCGTCAAACACAGCGCGCATCTCGTCAGTGGCCGCGCGGGCCTTTTCGGTAAAGCTGTCCATAGACGATCAAGTGACGCAACCGCGGCGGTATGGCAAGAAAACAAACCGCCAAAAAGCGCATCAATCCAAGGAACGCTCTTCGACGAATACGCCGTAAATTGTGCTCAGCACGCTAACCCCGATCAAGATCGCAATGACCTGCACCAGCAGATCAAGAATGCCGCCGATCACAGGCAGGCGCGTGACAATGGAGGACAACAATCCGACAATGATCCCAAACACGACCCCCGCCACGATCAGACCGACGAATGTATCAACCCGCCCTCGCGTGGCATTCCATGCGCCGGAAACCGACAGTGGTTTGCCGATGGCGGCTGCGGGCAGGATCGGGGAAAGGCGATAAAACAGCAGCGTCCCCATCATGTAGAAAATGAAAGAAACAAGCAAAGTCAGAACACTACTTCCGCTGAATATTATGCCAACAACCAAAACCAGAGGAACAAGAATGACCGCTAAAGCCAGTGCGATCAGCAGACTGTGCGCGAAATAAATGCCAATCTTGCTCGGTTTGATCGCGGGCACCCAGCCGCTTGGATATTCGGACAGCAGGATAAAGCGATGCCATGCCACAGCAACCCAGAGCCACGAAAATACACCGACGACTGCGGCCAAAAACACACCTGGCCCAAAGGCTACCGCGCCGCCGCTGGTACCGCGCAAGCTGTGGGCCGCACCAACGGTCACCAAGATCATCAAAAGCATCGGCACCAAGGCAATTTGCGCCGCCACTTTCCAATTGTTCAAAACCAGCTCGATCGCCTTTGCAAAAATCTTGAAACCGGTCACGCTGATGCCTTTCTCTCGCTAAAGGCGAAATTGCCCCGTAAGAGCCGCAAAGAACAGCCCTCGCATCCGCCTCTCCCTTGCCCTGCGGTAAAAAAGGCGCTATCGGCGCTGCGATATCCGATGAAGGGAACCCACTATGTCCGCGCCCAAAAAATTCGCCCCGAAAAAGGTTGTTCTTGCCTATTCCGGTGGCCTCGACACCTCGATCATCCTGAAATGGCTCCAAACCGAATACGGGTGCGAGGTGGTAACCTTTACCGCCGATCTGGGACAGGGCGAGGAATTGGAGCCCGCGCGCGCCAAGGCCGAGCTCTTGGGCATCAAACCCGAGAACATCCACATTGAAGACATCCGCGAAGAGTTCGTGCGCGATTTCGTCTTCCCGATGTTCCGCGCCAATGCGCTTTATGAAGGGCTGTATCTACTCGGCACCTCGATTGCGCGCCCGCTGATTTCCAAACGTCTGGTCGAGATCGCCGCCGCCTGCGGCGCCGACGCGGTTGCCCATGGCGCGACGGGCAAGGGCAACGATCAGGTGCGCTTCGAATTGGCCTGCTACGCGCTCAACCCCGATATCAAGGTGATCGCGCCTTGGCGGGAATGGGATTTGACCTCGCGCACCCGCCTGTTGGAATTCGCCGAACAAAACCAGATCCCCGTTGCCAAGGACAAGCGCGGCGAAGCGCCCTTCTCGGTCGATGCGAACCTGCTGCACACCTCCTCGGAGGGCAAGGTTCTCGAAGATCCCGCCGTGGCCGCGCCCGATTACGTCTACCAACGCACTGTCGCGCCCGAAGATGCGCCGAACGAGCCTGAATTCATCGAGGTCGGCTTTGAACGCGGTGACGCCGTGTCGATCAACGGCGAGACCATGAGCCCCGCAACGATCCTGACCAAGCTGAACGAGTTGGGCGGCAAACACGGCATTGGCCGTCTTGATTTCGTCGAAAACCGTTTCGTCGGCATGAAGTCGCGCGGCATCTATGAAACCCCCGGCGGCACGGTGCTCCTCGAAGCGCACCGCGGGATCGAACAAATCACGCTGGACAGCGGCGCGGGCCATCTCAAAGACAGCCTGATGCCCCGCTACGCCGAGTTGATCTATAACGGCTTTTGGTTCTCGCCAGAGCGCGAAATGCTGCAAGCCGCGATCGACAAGAGCCAAGAACACGTCACCGGCACCGTCCGCGTGAAGCTCTACAAAGGCGCGGCGACCACCGTTGGCCGTTGGTCCGATCACTCGCTCTACTCCGAAGCCCATGTGACTTTTGAGGATGACGCAGGTGCCTATGACCAAAAAGACGCGGCTGGCTTTATCCAATTGAACGCTTTGCGGCTCAAACTGCTCGGCGCGCGCAATCGTCGCCTTAAGGGCTAGGATTACACCTTATTAGAGACTGATTGCCCCTCGCATGCTCCATGCGGGGGCTTTCTTTTGGTGATTACACAACGATAAACTCCGCTCACCTTAGCGTGACATGAGTGACATGGGGATTGGCAGGGCGCCCCGCGCCGCGCCACAGTCGGGAAAACACAACCCAACCCCGCGCGGAGGTGCGCCATGCCAAACGTCCTAGACCACATCAAACCCCTCGCCTTATCTGCTCTGATCGGATTGGCGCTCTTGCTGCAATGCACCCGCGCAAATGCAGCCGGAAGTGAAACACTCATCGTTGCAGGTGGCTGTTTCTGGTGCGTCGAAAGCGATTTCGAAAGCGTCAAAGGCGTGACGTCAGCGGTGTCGGGCTACACGGGCGGGACGACCAAAAACCCGACCTACAAACAGATCGGGCGCGGCGGCACCGGTCACTATGAGGCGGTGAAAATCACCTTCGATCCTGCGCAAGTCAGCCGCGAGAGGTTGCTCGGGCTGTTCTTCCGCTCGATTGATCCGACCGACGCCGGCGGTCAGTTCTGTGATCGCGGTGAACCCTACCGCACGGCTATTTTCGTCTCTAGTCCTGCGGAAAAGTCCCTCGCCGAAGTCGCCAAGGCGGACGCTCAATCCGCACTCGGCAAGAAAATCGTCACGCCCATCCTCGATGCGAAAACCTTCTACGACGCCGAAGCCTATCATCAGGACTACTATAAGGGCGACAATTTGGTCGTGACCCGCTTCGGACCGATCAAACAATCCAAAGCCTACAAGAAATACCGCGAAGGCTGTGGTCGCGATGCGCGCGTCAAACAGCTTTGGGGCAGCGCTGCACCCTTCGTCGGTCACTGAGCTTTTAGAAGATCGTCCACCTCTGCGCGGGCAGGAATAGCATCTGCGGTTCCTGCCCGCGTGACCTTCAATGCCGCTGCCGCCGAGGCCATGCGCATCGCGGCTTTCGGCTCCATCCCTTCGGACAGCCCCGCAGCGAGATAACCCGCGAAAGTGTCGCCCGCGCCGGTGGTGTCCCTGACTTCGACTTTCCATGCGGGGACGGCGAATTCGGCTCCCGCCCGCGATTGCCAAAGCGCATCTTTCGCCCCTCGTGTGGTAACCATATCCGCCACGGGTACCCGCCCCTCCGGCAAGCCCAACGCGCCGCGCAACTGAGCCGCCTCGCCCTCATTGACCAACAAGAGGGATACGAAAGGCAGAATTCGCTGAACCGCCGCCGCGTCAAACGGTGCGGCAGAGTAAACCACTTTTAGACCCTGTTCCTGCGCAAAACGCGCCGTTTCCACAGTCAGGTTTGTTTCATTTTGCAATAAAAGCACGTCGCCAGCCTCGGCCTGCGCCAAAGCCACCTCGACCTGTGCCATGGTCACGGCACGGTTGGCCCCCGCAAAAATCACGATAGAATTCTCACCGCCCGCATCCACATTGATGATCGCATGGCCCGATGGCACATCCAGCGTCGCGACATGGGTGCAATCCACGCCAAACTGCGCCAGCCGCTCGCACATCCATGCGCCTTCTGGTCCGATGGCACCAATATGCACAACGCTCGCACCGGCCCGCGCCGCCGCAACCGATTGGTTCGCGCCTTTGCCGCCCAGTCCGGTGGAATAGTCACTGCAGGCCAATGTTTCCCCCGGTTGCGGCAAATGCGGCAACCGGTAGAAATGATCCGCGTTGATTGAGCCAAGCGTGTAGATGGTCATCCATGTCCCCTACGGGATCAGCCGACCTTACACGCCGCCAAAACCGCCATATTCAAAATGTCGTTCACCGTCGAGTTAGACGAGCAAATCTGGATCGAGGCGTCAACACCGGCAAGGATCGGGCCGATCACGGTTGCGCCGCCCATTTCCTGCATCAATTTAACCGAGATCGACGCCGAGTGCCGCGCTGGCACCACAAGGATATTCGCGGGTCCGGTCAGGCGCGAGAAAGGATAAGCCTCTTGTGCCTTGACGTTAAGAGCCACATCAACGGTCATCTCGCCTTCGAACTCGAAATCAACGCCGCGCTCTTCGAGAACTTGCGGTGCGACGTGCATCTTATGCGCCCGCTCCGACACCGGATATCCAAAGGTAGAAAAGCTTACAAAGGCCACGCGCGGCTCAAGCCCGAGGTGGCGCGCGACATCCGCAGAACGCTCGGCAATTGTCGCAAGATCGTGCTCGTCGGGCCATTCGTGAACCAACGTGTCGGAAATCAACACGATGCGGCCATTGTGCAGCAAGGCGGTGACGCCCGCCGCGCCTTGGTGTGCCTCTGCGTCAAACACGTGGTTGATCCGCTCCAGAACATGGGCGGATTTGCGGGTCGCGCCCGTAACCAAGCCATCGCCGTGCCCATGCGCAAGCATCAAGGCCGAAAACACATGGCGGTCGCGCGCGGCCAAACGGTGGATGTCGTGGCGATCATAGCCTTTGCGTTGAAGTCGCTCATAGAGAAAATCTTTATACTGCGCCAAATGACGGGTATTCGCAGCATTCACGATTTCCAACTCGCGCACCGCTTCGGGCAGACCCACAGCGGCGAGCTTTTCCTTCACATCCGCTTCCCGCCCGATAACCAAAGCCTTGCCCAAACCCGAGCGTTGGTATTGCACCGCGGCGCGCAACACGCGCGGATCGTCGCCTTCGGCAAAAATCATCCGCGCCTGCGCATTGCGGGCACGGGCGTGAATGCCCTGCAAGATCGATGCCGTCGGATCCATCCGCGATTTGAGCGAAATCTCATAGGCTTCCATATCGATAATCGGACGCCGCGCCGCACCCGTCTGCATGCCCGCCTTCGCCACGGCGGGAGGGATGCGGTAGATCAGGCGCGGGTCAAACGGCGTCGGGATGATGTAATCGCGCCCGAAAGACAACGCACGGCCGTAGGCCATGGCGACCTCGTCGGGCACATCTTCGCGCGCCAGTTCGGCCAAAGCCTCGGCGCAAGCAATTTTCATCTCGTCGTTGATCGCGCGGGCATGAATGTCGAGCGCCCCGCGGAACAGGTAGGGGAAGCCCAGAACGTTGTTCACCTGATTGGGGTAATCCGAACGGCCCGTCGCGACAATCGCATCGGCGCGCACGGCGTGGGCCTCTTCGGGTGTGATTTCGGGATCGGGGTTGGCCATGGCGAAAATGACCGGATTATCGGCCATGCTTTCGACCATCGCAGGGGTCACCGCCCCCTTGACCGACACGCCAAGGAACACATCCGCGTCTTTCATGGCCTCTTCCAAGGTGCGCGCATCGGTGACCGCCGCATGGGCCGATTTCCATTGGTTCATACCCTCGGTGCGGCCTTGGTAGATCACGCCCTTGGTGTCGCACATGATGCAATTGTCATGCTTGGCCCCCATAGATTTAAGCAGCTCAAGACAGGCGATCCCCGCCGCGCCCGCGCCGTTCAACACAATACGCACGTCTTCGATTTTCTTGCCCGAGATATGCAGCGCGTTAATCAAACCCGCCGCGCAAATCACCGCCGTGCCGTGTTGGTCATCGTGGAAGACGGGGATGTCCATTTCTTCCTTGAGCCGTTGCTCGATGATAAAGCATTCCGGCGCTTTGATGTCCTCAAGGTTGATGCCCCCGAACGTCGGGCCCATCAATTTGATCGCCGCGATCAAGGCTTCCGGGTCTTCGCTGTCCAATTCGATATCGATCGAATTCACATCCGCAAAGCGTTTGAACAATACCGCCTTGCCCTCCATCACTGGCTTGGAGCCCAGCGCACCGAGATTGCCAAGGCCCAAGACCGCCGTACCGTTCGAGATCACCGCCACGAGGTTGCCCTTGTTGGTGTAATCATAGGCCGTTTCGGGATTGGCCGCGATCGCTTCGCAGGGCACCGCAACACCCGGAGAATAGGCAAGCGAAAGATCGCGCTGCGTGCTCATCGGCACGGTTGCGGTGATCTCGAATTTGCCTGGGGTCGGCTCTAGGTGAAAGGCAAGCGCCTCTTCTGCGGTAACTTTATTCTTCGACATAGCGGCTCTGTTCCTATCTGGGCTTGCGCCTTCTACACGGCAACGCGCCGCGCCTCAACAACTTCGCGCTTTTGCCTTTCACGTCGCGGCACAGGCGTTTAGGTTTCGGCGCAAGATGTGATGGGGGACGGGCGTGAATACCGCAACAGTAACGCCAATGATGGCGCAATATCTGGAGATCAAGGAACGGCACAGCGATGCGCTGCTGTTCTACCGGATGGGTGATTTCTACGAGATGTTTTTCGACGATGCCGTGGCCGCCGCCGAAGCGCTCGACATCGCATTGACCAAACGCGGCAAACATCTGGGCGAAGATATCGCCATGTGCGGCGTGCCCGTGCATTCCGCCGAAGGCTATTTGCTCGCCCTGATCCGCAAGGGGTTTCGCGTCGCCATTGCAGAGCAAATGGAAGACCCCGCCGAGGCCAAAAAGCGCGGCAGCAAATCCGTCGTCAAACGCGATGTTGTGCGCTTGGTCACGCCCGGCACCTTGACCGAAGAAAGCCTTTTGGAGGCGCGGCGGCACAACTACCTTGCCGCCCTCGCCGTGGTGCGAGACGAAGCGGCTTTGGCTTGGGTCGATATCTCTACCGGCGCGTTTCATGTCACTGCGCTACCGCTTGTGCGGGTCGGGCCCGAGCTGGCGCGACTTATGCCCTCCGAACTGTTGATCAACGAGGCCGTTGAGGGCGATTTGGCTGAAACAGTCTCTGAATCGGGCGCGGCAATAGCCCCCATCTCGCGCGCATCATTCGATAGCACCAGCGGCGAAAAACGCCTCACATCGCTTTTCGGTGTCGGCTCCTTGGAGGCTTACGGGCAGTTTTCCCGCGCCGAAATCTCGGCAATGGGAGCGATCGTCGATTACCTCGACCTGACCCAAAAAGGCAAACTTCCGCTGCTGCGCCCGCCCATGCGCGAGGCCGAAGGCCGGATGATGCAAATCGATGCGGCGACGCGGCGCAATCTGGAGCTGACCCATGCCTTATCCGGCGGTCGCGCCGGATCGCTTCTGGCCGCCATCGACCGCACGGTGACATCGGGCGGCGCGCGTCTTCTGGAGCGCAGGTTATCATCGCCCTCGCGTGTGCTCGACACCATCACCGAGCGCCACGATGCGGTGGATTTTGCGCTGGAACAGTCTCGCATTCGCGCCGATTTACGTGACAGCTTGCGCAAGGTCCCCGACCTTGATCGCGCCCTATCGCGGCTCGCGCTTGACCGCGGTGGCCCGCGCGATCTGGCGTCCATCCGCAACGGACTTGAGCAGGCCGAGGTGATTGCCAACAACCTTACCGGCGCGGCCCTGCCCCAACTGCTGCAAACCGCAGCACAGGAATTAACCGGTCACGACACGCTGATCGATCTGCTCGGGCAATCGCTGATCGCAGAGCCGCCGCTACTCGCCCGTGATGGCGGGTTTATCGCCGAAGGTTTTGACGAAGAGCTAGACGAATGCCGAAAGCTGCGCGACGAGGGGCGCAGCGTGATCGCCCGAATGCAGACCGAATATGCCGAGCAAACCGGCATTTCCTCGCTCAAGATCAAACACAACAATGTGCTTGGCTATTTTGTCGAGGTGACCGCCACCCACGCCGACAAAATGCACGCCGAACCTTTGTCTTTGAGCTTCAAGCACCGCCAGACAACCGCCAATCAGGTCCGCTTTACCACGCCCGCGTTGACCGAAATGGAAACCAAGATTCTGAACGCCGGCGGGCGGGCGCTTGAGATAGAAAAGCGTCTCTATTATGGCCTAAGAGAGGCTATTTTAGATCGAGCGGCGCCAATCAATGCCACCGCGCGCGCGCTGTCGGAATTCGATCTCGCCGCCGCAATGGCCGACCTTGCGCAGGGCGAAAACTGGTGCAGACCTCAGATGGACACATCGCGCGATCTGGTGATCGAAGGCGGGCGCCATCCGGTTGTCGAACAATCCTTGCGTGCCCAAGGCGGCGCCCCCTTTGTTGCCAATGATGCCGACCTGATTCACGGCGGTGATGGCGCGCATATCTGGCTTTTGACCGGCCCGAACATGGCGGGTAAATCGACCTACCTGCGACAAAACGCTTTGATCGCGCTTCTGGCCCAAATGGGCAGCTTTGTGCCCGCGCGCAGCGCCCGCATCGGCTTGGTCAGCCAGCTTTTCAGCCGCGTCGGCGCATCAGATGATCTGGCTCGCGGGCGTTCGACCTTTATGGTCGAGATGGTCGAAACCGCCGCAATTTTGAACCAAGCGGACGACCGCGCGCTTGTCATCCTTGATGAGATCGGGCGCGGCACCGCTACCTATGACGGATTGTCGATTGCATGGGCGACGCTGGAACACCTGCATGACGCAAACAGATGCCGCGCGTTTTTCGCCACGCACTACCACGAGATGACGGCTCTTTCGGCAAAACTGGATGGCGTCGAAAATGCCACCGTGACCGTCAGGGAGTGGGAGGGCGACGTGATCTTCCTGCACGAAGTGGTCAAAGGCGCGGCCGATCGCAGTTACGGCGTGCAGGTGGCGAAACTGGCCGGATTGCCCGAAAGCGTGGTTGCCCGCGCGCGGGTGGTATTGGATGCTCTGGAGAAAGGCGAGCGTGAAGGCGGCGGGGCGAAACGCGCCGTCATTGATGACCTGCCGCTTTTCTCTGTTGCGCCGCCCCCACCGCCGCCCGCCGCCAAAGGCCCCTCTGAGGTCGAAAAGCGTCTCGCACAAATGCACCCCGACGAGATGAGCCCGCGCGAGGCGCTGCAAATGCTCTATGAGTTGAAAGACGCAGTGGAAGCAAAATAGAGACTATCCCGCCCTAAAAACGTCAAAACGCCCGCGCCTCAATCCGAGGACGGGCGTTTCACATGGAACATTGTGCGCAAATTTAGGCGGGTGTCGACGACACCCCGACCTGCGCGGGGCGCAGCAAGCGGTCGTGCAGCATGAACCCTTCGGCAGCGACCTGGATGATGTCGCCCGCTTTGGTGCCAGGAACCGGCGCCTCAAACATCGCTTGATGGATTTGCGGATCGAAGGCATCACCCACCACCGGCGAGATCGGCTCAATCCCGTGCTTTTTGAACACCGATATCAATTCGCGCTGCGTTAACTCGACGCCCTCCAGTAGGGCGGCCGATACCGCGCGTTGTTCGTCGGTCGCTGCCTCAAGTGCGCGCTTCATATTGTCATAGACCGGTAGTAGATCGCGTGCGAGTTTGGACCCACCATAGTTTTCGGCTTCGCGGCGATCTTTATCCGACCGTTTGCGCGCATTCTCGGCATCGGCCAAGGCGCGCATAAAGCGATCCTTATACTCATCACGCTCGGCGCGCAGCTCGTCGAGCTCAAGCGCCTCGTCATCGATTTCGGCCATTTCCTCGGCATAGGCCTCGGCTTCGGCGTCATCAATATCGTCCAGAAAATCGTCGTTCTTTGGCTCTGCCATCTTCTCTACCTTTAACCGCGGTCGGAGAGGATCTTTCCAACCAGCTGTGCCGTGTAATCTACAATCGGCACAATCCGTCCATAGTTCAGGCGCGTCGGGCCGATAACCCCGACCGCACCGATGATCTTTCGATCAGCGTTCATATATGGACTCACCACCAAAGAGGAACCCGAAAGTGAAAAAAGTTTGTTCTCGGAGCCAATAAAAATGCGCACACCTTCGCCCTCGTCGGTCAATTCGAGGAATTCGGCAATATCGCGTTTACGTTCTAGGTCGTCGAAGAGGGTGCGGATGCGCTCGACGTCTTCGTCGCTGCCCTCACGATCCAAAAGGTTCGACCGCCCCCGCACAATCAGCCGCTCATTGCGCTCGCCCGCATTCTCCCAAACTGCGAGGCCTGATTCGATCATATCATGCGCCAGCCGGTCGATCTCTTGACGCCGTGCGGCAATCTCCTTGGCAATCACCGGCTGCAAATCGCCAAGCGTACGCCCGCCTATGATGGCATTGAGAAAATTCGCCGCCTCTCGCATCGAGCTGGGCGTTTGACCAGGGGGCGGGGAAAACAGCCGGTTTTCGACATGACCGTCGGCAAAGACCAAAACCACCAAGGCGCGGTCTTGGGCCAGCGAGACAAATTCAATGTGCCGGATCGGAGCTTCGTGCTTAGGGGTCAAAACCAAAGACGCCCCATGGGTGACGCCGGACAATGCGGTGCTGACGCGATCAAGAAGCCCGCCAACATCAGAGCGCGTATCCCCCAAAGTTTCGTCAATCTTGCGGCGGTCATCGCTCTCGAGATCACCAACTTCCAGCAAGCCATCCACAAACATCCGAAGCCCTTGCTGCGTCGGAACGCGGCCGGCAGAGATATGCGGGCTGTCCAGCAAACCCAGATACTCGAGGTCTTGCATCACATTGCGGATCGTCGCCGCGGAAACCTTTTCGCTCAAGGTGCGCGTCAATGTCCGGCTGCCGACCGGCCCGCCGGTTTCAAGATATCCCTCGACCACGCGGCGAAACACCTCGCGCGAGCGGTCGTTCATTTGATCGAATATGCCTGTTTTGTCCGTCATATGGCCCTCTGTGCTCCCCATCATTAAAGATGACCGTAGCGAAAGGTCAATCGGGGTTGCTTTTGCGCCTTGGCCCCTTGTATCCCCTGCATAACAGCAAAGGGGAATAACCATGCGGCCTTCGGGAAGAAACCTAGACCAAATGCGCGACGTGTCCATCGAAACCGGCGTGACCAAACATGCCGAAGGGTCTTGCATGATCCGTATGGGCGACACGCATGTGCTTTGCACCGCGACGATCGAAGACCGCGTGCCGCCGTTTATCAAAGGCTCGGGCCTTGGCTGGGTCACGGCAGAATACGGCATGTTGCCCCGCTCGACCACCAGCCGGATGCGCCGCGAAGCCGCCGCCGGAAAACAGGGCGGTCGCACCGTCGAAATCCAGCGCCTGATTGGCCGCTCCTTGCGCGCCGGCGTCGACCGCGTGGCCTTGGGCGAGCGCCAAATCACCGTCGATTGCGATGTGATCCAGGCCGACGGCGGTACCCGCTGCGCGTCGATCACCGGCGGCTGGGTCGCGTTGCGCCTCGCGGTCAACAAGTTGATGAAAACCGGCGCGGTGATCTCCGATCCTTTGGTCGATCCGGTCGCGGCGATTTCTTGCGGCATCTACGCGGGTCAACCCGTGCTCGATCTCGACTATCCCGAAGACAGCGAAGCGGGCGTGGATGGCAATTTCATCATGACCGGCACCAAAAAACTGATCGAAGTTCAAATGTCAGCCGAAGGATCGACCTATTCGCGCGACCAGATGAACCAATTGATGGATCTCGCGGAAAAAGGTGTGACCGAATTGGTCGCCGCGCAAAAGGCCGCCGCCGGTGCGTAAGTTCGACGGCAAAAAGCTTTTGGTCGCGACCCACAACAAGGGCAAGTTGGCAGAAATAATTGATCTGCTGGCGCCCTTCGGGATCGAAGTCATCGGTGCGGGCGAAATGAACCTGCCAGAACCCGACGAGACCGAAAGCACATTTATTGGCAATGCGCGGATTAAAGCCCACGCCGCAGCGCAGGCAACAGGCCTTCCGGCTCTGTCCGACGACAGTGGCATCGAAATCGATGCGCTGGACGGTGCGCCTGGCGTGTATACCGCCGATTGGGCTGAAACAGAGACTGGTCGTGATTTCATCATGGCGATGACCAAGACCCACGACAAGCTGCTCGAAACCGGCAAACCCCGACCTTGGACGGCGCGATTTTGCTCGACCTTGGTGCTCGCATGGCCCGATGGGCATGACGAAGTGTTCCCCGGCAAAATGGAAGGCCAAGTCACATGGCCGATGCGCGGCGATAACGGGCACGGATATGACCCCATATTTATCCCAAAAGGCCATGACGTAACCTTTGCCGAAATGCCGTCCGAGCAAAAGAACCGGATCAGCCACCGCGCGGACGCCTTTGCCAAACTGGTCGCGGGTTGTTTTGAGTGAAGATTGGCAAAACGGGGGCTTTGGCCTCTATCTGCATTGGCCGTTTTGCCAATCCAAATGCCCCTATTGCGACTTCAACAGCCATGTTTCGCGCGAGATCGATCAATCGCGCTGGCTTTCGGCCTATCTGAGCGAGATAGACAGATACGCCGCACAAACCAAAGGCCGCGTCTTAACTTCGGTTTTTTTCGGCGGAGGCACACCCAGTTTGATGAATCCCGATGTTGTGGCCGCCATCATTGCCCGCATCAAATCGCATTGGCCCACGGCAAACGACTTTGAAATCACCCTCGAGGCCAACCCCAGCTCGGTCGAAGCCGGCCGGTTTGCAGGATACGCGGCGGCGGGCGTCAGCCGCATTTCGATGGGAATTCAGTCTCTAAACAACCGCGATTTGCATAAACTGGGCCGCCTCCACACGGTCGAAGAGGCCTATGCGGCGTTTGACATCGCGCGCGCCCGTTTTGATCGGGTGAGCTTTGATTTGATCTATGCGCGCCAAAATCAAACCCTGGCCGATTGGCGCACCGAATTATCCGAGGCGCTACGCCTCGCGGTGGACCATCTTTCCCTCTACCAACTCACGATCGAAGAGGGCACGGCCTTTGGTGATCGATATGCCCTCGGCAAACTGCGCGGCCTTCCGCAGGACTCGACCGCTGCCGACATGTATATGGCGACCCAAGACATCTGCGGCGAGGCGGGCATGAATGCTTATGAAGTCTCTAACCACGCCAAAGACGGCTCTGAATCGCGCCATAACCTTATTTACTGGCGCTATGGGGACTTCATAGGCATCGGGCCAGGTGCGCATGGTCGTCTAACGGTTGATGGCGTGCGTTATGCGACGAACACGGTCCACAATCCGGCAATATGGCTCGCCCAAGCCAAAGATCACCACGGGGAGCAAGGCCGCGACATCATTGACCCGATCGATCAGGCGGGCGAATATTTAATGATGGGACTGCGCCTCAAAGAGGGCATTGATGCGCAGCGCTACGCCGCCCTCGCCGGTCAACCGCTCGATGCGGGCACCTTGCAGCATCTATCTGATATCGGCATGATTGACGTGCGCGGCGCTAGTGTTAGAGCGACAGACAAAGGTCGGTTGGTGCTGAATGCAATCCTTGAGAAGCTATTGGCAGGATAGGCATGCGTTTGATATGGATGATCTGCGGGCTTGTCAGCCTGAGCGTCGGCATTGCAGGCATCATTCTTCCGCTTGTTCCGACGGTTCCGCTCTTCCTTCTCGCTACGTTCTGCTTTGCGCGCTCCTCGGAGCGCCTGCATTTTTGGCTATTGAACCACCCGAGGTTCGGCCCGCCAATCCACGAATGGCATAGCCGCGGAGCCATATCAAAGCGCGCCAAACGCTTGGCAACCCTATCGATAGCACTCACCTTCGGTCTATCTCTAGCGCTTGGGCTAAAGGATTTTGTTATTTTAATTCAAGCTATTACACTTTGCGCCGTGCTGGTGTTTATCTGGTCACGCCCTAGCGCGTAGCGCTCAGGATCCTGCATAGCTCATCCAGTTCTTCAAGCGTTTCGTACTTGATTGTCAACTGCCCCGAATCCTGCCCCGCCTTATGATCGACGCTAACCTTCATCTTCAATGCCGCCGACAGATCACCCTCTAAGGCCCGCGTATCGGCGTCTTTTTCAACATAATCCGACGGTCTTTTGGCCACGCGTTCGCCGATCTTTGGAGCGGCTTCCCGCTTTGCCAATCGCTCTGTATCACGCACCGAAAGGCCATTCTTGATCACCGTCTTAGCCAATCTTACCGGGTCATCCGAGGTGATCAGCGCGCGAGCGTGCCCCGTAGAGAGAGCGCCATCGCGCAAATATCCAAGAACCTCTTCGGGCAATTGCAAGAGCCGCATGAGGTTCGCAAGATAGCTCCGGCTTTTTCCGAGCGCCTGCGCCAACTGCTCTTGCGTATGCCCGAACTTGTCCATCAACTGACGATAGCCCATCGCCTCCTCAACTGGGTTGAGATCGGCGCGTTGGATGTTTTCGATGATCGCAATTTCAAGAACTTCTGTGTCGTCGAACTCGCGCACCAAAACTGGAATGCGGTGGAGCTGCGCCATCTGCGCTGCGCGCCAGCGTCGCTCGCCCGCCACGATCTCATATTCACCGCTCCCATTCGGACGTGGACGCACAATCAAGGGCTGAATAACACCCTTCTCCTTAATGGAGGCTGCGAGCTCATCCAACTGCTCCGGCGTAAAGCTTCGGCGCGGCTGATCAGGATTGGGCACAACCTTTTCAATCGGCACCATCAGGTCAGGTGCCTCGCGACCACCAGATTGAGTATCCACAGGTTGTTCAACGGCTACATCTGCCATCAGCGCCGACAGGCCACGCCCCAAACCACGGTTCTTTTTTGTCTTATCCGTCATCTTATCCCCCTAAGCCGTGACTGGCGCATGCTGCTCTAACAGTTCGACCGCAAGCGCCCGATACGCCGCAGCCCCCTTTGAATTCGAATCGTAACTCAACACCGGAATTGAGTATGACGGCGCCTCACTAACCCGAACGTTTCGTGGAATTATTGTTTTAAAAACCAAATCACCCAAATTATCCCGAGCATCCATTTCGACCTGTTGCGATAGCCGGTTTCGAGAATCATACATCGTCAAAACAATGCCCTCTATGCGCAGCGCAGGATTGGCGGCCTCACGCACCTCTCGAATGGTCAACATCAACTGTGACAACCCTTCCAAAGCAAAAAATTCGCTCTGCAGTGGCACGAGAATGGAATGCGCTGCGACCATCGCATTTACCGTCAGCAAATTAAGCGACGGAGGGCAGTCAATCAGAATATAGTCAAGATCGAACGCATCCATTGCTGTTTGGCGCAAGGCGTCATGCAAAAGAAAGCTACGCTTTTCGTTTGATATCAACTCGATATCAGCCGAGCTCAGATCGACCGTCGCAGGAATAACAAAAAGGCCTTCGCTGCTTGTTGGCAGAACCACCTCATCAAGCGGCACATCCTCGAGAAGCAACTCATAGGTCGTGTAATCGCGTGCCTCCGGATCGATCCCAAGTCCAGTAGAAGCATTCCCCTGCGGATCAAGATCGATCACTAGAACGCGCTTCCCTTTCTCGGCCAATGCTGCGCTCAAGTTAATGGTGGTTGTCGTCTTTCCTACGCCACCTTTTTGATTGGCGACGGCAATGATGCGGGGGCCTACAGGACGGGACGGATCAGACACGTTTTATTTCTCCGATTCGCAAGATGACGGCGCCAGCTTCTGTTTTGCTTGGTATGGCCTCATGCTCAAACTGCCACTGTTTCTTAGCTCCCGCCACCTCTTTTTCCCAACTGCGACCCTTTGGAAACAAACACAGGCCCCCTGATGCAAGGTGACGTTCAGCATGACCCAAAAGCGCCGCCAGGTCGGCAAGCGCACGCGCCGAAACAATATCAGCAGATTGTGGTGGGGAAAGCTCAATGCGCTGCGAAAGAACCTCTGCCGATGCGTCCGTTTCCCGCAGCGCCGTGCGCAAGAATGCGCATTTTCTCTGATCGCTCTCAATCAACGTCACTTTCTCGAGGCCAATCTCATCACGCATGATCGCCAAAACAACGCCTGGAAACCCGCCGCCGCTTCCCAAGTCCACCAAATGGCCCCTCGTCCCCACCGCGATCTGCGCTACTTGAACAGAATCTCGAATATGGCGCTCCCACAAATTCTCCAATGAAGCCTTGGAAACAAGGTTGATCTTTGGATTCCATTTCACCAAGAGGGCTATAAAATGCTCTAACCTCTCCAGTGTTTCACGTGAAACATCAGCCACTTCGGTCATGCACTTTGGCTCCGCTTTGCCTGTCGAATCTTGGAGAGAAGCAAAGTGAGCGCCGCTGGGGTTATCCCCTCCATTCGCGCGGCTTGCGCCAAATTCGACGGCCTAAGGCGATCGAGCTTTACTTTTTGCTCAGTTGTGAGGCCTTCAACATTCAGAAAGTCAAAGCCTTCAGGGATGATGTGCGCCTCATCACGCCGCATCGCCTCCACATCGCGCTGCTGTCGCTCAATATAGTGAGCGTAGATCGCGTCCTTCTCCAGCTGCCCACTTACCTCTCGATCGATATCTTCCAAATTTGGGTCCAGTGAACGTAGTGTAGAGAAATCAACGCTTGGCAAAGACAGTAACTCAAACCCCGTCCTGCGCGCGCCATCTTGTGTCAATGCAACCCCAACCGCGCTAAGCTCTTTCGCTGTATAGGTTTTTTCGGATATCCTCTGTCGCGCAAGCTTCATTCGAGACTGCTTGTCCTGGAACACTGACCGACGCTCGGCGCCGGCGCAACCCAACGCAATCGCAATCGGAGTAAGTCTTTGGTCAGCGTTATCGGCGCGCAAGGAAAGCCTAAATTCCGCCCGCGACGTAAACATCCGGTATGGCTCGGTTACTCCGCGCGATATAAGGTCATCGATCATCACGCCGATGTAGCTATCAGCACGACTAAATTGAAATGGCTCACGTCCCGCCGAAGCCAAAGCCGCGTTAATACCGGCCGCGAGCCCCTGAGCCGCCGCCTCTTCATACCCAGTGGTTCCGTTTATTTGCCCAGCAAGAAATAGTCCGGGCACAGACTTTACCCGTAACGTCGCGTCCAGAGCCCTCGGGTCGACGTAATCATATTCAATCGCGTAACCGGGCTGCAAAATTGCCGCCCGCTCTAGACCTGCTATCGAATGAATGTAGGCTTCCTGAACATCCTCAGGAAGCGATGTTGAGATTCCATTAGGATAGACCGTGTGGTCCTCAAGCCCTTCGGGCTCTAGGAAAATCTGGTGTGACTCCTTATCTGCAAACCGCACAATTTTGTCCTCGATGGACGGACAATAGCGCGGGCCTACGCCAGAAATGTGACCGCCATACATGGCGGATCGATCAAGATTTCTGCGAATAATCTCATGAGTTTTTGCATTTGTGTGGGTTATGCCGCACGAAATCTGTCGAGCGAAGGGCACCCTAGAGAGAAACGAGAACATCGTAGGGTCATCGTCGGCAGGCTGGCTTTCGAGCGCGGACCAATCGATCGTGCGCCCATCAAGGCGGGGCGGTGTTCCAGTTTTTAACCGGCCCAGTGGAAGCCCAAACGCATCAATTCTCTCGGCCAGCTTTACAGAGGGCTTATCCCCCATGCGCCCGCCCGGACGAGACACATCGCCTATATGGATCACGCCGCGCAAAAATGTGCCTGTGGTCAACACAACTGCAGCGCTAGAGATCTCTCTCCCACCCTCGAGAACCACGCCGCGCACCGCCCCTTCGACCATCAGGAAATCAACGGCCTCGCCCTCGATAATCTCTAGGTTCTCCTGCGCCTCCGTAAAGGACAACATCGTTTCGCGGTAGATTTTGCGGTCAGCCTGTGTGCGCGGCCCTTGAACAGCGGGGCCCTTTCGACGGTTGAGAAGCCGAAATTGGATGCCCGCTCGATCGGCAACTTTAGCCATAACGCCATCCATGGCATCGATTTCGCGCACCAAATGCCCCTTACCGAGCCCGCCAATCGCTGGATTGCAAGACATCACGCCGATGCCATCGCGGCTGAGTGTCAGCAAAGCGGTCCGCGCCCCCATTCGAGCGGAAGCGTGCGCGGCTTCGGCACCTGCGTGCCCGCCGCCAATGACCACAACATCATAGTCAAAATGTTTCACGTGAAACACTCCTCACTTACCAAGACAAAAGCTGGCAAAAATTTCATCAAGCAGGTTTTCAACATCGATGCGGCCCACCAAAGTTTCAAGAGCACGGACGGCCGTGCGGAGCTCTTCCGCAACAATATCTGTTTCTTCAAAGGAAGAAGAGATATGGCGCTCGGCTGAAGCTAACGATTCGTCCGCCCGCATCATAGCCGACCGATGGCGATTGCGTGTGGCAATCCCGACATTTGCGGCCCGCGACGACAAGATTTCGCCCAAACGGCGCACCAAGTCATCTACTCCCTGCCCTGTCAGACCGGAGATTGCATCATCGCCAGAGTTACCCAAATCGCCCTTCGCGCGCAACACGATGTCGCCTTGCTGCGGCTCCAACAGTAAAGCCCCGCCTTTCTCGACGAGGAACAACCTCAGATCCGCCGAAGCAGCTCTTTCGCGTGCTCGACCGATCCCGATGGCCTCGACCTGATCCTTGGTCTCGCGCAACCCCGCGGTATCCAGAAGAGTCACGGGCAGGCCCGCGATATCCATGCGGACCTCGATGATATCACGCGTTGTTCCGGCATATTCGGATGTGATCGCCGCATCTCGACCCGCCAACCGATTCAAGAGCGTGGATTTACCGACGTTCGGTGCTCCGACAATTGCCACCTCAAATCCGCTTCGAATGCGCTCTGCTGTTTCAACACCGGAAACCTCTGTCGCAATCGATGCGCGCACCCCGAGCAACAGCTCGGTAACCTCCGGCGACACGTCGACCGGCACATCCTCATCGGCAAAGTCAATCGTCGCCTCGATCAATGCCGCCGCGCGGATCAGGTCGCGGCGCCACAGTTCGGCTTTCGACCCTAATTCACCTGAAAGCACGCGAAATGCCTGTCTTCTCTGCGCCTCCGTTTCGGCATCGATCAAATCTGCAAGGCCCTCAACTTGCGCCAAGTCCAGCTGTCCGGAGGTCAGCGCGCGGCGCGTAAACTCCCCAGGCTCCGCCATACGCAATTGCGGCATATCGGACAAAACCCGAAGCACCTGAGAGATCACCGCGACAGATCCGTGCAATTGTAGCTCAACGACCTGCTCGCCGGTAAAGCTGGCCCCCTGCTCAAAACATAAAACAAGCGCCTCATCCAAGATCAGCCCACCTTGGTCCATGAGGCGTCTAAGCCCAGCAACGCGGGTTTTTGGCAAATCACCAGCCAAAGCCCGTCCCGCCTCAAAAGCGTGAGGGCCCGAAATACGGATCACCGCAACACCCGCCTTGCCCGCCGAAGTTGCCAAGGCGAAGATCGTGTCCATAGTCATAACCTACTGTTTTCGTTAGAAAATCAGGTATTCATCGAGTCAAAGAAGTCAGAGTTCGTCTTCGTCTGCTTCAGCTTTGAAATCAGGAACTCAATCGCGTCTGTCGTCCCCATCGGGTTAAGGATGCGGCGCAGAACAAAGGTTTTCTGCAAGTCGATTTTATCAACAAGCAACTCTTCCTTACGCGTGCCGGATTTCAGAATATCCATCGCAGGGAAGACCCGTTTATCAGCCACTTTGCGATCCAAAACGATTTCGGAGTTACCCGTGCCTTTGAACTCTTCAAAGATGACCTCATCCATACGCGATCCCGTATCGATCAAGGCCGTCGCGATAATCGTAAGCGACCCGCCCTCCTCGATGTTCCGTGCGGCGCCAAAGAAGCGCTTGGGGCGCTGCAGGGCGTTCGCATCGACACCGCCGGTCAAAACCTTACCCGAGGACGGCACAACCGTGTTAAACGCGCGCCCAAGGCGTGTGATGGAATCGAGCAAGATCACGACATCGCGCTTATGCTCGACAAGACGTTTAGCCTTCTCAATCACCATTTCCGATACGGCCACGTGGCGGGTCGCAGGCTCATCAAACGTCGATGACACCACCTCGCCCTTCACGGAACGCTGCATATCGGTGACTTCTTCGGGGCGCTCGTCGATCAACAACACAATGAGATAGCATTCAGGGTGGTTTTGCTCGATCGAATTGGCGATGTTTTGCAACAGAACGGTTTTACCCGTGCGCGGCGGAGCGACGATCAGCGATCGCTGCCCCTTTCCGATTGGTGCGACCAGATCAATAATCCGAGCCGACCGATCTTTGACAGTCGGATCTTCGATCTCCATCTTCAAGCGTTCGTCAGGATAAAGCGGCGTCAAGTTATCGAAGGCAATTTTATGACGGGCTTTTTCAGGATCTTCAAAGTTGATCCGGCTGACGGTTTGAAGGGCGAAATAGCGTTCATCCCCATCAGGCGCGGCCATCAGACCTTCGATCGTATCGCCCGTGCGCAATGAATACTGACGGATCATTTCAGGCGAGACATAAATATCATCGGGTCCAGGAAGATAGTTTGCCTCAGGGCTTCGCAAAAACCCAAAACCGTCTTGCAGCACTTCCAAAACACCATCGCCGCCGATTTCCCAATCGTCTTCGGCCATTTCCTTGAGGATCGAGAACATCATCTCGCCCTTACGCATGGTCGAAGCGTTCTCGATCTCTAGCTCTTCCGCCATCGACAGCAAGTCTTTGGGGCTTTTTACTTTGAGGTCCGACAGGTTCAGACGTTCAATGGGGGTTTCTTCGCTCATGGCATACCTCAACGCAAACACCGCCCTTATGCGGTGGTTGGTCATTCTTTGATCTGGAAAAACACATAGGCCCGGACGGGCTGGTTGACCGCTACATAAGCCGCGCGGCGGGGCGAGTCAACGAAAGCCGCAAGCCCTAGAACTTCACGACAACCGAAAGAACTATGACGATCATCAAGATTGTCGGGACTTCGTTCATCATTCGGTAATGTTTTCCGCTCAGCCTGTTTTCATGGCGCATAAAGTCTTTGCGCCGCTTCGCAAGCCAGTGGTGAAACCACGTCATGATCAAAACCGATGCGGCCTTGGTCCACGGCCAGACCATCGCCCAATCGACAATTCCGGGAGTGAAGACCAGCATCAAACCGAAAATCCACGTAGCGATCATCGCAGGATTCATGATCACCCGCAAAAGCTTGGTTTCCATCATGATGAAAACCTCTTCGCCCTTGTCACCTTTGCTGATCTGCTCGGTATGATGAACAAAAAGACGGGGCAGATAAAAGATCCCTGCCATCCATGAAATCACTGACATGATATGCAGCGCCTTGGTCCAAGGATAAACGCTCGCGAGAAAATCACCGATCATGTCAAAGCTCCCTTTCGTGATCTCCATATAAATAAATAAAGAAAGAAAAAAGGATGATGATTATGTAGGTCATCGCCTTTTCGGTGGATTATTGAGTTACCCTTGGCTTCTCCACATCGGGAAAACACACAGAAGATTGTTAATGATAATCAAAATTTACTTTAGGTTAAGATATTGTATTAATTAATTAATTTTGAAAATCCCCCTGTGGATAGAAGTAAGGGTAACTGCCGAATTCATGATCTACTCACAAAGCTTAACTTATCCTTACCCCAATGGGAGAAGTCCTCTGGGGCGCCGTCAAACTTCCCATCTTTCCCCCAACCCAAGACGGGCATAGATTTACCCGCAGATTATTCGTGAATAATCCGTTAACTCCTCCACGGGGTTATCCACAACAGGGCGCGGGGAGGTCGAAGATGGCACATTTCATTCTAGCATCAGGTTCGGCCAGTCGCGCCGATATGCTGCGCCGTGCGGGGCTTGCCTTCGACATCCAAAAGCCGCGGATTGACGAAGAAATGGTGCGTGATGCGCTGCTCGGCGACGGGGCCAAGCCCCGCGATATTGCCGATACGCTGGCCGAAATGAAAGCCCGCAAAGTGTCCGAAAAAAAACCTGATGCTTTGGTGATCGGATCGGATCAGGTGCTTGATCATGCAGGGGATCTGTTTTCCAAACCCGCCGATATCGCCGAGGCCAAGGCACAGATTCGCCGCCTTTCGGGGCAAAAACACCAATTGCTTTCGGCAGCGGTCATTTGCGAAAACGGCAAACCGATCTGGCGTCATGTCGGCGTGGTGCGGATGCAGATGCGCGAGATTTCCGAAGCCTACCTCGACGCCTACCTTGCCCGCAATTGGGACAGCATCCGCCACTCTGTCGGCGGCTATAAGCTCGAAGAAGAGGGCGTGCGCTTGTTTTCTCGGGTCGATGGCGATTATTTTACCGTTCTGGGCATGCCCCTGCTCGAAATCCTATCCTACCTCAGCCTGCGCGGCGATCTGGAGACTTGATATGACACGCATCCCATTGGCCGGAGTGATCGGCCATCCGATCGCCCATTCAAAATCCCCGCAACTACATCAGCATTGGTTGAAAACCTACGGGTTGCCCGGGTTCTACATTCCGATGGATGTGGTGTCGGATGATCTTGAAAACGTGCTGAAAACGCTTCCGAAAATGGGGTTTGTGGGGGTCAATATCACCGTCCCGCATAAAGAGCATGTGATGCAGATCGCCGATTTGATCACAGATCGCGCCACATTGATCGGCGCGGCGAATACGTTGATCTTTCGCAAAGACGGCAAAATTCACGCCGATAACACCGATGGCTACGGGTTCATTGAAAACCTGCGCCAAGGTGCGCCGCATTGGGATCCAAAATCCGGGCCCGCGGCGGTGCTCGGCGCTGGTGGCGCGGCGCGGGCCGTGGTTGCGGCGCTTTTGGATGTAGGGGTGCCGGAAATATTGATCTCGAACCGCACCAAGGTGCGCGCCGAAAAGCTCCAAGATGATTTTGGCAAACGCCTCACGGTCGTTGATTGGGTGCAAGCGGGCAATATGCTTGAAGAGGCGAGCCTTGTCGTCAACACAACCTCTCTTGGAATGATGGGCAAACCCGAACTGCGCGTGCCGCTAGATGGATTACAAAAATCTACTGTGGTGACCGATCTGGTATATGCGCCGCTGAAAACCCGTCTTTTGCTTGAGGCGGAAAAGGTAGGGTGCACTACCGTGGACGGCCTTGGCATGTTGCTTCATCAAGCCGTCCCCGCCTTTGAGCGCTGGTTTGGTCAACGTCCCGAAGTAGACAGCGCCGCGCGCGCCGCGGCTTTGCGATGATATTCCGCCTCGGTCTGACTGGCTCCATCGGGATGGGCAAATCCACAACGGCGAAAATGTTTGCCGAAGAGGGCTGCGCCGTATGGGACGCGGATGCCGCGGTGCACCGGCTTTATGCAAAGGACGGCTCAGCGGTGGCGCCAATGCGGGAGGTGTTTCCTGCTGCGATCATCGATGGCGCCGTATCGCGCGACGCCCTCAAAGAGATAATTGGCGCCGATCCGCAGGCCCTAAAGCAGATCGAGGCTATCGTTCACCCCCTGCTTGGCGCGGATCGCGCCGATTTTGCCAAGAATGAGGCCTCCGATATTCTCGTCTACGACATTCCCTTGCTGTTTGAGACTGGCGGCGAAAAGCGTATGGATGCGGTTGTATGTGTCACTGTTTCACCTCAAATCCAACGAGAGCGGGTCATGGCGCGCGGCACAATGACCGAGGCGCAGTTCGAAAACATCCGCGCCAAACAAATGCCCAATGACGAGAAATGTGCCCGAAGCGATTATGTGATCGAAACCGACACGCTTGAGCATGCCCGCGCGCAGGTGCAAGATGTTGTGGCAGATATCAGAAAGCGGATGCGCGATGCGTGAGATTGTCCTCGACACCGAAACCACCGGATTTGAACCCGAAAGCGGCGACCGGATCGTCGAAATCGGCTGTGTCGAGCTTTATAATCACATGCCGACGGGAAACACCTATCACCAATACATCAACCCCGAGCGCAGCATGCCGCAGGGCGCGTTCGAAGTGCACGGGCTTGGTGATGATTTCCTGCGCGACAAACCGGTATTCGCCAAGGTCGGGCAGTCTTTTTTGGATTTTATCGGCGACGCGCGGCTGATCATTCATAACGCCAGCTTTGACATGAAATTCCTCAATGCCGAGCTGAAATGGATGGGATTGCCCTTGCTGCCCATGTCGCAGGCGCTTGATACGCTTGCCATTGCGCGTAAAAAATTCCCAGGCTCGCCCGCCTCGCTCGACGCGCTGTGCCGCCGTTTCGGTATCGACAATTCCAACCGCACCTTGCACGGCGCTTTGCTTGATAGTGAGATTCTGGCGGAAGTCTATCTTGAGCTGATTGGCGGGCGGCAGCCGGATTTCGGGCTTGGCGCCGTCCCTCAAGAAAAGCGTAGCGAGACCCAAGTCAGCAGCGATTGGCGCCCTGCCCCGCGCCCCTCGCCCTTGCCGCCGCGCATCACAGACGAAGAAGCCGCCGCCCATAAAGCCTTTGTCGAGGCGATGGGCGACGGCGCGCTTTGGTCTAAATAGGGCTAAAACAGAGACTGTTTCGGCCGAAACCCGTCAGGAAGCGGGCTGCGCCTCTTGCTGGCGGCGTGCGATTTCGGCGCGGTAAAGCTGCACAAAATCGATATTGTCGAGGTTCAACGGCGGAAAGCCCCCGTCGCGGGTCACGTCCGACACAATGCGGCGCAAGAACGGGAAAGTCAGGCGCGGGCACTCGATCAACAAGAACGGGTGCATTTGCTCTTCTGGCACGCCCTCAATGTTGAACACGCCCGCATATTCGATCTCGAGCAAAAACAGCGTGTCTTTGGTGGTTTTATCCGAGGAGGTCACGACCAGCTTGGTCACAACTTCGAACTGGTTCGCCGTATCGCGCGGTTTGGCGTCGAGATTGACCTGCACCTGCACATCGGGTTGCACGTTGCCTTTGCCACCCTTCTGCGCCAGCACGTTTTCGAACGACATGTCGCGAATATACTGGGTCAGGATGTTCATTTTGATCTGGGGCATTTCCGGTGCCGCGCCGTTGCCATTTTCGGCCATCGTGTTCTTCTCCCAAAGGGTTCAACAAATTCGCTACAGCCTTATCAGCTTGGCAAAGCCGCCTCAACCGAAAGGCGTCAGTGCTTGGTCCAACCCGAGGGCGTGTGTGTCGGACGCTTGGGCGGGTCAACTTCGGTGAACTCCACGTCGATCACATCGCCTTGCTCTGGCGCGGGCCGCGCGGGGCCGGATGCGCCCATTTCGAACCGCGCCACGGTGATCCGCTTGCGAGCTTCGCGCATCACGGCGCGCCGGACGGGCGGCAACAGCAGCGAAATGCCTATCGCGTCGGTAAAGAACCCGGGCGTCAGCAAAAGAACACCTGCCACCAAAATCATTGCGCCATGGGCCAAAGGCTCGGTCGGGTCCTGCATTTGCGACAGCGAGCGGCGCACGTCACCCATCGCCAGAGCGCCCTGTTGGCGCATTAAACGGTGGCCAATCACCGCGGTCAAAAGCACAAGGCCGAGCGTCGGCCATGTTCCGATCAAACCGCCGACCTGCAAGAACAGGGCGATTTCAATCAGTGGAACAGCAATAAACGCGATCAAAAGCCACATGGGCACACTCCTCTTTTGCGCCGCTATGGTGGACTTGGCGGCGCTCAAACCCTACATAGGAGCATGCAGGCAAGGTTTCCATGCCCTGCCCCCAGACGAGGTAACACATGAACGCGCCCATCATTCAGCTTTTGGTCTTGGCAGGTATTGCCATCTTCTTGATTTTGCGACTGAAAAACGTGCTCGGCACCCGTGAAGGCTTTGAAAAGCCGGTTTTGCCGAAAACCGCCGATACCGCATCGCAGCGCCCCGATTTTGAGGTGATCGAAGGCGGGCCGGACCGCGATATCATCGACCACGTCGCCGAAGGCAGCCCCGCCGCCAAAGCATTGGCCGCGATGAAGGCCGCCGAACCGAGCTTTAACGTGGGAGAATTCTTGCAAGGCGCGCGCGGTGCCTATGAGATGATCTTGATGGGGTTCGAACGCGGCGAGATGGCCGAAATCAAACCCTTTCTCGGCGACGAGGTTTACCAAACCTTTGCCGAGGTCGTCGAAGCACGCCATGCACAGGGCCTGACCATCGAGGCCGATTTTGTTGGTTTGCGCGAAATGACCTTGGACGACGCAGTTTTCGAAGAGGCTACAGGCCGCGCGATTTTGGATGTTCGTTTCACCGGTGAATTGACGTCCATCGTGCGCGATAACGAGGGCGACATTATCGAGGGCCGCGATGGCAAGGTCAAACGACAGCGCGATGTCTGGAGCTTTGAGCGGCACATGGGCGCGGACGATCCCAATTGGATACTCGTCGCGACGGGTGAATGACGTGGCGGGCGTTGGCGGCGGGCCTTGCCTTTGCCGCCTGCGCCTTTTCGACCTTGGATGATGCCGTGGCCGATACCGCGAAACTCTCTTATGATTTTATCGCCTTCTCTGATCTGGATGGTTGGCCCGAGGATGATCACCTTGCGGCGATAGAGGTGTTTCGACAGACCTGCGATGTGCCAAGCGATCCCGAGTGGAAGAGACTATGCAGTGCGGCCAAAACAGCAGCAGATCCGCGCGCCTTCTTTGAGGCGCAGTTTCAGCCTGTGCGCATATCCGACGGGGCGGATGCTCTTTTCACCGGCTATTTTGAACCCGAAATCAACGGCGCGTCCGAGCGCTCGGATGTGTTTCGCCATCCGGTCTATGCTTTGCCGCCCGAAGCAAGCGGCGAAAAACCATGGCTGAGCCGCCAAGAGATTGAAGCCAGCGGCGCGCTGCGCGATCGCGGGTTGGAACTGGCGTGGATTGCCGAGCCGGTCGATCTGTTTTTCCTGCAAGTCCAAGGCTCGGGGCGCATCCGGTTTGAGGGCGGCGGCGTTTTGCGTCTGGGTTATGCGGGCAAAAACGGCCATCCTTACCGCTCTATCGGCAAAGAACTGGTTCGGCGGGGCACATTTACGCCCGAGGCGCTCTCTGCGGATGTGATCAAGCAGTGGGTGCGCGCCAACCCGCATGAGGGCGCGCAGCTTTTGTTGCACAATCGGTCCTATGTGTTCTTCCGCGAACTGACGGATGTGCCCGCCGACCAAGGACCGGTTGGCGCGATGGGCCGCTCGGTTACGCCTCTGCGCTCCATTGCGGTCGATCCCGATATTACCCCGCTCGGGGCGCCGGTTTGGGTGGACAAGGCGGAGCCGAACCCCATGCGCCGTTTGATGGTTGCCCAAGATACCGGATCGGCGATCAAAGGCGCGCAACGGGCCGACATCTTCTTTGGCACCGGCGAGAGTGCGGGCCTCAATGCCGGTCGTTTGCGTGACGGGGGCCGTATGACTGTGCTCTTGCCCAAGAAAATCGCGGCGGCTTTGATGGCGGAGCGCAACCAATGAGCCGCCGCAAGTTACGCCCCGACGAAATTGAGCTTTGGGCCCAAGTCGCCGCCACGGCAGAGCGGCTCAACCCTCACCGCCCGAATGGCGCGCCCGAACATACGCCGCGCCCCAAGCCGAAGCCGCAAAAGACACTGCACCCGCGCGAGGATTTTTCCATCGGCGCCCATGCGAGGGCCAAGCCGCAGGAAAATACGCTGGTCGCGCCGGTGCGTGACCGCATCGCCAGCGCGCCGCTGAATATGGATAAAAAGACCTTTGCGCGGCTCAAGCGCGGCAAGCTGCGCCCCGAAGGCAAGCTCGATCTGCACGGCATGACCATGGACCAGGCGCATCCGGCTCTGTCGCGTTTTATCCTGTCGTCGCACGCGAGCGGCAAAAGGTTGGTGCTCGTGGTGACCGGCAAGGGTAAACACCGTGATGAGGGCGGCCCGATCCCCGTCCGGCACGGCGTTTTGCGCCACAACGTGCCGCAATGGCTCGCGATGGCGCCGCTATCGGCTTTGGTCTTGCAGATTTCCGAAGCGCACCTCAAACATGGCGGCGGCGGCGCATATTATATTTATCTGCGGCGAAAATAGCGCCGTTTTTTGCCGCAAAACGCCCCGCTAATTCCCGTTGGGGTTTGCGATTACCAATGCGGGCGACAAGATCAATTGCGTCGCGTTGCGCACTGTTAGCGCCGTCCCGGGGAGCAATCCCGCCATCCCGGCGCGATCTTTTTGGAAGGCGCTGTCGAGATCGACGGCCCCGTTCAAAAGCGCGATGAGGGTTGGCGAATTGCCGATGGTAAAATGCCCGTCGGCCGTGCGTGCAAATTGGGTCACATCGATGATGGTGACCGGATATTCGGAAATCTCGTCAGGGCTTTCGATATTGCCAAGGCGCTTTGAGCTGCCGTTCAACCGCGCCGACAACCGCAAGGCGCGGTCGCGGTTGGAGACGAAAATCGCAAAGGGTTGGGGCAGGGCATTGACGCGGTCGGCTTGGCTGCGAAACAGATCAAGATCAATATCTGGAGAGATCAGAACAACGCCGCTCAGCGCCTTTTTCGACCAACCGGGTGTGCCGATTTCGATCTGGCGCAGGGCCTCCATGACCAAAAGCGTTCCCATCGAGTGCCCGACGAGCACAATCCGGCTGGGCCCCGCCTTTTGAACATCGCGTAGCAAGGCCTCCAATCCGTCGCGCGCAAAAAGCATGCTGTCGCGGTCGTGGGTATAGCCCAAAGGATTGGCCGCAGAGGGCCACGAGTAATGCACCGCCGTTCCGGGCAACTCGATATCATGCATCAACTGGGCAATCCGGTAAGCCCCGTCGGTGTAGCTGTTGTTATAGCCATGCACATAGATCGTGACCTCGCGGTCGCCGCGTGGCCGCGATTTTATCTCCTGCGAGAGGCTGCCTATGAAGGCGTTTTCACCATCGAAATTGGTCTTACCGGCGAGGGTGAATTCGCGCTGCGGGTTTGGCCGTGTCGTTGCCGCGCGAATTTTCCCGGGGATATGTTCAGGCGGGATAGAAACGTCGAGCTGTGCATAGCTGAGCGTTCTGCTGCGATCCTTGCCGAAATTCCCATCATCGTTGCGCGCGCGCGACGTGGCAACAAACACCGGATAGATTGTGCCGATATTGCGGGCTTCGGGCACCAATGTGGCCAATGTCCGGTCGGCGCACCCTGCGCCCAACAGCAGCAATACAAAAACGGTAATCACGCGCGACATGTCTGTCCCCAATCAAGATGGAGCAAGCATGTAACAGGACGGGGGCGAATGACCAGAGATTTAGAGCATATAGCGGCTTACATCCGCCGATTTGGTCAGGCTGCCGAGGTTTTTATCAACAAAATCGGCATCTACGGTGATCCCTTCGCCGCCCCGATCGGGGGCAGAAAAAGACAACTCCTCAAACACGCGCTCAAGCACGGTATAAAGCCGCCGCGCACCGATGTTCTCAACCGATTGGTTCACCTGTGCGGCAATGCGGGCGAGGGCGGCAATGCCTTCTGGCGTGAAATCCACGCGCACCTCTTCGGTGGCCATCAGGGCGGTGTATTGGCGGGTCAAGGCATTGTCGGTTTCGGTCAGAATGCGCACGAAATCTTCCTCGGTCAGGGCGCGCAATTCGACGCGGATCGGCAAGCGACCTTGCAACTCGGGCAACAGGTCCGATGGCTTGGCTATGTGAAACGCGCCAGAGGCGATGAAGAGAATGTGATCGGTTTTCACCGCCCCGTATTTGGTAGAAACCGTCGTGCCCTCGATGAGCGGCAGCAAGTCGCGCTGCACGCCTTCGCGGCTGACATCCCCGCCGCGCGCGTCAGTGCGGGCGCAAACTTTGTCAATTTCATCAAGAAAAACAATGCCGTTTTGCTCGACCGCGCTGAGCGCCGCGCGTGTGACGGCTTCGTCATCCAAAAGCTTATCGGCCTCTTCGCCAATGAGCAAAGGATAGCTTTGCGCCACCGTCACCTTGCGTTTGGTGGTTTTTCCGCCAAAGGCTTTGCCAAAAATATCGCCCAGATTCATCATCCCCATTTGTCCGCCGGGCTGTCCGGGAATATCGAACATCGGCATGCCGGAACCTGCGGCATCGGCGACTTCGATCTCGATCTCCGTATCGTCCAATTCGCCTGATTTCAGCTTCTTGCGAAACATCTCGCGCGTCGCCTCGCGCGCATCCGTTCCGGCAATCGCTTCGATCACACGCTCTTCGGCGGCGGCATGCGCGCGGGCCTTGACGTCTTCGCGCATCTGCTCGCGGGTCATCGCAATCGCGCTATCCATCAGATCGCGAATGATTTGCTCCACATCGCGCCCGACATAGCCGACCTCGGTGAATTTCGTCGCCTCGACCTTGATAAATGGCGCGCGTGCAAGGCGGGCCAGCCGCCGCGAAATTTCGGTTTTGCCGACGCCGGTCGGTCCGATCATCAAGATATTCTTGGGATAAACCTCGTCACGCAAATCGTCGGGCAACTGTTGCCGACGCCAACGATTGCGCAACGCAACGGCAACGGCGCGCTTTGCGTCCGCCTGTCCGATCACAAAGCGGTCAAGCTCGGATACAATCTCGCGGGGGGTCAGGTCGGTCATTTCGAAATGCTCTCTACGGTCAGGTTGCCATTGGTATAAACGCAAATATCGGCGGCGATGGCCATTGCGGCTCGGGCGATGGCTTCGGCGTCTTTGTCGCTATCCATCATGCCGCGCGCGGCGGCGAGGGCGAAATTGCCGCCCGACCCGATGGCGGTCACGTCATGCTCGGGGGCCAAAACATCGCCCGCACCGGTGATGACAAGCAGCTCGTCGCCATCGGTCACGATCAACATCGCTTCGAGCTTTTGCAGATATTTATCGGTGCGCCAATCCTTGGCCAATTCCACCGAGGCGCGTGCCAATTGGCCGGGTGTGGCTTCCAATTTGGCCTCGAGCCGTTCGAGCAATGTAAAGGCATCGGCCGTTGATCCGGCAAATCCCGCCACCACGTCATAGCCGCCAGGGCTGAGCCGGCGCACCTTGCGCGCGCTGCCTTTGATCACGGTCTGGCCAAGCGAGACCTGCCCGTCGCCCGCGATCACCACTCTGCCGCCCTTCTTGACGCCAATGATCGTTGTTCCGTGCCATCCGGGGAATTGGTCTTGTGCCATGCGTGCCTCCATTATCTTGTGGCAATATATGGAGCGTGGGGCAGGGCGGCACAAGGCCCGCCCGCCTTTGGCGCCCCTTGCCCGCAACATTGCGCCGCGCTAGCGTGCCTGCATGCACGAGAGCCAAACCGTTCAGTTTTTCCTCGATGAAGAGATGAAAGCCAGCGCCGAAGCGGGCAAGCACCCATTTATTGCCAAGTTGGTAGGGGTCCTCGAAAGCGCAGGCCTTAGGAGTGTTTTCCGCCATAATAGTGTCGAAAACCGCCTCGCCTCGGCTCGTTTCGATGGCTATGCGCTGTTCCATATGGATGATCCGTTTCACGAGCGCGCTCTGACCATCCGGCGCAACCTCTATTATCCGTTCTGGCAGATCGAGCGCAGCGCAAAGCGGTGGGAGTGGCGGGTGGCGATGTCGGAATTCGATCCCGAGCAGGTGCCGCAAGAGGAGGCGGTGCAATTCTATCGGCGCTGGCGCAAACGCCTCTTTGGCGCGCCGGATGTCACGCGTGAGGGCTTCATCTATGTCCCGCTGCAGGGGCGGATATTGGAGCGGCGCAGTTTTCAAACCGCCTCGCCCGTCGACATGATCGAGGCGGTGCTGGAGCATGACCCCAAACGCCCCGTGATCGCGGGCCTGCACCCCAAAGAATCCTACTCGGCCGAAGAGCTTGGCGCGCTGGACGTTCTTGCGCATGCCCATCCGCGCCTGTCGCTACGCACGGGCGAGATGGAAGACCTCTTGGCCCGTTGCGATTATGTGGTGAGCGAAAATTCCTCGGTCGCCTTCGCGGCGCATTTCTTCAAAAAGCCGAGCGTCCTTTTTGCGCAAATCGACTTTCACCACGGCGCCCTCAACGCCGCCGGTATCGGCGCGCGCGAAGCCATCACCCGCGCGCCCGATTGGAGCGTCGCCCATGCCGCTTACGTTTGGTGGTTCTTGCAACACATGTCGATCAACGCGAGCCTTGATACTGCGCCCGACAAAATCCGCGCAACGCTGCGCCGTCATGGCTGGCCTGTATAAGAAGGGCTCGCTACAAACGCAAAGAGGCGCCCGAAGGCGCCCCTGCTAATTCTAAAGCCAAGGCTTAAATGCTGTCTTCGATCCAGCTTTGCAGCGTGGCTTTGGGTGCCGCGCCCGCGCGGTTGGAAACAACCTCGCCATTTTTGAAGATAAACAGCGCCGGAATACCGCGCACGCCCATTTGCGACGGGGCGTTGGGGTTGCTGTCGACGTCGACTTTGACGATCTTCACTTTGCCTTCCATCTCGGAGGACAGCTCTTCGAGCGCTGGTCCGATCTGTTTGCACGGGCCGCACCATTCGGCCCAAAAATCCACCACAACGGGCAGCTCGGATTGGCGCACTTCGGCGTCAAAGGTGTCATCGGTAACGGCAACGGTGGCCATGGCAGCATCTCCTGAAAGCTGGGAACTTGGGTGTGAACTTAAGAACCGCAGAGGGTAACGTCAAGATATCTGGGTGCGCGATAGGGCATCGATCACAATATCATGTGGTAATGTCATCAACTCGCCAGTTTTCGTCCAAAGCAGCGCGGTGGAGATTTCATGCTCTGGATAGATCTGAGCCAAAGCCAAAGCATAGGCCCCCATTTGCCGCAAAAGCCCGTCGGGGCACTCAGAAATTGCGGGAGGAACGGCGGCGTTTGTCTTGAAGTCAACCGCCAATACGTGACCTTCGGCAACGATCAGCCGGTCAATGACCCCGTGAATACGGCGGCCGCCCAGCTGCGCGATATCGGCGCTGATCGGAGCCTCGGCAAGTGCGCTTTGCGAGAAAAGCTCGCTCAGCGCAGGATTTTCAAGCACGCCGCGCGCCTCAAACAATAGCGCCGCAGTCTCGTCGTCTGTAGGGTGATCGGCGCCACCCGTCAAAAGCGCTCTTGCGGCTTGTGGCCAAGTCTCGCGCTCAAAGCACGGCAAGTGTTCAAGCAGCCGATGCACCTGCCGCCCGCGCTTCTTCGCGGCCTCTTCATCTTGGCCGTCCTCGCTGGGCAGAGCCTTTGCGCCGCCAAGTTCCGATGGGCTTAGGGTTTCGGGTAAGGGCAGAGGTTTTGGCGCAGCCTCAATGAAAAAAGCAGGCAAGGCGATGGCTTCGGGTGATGACTGTGGCGCGGGGAATTCAGTCTCTAATGCGGCCCAATCGCCATGCTCCAACCGCAAACCGGTGCCGAAGCCAAAGTCGAACTCGACGCCATCACACGCTTTGATGGCGCGTTCGGTTGCGAAATACCAGTCGGCGTTATTGCTTTCGATCTTGCCTGCGCCCGCGACGATCAACCACTTTTCCGCCCGCGTCATTGCCACATAAAGCAGTCGTTGCTTTTCGTCCTTCTGTGCGCCGCTTTGGTCGTCGCGCAGGGCCAAAACTGCGTCTGGTGCATTGGCCGCTGCCGCAGACCAGATCGCGCGGCCGTCTTTCTCCAACACTTTCGCATCATTCGGGCGGTCGCGCTTTATGGTTTCGGGCAAAATCACAATTGGTGCCTCAAGGCCCTTCGAACCATGCACCGTCATCACCCGAATACGATCGCCAGCGCTTTCCATCTGACGTTTGATTTCAAGCTCGTCGCTCTCCATCCAAGTCAGAAATCCAGTCAGGCTGGGCACGGCGGTGCGCTCATAGGTCAGCGCTTGGCTGAGCAGGGCGTCGATCCCGTCCTGCGCCTCTTCGCCGAGGCGGGCGAGCAGCGCTTTACGTCCGCCCCAACGGGTCAAAATCCGTTCGATCAAATCATAGGGTCGCAAGAAATCGGTGCGCGCGTTGAGATCGTGCAGCATTTCAAGTAAATGTGGATACTCGGCCTCGCGGGCGCGAAGCGCGGGCCAGAGCGGACCGTTGCCGCGGTCATGCGCGAGCTTGAAAAGCGCATTCTCGTCCCATCCCGCAAGAGGTGATTTGAGCACCGTTGCGAGCGATAGGTCGTCCTCGGGCAGCGCCAGAAACGACAGTAGCGCCTTGAGGTCGCGCACCGCCATTTCCGCGCCGACCTTCAACCGGTCAGCCCCCGCCATGGGCAGACCAAGCGCCTTGCATTCGCGGATGATGGCCTCGAACAGCGTGCCGCGGCTTTGTACAAGGATCAGGAAATCTCCGGCGCGTACGGGACGGGTGGTAAACGCGCCGGATCGACCCCGTTCCACCGGAAGAGGGCCCTTTTCGTCGAGAAGCCGTTTGATTTCGCCCGCGATGCGGCGGGCCAGAACGACGCTATGATGGCTTTGGCCAAGCTGATCAACGGGGCGGTGCCAATCGGCGACGTCTTCTTTTTCGGCCGGTTCAACCAAAGGCCATAAATCGACCCGCCCCGGCATGGCGTCTTTGAACGCGCGGTGCGGGTTTTGCGAGGTAAACCCGGCTTTGCCGCGCCCCTCAAAGGCGGCGTCGACGACGTTCAAAATCGCACTGGACGAGCGAAAGGAATATTCAAGCTCCAAGGAGTTGAGCGGGGAGTTGGTTGCCGCCAACCTTTCGCCAAACTCCGCCTGCATACGGTCAAACTCGCGCGGGTCGGCGCCTTGGAAGGAGTAGATCGATTGTTTGCGGTCCCCGACCACGAAAATTGTGCGCGGGATATCGGCCCGCGCGCCTTCGCCGGATGTGAATTCCTGCGCCAGCTGCTTGATAACCTGCCATTGAATTGGGCTGGTGTCTTGCGCCTCGTCCACGAGGATATGGTCGATCCCGCCGTCGAGCCGGTAAAGCACCCATTCGGCCACCCGCGGGTCGATCAAGAGATTGCGTGCCTTGACGATCAGATCGTCAAAATCGAGCCATCCGCGCCCCTGTTTTGCCTGCTCGTAGCGAGGCAAGAATGCTTGTGCGAAACGGTTGAGAACCAAGGTTTGCTCGGCCGCCATCAACCCGAGGCGGATGTTTCGCGCGCTCTCGACCCGCAACATAAAGGCCTCCAGATTGTCGATAAGATCGGGAATGAGGGCGCGGGTGGCTTTGGTCGGAAGCTTGCCTATTTTGGCCTGATTTTTGCTCTCGCCGGACTTGAACAAGAAGCACTCTTCGAGTTGCGCAAGGGCATGAATGCCAAGGTTCGCAATGGTGTTTAGACTACTGGAAAGCTTGACGTCGCTCGCCGTGCCCTTTGCGCAAACCTCGGTCAGCCGCGCCAGCATTTGCGCCTCACCGCCCAAAAACACTTGTGCCTCGAGCGCCTCAAGGCTTGCGCCTTCGGGAAGATCAAAAATTGCATGGGCCTCGGCGCGATCCATCGGCGCGCCAAAGGCATCGCGGTGCCGGACGATATCGCCGATCAATTTGTCCATCTCATCGCTGGTGAACTGCAAGGCTAGCGCCTCAAAGACCCCTGCTTCGGGTCCCGACGCGATCTCCTCCAAAATCTCTTTTTGCAAAATCGAGATGCTCAACTCGTCCATCTCGGTGAATTGCGGGCTGACTTGTGCCTCTAGCGGAAAGCGGCGCAAAAGCGCGGCGCAAAAAGAGTGGATGGTCTGGATTTTCAACCCGCCAGGGGCTTCGATCGCGCGGGCAAAAAGCCGCCGCGCGGCGCGCAAAGCCATCTCATCACGGGGGCCGGAGACGCCCAAATCATCCAAGGCGGCGCGCAGATCGGTATCGCCCAGCATTGCCCAATCGCCCAACCGTTTGAACAGCCGGTTTTGCATCTCGCTCGCGGCGGCCTTGGTATAGGTCAGGCACAGGATGTGTTCGGGTTCGACATGCTCCAACAGCAGCCGCGCCACGCGATCCGTCAAAACCCGCGTCTTGCCCGATCCGGCATTGGCCGACAGCCATGTGGACGCATCCGGCCGCGCGGCTTCGATTTGCCTTAGGCTGGCGTCATCACGTTGCATCATGGCACCTTTCTCCCGTCGGGGGCTTGCGTAATGTCCCATTCGCCAAATCGCGACAAAAGGTCATAGTCGCTCGCATCGTCGGTTTTCGGCATGGCGCTGCGCGCTGTGAATCCCTGCTCCTCGGACATATAGCTGTCGATCAATTCTTCGAACTCGGACCAGATTTGCGCGGCGGATGTCTTGGATAAGGGCGCTTCAACTTCCTTAGGATTGCTGCCCAACCCGATGTAGACCGCGCGCTCCACATGTTTGGGTTGAATCGCCTCGAAGGCGCCACGCTCGACCATCGCGGCTTCCAAAAGCAGTTGTTTATCGTATTCTTTTTGCTGCGCCTCCGAAGGGGGGGTGCCGGTTTTGTAATCATAAATATGGGCCCCGCCGCGCGCGTCCAAATCGATCCGGTCCGCCTTGCCTTTGAGGGTAAAGCCAAGCCCAGCAATCATCGCGCGTCCACTGACCTCAAAGGCCGCAGGGCGGGCCAGAGCGCGCCGCGCCGTTTCGGTTTCTATAAACCAATCTGCAACGCGAGCGATCCGCGATTGCCAGATCACGCGCATATCGGCCCATGGAACGGCTTCGCCCAAAACCGTGCGGGCGCTCTGTAGTAGCCGCTCGGGTGTGCGGGCGCTCTCGTCGTCGAGGGTCTCTTTGACGAACTGTTCGAACACATCGTGGATCACCGTGCCGCGCATCATCGCGTCGGGCGCTCGCATCAACGGGTTGAGCGGACGCAACTTGAGAACATGTTTGGCATAAATCGCATATGGGTCGCGGATCAGATGGCGGATTTCGGTGACCGAAAGCTCCGAAGGCCGCGCCGCGCGGGGCGGTTTGGGCGAGGGGCGCGCGGCAGGGGGCACGGGCGTGACCGCTTCCATCACATCCTTGCGCGCCAGCCAAGCCGCGCCGCGCGCGCGCATGTCTTGCAAAGCTTTGGTTCCGCCTTGCTGGGGCAGGCCATCGAGCATGTTGGTCAGGCGGTTGAGCCACCGCGAGGCAATCGTTTCCGCGTCATCCGAGCGCAGCGCGCGGGTCATCCAGACTTCCGGCGCGGCAGCGGCCTGCTCGAAGTCATGGGCCGATAGGCCGATCCGGCGTTCGGGCAGCAACAACCCCGCGTCATAGCGCATTTTGCGGTTGAGCCACGGGTCGGGTTTTGGCGCCTCGGGCCAGCTTCCCTCATTCAGCCCCGCGAGGACCAAAAGGTCCGCCCCCTGAACGCGCGCCTCCAGTGTGCCCCAGATCAGGATATGCGGATGTGGCGCATCTTGGCTGCGTACCTTGCCCTGCGCCAAAACCGCGCCAAAGAGGTTTTGATAATCGCGGGCGTTGATATCCGCGCCATATCCCGCCTCTGCGCGCAGGTTTGCAGTCACTTGGGCGGCCTCGCGCCCTGCGGCCTCCTCCCAAAGCGCGCCGCTGCCTTGTTCGTGATCGGGGCCGCGCGCCAAGGCCTCGGCGCGGGCGATGTGATGCTCCAAACGCGCGGTGAGGCTTTCGTCTTCGGCAGGTTGGTCGGTCAGCACAGTCTCGCAAATCCACGCGGCCCATGGAATAATGGCTGCGGCTTCCTTTTGCGCGGCGGCCCATGCCATCAATTGTTCCGGTTCTGGATGGGGCCAGCCTTTGCGGCGAATAAACAGCTCCAGATCGCGCGTCCAAAGATTGTGCAAATTGCGTGCGCTGCCGCTGTGACAAAGCGGATGTTTGAGCAGTGTCATGAGGCTTTCGGCGCTTGGTCGCGCATCATAAAGCGCTGCGACATGACGCAAGAATCGTCCGGGAGGGCTAAGCTGCAAAGGCATACCGGCGCTGTCATCGGGCACGATACCCCAACGGTCCAATGCTGCCGTTACGCGCCGCGTCAGCATCCGGTCCGGCGTGATCAAGGCGGCGGTTTGCCCCTCTTGGGCCGCTTGGCGAAGCCGCATCGCAATCGTAAGAGCCTCGCTGCGCGCATCCGGCGCCTCCAGCAGCGTGACCTTTTCCATCGCGCCGGAAATATCGCGCAGGCGCGGTCCCTCTTCGAGCCATTGATCGGTGACCGGCGCAGGCCGCAGCGCCAAAGAGATCACCGCGTTGCGCGCCGGATTGGCGGGCGCTGTGCTGTGCCAAGGTTCGATGTCTTTGCGCGAAAGGTTCAGTGCGAGCATCAGCTTGCGAAACCGAAACTGCGGGTGGTCCTCGGCGGGCATCCGTTTGCGCATCGGCGCGCCGCCCGCCGCGCCGTCCTCTTCGTCCAGCACCTGCCAAAGCGCCTCTGGCATGTGATCGTCCAAACCCGGCAAGATCACGGCCCCCTGCGGCAGCTTTGCGATGGCCTGCATCAGCAGATGCGTTGCCCCGCGCGATCCGGTTGAACCGGCAAGGATCACCGGATGCGATGGCGGGTTTTCGGCCCATGTCTGTGTCAGACGCTCTATCACCATGCGCTGGCGTGTTTCTGCGTCGGGTGCTTCGCCGGCCTCGCCAAAATACCGCTCCACAATCGTGAGAAACTTTTGCGTCCGGTGCCAGTGGCCCGATTGATCGCTGATGTCCAGGCGCGCAATCGCATCGGGGGGCACGCCTTCGCTTTGCATCTCGTCCATCAACGCGGCAAGGCTGTCGGCGAGATCGAACAAGGCCGCGCGCGGCGCAAGCGTCGGATCGGCGTCGAGCAGCTCCGAGATCAGCCGCGTCAATTCGAGCCGTCTGCGCAGCGCCGGAACCGCGGGCGCAATGTCGGCGGCTTCAACGCTCTGCCCTAGGCTGCCCAAAAGCTCGATACGCGGCAAAAGCCGCGCTGGCCCCGCATCGAACAGCGCCCGAATGCGCCGCGCCATGCGGGCTGTGTTGACGATAAGCTGCACTTTGGCCAATGCCTCTGGCGGCTGACCCTCGAACCGCGCGAGCAAACCTTCGACAACCCCTTGCGGAAAATCAACGCCCGGCGCGAGGTAGTAGACTTTGGCTTTACCGCGCTGTGTCATGCGCGATATCCGATCATGGCTTCGGCGTCCTTGATGCCTTGCGGGTGGCCGACATCGCACCACCTGCCGCCATAGGCCATGCCGAAAAGCCGCCCGTCGCGCAGCATCCGGTCCCACAGCACATTGAGCGAAAAGGCGGTCTCGGGCACTTCGGCCAGAAGGTCAGTCTTGATGATTTGCGCCCCGCCATAGATCAATCCCGCCCCACGCGCAGCGCGCCCGTCAGGGGCAAGGATAAAATCCCCCTGACCCTTGTGGCCCATGGCCTGCGCCTTGGGGATGCACATCAATAGCGCATCCATCCGCGCCGGATCCCAAGCCTCGAGCAGCGATTGCATCGGGTTCTCACCATGCCAAACGGCGTCAGTGTTGAGCGTGAAAACCGGCCCCGCGCCCAATAGCGGCAAGGCATGACGCAGCCCGCCACCGGTTTCGAGAATATCGGGCGCCTCGACCGAGAGCGCCACGCCTTTGGGCGACAAATGCGCCGCGAGGGTTTCAGGCCGATAATGCAGATTGGCCACCACGCGAGGCAGGCGCAAAGGCGCGGCCAGCTCCAGCGCGTGATCAATCAAGGGCCGGCCGGCAACCTCGATCATCGGCTTTGGCTGCGCCTGCGTCAGCGCACCCATCCGCGTGCCAAATCCGGCGGCAAACAGCATCAAGGCTTGGGGAGCGTCGCGCATTTGTCTTTGAGCCTTTGCAATATTTCGTCAGTGGGAGCGGGTAGATCGCGCCGCAACATCTCGGCCACGGGGGCGAGCGCCGGATGATCCAGATCACGCATCAGGTAGCCCCAAACGCGCGGAATTAAATCGATGTAATGTGCTTTGCCATCGCGCATGCACAACCGCCCGAAAACACCCAAAATCCGCAGGTTCCGCTGTGCGCCAAGCAAGTGGTATGCCACCTCGAAACCTGCGGCCTCGCACCCCGAGGCAGAGATATATCGCGCGATCATTTGCTTTTCGATCAAAACGGGCACATCGCGCCGCGCATCTTGCAGCATCGAGACCAAATCATAGGCCGGATGTCCTGCGAGAGCGTCTTGGAAATCGAGCAGGCCAACCTTTGCGGCCCCCTCCCGCTCGGGCAGCCACAAAACGTTTTCGGCGTGATAGTCGCGCTGGACCAAAACGCTCGCCTCGGCGGCGTCTGATTGAAGCAACGGTTCGAAGAGATTCGCAAAAGCAGCGGCGCGCTTTGAGACCTCTTGGGGCGAAAGGTCGGTGCCGCCGCCAAGATAGAAACTATAGGCCAGCGCCGCCATTTGCGTCATGTAGGGCGGCGCATAAGGCGCGAGGCCTGCGGGGGGCGGCGATTTATGAAGGTGTAGTAGCGCATCGGTTGCCGCCTCATAGAGCGGGCGCTCCATTGCGGCATCTTGTGCGATCACGCGGACAAAAAGGGCATCTCCGAGGTCTTCCAATAGCAAAAAACCATTGGCCGTATCTTCGGCGTAAATCTGCGGCGCGCTCAGCCCGAGGCCGGACAGGTGGCGCGCGATGAAAACGAAGGGACGCACGTCTTCACCCAATGCCGTGGGGGCATCCATGAATACCGCGATCCGGCCATCGGCATGTTTGAGCCGCAAGTATTTGCGATTGGACGCATCCCCCGCCAATGGCGCGCGCGCGGCATCGCCCCAGCCGCTGTGCAAGAGGAAGGCATCCGCCTGAGAGGCGCGATCTGTCATGGTATCAGTCCTTGCAGTTTCTCGTTCCAGCGCGGGTCGCTCCACGAGAGGATTATGTCACGTTCGCCTTCGGTTCGGGTTGCCGCGAGCGACAGGCGCAGCGCCGAAGGCGGGCGCAAATCCGCCAACCGGTCGGGCCATTCAACAAGGCAAATCGCCGTTTCGAAAGCCTCGTCCAAACCCAGCTCCACGGCCTCATCGGGGCTTGAGAGCCGGTATAGATCAGCGTGCCAGATTTCGAGTCCATCGCTGCTGTCGTAGGTTTGAACGAGCGTGAATGTCGGCGAAGGGATGTCTTCGGGCTCGGCCAGCCGTGCGGAGATCAGGCTGCGGGCAAAATGGGTTTTTCCTGCACCGATGCCGCCTTCAAGTTCAATGGTATCGCCTGCCGAAAGGCGCGGCGCCAGCGCACGGGCAAAGGCTTCGGTGACCGAGGCATCGGGGAGGGTAAAGGAAACGGGGCTGCGCAACATGGCGCGAGATTACCCGACCGCGCCGCCGCTGCAAGGCACAAGCTGTCCGAGGCCTTAGCTTTGTGCGGTTTCTGCCTTTGTCGGAGTCCCCGTTGCATCCGGCGGCGTGCCGATCGGGGTATGATTGAAGCACACAAAGGTTGATCCACCGGTGAGCGGCTCGAAGCGGCATTCCAGCATCGTGCCGCTCACCGTTTTTTCCGAGGCCTTCCATGCGCTGCGTTCGCCAAAAGCAGTCATAAAGCGGCGCGCGCGTGCCCAAGAGGGGGCGGCGGGGCATTTTTCTTCCCAATGGGAAATGGAATCCGAGATGGTCATTTCGGCAAAGCTGTTTTCAGGGTCGATGCCCCACAGATCCCGATAAGTGCTGTTGCACAGGGTAAGAACGCCGGTCGGGGAGAAGACCGCAACGGCCTCGCTCATTTTATCGATGACGGTTTGCCCCAACTCGATCTGCGAGCGGAAGCGGCGGGTCAGCGTTATCTCGGCGCTGATGTCTTCGAACAAAAAGGCCACCGCCCCATCAGGATGCGGACGGCCCGTGACACGGTAGGTTTGACCAGAGGGCAGGGTCCATGTCTCGTGATACCGGCCATCCGTCGCGGCGGCCACAAGATCGGCAATCTGTTCGCGCCAAGATGAATAGTTCTTGGGCTCGGGCATCATGTGTTTGTCACGTAGCCGGTCGAAGAACGAAAGCAGGTTTGGCCGCGCGCTCAGGAAATCCGCCGGAAGCGAGGTCAGGTCGATCAAAGACGGATTGAACAGGGCCAGTTGCCGGTTGCGGTCAAAAATCGCAAGCCCGATGGAGAGCTGTGCGAAGGTCTTGGTCAGGGTCTGGACAAAGTTGCGCTGGGCGACTTCGGCGCTGACCACTGCGTTCACGTCGGTGGCATAATTCATCCACACATCATCAAACCGCGACGAGGTGATGTCGAACCAAAACACCTCGTCGGAAACTTGGGATTTCAAGGAGTTGCGTAGGCGCATCCGCCGTCCGCTGTCTTCGAGGTCCAGATCGAACAATGGCCCCGCCTTGACCGGATCCTTGTCGCCGGAGGTCACGCGCGCAAAAAGCAATCTATATGCATCATTATACCACAACAGCTGCCCCTGCGCGCCGGTTTGCCAAATCGGATAGGGTGCGCCTTTGGCGGCTTGGCGTAGGGTTTGCAGTTCGCGCTCA
Organism: Paracoccaceae bacterium; assembly: GCA_050633545.1. Lineage (GTDB taxonomy): Bacteria > Pseudomonadota > Alphaproteobacteria > Rhodobacterales > Rhodobacteraceae > Litorivita. The sequence continues at coordinate 445,865 of JBOEGS010000002.1, forward strand.
AGAAGATCAAGCCGGTGTTCCGGTTCGCTGCCCTGCGCTTCGACCAATGTCATGCGAAGCCGGTTGCCTTTGCGGGCCATCGTGATCTCGCCCAGATCGGCAGGCTCGTCGGCATGCACGCTCATAGATATGCCTTCTTGAACCAAACGCCAATCTTCGGGCAGCGTGGGGAAGCGCGGTATAAGATGCGCGCGCACGCCGATCCAATCGGTGGGCGGTGTCGGTGCGCTGTTCAACATCAATTCGGCAGGCAGGGAGGCCTCGTAAAGCGCATCGCCATCAAAGACGAAATGCACTTGGCGCCCGTCTTGCCCGTCCAGCGCGGCGATATCGCGGTCACGATTGCGCGGTTCGGCAACGGAAACGATCCAAAGCGCGGCGATCGCAACGGAAAGAGCAATGAGAAAGAAACCTGCATATTCAAGATAGAGCGGATCGAGCATGAAAAATGTCCTGTGAGCTGCGCCCACCACAACAGAACTAAATGGTTAATTCCAGATTAATCGGTGACCAATTAGTTAAACTTCGAAAGGCTTGTTTGGCCCCAAGGGGGGCGCATTTTGCGCCACACGCGCATCCACCGCTTGCCGAGGCCAGACAACTTCCACCACCGCGCCGGAGGGTTTGGGTATTTCTTTGGGGTCGCGGCTGACCTCCAAGCCATTGGCAAAACTCAATTCGGCGCCGGACCGTTCCAAAAGCGTCTTGGCAATGAAAAGACCAAGCCCCATGCCCTCGTAGCCGGGTCTTTGGTCGCGCGGCGCGCCGTTGCGCCGGATGAACGGATCGCCGATCCGGCCCAAGACATGCGCCGGATAGCCGCGCCCGTCATCCATGATCCGCACGGTGATCGTATTCTCGGTCCACAGCGCTTCAACCCAGACATTGGCGCGGGCGAAATCGACGGCATTCTGGATCAGATTGCGCAATCCGTGAATGATCTCGGGGCGGCGCAAAATCGACGGCCCTGCCTGCGCAGGGCCGCCTGCCATAGGCCCCTCGCTGATCATCAAGGCTTTGCCGCGATCGCGGTGCGGTTCGGCGGCCTCTTCGATGACCGCAATCAGCGGCGCTTGGCGCAAATGCAAATCGTCTTTGCCCGCGCGACCCATCGAATGCAGAATATCCCGACACCGGTCGGCTTGCTCGCGGATCAATCGCGCATCGTCTTGCATATCGGGAAATTCGCTCAGGTCTTCGATCAACTCGGCACTGGCCAATTTGATCGTCGCCAATGGTGTGCCAAGCTCATGCGCGGCGGCGGCGACCACCCCGCCCAGATCGGTCAGCTTTTGCTCGCGGGACAGGGCCATTTGCGTCGCCGACAAAGCATCGGACATGGCGTGCATCTCGGTCACGATCCAGCGCGAATAAATGCCCATAAACACGGTGGCGATACAGATCGCGGCCCATGTGCCGAAGACGAAAACCAAGGGGATGCGCAACACAAACCCCTGCTCTGTGCGCAGCGGCAAATGATATTGCGAGAGAACGGTGACGATGACAATCGCGGTCACCCCGACCAAGATCGACGAGCGCAGCGTCAACGCCGCCGCCGCCACCGTGACGGGACCAACGATCAGGATCGAAAACGGGTTGTGCAAACCGCCGGTCAAAAACAGCAGCAAGCCAAGTTGCAATAGATCGAACATCACCAAAGCAAGGTTTTGCACCTCGGTCAGGCGCTTGCTTTCGGGAAAGACAAAGGTGGCCACCAGATTGGCGATCACCGAGATTCCGACCACAAGATAACACAGCCCGAATTCGAGATTGAGATCATATAGCTGCTTGGCCGCGATCAGGGCCGTAACCTGCCCGATGATCGCTCCCCAGCGCAGCGCAATCAACGTGCGCAACCGGATCCAGTTGCCGCGCTGGTTGGTGATATATAGGTCGGGCTGGCTTTGGCTCATCGGGTGCGGCGTTCTGGTCCGTGTTGCAAGACTGGTCTTCCATGTTAGATATCACGCCAAGCGCCGCAAGCGACAACCTAAGAAAGAGACCGAAATGACCCGTATCTATGCTCTGCTCGCCGCTGCCGTTATGGCAACGCTTTTGATCGCGCTCTGGGTCATGGGTTTTGCCAAAGGCGCAAATGACGGCGATATCTTTGCGCAATGCCGCGGGTCGGCCACGGGCGCCACGATTGGCGGCGCTTTCGAGTTGGTGGACGAGAACGGCAAGACCGTCACCGATAAGGATGTGATCAACCAACCGAGCCTTTTGTATTTCGGTTACACCTTCTGCCCCGATGTTTGCCCGCTCGACAATGCCCGCAACGCCGAAGCGATCGAAATTCTCGAAGAGCGCGGCAAGATCGTGCAGCCGGTGTTCATCTCGATCGACCCCAAGCGTGACACACCCGAGGTGCTGCGTGATTTCACCGACAATTTGCACCCGCGCATGTATGGGCTGACCGGCAGCCCAGAGCAGGTCGCCGCCGCCAGCAGCGCGTATCGCACCTATTTCAAGGCGCATGAACCCGAAGAGGGCGACGAGGAGTTCTACCTCGTGGATCATTCGACCCAAAGCTATCTGGTTCTGCCCGAACACGGGTTTGTCGAGTTTTTCAAACGCGGCGATACCCCCGAGGCCATGGCTGACCGTATCCAATGCTTTGTTGACGCTGCAAAATAAGCCCTATGTCTAATGGCAACGGCGTTTGACGCTTTGCCCAACGCCATATAGAATCAAATGAATATTTGCGCGTAGGGAGAGCAGGATGGCGGAAGATCTGGCGGATATCGGCGAGGACAAGACGCTTTTGCTTCTTGATGATGACGAGCCGTTTTTGCGCCGTCTGGCCAAAGCGATGGAAAAGCGCGGTTTCGAAGTGGAAACGGCGCTGTCTGTTGCGGCGGGGAAGGCCATCGCAACCGCGCGCCCGCCCGCCTATGCGGTTTGCGACCTGCGGCTCGGGGACGGAAATGGCCTCGATGTGGTGGAGGTGCTGCGCAACAAACGCCCCGATTGCCGTGTCGTGGTTTTGACCGGTTACGGCGCGATTGCCACGGCAGTGGCGGCGGTCAAAATCGGCGCGACGGACTACCTGTCCAAGCCGGCGGATGCGACGGATATCACCAATGCGCTTTTGGCGCGCGGCGACGAATTGCCCCCGCCCCCCGAAAACCCGATGAGCGCGGACCGCGTGCGCTGGGAGCACATCCAGCGGGTTTACGAGCTATGTGATCGCAACGTGTCGGAAACCGCGCGCCGCCTCAATATGCACCGCCGCACGCTGCAACGCATCTTGGCCAAACGCTCCCCACGCTGACGGGCGCGGTGGCAATTCGCGCGGCGAAACAGGCTCTGTTCCGCCGCGTTTAGCGTCTTTATGCGGGTTTGCGATGACGCTCGGCATAGGCGATGTAATCATCGAAGCAGGCCGGATTGGCCATTGAATCGCGGTTGACCACCTTCGCCGGATCACCGCCCAAGAGCAGCTTTTTCACCGGCACTTCCAGTTTCTTTCCTGAAATGGTGCGCGGCACCTCGGCCATGACCACAATGTCATCTGGCACAAACCGCGCCGAAACATGCTCGCGCACGGCCGCCTTGATCTTTGCCTCCAAAGCCTCAGTCATCGCGGTGCCCTCGGCCAGAACGATGAACAGCGGCATAAAGCTCTCTTTGCCCAGATACTCCAGATCCACCACCAGCGAATCCATGATTTCGGGCAGGGCCTCGACCGCGCGATAGATCTCGGAGGAGCCAAGACGCAGCCCGCGCCGGTTGATCGTCGCATCCGAGCGGCCATAGATGATCGAACCGCCCTCGGGCGTGATCTCGATCCAATCCCCATGCCGCCACACATTCGGATAGGTGTCGAAATAACTCTCATGCAGACGGCTGCCGTCTTCGTCGCCCCAAAAATAGAGCGGCATCGCGGGCAGCGGCACGGTGCAGACCAGCTCGCCCACCTCGCCAATCACCTCGTTTCCGGCCTCGTCAAAGGCGCGCACGCCGTTGCCTAAAACCCGCGCTTGCATCTCTCCGGCGCGCACCGGCAATTCGGGGTGGCCCGCCACAAAGGCGCCCGCAAGATCCGTTCCGCCAGAGATCGGCGCGAGCCAGACATCGGATTTCACATCGCTGTAAACCCATTCATAGGCCTCTGCCGACAAGGGTGATCCGGTTGACCCGATCGAGCGCAGCGCGCTCAGGTCCACCGCCTCGCGCGGCGTGATCCCCGCCTTTTGGCATCCCATGAAATAGGCGGCGCCCGCGCCAAGGAACGTCAGTTTTTCATCCGCCGCAATGCGCCAAATCTCCAATAGATCGGGATGGTTCGGCGCGCCGTCATGGCTAACCACAGAACCGCCAACTGCGAGTGCGGTCCATTGCGCATTCCACATCACCCATCCCGAAGAGGTAAGCCAGCAAAACCGGTCATCCGGCCCCAAATCCATATGAAGGCTTTGTGCGAGGCCGACGACCAAAACCCCGCCATGTGAATGGACGATGGGCTTGGGATTGCCGGTCGTGCCCGAAGAATACACCACCCAGATCGGATGCGAAAACGGCACCGGATCGATCACCAGAGGCGTTTTGCGCTGGATCAGGCTCTGAAAATCTACGGCCCCTTCAGGCACTTCCCCGACCACGGGCACGCAAACTTGCGCGATGAGGCTGGGCAATTCGGAAGCGATCTGCGCGATAACATCGCGGCGGTCATGGGTTTTTCCGGCGTGGACATAACCATCTTGCGCGATGAGCACCTTTGGCTCGATCTGGCGGAACCGATCCGAAATCGCTGCATGACCCATATCGGGCGAGCAAAGCGACCAGATTGCGCCGACACTGATCGTGGCCAGAAAGCTGACCAAGGCGGGCGGCGTATTGGGCAAGATCGCAACCACGCGATCGCCCGTGCCGACGCCCATTTCGCGCAGATGCGCGGCAAAGGACGCAACCTGTGCGGCCAGCTCGCTCCACGAAAGCACCCTGCGCCCGAACGTTTCCGAATAGCTGGTCAGGGCAGGTTTGTCGGGGCTGGTTTCGGCGTGACGCAAAACCTGCTGGGCGTAATTTAGCGTTGCACCTGTAAACCATTCCGCCCCTTCCATTTTGCGCTCGGCAAGGACCGTCTGCCATGGTGTGTCGAAGCGCAGATCAAAGAACTCGATGATCGCGGGCCAGAAGGTATCGATATCATCGACGCTCCACTCCCAAAGCGCAGTGTGGTCGCCAAAGCTCAGGCCGCGCGTTCGGGTCAAAAACCGTGTGAATTGCGCCATCGTGGAGGCCTGCGCACGCTCCGTACTGGGCGTCCAAAGGATCGGGCGTTCGGAGGTTGGCGCGCTCATTCGGTCAGAGCTCCGTGAACAATGGCCTTCATTTCGGCGCGGCTGGGATAGCTGCTGGATGGGGTGAGTTGGGTGAAGAATACAGCCGTGAGATCAAGCACCGGATCGACCCAAAAGAAGGTCGAAGCCATGCCGCCCCAGCTGAAATCGCCGACACTGCTCGGCACGCCCACACGGCCGGGGTCCAAAACGACAGAGCCGCCAAGCCCGAAGCCCGTGCCGCGCATCGGTTGCTCGGCAAAACTGCTTGGCCCCATGGAGGCGATGTCGCCATCCAGATGGTTGCGCATCATGAATTTGAGCGTGTTCGGCGACAACAATCGCTTCTTGCCCGCCGCGCCGCCGCGCCGGATCATTTCGACGAACTTCATGTAGTCGTCGAGCGTGCTGACCAATCCGCCACCGCCCGAATACAGCGTCGGCGCGAGGAAGATGGAGCTTTCGGGCCGATCAACACAGCGCAGGGTCTCGCCGCCCTCCTTGGCAGAGTTTAGGTCCATCGGGTTGCCTGCCAAAGGCGTATAGAGCGCGGCAAAACGCTCGCGGCAGCTTTGCGGGACGTGAAAATCGGTTTCGGTCATACCGAGGGGCTCGAAAATCTCTTCGCGGAAAAATGTCCGCAGGTCTTTGCCCGAAACCACCTCGACGATCCGCCCCAGCACGTCGATTGAAACCGAATATTCCCAACGCGCGCCGGGTTTGAAGGCGAGAGGCAGGGTGGCCAGCCGCTTGGTGGTTTCCTCCAGAACCGCATCATCGGCGCGGAAAATGATCCCCTGTGCATCCATCTCGCGCGGCAAAATGCCAGGATTGAACGGATAGCTCAGCCCGCTGGTATGGGTCAAAAGCTGTTGCAGGTTCGGCGTGGCGCAGGGTTCGGTGTCGTCGATCGAGGTGGCATCGGGTTTGAGCGCGCGCATCTGCGAGAATTCGGGCAGGAAGTTGGAGATCGGCGCGTCGAGGTGGAACAGGCCGCGCTCGGCCAGCATCATGATCGCCACCGATGTAATCGGTTTGGTCATCGAATAGATGCGCACCGCCGTATCGCGCTCGAAGGGCAATCCCTTCTCGATGTCGCGCATCCCGCAGGTGTTGTGGTAAACCTCTTCGCCATGCCGGTGCAGCAAAACCGATGATCCGGGGTATTTGCGCTCGTCTACATAGCGCTGCATCCAGTCGCCAAGGCGTGCCAATCGGGCGGCGTCAAAACCGTGTGTCGTCGTCATCTCTCTCTCCCTGTTTATGCGCAGCATGTTGCAGCACAGTCAGCGAGGCAAGAGCCAAGCGCGGTGATTTGGCGGGCAGGTCGGGCGGAAACTACGGCATTGCGCTGATCAAAGCGGCATGGCGCGCGACAAAATCCTGCCGCGCCTCGACCGGCGGGCGCAGACGGATCGAAAGGCCATCGGTCATTGCCGGATCGGGCGCGCCGAAGATTTTGTCGGCCTCTGCGCGCGAGAACCCCGCGATTTCGACCGCTTCCATCCATGCGGAGATGCGGTCGGCTTTCTTGATCTGTTTCTTGACTGTTGCCGGTATCGCCGCAGGCAGGCCAAAGCGGATATGGATGGCCGCGGTGAGCCGGTCGTCAAGCGCGCCATAGCCCGCACCAACGGCGGCTTTGACCGGCGAAATCATATCCCCGATCACATATTCGGGCGCGTCATGTAAAAGCGCGGCCAATTGCCATTTCACCGGCGCGTTGGGCACCATGCGCCGGAACAGGATTTCGACAAGCAACGAATGCTCGGCCACGGAATAGGCAAAATCGCCATGGGTCTGCCCGTTCCAGCGGGCGACAAAGGCCAGCCCGTGAGCAATATCTTCGATTTCGATGTCCATCGGGGTCGGGTCAAGCAGGTCGAGCCGACGTCCCGAAAGCATCCGTTGCCAAGCGCGTGGTTGTTTCATGATCCTTAGAAACCGCAAATCCGCGCATAAGAAAAGGGGCGACCCGAAGATCGCCCCTCAAAAACTTTCAAGCGTTGTAGGTCTTACGACTTACGACGACGCAGTGCGGCAAATCCGCCAAAGCCGACGAGCAGCAAGGGCAGGGTCGCCGGCAGCGGCACGGCCGACATCTCGACCGAGAGGTCAAATGCACCCAAAGCATCTTCGTCCGGAACTTCGCCAGTCAGGGCCAAAGCCAGTTCGGTGGTCAGGATGTCACCAAAGAAAACGGTGATGACGTCGATCACGCCGCTGGTGGCGGAGGTGGTGTAGAAACCGGTGTGAACGATTTGCAGACCGTCAGAGACCGAACCGTAGATGCCGCCAGCCGAAATGAACGACAAAGCGCCCATCACGTCCGCGACCGAAACGTTGCCGATGCTGAACGTATCGGTCACGCTGAGCGGGCCGCTACCATCTTCGTGGTAGAGGGTCAGGCTAAAGGTCAGAGCGTAGGATTTGTCGACCGAAGGATCGGTGACATAATACGCAGCCGCGCCCGAACCCGAGAGGGTCAGGGCAGGGATATCGGCATCATAGGCGAAATCACCGGACATGGTGAAATCGGCATCGACGGTCGAAGCCGTCGCGGTGCCGGGCGCAACGACGCTCAGAGCGCCGAGGGCAAGTCCGAGCCCGAGGGCATAAGACTTCAGGTTGGAAATAAACGACATCAAATGTCTCCTAGGTATTTGGCAGCGCAGAGCGCAATGATCTGTTGATCTACGTCCTGTTTGACACAAACCGCCCATGCGACTCAAATAAAACAGGGCAAAATCGTGTCATTGACTTTGCGTCATCGCCAATCTTTTGCCGTATTTCCTATTGTTTCCCAATTCGTGGTTAACAACCGGTTAAGTTAACCATACGTAACCGAGAAACCCCGTTTCAGGTGATTCGTTTGGGCGAGATCCCGCCCAAATGCGAGGGCGTCCGTAGCCTCAATGCGCCATCCTTTTGCCGATTAACGCGATCTTTAGCCGCTCGCGTGGATAACTGCGCCGAACACGCGCGGATTGATTTGTGAAAACGCGCTGAGTTTGTTAGGGCCTCGCGTGACACATCTGGAGAAACCGCTCGTGACCAAAGATTATATTGTTAAGGATATCAGCCTCGCCGCCTATGGCCGCAAAGAGCTCGATATCGCCGAAACCGAAATGCCCGGCCTGATGGCGTTGCGCGCCGAATATGGCGAGAGCCAGCCGCTCAAAGGGTCGCGCATCGTTGGCTCGCTGCACATGACCATTCAAACTGCTGTTTTGATTGAAACATTGGTCGCGCTGGGCGCGGACGTGCGCTGGGCATCGTGCAACATCTTCTCGACGCAGGACCATGCCGCGGCCGCGATTGCCGCAGGCGGCACACCTGTTTTCGCTATCAAGGGCCAGACATTGGTCGAGCATTGGGATTACCTCGATCGCTCGTTCCAGTTCCCTGAGGGCGCGAACCTGATCCTCGACGATGGCGGCGATGCGACACTTTATGTTTTGCTCGGGGCGCGTGTCGAGGCGGGCGAGACGGATTTGATCGAAGTGCCCACTTCGGAAGAGGAAGAGGCGATTTTCGCGCAGATCAAAAAGCGCATGGCGCAAAGCCCCGGTTGGTTCACCAAAACCCGCGAAGCCATCAAGGGCGTGTCGGAAGAAACCACCACCGGCGTGCACCGCCTCTATGATCTTCATAAGAAAGGCCAATTGCCTTTCCCTGCGATCAATGTGAACGACTCTGTCACCAAGTCGAAATTCGACAATAAATATGGCTGCAAAGAAAGCCTCGTGGACGGTATCCGCCGCGCCACCGATACAATGATGGCCGGTAAGGTCGCGGTTGTTTGCGGTTACGGCGATGTGGGCAAAGGCTCTGCCGCGTCGCTCAGCGGTGCAGGCGCCCGCGTCAAAGTCACCGAAGTTGACCCGATCTGCGCGTTGCAAGCCGCGATGGACGGGTTCGAGGTTGTGTTGCTCGAAGATGCGGTCGAGAGCGCCGATATCTTCATCACCACCACCGGCAACAAAGACGTTATCCGGATCGAGCATATGCGCGCGATGAAGGATATGGCGATTGTCGGCAACATCGGCCATTTCGACAATGAAATTCAGGTGGCCAGCCTGAAGAACCACAAATGGACCAACATCAAAGAGCAAGTGGATATGATCGAAATGCCCTCCGGCAATCGCATCATCCTGCTCTCCGAAGGGCGTCTTTTGAACCTTGGCAATGCCACGGGCCACCCGTCTTTCGTAATGTCCGCGTCGTTCACCAATCAGGTTCTTGCGCAGATGGAACTGTGGCTGCGCGGCGAGAATTACGACAACCAAGTCTATATCCTGCCCAAGCATCTCGACGAGAAGGTCGCGCGTCTGCACCTTGACCGCATCGGCGTAAAGCTCAGCAAGCTGGACGCCGAACAGGCCGCCTATATCGGCGTCACGCCCGAAGGCCCCTTTAAACCCGAGCATTATCGTTACTAAATACGTCCCATGGACGAAGACAGTCACAGCCATGACCGCCCGAGCCCGTCTCGGGCGGTTTTGTATTTGCGCAAGCTGATGCGGGCGGCTTTGGCGCTCGGCCGCGTGACGGTCACGCTGGCGCTTTTGGGCGGGATGGTCTGGGGCGGATATCTTGCGCTTTACCATCCTGACACGCCGCTGCGTGACGAATGGAATCCGGTCAAACCTTTGCGCATCGCAGATCCCGTTACGCCCGTCACGACATGGAAGCTGTCGCGCGCTCTGAGCGATCCGGCCCTGTGTCAATCGGTGCTCGATGCCTCCTCGGTGTCCGCCAGCGCCATGAGCGATCTGCAGAGGTCCGAAGTTTGCCATATTCGCGGGCGGGTGCGGCTGGCCTCGGTCGGGGCGGCGAAAATGAAGCCGCTTGAAACCCGCTGCCCGATTGCCCTGCGCCTCGCCATGTGGGAGCGCCACGCCCTGCAGCCCGCCGCCAAGGCGCATCTTGGCACCGATCTGACCGGCATACGGCATTATTCAAGCTACAATTGCCGCGCCATCCGCACCCCCTCTGGCAAGACGTCGCGCATGAGCACCCACGCCAGCGCCGATGCGATCGATATTTCCGGTTTTGATTTTGCCAATGGAAAGCGATTAAGCCTCAAGGCCGATTGGAATGGCGCCGCGCCGGACGCCGCGTTTTTGCGCGCTGCGCAACAAGGGGCGTGCCTTTGGTTCAACACCGTGCTTGGACCGGAATACAACGCCCTGCACGCCGATCATTTTCACATGCAAAACACCGGATGGAACAGTTGCCGCTAGGCCGCATTCGGCCCATGCGGCCAAAAATCCTTTTGTCTTGGCAAAATTAGCCGTTAGGCTTGCGTCGAACGTTCCAAAAGGGGCGTGGTGGAGTAATGGCAAAACAGCCGAACGGTGGGAGAAGACCATGGGAAAACGTGACGACCTAATTGCGAAATACGCGGATGATTTGAAAAACAAATGCGGGATGACGCCCGATATGGGCCTTTTGACCAAGGTCACAATCGGCTGCGGCCCGTCGATCTATAATGCGGACGCCTCGACCGTCGCGGGCAGCGACAAATCCGAGCTGGAAACCGTCAAAGACAATTTCCTCGTCAAAAAGCTGGGCCTCAAAGACGGCCCTGAATTGATGGATGCCATCGACAGTGTCATCGAGACATATGGAAAATCCGAGCGCAACAAATACCGCGCCGTTGTCTATTACATGCTGACCAAACATTTCGGCAAAGAAGCCGTTTACGGCTAAGTCATTGCGATACCTAAGAAACGCCCGCTTCCTTAAGCGGGCGTTTTTTTATTGCGGTGCATTTTGCCTACTTGCGTCTTTGTGGCGACGCCGAAATGAGGTATAAAAAGTTGTTCCGCGTCAGGATGGCCGGACCCGAAATTCGAATTCACGTGTGGTGTGTAGGGAGCACGTGGGGTGGCGAAGGGTCTTGGCATTGGCTGGGACCCTTCGTGTTTTTTGAGCACTGTTTTTGGCGGACCTGCGGCTTGAACCCGCCAGTTCCTACATCGCGCCGAGCACGGCGCCGATCACCGCACAGCCAAGACAGGCATATCCGCCATCAATCAAAGCCAATACAGGTTTACGCATCCCGTAGGCGTAGCACATCGCCAGCCATGGCGTGATAAAGAAGGCGCCGATGCCGACCCCCGCAACAAATCCCGCGCCCGCGCCGTCGATGCCAGCCATGGCAAACATATGTCGCATCATCCCCGCCACGAGGATCATCGCCGCCCCGCTATAGATAAACGGCACGAATGACCCGCCCTTGGGCTTTCCCGTCTCGTCTGCCTCGATCTGCGCTGCGGCCATCCACGGCCTCGACAGGCTCATGTACCAAATGGCCCCAGTCGCAAATCCGGCCAATGCGGCCAATAAGACTGCAATCATCTCCCGTTCCCTCCATTGTTTGCCTGACGCTACCGCGCTGCGCCACGATATGGCCAGAGTTTTCCGCCGCCCCGCCGCCCTTGTACCTTTGTCGCATATCGCAGGTCTGTCCGGCGCGCCAATCTGCGCCCTATGAGGGAGGCCATTTGTGTTCTTTTTGCGCTGCTGGTGTTGCTGGCTGCGCCGCTCCGCGCCGAGGTTTTTGACCGCGCCGCGATAGAACCCTTTGTCGTGCCGCCCTATTCTTTGGGCGAGTTGGTCAATGACAAAGGCGTCTATCAATTGCTCAATTCCGGCGGCGCCGAGGCCGGATTTGTCTTTCAAACCGAACCACTTGCACCCCTGCCCGGATTTTCCGGCGCGCCGATCAACCTGTTGGTTATTCTCGATGCAGAGGCCAAATTCATCGACGTGCGCCTGCTCGATCACAACGAGCCGATCTTTGTTTCCGGCCTTGGCCAAGCGCCGTTTCACAAATTCGTCGAACAATATCGCGGCCATTCGATCAGCACGCCTTTGGTGGTCGGCACCCCTTATGGCGCGGCCGATGCGGGCGGCGCTTTAGTCTATCTCGACGGGGTGACGAAAGCCACGGCCAGCGTGCGCATCGCCCATGAAAGCATCCTCGCCGCCGCCCTCGGCGTGGCGCGCGAGAAGATGCAAGGCGTGAACACCGGCCCGCCGTCCTATCCCGATCCCGAGGTCACCGAGGCGCTGACATGGGCAGACCTGCGCGATCAGGGTCTCGTTGGCCGCCTCACCGTCAGCAACGCCGAGGTCGAGGCGCTGTTCAAAGGCACGCTTTGGGAGGGTGACGATCCGCTGGCTCTGGACGATCCAAGCGGCATATACCTTGACCTTTATGCCATTGATTTGGGCCCGCAATCGATCGCAAATGCGGTGCTGGCCCCCGATACATTGGCCGAACTTGCCGCCTTTCGCGCCGTGACGCCCGATGCCGCGCCGGTGCTCTTGCTGGATGCAGGGCGGCACGGGTTGGTGTCGGACAAATTCGTGCGCAACACCGCGCCCGACCGTATTTCGGCGGTCCAAGACGGGTTTCCCGTGGCCTTGCGCGATGCGGATCTGTTCATCACCTTGAACGATGATCTGCCGAGCGAGCTTTCGGACGCGGCCGCGATTATCTTGCGCTCGGATCGCCGCCTTGGCTTTGATCCCTCGCGGCCTTGGACCTTGACCTTGCAGGCCCCGCGCGCCCACGGGATTTTCCAACCCGAGATCGGCACAAAGGACCTGTCGGTCGAGTTGCACACCGATGGGCGGTTCTACAAAAAAGACCTCGCTCCGCGCCCCGTGCCGCCGTGGGTGGAAGCCCTGCGCGGGCGCAGCATGGATTTGGCGGTTCTGGCTGTGGGCCTGACCGCGCTGGGCATCGTGATGGCCTTTGCGATGCGCCAGCTGGCGGCGCACCCGCGGTTCGGCGCGATCCGCCTTGGGGTTCTGGCGGTGATGCTCGGGTTTGTCGGCTGGCACGGGCAGGGGCAATTGAGCATCGTGACGGTTCTGGCGACATTGCGCACCCTGTGGGAGGGGGGCAATTTCGCCTATCTGCTCTATGATCCTTTCTCCTTGATGATCTGGGCCGTGGTGATTGTCAGCTTTGTGCTTTGGGGCAGGGGGTTCTTTTGCGGCTGGCTGTGCCCCTTTGGCGCGCTGCAAGAATTCGCCGACCGTCTTGGCCGCCTGCTCCGGCTGCCCAAGATCGAGCCCTCCGCCAAATGGGACGCGCGGCTCAAATCGGTCAAATATCTGGTGCTCTTCGGGATGATTGCCGCCGTGTTCTACAACCCCGCCAGCGTCGACAAAGTGGCCGAGATCGAGCCGTTCAAAACCGCCATCACCGTCTATTTCCTGCGCGAGTGGTATTACGTCGCCTATGCGGCGTTCTGGCTTGTGCTCGGCATGGTAACCTTCAAAGGCTTTTGCCGCTATGTCTGCCCCTTGGGCGCGGTCATGGCGATTGGCGGTTTGCTGCGCACGCGAAAATGGATCGACCGGCGCGCCGAATGCGGATCGCCGTGCCAGTTGTGCAAGGTGAAATGCAAATACGGATCAATCAAGCAAAACGGCGCGATCGATTATTCGGAATGTTTTCAATGCCTCGATTGCGTAACGATCCACGACGATCCGGCGCAATGCGTGCCGCTGATCCTCAAGGCGCGCAAAGCCAAGCAGGAGATCGCCGCATGAGCCTCACGCGCCGCCGCTTTTTGTCGATCACCGCCGCCGCCGGTGCGATTGCCGGATCTGCCGCGACCGCCCGCGGCGTGCCCGCCCGTTGGCAAGGCACAGCGTTGGGCGCCGAGGCGCAGGTCACGCTTTACGGGATGGAGGCCGAGGCTCTGCGCGCGGTGCCGCATCTTTTGGCCCAGATCGAGCAGCGGTTCAGCCTCCATGATCCCAAATCGACCCTATCCTTGCTCAATAACGCGAAATCCCTGCGCCAGCCGCCACGGCATTTTTCCGATCTGCTGACGCTGTGCCGCGAGATGCATGGCGCGACGGGGGGGCGGTTTGACCCCACGGTGCAACCGCTTTGGCACGCCTTGGCGTACGCAGAGGATATCGCCGCGGCGCGCGCCAGTGTCGGCTTCGGTCGCGTGCAGATCACGCCCGATCATATCGCGATTGGCGCGGCGCAGGCCTTGACCCTCAACGGGATTGCCCAAGGCTTTGCCACCGATCTGGTCACCGCGCATTTGCGCGATCTCGGTGCGCGAGAGGTCTTGGTCAATATTGGCGAATATCGCGCCCTCGGCGGCCCGTTCCGCTTGGGCCTGTCGGATCCGGCGCTGGGTCTGCATGGCTGGCAAAGCGTGACCGGCACGGCCTTGGCCACCTCCAGCCCCGCCGCGCTGCGCCTTGGGCCGGACCAAGGCCATGTCCTTGACCCGCTTGGCCTTGCACCTGCGCTTTGGTCGTCGGTGACGGTCGAGGCCAAGACCGCCGCGGTTGCCGACGCGCTCTCGACCGCGATGTGCCATATGGACGAGGCGCAGATCGACGCCGTTCTCGCACAGCGCGCCGATGTGGTGCGGGTGATCTTGGTCAGCCTTGAGGGCGAGGTGAGCCAGCGGCGGGTTTGACGCTACCGCTCGGGCGCCTGCCATAGCGCGCCGTATTTGGCGTATATCGCGGCGATACGTCCGTCGTCAAGCGCGGCAAAAATCGCGTCGTCCACCGCATATCCCAAGGCGCGGTAGCGAAAATTCACCGCCGTGCCCAACGTCCATTTGCCCACAGAAAACCCTGGCAAGGGCGGCTGATGGACCTTGATGCCCGAGGCCGCACCCGCCTCGAGTTGCGTGCGCGGCCCCATCACGGCTTTGACCTCTCCAGCGGCCAAGGCTTCCATCGCATCTTGGGTCGCCGGATAGCGGCGCATGTTGCCCGAAAGCTGCCCGCCGGGAAAAGCGGTGAGATAGAAATCCGAGATCGAGTCGTTTTCGACGCCGACAGTATCAAAGCGGAAATAGGCCGGAACAGGCGCTTCGCCATCGGGATAGGCCGCCTCGGAATAGGCAATCGCAATGCCTTCGGTCGCATATTGTCCGGTAAATACCACCTGTTCGACGCGGCAGGCAAAGCTGCTGTCATAGGGGATATGCATCATGACATTGGCGACGCGCCCGCCGGTGACCGGCCCCTTCCATACCCAATTGCGCAGGTCGGCCTCAAGGTTTTCGCCCGCTGCAACCAGCCGGAATTTCGGCTCGACCCCCAAGGCATCGGCGATCAAGGCGCCGATCTCGACGTCGATCCCCACGGGCTTGCCGCCCTCCAGATAGGAATAGGGCGGGAAATCTTCGAACAATGCGATGTCGATCCAGCCGCGTTCGGTGATCTGATCGAGGTCTTGCCCAACGATATCGCGGCTGGCGTTTTGCGGTTTGGGCTGCGGGACGTAATCCTCACAACGCGCAAAAGCCTGCCCCGAAAGGCAGGCCAAGGCGACAAGCCCGAAGGCGGTGTTGCGCAAGACATCTCGCATGTTAATGCGCGACCGACAGCCCGATCGTCAGGGTTTCGGCGGCTTGTTTCATCGCCCCCTCCGATCCATCCAATTGCTTGGCGGCGCGAAAGGCGATGGAATCGGCCACGGGCGCACCCGAGAGCGTTTCGATCTTGCCCGCGATCTCTTCAAGGCGCGGTTTGACCGCTGCGACATCGGCGCTGCCATCGGCGAGGCTGTCGCGCAGGGCGTGCAGCTCGTCCGCGTATTCGTCGAGCATGTCCTGATCTGGGCGGGTTTCGATATAGGTGCGGATCGCCCAACCGGCTTTTTGCCCCAAGACCTCTTCAAAGGCCGGCATTTTGGTGGTGCCGTTTTGGGTGTATCCTCCGCGGAAACGTTCGGCATACCACTCGTCGCCGTATTCTTCGGCCTCAAGGTAGCGCAAATCGGGGGCCAGACCGCCCGAAATCACCTCAAGCCCGTGGCAGCGTGCGCAGTTCTGGTTGTAGCCCGACGCGCCGATTTCGATCGCGGTGGTCCAGACCTCGTCGCCTTGGCTGCGATAGGGGTTTTCGGTCAACCACTCTTCGCCGACATCGGGCAGTGCGTCGGTGTTCATCGGTTGCGGCGCGACATCGCCATGACCATACACCACACCGGCTCCCGCCAGCGTGCAAAATGCGGCCAAAGCGGCGCGCGCGGGCAGTTTGCGCAAAGATGTCATGTGGTTTCCTCCCATATACCTGTTCGACATGTGTCATAAGGCGTCTGGTGAGACTATCGCTATTGGACTTTGGTTTAAATATACGAAAGGCGAGACGATGGTCGTAGTGGCCCGGTCTGCGGTGCCGCTCTAGGCTCGTCTTTAAGGGAGGAGTGTCATGAGGCTGCGTTTGCGTAACTGGCTGGTTTTGCTTGCGGGTCTGGTGCTGATTGGCGCGCCGCGCCAAGCCGTGGCCCAAACGAGCGCGAAAGAGGGGCTGCATCTTGCGGTCACCTATCTTTCCGCACGCCCCGCGCCGCCGCCGACCCTGTCTAACCTTGATCCCGTGCCCGAGGATCTGGGCCGTGCGGGGGCCGAATTGGCGCGCGCCGACAATGCCACCACGGGGCGGTTCCTGAACCATCACTATGCGCTGGAAACAGTCACTGTTTCCCCTGAAAATGGCGTCGAGGCGGCGCGGTCTGCCTTGGCGATATCGCCCTATCTGATCATCGATGCCGCGCCGGATTTGTTGCTCCAGATTGCGGATCTGCCCGAGGCCAAGGGCGCGATGCTGTTCAACGTGGGCGCGCCCGATCCCGCGCTGCGCAGCGCGCAATGCCGCTCGAATGTGCTGCATACCGCAGCCTCATATGCGATGCGCGCTGATGCGCTTTCGCAGTTTTTGGTCTCTAAGCGTTGGGGTAAAACCGCGCTCATCGCTGGCCCCGCCCCGCAAGACCAAGCCTTCGCTGCTGCCATCGAGGCCAGCTTGGCCAAATTCGGCCTTCGGGCGGGCAAGCGTGCGGATTGGAGCGCCGATGCCGATATGCGCCGCACCGCCTCGCAAGAGGTGCCGCTTTTCACCCAAGCTTTGGGCGATCATGACGTGTTGATCGTCGCGGACGAGGCCAATGATTTTGCCCGCTATGTCGTCTATAACACATGGCTGGCGCGGCCTGTTGCCGGATCGGTCGGCCTGCGCCCCGCTGCATGGGGCCGCGTGGTCGAACAATGGGGCGCGGCGCAACTGCAATCGCGGTTCCGCGATCTGGCGGAGCGCGATATGCAGCCGCGCGATTACGCCGCTTGGGCCGCAATGCGTAGCCTTGGCGAGGCGATGACGCGCATGAGTTCCGCCCAAATAGAGACGCTTCGCGCCTATATTCTGTCCGATACATTCGAGTTGGCGGGCTTCAAGGGGCGGCCCCTGTCTTACCGCGCATGGAACGGGCAATTGCGCCAACCGATCCCGCTTTTGCATGACGACGCGGTCGTCGCCAATGCGCCGCTTGACGGGTTCTTGCATCAAAATAACGAGCTGGACAGCCTCGGGCTGGACCGCCCCGAAAGCGCCTGCACTGCTTTTGAAGGAGAGTGATATGTATCTACGATCTGCCGTGATCGCCTGTCTTTTCGCCGCGCCCCTGAGCGCCGAAGAAATTTGGGTGACCAATGAAAAGGACGACACGGTCAGCGTGATTGATGTCGCCAGTTTGGAGGTCATCCGCACGATTGCGACCGGCGAGCGCCCGCGCGGCATCACCTTCAGCCATGATTACAGCCGCGTTTATATCTGTGCCTCCGACAGCGACACGGTGCAGGTGATGGACCCGAACACCGGCGAGATATTGCACGATCTGCCGTCGGGCGAAGACCCCGAACAATTCGTCCTGCACCCCGATGACCGGCATCTTTATATCGCCAATGAAGATGACGCGATCACCACGGTGGTGGATGTGGTCGAGCGCCGCGTTGTCGCGCAAATCGACGTCGGGATCGAACCCGAAGGCATGGCCGTCTCGCCCGATGGCAAAATCGCGATCACCACCTCCGAAACCACCAATATGGCCCATTGGATCGACACGGAAACTCAAAGCCTCTTTGCAAACACTTTGGTCGATTCCCGCCCGCGCCATGCCGAGTTCACCAAAGAGGGGACCGAGCTTTGGGTCAGCGCCGAAATCGGCGGCACCGTGAGCGTGTTTTCAGTCTCTGATCAGGCGGAACTTGCCAAAATGCACTTTGCGATCACCGGAATTCACGAGGACCGGATCCAGCCCGTGGGCTTTGAATTTACCGAAGACGAAAAGACCGCTTTCGTCGCCCTTGGCCCCGCGAACCATCTGGCCGTTGTGAATGCCCAAACCTATGAGGTGGAGGACTATATCCTCGTTGGGCGGCGGGTTTGGCATATGGCATTCAACAGCGAAAAGAGCCTGTTGTTCACCACCAATGGCGTGTCCGGTGATGTGACAGTCGTGGATGTGGCCAAGCGCAAGGCGATCAAAACCATCAAAGTCGGCCGCTTCCCTTGGGGCGCGGCGCTGCGTCCTTGAAGATTGGAGAAAGAATATGAAGAAGACTGTGAAAATAGCCGCATTGAGCGCGATCCTGCTGGCCGCCTCCGCGCCGACTTGGGCGGATGAAGACGCGCCGCAATTCGGATTGGCCGGCCTTTTGTCCAACAAGAACAAACACGACCTGCCCGAGGTGATCCTGTCGGCGGGCATGCCGCTGAGTGATGCGCCGTGGCGGCTCAAATCCGGCGCCTATTACGAGGTCGAAATCACATCGGACGGCAGTCAGGAGCTGGCGCTCAAGGGGGCCGATTTCTTCCGCGCGATCTGGATCGACGAGATCGTGATCGAAGGGTTGGAAATTCGTCCTTTGGGCCTTGATAGTGTCGAATTTGACGAGGCTGGCACGATGGAAATCGGCTTTATTGCGCTCAAGCCCGGATCGTATAACCTGCATGTGCCTGGCACCACGGGCGAGACGCAGCGTTTGGAGATCACGATTGAATAACCCCGCCGACAGACGCAGCGCAGCGGTCCGGCCGTGAGCGGGATTCGCGCGCAAAACCTGAGCTTTTTCTACGGTCCGAAACAGGCGCTAGATGACGTGTCTTTCGAGGTGGCCGAGGGTCGGTTTTGCGCCTTGCTCGGGCCGAATGGTGCGGGTAAATCGACGCTGTTCTCTCTTCTTACACGGCTTTTTACGCCGCCGCAGGGGCGCATCGAAATCGCGGGCGCCGATATGGCCGCCCATCCGCGCGCGGCATTGGCGCAAATGGGCGTGGTGTTTCAACAAACCACGCTGGATCTGGACCTGTCGGTGCGGCGCAACCTGTCGTATTTTGCCGCGCTACAGGGGATTGGCGGTAAGGAGGCGGCGCGCCGGATTGACGGCGCTCTTGATCAATTGGGGATGCGCGAACGCGCCCATGAAAAGGCGCGCAGCCTCAATGGCGGACATCGCCGCCGCGCCGAAATCGCCCGCGCCTTGATCCACCGGCCCAAGGTATTGCTTTTGGACGAGCCGACCGTGGGCCTTGATGTGGCCGCGCGTCACGGGATTGTCTCGCATGTGCACGCTTTGGCCGAGGCGGGGCTTTGCGTGCTTTGGGCGACGCATCTGACCGATGAAATCCAAGACGCGGATCAGCTTATCATGCTGCATCAGGGTCGCATTTTGCAAAACGGCCGCGCGACAGATATCGCCGCTGACCACCCTTTGACCGAGGTGTTTTTGCAGCACACGGGGCAACTCGCCGATGCGGGGGTGGCGCTGTGAGCGGGGCGTTTTTGGTCCTGCGCGCCATCGTTGCGCGCGAGGCGTTGCGCTTTGTCCGTCAGCGCGAGCGTTTTCTCGCCGCCTTGGTGCGCCCGATGGTGTGGCTTTTGGTCTTTGCGGCGGGGTTTCGCGCCGCGCTGGGCATGTCGATCATCCCGCCCTACCAAACCTATATCACCTATGAGACCTATATCATTCCGGGTCTGTGCGGGATGATCCTTCTGTTCAACGGCATGCAAAGCTCGCTCAGCCTTGTCTATGACCGCGAGATGGGGTCGATGCGGTTGCTTTTGACCTCGCCGATGCCGCGCTGGTGGCTCTTGGTGTGCAAACTGATCGGCTCGACGGCAATCTCGATCCTGCAGGTCTATAGCTTCCTTGCGGTCGCGGCCCTTTTCGGGATCACCATGCCGCCGCTTGGCTATGTGACGGTGCTTCCCGCGCTGCTGCTGGGCGGTTTGATGCTTGGCGGTTTGGGGCTGGCCTTGTCGAGCTTTATCCAGCAACTCGAAAACTTCGCGGGGGTGATGAACTTTGTCATCTTCCCGATGTTCTTTTTGTCCTCCGCTCTCTATCCGCTATGGAAAATGGCCGAAAGCTCTCGGCTTTTGCACGATATATGCGCCCTCAATCCTTTTACCCACGCGGTCGAAATGATCCGCTTCGCGCTTTATGCCGAGGTGAATATTCTGGCGATTATTGTGACTATCGCGGCGGCCTTGGCGTTTTTGGCGCTGGCGCTGTGGGGCTATGATCCGGCGCGCGGCATGATACGGCGTAAGGGTTGACCTAACTTGCGACCATAGGGGCGATGACGCGTTCCCCTTGTTTTGTTAGGATTTGGCGCAGGAGGACCCACCCCATGTTGATACGATTGACCCTTTTGACCGCCTTGATGGCCGCGCCCGCCTTGGCGCAAAGCGATGACGATCTGGGCGGCGGAAGTTTGAACCCCGAAGAAATGACCCTCAACCGCGTGATGAAGAATGTGCGCGGCGGGCAAACCGATATGGTCACCTGTGCCACCGGATATTTGATGGTGAAAAAGGGCGATCACGAGGATGCGCGCGAATTGTTCAACCAATGCGCCGAGGCCGGATATACTGGCGCGATGACATGGCTCAGCCAGATGGACGACAACGGGCTTGGCGGCGATGAGAACCCCGATGCTGCCGCCGAATGGAGCCGCCGCGCGGCCGAGGCGGGTGATCCGGTGGGCAAATTCAATTACGGCCTGTCGCTGATGCGCGGGCGCGGCGTGGCGCAGGACGTGGATGCAGGCCGCGCCATGGTCGATGCGGCGGCGGCGCAAGGATTGGCGATCGCGCAGCGGATGCAGCGCGCCGATTACGACCTCGACGAGGTCACGCCGGATGCGGACAACTGGAAATATGGCCCGATGTTCTAGCGCTCCCTTGCAAGCGTGAACGCAATGCCCCCGCCGGTTTGACCGCGCGGGGGTTTTTGTGCCAGCCCTTGCGCGCCTACGACCAAAGGAGGGGGCAGCGGTTGATATCGATCAAATTGGCGCGGCGCCGCGAGGCGTAGCATGGGGCCAACCCAATCAGGAGATCACGCCATGACCCGTTTGTTTCACGCAGCCAGCCTCGCCGCCCTTCTTGCCCCCGCATTCGGCGCGCCGCTTTTGGCCGAAAGCGCCAACCTCTACGATGAGGTAAAAGTGACCGCAGGCAAGACGCTTTTTGACGGTGAATGCCATCGCTGCCATGCGGATAAGTCCTCCGATGCGTCTTATGGCCCGCCGCTGGAAAACATCATCGGGCGCGGCGCGGGCACGGTTGAGGATTATGATTATTCCACCGCTCTGGCGGCTTCCGGCATCGTTTGGACCGAAGCGGCGCTGCGTGCATGGATGGAGGATAACACAGGCTTTATGCCCGGCACGAAAATGCGCCACGTGGGAATCACCGACCGCACGGTGCAGGATTTCATCCTCGCTTACCTGCGCTCGATCACAACCCGCGACGGCGCGGCACTGACCGAAAAACTGAACGGAAAATAGGCGCTAATCCGTTGCGCAAAAAAGGTTTCGGGGCGGCTTCGCCCCCAAACGCATCGCGAATCGTAAGGCAAGCTAACCCAAGGGAAGCCGCATGACGGAATTTGGGATACGACCATTGGCTTATACCTTGCGCCGTGGCCTTCCCTTAGCCTCCTCTCACCGGACGCGCGTGATGCGCGCAATGGAGCCTGCCGAAAAGGTGGGTAGAACCTAGGGAGGACGACCGAATGAATCGCTTTATCGCATCCGTCGCGATCGGCATAATGGCGGCAGGGACCGCGATTGCCGGTGTGACCGAAGAGGATCTGGCCAACGACCAGATGAACACCAGCCAAGTTGTCACAAACGGCATGGGCCGCGATCTGCAGCGCTATAGCCCGCTGGAGACGTTGAACAAGGAAAACGTCAAGAACCTGATGCCGGCATGGGCGTTTTCGCTCGGCGGTGAAAAGCAGCGCGGTCAGGAGACCCAGCCGCTGATCTATGACGGTGTGATGTATATCACCGGTTCCTATTCGCGCATGTATGCAATCGACGTGCGTACCGGCAAAGAGCTTTGGCAATATGACGCGCGTTTGCCCGAAGGCATCCTGCCCTGCTGTGACGTGATCAACCGCGGCGGCGCGATCTTTGGCGACAACATCATCTTTGGCACGCTCGATGCGCGTCTGGTGGCGTTGAACCTCAAGACCGGCGATGTCGTTTGGAACAAGAAAATCGCAGATTACAAAGCGGGCTATTCCTACACGGCGGCCCCGCTGATCGTGAACGGCCTTGTCATCACCGGTAACTCCGGCGGTGAATTTGGCATCGTTGGCGAAGTGCAGGCCCGCAACGCCGAAACCGGCGAAATGGTTTGGACCCGCCCCGTGATCGAAGGTCATATGGGCACGCTCAATGGCAAAGAATCCACCATGACCGGCACGCTCAATGCCACATGGCCGGGGGATATGTGGAAAACCGGCGGCGGCGCGACATGGCTTGGCGGGTCTTATGACTTGGAAACCGACACCATTGTTTTCGGCACCGGCAACCCCGCACCGTGGAACAGCCACCTGCGCGACGCAGGCGCGCCGACCGATGGCAACAAGGGCGACAACCTTTATGCCGCATCGCGTATCGGCATTGACCCCGCCACCGGCGAGATCAAATGGCACTTCCAAACCACGCCGCGCGAAGGTTGGGATTATGACGGCGTGAACGAAGTCGTCGCCTTTACCGACAAAAACGGCGACAAGCGTTTTGCCACGGCTGACCGGAATGGCTTCTTCTATGTTCTGGACCGCGAAACCGGCAGCTTCATCTCCGGCACGCCTTTCGTCAAAGACATCACATGGGCGTCGGGCATCGATGAAAACGGCCGTCCGATCTTTGTCGAGGAAAACCGTCCGGGGAACCCCGCTGCAGCAGCCGACGGCAAGAAGGGCGATGTGGTCTTCTCCGCACCGGGCTTCCTTGGCGGCAAAAACTGGATGCCGATGGCGTTCAGCCAAAAAACCGGCCTGTTCTACGTGCCGTCCAACGAATGGGGCATGGACATCTGGAACGAGCCTGTGACCTACAAAAAAGGCGCGGCTTACCTCGGTTCGGGCTTCACCATCAAACCGATGTATGAAGACCATATCGGCAGCCTCAAGGCGATCGATCCGGCGACCGGCGAATGGAAGTGGGAATTCAAAAACGAAGCACCTCTTTGGGGCGGCGTGATGACCACTGCAGGCGGCCTTGTCTTCACCGGAACCCCGCAGGGCGATTTTATCGCCTTTGATGACGAAACCGGCGAACAGCTTTGGTCGTTCAACACCGGCTCCGGCATCGTCGGCCAGCCCGTCACATGGGAAATGGATGGCGAGCAATATGTCTCGGTCATTTCCGGCTGGGGCGGCGCGGTTCCGCTCTGGGGCGGCGAAGTGGCCAAAAAGGTCAGCTTCCTGAACCAAGGCGGCACCCTTTGGACCTTCAAACTGCCCAAGCAGTTGGCTGAAGTGAAATAAGCCCTTCTTCCCAAGGCAACCAGCGCGCGTTCCGGATCGCTTCGGGGCGCGCGTTTTGTTTTTCATGCGCCATCGGGGCGCGCGGCGGGCCGGCTGCGCGTAAACCATATCGCCTTCGACTTTTTGGCTAGTGCCGCGCGGCGTGCTATTTGATAGCCTGAAGCTTCCACCTTTCAGGAGTAGAGCCGCAATGACCCCCGCCCGTCCGACCGACAGAGGCCCCGCAGATCGGGGCGCTGCAGACAAGGCGCTGAACACGGCGATGGTGATCGACGATCATCCGCTGTTTTGCGATGCGCTCTCGATGACCTTGCGCGCGGTGCTTGAGGTGCAAACCGTCAAGACCGCCGAATGCCTCAAGGGCGCGCTGGAGCGGCTTGGTGAGGGTCTGTCGCCCGATATTATCTTCCTTGATCTGAACCTGCCGGACGTCAACGGGCTGGACGGGTTGATGCGCCTGATCAATGCGGCGCCGTCCGTGCCGGTGATCGTGGTCTCGTCGATGTCCGAGCCGCGCATCATCGCCTCGGCCATCCGCGCCGGTGCGCGCGGGTTCATCCCCAAACACAGCCAGCGCAGCGTTTTCCGCGAAGCCTTTGACGCGATCAGCGCCGGCGAGGTTTTCGTGCCCGAAGGGCTTTATATGCCCGACGAATCCGCCGCGCCCGAAAACGAGCAAGAGGCGGCCATGGCGCGCCTGTCCAGCCTGACCAACCAACAGGCGCGGATTTTGAACCTGATCTGTGAGGGCAAGCTCAACAAACAAATCGCCTATGATCTTTCGATTGCGGAGACCACGGTAAAGGCGCATGTTACGGCGATTATGCGCAAGCTGCGGGTGCAAAGCCGCACGCAGGCTGTTTTGATTGCGCAAGAGGCGCGGTTTTCCAGCATCGCTCAGGGAGAGGGCGGCGGCTACTAACGCCTAGTCAAACAGATCGCGCCTATGATCGGGGAGGAGAATGGGCCAAACACTTCCACCTGCTTTTGCAGCCGGTTCTGCGCTGCTGACGGCTCATGTCGCCTGCGATGCGGATGATCCGGTGGCCGATCTGCGCGCGGCGCTTGGAGCCGAAGAGCTGTCTTTGATCTATCTTTTCGTCTCTAACACTGCCGATTTCGATCAGGTCGTGCGCCGCGCCGACGAATGTTTCGAGGATACGCCGGTGGTGTGCTGCACCACGGCGGGCGAGATTTCCACCGAAGGCTATACCGAGGGCGAGATCGTCGCCGTGGCCCTGCCATCGCGCCTGTTTCTCGCCGATACGATGTTGATCGAACCGCTGGACGAGATCGACCCGCAAACCCTGATCGGCGATGTGATCCGCGCCCGCGCGAAACTGACCCATGATGCGCGCGATATGGCCCATGAGTTCGCCTTTCTCACGGTCGACGGATTGTCGCGCAAAGAAGACGAATTGATGAGCGCCCTCGCGCCCGGTCTTGGCCCGATGCAGCTTTTCGGCGGCTCTGCGGGGGACGGCGAGGATTTCACCGACACCTATGTCTCTTACGGCGGCAAGACCTATCAAAACGCGGCGGTCCTGTCCTTGGTGCGCACCCGTTGCCCCGTCAAGGTTTTCAGCCTTGCGCATCTGACGCCGACCGACACCCGCATGGTGGTGACCCGCGCCGATCCGTCCCGCCGCATCGTGCATGAGATCAACGCCGAACCCGCCGCGCGTGAATATGCCCGCATTTTGGGCAAAGTCCCCGAACAACTCGATACCTTCACCTTTGCCGCCCATCCGGTTGTGGTGCGCATCGGCGGCGCGCATCACGTTCGCGCCATCCAGCGCATCGAGGACAGCGACGATCTGGTGTTTTTCTCGGCCATTGACGAGGGATTGGTGCTGACCTTGGCCGAACCCGAAGACCTTGCCGACCATCTGCAGCGCGAGTTGAAAAAACTTGCCGATGCG
This sequence comes from Paracoccaceae bacterium, assembly GCA_050633545.1. GTDB lineage: Bacteria > Pseudomonadota > Alphaproteobacteria > Rhodobacterales > Rhodobacteraceae > Litorivita. Next base: position 471,710 of record JBOEGS010000002.1, read on the forward strand.
GGGCCGCTCGATACGATCTTTGCCTGTGATTGTCTGCTGCGGCGGATCGAGGCCGAGCAGGACCAGCAGACCAACCAGATTTCCAAAATTCTCAAGGAAAACCGCGTGGTCGGCTTTGCCACCTACGGCGAACAGATTGACGCCAAACATGTGAACCACACAATGACAGGTGTTGCGATCTACCTGCCCGAATCGTGAAGGCCGCTTAATGGTGCACTCTTTGCTCAATCCCGACGACTCGCTGGAGCGGCAGCATGAAAAGCTGCTGCAGATCACCGACGCATTGATGCGGCGGGTCGAGCAGGTGACCGATCAATCCGGCGCCGCCTATGCGCAATTCGAACGCGCCGCGCTGCTCGAGGATCAGGTCCGCCAACGCACCCAAGACCTCGAGCGGGTGCTCGATTTGCTCAATGAATCCAACGCCCGTCTGGCCGAAGCCAACCGCGCCACGGAGGCCGCGCGCTCGGACCTGACCGCCGCGATTGAAGCGGTGGAAGAGGGGTTTGCGCTCTTTAGCCCCGATGACCTTTTGGTGCTTTATAACCTGCGGTTTTCGATGCATCTGGGCGACCTCAAAGAGCAACTTTTCCCCGGCATGAGCTTTGCCGAATATGTCGACGCCGTCAGCCGCAGCGCCAGCATCGATTTGCGCAGTGAGGAGGAGCGTGCCGAATGGCGCAAGATGCGTCTTGAACGGCACGAGGACCAGCACGCGATATTCAACGTCAAACTGGTCGGCAACCGCTGGGTGCAGGTTTCGGCGCACCGCACGCCCGATGGCGGCACGGTGATTTTGCAAACCGACGTGACCGATATCATGCGGCTCGAGCGCGAAGCCCGCGACAAATTGATGGACCAACAGGCGATTATGATCCGCGCCACGTTGGACCATTTGAACCAAGGCGTCGGGATTTTCGACAAGGACACGCATCTGGTGGGGTGGAACCGGCGGATCGGACAATTGCTCGCGCTTCCGGCCTCGCAATTCCGCTTTGGTGCGCATTTCGATACGCTGTTCGACCGGATGCAGGACCGGTTGGAATTTCCGGCGTCGATGCCGCGCGAGGCGGTTCTGGAATGGGTCAACGCGCCGAAAAAACGCCGCCCGCTGTCCTTTGAGCTGCGCCATAAAAGCGGCGCGATTTTGGATTTCTTTGCCCAAGAGATGCCCGATCGCGGTTTTGTGGTCTCGCTCACCGACATCACCGCAGAGCGAGAAGCCGCCAAAAGGTTGTTTGAAGCCAACGCCTTGCTCGAAGAGCGCGTGGCCGAGCGGACTTTGGAACTGGAACATGCGCTGGGCGCGGCCGAGCGCGCCAATGCCTCCAAATCGCGCTTTGTCGCGGCGGCCAGCCACGATCTGTTGCAACCGCTGTCGGCGGCCAAGCTCTATGTCGCCTCCTTGGCCGAAACCGACCGCGATCCGGCCGAAAAGGACATCGTGCGCAAAGCCTTTGGTGCGCTGGAAAGCGTCGAGAACATCATCGAGGCGCTGCTCGATATCTCCAAGCTCGACGCGGGCACGGCGGGGCTTGAGCAAACCGCTGTTCCCTTGGGCCGCGTTCTGGCCCGTCTGCGCGACGAATTTGCCCCCCATGCCGAGATGAAGGGCCTTGATTTCCGCGTCGTTGGCACATCGGCGATGGTCTATTCCAACCCGTTGTTTATCAGCCGGATTTTGCAAAACCTCATCGCCAATGCGATCCGTTACACGGACAAGGGCCGCGTGGTTGTGGGGGTGCGGCGCAACGGCGGGTCGGTGCGGCTTGAGGTGTGGGACACCGGACCGGGAATTGCCGACGAGCATCAAAGCGCGATTTTCCAAGAGTTCCACCGCCTCGACACCTCCGCTAGCGCGCCCGAAGGTCTTGGCCTCGGGCTTGCGATTGTCGAACGGGCCTGCGCGCGGCTGGGCCATCAACTCAGCCTTTGGTCCGTTCCGGGGCAGGGCACAGGATTTTTCGTCAATATGCAGGTGGCCGAGGGCGGCAAGGCGCTCCCCGTGACGACCCCCGCACCGCGCCCCGAACGCAAGCTGACCGAAAGCGGATTGATCGTGCTTTTGGTCGAAAATGATATCGAAGTGCGCCGCGCGATCAGCCTGCTATTGGGCAAATGGAACGCCTCGGTTCTCGATGTGCGCTCGGGCGATGAGGCGATGGCACTGCTCGACGAGATCCAGATCAAACCCGATGCGATGCTCATCGACTATCAACTCGACAATGGCGAAAGCGGTTTGGACGTTCTGGCGCGTTTGCGCCGCGCCTATGGCGACGTGCCCGCGCGGATTATCTCGGCCAACCGCTCGGTCGAACTGCGCCAGACATGCGCAAAGACCGGCGCCGAATTGATGGCGAAACCGCTTGATGCAAGGCATCTGGAAACCTTCCTCGCCACGACGGTTCCGGTCGATTTGGGCTGAAACAGGCTCTGTTTTGGCGGGGGATCAGACCTTGGAAGGCAGTTTGCGATAGATGAATTCTTGCTGCGCCTGCGCGCCCAGCTCCGCCTCGAGCAGCGCATCGACCAACCCGCGATGGGGCGATTTGCGGCACACCGGATCGGTGGCGCTGGCATCGGCGGCGATGGCCATGGCTTGGCAGCGGCAGCCGCCGAAATCCACGTCGCGCCGCTCGCAGGATTGGCACAGGTCCGGCATCCAGTCAGTGCCGCGATAGGCCGCAAAGGCCGGCCCGTCATACCAGATGTCGGCCAATGGCACGTCTTGGGCGTGTTGGAAGGTCAAATGCGGGATCGTCTCGGCGGCGTGGCAGGGCAGAACCTTGCCGTCCGGCGCGATGTTGAGGCCGGTCGAGCCCCATCCGCCCATGCAGGCTTTGGGAAAATCGGCATAATAATCGGGCGGCACGAAATCGATGACCAATGCGCCGCGATGGGTCTCGCGCGCGCTGGCGACCAAGGCTTTGGCGGCATCGACCTGTTCGCGGGTCGGCTGCAACATCGAACGGTTTTCCAAGGCCCAACCTTGGAATTGCACACAAGCCACCTCCATCCGCCGCGCGCCGAGTTTCAACGCAAGCTCGATCGTGGCAGGCAAATCGTCAAGGTTATGGCGGTGCATCACCGCGTTCAGCGTCAGCGGAAAGCCGAGCCGTGCGATATGTTCGGCGACATGCATTTTGCGCTCGAATCCGCCCTTATAGCCGCCGACCCAATCGGCCAGTTGTGGCGCAACGCCTTGGACCGAAAGCTGGATATGATCGAGCCCCGCGTCATTGAGGGCCTCGAGCCGCTTCGGCGTCAACCCGATGCCCGAGGTGATCAGATTGGTATAAAGCCCCGCCTCGCGCGCCGCGATCACCAGATCGACCAGATCGCGCCGCGAGGCGGGTTCGCCCCCCGACAGGTGCAATTGCAGCACCCCCAGATCGGCGGCTTGGCGAAAGATATCTGCCCACTGATCAGTCTCTAACTCGGCGGAAATCGCCGTGAGTTCCTGCGGATTGGAGCAGTAAGGGCAGGACAGCGGACAGCGGTGCGTCAACTCGGCGAGCATCGCGATCGGCGGGTTCGGGCGCGGTTTTGCGGGGGCATTCATGGCTGTTTCATCTCGACAAGGCGCTTTTCGGCAAGGCCGGACAGAAATTCGTGAACGTCGCTTTTCACGGCCTCGATCGGCGCGCCGTAGCGCTCGGCCAGACCGGCGGCGATCTGGGCCTCGCTGCGTGTCCCGTCAAGCTCGCCGAGGATCGCGTCGCCAATGGGGTCGAGCATCAAGGCGCGCTCTGGCCCGAGCAAAACCGCACGTCCGCGCACGCGGTCGGAATGCCGCCGCACGCCGCGCGGCAGATATGGGATCGCGTCGCTCACAACAGCCCTTCATGCGGTTGCCAGCCGCCAGGCGGAATGCGCGCGGGGGCGACATAGGCCGAATGCAGCGCGTCAAGCTGCGCCCAAAGCACCTCGGTCTTGAAGGTCAGCGCCGCCGCCGCTGCGTCTTGGTCGGCGCGGGTCAGGGCGCGGTCCATCACCCATTTTAGGCCAAAGGCCACATCCTTGGGTGCCTCGGTCAACCTGTGTTGAAAATAGGCGATCGTATCGGGGTTGGCGAAATCGTAATGCTCGAGCAATCCGGCGATCCGCGTCTTATGGATGGTCGGCGCGAAGAGTTCGGTCAGCGAGGAGGCCATGGCAGGCAAGAGCGGCTCGTCGCGCACATAGCGGACATAGGCATCCACGGCAAAACGGGTGGCGGGCAAAATACCGACCTCGGAGGCGACATAATCAGGGTCAAGCCCGACGCCCTCGGCCAGTTTGAGCCAACGGCGAATGCCGCCGCCGCCGTCCACCCCGCCATCGTGATCCTCGATCCGCGAGCGCCACGCGCGGCGCAGGTCGGGGTCAGAGACGCGCGACATAAAGGCCGCGTCCTTCATCGGGATGCGGGTTTGGTAATAATAGCGGTTGATCACCCAAGCGCGCACTTGGTCGATGGTGCAGCCGCCCGAATGCAGCAATTGGTGAAACGGGTGTTTGTCGTGATAACGCTCGGCCCCGATCTGGCGCAGGCGGGCCTCGAAATCGGCTGCGCTGTCGGGGGGCAAAAGGGCGGCGTCTGTCATAGTTCAAGCTCCATGCCATCGGCGGTGATTTGCCACCCATGGGCCAGCGCCTCGGCGCGCTCCGGCCCGTCCGGTTGCAAAATCGGATTGGTGTTGTTGATGTGGATATAGAGTTTGCGCGTCTGCGTCAGACCGCTCAATCGGGCCAGAGAGCCCGCATCGCCGCGCATGGAAATATGCCCCATCCGCGCGCCGGTTTTCGCGCCGGTGCCGGTTTGCGCCATCTCGTCGTTTTCCCAAACCGTGCCGTCAAACAGAAGCATATCCGCCTCGCCGAGCCGCGCCACCAGCCAATCGGGCAGGGTCGCACAGCCGGGGATATAGTAAAGCACCTTGGCCCCGTCGGTGATCCGCAAACCAACGGTGTTTTCGCCCATCGCTTCGGTATCGACCTCGGCGCCCTCCATATAGAGCGGCACTTTGCCAGGAACGGCGAAGGGGGTGATCTGCAGGCCCGCCAGCGGGCTAAAGGCCGCGTCAAGCGCGATGGTCTCTTTGCTCACCAGTGCCGGATCAAGCACGGCAAAGACGCTGTCGCGATCCAGAATGCCGAGCGTCTCGGAGGTGGCATAGACGGTAAAAGGCGTCTTCTCGCGCAGGGTCAAAAGCCCCGCCACATGGTCGATATCGCCATTGGTCAGGACCACGGCACGCAGAGGGCTGCCCCGCAAAGACGGCGGATGCATCGACGGATTGGCGGCGAATTGGGCGCGGATGTCGGGCGAGGCGTTCAAAACCGCCCAGTCCATCCCATTGACGGAAACCGCCACCGACGATTGTGTCATCGGTGGCAGTCGGCCCGTTCGGGCGTCTGTGCAGTTGCGGCAGCCACAATTCCATTGCGGAAGGCCACCGCCCGCGCCCGCGCCAAGTATCGTAATGAACACGGGGGCTATCGGTCCTTATGGATTAAAACAGGTCGCGCTCTGCGCCGCGATCGTCTTCCGAAGGGCCGTACATGTTGATTTCCATACCGCAGTTGATTTCGACTGCTGTCGGTTTCGTCCAAGCCATCTTTGTATCCTCCCTAAAGATTTCTATGTGCAGCCTATGCGCTGCGGGCTTTCGCGCAAATACGACTAAGGGTGTAATGCGCGGTCTCATGGCGGGTGGAAAGGGCAGGCGCGCCGCCCTTTCCGGTGTTGATTCTATCGCAAGGATAGCACGCGGCGCCTACATCGCCGCCTTTACTTTTTCCGGCGTGATCGGCAAGGAACGGACCCGCGCGCCGGAGGCGGCAAAGATCGCATTGGCAATCGCGGGCGCGACCGCCGTTGTCCCCGGCTCGCCGCAACCGGTCGGATAGCCGTTCACCTCGAGCAATTCGACGTCCAGCTCGGGCAGGTCCGACATCCGCATCGGGGTGTAGGTGTCGAAATTGCGATCCTGAATGGCGCCGTTTTCAAAGGTGCCATTCTCCAGCAAGGCAATCGACATGCCCCAAAGCGCGCCGCCGGTGAGCTGTGCCTTGACGCCCGTGGGGTTCACCGAGGTGCCCACATCCATCGCTAGGGTCAGCTTGTTGACCTTCACCGCACCGGTGGCCTTATCCACCGTCACATCCGCCGCGCAGGCGGTCCAAGAGGCCGAGGCGCGTTCCTGCGCCGTGACCGCCGAGAGGCCGATGCCGCGGCCCTCGCCCAGATCGGAGCCATAACCGGAGCGGTCCGCCACCGATTTGAGCACCGCCGCAAGACGTTTCGCGCCGCCCGTGGTGATGCCTTCGCCGGCGTTCTTGCCCGCACCGTCCAGCATCGACATCCGCAATTCGAGCGGATCGACGCCCAGATCATGGGCGATCTCGTCGATGAAGCTTTCACCGGCAAAGAACTGCCAACCCGGTCCGACCGACCGCAAATGCCCCGGAGGCATCGCGCCTTGGGCCACGGCGTTCATCGACAAGAGCACCTTTTGGTTCGGCATCGTATACCAATGATCGGCGCCGTTGACGGCAAACCCGTCCATCTTCTTTTCCGGATCGCCCGACAGGTCCGGCGCAAGGAAGGCGGGCGCCTGACGCGCCGAGGCCCATGCCGAGGCCGAGCTGACGTGCCATGTGTCGATCTTGCCGCCTTTGAGGCCCGCTTTCATCGCCACGGTGGCCGCAGGGCGGGTAAAGTCCACCTGCATATCGACCTCGCGCGAATAGACCATCTTGACCGGTTTTCCGACCTCTTTGGCGGTCAGGCAGGCCATGACCACATAGTCGCAATCCAGACGCCGCCCGAAGCCGCCGCCAAGCACATGTTGGTGGAACATGATCTTTTCGGGGGCCACGCCCAGCGCGCCGACCAGACCCATCAGCAGGGTTTGGAACTGGTTGCCCGCATGGATGTTATAGGTGCCATCGGCGCTGATTTCGACGGTGCAATTCATCGGTTCGAGCGGCGCGTGGATGTTGACGCCGGTCTCGTAAGTGGCCTCCATCACCTTGTCCGCAGCGGCCAATCCCGCATCGGCATCGCCGTCATTGAGGAAAAGCCGCGTGGCCTCTCCGGTCTCGATCAAACGCGCGTTTTCGGCATGGATCGCGGCCAGATCAACCGCCGCATTCGGCCCCAGATCATAATCGATCTGCAGCGCCTCTGCGGCCTGTTTGGCGTTCCAATAGCTGTCGGCAATCGCCATCACGAGGCCGGTTTGCGTGCCGAGCGGGTCATTGACGATGACATAGCGCTCATAGCCTTTGATCGCTTTGGCCTTGCTGTCATCCACCGATTTGACCGAGGCGCCGTAACGCACGGGCGGCTCGGCGGGCGTGGCATAGACCATACCGTCGAGCTTTACGTCGATGCCGTATTTGGCGGTGCCGTTGGTTTTGGCCGGAATATCGAGCGCGGGAATGGATTGCCCGACGATCTTGCGATCTCCTGCGCCCTTGAGGGTCAGCGCCTTCATCTCGTCTTCGCTAAAGGCGCGCGGCTCGATGCCCATGGCGACGAGATCCCCGTAAGAGACGGATTTGCCGCCGCCCGAAATCACCCCGTTTTCGACGGTGTAATCGGCCGCCGTGCCGCCCAGTTTGGCCGCTGCGGCCTCGACAAGCGCGATCCGCCCTGCGGCGCCCGCGCGGCTGAGCGCGTCAAAGGTCCAGTTGACCGACCATGATCCGCCGGTGATATGCAGGCCAAAGGCAGGGTTGAACCCCACATAGGCCAATTCGATTTTCGACCAGTCGCATTCCAGTTCCTCGGCCAGAGCCTGAGACAGGGCGGTGCCGACGTGCTGGCCCATTTCGGCCTTGGGGATATGCACAACAATGCGCCCGTCCGCGTGGATGTCATAGAACATCGAGGGCGAGATCGAGGCCGCATGGCTGGCCGCATCCGCGCCCGTCGGCATGACGCCATAGCCCAGCGACAAAGCGCCGGTGGCGGCAGAGGCAACAAGGAAGCCGCGGCGGCTAAGCTCGGGCTGTGCGGGTTTGTCTTGATATGTCATTTTCTGCTCCTCACGCTTTCGAGGCGCGCATGATGGCGCTTTCGATACGGTCATAGGTCATGCAGCGGCACAGGTTGCCGGACATGGCGCTGCGGATCTCTTCGCTGCTGGGCGAGGGGTTGCTCGACAACAGATCGGCGGCCTGCATCAACTGGCCGGACTGGCAATAACCGCATTGCGGCACCTGCTCTTCGATCCATGCTTTTTGCAACGGATGCTCGCCTTCGGCGCTCAAACCTTCGATGGTTGTGACCTCGTCGCCATCGGATAATGCGTCGATCTGTGTCTGGCACGAGCGCACGGCCTTGCCGTTCACATGCACGGTGCAAGCGCCGCAAAGCCCCGCACCACAGCCGAATTTCGTGCCTTGAAGATCAAGAGAATCGCGGATCACCCACAAAAGGGGCGTCCCATTTGCGACATCGACCGCGCGGTCGGTGCCGTTCACCTTAAGGGTCTTCATATCGTTTCCTCCCTGAAAACGTTGAATTATTACTCGCAGCGCGTTTAATTCCGCACGCATATTGGCCGCGTCTTTCTCCTCCCAAACAAAGGCGCAGGCCCGCAAAGCTTAGTGCGGAAATGAATTTCGCATATCGGTAATGGGGGGTTTTACGACTATGGTCGTAATCCCTTAGTCTTATGCATATGCAGAAATTTTAACCCGACTCTAATAGTCATGTTGACATACCTGATTAAATTGATCAGAATTAAAAACAGCCAAGCCCAGCGCAGCCAACCGCCCGACCTGAAAACCCCTCCCTTTCCTCCCAAAGGACATTTGCCATGCTGCATACGAACTGGACCGCTTCGCTCGATCACGACACGCCCCAATCCGCCCGCGCGGCGGCCTATCCGGACCATCATCCGGTCCATAGCGCCGAAGGCCTGACGGCGGGCGGCAACCTTGCCTATATCCAGCTGGGCGATCAAACCTACACCCTGCGCATCACCCGCGCCGGCAAGCTGATCTTGACAAAATAACCGCGCGGCGCAGGCAAAGGCTTTACCGCCCGCGCCCCTCTCGCTGCCCGCGTTGCACGCCGCGCTTCAGGCGTGCTAGGCTCCCAACACGCGCAAACCAAAGTGTTTTTGCGCCTGTTGAGAGGGCTTTGGCCGATGACCAAAACGGTGCATGTGGCGCTGCAAATCGGGTCTGCGATGGATGGCAGCGACGGGCTGATCTGGTCCTTGCGCAAAAATGACGCGCTTTTGGCCGCGCAAAACTGCGCCGTGCCGCGCCCGAAGTTCTACCGCCGTGCGCTCGGCCGTCTGGCCGAGGGGCTGCGCGGCAAACCCGCCCCCGCCGAGGCGCAAGACAACCTGCTCTTTGCGGGGCTGGAGGAGGGCGAGGGGCGCGTCTTTTTCGTCGACACCGAACAGATCGGCAATGCCGATGCCGCCTTTGACGACGGATTGTTTTTCGGCGCGGCGGGCGACATCCCCGCTTGGACCCGCGCGCTTTTCCCCGATGCGCGCTTCAGCTTCTTGATGGGGCTGGGCAATCCGGCGATGCTCATCGCCGAACTGGTGCAAAGCGGCGCCTATGGCACCTATGCCGAGGTCACCGGCGGCGCCGATCTTATGGCGCTGCGCTGGTCCGATGTGATCGCGCGGGTGCAGGCGAAAAACCCCGATGTCCCGCTGATCCTGTGGACCAAGGAAGAGCTGCCCTTTGTCTGGCCGCAGATCATGCGCGCCGCTTTGGGGGTCGGGGAGGATGCGGCCTTGGGCGGCACGCTCGACCCGCTCGGCCCGATCCTGACGCCGGACGGACACGCGCGGCTGGTGTCCTACCTCGATGCGCGCAGCGAGTTGAGCGAGACGGCGCGGATGCGCGTGATCGAGATTTTCATGGAAAAATTCGCCCGCCCCGACCAGATTGCGATCGACATCGATATGCCAGGATGGGAGGCAGACACCTTCGAGCGCATGACCCAAAATTATGAAACGGATTTGGAACGCATTGCCTCTATGGAGGGCGTCACGCTTATTTCGGCCTGACCCCCCGTTTTGATATTTGAAAGCCCTGACGACCATGCCCCGCACGCTTACCTTGATCCGCGCCCTTGCCTTTGACGATGTGGCGCAGGCGCTTGCCGCCAACCTTGCCAGCGCAGGGGCCGAGGTGGTGTTTGTCTGCGACGAGAGCCGCGGCGCCGTCGACACCGGAGCCTATGCCAAAATCGCGCTGACCGCCGAGGGGCTTGGCGCTCTGGGCCTTGCGCCTTTGCCCGACAATTGGGGGTGGCTGTGCGGCGATATGTGCTACTACGCCGCCGCCGAGGCCTACCCAGATCGGGATCATTACCTGTTGATCGAATCGGATGTGTTCTTTGGCCCGCAGGCCGCGCGCGCGCTGATGACGGCGCTTGACGCTTGCCCCGACGAGATCCTCGCCGCGCAGCTTGCCCGCCATGACGCGCCCAAACGCTATTCACGCGGTTTGGCGCAACTTGGATATGAGCCGCGCGACGGGTGCATTTTTCCGGTCAGCCGCGCCTCGGCCCGCGCGGTCCGGTTGATGAAGGCGCTGCGCATCCGTGCCCTCACCGACTGCCCCCACGAAAAGATCAACGACGAGGCAATCCTCGCCAGCGTCGCCTTGACGGACGGCCTGCCCCATCGCGCCCTTGAGAGCCTTTTGCCGCAAATGTTCGACCGCGCGAATTTCGACACTAATCCGCCGCATTTGTTCGACTCCCGGCGCGATGCGCCCGATCCCATGCGGGCCTTTCATCCGGCGGTGAGCTATGCCAATGTTCTGGCGCGGGTGCAGTCGGGCGAAAAAAATTACCACAAACACCGCCTGCGCCGCGTGCTGGCCGAAGCGAGCCGCGACCAAAGGGTCGCGATCAAGGCCGCGCTACAGGAGAAAGAGGGCAAATCATGACCATCACCGCCAATCGTGCCCGTCTTGATCTGCTGGTCCAAACCGTCTCAATGGATGGCAAGATCGAAGTGCTCGACATCGGCGCCAATCCGATCGAGGGCGAGGTTTCCTATCAGGCGCTATTGGACAGCGGCTATGCCAATGTCACCGGATTCGAGCCGCAAGAAGAGGCGCTCGCCGCGCTGGAGGCGCGCAAATCCGATGCCGAAACCTATCTGCCACATGCCTTGGGCGATGGTAAGAAAAAGACCCTGCACCTCTATCAATCCACGGGGTTCACCTCGATTTTCCCCGCCGATCCGGCCAGCGCCGCCTATCTGCGTTTTGAAAAAGGCATGACCGAAACCGCCGCCATCGACATGCCGACGCGGCGGCTCGATAGTCTCAAACCCGTGGGAAAAGTCGATTTTCTCAAGATCGACGTGCAGGGCAGCGAGACCGCAATCATCTCGAACGGGGTCAAGAAACTGTCGGGCGCGATGGTCGTGCAAACCGAAGTGCGCATGTTCCCGCTCTACCTCGGCGAGCCGCGCTATGGCGAGCTGGAGGCCGAACTGGTTGCGCAGGGGTTTGAATTTCTGCGCTTTGCCACGCTCAAACATGCCAGCCTCGCAAAAGGCTTCAAACGCCGCCTCAAACGCGCGCAATTTGCCCAAGCGGTCGATGGAGATGCGTTTTTCTTGCGCAATATGCGCCTCGTGAACAGCTATTCGGACGACCAGATGCGCAAGTTGGCCGTGATCGCCGACAGCATCATGGGCAATTATGACCTCACGCTTTATGCGCTCGAACAGTTGCAATCGCGCGGCTTGATCGATGGGGCACAGATCGAGCGCTATTTCGACATGGTGCCCGCAGACGCGCGGCGCGACCTATAGAAAACGGGGCCAAAAGGCCCCGCTTTGCGCTGAAACAGTCTCTATATCGTCTCTGCTCGGCGGGCGCTCAGGCCTTGCCTTCCGCCTCGGCCTTGGCGGCCTCGATCTGCGCTTTTGACGGCGGCAGGGGCGCATCGGCGGGGTTGATGCCGTGTTTGATCAACAATTGCCCGAGCAATGATTTGCGATGCGGCGCGCCGCCTTCCTTTTCGACCAGACGCGCGCGCATCCGGCGCCCGTAAAGATGGATCGAATAGGTGTTTTCGGTGACATAGGGCGAGGCGTCGAAGTTGCGTTTGAGCATCTTGCGCCGGTCGCGGAAGGTGAAAGGATAGAGCCCCTCTTGCGGCAGGGCGTATTTCGCCTCGCCGGTTTTATGCAAGAAATGCGTGACCGCATGCGGCCCCCAAACGCCCCAAGGCTGCTCGGAGGCGTGGACCGGATTGCCCGCCGCGCGCGCCTCTTCTAGCTCCTTGACGTAATCCTCGCCGTAATATTCGGGTATGGCGTATTCGTCGGAGGTAAATTCCAACAGTTCGCGCAATGTGTCGCTGTCTTGCGGCAGGCCCAACACCCCGCCGTTAATATGTTTGTCCGACTCCCAGCCGTAAAAATGCCCGTTCGGCGTCTCGAAGCGTTTGACGCAATAGGCGTCCGTATCGGCCCAGATCGTATCGGTGTTTTTCTCCAGCATCTTGTAGCGGAAAATATCGGAATGCAGCGCGGGGCTGCCGGTGCGCGCATGGGTGAGCACGTTGTAATCGGGCAAAACATCGTCGGCATCGGCCAATTCGATCCCCTCGGGGACATTTTGCAATTCGCCGTAATGGTAAAGCTTCACATGATGGCCCGCATCGACAAAGGATTTGAGGCACAATTGCTCCAGAAAGCTCAGGGGTCCGTGCATCCACAGCGCTGCGATTTGATAGTCTTTGCTCATGATCTCTCCTCGGGCGGCGATCGGCGCGCCCCTTGCCTCAATGTGATATCGGCCCGTTTCTTGCAGGTCTTGGTGCGAAATTAATGCTGTTTTGATCCTAGCGCCATAAATATTGCCAAAGCCTTGGGCTTTGCGGGCAATGGGGGCGGCGGCGTTGCATGGCTGCACCATCGGCTTTGCCTTGCCTGACGGCGGCGGGTGCGGCTCTATATATGCGCCGCGCGCTGGGTTAGGGTGGTGAAAACGCGTCCCAAAGGCGCAAGCGAGCAGGAAAGAGTAGGCAGGCGGTTGAAGATTCTCGGCCTCACCACAATGCGGAACGAAGGGCCTTATGTGCTCGAATGGATTGCCCACCATCTGGCGGCGGACTTTGACCATATGCTTGTGGCCTCTCATGATTGCGATGACGGCACGGATGCGTTGCTTGAGGCTTTGGCAAAGACGGGCAGCGTCACCCATTTGCCCTTTGCCCCCGAGGGCGGCAAATCGGTGCAATGGCAGGCGCTCAAATTGCTGGGCGATCACGCGCTGACCCGATCCGCCGATTGGGCCATGTTCTTTGATTGCGACGAATTTCTGTGCTTTTCGGGCGAAATAGAGACGGTATCGGACCTTATCCAAGCCTGCGGCGCGCCCGATGCGATTGCCCTGCCGTGGCGGCTTTTCGGCTCCGGCGGGCAGGTGGCGATGGGCGAGGGGCTCACCCCCGAGCGGTTCTTGCGCGCCGCGCCCGAGGATTTGCATTACCCGATGGGCCATTTATTCAAATCCCTGATCCGGCCCGCGGCCTTTCAAAAACTCGGCGTGCACCGCCCGCGCAACAAAAAGGACACAGCCCCCCGTTGGGCCGCCCCCTCGGGCCAAGCCATGGCGCCGGAGTTTGCGCAAAACGAGGCGCTGATCTCGCTTTACGGGCGGCACAAAAGCGCCGCGCGCTTCCCCGATCTGGCGCGGCTCAACCATTATTCCCTGCGCTCGGCCGAGGAGTTTATCCTCAAATCCCTGCGCGGACTGCCGAACCATATGGACCGCAAAATCGACCTCGACTATTGGGCGGAACGCAATTTCAATACGGTCGAGGATCGCGCGATTTTGCCGATGATGGCGGCAACTCGGGCCAAGTTAGAGACGCTTTTGGCCGATCCCGGGGTGGCGCACGCCCATGCGCAGGCCTGCGCCGAACATGGCGCGCGCCGCGCCGCATTGCGCGCCGATATCGCCCATGTCAAAACCCTGTGGCGGCTGGGTCTGTTGACCGGCTCGACCCCGCCCGAAGAGGCCGCGATGCGCGCCTTTATCGCGCAGCAGATGCAAGCAAAGAGCACGTCATGAGCAAGGACACACCGCCCCGATCCCCCCGCAACAGTGGCGCGGGCAAACCCACGATCCTGACCCGCCGGATGCAGACGGTCAGCCACGGCGGCGTGACGCTTTTGAACGCGGTCGAGCGTTTCGAAGACGGCAAGCGCAGGGTTGATCTCTATTTTCGCCAAGGCGCCGATGCGGCCCTGATCGAGGGCGGGGCAGGGACGACCGTGACCGAGGTGCGCTCGGTCGGCGGCGCGCCGTGGTTTTTGTGCGATGTTGATACGGCGGTCGGCCCCATCCGGTTCAAGATCGCGGGGCAAGAGATCGAGGTCATCCCCGTCGCCGCCGAGCAAAAGCTCTTTGAGGGGCGCAATGCCGCCTTGGCCACGCGCAATGGCGAGCGCCCCGAGATCGTGCGCGACTGGCTCGACTATCACGCGCGCGAACATGCGATGGACGGCGCGGTGATCCTCAACCGCGCCGATCCGGCGGCGCGCGACGGATTTGCCAAAAAGCTGGCCCGTATGGTGGCCGATCTGGACCATGACATCATGGTTGTGGTGCTCGATGCCGATGCGCCGCTGGGCGCCGATGACGCCCCGCCCGAAGCCCATCCGATTTGCGTTCCCGAAGCACCCGGCAAGGACCGGATGGAGATCCCCGAGGCCGAACCGTGGTCCGCCCCGTTGGCGGCGGTTCTGAGCTACGAGATTTGCCGCGCGCGCTTTTTGGGCACGGCGCGGGCCGTGGTCAATATCGACGTTTACGATCTGCTCTTTCCCGGCCCGCAAGGCAGCGTGTTCGACGGCGCGGTGGATGCGCCGACGGGGCTGATCCCCGTTTTGGGGCAACATTGCTACCCGTGGCGGGTGCGCAAGGATGACAAGGCGCATTTCGCCGATCATATCTGTGTGCAATTCGACGCGCAGGGGCTCAAACAACGTTGGTGCATCGCCCCCGCCAAAGCCCCCAGCGAGGCGGTCTGGCGTTTGGTGCGCATTGGCCGCGTGCCCACGGCGACGGATCGTGCGGGGCTGTTCTACCGGCATATGGCGCTGCGCCATCCGACGGATTCGGTGTCCAAAATTGTCCCGAAAACCAGCCTGATCGAACATCCGCCCCTGCTGGAGATGAGCGCGCAGCGTTTTGGCCATAATCCCGTGCGCATGCCCGAACTGTCGACCGATGATCAGAGCAAGGGCCGTGGCCGCGCTGCCATCGTCACCACGATGAAAAACGAAGGGCCGTTTATCCTTGAATGGATCGCCTATCACCGCGCCATCGGTTTTGACGATTTCCTCGTTTATACCAATGATTGCACCGACGGCACCGATACGTTGCTCGATCTGCTGCAAACCAAAGGCTATGTGCAGCACAAGGACAACCCGTTCAAAAAATCCGGCCTCAAGCCGCAGCACGCCGCATTGCAGGACGCCGACAACGAGGATGTGATCAAAAACGCCCGTTGGGTGACCTGTATCGATGTCGATGAATATGTGAACATCAAACTGGGCGATGGCAGTTTGGATGCGCTGTTTGCCGCTGTGCCCGAGGCCAATATGATCGCCATGACGTGGCGGCTTTTCGGCAATGGCGATGTGCATGAATTCGAGGATCGCCCGATCACCGAGCAATTCACCCGCTGCGCCCCCGAACTGGCCCGCAAACCGCATCAGGCATGGGGCTTCAAGACCCTGTTCAAAACAATCGGCCTGTTCAAAAAGCTCGGCGTGCACCGGCCCAAGGGGCTGAACCCGCAGCTCTGGGAAGACATCAATTGGGTCAACGGGTCCGGCGCGCCCCTACCCAAAGAGATGTTTCGCAACGGCTGGCGTTCGACGGTGGATACCTACGGCTATGATCTGGTGCAGCTGAACCACTACGCCGTGCGCAGCGCCGAGAGCTTTTTGGTCAAACGCGACCGCGGGCGGGTGAACCACGTCGACCGCGACCAAGGGCTGGCCTATTGGTTCCGCATGAACAACAACTTCGAGGAAGAGACCTCGATCCAGTCGCGCCTGCCGATGATGCGGGCCGAGATGGACAAGATGCTCGCCGATCCGCAAATCCGCGCCGCCCATGAGCATGCGGTCGAAATGCACCGCGCCAAGATCGACGCGCTGAAGGCGACCGAGAAATATTCGGCCTTTTACGCCGAACTCACCGGCCCGCGCCTCGAAAAGCTCAGCCGCATGCATTTGCATTTCGGCTCTGCGGTCTTTCTCACCGGTCCCGATTGCGTCCCTGCCGAGGTGATCGCCCGCGATCCGGACGAGGAGTTTTTCTTTACCGTCGAGGCGGGCGAGACAAACCATTAGGCGCGCGCCCGTCGCGACTGCGCTTTCCCTAGGGTGACTTTGGCATTTATCGCGGCGCATAAACCCGCCATAGTCACGCCAAGAACACTCAGGGAGAGAGACAGATCACATGACACTCAAGAGCAAAGCCGCCGTTTTGCGCGCCACCGGATTGCCGGCGCCCTATGCCAAAAGCCAACCCCTGCAAATCGAGGAGGTGTTCCTCGATCCGCCCAAACCGACCGATGTGGTGGTCAAGGTCACCGGCGCGGGCCTGTGCCATTCGGACCTGTCGGTGATCAATGCTGACCGCGCCGCCCCCGTGCCGATGGTCATGGGCCATGAGGGCGCGGGCGAAGTGGTCGAGGTCGGCAGCGCCGTGACCGACGTCAAGGTCGGCGATCCGGTGGTCTTCCAGTTCTCGGTGTCTTGCGGACGGTGCCGCACCTGTCTTGGCGGACGTCCGCAGATTTGCGAAGCCGCCCCTGCGGCGCGCGCGGCGGGCGAGTTGATCTCGGGCGGCAGCCGGATCAAGGACGCGGACGGCAACACCATCCGCCATATGGTCGGCGTGTCGTGTTTTGCCGAATATGCCGTGGTCAATCGCGGCAGCGTCGTGGTGATCGACAAGAGCATCGCCCTGACCGATGCGGCGCTCTTTGGCTGCGCGGTGATGACCGGCGTTGGCGCGGTGGTTAATGCGGCCCATGCCGCCGTGGGGGACCGCATGGCGGTGTTCGGCCTTGGCGGTGTGGGCCTGTGCGGGGTCATGGGCGCCAAAGCAGCGGGCGCAGATACGATCATCGCCATCGATCTCGAACAGGCCAAGCTCGACAAGGCTCTGGCGCTGGGCGCGACCCATGCGATCAATGCGCGCGATCCCGATCTGGTCGAAAAGGTCAAAGACCTGACCCATGGCGGGGTGGATTATTCGGTCGAACTGGCCGGTGCCATTCCGGCGATGGAGGCGGCCTATGCCATCACCGCGCGCGGCGGGCGGATCGTCACCGCGGGCCTGTCGCCGATCGGGGCGAAATTTGCCTTTGAACATGGCGATCTGGTCACCAATGAAAAATCCATTTGCGGCTGCTATATGGGCGGATGCGTTCCGGTGCGCGACATCCCGCGATTCCTCAAGATGTATCAAAACGGCCAGCTTCCGGTGGATCAACTGATCGACGGCTATATCGGTCTGGACGAGATCAACGAAGGCTTTGACAAACTCGCCTCGGGCGGCGCATTGCGGCAAATCCTTGCGCCTCACGGGATTGGCTAATACCAATGCGGGGCGGCGCGGGGTCTCGCGCCGCCTTTTGTCTCTCCCCTGACCCCTTCGAAAGGCAGCGTCATGTCGCAGCCGCCCCGTCCCGAGCCTTCTGCCTTTTTGCTGGTGCTCGTCTGCCTCAGCTCCGCCGCCGCGCAACTCGGTGCGCCGAGCGCCCTGACCGCCGCCATCGCGGGGCCGGCGCTTTTGCTGTTTTTCCTGCGCGAATGGCGCCATCTGGCACAGGTCGCGCGGATTTTGGTGATGATCTCTCTGCTCGGTGCGGGCCTCATGCTGATGAGCGGCAAAATCGGGCTGGACACTTTGGTGCGGGCCACGGATCGCGCCGCGTTCTTGGCGTTTTTCGTCACGGCGCTGAGCCTGTTGCAAGGCGCAGCGGCGCGCTCGCCGATGATCCGCAAATGCGGCGTGGCTTTGGTCGAACAACCCCCCGGACGGCGCTATACGGTGCTGACCGTGGGAGGGGCGCTTTTCGGGGTGCTGCTCAATCTGGGCACGCTGTCGCTTTTGGGCTCGATCATCAAAGGCGGCGTCGATGCGCGCAGCGCCGCGACCGAGCCGCGCATCTCCGAAATCCGGCTGCAGCGCATGACACTGGCGATGCTGCGCGGCTTTTGTTCGATCCCGATGTGGTCGCCGACGACCATGACATTGGCCATCGTTTTGTCGGGCCTGCCTTCGGTGCGCTGGATCGACATCCTGCCCGTGGGCCTTGCCGCGACGGTGGTCTATCTGGGGCTGGGGTGGGTCACGGACCGCTTCACCTACCCCAAACCGGCCCCTGCCAACCGCACCGAAGGCGCGCCTTTGACGGCGCTTGTGCCGCTGGTGGGATTGGTGGTTTTGATCCCCGCGCTGGCCTATTCGCTCGCCGCGGCGCTGGATCTGTCGATGATCGCGGCGCTGCTCATCGCGGTGCCCTTTATCGCGCTGGGCTGGATCTATATCCAGATGCGCGGCGCGGGTGATCCGCATCCTTTGCGCGCCTCGGGTGGCTGGCTCTTGCGCGACGTGATCCCCGGTCTGCCGCAGATGCGCTCCGAAGTGGGCATATTCGCAGGCTCCGCCTTTATCGGCGTTCTGGTTCCGCCGCTGATCGATTTGCCCGCCGTCGGCGCGGCGGTGACGCAGATGGGCCTGTCCGAAGGCGCGGTTCTGGTCTTGTCGTTCTGGGCGATTGCCATCGGGTCGGTCATCGGCATCAACCCGATCATCACCGTCACCATCGCGGTCGAAACCCTGCCCAGCCTGCCCGGATTGGCGCTTTCGGACCTGTCGATCGCGCATATGGTGACGATGTCATGGGCGATTATCGTCGGACTGTCGGCCTTTTCGGCCTCGGTGCGCATCGCCGCACGGGTGATCGAGCACGACGCGGCGGCCATCGGGTTGCGATGGAACATGCGGTTTTCGGCGCTGATGACCGTGGTGCTGACGCTCTATTTGTTCTTTATCGGCGCCTGATCCGCGCGCAAAACCCCCGCACCGATCAGTTCCTCGACCTCCTCTTGGCCAAAGCCCCAGCCTTGCAACGCTGTGGCATTATCGGCCCCCGCGTGGGGCGCGGGCGGCGGCATTTGCGCGGGCGCATTGGCAAAGCGCGGCGCGGGGGCGGGCTGTGCATATCCGGCGGAGGTGTCAAACACCCCGCGCGCCACGTTATGGGGGTGCTGCGGCGCCTCTTCCAGATCAAGCACAGGGGCAAAACACACATCCGTTCCCTCGAAAACCGCGCACCACGCGTCGCGGCTCTTTT
Organism: Paracoccaceae bacterium; assembly: GCA_050633545.1. Taxonomy (GTDB): domain Bacteria; phylum Pseudomonadota; class Alphaproteobacteria; order Rhodobacterales; family Rhodobacteraceae; genus Litorivita. The sequence continues at coordinate 491,094 of JBOEGS010000002.1, forward strand.
GGCGGAAAACAGTCTCTAACTCGGCCCGAAGCGCGGGCCAATGAGCCGGATCATCGCGCCCTTCGACCGCCGCACCGCTCAGCCCGAGCCCTTCGACCAGCAGGGCGAAAAACTGCGGCTCCAGCGGCGCGAGCGATATCCATTTGCCATCGGCGCAGACATAGGTGCCGTAAAACGGCGCGGCCCCGTCGAGCCGGTTCGAGGCGCGCGCGTTCTGCCATCCGCCATTGGCCAAAAACCCGTAGATAAACCCCATCAACGTGGCCGTCCCATCGACAATCGCCGCATCCACCACATCGCCTTCGCCGGTCTTGGCCGCGCGCAAAAGCGCCGCCACCATGCCAAAGGCCAAAAGCATTCCGCCCGCGCCAAAATCACCAAGCAAGTTCAACGGCGCCACCGGAGCGCCCTCTTTGTCGCCCGTCGCCCAAAGCGCCCCCGACAGGGCGATATAATTGATGTCATGCCCCGCCGCATGGGCCAAGGGGCCGTATTGCCCCCATCCGGTCATCCGACCGTAAACCAGCGCCCGATTGCGCGCGGCGCAGACCTCGGGGCCGAGGCCCAAACGTTCCATCACGCCGGGGCGAAAGCCTTCGATCAACCCGTCGGCCTGCGCCACCAGCCGCAAGGCAACCTCAACCGCCGCAGGGTCCTTGAGGTCAAGCGTCACCGATTTGCGCCCGCGCCCCAAGACATCGCCATAGGCCTGATCGGGCATGGCCTTGCCGCCCGATGCGGCGCGATCGATGCGGAGCACCTCGGCCCCCATATCGGCCAACATCATGCCCGCAAAAGGCCCCGGCCCGATGCCTGCAAATTCGACGATCCGTATCCCTGTCAACGGTCCCATGATGTGCCTCCCGCTTGGATCATCGCATCACGTTAATGCGCCCCCCGCAGCGGCGCAACAATCGCGGCGGATGGCGGGCAAAACGGCGGGCAAAACAAAGGGCGCCGTGCATGTCGCGCGGCGCCCTCAAAATCACAAAACAGTCTCTGATCAGGCGCGTTTCCACCCAAGCTGCGCCGCCAGCCGCTCTTGCGCGGCGATATATTCGGCCTGCAGACGAGCGACCAGATCGGCGGTCGGCACCACATCCTTGACCGCGCCGATGCCTTGGCCCGAGCCCCAGATCTCTTTCCAGCTTTTCGGCTTGGCACGGCCCGACCCGAAATCCATTTTCGACGGATCGGAGATTTCCAGATGGTCGGGATCCATGCCGGTTTTGGCGATCGACGGCTTGAGGTAGTTGCCCCAAACGCCGGTGAACAGGTTCGAATACACGATGTCCTCGGCGGTGCACTCGGCGATCATTTTCTTATAGGCCGCATCGGCATTCGCCTCGGTCGTGGCAATAAAGGCCGACCCCGCATAGCCGCCATCCGCGCCCATGGCTTGCGCCGCCAGAATGCTGTCGCCGCGGCCGATGGCACCGGACAAGAACACGGGCCCGTCAAACCATTCGCGGATTTCCTGCATCAAGGCGAGCGGCGATTGCGCCCCCGCATGACCGCCCGCACCGGCGGCCACGGCGATCAAACCGTCGGCGCCTTTTTCAATCGCCTTATGGGCAAATTTGTTGTTGATCACATCGTGCAAGGCGATGCCGCCGCAATCATGCGCGGCTTGGTTCACCTCTTCGCGCGCGCCCAAAGAGGTGATCCAGATCGGCACCTTGTGACGGTGGCAAATCTCCAGATCCCGCTCCAGCCGCGCGTTCGAGCGGTGCACAATCTGGTTCACCGCATAGGGGGCGGCGGGGGTGTCGGGATTGGCTTGGTTATAGCGGTCAAGCTCCTCGGTGATCTTGGTCAGCCACAGGTCAAGCTGCACCTCCTCGCCGTCCGCCTCGCGCGCATTGAGCGCCGGAAACGAGCCGACGATACCCGCCTTGCACTGGGCGATCACCAGATCGGGGCCGGAAATGATAAAAAGCGGCGAGCCGATCAGCGGCAGGCGCAGAGTGTCGAAAATTGCGGGCAGGGCCATTGTGATATCTCCTCAGATGCTATGCCGTCCGGCGCGCTCTCCTTGCGCGCGCAAAACGGTGCCCGTCAAATATCGGGGCGCTGGGGCAGAGGTTAGGGGAGCGCGCAGGGCTTAGAAACAGCAAAATGCACAAAGCGCCGTAAGGTTCTTTTGCGCGGATTTTGGCGGTGTTTGCGGCGCGCGGCCCTTCGGCGCGGGGCGAAAAACAGTCTCTATTCTTGCGAAAACTGGCGTAATCGCGTCACGCAAAGCGAGATATGCGCCTGCCGGATCGTCGCCGCAGCCTGCGTATCGCCAAGACGGACGGCCTCGCCGATCTGGGCGATCTCGCGGGCGAAAATCTCGGATTCTGCCGCCAGATCGAGCCGTGTGATCGAGGTCAGCCAGATCCGCGCGGTTTGGTAATAGAGCCGCAAAGACATCTCGCGCAGGGCCTCATTGCCCGTCAGGCTGGCGCCGAAGCGAAAGAAATCCATGTTCAATTCGGCAAAACGGCGCGCATCGGGCGCGGCCAGCAGCGCGGCGGCGCGATCCTCAAAACGTTGCATTTCGCGCTGGTGCGCGGCGGTGATCGTAACGGGCGACAGCCGCCCCACCAGCCCCGCCAATTCGCAGCGCAACGCATAGGTGCGCGCCATCTCGCCCAGCGGCACATCGGTCACAAAGGTGCCCGCGCCATGTTGGCTGTCGAGCAATCCGGCGTCTTCGAGCCGCGCCAGAACCCGCCGGATCGGGGTGCGCGACAGGTCGAATTCGGCAGCGATCTGCGCCTCCGACAACCGCCTACGCGGGGCATAATCGAGCAGGCAGATGCGCCGCAACAGCGTCTCGTAAATCTGCTCCAATCGCTCCTTGGCCTCGGCGGACATGGCGGCTCCTATACGGGTTCGCACATCTTGTCGCCGATCCCGCCGAGCAGCGCAAGGCAGGTTTCCAGCTGTGTTAGAGACACATATTCGTCGGCCTTATGGGCCTGATCGATGCTGCCCGGCCCGCACACGACGACGTCGCATCCCAAAGTTTGGAACAATCCGGCTTCGGTTCCGAAAGGCACCAGATCGGCGCCGTTCTCGCCGGTCAGCGCCGCAATGAGATCGCGCGCGGCGTTATGCTCCATCGGCTCCAATCCGCAGACTTCGCCGATCACCTGCGTAGTGATACCGGCGCGCGGATCGCGCCCGCGCATCTGCGCATCCAGCGCCGCTTCATGGGCCGTGATCGCATCTTTGACGAAATCCTGATCGGCCTGCACCACGGGGCGCATTTCCCATTCCACCTCGGCGCGCGGGGCGATGACATTGGTCGCAACGCCGCCTGCGATCCGCCCGATGTTGATCGTGCTCCACGGCGGGTTAAAACATGATCCGGCGGGCACCCGCGCCTTGAGCGCCTCGCCCAGTTCCAGCAGGCGGCTGACATAGCGCACCGCATATTCGGCGGCATTTACCCCAAGATCGGGCGCCGAGCCATGCCCCTCAACCCCTTGAAAAACCGTGCGATATTCGCAACATCCCTTATGACCTTCGATGATTCGCATCATCGTCGGCTCGCCGATCAAGGCCATCGCGGGACGGATGCCGCGCGCGGCCAGTTGCGGCACCAAGGCCCGCGCGCCGAGGCATCCGACCTCTTCGTCATGGGTAAAGGCGAAATGGATCGGGCGGCGCAAATCGCGGCTGGCAAATTCGGGCGCCATGGCGAGGCAGGAGGCGATAAACCCCTTCATATCGCAGGCCCCGCGCCCGTAAAGCCGCCCCGCCTCGCGGTGCATCACAAAAGGATCGCGGCTCCAGTTCTGGTCGGTGACGGGCACCACGTCGCTATGGCCCGACAGGACGATGCCGCCATCGCGATCCGGCCCGAGCGTGGCGAAAAGATTGGCCTTGGCCCCGCAAGCAGAGGCCAGAACCTCGACCCGCGCGCCCGCATCCTCAAGCCGCCCGGCCAGCGCCTCGATCATCGCCAGATTGCTGTCCGAAGAGACGGTGGGATAGCCGATGAGTTCGGCCAAAACAGTCTCTGTTCTTGCCAAAAGCGGGGTCATTTGACGAAGAGCTTGCGCGGCACGTTGCAAAAGGTTTCGGCCGCGCCCTCTTCGGTGATCAGGATGCTTTCGGTGATCTCCAGCCCCCAATCATCGGTCCACAGGCCGGGCATGAAGTGAAAGGTCATGCCAGGCTCCAATATGGTGTGATCGCTGCCGCGCAAGGAGATCGTGCGCTCGCCCCAATCGGGCGGATAGCTCAGCCCGATGGGATAGCCGCAGCGCGCGCTGCGGCTGATACCGGCGGCCTCCAAGGGCACGGCGAGCGCATTGAAAATATCGCAGGCCCGGTTGCCCGCCCGCGCCGCCTCCAATCCGGCTTCGAGCCCCGCGACCAACGCCCCCTCGGCGCGCAGCAAATCATCGGGCGGCGTGCCAAGATAAACCGAGCGGCACAGCGGCGTGTGATAGCGCCGGTAGACGCCGGACAATTCGAAAAACGTGCATTGCTCGGGGATCAGCGGCGATCCGTCCCACGTCAGATGCGGCGCCGACGAATCGGCCCCCGAGGGCACCATCGGCACCAAGGCGGGGTAATCGCCCCAATCCTCTTCGACCCCCAAAATCGCATCGCGGTAGATTTCGGCGACCATCTCGTTCTTGCGCAATCCGACCTCGGCCCGTTCAATCGCGCCGGTGACCATTTTCTCGGAAATCCGCGCGGCGCGGCGCATAAAGGCGATCTCTTCGGCGGATTTCACCGCGCGCTGCCAATTGACCAATGCGGTGGCATCGACGATCTCGGCTTTGGGCAATTCGGCGCAAAGCGTGGTATAGGCCTTGGCCGAGAAATAGTAGTTCTCCATCTCGACCCCGAGGCGCGCGCCCTCGAATCCCATGTCCTTGATCACCTCGGCGAGGTGCTGCATCGGGTGGAATTCGGTCGATTGCACATAGTGGTCCGGATAGGGGCGCAGGTTGTCTTCGCCAAGCCACGAGGTGCGCCGCGCGCCATTGGCATCAATGCCGCGCCCCCACCAGACCGGCTCTGCCTCCAGCGTCAAAATCACCCCTTGGTGCACATAGAACGACCAGCCGTCATAACCGGTCAGCCAAGCCATATTCGACGGATCCTCGATAAACAGAATATCAATGCCGCGCGCCTCCATAGCGGCGCGGGTCAAGGCAAGGCGGCGGTCGTATTCGGAGGCGGTGAAGGCGAGAGAGATGGGGGGCATGGCGACCTCTTGATATGGCGTCACTCGATCAATCCAAATTGTGCACAACTCGTCCGCTCCGAAAACGACACGCCCATGTCGTTTTTGGAAAATCAGTTAAATTTTGGGCAAAGCATCATGGGCGGGATTGCTCGTGCTGCAAAGTTGTGCACAACTGAGGCCGCGCGGGCACCGACGCAATACCGACGTTTTACCGACGTGATACAGATCGCCAAAATTGCCCCTGTGCCACCACCCACTGCCTAACCCGAGGATGCCCGAATGCTGACCAATGACCAACTCGCCCAATGGGACCGCGAGAGCTTTTTCCACCCCTCGACCCATCTGGCGCAGCACGCGCGCGGCGAGACCGCGAGTCGCGTGATCCGCACCGCCAAGGGTTGTCATATCGAGGATCGTGACGGCAAAAAGATGCTCGACGCTTTTGCGGGGCTTTATTGTGTCAACGTCGGTTACGGCCGTCAGGAAATCGCCGAGGCCATCGCCGATCAGGCGCGCGAACTGGCCTATTATCACGCCTATGTTGGCCATGGGACCGAGGCCTCGATCACCCTGTCCAAGATGATTCTGGACCGCGCTCCTGCGGGCATGTCCAAAGTGTATTTTGGCCAGTCGGGTAGCGACGCGAATGAAACCAACGTGAAATTAGTGTGGTATTACAACAATATACTGGGCCGCCCCGAGAAGAAAAAGATCATCTCGCGCTGGCGCGGCTATCACGGGTCGGGGCTGGTGACCGGCTCGCTCACGGGGCTGGAATTGTTCCACAAGAAATTCGATTTGCCGCTGCCGCAGGTGATCCACACCGAGGCGCCCTATTACCATCGCCGCCCCGAGACCGAGATGAGCGAGGCGCAATTTACCGCCCATCTGGTGGCGCAACTGGAGGCGCTGATCGCGCGCGAAGGGGCCGATACAATTGCCGCCTTTATCGGCGAGCCGGTGCTGGGCACGGGCGGCATTGTGCCCCCGCCCGAGGGCTATTGGGCCGCGGTGCAGAAGGTTCTGGCCAAGCATGATATCTTGCTGATCGCCGATGAGGTGGTCACCGGATTTGGCCGTCTGGGCACGATGCTCGGATCGGACCACTATGGCATGAAGCCAGATTTAATCACTATTGCCAAGGGCTTAACCTCTGCCTACGCGCCTTTGTCCGGCTCGATCGTCGGCGATAAAATCTGGAAGGTGCTGGAGCAGGGGACCGACGAGAACGGCCCCATCGGCCATGGTTGGACCTATTCGGCCCATCCCATCGGCGCAGCGGCGGGGGTGGCGAACCTGAAGCTGTTGGACGATCTGAACCTCATCCAGAACGCGGGCGAGGTCGGGGCCTATTTGAACGCGGGACTGCGCGATGCCTTGGGCGGGCATCGCCATGTCGGCGAGATTCGCGGCGAAGGCATGTTGGCCGCAATCGAGTTCGACGCCGACCCCGCGACCCGCACGCCCTTTGATCCGGCGCTCAAAACCGGCCCGCAAATCGCTGCGGTCTTGGCCGAAGAGGGGGTCATCGCCCGCGCCATGCCGCAAGGCGATATCCTCGGATTCGCCCCGCCCTTTTGCCTGAGTCGCGCCGAGGCCGAGGAGGTCGTGGACAAGACAAAACGCGCTGTCACCCGCGTTCTTGGCGTAGCGTAAAGCGCGGTTTTGAGCAGAAAACCGAACCAGATGATGCGAATATGGCAGGCAGATCGACTTTTTTTGGCGAATTTGCTGCCCATTATGCCTGTTGGTGTCGGTTTTCGCCCAAAAAGGCCGCGATCAGGTTGCAACCGCGTCTCTGAGGCGCTTTAGTTTAGCGATAACGAGCGGGAAAATCCGCTGGACGAAAACGGGGAGCCTCTTTTGGCCGATACTGCGAACAACGACGCCTTTGTCGAATTTGAACGCGTTCAAAAAAGCTATGACGGCGAAACGCTCGTCGTCAAAGATCTCAACCTCTCGATGCCCAGGGGCGAGTTTCTCACGATGCTCGGTCCCTCGGGGTCAGGCAAAACCACCTGCCTGATGATGCTGGCGGGGTTCGAGACCGCCACCCATGGCGACATTCGCCTTGGCGGCATCTCGATCAACAACATCCCGCCGCACAAACGCGGCATCGGGATGGTGTTCCAGAACTACGCGCTCTTTCCACATATGACGATTGCCGAGAACCTGTCCTTCCCCTTGGAAGTGCGAAAAATGGGCAAATCCGAACGCGAAGCCAAGGTCAAACGCGCCCTCGACATGGTCGAGATGGGCACATTTGGCGGGCGCCGCCCTGCGCAGCTTTCGGGCGGACAACAGCAACGTGTCGCCTTGGCGCGCGCCTTGGTGTTTGAACCCGAACTGGTGTTGATGGACGAGCCGCTCGGCGCGCTGGACAAACAGCTGCGCGAGAAAATGCAGTTTGAAATCAAGGCGATTGCCGACAATCTCGGGATTACCGTGGTCTATGTGACCCACGACCAGACCGAAGCCTTGACCATGTCGGACCGTGTTGCCGTGTTCCAAGACGGGCGGATCCAGCAGCTTGCCCCGCCAGACCAGCTTTATGAATCGCCCGAAAACAGCTTCGTCGCGCAGTTCATCGGCGAGAACAACACCATGGAAGGCGTGGTCAAACAGATCAGCGGCTCCAAGGCATTGGTCGAACTGGACGGCGGTGAATTGATCGATTGCAAACCGGTCAACGTCAGCAAGGTCGGCGAGCGCACCCGCGTATCGATCCGCCCCGAACGCGTCGAATATAACAAAGAGCGCCTGCACGAAGATGCGCATACCCTCAAGGCCGAGGTTCTCGAATTCATCTATATGGGTGATATTTTCCGCACCCGATTGCGCGTTGCTGGCAATGACGAATTTATCATCAAAACCCGCAACGCCCCCGATCAGGTGCGCCTCAAGCCGGGACAGCAGATCGAAATCGGCTGGATGCCCGAGGATTGCCACGCGCTTGACGCGTGATGCGAAATTCGTGCGCGCTGCCAAAGGTGCTCGCACGATGAAACCCGCGGCCATAACGGTTCTTCCCGTTGCCAGTGGCTTGCAAATAAAAACGGGACCTAACTGGGAGAAAGTTATGAAACTGACGAAAACTCTTCTGGCCACCACTGCCCTTGCGATGACCGCAGGCACGGCTGGCGCAGACGGCCACATGGCTGGCGAAATGACCATCGTATCGTGGGGCGGCGCCTATTCGGCATCGCAGCTCAAAGCCTACCACGAGCCCTATATGGAAAAGACCGGCATCAAGATCATCAACGATGAAAGCTCCTCCGAAGCCGTGGCCAAGCTGCGCGCAATGAGCGAAGCGGGCAACGTGACTTGGGATCTGGTCGACGTCGAAGCCGCTGATGCGATCCGCCTTTGCGACGAGGGCCTTGCGCTGGAAATCGATCCGGCGACCGATCTGGCCGCTGCGCCCGATGGCACCTCGGCGGCGGATGATTTCGGCGACATGCTGGTCTCCGAATGCTTCATCCCGCAGATCGTCTTCTCGACCACCTTCGGCTATCGCACCGACCAAGTGCCCGCAGGCGTTGATGCGCCCAAAGGTGCCTGCGATGTGTTTGATCTTGCCAAATATCCGGGCAAGCGCGCGCTCAACAAAAACCCCATCGCCAACATGGAATGGGCCTTGCTCTGCGACGGCGTTGCCTATGAAGACGTCTACGCCACGCTGGAAACCGACGAAGGTCAGGCCCGCGCCTTTGCCAAGCTCGACACCATCAAAGCCGACACCCTGTGGTGGTCCGCTTCTGCCGAGCCGATCCAATGGCTGGCTGACGGCGAAGTGTTCATGGCATCGGCCTATAACGGTCGCCTTTTCTCGGCCATCGTCGAAAAAGAACAACCCATCGGCATGGCATGGGATTGGCAGATGTTCGACCTTGACGGTTGGGTGATCCCCGCCGGTTTGGCCGATGATCGTCTGGCGCGCGTCAAGGATTACGTGATGTTCGCAACCGACACCCAGCGTTTGGCCGATCAGGCGAAATACATCTCCTACGGCCCTGCGCGCGCCTCCTCGGCACCGCTGGTTTCGACCCACGCCGAATTGGGTATCGAAATGGCACCGCATATGCCGACCGAGCCGTCCAACGCCGAAAACACCTTTGTAAACAACTACATGTGGTGGGCGGATTACCGCGACGATCTGGATGCGAAATTCCAGGCGTGGCTCGCCAACTAAGTCTTAGGACGTATGATAGCGGCGGGCCGGATCACCGGCCCGCTCGCAGCTTGTCCGCCCTGGCGCCTCGCGCCGCGGACCCGAATACGAGACGCGGCAAACGCGCGATAAACGGGGAAATGATCCATGAGTGATACCACAGCCCAAGAGACATCCGGTCCGGTGATGGCCGCCGATGGCAAGCCTCTCAAGGCCAGCCTCGGCCGCGCCCTGCGCCGCCAGAAAATTCGCGCGCTTTTGTTGGTCGCGCCCTTGCTGCTCTTCGTTCTGGTCACCTTCATATTTCCCATTGGCGATATGTTGTTCCGATCCGTCGAGAACCAGATCGTCCAGCAGACCCTGCCCAAAACCGTCACAGCCTTGCAAAACTGGGATAGCACCTCGGGCCAGTCCCCCGATGAAGCGGTCTTCGCGGCGCTGGCCGCAGATATGAAAGTCGCCGTCGCCGAGAAGACGCATACGCGCCTTGGCACGCGGTTGAACTATGAAATGAACGGCATCTCTTCGCTGTTTCGCAAATCGGGCCGCGGGGTAAAAAAATGGGACCTCGCCGCTGACGGGCCCTTCAAGGAAAAATTCATCGCTCTCGACAAGGATTGGGATGATCCCGAGGTTTGGGTCACGATCAAATCCAATTCGCCCAAATACACGCCGGGATATTTTTTGAACGCGGCTGATTTGCAAGTCGGGCCGGAAGGCGTCGAGATGCGCCCCGAGAACCAGCAAATCTATATCACCTTGTTCAAACGCACGCTTATCATGAGTTTGATGATTACCGGTTCGTGCATTTTGCTCGGCTATCCGGTGGCGTGGATTTTGGCGAACCTGCCGATGCGGCAGGCGAACCTGTTGATGATCCTTGTGCTTTTGCCGTTCTGGACCTCGCTTCTGGTGCGGACCTCGGCGTGGAAGGTCTTGCTTCAGCAACAAGGTGTGATCAACGATCTGCTCGTTTGGATCGGATTGGTTGATGACGCCAACCGTTTGGTGATGATCAACAACGCCACCGGCACGATCATCGCCATGACGCATATCCTGTTGCCCTTCATGATCTTGCCGCTCTATTCGGTGATGCAAACCATCCCGCCCAGCTATCTGCGCGCGGCGAAATCGCTCGGCGCGACCAATTGGACCGCCTTCTGGCGCGTCTATTTCCCGCAAAGCATTCCGGGTATTGGCGCGGGGTCGATCCTCGTGTTCATCCTCGCCATCGGCTATTACATCACCCCCGAACTCGTCGGCGGCACCAAGGGCGTGTTTATCTCGAACCGCATCGCCTATCACATCTCCTCGTCGTTGAACTGGGGTCTGGCGGCGGCGCTGGGCGCGATCCTCTTGGCGGCGGTTTTGATCCTCTATTACGCCTACGACAAAATCGTCGGCATCGATAACGTGAAGTTGGGATAAGACCATGAGCAGCCTTCCCCCCTATGCCACCACCGGACAGCGCATCTGGTTCTACGCCTTTCGCGTGATCTGCGGATGTATCTTCTTCTTTTTGATCGCGCCGATCATCACGATCATCCCGCTGTCCTTCAACGCGCAGGATTTCTTTACCTTCACGCCGGAGATGCTCACGCTCGACCCTGACGGCTATAGCCTCAAACATTACCGCGATTTCTTCTCCAGCTCCGATTGGCAGCACAGCTTCAGAAACTCGCTGATCATCGCGCCGATTGCGACGATCATCTCGGTGTCCTTGGGCACATTGGCCGCCATCGGGCTAAGCCAGAGCCACGTGCCGTTTCGCCGCGCGATCATGGCGATCCTGATCTCGCCGATGATCGTGCCGCTGATCATTTCGGCGACCGGCATGTTCTTTTTCTACTCCACGCTGGGCAACTGGATGGAAAACAGCCTCGGCATGAACAAGAATTTCGTCGGCTACGTCAAAGTTGTGCTGGCCCATTCGGTGCTGGGCATTCCCTTTGTCATCATCACGGTCACCGCGACGCTCGTCGGCTTTGACCGCTCGCTCACCCGTGCGGCGGCGAATATGGGCGCGGGGCCTGTGACCACGTTTTTCCGCGTGCAAATGCCATTGATTTTGCCCGGTGTGATTTCCGGCGCGCTCTTTGCCTTTATCACCTCCTTTGACGAGGTGGTCGTGGTGCTCTTTGTCGGCTCTGCCGCGCAAAAGACCCTGCCTTGGCAGATGTTTACCGGTCTGCGCGAGCAGATCTCGCCCACCATTCTCGCCGTGGCGACGATCCTTGTGGTGATCTCGGTCTTGCTGCTGACCACGCTTGAGCTTTTGCGCCGCCGCTCCGAACGGTTGCGCGGGATGAGCCCGGGTTAACCTGCCTCTGCGCAGGGCCAAAGGCCCGCCGCGCCGCAGCGTCATGCGCGGCGGTTCTTGCCACGGCAAGCGCCCCTGCCTAGCGTCGCCCTGACATCGATCAGGGAGAGGCATCATCATGGATATCAATGGTAAAATCGCGGTCGTAACCGGCGCGGCGCATGGGATCGGGCGCGCGCTGGCGCTGGCGCTTCATGAGGCGGGCGCCGCCAAGGTGATCTGCGTTGATATTGACGAGGCAGGCGCGATCGAGACCGCCGCATGGATCGGCGGCGAAGGCCGTGCCTGTGATGTCTCCTCGCAGGAGCAAATCGAAGCTTTGGTTACCCGTGTCGAAAAGGTCCACGGGCCGATTGACCTGTTTTGCTCTAACGCAGGCATTGCCACGGGGTTCGAGCCAAAGGGCGAGAATGCCGCTTTTGCCGATGCCGATGTCTGGCAAAAAGCGTGGGAGGTCAACGTCATGGCCCATATCCACGCGGCGCGCATTCTGGTGCCGCGGATGCGGGCGCGCGGCGGTGGGGCCTTCCTCAATACGATCTCTGCGGCAGGGCTGTTGAGCCAAGTCGGCAGTGCCGTCTATTCGACCACCAAACACGCCGCCGTTGGCTTTGCCGAAAGCCTCGCCCTGGCCCATAAGGATCACGGGATTCAGGTGACGATCCTATGCCCGCAAGGCGTCGCAACGCCGATGTTGGACCGGCTGATCGCCGATGACGAAAGCTCGCGCAATGCCGGTGCGGTGGGCGACGGGGTGCTAAGCGCCGAGGAGGTGGCCAGTGCCGCGCTCGAGGGGGTAAAGCAGGGCCGGTTCCTTGTCCTGCCGCATCCCGAGGTGCTCAAATACATGCAGCACAAAACCGCGGATTATGATCGCTGGATCGCGGGCATGGCCAAGTTGCAGCGCGCCCTGCGCTAAACGAAAAAGCGCCGCGCGATCTCTCGCGCGGCGCTTTGTTGCTCATATGGTAGTCGCTTAGATACGCACCAGTTTCTCGTAGCTCTCCGCGATATCGCGGGTCAAAGCGCCGACCTCGAATTTGAAATCACCGATCTGCCCCACGGGCGTAACCTCGGCGGCGGTGCCGGTGAGCCAGCATTGCTCGAAGCCTTCGAGTTCCTCGGGCATGATATGGCGCTCGTGCACCGTCACGCCGCGCTCGGCCAGCATACCCAAAACCGTTTGGCGGGTGATGCCGTTGAGGAAGCAATCGGGCTTGGGCGTGTGCACTTCGCCGTCTTTGACAAAGAAGATATTCGCGCCGGTCGCCTCGGCCACATAGCCGCGATAATCGAACATCAGCGCGTCCGAGCATCCCTTGGCCTCGGCGGCATGTTTGGACATGGTGCAGATCATATAGAGACCGGCGGCTTTGGCCTCGCACGGAATGGTCGCGGGGTCAGGGCGGCGCCATTTCGCGATGTCGAGCTTGGCGCCCTTCATCTTGGCATCGCCGTAATAGTTGCCCCATTCCCATCCGGCCACGGCCAAACGCACGGGGTTCTTTTTCGCCGAAACGCCCATGTCCTCGCCTGCACCGCGCCACGCCACCGCGCGCACATAGGCATCGGTCCAACCGTTCGCCTCCAGCATCGCGTATTTCGCGGCTTCGATTTGCTCGACCGAATAGGGAATGTCGAAATCCAGAAGATTGGCCGAGCGTTTCAGGCGCTTGGAATGTTCGACGCCCTTGAAGATCTTGCCGTTGTAGCAACGCTCGCCCTCGAAGACGGAGGAGGCATAATGCAGCGCATGGGTCAGGATATGCACCTTTGCATCGCGCCACTCGACAAGTGTGCCATCCATCCAGATTTTGCCGTCGCGATCATCATATGCGCCCGTCATCTTATGTTCCTTCACGTTGCGCGGCCACGCCGCAGATTTGCATTTGTTGCGCCAGTTAATCCCGAAACGGACATAATATTGCGCCAAAATCGAGATTCGCTACCAGTTAGGACTTGGAATGTCAACATAGCTGACCTAGACTGCCCCCAAAGCGGGCAAATTGTGAACGTCAGGAGGGAATTATGTCAGATGTGCATGGCGGCGAGAACCTTCTGTTTTTGACAGACGAGCAATTGCGACAAGGGATCGAGGCGATGTTCTTTGCCTACCGAGGCTTCACCGCCGATCCCGACCGCATACTGGAGGGTATGGCCTACGGGCGCGCCCATCACCGCGCGTTGCACTTCATCGCCCGCGCGCCCGGCACGACGGTGAACAACCTGTTGGCCATCTTGGGCGTGACCAAACAATCGCTCAACCGCGTGCTGCGCACTTTGGTCGAGGACGGATTGGTCGAATCGCGCGTCGGAAAATCGGACAAGCGCGAGCGAAATTTGTTTTTGACCGAGGAGGGCGCGGCGCTCGAGCGTAAGCTGTCGGATGCGCAGCGCAGCCGGATGCGCAGCGCCTACCGCGCCGCCGGACCCGAAGCCGTCGCAGGGTTCCGCACCGTATTGGAGGCGATGATGGATGGCGAAATGCGCCGCCGATATTTGCGCCTCAAGGATGGCGGCTCATGAGCGATCTTGCCCCGCATCTGTTGATCGTGGATGACGACGAGCGCATCCGCGGATTGCTGCAAAAATTCCTGACCCGCCACGGGTTCTTGGTCACCGCTGCCCGCGATGCGGCCCATGCGCGGCGTATTCTGGCGGGGCTGGAATTCGACCTGATCGTTCTTGATGTCATGATGCCGGGCGAGGACGGTGTTGCCTTGACCCGCGCCCTGTCCAAAACGCTCCCGACGCCGATCCTTTTGCTCACCGCCAAGGGTGAGACCTCCGAGCGCATCGAGGGGCTGGAGGCAGGGGCGGATGATTACCTCGCCAAACCGTTCGAGCCCAAAGAGCTATTGCTGCGGATCAACGCCATACTGCGCCGTATGCCCGAACAGGCACCGCCCGATCTGGCGCCAAAGCTGCTGCTTCTCGGTCCCGTGCGCTATGATATCGAGCGCGGCGAGTTGTGGCGCGGCGATGAATTGGTGCGCCTGACCGCCACCGAAAGCCAGTTGATGAAGATTTTCGCGGCCCGCGCCGGCGAGGCGATCTCGCGCAGCGCTTTGGTCGAGGACCTCGGCCGCGATGGTGACAGCGCCCAAGAGCGTGCGGTGGATGTGCAAATCACCCGTCTGCGCCGCAAAATCGAGGCCGACCCGAAACAGCCGCGTTACCTGCAAACCGTGCGCGGCGAAGGCTATATGCTCAGCCCCGAATAGAGGCTTGCCGCGCGCGCCGCGCCGCGTCAGGATGGCCCCAACAGAAGGGGGAGAACCGCAATGACCGTCGCGTTTTTCATGCATGAGGATTGCCTCAATCACATCACGCCCGAGGGCCACCCCGAGCAGGTCGCGCGCCTGCGCCGCATTGCCGAGGCGCTCGGCAGTCCTGATTTTGATGCACTTGACCGCCGCGCCGCGCCGCTCGGCGAGGATGCCGATATCGCCCTGTGCCATCCACAAAGCTACATCGACCGGATCGCCAGCGCCGTGCCCGACGAGGGGCGCGCGCGTCTGGACGAGGATACATGGCTTTCGGCGGGTTCGATGACCGCCGCGCGCCGCGCCGTTGGCGGGGCGATTGCCGCCGTCGATGCGGTGTTGGACGGATCGGCGCAAAAAGCCTTTGTCGCCGCCCGCCCGCCAGGGCATCACGCCGAAACCGCCACGCCGATGGGGTTTTGCCTCTTTGGCAATATCGCCATCGCCGCCCGCCATGCGCTAGAGCGGCGCGGCCTGTCGCGTGTTGCTGTCGTGGATTTCGACGTGCACCACGGCAATGGCACGCAGGATCTGCTTTGGAACGAGGCGCGCGCGCTTTTCATCGGCTCGCATCAATCGCCGCTCTGGCCCGGAACCGGCCGTGCGTCAGAAACCGGCGCGCATGGCAATGTGATGAATATCGAACTTGCACCGGATAGCGGAGGCACCGAAATGCGCGCCGCCTATGAGGCCGAGGTCTTCCCCGCGCTGGAGGATTTCAAGCCCGAGCTTCTGCTCGTCTCCGCAGGGTTTGACGCCCATGCGCGCGATCCTCTGGCGCAGCTCAACTGGCAAACAGACGATTACGTATGGTTGACCGAACGCCTGTGCGATGTCGCGGCGCGCCATTGCGGCGGCAAGCTGGTGTCCTTGCTGGAGGGGGGCTATGATCTGGACGCTTTGGCGCAGGCCAGCGCCGCCCATGTCGGCGCGCTCCTCTCGGCCTAAAGCGTCAATTCACGCAGGTCTTCAAACAGCCGCTCGGCCAGCTCGATGCTGTTGTTGAGCCGTGTCGTGACCTCGTTTTTCGACTCCACCCGCGTCAGCGTTTCTACCGCAATCATATAGGGGATGAACAGGTCACGCTCGTCGTCGCTCATCGCGAAGGCGCGGGCAAAAGCGTCGATCGAAGCCCCGTCGACACCATAGCGGCGCGCATCGCCCGTCCACAAATGCCGCCGCGCGTTATAGATCAGGTAGCGCGCGATATCGCGGTAGATCGGCATCAAGAACGACGAGCCAAGATCAAGCCCCGTCAGCCGCGTGCCATCGGGCGCGATGATCAGGTTCAGCGGATGGAAATCCCCGTGGCACACGGCCACGCGCCATTCCATATCCTTGACCATACGGCCCAGTTTCTTGGTCTTTTGCAAAACCTTGCCCTCGATCTTGCGGAGCTGTTCGAAGGGCTGCGCTGCTGCGGCGGTTTCGCAGCGGCGCGCCCAGTTGCGCCAATCGACGCCGCGCCGCTCGGTACTGGGCGCGCAATATTGTGCGAGCCATCGGGCGCTGGCCTCGATATGGGGCAAACGCTCTTCGCGCGGCAATGACCACAGATGCATCATCAAGGGTCGGCCTTCTGCGCGGCTGATCGCGGTGATGCCCTCGGCTTCATCGAAAAACATCGGCTCCGGCACGCGGCAGACGCCCTCGCGCATATACGGATAAATGCGGTTCAGCTCGGCCCATTGCTCGGCGCTCTGGCGCCTCTCGTCACCGCTGAGCGCAAGGCGAAACACCGCCTGCTGCCCGCGCAATGTCCCCGCGAACAGCGCGCGTTTTTTCGGGACGATGCGCAAAATATCCTGCAGCACCATCGTGCGCAGACCCTCATGCGCGCCGCCCGCGGCCTCCAACCTCTCGGTGGCATTCAGCGCCGCCTGCGGATCGCGCAGGGCGCTCTCGGCCTCGATTATGGGTGTCTCTTTGTGCTCGCTTTCTTGCATGGGGGAAACTTGCGGCAATCGCGCGCCATGCGCAAGGCGCTGCGCGATTGAACCCCGCCGCGCCCGCCGCTATGATCGCGCCAAAGCTGCCAGCCGCAAAAGGACGCACCATGAGCGAGACCGCGACAGACCCATCCCAAATGACATTCGAACAGGCCATGGCCGAGTTGGAGCAGGTCGTCGGCCAGCTTGAGCGCGGCGATGTGGCGCTGGAGGATTCGATCAAGCTTTACGAGCGCGGCGCGGAGTTGAAAAAGCGCTGCGAGGCCAAGCTCAAGGAAGCCGAGGAAAAGGTCGCGGCGATCACGTTGGACGCCAATGGCGCGCCGCAAGGAACCACCCCTGTCGAGGGACTTTGAGTGTTTCAAACCGACCTGACCGCGCGGGCCGCACAAGCGGGCGCGCACCTCGAGCATGTATTGGCCCCTTTGGGCGATCAGCCGGTAATCGAGGCGATGCGCTACGGGCTGCGCGGCGGTAAGGGGCTGCGCGCCTATCTGGTGCTGGAAAGCGCCGCTTTGCATGATGTGACGGCTCCCCGTGCGATTTGGCCTGCCGCCGCGATCGAGGCGATGCATGCCTATAGTTTGATCCATGATGACCTGCCCGCGATGGATGATGATGATCTGCGCCGCGGGCAACCGACGGTCCATGTCAAATGGGACGAGGCCACGGCGATTTTGGCGGGGGATGCCTTGCAATCCTTGGCCTTCGAGCTGGCGCTTGATCCGCGCGGGGCCGAGGCGGCGCAGGCGCGGGCCGATCTGGCGCTGACATTGGCAAAGGCCGCCGGCGCGCGCGGCATGGTTTTGGGCCAAGCGCTCGATATCGCCGCCGAAACCGCCGCCGCGCCGTTGAATTTGCAGCAGATCACCGCCTTGCAAAATGGCAAGACGGGCGCATTGATCGCGTGGTCGGCCACGGCGGGGCCGCGCATGGTCGGGGCCGATACCGGCGCGATGCAGGCTTACGCCGAGGCGCTTGGCCTTGCCTTTCAGATCGCCGATGACATCTTGGACGTAGAGGGCGACGAGAAAACCGCCGGAAAGCGGCTGCAAAAGGACGCAAGCGCGGGCAAGGCGACATTTGTCTCGCTCTTGGGTCTGGACGGGGCCAGAGCGCGGGCCAAGGAATTGACCGAGGCGGCGATCGATGCGCTTTCTCCTTACGGCAAAGGCGCGGATGGCTTGCGGGATGCCGCGCGTTTCGTTATCTCGCGTCAAAGCTAGCCAAGCTGCGCCATGAGCGGCGTAGGTGCCAATTTGCCCCCCCAAGGAGGGCCATGCGATGACCAGACCTGACACACCGCTTCTTGATAAGGTCGCCTCTCCGGCGGATCTCAAGCAGTTTTCCGATGCGCAGCTCAAACAGGTCGCGGGCGAATTGCGGGCCGAGACGATTTCGGCCGTCTCCGAAACCGGCGGGCATTTGGGCGCGGGCCTTGGCGTGATCGAATTGACCGTGGCGCTACATGCGGTTTTCGACGCACCCAAGGACAAGATCATCTGGGACGTGTCGCACCAAAGCTACCCGCATAAAATCCTCACCGGGCGGCGCGACCGTATTCGCACCCTGCGCCAAAAAGGCGGGCTGTCGGGGTTCACCAAACGCTCCGAAAGCCCCTATGATCCTTTTGGCGCGGCGCATAGTTCGACCTCGATCTCGGCGGCCTTGGGGTTCGCCGTGGCGCGCGATCTGGGCGGCGCCTGCGAGGGCGGTGCGGGCGATGCGATTGCGGTGATCGGCGACGGGTCGATGTCGGCGGGCATGGCCTTCGAAGCGATGAACAACGCGGGCCATCTGGGCAAACGCCTGATCGTGATCCTCAATGACAACGAGATGTCGATCGCGCCGCCGGTCGGGGCGCTCTCGTCCTACCTGTCAAAGCTATACGCGGGCGAGCCGTTTCAAGAGCTCAAAGCCGCCGCCAAAGGCGCGGTGTCGCTGCTGCCGCCCCCCTTTCGCGAAGGCGCCAAGCGGGCCAAGGATATGCTCAAGGGCATGACCGTGGGCGGCACTTTGTTCGAGGCTTTGGGCTTTTCCTACATCGGCCCGCTCAACGGTCATGACATGGGGCAGCTTTTGCCCGTGCTGCGCACCGTCAAGGAGCGTGCCACCGGCCCGATCCTCATCCATATCAACACCGTCAAAGGCAAAGGCTATGCCCCCGCAGAGGCCGCCGATGACAAGGGCCATGCCACCGCGAAATTCGATCTGGTGACGGGCAAACAGGTCAAAGCCAAATCCAACGCGCCCTCCTATACATCGGTCTTCTCGCGCGCACTTCTGGCCGAGGCGGCGCAGGATCCGAAAATCTGCGCGGTCACCGCCGCGATGCCCGACGGCACGGGGCTCGGCCTGTTTGCCGAACGCTACCCCTCGCGCTGTTTCGATGTGGGCATTGCCGAACAACACGGCGTGACCTTTTCGGCGGCTTTAGCGGCGGGCGGAATGAAGCCGTTTTGCGCGATGTATTCGACCTTTTTGCAGCGCGGTTACGATCAAGTGGTGCATGATGTCGCGATCCAGCGCCTGCCGGTGCGCTTTGCCATTGATCGCGCGGGTCTGGTCGGCGCGGACGGGGCCACCCATGCGGGCAGCTTCGACGTGGCCTTTCTTGCCAATCTGCCCGGCATGGTGGTGATGGCGGCGGCGGATGAGGCCGAATTGATGCATATGGTCGCCACGGCGGCGGCGCATGACGAGGGGCCGATTGCCTTTCGATATCCGCGCGGCGAAGGGGTAGGCGTCGATCTGCCCGAACGCGGCACGCCGCTCGAAATCGGCAAGGGCCGGATGATCCAGACAGGCGGGCGCGTGGCGCTTTTGTCCTTTGGCACGCGGCTGGCGGAGGTGCAAAAAGCCGCCGAAGCGCTTGGCGCGCGTGGCATCACGCCCACCATTGCCGACGCGCGATTTGCCAAACCCCTGGACCGCGAGATGATCCTTGATCTGGCCGCAACCCATGAGGCGCTGATCACCATCGAAGAGGGCGCGATTGGCGGTTTCGGCAGCCATGTCGCGCAGCTATTGGCCGAGCAGGGCGCGTTTGATCAGGGGCTGAAATACCGCTCTATGGTCTTGCCCGATATCTTTATCGATCAATCCTCGCCCGAGGATATGTATCGCACCGCCGCGCTTTCGGCGGCGGATATCGAGGCCAAGGTTCTTGAGGTGCTGGGCGTGGCGCAGATCGCGGGTCAATCGGGCACCCGCGCCTGACGGGTTTCACGCGATCAGCCAATAGGCCATGCCGGAACTGGCGCTCACCCAAATATAGCCCAGCACGATAAACACCCCGTCACGGGCCAAAAGCCCGATGGCGAAAAAGGCGATGGCCGTGGCCAGAACCGAGGTGATAAAGGGCAGGATTTCGAGCATCGGGATCACCATCGTGATGGCGATGATCGTCAGCAAGGTCGCCACATTGGCGCCGCGCGTCACCAACCAAGTGAGCCGGATCGCCATACGCGCGTCGATCCACGCGCAAATCGGGCGAAGCCACGCGATGGCGCGGTCCAAGCGTTCGGCAGCAACGCTGCGCCGTTTGATCATCTGCGGCAACCACACATGCGGGCGGCCAAAGAGCTTTTGCACCGTGATCAAGAATATGAACAGCGCCCCGATCGTAGGTAGGCCAAAAATCCCCGACAGCGGCGAGACAAGGATCAGCGCCGGCACAAGGATGATCGGCGAGAACGAATGATCGCCCACTTGGGTCAATATATCCTCGACCGAGGCGCGCCCGTCCTTTGCCGCCGCTTGCACAGCGTCCAAAATCTCGCTCAGGCTGCGCAGCGCGTCGGCGCTGTCTTGTGGCGCGCGGTCCATGGGCCGTTCCTTCATTGCTGCCGGTTACGGCATTGTGCCCCCGTCTTCTGCATCAAGTAGGGCGCGCAGCCCGTCTCGGTAAGTGGGGTAGAGCAATTTTACACCCAACTCCTCTTGGATCAAATCGTTCCGCACCCGTTTGGATTCGGCATAAAAGCTGCGCGCCATCGGGGTCATCTCGGCGCTGTCGAAATCTTCGGCAGGGGGCAGGGGCAGGCCCAGCAATTCAGCCGCGTAACCGATGACATCTTGCGGCGGGGCAGGGTCGTTGTCGCACAGGTTATAGACCGCGCCCGCGCGGGGGCGGTTGATCGAGGCTTCGAGCACCTGCGCGATATCCTCGACATGGATACGGCTGAAAACCTGCCCCTGCTTGATGATCCGCCGCGCGGTGCCGCTGCGCACCTTGGCAAAGGGGCCGCGCGTGGGGCCGTAGATGCCCGCAAGGCGAAAGATATGCAGCGGCAGATCGGGTATGGATTGCCAATCGCGCTCGGCCTCGACGCGCCATTTTCCGCGCCGCGTCGACGGGCGAAGCGGCGTGTTCTCATCCACCCATCCGCCCGCATGATCGCCATAAACCCCCGTGGTCGAAAGATACCCCGCCCATTCCAGATGCGGCGCGCGGGCGGCTATTTCGACGCGGTGGCTGCGCAAAAACGGATCGCCCTCGGCGTCCGGTCCGGCAGAGATCAACAGATGGCTGGCGCGCGCGAGCGCTGGGCCAAGATCGTCGCGCCCGATCAAAAGCGGCGTGATACCTTCGCCCTCAAGCGCGCCAAGTTTATCGGCGCTGCGGGTGGTGCCGAAAATGGTCCAGCCCTGCGGCGCCAGCCGCCGCGCCAAAGCCCGCGCGCTGTAACCGTGGCCATAAGAGAAGAGGGTTTTGTCAGTGGGAATATTCGTGTTGCTCATAGGCGCAGTCTTGGCCGAGCGGCGCCGCCAAGGCAAGAGGCCGCCACGGCAACAGGCAGACCGCAGCGCCTGCGGATGGGCGCAAATTCCCGATTGGCGGCCCGATGCGCGGGTTCGCCCTTGCACCCGCGCGTGAATACAGGAAAGGTTTTGTCATGAGCATAGAATTTCAAAGCTGGGCCGATATCGCCCCCACCCTCGTCGCCGTCGCCGCAGGGCGCGCGCCTGCCGATACCGTTGTGAAAGGCGGACGTTGGGTCAATGTCCACACCCGCGAGGTGCTGGATGATATGGACATCGCGATTGCAGGCGGGCGGTTCGCCTATTGCGGGCCGGACGCCAGCCATTGCATCGGGCCCGATACACAGATCATCGAGGCAAAGGGGCGCTATATGATCCCTGGTCTGTGCGATGCGCATATGCATATCGAAAGCGGTATGTTGATCCCCGCCGAATTTGCCCGCGCGGTGATCCCTCATGGGACGACATCGATGTTCACCGACCCCCATGAGATCGCCAATGTTCTGGGGCTGGACGGCGTGCGGATGATGCATGACGAGGCCCTGATTCAGCCGGTGAATATCTTCACGCAAATGCCCTCCTGCGCCCCCTCTGCCCCCGGTCTGGAGACTACCGGGCAGGAAATCACCCCTGAAGACGTTGCCGAGGCGATGGCATGGCCGGGGATCATCGGTCTTGGCGAGATGATGAATTTCCCGGGCGTGGTGAACGGCGATGCCAAGATGCTGGCCGAGATCGCGGCCACCCAGCGCGCAGGCAAAACCGTGGGCGGGCATTATGCCTCGCCCGATCTTGGCCCCGCCTTTCACGCCTATGTCGCGGGCGGGCCTGCCGATGACCACGAAGGCACCTGCGAGGCCGACGCCATTGCCCGCACCCGCCAAGGCATGCGCGCGATGATGCGGCTGGGATCGGCGTGGTATGACGTGGAAACGCAAATCACCGCGATCACCGAAAAGGGTCTCGATCCGCGCGGCTTTATACTGTGCACCGATGATTGCCATTCGGGCACATTGGTCGAAGACGGCCATATGAACCGCGTGGTGCGTCATGCGATTGACTGCGGCTGTGATCCGCTCATCGCGCTGCAAATGGCGACGATCAACACCGCGACGCATTTCGGGCTGGAGCGCGAGATCGGCTCCATCGCGCCGGGGCGGCGGGCGGATATGATCCTGACTTCCGATCTGAAAACCCTGCCGATCGAGCAGGTGATCGCGCGCGGTCAAACCGTGGCCAAAGACGGGGTGTGCCTTGTCGATTGCCCGCATTACGCGTGGCCCGACGCGGCGCGGCAAACCGTGCATCTGGGCCATGCGCTGAGCGATACGGATTTCGACATTCCCGCGCCTGAGGGGGCCAACCACGTCACCGCCCGCGTGATCGGCGTGGTGGAAAATCAGGCCCCGACAAAAGCCCTCACCGCCGAACTCAAGGTCTCCGAAGCCCGCGTCGAAATGGACGGCGCGCAGGACATTTGCCAGATCGCCTTGGTCGAGCGCCACCGCGCCACGGGAGCGGTGGTGAACGGTTTTGTGTCGGGCTTTGGCTATGACGGCTCTATGGCCATGGCCAGCACCGTCGCCCATGACAGCCACCATATGATCGTTGTCGGCACCGACCGTGCGATGATGGCCGCGGCGGCAAACCGTCTGGCCGAGGTCGGGGGCGGCGTCACCATCTGGAAAGACGGGGCCGAGCTTGCTCTGGTCGAATTGCCCATCGCGGGGCTGATGTCGGACGCCCCCGCCGCCGAAGTGGCTGTGAAAGCGGGGCAAATGATGGAGGCGATGCGCGCCTGCGGCTGCACGCTCAACAACGCCTATATGCAGCATTCGCTTCTGGCTCTGGTGGTGATACCGGAGCTGAGGATTTCCGATTTGGGCCTTGTGGATGTGACGACATTTGAATTGACCGATCTGATCATCGGCCCCGAATAGGACGCAAGACCCATGCATGACGAAAAACAAGGATTGCCGATCCTGACGCCCGCGGGCCGCGCCCCGCAAAGCTTCACCGATGCCAAAGCCGCGGTGGCGCATTTGATCGCGCTATACGGCGAGGCGACGGATTTCCTGTGCAGCCATTTCAAGACCGCGATGGAAAACGGCCACCCCAAGGCCCGCATCCGCGCGTTCTATCCGCAGGTTTCGATCACCACCCACAGCTTTGCACAGATCGACAGCCGCCTCAGCTTTGGCCATGTTTCGGTGCCTGGGCGGCATGCGGCGACGATCACGCGGCCCGATCTGTTCAAATCCTATCTCGAACAACAAATCGGCCTTTTGCTCGAAAACCATCAGGTGCCTGTGGAAATCGGCCCCTCGAACACGCCGATGCCCGTGCATTTTGCCGTGGCCGGAACCGGCGGGCTGACCGTGCCGCAAGAAGGCGCGGCGGAGTTCACCCTGCGCGATGTGTTCGATGTGCCCGATCTGACCACCACCAACGACGATATCGTCAACGGCACCTATGTCCCCGCCGAGGGCGAACCGGGAGCCTTGGCGCCCTTTACCGCGCAGCGGGTGGATTATTCACTGGCGCGGCTGTCGCATTACACCGCGACCGACCCCGCACATTTCCAAAACCACGTGCTTTTCACCAACTATCAATTCTATGTCTCGGAATTCGAGGCCTATGCGCGCAAGGTTCTGGCCGATCCTGATAGCGGATACACCAGTTTCGTCAGCACCGGAGATGTCGAGATCACCGATGCTGAAACGCCGATCCCTCCGACGATGAAAATGCCGCAAATGCCCGCCTATCATTTGAAACGTGCCGACGGGTCGGGGATCACTTTGGTCAACATCGGGGTCGGCCCGTCCAATGCGAAAACCGCCACCGACCATATCGCCGTTTTGCGCCCGCATGCTTGGGTGATGGTCGGCCACTGCGCGGGGCTGCGCAATTCGCAAAGCCTTGGTGATTTCGTGCTCGCGCATGCCTACCTTCGCGAGGACAAGGTGCTTGATGACGATCTGCCGGTTTGGGTGCCGATCCCTGCTTTGGCGGAAATCCAGATCGCCTTGGAAACCGCCGTGGCCCATGAGACGCAGCTTGAGGGCTATGACCTCAAGCGCGTGATGCGTACGGGCACCGTGGCCAGTCTCGACAATCGCAACTGGGAATTGCGCGATCATTCGGGGCCGGTGCAGCGTTTGAGCCAGTCGCGCGCCGTGGCGCTGGACATGGAAAGCGCGACGATTGCGGCGAACGGGTTCCGCTTTCGGGTGCCCTACGGCACGCTGCTTTGCGTCTCCGACAAGCCGCTTCATGGCGAGTTGAAATTGCCTGGAATGGCGTCGGATTTCTACAAAACACAAGTGTCTCGGCATTTGATGATCGGGATTCGCGCGATGGAGACCTTGCGCGACATGCCGCTCGAACGCATCCATAGCCGCAAATTGCGCTCTTTTGACGAGACAGCCTTTCTTTGACCTAGGGTAAAGATGCGCTAAATGCGTTATTTTCTCTTGTTTCACACCACAATTCGTTGTGTAGATACGCAACATAAGGTTATATACCGCCAGTGAGGCCCCATAGATCGGGCAAGTGAAGGAGACTACCAAATGTCGAAACCAATGACCAAAACCCAGCTTGTTGCCGCTCTGGCCGAAGAAATGGGCAGCGATAAGAAGTCCGCAAGCGGTGCGCTCGACGCGATCGTTGCAATCATCACCAAAGAAGTTTCCGCCGGCGGCGCAGTGACCCTGCCCGGCGTTGGCAAAATCTACTGCCGCGAGCGCCCCGAGCGCATGGTGCGCAACCCTGCCACCGGCGAGCAGATCAAAAAAGAAGCCGATAAGGTCGTGAAAATGACCATCGCCAAAGCGCTCAAAGACAGCGTCAACGGCTAAGCTTGCATCTTTGCCAAGTTTTCGAAAGGGTCGCCCGAGGGGCGGCCCTTTTGCATTCGGGCGCCCGTGCCGAAACCCCATTGGAGAGACCATGAACTTGCGCGCAATCTTGATGGGTCTGGCCTTTGCCTTGATGTGGTCCTCGGCCTTTACCTCGGCGCGGGTGATCGTCGCCTATGCGCCGCCTCTGGCGTCCTTGTCCTTGCGGTTTTTGGTCTCGGGTCTGCTGGGGGTCGCGATTGCCCTGGCGCTGGGCCAAAGCTTTCGGCTGACGCGCGCGCAATGGCGCGCCACAGTGATTTTCGGCATCTGCCAGAACGCGCTTTACCTCGGGCTGAACTTTGTCGCGATGCAAACCATCGAGGCGTCGCTGGCCTCCATCATCGCCTCGACCATGCCGCTTATGGTGGCCTTTGCCGGATGGGTGGTGTTTCGCGACAAACTGCCGATGATGGGGATCGTCGGTTTGATTGCGGGGGTGATCGGCGTCGGGCTGATCATGGGCGCGCGGCTGGACGCAGGCGTGGACCCTTACGGGTTGACCCTATGCTTGATCGGCTCTGTGGCGCTGACGGTAGCGACCTTATCGGTGCGCGGGGCCTCGTCGGGCGGCAATGTGATGATGATCGTCGGCCTGCAGATGCTGGTGGGCGCGGTCTGCCTTGCGGTGGTCTCTGCCGCGACCGAAACGCTCACCGTGACGTGGTCCACGCCGCTGCTCATCGCCTTTGTCTACACGACGCTGGTGCCAGGTCTGGCGGCGACATGGGTCTGGTTCACCTTGGTGGGCATGATCGGCGCGACCAAGGCGGCGACCTTCCATTTCCTCAACCCTTTCTTTGGCGTCGCCATCGCGGCCATCATCATCGACGAAAGCATCGGGCCGCGCGATGTGTTGGGCGTGGCGATTATCGCCGCAGGCATTTTGGCCGTGCAACTGTCAAAACAGCGCCCCGCCGCTCAGACCAAAACGTAAAGCAGCGCAGAGAGCGTGAAAAACGCCGCCGTCGTCGCAAAAAGCAGCGTCAGGGAGGCCAGCCCCTCATGACCGTATTCTTGCGAGAGCACGGTAAAGATGCTGAACATCGGGATCGCCGCAGACAAGATCGCCGCAGCGGCAAAATCGCCCTGCGGGACGGGCAGGCCACCATAGGCCAAAAGCGCCATGGCCAGAACCGTCAAGGCCGGATGCAGTAACAGTTTCGCACCTGCGATTTGCGCCGCCATGGCGCGGTTGCCCTTGGTGGGCAGGCCGACCAACGTGCCGCCAATCACAAACAGCGCAATCGGCGCGGCAGAGGCGGCGATCAGCCCCATGAGCCGCACCAAGGCTTCGGGCACCGGCACCCCCAAGAGCGAGACCGCCATGCCCAAGGTCAAACCGATGATCAAAGGCCGCCGCAACAGGCTCAGCGCCAGTTCGCGGATCAATCGGATCATGCCGCCTTTTTCGCGCGGGCGTGACAGTTCGAGCAAGATCAAGGCGGTCGGGATGATCAGGAAATTCTCGACCACCATATTCATTGCTAATACCGCGCCCGCCAGATCGGGAAACACCAGCAAAAGCACCGGATAGCCGATATAGCCGGTGTTGGGCACCGTGGCCCCCATCGCCCCGATGGCGCGGCGCGCAGGGCCGGTGCCTTGAAGCGCGAACCAGCCGTAGACCGCGCCCATGGTCATCACCCCCGCGAGGATCACGGTGAGCATATAGCCGCTGTCCATAACCTCGGAGAAATCGCGCTGGGCAACCGCGTTGAACAGCAGCGCAGGCAGGGCGATGTTGATCACATAGCGGCCAAAGACGCGCATTTCCGCGCTGGTGAATCCTTTGAAATAGACGCTGGCATAGCCCAGCCCGATCAGCGCAAAAATCGGCGCAGTGATGGAAAGGATGCTGCCCAACCGATCAGCCGATTTTGCCGCGGGTCTCGCCAACGGCGCCGCCGATCTGGCCGCGGTGAAGCAAGATATGATCGAGGATCACACAGGCCATCATCGCCTCGGCCACGGGCACGGCGCGGATGCCGACACAGGGATCATGGCGGCCCTTGGTGATGATCTCGGCGGCTTGGCCGGATTTGGTGATGGTCTGGCGGGTCTTGAGGATCGAGGAGGTCGGTTTGACCGCAAAGCGCACGACCAGATCCTGACCGGTGGAAATCCCGCCCAAAATCCCGCCCGCATGGTTGGAGGAATAGACCGGCTTGCCATCGTTACCCATGAAAATCTCGTCGGCATTCTCTTCGCCGGTCAGCTCCGCCGCCGCCATGCCTTCGCCGATTTCCACGCCTTTGACGGCATTGATACTCATCATCGCGGCGGCCAGATCGGTGTCGATCTTGCCGTAAACCGGCGCGCCAAGCCCCGCAGGCACGCCGCGCGCCACGACCTCGATGGCCGCGCCGACGGAATTGCCGCTTTTGCGCAGGGTATCCATGTATTCGGCCCATTCACCGGCGGCCACCGCATCGGGCGACCAAAAGACGTTCTTGCCGATCTCGTCCCAATCGAACCGCTCGCGGTCGATTTTATGCGGGCCGATCTGGGTCAGGTAGCCGGTGATCTGCAAGTCGGGCAAAAATGACTTGAGCGCGGCCCGCGCCAATCCGCCCGCCGCTACACGCGCCGCCGTCTCGCGCGCCGAAGAGCGCCCGCCGCCGCGATAGTCGCGGATGCCGTATTTTTGCCAATAGGTGATATCCGCATGGCCAGGGCGGAATTTTTCGGCGATGTCGCCATAATCTTTCGACCGCTGGTCGGTGTTTCGGATCATCAATTGCACCGGCGTTCCGGTGGTCTGCCCTTCGAACACGCCGGATAGAATTTCGACCTCATCGGCCTCGCGCCGCTGTGTGGTGTATTTGCTGGTGCCGGGTTTGCGTTTGTCGAGGAAGGCTTGGATCATGCCCGCATCCACCGCCACACCCGGAGGGCAGCCATCGACCGTCGCGCCCAAAGCTGGCCCGTGGCTTTCGCCCCAGGTCGTGACGCGGAAAAGATGTCCGAATGTATTAAGCGACATGAGCGGCTCCCGTTTTCTTTTGCCTGCTCTATCAACTGCTCAAGTCAGAGGCAATCTTCCGCGTGAATTCGCGCAAAACGTGCAAAGATTTTGTGTTTCGCGCAAAGCGTGCAAAACTTGGAGCATAAGCAACAGGAAGGAAACCGAATGACAAGCGCAACGCAAAGCGGGGCATCGGGCGGCAAGCCGTCCAAAATGTCCCTGACGACGCAAATCATGCTGGCCATGGTCGGCGGGCTGATCCTTGGCGTGATCTTCAACAAGATCGGGTCGGATTTCATCAACACGCATATTGTCGGCGGGCTTTTCGCCATGATCGGCAAGATGTTCGTGAATGCCTTGAAAATGCTGGTGGTGCCTTTGGTGTTTTTCTCGCTGATCTGCGGCGTGACGGGGATCGGCGATATCCGCATTCTGGGCCGTGTCGGCGGCAAGAGCTTTGCGCTCTATCTGACCACAACGGCCGTTGCGATTGCGGTGGCGATCTTGCTCGCATCCGTCATCGGACCGGGCAAAGGGTTTGTCATGGACGGGGTCGATACGTCGGGCGTCACCGGCCGCGAGGCGCCGACGGTTTGGGACGTGTTTGCCGCCATTGTACCGACCAATCCGGTCGCTGCCTTTGCGAGCGGCGAGATGCTCCAGATCATCTTTTACACCGTGATTTTGGGCGTGGCGGTCTTGATGCTTGGGGCGAAATCCAAAGGGTTTGTCGAAGCCAGCGAATATATGAACGAGGTGATGATGAAAGTCGTCGGCATCGTCATGGCCTTTGCGCCCATTGGCGTGTTCTGCCTGATCGCCAAGACTTTTACCGAGCAGGGCATCGAATTGTTCATCCCTGTGTTGGCCTATGTCGTCACGCTGGTTCTGGCGCTTTTTGTGCATCTCTTCGTGACGCTGATGATCATGCTCAAATTGATGTCGGGCCTCAGCCCCGTCACCTTCATGCGCAAAATCCGCCCCGCGCAGATTTTCGCCTTCTCCACCGCCTCGAGCAACGCCACGATTCCCGTGACCTTGCGCTGCGTGACCGAGCGCATCGGTGTGAACAACTCTGTCGGCTCCTTCTGCGTGCCGTTTGGCGCGACGATCAACATGGACGGCACCGCGATCATGCAAGGCGTCGCCACCGTGTTTTTGGCCAATGTCTACGGCATTGATCTGGGGCTTGGCGGTTATGTCACCGTGATCGCCATGGCGGTTCTGGCCTCGATCGGGACGGCGGGCGTGCCTGGTGTGGGTTTGGTGATGCTGACCATGGTGCTCGGGCAGGTCGGCCTTCCTATTGAAGGCATTGCCTTGATCCTCGGCGTGGACCGTTTGATGGATATGATCCGCACGGCGGTGAACATCACCGGCGATGCCGTGGTCACGTCGATTGTCGCCAAAAGCGAGGGCAAGGTCGATATGGCGATCTTCAACGATCCGGATGCGGGCATCATGACCAGCGACGATCTTGAGATTGACGAGGCCGCCGAGGCGGAGCTGGCCCGATACGCCAAACCTCACTGAGCCAAAGCGCGCGGCGTGGCGGCCCGGCAGATCACCCCTTGCCACCGCGCCGCGCCGCGCCTAGGTTCCGCCTTACCTCGGGGTGCTGCGTGCTTGTGCGTAGCTGAGATGCGATTTTGCGAACCCGTTGAACCTGAACCGGTTAAGACCGGCGGAGGGAAGGTTTGGACATGCTCCACGCGCCCGTTCCGCCCGTCGCATATAGGAGGATGCCATGAAGTATCTTGCACTTGCCACGGGACTTTTCGCAGCCAGCAGCGCGCTGGCCGAAACGCCCATTTTGACGATCTATACCTATGACAGCTTTGACACCGAATGGGGCCCCGGTCCTGCGGTCGAAGCCGCGTTCGAGGCGACATGTGATTGCGATCTGCAATTCGTGGCCGCAGGTGACGGCGCATCTGTCTTGGCGCGCCTCAAGCTCGAAGGCGCGCGCACCGAGGCCGATGTGGTCCTTGGTCTCGATAATAACCTCGTCGCCGCCGCGCGCGAGACCGGCCTTTTTACCCCCACCACGGCGCGGGCCGATTATGCCCTGCCCGTTGCTTGGAAGGACGACACATTCGTGCCCTTCGATTGGGGCTATTTCGCCTTTGTGAAAAACGCGGACCTCGCTGCGCCCAGCGATTTCAAAGCGCTCGGCGTCTCCGATTTGAAGGTCGTGATCCAAGACCCGCGCTCCTCCACGCCCGGTTTGGGTCTGTTGATGTGGGTGAAATCCGTCTATGGCGACGAGGCCCCCGCCATTTGGGAGGGGCTTTCGGACAATATTGTCACCGTCACCAAAGGATGGTCCGAGGCCTATGGATTGTTCCTCGCGGGCGAGGCCGACATGGTGCTCAGCTATACCACATCGCCCGCATACCACCTGATCGCCGAAGAGGATGCCAGCAAAGCCGCAGCCGCCTTCACCGAAGGCCATTACCTGCAGGTTGAGGTCGCCGCAAAACTGGCCAGCACCGATGTGCCGGAACTGGCGGATAAATTCCTCGCTTTCATGCTGACCGACGCTTTCCAAGGCGTGATTTCGACAACCAACTGGATGTATCCGGCGGTCACCCCCGCGCAGGGCCTGCCCAAAGGTTTCGAGACGCTGATCTCCCCTGACAAAGCCCTGATGGTGCCGCTTGCCGATGCGCCGCAGATCCGCGAGGAGGCTTTGGCCGAATGGCTCACGGCCCTGTCGCAATAGCGCCGCACATGCCGAAAGGATGGGCGGGGATCGCGGCGGCCGTTTTTGTCGTCGCTCTGATCCTCGCCCCTCTGGCCGCCGTCGCGTGGCGCGCCGAAACGGGCGCGCGCATCGCCGCAGGCGATCTTGCGGCGCTGCGCTTTACCTTGGTGCAGGCGGCGCTTTCGGCGCTTTTCTCCGTGGCCCTCGCCATTCCGGTTGCCCGCGCCTTGGCGCGGCGGCGGTTTCGCGGACGCGGGGTGCTGATCACGCTTTTGGGCGCGCCGTTCATCTTGCCGGTGATTGTCGCGATTCTGGGCCTCTTGGCGATCTTCGGGCGCAGCGGAATTCTCAACACCGCGCTGGGCGCGCTGGGCCTGCCGCCGGTGCAAATCTACGGTTTGCATGGCGTGGTTTTGGCCCATGTGTTTTTCAACCTGCCGCTGGCCACGCGCATCCTTTTGCAAGGCTGGCAATCCGTGCCCGCCGAACATTTCCGCCTTGCCGCCTCTTTGGGGTTTCGACCGCGCGATGTCTTCTGGCGCATCGAGGCGGCGATGCTGCGCGCCTATCTGCCTGGCGCTGCGCTGATCGTTTTTGCGATCTGCCTGTCGAGCTTTGCCGTGGCCCTGACCTTGGGCGGCGGGCCGCGCGCCACGACGCTTGAACTGGCGATCTATCAAGCTTTCACCCTTGATTTCGACCTTGCCCGCGCGGCGGCGCTGGGGTTGGCGCAGCTGTGCCTTGTGGGGCTTGCGGCGCTGCTTGCGGCGCGTCTGTCGCGCGCGGATGGCTTCGGGCGCGGTATGGACGCTGTCGTGACCCGCTTTGACGCGCAGGGACGGGCGCAGCGCATAGGCGACGTCTTGGCTTTGGCTGTGGCGGCGCTGTTTGTCGCCGGACCTTTGGCAATGGTGGTTCTGCGCGGTCTGGCGGGCATGGGCGAAATCTCTGCGCAGGTGTGGCGATTGATCGCCGAAGCCAGCCTTCATTCGCTCATTATTGCGCTTCTGGCGACGGTCTTGACCCTTTCACTTGCCCTCGGGCTTAGTACGGCGCGGTGGCGCGGGGCGCGCAGCATCGGGCTTTTGGGCGTGGCGATCTCGCCCTTGGTGGTCGGCACGGGGCTATTCATCTTGATCAACCCGCTGATCGCGCCCGCCCGCCTTGCCTTGCCGGTGACGGTGGCGGTGAATGCTCTGATGGCGTTGCCCTTTGCAGTGCGGGTCATTGCCCCCGCCGTGCGCAGAGCCGAGGCCGATTTTGGCCCGCTGGCCGATCATTTGGGCCTGACCGGCGCCGCGCGGCTGCGGCTGTTGATCGTGCCGCGCACGCGCAGCGCTTTGGCCTTCGGTGCGGGGCTGACGGCGGCCTTGGCGATGGGGGATTTGGGAGTTGTGGTGCTCTTTGCCGATCCGCAATGGGCCACGCTGCCGCTGCAGATTTACCGCTTGATGGGGGCCTATCAAATGCAGGCCGCAGCGGGGGCGGGGCTGATCTTGCTGACGCTCAGCCTGTCGCTGTTTTGGATATTCGATCAAAGGGGGCGGCGCGATGTTGACGCTTGACGCATTGGCCATCCGGCGCGGGGATTTCGCGCTGGACGCGGATTTGAGCATCGCCCAAGGCGCGCGCGCTGCGGTGATCGGCCCGTCGGGGGCCGGAAAATCGACGCTATTGGGCTGTATCGCGGGCTTCGTGCCTGCGGCGGCGGGGCGGGTGGTCTGGCAGGGGCGCGATATCACACGCGCCGCCCCCGCCGCGCGCATGGTGTCGATGCTGTTTCAAGATCACAATCTGTTCCCGCATCTGACGGTGGCGCAAAACATCAGTCTTGGCCTTCGCCCCGATTTGCGGCTCTCAGCCGATCAGCGCGCGCGGGTGGATCACGCGTTGGAGCAGGTCGGCTTGCACGGCTACGGCACCCGCAAGCCCGCGCAGCTATCGGGCGGGCAACAGGGCCGCGTGGCGATTGCGCGGGTCTTGGTGCAGCAAAACCCGCTGGTCTTGCTGGACGAGCCGTTTGCGGCGCTCGGCCCCGCGCTCAAGGCCGAGATGCTCGATCTGGTGGCCGATATGGCCGAAAGGCAAGGCGCGACCTTGCTGATGGTCAGCCACGACCCCTCCGACGCGATGCGCCTGTGTCCGCAGGCGGTTTTGGTGGCGGACGGGCGGGCCATGCCGCCGCAGGACACCGGCGCGCTTCTGGCCGATCCGCCGCCCGCGTTGAGGGCCTATTTGGGTTGACGCGCCGCCGCCCGCCTAGGGCGGCGCGGGCGGCTCTGGCGAGGATCGCCGCGGGGAATGTCATAGGACGGCGCGGCCAAGAAAAAGCCCCGCGCCTCAATGTGAGGGCGGGGCTTGATCGTGTTTATCCCAAAGCGGCTTAGTGCTTTTTCTTCGGGCCTTTGACCTTGGCCCAGAGCTTTTTGTTGGTCAGATAGAGCAAGACCGACAAAAGCGTCAGGAAGATCACGCCAACAAAGCCCGCGTGTTTGCGCGCCATCATTTTGGGCTCGGCGGTCCACATGAAGAAGGCGGCGACGTCTTCGGCCTCATGGTGCAGCGAGTTGCTGTGACCATCGTCGAATTCCACGTCTTCGCCCGCAAGCGGCGGCGCCATTGCGATCCAGCCGCCAGGGAAGGCGGTGTTCTCATAGTAGGTCGTGCCTGCTTCTTCTTTTTCCTCACCGGTGTAGCTGGTGAGGATGGCGACGATATACTCGGGTCCGCCGATGCCTTTGAAGAGCTGGTTCAAGCCGGTGCCATAGGGGCCGTGAAATCCCGCGCGGGCCTTCGCCATCAGCGACAGATCCGGTGCGTTCTCCAAAGCCGAGGCAGGGAAGTGATCGCTCGGCTTGGCTTCGCGGTCTTCGCCGGTTTCCTTGTCAACCACCGAGAAGTTTTGAGAGTAGGCGATGACCTGCTCTTCGGGCAGATGCGGGCCGCCTTCGTCGCCGAGCGTGCGCAGCGGAACGAATTTGAGACCGTGGCAGGCCGAACAAACTTCGGTGTAGACCTTGAGGCCGCGCTGAAGCTGGTTCTGATCATAGGTGCCGAAGGGGCCTTCAAAAGAGAAGTCCACATCGTGCAACTTATGGCCGGTGTCTCCGGCGGCAGTGGCGGCGCCAGCCCCAAAGGTCAGGGCGGCAACTGCGGTAATCGCGAGTTTCTTAAACATTTGTCCCATGTCCTCTTATTCGGCCGGTGTTTCGTAATGCGCGTTGAAGTCGTCTTCAATCGTCGCTGGCGGTGTAAGCGGTTTCTCGATCACGCCCAACAGCGGGAGCAGCACGAGGAAGTAGCCGAACCAATAGGTCGCGCCCAGAAGCGAGATATAGGGGTAGATGCCATCGGTCGGCATCGCGCCCACCCATGTCAGCACCACAAAGTCGATTGCCAGAAGCGCGAACCACCATTTGAACATAGGGCGGTAACGGCCCGAACGCACCGAGGATGTGTCCAGCCAAGGCGCCAGAGCCATCACGGCAATCGCGCCGAACATGGCCAGAACGCCGAAGAACTTCGCATCGACGATACCGCCGGTGACAAAGGACACCAGCTGCACCACCCAAACATCGGCGGTGAAGGCGCGCAGGATCGCGTAGAAGGGCAGGAAGTACCATTCGGGAACGATATGCGCAGGCGTCGCCAGAGCGTTGGCCTCGATGTAGTTATCGGGGTGGCCGAGGTAGTTCGGCATAAACCCGACAATGGCAAAGAACACCGTGAGGATCACCGCGAGGGCAAACAGATCCTTGATCACGAAGTAGGGCCAGAAGGGAACCGTGTCCTTTTGGGCTTCTTCTTTCGAGCCGCGGCGCACTTCAACACCGGTCGGGTTGTTGTTGCCCGTAGTGTGGAAGGCCCAGATGTGGACCGCAACAAGCGCGGCAATCACGAAGGGCAAGAGGTAGTGCAGCGAGAAGAAACGGTTCAGCGTGGCATTGTCCACCGCCGGTCCGCCCAAGAGCCATGTTTGCAAAGGTTCGCCAATGAACGGGATCGCGCCGAACAGGCCGGTGATCACGGTCGCGCCCCAGAAGGACATTTGGCCCCATGGCAACACATAGCCCATGAAGGCCGTCGCCATCATCAACAGATAGATGATCATGCCGATCACCCATGTGATTTCGCGCGGCGCCTTATAGGAGCCGTAGTAGAGGCCGCGGAAGATGTGCAGATATACCGCAACAAAGAACAGCGATGCGCCGTTACCGTGCAGGTAGCGCAGGAAATGCCCGCCGTTCACGTCGCGCATGATGTGCTCGACCGAGGCAAAGGCAAGGTCGACATGCGGCGTGTAATGCATGACCAGCACGATGCCGGTGATGATTTGCAGCGCAAGGCAGAAGGTCAAGATGATGCCCCAGATCCACATCCAGTTCAGGTTCTTGGGTGTGGGGATCATGATGGTGTCATAGAGCATGCCCACGATGGGCAAGCGCGAATGAAGCCATTTCTCAGCGCCCGTTTTGGGCTCGTAGTGATCGTGCGGAATTCCAGCCATGATGCGCGTCCTTAACCCAATTTGATTGTGGTGTCGTCGACAAAGGCCGCGACGGGGATGTGCAGGTTCTGCGGCGCAGGACCTTTGCGGATACGGCCCGCCGTGTCGTAGTGCGAACCGTGGCAAGGGCAGAACCAACCGCCGAATTCACCAGCGCCATCACCGATCGGAACACAGCCAAGATGGGTGCAAACGCCGATCATCACCAGCCATTCGCCCGCTTCATCCAAGGTGCGGTTCTCGTCCGTTGCGGGAACGATCTCGTCCTTGTTGGGGTTTTGCGCGGTTTGGTCGATCAAGACACCCACGTCAACCGAGCGACCATCAGCGATTTCTGCTTCGGTGCGGCGGCGGAAGAACACCGGCTTGCCGAGCCATTTCACGGTCAATTGCGTGCCCACTTCAACGCCGGAGACATCGACGCGGATCGAGGCCAAGGCCTTTACATCGGCGGAGGGGTTCATTTGGTTGACCAAGGGCCAGACGGCTGCACCAGTCGCTACAGCACCGGCGCCAGCCGTTGCGTAGTAGAGGAAATCTCTGCGGGTGCCTTCGTGATCTTCTGCGTGGGACACGAGCTTACTCCATTCTTCGGCCTGCTTGCGGCCTATGCGGTTTCGGGCCGCAGGAATCCTGCTGCCTATCCGTGGCGGTATTTAGCGGGGCTTTTCGCCCACGTCCAGACAAAGGTGCGCCTAAAACCAAGGGGGCGCGTTTGTGTCGCGCTTGAGGCCCGTTGCCGAAGGGTATATCACATCTATATCTAAAGGCGTCGCCTGCCATGAATGGAAGCTCAATATGGTCAAATCACTTAACATCGCTGTAACGGCTCTTTTTATCGCGCTTGGCCTTGCCGCGCCCGCGAGCGCCGAGATCGAATTGAGCTTTTATGGCGGCAGCCAGTCCTCGCCGCATAGCCGCATCGAAGGCACCGCGCCCGGAACCGGCGCGCCCTATAGCGCGCTCATCGGATGGGAAGGCAAAAGCTTCTCCCCTCCGCCCTACTACGGTCTGCGCGCGATGTGGTGGAAGCCCAATAACCTCGGCTTTGGCGTCGAACTGACCCATACCAAAGCCTATGCGCCGCAATCGGAAATGCCCGCGGGGTTCTCGCGGCTCGAATTCACCGATGGCCATAACATTCTCACGGCCAATGTGATGAAACGCTGGCCGGACCAGTGGAAGTTCATAACCCCCTATGTCGGCGCAGGCATCGGCCTTGCGATCCCGCATGTAGATGTCTTTGCCAACGGCGAGAAAACCTATGGCTACCAAGTCACCGGCCCCGCCGCCAAAGCCATCGCCGGTGTGAAATATGATCTGACCGATCGCTGGGCCGTCTTTACCGAATACCAGTTCACCTATTCCAAGAACGAAGCAGAGCTGGAAGGCGGCGGCACGATGTCCTTCCCGTTGATCACAAATGCCATCAACGTTGGCCTCGCGCTGAATTTTTGATCGCTCGGGCGCTCTTTCGCGCCCGAATGGAAGTCGTTCCCGAATAATCCAAGCCCCGATCCTTGCGGTCGGGGCTTTGTCGTTTGCAGGCGCTTGTCCGGTTAAGCCGCCCTGAATTGGCCAAAGCGTGGTTTGCGGACTTTGTTAGCTTTCGCTGTGGCTGCGCCAAGATCTGCTATCACCAATAGACATCAAGAACCCCGCATGTCACTAAAGGTGCATGAAAACCTTCGTTCAGAACTTTGGTCGTCAGGACCAAAATCGAATTACCTTCCCGGTCTGAAAACCGGGCCGGGCAAACTCGCATTCGAACGTCAACTGCGCTCGCCGCGCTGAACAAGGTTATTCATATGTCCGCGACAACACCAACTCTGCACTTATTATGCGGAAAAATTGCGTCTGGAAAATCCACTCTGACTGCCCAACTTAGTCGCACGGCCGGAACCATTGTGATTGCTGAAGATGAGTGGCTGAATGGTCTTTATTCCGAAGAAATGTCGTCGATTTCGGACTACATGCGGCGCATGTCAAAGTTTCGCGAGGTCATGAGACCACACGTCGTCTCATTGCTAAATGAGGGAATTTCAGTCGTATTGGACTTCCAAGCAAACACGATTGCGTCGCGCGATTGGATGCGGGGCATCTTGGAGCAGACAAAGGCAGCACATAAACTTCACGTTTTAGACGTCCCTGACGAAGTCTGTATCGCACGGCTTCATGCGCGCAATGCGCGGCGTGATCATCCGTTTGCGGCAACAGAAGAGCAATTTCGACAGATTACGAAACACTTCGCCGCTCCTTCCCCCGAGGAAGGATTCAATATGGTGATGCATTATGTTGACACGAAACTCTGAGTTAACCGGACCTTCGCGGATCGTGCAACATCCGTCACAATGGGCTCATTGCTGCTGTTCGCCGTATTTCCCAGAAGTGTCGGATTTGGCCGGTCGGGCGCGTCTATTCCGGCGCTGTGGCAACCATCGAGGGGCGCTGCGAGAACGCCGCATACCAATCGTCCAAAGCATCATTGCCCTTGCGCCAGCCGCGGTCGTCCATGCGAAAATCGAGATAGCCAAGCGCGCAGGCCACGGCGATATGGCTCATGTCCAGCGGGCCGTTCAAATGGCTCATCCAGCGTTCGTTGATCACCGATAGGGCGCGCTCGATCTTGCCCCATTGCGCCTCGACCCAGCCGTCGAAAACCTTTTCCGCAGGGCGCAGTCGCGCCTCGTAGATCATCGTCACGCCCGATTCCATGATCGCATCCGCTGTCGCTTCGAGCGTCAAAACCTCCCACAACCGCGCCTCGGGGTAGAGGCCGGATTGCGCCTTGTCATCAAGGTAGCGGCAAATCACGCGGCTGTCGTAGATCGCGGGTCCATCGGTGCGGATCAAGGCGGGGATCTTGCCGGTGGGGTTGGCGGCGGCGGCTTCGGGCGCGGTATTGAGCGCCGAGGTCGCGACCGAGAGCTTCTCGATCTGATCCGCGAGGCCGACCTCCTCCATCAAAACGCAGACTTTGCGCACAAAGGGCGAGGCGGGCGAATAGATAAGCTGCATGAATTTGTCCTCCCAGACGCGGCGCGCTGCGGCGCCATTTGCGGCCACGTTAGGCGCGCGGCGCGGCCCTGTCTATCGCGGAAGATACGGGGAGGAGAGGGGAAAGGGCGCCCGGCCGCGCTCAGGCCCAGCTTGCCTTGCGCTTTTCCAAAAACGCCGCGATGCCCTCGATGGCCTCTTCGCTTTCCCATGCATCGGCCAGCGCGACAATTGTCGCGTCGATCACCGCATCGTCGATGCGCGGGCCTAGCATGCGCGCCAAAGCTTTGGCCCGACCCACGGCCCCCGGCGCCACCGCCAGATAGGGCGCAACCTCGGCTTCGACGGCGGCGTCTATCTGATCCGCGCTGACCACGGATTTGACAAGGCCAAGCGCCTGCGCTTCGTGGGCGTCGAACACCCGCGCCGACATGAACACCTGCCGCGCGCGCCCCTCGCCCATACGGGCCAAAACATAAGGCCCGATGGTGGCCGGAATGATCCCCAGCCGCGTTTCGGTGAAGCCGAATTTCGTGCCCTCGACCGCGATCACCACATCGCAAACCGACGCCATACCCACCGCGCCGCCAAAGGCCGATCCATGGAGTTTGCCAATCAGCGGCGCGCGCATGGTGTTCAGCGCACCGAGCATTTCGGCCAGCTTGCGCGCCTCGCGCATCCGTGTTTGCCGGTCGGCTTTGATCTGTGCCATCATCCACGTCAAATCGCCGCCCGCGCAAAACAAATCCCCTTTGCCCGATAGCACCACGGCCCGCACGCTGTCGTCGCCGTTCACATCCGCTGCAAAGGCGGTCAATTCCGCCATCATCTCGACGGACAAGGCATTGCGCTTGGATGGCAGGTCCAACTGCAACGACACAACGCCGCGCGTATCTCGTGTCACGTCTAGTGTCTGATAGCTCATCTTCTGCTCTCCCGCGCAATCTCTTGTTTGCCATACCGTTCCATATGCGCAAGGTCACCGCAATATGCCGGTGACACGAGACCGCAACCGTTCTCGGCCATGCGCCGCCACCCTTCGCCCGCGACCTGGACCGCGCGCGGGTCCGCAGCATGGGAAATTTGCGCGATACCGGGATTTCGGCTACCGTTTCACCACGACAAATTTTTTTAGGAAGTGATACTATGAAATACCTTATTCTTGCAGCAGCGGCTGCACTGTCTTTTGGTGGCATGGCGCAAGCGGCCACATGGAACGTCTACGAAAACAACGCCCCCTCGGGTGACTATGCGGATGCACTTGGTGCGGCAGGCAACCAACTTGGTGCCAATCCGTCGGGTTTTGATACCGTGACCCTTGTCGGAGATTTGGGCTGTAGCGTTGGTTTTTCATCCTGCGGTAGCGGGGTCGGCAATGATGCGGTCGACGCCTTCTATTTTGATGTTGCCGCGGGATCGTTGTTGACCGAATTGACGCTGTCGACCGAAGGGAG
The DNA here is from genome assembly GCA_050633545.1 of Paracoccaceae bacterium. Taxonomy (GTDB): domain Bacteria; phylum Pseudomonadota; class Alphaproteobacteria; order Rhodobacterales; family Rhodobacteraceae; genus Litorivita. The sequence goes on from JBOEGS010000002.1 coordinate 531,290, forward strand.
CGGCGGGGTGTCGCTTCTGGCAGAGCTCTACGACACGTTTGACAGTTCGCAGGTTTTCTCGATTTCTGCTCTGACGAACCAGACGGTCACATTGTTGTCGCTGTTTGATGCGCCGCTTGGTGAGGGCAATTATAACTTCGCCCTGTCGCTCGTGAGCGGTCCGGAGTCCGGATTGGATGTGTCTTACACCCTTAACGCGACATATGTTGAGGTGGCATCAGCGGTTCCGCTGCCTGCGTCCTTGCCGCTGCTACTGGCCGGCTTTGGCGGTTTTGCAGCACTGCGCCGCCGTAAAGCGCGCTAACAAATTCGGATTTGGCAGCGTTGGTTGCCAAATCCAACCATCCCCGAAAATGGCGCGGCTGCTTCGCAGATCGGGCCAGCGCAGGGCGTTCAACGGATCGGGTCTGTTGCAACATATATATTGGGGAATTTGGTGCCCAGAAGAGGACTCGAACCTCCACACCCTTGCGAGTACTAGCACCTGAAGCTAGCGCGTCTACCATTCCGCCACCTGGGCACAGGTGCGTGGAGCGGCGTTTAGACCTACGGACCGGTGCTGTCAACAAGGATTCATGGGGTTTTTAGCATGTCGCGCAAATCGCCTTGCCGCAGGGGGCGTCAAGGTCTAGGAAAGGCGGTGTATTTTCCTCAATCGGAGGCCTGCCCCATGTCGAAACTTGTCACCATTTACGGCGGATCGGGATTCGTCGGCCGTTACATCGCCCGCCGCATGGCCAAGGACGGATGGCGCGTGCGCGTGGCCGTGCGCCGCCCCAATGAGGCGATGTTCGTGCGCCCCTACGGCACCCCAGGACAGGTCGAACCGATCTTGTGCAACATCCGCGACGACGCCTCGGTGCGCGCCGCAATGCAAGGCGCCGATGTGGTGGTCAACTGCGTCGGCATTTTGGAAGAAAGCGGCAAGAACAGCTTTGAGGCCGTGCAAAAAGACGGCGCGGCCCGCGTTGCCCGTATCGCCGCCGAAAGCGGCGTGGCGCGCATGGTGCATATCTCGGCGCTGGGCGCGGACGCGGCATCAAGCAGCGAATATGCCCGCACCAAGGCGGCAGGCGAGGCCGCGGTTCTGGACCACATGCCGGATGCGATGATCTTGCGCCCGTCGATCATTTTCGGCGCCGAGGACGAGTTTTTTAATCGTTTCGCGCGGATGGCCGCGATCAGCCCGATCTTGCCCGTTGTGGGCGCGGCGACCAAGTTTCAACCGGTCTATGTCGAGGATGTGGCCCATGCTGCGGCCTTGGGTGCCGAAGGCGCGGCTGCGGGCGGCATCTATGAGTTGGGCGGTCCGGACGTCGAGGATTTCCGCACCCTGATGCAGCGCATGTGCGAGGTGATCCGCCGCCGCCGCGTGATCGTCAACCTGCCGTTCTGGATGGCCGGCCTGATGGCTTCGGTCTTCGGGGTTGTGCAAAAGCTGTCGCTGGGCATCGTCAAGGCGCCCGTCACCTCCGATCAGGTCCGCAATCTGCGCGTGGACAATGTGGTCAGCGGCGGCGAGAAAACCTTTGCCGATCTGGGCATGACCCCTGCCAATATGGGGGCGATTTTGCCCGAGTATCTGTGGCGCTTCCGCCCCTCGGGGCAATATTCCGCGATCAAGGAATCGGCCAAGAACCTGCGCATTCAATAGGCGGCGTTTGGCCTGATCTGTATTCATTGAAACGCCCGTGCGAGATCCGCGCGGGCGTTTTTGCATCAACTATAGGCGATGCCCAAAAGGATCACGCCCAAGATCACGCGGTAGATCACGTAGGGTGTGAAGCTGACCGAGCGCAGCAATCGCATCATCAAGACCAGCGCCAAGAGCGCGGCCACAAAAGCGAAAGCCGCCGCGATCCCCGCATCGCGCGCCGCGCTCCAATCCCCTGCCTTGGCCACATCAAGTCCCAGCAAAATGCCGCTGGCCATGATCGTCGGGATCGACATGAGCATCGCAAGCTTGGCCGCAGATTCGCGCCCGTAGCCCATCTGCCGCGCCCCCGTGATGGTGATGCCCGACCGCGACGTGCCGGGGATCAGGGCGACGGCTTGCCACAGGCCCATTTTGATCGCATCGCCGAGGGACCAATCGGCGGTGTCTTTGGTCTGCGCGCCGCGTTGGTCCGCCCAATAGAGGACGACGCCAAAGATCAACATCGCCCATCCGATCACCGCGACCGAGCGCATCATATCGCTCAGCCCTGTTACCTTGAGGATCAATCCCACCACGATCACCGGCACCGTCGCAATCATCAACAAAAACGCCAGCTTGGACCCTTCGGTGTCGATACGCCCCGTGACCATCCGCGGGATACCCGCAAGGCCCATGGCCACGTCGCGCCAGAAATATAAGACCACCGCAAACAGAGTGCCGATATGCACTGCCACGTCGATCATCAACCCTTGGTCCTCCATGCCGGTGAGTTGCGGCAAAAGGATCAGGTGACCGGAGGAAGAGACCGGCAAAAACTCGGTCAGACCCTGAATCACGGCGACGAGGAAAAGATGGAAGAGGCTCATAGAGATGTTCCCGAAACTGTCGAGAATCAGCTATAAAACTTCCAAGCGGGAAGGGAAGTGGCTTATTGGGTCCGTATCGGCCCTAATATTCGCATAAATTTGCGCCGCAAGCCGCATTTTCCGCCTCTTTCTCAATAATAAGTCAGCTTTTGTGACTTTTATTCCGTTCGCGATCTGTATAGACCCTGCGCAACGCCCTTATTGGGCAATCATGAACCTTCAGGAGGCAGCGCAATGGCGAAGCAACCGATGCTGAAATTTGTGACGGTCGGGCGGGATATGCCCGAGAAGCGTGACGCAGGTCTACGCAATCAGGATTTCGACGAGATTTACGCCGAGTTCGCCCGTGCCAAGGCCGAGGAGCAGGCCAGCCGTTGCAGCCAGTGTGGCGTGCCCTATTGCCAATCGCATTGCCCGTTGCACAACAATATTCCCGACTGGCTCAACCTCACGGCGACGGGCCGTTTGGAAGAGGCCTATCAGGTCAGCCAAGCCACCAATACCTTCCCCGAAATCTGTGGCCGCATCTGCCCGCAGGACCGTCTGTGCGAAGGCAATTGCGTCATCGAGCAATCGGGCCACGGCACCGTGACCATCGGCTCGGTCGAAAAATACATCACCGACACCGCATGGGAAAACGGTTGGGTCAAACCGATCACCCCCGCCGTCGAGCGTGACCAATCGGTCGGCATCATCGGCGCAGGTCCGGGCGGTCTGGCGGCGGCGGATGTTTTGCGCCGCGCGGGCGTGCAGGTCACGGTCTATGACCGCTATGACCGCGCGGGCGGTTTGCTGACCTACGGCATTCCGGGCTTCAAGCTGGAGAAGGATGTGGTCATGCGCCGCATCGAACAACTGGAACAATCGGGCGTCGAGTTTGTGCTCAATTGCACCGTTGGCGAAGACATCAGCTTTGACGCCATTCGCGGCAAACACGACGCGGTCATGATCGCCACGGGCGTCTATAAAACCCGTGATTTACAAGGGCCTGGCGCGGGCAGCGACGGCATTGTGCGCGCGATTGACTACCTCACCGCGTCGAACCGCGTGAACTTTGGCGACACCGTCGAGGAATTTGACAGCGGCGAGCTGAACGCCAAGGGCAAAAAGGTCGTCGTCATCGGCGGCGGCGACACGGCGATGGACTGTGTGCGCACGGCGATCCGCCAAGGCGCCACTTCGGTCAAATGCCTCTATCGCCGCGACCGCGCCAATATGCCCGGCTCGCAGCGCGAGGTGCAAAACGCCGAAGAAGAGGGCGTCGAATTTGTCTGGCTCGCCGCGCCAAAAGGTTTTGCGGGCGATCCCGTCTCGGGCGTGATGGTGCAAAAAATGCGCCTTGGCGCGCCCGATGCCTCGGGCCGTCAAAGCCCCGAAGTCATCGAAGGGGCCGATTACGTCGAAGAGGCCGATCTGGTGGTCAAGGCGCTCGGTTTCGAGCCCGAAGACATCCCCGCGCTTTGGGATACGCCGGAGTTGGAAGTCACCCGTTGGGGCACGATCAAAGCCGCCTTTACCAGCGGCGCAACCTCGCTCGAAGGTGTCTATGCCGTGGGCGATATCGTGCGCGGAGCGAGCCTTGTGGTTTGGGCGATCAAGGACGGGCGCGACAGCGCCGAGGCGATCCTGACCTACCTCGAAGGGGCCAAGGAGATTGCCGCCGAATAAGGCGCGAAAAACCGCTCGTTCGGGACGCGGTTTTCGCCCCCCGAGCGGCGCAAAACCAACGGCGCAGCGGCCCTCGAAATCGCGGGCTGTATCGCGTCGGTAAAACGTCGGTATTTTGTCGGTTTTGCGCGCCGATGCCGGAATGTAGCAATGTCAGCCCTGCTGACGCATGTGGTTAAGGAAGTGTAAGGTTGAGCACCGCCAAGCAGGTGGAGGATATTTTGGAGGATGAGACGCTGCGCTTGCGGTGGCTCGCAGGGAGCGGTCCGCGCATGGTCGTCTCTTTCACCTCGATCCAACACCGTCATGACGACGGCAGCCCGCGCGATGAATTTTTGGGCGCGGCGTCGATGGGCGGGCAAAACAAGGTGCTGTTTGTGAGTGATCTGCGCTGGAGCTGGTATTCGCGCGCGGGGTTGATGGATAAGATCGTCGATTACGTGACCCGCATCCGCGATATGGAGGAGGTCACAGAAGTCGTCACCATCGGCAATTCGATGGGCGGCTATGGCGCGATGATCTTGCCGCGGTTTGTGCCGGTCACCCGCGTGGCGGCCTTTGTGCCGCAGGTCTCGATGCACCCCGATCTGGTGCAAGAAGACCGATGGCCGGGGGTGATGAAGAACCACGGCACCTATCCGGTGAAAACCGCCGGTGACGTGGTGACCGAGCAGGGCGGGACCGAATTTTATGTGACCTTCGGGCGCAAACAAAAGAAGGATCAGGCGCAGGCGGCTCTTTTGCCCGAGGCGGCGAACCTGACGATGAATATGTTGCCCCGCTGCGGCCATGACGCGGCGGAAAAGATGAAGGCAGCAGGCGTGTTGAACAAAGCCGTGGCAGCCAAGCTGACCGGCGATCGCAAGGCCCTCAAAAAGGCCGTGCAAGACTATGCCCGATACGCGCGCGAGCATTTCGCGCCGACGTGGCAAACAGACGAGGGTTCGTAAGAGCCGCGAAAACGGGCCTTTAGGGGCTGTCCCCTGCGGGGGCAAATGTGGAGAAGACGCATGACCAAATATGACGCAAGCTGGGCTGCTGCCGAAGCCGCCAAACGCCAGTGGATGGAAGAGAACGGCATGTTCCGCGAGGAGCATGAGCATTCGTCTTGTGGTGTGGGTCTGGTGGTGTCGGTCGACGGCAAACCCTCGCGGGCCGTTGTCGCCAATGGCATCACCGCGCTCAAGGCGATCTGGCACCGCGGGGCGGTCGATGCGGATGGCAAAACCGGCGACGGCGCAGGCATCCATGTGCAAATCCCCGTGCCGTTTTTCTATGACCAGATCCGCCGCACCGGCCACGAGCCGCGCATGGGCGAATTGATGGCCGTCGGTCAGGTGTTTTTGCCGCGCACCGATTTTGGCGCGCAGGAAACCTGCCGGACCATCGTCGAAAGCGAAGTGCTGCGCATGGGCTATTATATCTATGGCTGGCGCCATGTGCCGGTGGATATCGATTGCCTCGGCGACAAGGCCAATGCGACCCGCCCCGAGATCGAGCAAATCCTGATCTCGAACTCCAAAGGCGTGGATGAAGAGACCTTCGAACGCGAGCTTTACGTGATCCGCCGCCGCATCGAAAAAGCCGCCGCCGCGCAGGGCGTGGGCGCGCTCTATATCTGTTCGCTGTCCTGCCGGTCGATCATCTACAAAGGCATGATGCTGGCCGAGCAGGTCGCGGTCTTCTACCCCGATCTCGAGGACGAGCGTTTCGAGAGCGCCTTTGCGATCTATCACCAGCGCTATTCGACCAACACCTTCCCGCAGTGGTGGCTGGCCCAACCCTTCCGCATGCTGGCCCATAACGGCGAGATCAACACGCTCAAGGGCAACCTCAACTGGATGAAAAGCCACGAGATCCGCATGGCGTCGAGCGCCTTTGGCGATCTGGCCGAAGACATCAAACCCATCGTTCCGGGCGGATCGTCGGATTCGGCGGCCTTGGACGCGGTGTTCGAGGTTCTGGTGCGCGCGGGCCGCAATGCGCCCATGGCCAAAACCATGCTGGTGCCCGAAAGCTGGTCCAAACAGGCGGTCGAATTGCCCGAAGCATGGCGCGACATGTATTCCTATGTGAACTCCGTGATGGAGCCGTGGGACGGCCCCGCCGCGCTGGCCATGACCGATGGCCGCTGGGTTTGCGCGGGTCTGGATCGCAACGGCCTGCGCCCGATGCGCTATGTGGTGACCGGCGAAGGCATCCTGATCGCCGGTTCCGAGGCGGGCATGGTGCCCTTTGACGAGGCCGCCGTGGTCGAAAAAGGCGCGCTTGGTCCGGGGCAGATGCTGGCCGTGGATATGGCCGAGGGCAAGCTCTACCACGACACCGACATCAAGGACAAACTGGCCGCAAGCCAGCCCTTTGGCGATTGGGTCGGCAAGATTAAAGACCTCGAAGAGGTGCTTGGCAATATCGACGAGACCCCCGTATATGCGGGCGCCGATCTGCGCCGCCGTCAAATCGCGGCAGGCTATTCCATTGAAGAGCTTGAACAAATTCTCGCGCCCATGGCCGAGGATGGCAAGGAAACGCTCGCCTCGATGGGCGATGATACGCCTTCTGCGGTTTTGTCCAAACAATACCGCCCGCTGTCGCATTTCTTCCGTCAGAACTTTAGTCAGGTGACCAACCCGCCGATCGACAGCCTGCGCGAATTCCGCGTGATGAGCCTCAAGACGCGGTTCGGCAACCTCAAGAACGTGCTCGACGAAAGCTCGGCCCAGACCGAAATTCTGGTGCTCGAAAGCCCCTTCGTCGCCAATGCGCAATTCGACGAGCTGACCAAATATTTCAACGCCGATATGACGGTGATCGACTGCACCTTCCCCGCGGGCGGCGGCAAGGGCGCGCTGCGCACGGCGCTTGACCGTATCCGCGCCGAAGCCGAGGACGCGGTGCGTTCGGGCGGCGGTCATATCGTTTTGTCCGATATGGAGCAGGGCGAAGGCAAGGTCGGCATGCCGATGATCCTTGCCACCTCGGCGGTCCATAGCTGGCTGACGCAAAAGGGCCTGCGCACTTTCTGCTCGCTCGGTGTGCGCTCTGCCGAATGTATCGACCCGCATTATTTCGCAGTGCTGATCGGTTGCGGCGCGACCATCGTCAATGCCTACCTCGCCGAGGACAGCATTGCCGACCGGATCGAGCGCGGCCTTCTGGACGGCACTTTGTCGGAAAACGTGCAGCGCTACCGCGAGGCGGTGGATGCCGGATTGCTCAAGATCATGGCCAAAATGGGCATCTCGGTGATCTCCTCCTATCGCGGCGGTTTGAACTTCGAGGCCGTCGGCCTGTCGCGCGCCATGTGCGCCGAGTTTTTCCCGGGGATGCTTTCGCGTATTTCGGGCATCGGCGTGTCGGGCATCCAGACCAAAGCCGAAGAAGTCCATGCCAAAGGCTGGACCTCGGGATCGGAAATCCTGCCCATTGGCGGGTTCTACAAGGCGCGTAAATCGGGCGAGACCCATGCATGGGGCGCGCAAAACATGCACCTGTTGCAAGCCGCCTGTAACCGCGCCTCTTACGAACTGTGGAAGCAATATTCCAAGGCGATGCAATCCAACCCGCCGATCCATTTGCGCGATATGTTGGCGATCAAACCCTTGGGCAAAGCGATCCCCATCGAAGAGGTCGAAAGCATCACCTCGATCCGCAAGCGGTTCGTGACCCCTGGCATGTCCTTGGGCGCGCTCAGCCCCGAGGCGCATAAATTGCTCAACGTGGCCATGAACCGTATCGGCGCAAAATCCGACAGCGGCGAGGGCGGCGAAGATCCGGCGCATTTCGTGCCCGAACCCAATGGCGATAACCCCTCGGCCAAGATCAAACAGGTCGCATCGGGCCGCTTTGGCGTGACCGCCGAATACCTGAACCAATGCGAAGAGTTGGAAATCAAGGTCGCCCAAGGTGCAAAACCGGGCGAGGGCGGGCAATTGCCCGGCATGAAGGTCACGGACCTGATCGCGCGCCTGCGCCATTCGACCAAAGGCGTGACGTTGATTTCGCCGCCGCCGCATCACGATATCTATTCGATCGAGGATCTGGCGCAGCTGATCTATGACCTCAAACAGATCAACCCGCGCTGCAAGGTCACCGTGAAGCTGGTGGCGTCGTCGGGCGTCGGCACCATCGCGGCGGGCGTGGCCAAGGCCAAAGCCGACGTGATCTTGATCTCGGGCCACAATGGCGGCACGGGCGCGTCCCCTGCGACCTCGATCAAATTCGCGGGTCTGCCGTGGGAAATGGGCCTCACCGAGGCGCATCAGGTTCTGGCGATGAACAACCTGCGCGAGCGGGTGACATTGCGCACCGATGGCGGTTTGCGCACCGGCCGCGATATCGTCATGGCCGCGATGCTGGGCGCCGAGGAATACGGTATCGGCACCGCCGCGCTGATCGCGATGGGCTGTATCATGGTGCGTCAGTGCCAATCGAACACCTGCCCCGTCGGCGTGTGCACGCAAGACGAAGCGCTGCGCGCCAAATTCACCGGCACGGCGGATAAAGTGGTCAACCTGATCACCTTCTATGCCCAAGAAGTGCGCGAAATCCTCGCCGGTATCGGCGCGCGCAGCATCGACGAGGTGATCGGCCGCGCCGATCTGCTCAGCCAAGTGAGCCGCGGTGCGGACCATCTGGACGATCTCGATCTCAACCCGCTGCTCATCACCGTCGATGGCGCGAAAGAGATCAAATATGATCGTAACAAAACCCGCAACGCGGTGCCCGATACGCTGGATTCCGAGATCGTTCGCGATGCGGAACGCTTCCTTAAGGACGGCGAAAAGATGCAGCTGAGCTATGCGGTGCAAAACACCCACCGTTCGGTCGGCACCCGCACCTCGAGCCATATCGTGCGAAATTTCGGTATGCGCAACGCGCTGCAAGCGAACCACCTGACCGTCAAACTGGCGGGCAGCGCGGGGCAATCCTTGGGGGCTTTTGCTGCGCCGGGGCTTAAGCTTGAAGTGTCGGGCGATGCGAATGACTACGTCGGCAAGGGTCTGTCGGGCGGCACCATCGTGGTGCGCCCCCCGATGGCCAGCCCTCTGGATGCATCGCAAAACACCATCATCGGCAACACCGTGCTTTACGGTGCGACCGACGGGTTCCTCTTTGCGGCGGGCCGCGCGGGCGAACGCTTTGCGGTGCGCAACTCGGGGGCCAGCGTGGTGATCGAGGGCTGCGGGTCGAACGGTTGTGAATATATGACCGGCGGCGTGGCGGTGATCCTCGGCGAGATCGGCGCGAACTTCGGCGCGGGTATGACCGGCGGCATGGCCTATCTTTATGACCCCGAGGGCAAATCGGCGGATATGATGAACATGGAAACGCTGGTGACCTGCCCCGTCACGGTCGACCATTGGCTTGGCCAGCTTGAAGGGTTGATCGAACGCCACCTCGAAGAGACGGGCAGCCGCAAAGCCGCCGCGATCTTGCAGCATTGGGACATGGAGAAAGCCAACTTTGTGCAGGTCTGCCCGAAGGAAATGTTGATCCACATCCCCGCGCCTTTGTCGCTCAAACAGGGCGCTATTCCGGCGGAGTAGTCTCTGTTTCGGCCAAAAGGCCATGCGTATAAACACCGGCCCCGCGACGCCATAGCGCTTCGCGGGGCTTTTTATTTTTGCGCGCGCGCCCTATGAATGGCGCGTGGCAAAGAAGACGAAAAAACCAACCCCCAAGCAGGCCCTCGCCGCCCGCATCAACCCGCTTCGCTTTGTGCGGCGTTGGGTGGTGCGTATGCTATTGGGGATCGCGGCACTGGCGCTTGTGGTCGTGCTGGCCCACCGCGTGATCAACCCCACGATCGGCCACTATATGCGCACCGAAGAGCGCCGCCTTGGCGATGTTGATTTCCATTGGGTGCCGCTTGAAAACATCGCCCCCGTCATGGCCCGCTCGGCGGTTGCCGCTGAGGATGCCAATTTTTGCACCCATTGGGGGTTTGACCTCAAGGCGATCCGCGCCGCTTTGGACGAAGGCGCGGGGCGCGGGGCCTCGACCATCAGCCAGCAGGTGGTCAAAAACGTCTACCTGTGGCACGGGCATTCATGGCTGCGCAAAGCGCTCGAAGCGGTGCTGACGCCGATGGTCGAAGCGGTCTGGCCGAAGCGGCGGATCATCGAGGTCTATCTCAATATCGCCGAATTTGACGAAGGCGTCTTTGGCATCGAGGCCGCCGCGCGCCACTACTTCGGCATCGGTCCCGAAGCCTTGAGCGCGGTGCAGGCGGCGCGGCTTGCCGCCGTCCTGCCCAGCCCCAAAACCCGCTCGGCCAGCAAGCCGTCGGATCGCACACGCCGCCGCGCCGCGCAAATCCTCGACGGGGCGGCCACAATTCGCGCGGATGGGCGCGCCGCCTGTTTCGAGGATTGAAAACCGCGCCGCAACAGGGCATTCAGGTGGGCAAAGACCGCTTAGAAAGTTCGCGCATATGGCCACGCTTTATCATGTTCCGCTCTCCCCGTTTTGCCGCAAGGTGCGGCTGGTGCTTGGCGAAAAGCGGATTGAATGCGAGTTGATCGAAGAGAAATATTGGGAGCAGGACCCCGATTTTTTGCGCCGCAACCCCGCCGCCAAAGTGCCGGTTCTCAAAATCGACGGCAAGACCATGGCCGAAAGCGCCCCGATTTGCGAATATCTCGACGAGGCCTATCCCGAACCGAGCCTGATGCCGCAAGGCGCCGATGCGCGTTATGAGGTGCGCCGTCTGGTGTCGTGGTTCGACGATAAATTCCACCACGAAGTCACCGCCAATCTGCTCTATGAGCGGGTCAATAAAAAGGTGATGAAGGCCGGATATCCCGACAGCAAAAACATCAAAACCGGCGCGCAGCGGATCAAATACCACCTCGACTATATGACGTGGCTGTTGGAGCATCGCCGCTGGCTGGCGGGCGACAATATGACCTTGGCCGATTTTGCCGCCGCCGCGCATCTGTCTTCGCTTGATTATATTTCCGATGTGGATTGGAACCGCTCCGAGACGCTCAAGGATTGGTATGCCAAGATCAAATCGCGCCCCGCCTTCCGCTCGATTCTGGCCGATCAGGTGTCGGGTTTCCCGCCGCCCGCGCATTATGCCGATCTTGATTTTTAAAGCCGCGCGCCGATGCAGGCGCTAAAGGACCGCCTCACCGCGCAGGCCCGCGGCGAAGGTTTTGACGCCTGCCGCATTTGTCGCCCGTGGGACGTGCCGCAGGTGCCCGCGCGGCTCGATGCGTTTTTGGAGGCGGGCTATCACGGGCAAATGGCATGGCTGGAGGATCGCAAACACTGGCGCGCCGCCCCGCAGGTGCTTTGGCCCGAGGCGCGCTCTGTGATCATGCTCGCCGAGAGCTACACGCCGCAGCATGACCCGATGCAGGTTCTGGCGCAAAAAGACGCCGGAGCAGTCTCTGTTTATGCCCAAAACCGCGATTATCACGATCTGGTGAAAAAGCGCCTCAAGCGTCTGGCGCGGTGGTTGATCGCCGAGCAGGACTGCGAGGTGAAGGTGTTCGTCGATACCGCGCCGGTGCCCGAAAAGCCCTTGGGCCAAGCGGCGGGCATGGGGTGGCAGGGCAAACATACCAACCTTGTCTCGCGCGATCTGGGCAGCTGGTTTTTCATCGGCTCGGTCTTTACCACGTTGCAATTGCCCGTCGATGCGCCCGAGGTCGATCATTGCGGATCGTGCCGTAATTGTCTCGATATCTGCCCCACGGGGGCCTTTCCGGCGCCCTATCAAATCGACGCGCGCCGCTGCATCTCCTACCTCACCATCGAGCACCACGGGCCGGTGGACGAGGCGCTGCGCCCGCTGCTTGGCAACCGCATCTATGGCTGTGACGATTGCCTTGCGGTCTGCCCGTGGAATAAATTTGCCGTCGAGGCCCGCGAGCACCGTTATCACGCGCGCGATGATCTGCAGGCGCCCAAACTGGCCGAATTGGTGGCGCTGGACGATGCGGGCTTTCGGGCGTTTTTCTCCGGCTCCCCGATCAAACGCATCGGGCGCGATCGCTTCGTGCGCAACGTGCTCTACGCCATCGGCAATTCCGCCGACAAAAGCCATCTTGCGCAGGTTCAGAGCCTGATATCCGACCCTGACCCCACCGTTGCAGAGGCGGCAACATGGGCGGCGCGGCGGCTCATGACCGACACATAAAACACGCCGCCGTGATGGCCCCTTTCCATGCGGCGCAATCCGTCTATCTATTAGGCGCACAGATTTGAGGGAGACCGCCATGACCCGCTACCACAAAGACCCCGACGCCATTGCCGCGCTTTCGCCCGAGCAGTTCTATGTCACGCAAGAAAGCGGCACCGAACGCCCCGGAACGGGCGCTTACCTGAGCAACAAAGAGGTCGGCATCTACGTCGATATCGTCTCTGGCGAGCCGCTTTTCGCCTCTGCCGACAAATACGACAGCGGCTGCGGCTGGCCCAGCTTTACCAAACCGATCGAACCTGCCCATGTTGCCGAGTTGCGCGACGACAGCCTTGGCATGACCCGCATCGAGGTGCGCTCGGCCCATGGCGACAGCCACCTCGGCCATGTCTTCCCCGACGGGCCGCAAGATCGCGGCGGGCTGCGCTATTGCATCAATTCGGCCTCCCTGCGCTTCATTCCCAAAGAGGAGATGGAGGCCGAAGGCTACGGCGCATATCTGGGCCAAGTGGAGGATGCGGCATGAGCGAGGAGCGCGCGGTTCTTGCTGGAGGCTGTTTTTGGGGGATGCAGGATTTGATCCGCAAACTGGACGGGGTGATTGCCACCCGCGTCGGATATTCCGGCGGCGACGTCCCCCATGCCACCTACCGCAATCACGGCACCCATGCCGAAGCGATCGAGATCCTCTTTGACCCTGATCGCATCACCTACAGGCGTCTATTGGAGGTCTTCTTCCAAATCCACGACCCGACCACGCTCAACCGCCAAGGCAATGATCGCGGCCTGTCGTATCGCTCGGCGATTTACTACGCCGATGAGGCGCAACAGGCCGAGGCGCTGAGCACCATCGCCGATGTGGAGGCCTCCGGTCTTTGGCCAGGCAAGGTGGTGACCGAGGTCGAACCGGTGGGCGATTTTTGGGAGGCCGAGCCGGAGCATCAAGATTATCTCGAACGTATCCCCAATGGCTACACCTGCCATTTCCCGCGGGCCGATTGGGTTCTTCCGCGGCAAAATTAGGCTCTAAACGGTGGTTTAGAGGCGCATTAAATGAGACAAGCAAGGCGGCCTGCGGGTCGCCTTTCCCTTGCGCGGCCCTGTCATAGCGTAGTTTTCGGTGATTGACTTTGCCCGCCGCCTTGCCGATCCATGGGGCCTTCGCTGCGCCTCACGGGAACCCTCGCCATGCATCCGGCCAAAGGCATCGCCTTCAAGCTTTGCTCTGTCACCATGTTCATTCTCATGGCCTCGCTGGTCAAATCCGTCTCTGACCATGTGCCTGCGGGCGAGGCGGTGTTTTTCCGCTCGGCCCTTGCCATTCCGGTGATCCTCGTCTGGCTTGCCGCGCGCGGAGATCTGCGCACGGGGCTCAAGGTCGCCTCGCCCTTGGGACATTTTTGGCGCGGTTTTGTCGGCACGGCGGCGATGGGCTGCATGTTTGCGGGGCTTGGCCTTTTGCCTTTGCCCGAGGTGACCGCCATCGGCTATGCCGCGCCGTTGTTGACGGTGATATTCGCGGCGATGTTTCTGGGCGAGGACGTGCGGATTTTTCGCATGTTTTCGGTTGCTTTGGGGCTTGTCGGGGTGATCATCATCCTCTCGCCGCGCCTGACGCTTCTCGAAGGCGAGACGATGCAAACCGCCGAGGCCGTGGGCGCGATCATCGTATTGATGGGGGCGGTTTGTGCGGCGCTGGCGCAAATCTATGTGCGCAAACTGGTGCAAAGCGAGCAAACCTCGGCCATCGTTTTCTACTTTTCGATCACCTCGACACTCTTGTCGCTGTTGACCCTGCCTTTCGGATGGGTGGTGCCCGCGCCGCGCGAATTGGTGATGCTTTGCTGTGCGGGGATATTGGGCGGCATGGGGCAGATTTTCCTCACCTCGGCCTACCGGTTTGCCGATGCTTCGGTCGTCGCGCCCTTTGATTACGCCTCGATGCTCATGGCGCTTGCGATTGGCTATTTCATCTTCAACGAGGTGCCAACGGGCACGATGATCGGCGGGGCCTGCTTGGTGATCTTGGCAGGGGTTATGATCATCTGGCGCGAGCACCGGCTCGGATTGCAGCGCTCCAAAGCGCGCTCGGGCATGACGCCGCAGGGGTGAATTGGGCTGAAATAGTCTCTTTTCTAGCCCCCCGTGAGCGCCCCCAACAGATAAGGCGGCACCAGCGCCAGCCGCCGCATCCGCCCCAAACCCAAGCGCCGCGGCGCGGTTTGCATGATCGCCGGATAGTGGCGGCGCGGCGCGCGCCCCTGCACCAGATCGGCCAGAATCGCGCCCGCATAGCTGCCCATCGCCACGCCGTTACCGTGATAGCCAAAACCGGTGAAGGCCCCCGCCATTTCAGGGATCGGGCCGCAATAGGGCTCCAGCTCGGAGGTGAGGCACAAGAGGCCGTTCCACGCGAAAGGCGTCTCTATATCGGCCCAATCGGGGAACATCGCCTCGAAATGCTTGCGGGCGGTGGCCAAGGTTTGCCGGTCCGCACGCGCCGATGATCGCAGCCCGCCGCGCATGCCGAACAGCATCCGCCCCTCGGGCAGCAGGCGAAAGTAATGCAGGAAAAACCGGTGGTCATAGGCCATTTGATCGCTCGACCATCCGCGTGCGATTTCCTCGGGCGTCATCTGGCGGGTGACGAGCACATTGGATTGCGCGGGCAAGAACCGCCCCGCCATCCACGGCGGCACATCCTCGCTGGAATAGCCGTTGGTGGCAATGATCAGCCTTTTGCAGCGCAGCGTGCCCTCGGGCGTATGAAGCAGGTACCCCTCGGCCAAGGCCTCGATCCGCAGAGCGGGCGTATGGGTATGGATTTGCGCGCCGGCGGATCGCGCGGCGCGGGCCAATCCGGCGAGGTATTTCATCGGGTTGAGGCCAAAACCGCTGGGCACGGTCATGGCGCCGAAAAACGCGCCTTTCATCCCCTGCGCGGCGAGGTCTTCGCCTTCGATGATCTGCGGCGCGAGGTCGTAATGTGTCTCTATTTCAGTGCAATATTGGCGGATCTGCGCCATGGCGCGGGGGCTATGGGCCATGACGGTTTCGCCGTTCGAATGGGTATCGGCATCGATGTTATGCGCTTGCAGGGTCGTTTTGACCTGTTCGATGGCCGCAATCTCGGTGCGATACCACGCGCGCGCGCCCTGCGCGCCGTAGCGTTTGGTCAGGCTTTTGTGCGATACGGCGGCTCCGCCCAAACAGCAAAACCCGCCGTTGCGCCCCGACGCGCCAAAACCGATGTCTTCGGCTTCCAATACCGTCACCGGCGCCCCGTCTTGCGCCAATGCGAGCGCCGCGCTCAGCCCCGTAAATCCCGCGCCGATCACCGCGACATCGGCGCTTTGCGCGCCGGACAAGGGCGGGTCTTGCGCCATGTTAGAGACTGTTTTGGGCCAATAACAGCGCGCGCGGGAGGCAGGGCCATAGGCGTGATCGGGATAGATGCGCCGCATCGAGATCAGCCCCGCACGGCGGCTTGTTCGTCGGCTTGCTGGCGCAGGCTGTGGCGTTTGGAAATCAGCGAGGCGGAAATCACCCCGATGGTCACGATGCCGATCATAATGGTCGAAAGCGCGTTGATCTCGGGGCTGACCCCGAGGCGCACCGCCGAGAAAATCTTGATCGGAAGGGTGGTGGCGGAGGGACCGGCGGTAAAGGAGGCGATCACCAGATCGTCGAGCGACAAGGTAAAAGCCAAAAGCCAGCCCGACACCACGGCGGGCAAGATGATCGGCAAGGTTACGAGGCGAAAGGCCTGCAATTGCGTGCAGCCCAGATCAAGCGCCGCCTCTTCGAGGGCGCGATCAAAGCTGACCAGCCGCGAGGAAACCACGACCGAAACATAGCACATGGCAAATGTCGTATGGGCGAGGATGATGGTTAAAATCCCGCGGTCCAATCCGATGCCGATGAACAAGAGCAAGAGCGACAGGCCGGTGATCACCTCGGGCATCACCAAAGGCGCGTAGATCATGCCGGAAAACAGCGTGCGCCCGCGAAACCGCCCCGCGCGCACCAGAACATAGGCCGCCATCGTGCCCAAAACCGTCGCCAGCGTCGAGGAGGCCAGCGCCACCTTGATGGTCACCCATGCGGCGTCCAGAAAGGCCTCGTTGCTCAAAAGCTCGACATACCATTTGGTCGAAAAACCCGCCCAGACGGTCACCAGCTTGGACTCGTTGAACGAATAGACCACAAGGATCACCATCGGCAGGTATAAAAACACAAATCCCAGCGTAATAGAGACTGTATTGAACCACGACATGCGTCTCATTGGTCTGCCTCCCGCGCCTTTTGCTCGTTGCGTTGGAACAGGATGATCGGCACGATCAACAAGAGCAAAAGCACAACCGCGACGGCGCTGGCCACGGGCCAGTCACGGTTGGAGAAGAACTCTTCCCACAGGACTTTGCCGATCATCAATGTGTCCGACCCGCCCAAGAGCGAGGGAATGACGAATTCGCCAAGCGCGGGGATAAAGACCAGAAAACACCCCGCGATGACTCCGCCTTTGGACAGCGGAAAGGTTACCAGCCAAAAAGCCGAAAGCCGCGAGCAGCCAAGGTCTTCGGCCGCCTCGATCAACGATCCGTCCAGCTTCTCGAGCGCCGCATAGATCGGCAGGATCATGAAGGGCAGGTAGGTATAGACGATGCCGATATAGACCGCCCAATTGGTGTTGAGGATGATCAGCGGCTCGGAGATCAGCCCCAAAGACATCAGCAGTTGGTTGAGATAGCCCTCTTGGCTCAAAATCCCCATCCACGAATAGACGCGGATCAAAAAGCTGGTCCAGAACGGCAAGATGATCAGCATCATCAAGGTGGGCCGCCATTCGGGGCGGGCGGCGGCCATGGCATAGGCGATGGGATAGCCGACGAGCAGGGTGAAAAACGTCGAGACGGCGGCGATTTTCAAGCTCGACAGATAGGCTTTCCAATAGAGCGCATCTTGGGTCAGGAAGGTGAAATTCTCAAAATCCAGCCCTTGGAAAAAGGCGCGGATGCCCTCCCATCCGCCGTCCAGATCCAGCTTGGGCGTATAGGGCGGGATCGCCAGGGCCGTGTCGGAAAGCGAGATTTTCAACACGATCAAAAAGGGCACCAAGAAGAGCGCCGCAAGCCAGAGATAGGGCACCGCGATGAGGACAAACCGCCGCATCGCTCAGCGCTCCAACACGACGGCGGCGGTGTCGGTCCAATTGAGCCAGACGCGGTCTTCCCACGTCAATTCGCGGCGCGACAGGCGGCGGGTATTGGCGGTTTGCGCCTTGATCATGAGGCCGCCCGCCACCTCGACGTGATAGGTCGACAGGTTGCCCAAATAGGCGATGTCGATGATCTTGCCCTCGACGGCATTGACCTCGTTTTCCGGCTTTTGCGCAGAGATAGAGACTTTTTCTGGCCTGATCGCGAGGCTGATGCGCTGGCCTTCGGCGAGCACCTGTTTGGTTTTGGCGACGAAAGGCGCCTGCCCTTCGGCCCAGCGGACCTCATAGCCATCGGCACGAGGCGAGGCCGCGCCTTCGATGATATTCACATCACCGATGAAATCCGCGACATAGACGCTATTGGGCGCTTCATAGATTTGCGCGGGGGTTGCGACTTGGACGATCTGGCCCTCGTCCATCACCGCCACGCGCGAGGCGACGGTCATCGCCTCTTCTTGGTCGTGGGTGACGATCACGAATGTCGTGCCGGTTTTCTCCTGAATGTCCATCAATTCGAATTGCGTGTCTTGGCGCAGCTTCTTGTCAAGCGCGCCCAAAGGCTCGTCCAGAAGCAGCAATTTCGGCGCCTTGGCCAGCGAGCGGGCGAGGGCGACGCGCTGTCTTTGCCCGCCGGAAATCTGATGCGGTTTGCGGCGCGCAAATTTGCTCAGCCGCGTGAGTTTGAGCATCTCCTCGACACGCGCGGCGATCGCGTCCTTGCCGTGGCCCTCGCGTTTGAGGCCAAAGGCGATGTTGTCCCACACCGACAGATGCGGAAACAGCGCGTAGCTTTGGAACATCATGTTCACGGCGCGCAAATTGGGCGGCACGCCTGCCATGTCTTGGCCTGCGATCAAAATTTGCCCTTGGCTGGGGTTTTCGAACCCTGCCAGCATCCGCATCATCGTGGTTTTGCCGCAGCCCGACGGGCCGAGCAGCGCGAAAAACTCGCGCGCGTAAATGTCTTGGGTCAGGTTATCAATCGCGACGAAATCGCCGAACCGTTTGGTCACGCCCTTGAACTGGATGAGCGGAGTCTCTTTGGGATCATCCCACGGGGCGAAGACGTTTTGAGCCATATTAGTCCCTGATCTGTATTCATGGAGCCAGATGTTGTCTCTGGCTTTGGCCGTCTTGTCGGCAGCGGCTTGCCAAAGCTTGCCGCATAGCAAACCGCCCGCACCGATGGGCGCGGGCGGCGGTTGGTGCGGGGCTTAGGTGCCCGATTTGATTTTCGTCCAAAGACGGGTCACGACCCGCTGCACCTTGGCGTCATAGGGCGTCGTGGTGAAGAGGTTGTCCATCGTTTCCGCCGAGGGGTAGATCGCCGGATCGCCGATCACATCCTCTTCGAGGAACTCCTGACTCGCGAAATTGCCGTTGGCGTAATAGACATAGTTAGACGCCGCCGCCATGTTTTGCGCATCCAGAATGAAGTTCAGGAACTTATGCGCGCCATCGACGTTGGGCGCATCGACGGGGATCGCCATTTGGTCGAACCACATCTGCGCGCCTTCCTTGGCGGCGTTATAGACGATCTCGGTGCCATTGTCGGCCTCGGCGGCGCGGTCACGCGCTTGCAACACATCGCCGGACCAACCGACCGCCACGCAGATATCGCCATTGGCCAGCGCGTTGATATATTCCGAGCTGTGGAACTTCTGGATGTAGGGGCGCACGGCCATAAACACGGCTTCGGCCTTGGCGATCACTTCGGGATCGTGGCTGTTGGGATCTTCGCCGATGTATTTGAGCGCGGCAGGGATCATTTCGGCAGGGGCATCAAGGAAATGCACGCCGCAATCGGCCAGCTTTTCCATATTCGCAGGGTCGAAGACCAAGGCGAGGCTGTCGAGCGGTGCGTCTTCGCCCAACGCGGCGGTCACCTTGCCGACATTCGCGCCGATCCCAGTGGTGCCCCACATGTAGTTGATCGAATAGGCGTTGTCGGGATCATATTGCGCGGTGCGCGCCGCGACCTTGTCCCAGACATTCGCGTGGTTGGGCAATTTGGCCAAATCGAGCTTTTGGAAGGCGCCTGCGGTGATCTGGCGCTGCAAGAAGGTGCCCGTGGGCACCACAACGTCATAGCCCGACCCGCCAGCCAGCATTTTCGTCTCGAGCAACTCGTTGCTGTCAAAGACGTCATAGATCAAATCAATTCCGGTCTCTTCCTCGAATTTGGTCAGAAGCTCCTCGTCGATATAGTCGGACCAGTTGTATACCCGCACTTCCTCGGCGAATGCGCCGCTCGCGCACAGCGCCAGCGTTGCGGTCATGGTCATCAATGGATGTCTCATTTGGTTCTCCCGTTGTCTTCGCTTCGGGCTCTGCAGCGGCCGCGAGGAAGATTTGATCAAGTTCTGTCCGTGGGACATTATAGTAATCTATTCATGGTCGCGCTAAACTGGCAAGTGATCAGATGTGCAGGGGAAGAGACGGGAAGATGAAAATCGTTGCAGATGCCCAAGAAATCACCGCCGCGCAGGGCGAGGTCGCGCCGGCCGCTGCGGGTGCGCCTGCGCATCAGGTGATCTATGAGGCGCTGCGCGCGTTGATTCTCTTTGGCGAACTGGCTCCGGGCGAGGCGGTGACCATCGCGGGGCTGAGCGCGCGGATGGAGGCAGGGATCACGCCGGTGCGCGAGGCAATCCGCCGCCTGACCGCCGAAGGGGCCTTGGCCGCTTTGGGCAATCGCCGCGTCATCGTGCCCGAGCTTTCGGCGCAAAACATCTCGGAAATTATCTATGCACGACAATGTCTTGACCCTGAACTTGCGCGCCGTGCCACCCTGCGGGCAAAGGATGCCGACATCGCGCGGCTAGAGGTCATTGACACGGCCTTGGACCTTGCGATTATGCGCGGCGATCAAAGGCAATATCTCGAGCAGAACTATCGTTTTCACGCCTGTTTCTATGATCTCGCCGGTGCGCCGGTTCTGGCCGATATGGCGCGCGGTCTGTGGCTGCGCTTCGGGCCGTCATTGCGGGTGATCTGCGGACGGCTCGGTACGCAAAACCTGCCCGATATGCATAAGTCGATGCTGGCCGCGATGCGGGCGGGGGACGCTGACGCAGCGGCAGCAGCAATGCGCGAGGATGTGGGCCAAGGCATGGGCCATGTCGCCCAAAGCCTCGAGATGCCGCTCCTGTCAAAGCGATTCGATTGACTCGGCATAATTTGATCATATTCTGATCGCAGATCAATTCCGCGCCCCCAAGGCCCATGCCAAAGACGCGGCCCGCTTACCCCTAATGCAAGGAGGCCCAGATATGGCCAGCATTACCAACCACATGCCCACCGCCGAATTGCAAGCGCTTGACGCCGCGCATCATATCCATCCGTTTTCGCATCAAGCGAACCTTGCCAAGAAAGGCGCGCGCGTCATCACGCGGGCCGAAGGCGTCTATCTCACCGACAGCGAAGGCGAGACGATCCTTGACGCGATGGCGGGGCTTTGGTGCGTTAACATCGGTTATGGCCGCAAGGAATTGGCCGAGGTGGCGGCGCGGCAAATGAACGAATTACCCTATTACAACAGCTTTTTCCAAACCACCCATGTGCCGGTTATCGCCCTGTCCAAACGGCTTGCCGAACTGGCGCCGGGGGATTTGAACCATGTGTTCTACGCGGGCTCGGGATCGGAAGCCAACGACACAAATATCCGCATGGTGCGCACCTATTGGGACGAAAAGGGCAAGCCGACCAAAAAAACCATCATCAGCCGCAAGAACGGCTATCACGGCTCGACCGTCGGCAGCGCCAGCCTTGGCGGTATGGCGGGGATGCATGCCCAAGGCGGCATTCCGATCCCCGATATTCACCACATCGACCAACCCAACTGGTGGGCCGAGGGCGGCGATATGAGCCCCGAAGAGTTCGGATTGGAGCGCGCGCAGCAGCTTGAAAAGGCCATTCTGGAGCTGGGCGAAGACAATGTCGCGGCCTTCATCGCCGAGCCTGTCCAAGGCGCGGGCGGCGTGATCGTCGCGCCCGATAGCTATTGGCCCGAGGTGCAGCGCATCTGCGACAAATACGAAATCCTGCTGATCGCCGACGAGGTGATCTGCGGGTTCGGACGCACCGGCAACTGGTTCGGCAGCCAGACGCTTGGCATCCGCCCCGATATCATGACCGTGGCCAAGGGGCTGTCCTCGGGCTACATGCCGATCGGCGCCTCCATCGTCAGCGACGAGATCGCCGAAGTGATCGGCAATTGCGAATTCAACCACGGTTATACCTATTCGGGCCATCCCGTGGCCTGCGCCGTGGCGCTCGAAAACCTGCGCCTGCTGGACGAAGAGGGCATCGTCGAGCGCGCCGCCAAGGAAATCGCGCCCTATCTGAAAGAAAAATGGGAAAGCCTTCTCGATCATCCGCTGGTGGGCGAGGCCAAGATCGTCGGGCTGATGGGATCGATTGCGATGACGCCCGACAAGGCCAGCCGCGCGAAATTCGCCTCCGATCCTGGCACGATCGGTTATATCTGCCGCGACCGTTGCTTTGCCAACAATCTGGTGATGCGCCACGTCGGGGATCGGATGATCATTTGCCCGCCTTTGGTCATCACCAAGGACGAGGTGGATCTTTTGATCGCGCGGGCGCGTAAATCCTTGGACGAAACCTTGGAAAAAGCCACCGCAGACGGATTGATGGTCGCGGCCAGCTAAGCGGTTTTCGGCCGGAACAGAGACTAAATCGATGGCCCGCGCAGCACCATGCGCGGGCCTTTATTGTGGGGTGAACATATCTGCGAAATCCTGTCGCAGCAGGTTCTTTTGCACCTTTCCCATGGTGTTGCGGGGCAGGGCCTCCATCACGATATAGGCTTTGGGTTGCTTGAATTTCGCCAACACCTTTGCCGCCGCCGCGCCGATGGCGGTGGTGTCCAATAGCGCCCCCGCTTCGGCCACCAGAACCGCCACCACACCCTCGCCGAAATCGGGATGCGGCACGCCGATCACGGCGCTTTCCAACACGCCCGCCTGATCATCCAATACGCCTTCGACCTCTTTGGGATAGACGTTGAAGCCGC
Source organism: Paracoccaceae bacterium (assembly GCA_050633545.1). Classification (GTDB taxonomy): domain Bacteria; phylum Pseudomonadota; class Alphaproteobacteria; order Rhodobacterales; family Rhodobacteraceae; genus Litorivita. The sequence goes on from JBOEGS010000002.1 coordinate 553,892, forward strand.
CGGTGATGATCAAATCCTTGCCGCGCCCGACCAAGGTGACATAGCCGTCCGCCGCCCGCACGCCCAGATCGCCGGTGATGAAAAACCCGTCCTCGCGCAATTCCTCGGCGGTTTTTTCGGGCATTTTCCAATAGCCTTTGAACACATTCGGCCCGCGCACCTCAATCGATCCGATCTCGCCATCGGGCAGTTCCGCGCCCGTCTCGGGATCGGTAATTTTCAACTCCACCCCGCGCAAAACCGGCCCCACGGTCCCCGCGCGCCGCTCGCCGTCATAGGGGTTTGTGGTAATCATATTGGTTTCGGTCATCCCGTAACGCTCCAGAATGCGCAGCCCTGTGCGGGCCTCGAATTGCTTGTGGGTTTCGGCCAGAAGCGGCGCCGAGCCGGAGATGAACAGCCGCATATGCGCCGTCAGGTCGCGGTCAAAGCGCGCATCCTCCAAAAGCCGCGTGTAGAAGGTCGGCACCCCCATCATCGTGGTCGCATGAGGCAACAGCCGCAGCACTTGCTCAAGGTCGAATTTGGGCAAGAACAGCATCGCCCCACCCGCCAGAAGCATCACATTGCTGGCGACAAAAAGCCCGTGGGTGTGAAAGATCGGCAAGGCATGCAGCAGCACATCTTTGTCACTAAACCGCCATTCAGAGACCAATGTCTGCGCATTCGACAGCAGGTTCTCATGGGTCATCATCGCGCCCTTAGAGCGCCCCGTAGTGCCCGACGTATATAGGAAGGCGGCCAGATCATCGGGGCTGCGATCCACGGTGTCGAATGTCTCGGGTTGGCCCTTTGCCATATCGGCAAAACGGCCCTTGCCCGCCGCGTCCAAGGTTTCGATCCGCGCGCCCGTTTGGGCCAGAGCGGGGGTCAATTCGGCCTCGCGCGCCGGATCACACAAGAACAGCTTTGCACCGGAGTTTTCGACGAAATAGGCCACTTCCGCGCCGGTATAGGCGGTATTGAGCGGCAAGAAGATCACCCCCGATTGGGTGCAGGCCGCATAGATCGCCAGCATTTGCGGCGATTTTTCAAGTTGCACCGCCAAACGGTCACCGACTCCTAGTCCTGCGGCGCGCAATGCATGGGCAAAATGGGCCGCCATACGCACAAACTGCGCATGGGTGAGCACGGCGCCCTCGGGAGAAATCAAAAATGCGCTGTCAAAGCCCGCGCGGCGTCCAAATAGCGTGTCATAGAGCGGATTGGCCATATCGCAGGGGCCTCCTTGCCTGAAAATTCCGGCCCTTCATGCGCAGAACGGGCGGGTTTGGCAAGCTTTGGCACGCAGTGCCGCGCGCGTATTATTCGGCGGCCTGCGGTGCGCCGCCCGCCGCGCCGTCCATTTGCGCCACCGCCTCTTGCAAGGCGCGGTGCTGCTTGCGCAGCTTCCAATTGGCCTCGCTTTGCATCAGCTTTTCCGACAGGGCAAGGCCGGCGCGATAATGGCCGCGCTGCAAACAGCGGTCCAAAATGCCGACCAGCCACGGCAGGGAATTGCGCCGCGCGCGAAACATCCGGTGGAACTCCGCCTCGGTCAGCCGCCCTTGCAAGGCGGGCACCGCTAGCGTTTTGAGCAACTCCATGCGTTTGAGTTGAGGCGGGATTTTATGGCCCAGATAGGGCACCTTGAGCGCGGTGACATTCGGGCCATCCAAGCGCTCGACATGTTTGCGGTCATAGCGCTCCATCGGGTCATAGACGATATAGGCGCGTTTGGCGGCGCGCACCCCTTCGGCGGCATCGCTATAGCGCCCGCCCCAATCGCCTTGCTTGCGCCCGTAACGATAGCGTTTTTCAAAGGGGACCAATTCGGTGACCAGAGAGCTTTGCGGCGCAAAGGCCAATACCGTGCACCCGGGCGCGGCGCGCGCAAAGGTCAGCGCGCCATAGCCGCCCATCGAGGCGCCATACATCGCCACATGATCGAAGCGTTTGAAAAACCCCTCGTCGCGCAGCACGTCGAAAAAATCCCAAACGTCCTCATGGCGATACCAATCGTTGAGGCGCCCCATAACGCCCATGACGCTCCACCCTCGGGCCGACAAAAAGCTGTTGCCCCACGGCATGCGCCGCGTCTCGCGGGTGGCGGACAGGTTGTCAAAGCTGACGATCAATGTGCGTGCGCTGTCGCTATCGCGCGGGCCGGGCAGATAGGCCGCGACATGGTTGAGCATATCGTGCACGAAACCGCCACGCGCCAAAGCCGCCGCTTTGACGTCGTCAAAGGCAGGGTCACGAAAACGTCCCTGCGTCAGTGTATCGGCATCCGTCACAACCATTTGCCCCGAGCTTACGCGCCTCCTTCTGCCAAAATGTTAACCGGCGGGAGGTTTGTCGCAGTCTCGCAAATTGCCCCCCGAGGGGTCAAGGTCACCGGCGGCGATGGCCGGTGACCTGTGGCGCGCAAAGCAGGCGCGCGGGGTTACGAGGTGGGGCGCGGCGGGATGTTGATACCCTTTTGCACCGCATCTCGCGCCGCAAAACGGGCGACATAATCCTTGAGCCGCTCATGCGCGTCCCAACCCAGAACCTCTTCGGCCTTGTAAAATGCCAATGCGCGCAGCCATGGCGCGATGGCAATATCGGCGATGGAATAGTCACCGGCGATCCAGTCGCGGTCTTGCAATTGTGTCTCTAACACAGCCAAAAGCCGCTTTGCCTCGCCGATGTAGCGTTCGCGCGGGCGGGGGTCTTCGATCTCTTTTCCCGCAAAGGCATAGAAATACCCAAGCTGCCCGAGCATCGGGCCAAGTCCGCCCATCTGGAACATCACCCATTGGATGACCTCATAGCGTTTGGCGGGATCGTCGGGCAAAAGCATGCCGGTTTTTTCGGCCAGATAGATCAGGATCGCGCCGCTTTCGAACAGGGCCAAAGGCGCGCCATCCGGCCCGTTGGGGTCCAAGATCGCGGGGATTTTATTGTTGGGGTTCAAAGACAAAAATGCGGGGCTTTTGACGTCGGCATCCGCGAGCGTCACCAGATGCGCCTCATAGGGCAGGCCGGTTTCTTCGAGCATGATCGAGATTTTCACGCCGTTGGGCGTGGGGAAGGAATAAAGCTGTAGCTTGCTGGGATCGCTGGCGGGCCAGCGGGCCTGAATCGGGTGGATCAATTGGGCGGTCATCCTCGCCTCCTGTTAAAGGGTGTGGCAGTTGAGCCAACCTAGTCAATTTTCCCCGTATTAACAGGGATTAACATGTGTAAATACGTGCTATTATCTGTGCGCGGGACAGGAATTGCGAACAACCCGCTGTAAACGAGGGAAGAAAAATGCTCAAAGAGTTCAAGGATTTCATCGCCAAAGGCAACGTCATGGACATGGCCGTTGGTATCATCATCGGCGCGGCCTTCACCGCGATTGTCGGCTCGTTGGTGGCCGATCTGATCAATCCGATCATCAGCCTGTTCATGGGCGGGGTCGATTTCTCGGGCCTTTATGCCCTGATTGGTGACGGCGAATATGGCTCGATCACCGAAGCCGAAGAAGCCGGTGCTGCGGTCTTCGCCTATGGCCGCTTCATCATGGCGATCATCAACTTCCTGATCATCGCATTTGTGGTGTTCATGCTGGTCAAGGCGGTCAATTCGACCAAGAAGAAAGAAGCTGAAGTCAAAGCCGAAGAGCCTGCGGGCCCGACCGAGCTTGAGCTTTTGACGGAAATCCGCGACGCGCTTGCCAAAAAGTAAGCCCGCACCGGATGCGTGAGTGCGGCCCGCTACCCGTCGTGGTGGCGGGCCGTTTTCGTCTCTAACACGGCGCTATGCGCGGCGCGCTTGATCTGCATTTCCGCCCTCGCGCGCGGCGCGCTGCTGGCGTAACCTCAGTCCGAGCAATCGACGCAAGAAGGGCCTTCACATATGGATCTTGATCAACACGACCGGCAGATCCTGACCGTATTGCAACGCGAGGGGCGCATTTCCAACGCGGCCTTGGCTGAACGCGTGAACCTCTCGGCCAGCGCCACCCACCGGCGCGTGCAGCGGTTGGAAACCGAGGGCTATATTCGCGCCTATGTGGCCATGCTCAACGCGCGCAAGGTCGATTTGCCCACGACCGTCTTTGTCGAAATCAAACTGCAAACACAGGCCGACGAGGTGCTCGACGCTTTTGAGAAGGCCGTCGCCTTGGTGCCCGATGTTTTGGAGTGCCATTTGATGGCGGGCACGGCGGATTACATCCTCAAGGTGGTCGCCGCCGATACCGATGATTTCGCCCGTATCCACCGCCAATACCTCACCCGCCTTCCGGGCGTGGCGCAAATGCAATCGTCTTTTGCCCTGCGCACGGTGTTCAAAACCACGGCGCTTCCGGTCTAGCGATCGGTGCGGCTTCGGCGCTTTGGGCCCAAATAGTCTCTGTTTTTGCGCCTTGGGCGGCGCGGCGCGGTGATGCGTTGCCAATCCCTGTGCAGGCGTTACTCTGAGCGTCACCAAGGCGGAGGAGCGCAGGGATGGAGTGGGACTATATCATCGTCGGCGCAGGCAGCGCGGGCTGCGTTCTGGCCAAACGGCTCAGCGAGGCAGGGCACCGCACATTGCTGCTCGAAGCGGGGGGGCGCGACAATTACCATTGGGTGCATATCCCGATGGGATACCTCTATTGCATCGGCAATCCGCGCACCGATTGGATGTATAATACCGCGCCCGATGCGGGGCTGAACGGGCGGCAATTGCTCTATCCGCGCGGCAAGGTTCTGGGCGGCTGCTCGTCGATCAACGGCATGCTGTATTTGCGCGGACAGGCGGCGGATTACGACGGCTGGCGGCAATTGGGATTGACCGGTTGGGGTTGGGACGATGTGCTGCCCCTGTTCAAGAAATCCGAAGACTACTTTGGCGGCGAAACCGAGATGCACGGCGCGGGCGGCGAATGGCGGGTAGAAAACCAAAGGCTGCATTGGAAGGTGCTTGACGATTGGCGCGATGCGGCGGTGGCGGCGGGCATTCCGGCCACAGATGATTTCAATCGCGGCGACAACGAAGGCGTGGGATATTTCAAGGTGAACCAGCGCCGCGGCTGGCGGATGAACACCGCCAAGGCGTTTTTGCGCACCACCAAAACCGACCATCTCAAGGTCGAAACCCATGCCCATACGCGGCGTGTTCTGCTGGAGCAGGGTCGATGTGTGGGGGTGGAATACGAGCAGGGCGGCGAGATCAAAACCGCCCGCGCGCGCGGCGAGGTGATCTTGTCTGCGGGGGCGGTGAACAGCCCGCAAATCTTGCAGCTTTCGGGCCTTGGCCCTGCGGCTTTGCTGCAAAACCACGGCATCGAGGTCGCCCGCGACATCGGCGCGGTCGGGGCGAATTTGCAAGACCATCTGCAATTGCGCTGCGCGTGGAAATTGACGGGGGCCAAGACGCTCAACACTATGGCGAATTCGGTGATCGGCAAGGCCAGGATCGGATTGGAATATGTCTTGCGCCGCTCCGGCCCGATGTCGATGGCGCCAAGCCAATTGGGCGCATTCTCCAAATCGCGCGCGGGGCTGGCGACGGCGGATCTTGAATACCATGTGCAGCCCCTGACCTTGGAGGCCTTTGGGCAGCCTTTGCATGATTTCCCCGCCATGACCGCCAGCGTGTGCAACCTGCGCCCCGAAAGCCGCGGCAGCGTCGAAATCACCAGCAAAGACCCCAAGGCCGTGCCCAAGATCGCGCCAAACTACCTGAGCACCGAAGGCGACCGCCGCGTGGCTATTGATGCGATCCGGCAGGCGCGCGCGATCATGGCGCAGGCCCCGATGGCGCAATATGCGCCCGAAGAAATGAAACCGGGGATCGGCGCGCAAAGCGATGCGGAATTGGCCAAGGCGGCGGGGGATGTGGGCACAACGATTTTCCATCCCGTCGGCACCGTTGCGATGGGCTCGCAGGATGACGCGCCGCTGGACGAGCGGCTGCGCCTGCGCGCGGTGGCGGGGCTGCGGGTGGTGGATGCCTCGGTCATGCCGCGCATCACCTCGGGCAATACCAATGCGCCGACCATCATGATTGCCGAGAAAGCCAGCGAGATGATCCTCGCGGATGCACGGCAAGGGTCGATGGCATGAGCACAGCCGTAAAAATCGCTTTGGCCTATTGTTCTGGCGCGGGGCATACGCGCCGTTTGGCCGAAGAGATCGCGGCGGGCGCCATGGGCGCGGGCGGCGCGCCGGTCTTGATTGATGTGACCGCGATGGGCGATGGCGATTGGGCGGCTTTGGCGGGCGCCGCCGCGATTGTTTTTGGCGCGCCGACCTATATGGGCAGCGCGGCAGCCGACTTCAAAGCCTTTATGGATGCCAGCAGCGATATCTGGGTGGACCAGCTTTGGGCCGATAAACTGGCGGGCGGCTTTACCGTTTCGACCTTTGCGAGCGGCGACAAATTGTCGACCTTGATGCAACTGTCGGTCTTTGCCGCGCAGCACGGGATGGTTTGGCTCGGGCAACGCGAAATCGGCGCGCCAGTTGATGCGGATAACCCCGAGATCAACCAAAGCGGCGCTTGGCTTGGCCTTGCCGCGACATCCGTGCGCGACAAAACCTTGATGGTCAGCCAAGGCGACGCCGAAACCGCGCGCCGTTTCGGGGCGCGGATGGCCAAAGCGGCGCAGCGCTGGGGCTGATCCCTATTTGGGCATCTTCCAATAGGGCCCGTCTTCCTTGATCAACACGGGCGTGCGTTTTTCCGGCGGATGCATCCGCGTCAGCAAAAGTTGCGACAGGTCGGTCAAAACGCCGCGGCTTTGCGCAAAGGCATTGTGGTTGAGCGAGAAAATCTCGGTCCCCACGGCGGTCACGTCGATCGTATCAATGCCAGGCACGATGACGGGCACCCCGTTCGGCACATCGCCCAGACGCGGAAAATCATCGCGGATCTTGCTGGAGGCCAAAAGCGCGCGGTCGCTGCCGCAGGCGTAAAGCGTGACGTTATTGGCGACGGCGGTGAAATGCTCGAACACCGTGCGGAAATAGCGCGCGCCCAGATCCGGCGCCGCGAGAACCAGTTGATCAATCGCTTTGCCGCGCGCGCCCAGCCGCGTGCCCGAACGGGTCAGCAGTTCGCCCAAGGCCGCGTTGCCCATGGAATGCGCAATCACATGCACCCGCTCGACACCGGGGGTGGTGATAACGGCCTCCATGAAGTCGTCCATCGGTTTGACGGCGGATTTGGCGGCCTCTGTGTCATTCACATAAGACAAAAGCCGCCCCTGACTGGGCCAGCTATAGACAAAGGCGGGCCCGTCAAAGCGCATGTCATAGGCGATCTGCGCCCCGCGAAACATCGCCTGATCAAAGGAGGTGTTGAACCCGTGGATAAACACCAAAGCCGCGCCTTCATAGGTTTCGCTCGCGCGGGCGATCTGTGCGGCGCGGGTTTGAAACTCGTCCAAGGACAGCTCCTCGCGCGCCAGCACGGTCATGTGTTTGGCGGCGTCTTCCTTTTCCTCGAACAAGGTGATGGTGAAAATCGTGATGCTGCGCGGACGCTCGATATTGCCGAACTCATGGGCATTTTTCGGGATTGTGATTTCGGCGGTGCCAAGGGTCAGCGATTGATGCCCCTCGGCGCCGTAGGTCGGGCCGTCTTCATCGGGGGCCTGCGGCACGCGGTTGGTGCCGTAAAACAGCCGCTGCACCACAAAATCCTCGCCGCCTGGCACGATCACGGGTTCTTCGCCCACGATGATCACCGGTTCGGGGTCGGGTTCAGGATCAAGAGGCATCGCATCGGGCGGCATCGGGGCGGGTTCCACCCCGACGCTCTCTTCGGGCATGGGCGCGTTCATTTGCAAGGATGGCATGGAAATGACGGCGACAATGATCACAAAGGCGGCGAGCATCGCTGCGATAAGCAAAGGGCGTTTTGTGGACGCGGGCATGGCGGGCTCCGTAATGCGGAATGAAACTGCGATCTCAAATTGACTTATGGTCAACCTTACACAGCGCCGCGCAAATCACCAAACCCCGATATGCCCAAAACGACAAACCCCCGCGGCCTTGCGGCAACGGGGGCTGTATTCTTATCGTGTCAAAAGCCGAAAAGGGCTGCTCTTAGAGCATACCTTCGCGCTGGAGCTTCTTACGTGCCAGTTTACGGGCACGACGAATCGCTTCAGCCTTCTCACGCGCTTTTTTGACGGACGGTTTCTCGAAATGTTGCTTGAGCTTCATTTCGCGGAAAACGCCTTCGCGCTGCAGCTTTTTCTTCAGAGCGCGGAGCGCCTGATCGACATTGTTGTCGCGAACACTAACCTGCATGTGGTTTTCACCACCTTTCTAAGTTGAATTGCAAAATTGCAGGAGGTGGCCATATAGCAAAGCCCGCCCTAGATGTCTAGTATGTTGCCAACGCTCCCTGAAAGGAGGCCGCTATGACCGACACAACCACATCCCAAGATCACGCCGCCATCAAGGAGGCGCTGCTTGATGCGGCCTTGATGCATGTGGCCTTTGACGGGTGGAGCCCCGCAACCTTTGATGCGGCGGTGACCGATGCGGGGGTCGATCCGGCGCTGGCGCGTGCGCTTTGCCCGCGCGGGGCGGTCGATCTGGCGCTGGCCTATCATGCACGCGGCGATGCCTTGATGCTGGAGCGGCTGGCCGCAGCGGACCTGAGCGAGATGCGGTTTCGCGACCGGATCGCGGCCGCCGTGCGCTTCCGGCTAGAGGCCGCAAGCGACAAGGAAGCGGTGCGCCGCGGGACCACGCTGTTCACCTTGCCGCAAAATGCCCCTGACGGCGCGCGCGCGATCTGGAACACCTGCGATGCGATCTGGACCGCGCTGGGCGATACATCCGATGATTTCAACTGGTATTCCAAACGCGCCACCCTGTCGGGGGTCTATAGCTCCACGGTGCTCTACTGGCTCGGCGATGACAGCGAAGACCACGCAGCCACATGGGAGTTTCTCGACCGGCGGATCGACAATGTGATGCAGATCGAAAAGCTCAAAGCCAATGTGCGCGAAAACCCCGTTTTGTCGAAATTGATGGCAGGTCCGATGGCGCTTGCCTCGCGGATCAAAGCGCCCACCGCGCGTCAAACCCACATGCCGGGACGCTGGTCGCGTTAGGCGCCCGCCTGCGCACCCCGCCCCCATAACGCCCACCCGAAGAGGAAGACCCTATGAGCGAAACCATGCGCGCGATCGAGATCACCAAAGCCGGCGGGCCGGAGGTGTTGAAACCCTGCACCCGCCCCGTGCCCAGCCCCGAGGCGGGACAGGTCGTGATCAAAGTGGCCTATGCGGGGGTCAACCGCCCCGATGCCTTGCAACGCGCGGGCGCCTATGCACCGCCCCCCGGGGCGTCGGACCTGCCCGGATTGGAGGCGTCGGGCGAGATCGTGGCGCTGGGCGAGGGCGCGCAGGGATGGGCCATTGGCGATCAGGTCTGCGCCCTATTGCCCGGCGGTGGATATGCCGAATATGTGGCCACGCCAGCGGCGCATTGCCTGCCCGTTCCCGAAGGGATGGATCTGCGCGAGGCGGCCTGCCTGCCCGAGACCTTTTTCACCGTTTTCTCCAATGTGTTTCAACGCGGCGGCCTCAAAGCGGGCGAGGTGTTTTTGGTCCACGGCGGATCGAGCGGCATCGGCACAACGGCGATCCAACTGGCCAAAGCCATGGGCGCACGCGTTTTTGCCACCGCCGGATCGGACAAGAAATGCGCCGCCTGCGTGACGCTCGGGGCCGAGCGGGCGATCAATTATCGCACCGAAGATTTCGTCGCGGTGATGAAAGAAGAAGGCGGCGCCGATGTGATCCTCGACATGGTTGGCGGCGATTATATCCCGCGCAATATCAAAGCTTTGGCCATGGAGGGGCGTTTGGTGCAAATCGCCTTTCTGGGCGGGGCTGTGGCCGAATTGAACTTTGCCCAAGTGATGATGCGCCGCCTGACGATCACCGGATCGACCCTGCGCCCGCAAAGCGATCTGGCCAAGGCGCGTATCGCCGAGGCCCTGCGCGCCGATGTTTGGCCGCTCTTGGACGCGGGCAAAATCGCCCCCGTGATGGACAGTGAATTTGCCTTTGAGGACGCCGCCAAAGCTCATGCGCATATGGAGAGCAGCACCCATATCGGCAAGATTGTCCTCAAGGTCGGTTGATCCTCAGCCGCCAAGCGGCACCCGCAGCACATGGGCAAACCGGCCCTGTGCATCCGAGCGCAAAAGCGTGACCTGCCGCACCTCCAAAGGGGTGGGCAGCAGCGGCGCAAGGATCGGCTCCAGTATTGCGCCTGTTGTGGCGGCTTCGGATTTGGGCAGTTTTCCGGTCAATGTGATGTGGAATTTGAACTGGTCAAAGACATAAGGATACCCCCACCGGTCCAGATGCGCGCGCTGCGCCGCGCTCAGATGCGCCGGATTGCGCCGCGCGATCTCTTCTTGCGTCGGCGGCGCGCGAAACCGGTCGAGCCGCTCGACCAATGCGCCCGCGACACGGGCCAGATCCGCTGTATCGCCCCGCGCCGTGAGCGCCAAGAACCGGCCCAGCTGCGCAAGCTCAAGCCCCTCCATCACCGCAGGGCGCAGATCGCGCGCCGCATCGCGCAGCGCCGTGATCAACTCTGCCTCGCGACGTCCCTGCGCCAGATAAAACGGCGGCTTTAACGTGCCATGCAATCCGTATTTGCGCGGCGTTTCTGTGATCTGCGCAATCGGGCGCGGCAGCCCGCCGATGTCCGGATGTGCCCGCGCGCATCCCTGCGCCGCATCCCATCCCAGCCACGCGCCGCCAAAATCGGCCAAAGCCGATCCGTCGGGCGGGGTATAATAGATTGCGTATCGCGGGATATGCGGCGGTTGCTCGGTCATGGGCCTCGCCCTATTGGCGCGATGTGACGCGGTGATGACGCCTTAGCGTTTGAGAGTATCACCGAAAGAAATCACCGGCGTCATTTCCACCTTCTTGGGCAAATCAGCCTCCGGATTGGCGGTGCGCTCGGCGATGATCTCGGCGGCTTTACGGCCGATTTCGGTCCGGCAGGCATCCATGGTCGCCAATTGCCGCGGCAGGCCTTGCAGCAATTCCACCCCGTTGAACCCCGCAAGACCGATCTCACCGGGGATATCCACGCCTTTTTCGAGCAGGTAAAGCAAGCCGCCCGCGCCGATCATGTCATTGGAGTAATAGAGAAAATCAATGTCGGGCGTGCGGGTTAGCATGGCTTCGGTCAATTCGCGCCCCTTCGCGAGCGCCGAACCGCCAGAGTAAAACTCTTGGTTTGCCATCTCGATACCGGCCTTGGCCATGACCTGCGTGAAGCCCTCAAACCGTTTGCGCGCGCGGTGGTCGAGCGGCATTTTCGTGCCCAAAAACCCGATGCGCTTATATCCCGCCTCGATGATTGCATGGGCCATTTTCTCGCCCGCGAGCCTGTGCGAGATGCCAACCTTTGTGTCGATCGCCATGCCGTCCACATCCATGATCTCGACAACGGGAATGCCTGCGGCGCGCAGCATGGCACGCGAGGCCTCCGAATGCTCCAACCCCGCGATGATCACGCCCGAGGGGCGCCATGAGAGCATCTCGTAGAGCACCTTTTCTTCCTTTTCGGGAAGATAATCGGTGATCCCGACAACGGGCTGTAAATCGGTCCCTTCGAGGGCACGGCTGATGCCGGTCATCACTTCGGGGAACACCATATTGGACATCGACGGGATGATCACGGCCACGAGATTGACGCGCTGGCTGGCCAAGGCACCGGCAATTTTATTGGGGACATAGCCAAGCTGCTTGGCGGCTGCGAGCACCTTTTTACGCGTGTTGTCAGAGACATCGCCGCGATTTCGCAGCACACGGCTCACCGTCATTTCGGACACGCCCGAAGCTTCGGAAACGTCACGCAGGGTGAGCGGGCGGCTGTCATGTCTGGTCAATGAGGTGATCCTGAAAATAAGTCCTGCAAATAGGTTAGCGCGAACTGCCGTGAGACTTCAAGCGACCTGCGCATGCAAAGCGCCTGCACTCGATGCACGCAAGGCAAATGAAAACCCCGCGCCTGTGACAGGCGCGGGGTTGGAGGTTTTAGAACTCGTCCCAGACATCGTCGTTTATGGCCTGAGCCGTGACCACGGGTGCGCCATTGGCGACCTGTTTGTCAGGCTCCGCGCGCGGGGCAATCGGGCGGGCCGAAACCGAAGGCGCAACGAAGGAGGCGGTTTGGGTTTTCGACTTGTCGATCTTGAAGGAGGCGGAGAGCGCGTTGAGCTTGGCCGCTTCGTTCACCATCAACTTGCCGGTGCCATGGACCTGAGAGGCGACCGAGGCGTTTTTCTGAGTGACGCCGTCCAGTTGGTCGACGGCGGTGTTGATCTCATGCAGGCCGACGGCTTGCTCGCGCGCGGCTGCGGCGATGGAAGAGACCGAATGCGAGACCTTGTCAAACTCGCCGATGAGGGTTTCAAACGACTTTCCGGCCTTATCCACCAGATCGACACCCGAGGCCACGTTTGTCGCGCTTTCGTGGATCAGCGAATTGATCTCTTTGGCGGCTTCGGAGGAGCGTTGTGCCAAGGCGCGCACCTCGGAGGCAACGACGGCAAAGCCGCGGCCCGCTTCGCCCGCGCGGGCGGCTTCGACGCCAGCGTTGAGCGCCAAAAGGTTGGTTTGGAAGGCGAGGTCTTCGATCACCGAAGTGACCTGCCCGATCTTTTGCGACGAGGACGAGATTTTGTCCATCGCGGCCATCGCGGTCGAGACGGTTTCGCCGCTCACCTGCGCGTCTTGCTTGGCCTTGATCATGACGTTGTCGGCTTCGGAGGCGGCCTCGGCCGTGGATTTGACCGATGCGTTTAGCTCGGTGATCGCGGCGGCGGTTTCTTCAAGAGACGCGGCTTGTTCAATGGCTTTCTGGCTCAGATCGTTAGAGGCCGTTTCAACTTCGCGGGCATTGCTGTCGATCTCACCTGCGGACATCACGAATGCGCTCACGGTCTCGTTCAGACGCGCAACGGCAGAGTTATACCCTTCGCGCAGGGCCTCGTATTCGCCCGCAAATTTGGTCTCGATGGGCGCCACAAGGTTCCCGTCTGCCAATTGTGCAATGGCCGCCTGCATTTCGGTGACGACCACCAATTGCTGTTGGTGGTGGATTTCGTTCAATTGTCGCACTTCTTCGGCGGCCGCCAATTTTTGGCGCAGGTTGTTGAGATTGCGCGCCAACTCGCCGATATCCTCACTGCGGTCACGATGGGGGATTTGCACCGTCAACTCGCCGTCCGTCATTTGGTTCAAGGCGCGTCCGACATCGCCAAGCGGCTTCGCTACGCTGCGCCCGATCAATGTGCCCGTGATGCCGACCAACGTGACAAGAATTACCATTTGAATGATCAGGTTCTGGCGCAGCTTTTGCACAGGCGCAAAAATCTCGGCGCTGCCTTGTTCGATGACGATCATCCATTCGGCGCCATGGAACGATACCGTTTCAACCAAAGCCCAGACATCCAAACCGTTGATGCCGGTTGAATGGATGAACTCGTCGGTGGTGCCCGCCAAGGCCGCGGTGATATGATCAGAGGCGGTGATGCGATCCAGAACATGCGGTCCCTCGACCTCGTTGCGCGCTGGAGAACGCATCATTAGGTCTTTGCCCACCAGGAAGGTTTGCCCCGTCTCGCCAAGCCCGTCGACCGAACGCATGAGGTTTGAAAGCTTACCGCTCGGCATCTGGAAAATCATCGCCCCGATGCGGCTGCCGTCTTCGGCAAAGAGCGGGGTGCCGATAAAGGCCGCCGCCGCACCGTTGCTGGGGCCATAGGCATCGAAATCAGCAAAGGCAACTTCGCCGGATTCAATGGATGTGGTTTGCTTGAAGGTATCGGCGAGGCGCGTGTCATACCATTCGCCATGGTTCAGGTTGGTGGCAAAATCGGCCTCTTTGAACACCGAATAGACCACATCGCCGTCATTGTTCACGAGGAAGATATCGTAGTAGCCGCGCGATCGTTGGAGCCGCCGGAAATAGCCGTGGTATTTGTGATGGATACGGTCATAGCGCGTGCCGGTTTCGGCCTTGTCCAGCTTGTCCTTCTCGCCTGCGGGAAACGGGCTTTGGTTGATGTAGGCGGATTGCAGTGCGCGCTCGGGATCGTCGCCCAGCTCTTGCCAAGCGTGATCAAAGAACAGCTGCGCGCTAAGAACCGTGGGGTTTTGCGCTTGGGTAAGTACATCGCTCTCGATTGTTCCGAGCAAACTCTCCAAAGCTTCTGTTCGTGTTTTGAGATTGGAATGGAATTTGTCCTCTACCTCGGCTTCCAACAAAGATTTTGCATCCATAAACGCGGAAAAGGTCAAAGCGGACGCTCCGACCAAGCCCAAAAGGCCAATGATCAAGGGCAGCCGAACGGCCAATCGCAGGTTGCCGAACCACGACAGGGGGTTTTTCGAACGCGGGCGAATATCCGCCGCTTCGCTGTTGGAGGTCTGAGTCATCGCATTTCCTTTACACCACATCAAACTGCACCTGCCCTTTGGGGGCGGCACGAGCTTGGTCAGAAGCGCCCGCAAAAAGGCGGGTCTGATGTGAAGGCGTAAGGGATACACTCTTAAAACGCGCTTAATTGCGCCGTGGGTTGTGGTTGGTCTTCAAAATACCAAGCAACAATTCTAACGAAATTGTTGGGCACTGACGGTGGAGCGCGAACAACCGGACCCATCGCGTGCTGGATGCAAGAGCGCATAAATGCCCCGCGCGCTGCCAAGAGCGGATGACAAACAACTGCGCGCGGGTTAAAGCAAACCCGCGTAAATCCGATCACAGCGCATAAGGCCCCGTGGCTCAACTGGATAGAGCAGCCCCCTCCTAAGGGGCAGGTTGCAGGTTCGAATCCTGCCGGGGTCGCCAAAACCACCTGAAAAATATGGCTTATTTACAGGGCTTTGTGCGGAAGCTTGCAAAAAGTCCCGCCAGCTTTCGCGGCGAAATCGGCTGAAACGGCCGATTTCTCGTACAAAACCTGTACAAAATTCGCACGTTTGTGCGCATTTCGGGGGTCAATCATGAGCCGCCATAGTTTTGATCCCGAAATCGCTGGACGTGTGGGACTGAACGCGGCGGTGATTTTCCAAAACATCACCTTCTGGATCGAGAAGAACCAAGCCAATCGCCGCAACCAGCGGGACGGTCGGTATTGGACTTACAACTCGATCTCGGCTTTTGGTGAGTTGTTCCCCTATCTGAGCGAAAAGCAGATCCGAACAGCGCTCGAAAAGTTGGTCAGCGCAGATCTGATCATCAAGGGCAATTTCAGCGATGATCGCTATGACCGAACCTGTTGGTATGCCCTGGGCAACTCCATTTGCCCAAATGGGCAAATCGATCCGACCGAAAGGGAAAATGATACATTTGCCCCTGAGGGCAAGCCATCTGCCCCAGAGGGCAAATCCTATAAGAACAGATATAAACCATATCAAAAACCAAATCCTTCGCACGCGAAGGCGGCGGTGGAGGATGAAGTTTCTGAAAAGATTTTGTCCGCCTATCCGGAGGATCGCATTCGCGGCAAAGCGGTTTGCCTTTCGCAGATCCGCCAAGCCCTGGCCGACGGTGTGGACGCGAAAGACCTCGAGGACGCCGTGCGGGCCTATGGGAGCGAGAGCGAAGGATTCACCCGTTCGAAGGTGTGCTTCTCCGACAATTGGTTCTCCTCTGGCCGTTGGCTGAAATATCTTCACGACGTCGAGGAGGCACGAGAAGCCGGCAAAGCCAAAGAGGCCGAACTGCTGAAAGGCTTGGCCGACTGGGTCACAGATCGTCATCCACTGTGCCGCCATATCACGCCCGGCCAGGTAACCGCTTTGCTGGCCGCAAACCTGGTCAGCCCTGCTGAAATCGAAGCGGCGGGGTTAAGAGCATGACCACGACCGATGCCCACAAAGACCAGAGAGCAAGGTTACCCACCGATTACATCGGCGGGACTTGTGAGGGGCGACAAGCCTCCCCTTCAAACCCCAACCAGACGCGCGCAAGCAGCGTCAAAGAGGGCCTTTCCGAGAGCGTGATCTTTCGATGCACCCCGTCGGAAAAGGCAGCGCTTAGGGCCAAAGCGCGCGCCGCTGGCCTGCCCAATGCCACGCTGATGCGCGAGGCCTTGGGGCTGACCGAGGCACGTCGGCGCAAGCCTGTCCCACGTGTTGACCCGAAGCTGACCTTTGCGATTGCCCGCGTCGGCGGCAACCTCAATCAGCTGTCACGCTGGATCAACGGCGCGGTCAAATCCGGCCGCGCAAGCCAGATCGATGCGCTTAAGGTCGCGACGCAGCTGGTGGTCATCGAACGGCAGCTGGCGCAAATCGCGGCGGCACACACAGGCGGTGAAGAATGATCATCTCGTTCTTCTCCACTGGCACAGGCGGCGGTGCGGCCCCTGTCGGCTACCTGACAGCGCGCGAAGTTCTGGCCTATGACGAGAACCGCAACCTGATCCGCGACGATACCGGCCAGCCGCAAACCAAGATTCGAGACCCGTTGCCCGAGGTGCTGCACGGCAATCCCGATCAGACTCGTCATCTGATCGATGCGAGCCCCAACAAGTGGAGCTACACGGCAGGCGTCATCAGCTTTGCCGAGAGCGATGATCCCAGTCCCGACGCCCAACAAGAGGCCATTGAGCTATTTGAGGCTCTGGCCTTTGCTGGGCTGGACAGGGATCAATACGATTGTCTCTGGGTGCGCCACTCGCATGAAGGCAATGTCGAGCTGCACTTCTGCACGCCACGCCTTGAGCTCAGCACCGGCAAGGCGCTGAACATCTCGCCGCCAGGACATGAGTGCGCCTTTTCCAGCCTGCGCGATCTGATGAACAAGACCCACGATTGGGCAGACCCTTTGGAGCCGGACCGCGCGCGCGAAGTGAGGGTAACGATTGAAGCGCCGTCGCGTGCGCAGGGGCGCGAAGCGCTGCACGATTGGATACTTGATCAGATCAGCGTCGGCATCATCATTGACCGCGCCAGCATGATCGATGCTTTGGCCGATGCGGGCTTTGATATCCCCCGTGCCAGCAAGAATTACATCACCGCCAAAGACCCCGACACCGGCGAGCGCTGGCGATTGAAAGGAGAGATTTTCCATGAAGACTGGCAAGCCGAACCGCCTCGCCGAGAAATTGAACGCGGACCTGGAGACGATCAGGAGCGACCACACCGACTTGATGGAGTCTCAGTTGGAGAGCTTCAGGAGCGATTTCAGCACTATTGCGACCAGCGCGCTGCATACAATCGAGACCGATATCAGGTTCTTTCTCAGCGACAGCAAGAGCGAGTTGGAGAGGCGGAGCGAGACGATCCGGCGCTGGCTGATGATCTCGCCCTGGGTGATCGTGGCGATGGTCTCAGTCTGGATCACGACGGTGCTGATCGCGAGTTGGTTTTGGACGGGTTTGATCACGCGCTCGGAGATGACGGCGCTTGGCCTAACGCGGATCGAACAGGCTGGGAAGACCTGGGTGACGCTCGACCCGGACCGAACGGAATTGAAGACCTGCACGATGGCGCAAACGCCCATCATCTGCATCCAGATCAAGGAGCCTTAGATGACCATTTCACCGACAACACCCCTGACAGCATTGGAGCGCGAATTGCTCGCATCCGTCGAACGGTTGGTGATGGCCTGCGAGAGCTCAGCCAAGGAATTGCGCGCCTTGGAGAAACGCTCGACCAGCAGGATCGAAAGCAAGGTGAATGGCTTGGCGCATTGCGTGGCGCTATTGATGAAATCACATCTCACGTCCGTCTCCACATTGGCCGACTTGCTGCGCGAGGAGCAGAATTACGCGACGCTGCAGGCGGGGTTAGAGACCAGCTGGAAACTAGCGAAAGACGCCGAGAAGCGGCTGAACGAGAGCTAGATGCCCGTGAGAACCACCGGAGCTCGGGACACTCGCTTTGACGAATTTGCAAGACGCAGAAAGGCACCACATGCAATTCGACCACACCCAATTCAAGCTCGGTTTCCGGCAAGCCCTAGAATACGGCATCGATTATCGCGACTATGAAAAAGTCGAGCGCTTGCCCGAAGGCATCCCTCTAATGGCCATCGCCGGCGTTTGGGGCGACTACAGCGACATTCGCTGCCTGTTCTTCGATCAAACAGGCAAAACCTACCGACGCCACATCACTGGCTGCGCAGGCCAGTACATCATACGTGAGCTAGTTTTGAACGCGAAGGAAATGCAAGTCGGGCAGGTGCTTGTCGTGCCTTAAGATTGTTTTTCTATTTGAGCTCAGGAATCCCGCACCCACGCAAAAAATCATAGGTTTGATCATAGAATGCAGGTGGGCGAGTTGGATCCTTAGGATCTCCATATGGGACGAAAATGATCATGCCTTGACGGGCTCTTGTCAAAAGAACCCGATAGGCATTGAGCAGATACAGCTGCCGCGTTGCAGATTTTACAGACTGCCACTTGCTTCCTTTGAATGCATTGAACTGCCAGGAGCCATCCACCATTCTGAGATCTGCATCCCAGCACATGCCTGCCCAATCCAGCTCAAGGCCTTGGATGTCAAATTCTGTTGCGACATCTTCCAGGTAGTAAGAGGATCTCACGTCTTGGCTGTCGTTCAGGAACCAGCTTTTGGGATCAATCGCGGACTTGATATGTATCCCTTCGGGACGCAGACGATGAGCGCCTGAAGATGCCACCAGGCCTGTCCGCTCACTACCACGCGCCCTGCTGTTCAACCAATTCTTGGCAGAGGCGAGGTCACGCGTAAGAAGTACGGGGTATCTGCCGCCCAAGCTAGTCAGAGCCTCAGAGGCCGACGATACATCGCTATCCAACACCGATGACACAAAAGAAGAGAGCTTCTCCGCGCGAAAGGATCGCATGGAAACCGACAAATGGAGATCTTCGTGCTTTGTGATCTTGGGCGAGCGCAGAAGCTCCACGGCGTCCTGAGAAACCGTGTAGTGCGGATCTTCCAGAAGTGTTGACGCATGCACTTCCCAATCGAAGAAGCGGTTCTCGACCGCTCTCAACCATTCTCCAAGACCTGCTTCGCCAGTATTGATCTCCTGGCCACCACCGATAAGGCAAACGATCGTGCACCATTCGGAGTGACGATCCATGACTCCAATCAAGAATTCTGGCTCAGACTGATCGAAATTTGCCAGCCCCCGCTTCGCTTGCATGAACTTTGAGGCTTGATCTGTTGTCCATGCGCGTTGGGCCTCGTCAAAGATAACCACATGCTCAAACGGTTCGCCTGGATCGTTTAGGTAGTGGTCTCTGAAGTGGTGAATATTCTGAACAAAAAGACTTACTTCCCGCTCAGCATCCTTCTTTGAGATCTTTTCACCGCTAACCTTTCCTTGCTCTACCTTGTCCCGAGCCAATGCTTCTCGCAGAACGGTGACTAAAGGACCGTTGCCAGATAGGAAAACCGCGTTTTCGTTCTCATGCCGTTCAGCGCGACTTGCCGCGATATTCAGTCCCGCGAGCGTTTTGCCGGCGCCTGGCACTCCAGTTACAAAGCAAATTGATTTCTTGCAATCGCGTTTGGAAGTCTCGATGATTTCAGCGATACGGTCAGAGGTCGCCCTCAGGTTCTTAGCGCTCGCGTCTGAACGTGAAATTTCGGTGACATCGTGCGATTTGTAGAGAGCCTGTGCGGCCTCGATTATGGTCGGTGTCGGTTTGTATCCGGATACCTCCCAATCGGGTGATGAAACGGATTGCTCACGTGGCATCCCTGTAGCTTGAGCGAGAAGGTCTTTGAGGCCAGACCTTCCTATGCAGATCGGAGTTGCTACCCCATCCGCCCCGAGTTCCAGCACGAAATCCATGTTATCAGCGTTCGTGGCAATCAACACAGGAACAATTGTGGCTGAATGGCTTCCTTCATGAAAGTTCTTAAGGTCTAGCGCATAGTCGTAAACCTGTTCGATGGCATGTCGATCGAAGGCCGACGAGCCAACTTTGAACTCAATGACGAAGACGATCCCTTCTACAAGGAGAATGCAATCGGCGCGCTTGCCCATGCGAGGTATGATGAACTCAAAAAAGAGCGTCCCTGAAAAAATAGATGCCAGTGAAAGTTGAAGGTATCGAATTTGGTCTATCCATGCATTGCGCTGCAAATGTTCCAATTCATGCCGGTGATGGGTTGTGAGTTTCCCCAAAATGGAAGATCCGTCTTCAACGCAGAAGTCGCCTACTGGTGCTTGATAATACGCTTTGCTCAATTTCTCTTAACCTTGTCGAAACCCTGTTGGTGACCTTGGGCCTCCTGTTACTGAAGGTCCACCCAAGATACAGTTAAACGCCACCGCTGGGGTGCTGTGTGGGGCGGGAAGCGGTCGTTCGCTGCGAATGCAAACTTACGGCAGCTTTCAGACTTCTGGGGACACAAATTAATGGGCTTCTGTCGCCCGTGAAATCGAAACCCTAAAGTTAAAATGAGCGAACAAGTGGGCCCAATAAATTGGGGAGCGCTTCATGCTGCGCGCCCCCTTTTACTTTTACACAGCCTCCAACGTTTTCGCGATACCATGGCCGACGCCGGTTCACATGATTGAGAGCATTACTCCCCCAATATCAGCTCCACATCCCCGTGCCCTTGATCCGCGCACCCGACATGACGAGCGGGTTGACACAGGGACCGTTGCCCGAAATGCCGAGATCGCGGAGTGTGGACAGCACCTCTTTGAGTTCGATCTCCGCAAAGAGCGCCTCGATTAAATCCAAACGCGCTATTTCCTTCTTGGACGCGGGCGCGGGGCCAAAGCCCGTGAAGCGCGACGCCTCGCCAGCGGGCAACCCGACTGCCACCTTCGCAATCGGACTCCTACCATTCTTATCAGCCGCGCCGTTCGCCATAATCAGCGTAGCCGCGCCGTCATTGTCTCCAGACGCATTGAGCACCTTCACAAAAGCCATCAGCTTCTGCAGCACCTCCACGTCTGGTCGGGGCGCGGCAACTCGCAGGCATTGACCATTGCTGCTAGTGCGGAATTCTTGTCAAAACACGCACCCCGACCGGAACAAAACGGTGATCACTGAGGCATATCAAAACCTATGTCTACTGACCCAGAGACCATCTCGCCAAAGAAGCCCGTCCAGTATCTACGTAGTACAGTGGTTGCTCCAGGATTTGTTGTTTCTAATTCAGATTTCCTCTCGCCATCTAATTCGTTGAACCCGAACCCCCAAACTACAATGTCTCGGTATTTTGCATCCACAGACCGCTCGGAAATTTCTTTTCGTGCAAATTCTGCCCCCAGCACGTTAGGGTCGCTTGCATCCAGAATGTCATGCCAGCCGTGATCTAATAGATTTGAGAAAACAAAGAGATCACAGTCCATTTCTGAGCAATGTGACCTCGCCACTCTAACAATGCTTCTTGCGATCGCTGTTTCGCTAGAAGGGACAGGCTTTTTCGCCACATCTAGAACCGCCTCTAAGGCGCTTTCCTGAATAGCCTTTCGTTCCTCGTTGTAACGTGCCTCCTCACTCAAGCACTCAAGCGCCTCTGAACTGCTTCGGGCAACATCAGATGGGAAAAGGAAATCTAACATCGCACCAACGGGGTCATTTTTCCAATTCGAGGTTTCCGCACTTCTGCTATCAAAATACTCTTCGCAAAATGGTGACGGATTGTACTCTGGTACACATGTGTTGAAAAACCACTCAGTTCTCAATTGAGAGCCTCGGATCTCGGCAAATTGAACTTCCCCTTTGAAATCACTTCGTGAGAACAGCACCCTCAAACCCTCGTCCATCGCTCGCTTTTCAGCTTCGTTGGGTACGGAGGTCCTGTCTATTAGAACAATTTGACGCTCATTTGAACACGCAGCCTGTGCGAATAAATGTTCTGGAAAGAGCCCCAATGAAATTATGAAAAATCCACTGAAAATTCCTCTTCGGACAGTGTGTGAATATGAAAAAATCATGCTTGCAGTTCTCCGGAATAAATTTGGCTCCACTCCTCAATAGAGCTATTTCTTCTGGTCCAGAATTTAAGCCACTTTGCATAGGTCAAAGCATCTTGCTTAATCTTAAGGGCAATAAAACTCTCATTGGCCTCAATTCTCGCTCGAATCATTTCCGCTTCCGTCTGGATTGCTTCATTGGGTGACACACCGCTCGCCAAGACACTTTCGTCGTTTTGAATTCTCATCTCGAGGTCAGCCATTATGCTATCAAACTTTGCCTCGCCGGATGCTTGAGAAATTTTCGCCATCAAAAATTGGGAGTGCGATTTGTAACGATGAAGAGCCGCCAAATGGTATTCAAAAACAGGATCTCGATTGGCGACACGTTTGATTGCGATAGAAACAATCGAGAATGCATAGAAAGTGAATGCTATCAAAGCATCCGCAGACATATGGGGAAGAGCAACCAATCGAATTCCAGCTTGCGTTTCAGCGTTGTTCTTTAGCCTTTGGTTAAGCTCGTCAACCGCAGCCCCAAATTCCTCGGGGTTGCTTTCCAACAGGGGGGACGTCTCCAAACGACTTAACGCCGATTCTATCTGCCTTTGTTCGATCAGACTGATATTCGCTTCAGGCACCACAGATCTAATGGTCGTCGCACCGTAAATAACTGAAATCGCCATAGCCGCTACTAAACCTAGCAACGAAACATATGTCCAATTGAGTGTTTTTCGTATTTCGCCTTCGATAACTTTTTCAGTCGAAACTCGCTCAAAAGCGTAAGCGATTGCTTCACCCAATCCGTAAAGCAAAAAACCCAATAAAAGTGCAGCAGCTATCGCGTAACCTCTATCGCTCAGTACGACTTGAAAACCAGGCAAAGCATAAAGGATGTCTAGAGGAATAAAGAAATAACCCAGTATTCCTGAAATAGAAGAAACAAAGCGGCGCCTTTTGTTCGCCCACTGGGAAAAATCAACCCCTGAAACGAATTCTCTGACACCCCCTCCCTCATCCATCTCGGGCTCATATCTATAACGGATGCGATCACTCATGCTTTGGAAGTCTGCACGAAACGGCGGTCGACCTACCGCGACTTTCCACTGATTGAACTCGGCTTCAGCGCTCTCAAACTCTTCTTCCAGCATATTTAGGGGTGCGAATTTACCTTCCATGCGCTTCTGAGTCCGGCGATAGATTTCCTCCGACTTGTCTTTTCTTGCCTTAAGTTCAGAAATGCTGCGCCCAAGATCTTCTTTTTTAATTTTCACCTGTATCTGGGCAATTTTTTCCTGCGCTCGTAGGTTTGCTTCTTCCGTCTTGCGTCGCGATACACCATCTTCCTGAATTTCAACGACGTACTTTGAAACCGCGCCATCCTCGCCACCACGAAATCCAATCATGACATCGCGCAACGCATGCCAAAAAATACCCATCTTAAACCTCAATTTTAAAAACAATCACAGCCTATCTCTTCCGAAATAGAATTCCAGTATTTTGCTTGATCCCCAACGGCATTTTATACTAATCTCGAAATTGTAGTGCTCCGCCACAGCACCTAGCCAACAGAGGCCTCAGACACATTTTGTTTGGTCTGAGCTTACCGTGAAGTTTGCACATTTTAAGCGCAAGCTATCTGCTGCTGGTTATCGGATGAACCTCCCGCACACCTCATCGCTCAACCTTGCGGCTCGGGATCTGCCTCGGGCGCGCCTGCAAACAAGCCATCAATCTCCCCCTGCAAATGTTCGGCAAAAGCGGGCTCCAAATCGACCTCCATCATCCAACACGCAGAATTGTAGGGGCTTGGTTTGGACCGCTTGCCCTTGGCGCTCTTACGCCGCTTGAGTTTGCGCACAGGGCGTTCGATCCGTCCTGACGGGTTCGCCGCGTGGAACGGGTTTTCCTCAGCGCGGGGCGCGAGCAATGGATCGCTGCGGTAGTCCCGCGTCTCGGCGCGCATGAGTTGGCCGTCGACCTGACACAGGCGGCGGCCGATCTCGCTCTCAAGACTCCCGACGCCGTAGCCCAGAAACACTTCCAGATCCCGCATGGCGGCTTGGCCCGTTTGGCCGAAGGCATGGATCAGCCGCGCGTTGTTGCGCAGGGTTTTCCAATCGTCGGGGTAACAGGCCATGAGCTGCGCGGGGTCTTGCCAGAAGCTTGCGCATTGCGCCCCATAGCCGCGCATCAGCGTCATCAGGGTCACGAACATCTCCATCGGGCCGAGCTGGGCCGCCTCGTCCACGACGAACAACGTGGATTTCTCGTGAGCACGGCCGCGGCGCGACAGCAGTTGCATGAGTGCGCCGAGCCATAGACGGATCAGGCGCGCATGGCTGCGCAGCATGTGCGGAGGGAGCACAAAATAGACCGTCATCGGTCGCCCCTCGACCAGATCAGCGAGGCGAAAACTGCTTTTGGTCAGAGAGGCGCGGATCGGGCGGGAGTAGAACATCTCCATTGCTTCATGGACAAAGTGCATAATCCCACCCAGCGTTTCATTTGCGCCAAGGTCAAACAGGCGCGAGGCGTGCGCCACTTCGGGCATATCCGAAACCGCAAGCCGACCCGACCGACCACTTTCAATCTCCGAGAAGACATCAAGCACATGCCCCATCTCGGCATTACCCGTCTTACCTGCACGATGGACAGCCTCGATCAGGACGGCGGACACCACCTGACGGGCCTGATTGAGCCAGAACTGGTTTTTGGGATCTTTGGGCGGTAGGAGCAGACTATCGGCTAGTGCCCGCGCCTCGTCGTAGTAGTCTTCACGCGTCAGATCGATCAGGTCCAAGGGATTAAACCGCGCCTGTTTCAGCCCTGTCACTCCCAACGGATCGACGACAAAGACCTTCTGACCCAGAGAGCGGCGATAGGCGGCGGTGACGTGTGCAGCCTCCCCTTTGGGGTCAAACACGATTGCAGGCCCCTCGTGCGAGAGCAGCAAGGGGATCACACCCGTTGTGCCCTTCCCAGCCCCCGTCGGGGCAAAGGTGATGCTGTGATCTTCGCGGCCCATATAGACCTTGCGCCCTGCGCCCGCGGCGCCTGAGGCGGAAAACCCCACGGCATGGGTCGGCCCGAGCGGAACTGCGGAGCCCAGGCACACGGCATCCATTTTACGTGCTTCGATCATTTCACATCCTCCGCGCGATAGAGCCAATCATACCGACCGGGCAGGATGCGCTGCGGTGGCAGCTCCTTCACCATGCGGTCGTCCAGCATTTCCAAGCGCCCGTGTTTTTGCAGCTTGAGATCGACGGAAAACACCGCCTCGCTGTGGGTCATGTAGAGGGTCACAGGCTGGTCGGCCTCAACCGTCACGGGAAACTCCAGCTCAGACGGATCAGGCAGGTCCGCGAGCGCATCATCGCTCAGGGCGTAGAAGCGGCGATAGTCTTCGCGGGTCCGACAAATCTGGAACAGGGCCTTATGCGGACGCATCAAGGTGCAGGACAGGAGCACGAAGTCGAGCCAGTCGGAGAAAGCAAAGCTACGTTCGACACAGTCCGCCCCCTGCAAAAGCGCACGGTCAAGAACTGGCAACCGATCATCAAGCCGCACCAATTGGCCGTCGAACAAACCGACATGGGCCAGTGCGGGGCCAGCTTGCGTCTGCAGTTGCGCTTCGATCACCGTCAGATCGGGCAGCACAGGCAAACGGGTGAGCCGCAGCCCCGTGACGGTGAAGGCATAAGGATCGCTCGAGCCGAGCAGATCTACAATCTTGGGCGCAAGGTCCAAGAACAATGGCCCCTGACAGACCGAGACGGCAGCCTCGGGCTTGAACGACGGAATTTCCCACTCTACGCTGGTCATAATGAACCTCCATTTGAGGCCAATAAACCCGATCTTAATCATCCCCGTTTTGCGTTGAGTTGCGTTCGCTTTGTCCCAGCCGCCTTCCACCTTCACCGACGACCTGGCCGTTGCACTCTATGACGAGGTCACGGGGCGACGAAATCAGGGCGGGCTGACGCGGGACGTAATCGACAGCCTGCATGCCAAATGCAGCGATGCAAGCGGCGGGACAATCGATCTCCCTGGCGCCGACACCTTCCATCTTCGCAGGTTGCGCCGCGCCCTTGCGACCGTTTTTATCGATGGCGGCGACACACCACGTGCAGCCCAGATGGTGGAGATGTCCATGCCTCCCGACCTGAGGCATCCAGACCCAGAGGTGCGAGACGCCGCGCATGGCGACGAGGTCACGCGCTGGCTCAACATCTTGGGGATGGTCCAAGGTGCGGAAGGCCACTTGGACTTGGCACGCGAGACATTCGCTCGAGCGGGCGAAATCTACCTGCGCTCGGAAGACCAGCCAACTGACCTTTTCCTAGTGCTCACAAATGCCGTGCAATCGGCATATGAGCTTGGAGATGATCGGAGAGGCGCGCGCCTTATGCGTCATGCAGAGCGTATCGGAGAGGCGTATCCGGATGATGCGCGCTTGCAGTTCAATCTCACTCTTGCCCGCCTCTACCGCCCGATTTACGCGCCGGATGTCGACGCCTTCATGCACGCGGTCGACGCCTCCATCGCTTTTACCGAAGGCGTCAATCCGGACATGCCCGATGCGATCCGTCGCTTTGCGGCGCTCAATTACCTGCACCTCGGAAAACCCGACCTTGCCGAAGGCATTCTCCCCGCCAAACCACAAGGGGCATACGCGCAGGCCGAAGACGCCTTGGTGCGGCTGCAAGTGGCCCGTGCCAACGGCGTAGCGTCTTTCGACCTCGTTCAAAACGCCCTCATGGCCACCTGCACGCTTGAGGCGGACGAACATCTATGGGCTTTGCGCGGGACACTCTGTGCCGCCTTTGGGGACCTTGGCCATCACGGCCCAGCTCTGTTGATGGCCGTGCCCTTCCTGCACAAGATCGACACCCTACGCGCCACGCTGCCCCGCCGCCGCGGGATTGCGGATCATCTTCGGGCCAGTATCCTCGAAGCCCTGACTCCCGCCCAGACCGCGCTGGCGACCAACGGGTTTCTGGAAGCGGCGAGTGAATTGGCGGCACTTCGGGAAAGCCTCCGTCACGGATTGTCGATCGCCCGCAACCTTTATGACGACTGGGCCCCAAACGCGGAGGTGCGGGAGATGGCCCGCAAAGCAGAGGCACTTCGTCTTGACGTCGTTGGCGGGGCCAAAGCTGCTCAGTCATATGTGGACCACATTCTTGCTGCGCGGCTCCACCCGCCGCTATCGTCGGCACCTATGCCTTCAGGCTATGGCCCCACTTTGAGCCTGGGCGTCTTCCAAAACGGCAATGAAGTCCTACGGCTATTTTCGAAGGACGGAGAGACAGTGCGCGAAGTGTTGCGCGCTTCAGCATCTGATTTGGCCCATCTCGCCCAGATCACCCTAGACAAGCTTCGACGCGGACTTGATCCGAAATCCGAGTTTGGACGTCTCGGGGAGCAGCTTTTCGACGGGGTGAGCGACGTGATCCTAGACGCCGATCACATCGCCATTTCCGCTGACGGCGCTCTACGCACCTTGCCGTTTACGGCGATTTGCCTGAATGGTCAGCCCCTCGGCTTCGACCGAGCGGTGAGTTTCAGAACAGGCGCCGCGCCGCGCATGGTCCCCCCGCAATTGGGACGCGGGTCAGTTTGTCTCGCCCTCACTCACGGTGGCGGTGCAGCCCCGCTGAAAGCCGTTGCCCGAGAGCGCACTGCACTCGAGGCGCTGTATGGTCCCGCCTCCAAGGCGCTCGAACAATTCAACACCCAATCTCTGACGGCCGCCCTCAAGAACCGCCCGAAAGTTCTGCATATTGCGAGTCACTTCGACATGGTCGAAGGCCATCTCGACGGCTCAACGGTACGCGGCGAAGATGGACAGCCACTCCCCCTCACGGCAATCTTCAACCGTGATCTCGACCTGAGCGGCACGGATCTCGTATTCCTTGCGGGATGTTCCAGCGCGGGCGTGAACGGCACAGGCAGCTTTGCCGCCCACCTCAATGCACTCGGCGCTCGTGCCGTGGTGGCCGCGCTCTGGCCCGTCGATGATGCCGCGACAGCCACCTTCTCCCTCGCCTTTCACCAAGCCTACCACGCGGGCCACACCCCCGATCAGTCGCTTGCAATAGCCGCACACGCTCTGAGGTCGTCCCCCGATTTCAACGCCCCACACCATTGGGCGGCCTTTCAGTGTTTTTGCCCGTGACCCAAACGCGAAAGCGGGCGAAACTATCCGCAAAACATGAGCGCTAAGGTTCGGCTATGGACGGACCAGTGACGAAAACAAAAGGATTTCCCCGTGGCTGATTTCGACTGGCAACTCGACGAGCTTTTCAAAGTGCTCGGCGGATCGTTTCCCCAGCACATGCTGAACAACAAGTTCATTGCGGATGTTCTTGACGTCAGTGCATCGGGCATCTCGCAGCGGCGAAACGGCAGCACGGTGTTACGGGGATCGGAGGCGAATGCTATTCTGATGGCCTACAACCTAAACCAATTCCAACTCGACGAGTCCCTATTTGAGATCGACGACCCCGTCGCCTTTCGCCGCGAGTTGTCTGATCGCGGCGTCGGCATTCACGGCGACAACCCGCTTATCACGTTGTTTCAAAAACTCACCGCCGCCCAAGACACACACGGGCTGCCGATCGAGATCATCAAAGCCCGCCCTCAGCGCGGGATCGGATTTCCTACCGACGCGGCCCCCAAGCCGCGTTCGCTCTATGTCGGAGAGCAGGTGCGCATCAAAGTGCGCGGACGGAAGGGGCGCCATATCGCGGTTCTCCAACAAAAACGCGACGCCTGGATGACCATCGACATCCTCAGCCCCAGCGAGCCTTTTCCCGAAACGGAAATCGAGGACACGCCTGCGGGCGCGAACACCTTCCTCTTGCCGCGCAGCAGTTCAGAGGCCCTGCCCATCATGCCACCCACGGGCAGCTACACACTCGTGGTTGTCGAAGGGGACCAAGAGCTTATCGACTGCTTCTATCCTTCCGAGAGCGACGTACTGGCCGACGATATGAACATTCAGACCAAGGCCCTCAGGCTGCACAACGCAGATGCGCGCGTCATCCTCGACTGGCTCAAACAACACCCTTCGGCCACCTTCCGCACCAACACGCTCGAATTTCTCGTGCTGTCCGGCTGACATAAGCGCAAAAACCACCCTGCCCGAAACATCCCGCAACGCTGCGCAAATCGCCTCGCACTCTTTCATGATTGGGTAACCATGCGAACGGTCACGCCGTAGGGACGACCAGACCCGCATGTATGTATCCGGCGCAGGCGTTGCGCCTTGGTCCCTACGGCTCGTTCGCTCTGGTTCACAGTTGTCGAAGGAGACCCAAATGACCGACCTGAAATCGACCGCCCCCGCCGATCCGTTGATCGCCGCAAAGATTGTCTACGGGCTCTTTGCCCTTGGCTTTCTCGTTCCCGTCCTCGCACCGCTCGCGGCAGTAATCCTCGCCTATATCTCGCGCGGCAAGGACGACATGCTCGACACCCATGTAGATTTCCAGATCAAGACCTTCTGGATTTCCCTTGCCCTCAGCGTCGCGATCTTTGCGACCTCCGTCACGCTGATCGGACTGGGTGCGGCGGTGCCGCTCGCCATTTTCACCACAGTCTGGGTGCTCGCCCGCATCATTTCGGGTGGCATGGTCGCATTCAAATGCGAACCGATCCAAAGCGTCGGCGCTTTCGGCTTCATCGCCCGCTGAACACACGGTTTACACGAAGAACAATAGGGCTAACCTGGCCCTATAAATTTCAGTCAAGGAAACCCCTGAAAATGAAAGAATTCAAATATCTCTTTGCTGCTGGCGCTATGTTGGTCGCAAGCGGGCCAGTGATCGCCGCTGAAACCACCTTCGACTTCAGTAAACCACTCTCAGGCGAGTATTCATGCCGCAATGGAGCAAAAACCTATGGCGCCGTGTTCTCTTTTGTCAAAAAGGGCGAATCGCTCTTTGCGCGCCAGTGGATTTCCACTTTTGGGAATGCCAGTGGCGCCAGGCCATATGTCAACGTTCACGATACCGTATTCCGAGTTGAGGATGGACCTGATGGGGTTCTGCTCTCGCCGGCACGCGAGTTGGCCAATAACCGCGACATTGCATCGATAGACGCGATCACCTTGCGCCAGAACAGCACCGGAAGCGTCTCTGGTGAAGAAGAGGGATGTGTTTATAACCTCAGCCCACTGGAGACGATTACATCAAAAGACCTGCCGCAAGTTTTAGGGTCTGCCCCTGTGCATTCCGCAAACGTCGGGTTTTCCACCTCGCTTCTTTTATTTTCCGATGAATATGGGACCTTTGTCTCTTTGGACAACCGCCAAAAGACAACGTGCATCTATTCAATCTCAGGCGAAAATGGAACATACACTCGCACACCACTCTTTGCGTTGGACGATTGTTCGCAAGGGCAATTGGAACTATCCAGCGACGGCAATGGTGTCTGGATCGGAGCGGACGGTCGCGGGACCAAAATCAAGTTTCAAGCGGCCGATAAATATGCAGCGCGTCTGGCAGAAGTAACCCAGGTCGCGCAACAGCAAAAAGCTTTGGAAGCCACGTCGATTTCGGACTTCGTCGCGAATGCTCAAGGTGAATACGGGGCGAAGCTCAGTACGGGGATGGGCTACGCCGATTACTTGGTGTCGGTCACCCCAAGTGGCGTGCGAATTGATGTAGATGGTGTTCCGTGGAGGTGCGAATACGTTGTTGAGCCTGAAACGTCCGAGGTTTTCTTGGTCGGCAAGAATGGAAGCAGCTGCGGCGGCGGCCAGTTCCAAGGCGCTCGTGACCCAGACAATGGTGACCTAACGTTTGCCCTGTCTTCCAATCCAAAGCCAGTGACCCTTCCGTTTATTTCCGGAGACATGGGCGAAGGCTGGACTTCGAAGGTGCCTGAGGTGGCGGTGATCAAAGGTATCGCTCTAGGCGACAAGATGCCCACCACCGACGCTGAAATTCCGGGCTACACACGCATTCAGGACCGAGGCCAGCTATCTCGCTTTAGCCGGTCCAGCATGGGAATGATGGGAGTGACCAATAGTACCAACTACTTTGAATCCGCCACCTACCTGAAAGCATCTGCACCGCAAAAGCTCCCGGACGGTTCGGGCTCCATTTCATTTGATGACCTCGGTGTTTATGGTGTGAACGGCAAAGTGGTTGCGGTGTTCCGATACCAAGAACCACAAAAAGAGCAGGCCCCGCGCTTCGAGGCCGTCACGGAAGCACTTCTAAGTTCCTACGGCACGCCAACAATCACGGACCGATCCGGCGCTGGGTATGTCTATGAATGGCACTTCGCTCCAAACGGGACGCTGCTTGATGCGAAGAGCGGTCAAAATTGCCAGTCACGCTTCACGTCTGATTACTTGGATTCACGCTTCGTTTTGCTTGAACGCGAGAAGTTAGAGACATCCCTTACTGAAATTTATCAAGGGAAACCGGCGCGCATCGAACCCGAAACCAAGTATCTAAAACTACGCGTTTCTTCTGAATGCGGGTTTTCGATCCGCTACCACATCCACCCGTCCGAAGAAGGCTTACTCAGGTTCATGCAAGCTTCGATGTATGCATATGACCCCGTGCGGTCAGAAATTTGGAGCGCACGTCGAGAGAAGCTGGACGCTGAAATCAAGAAGGATCTGGAACTGCAAAAAACGTCTCAGGCCGTTTCGCCCGATTTGTGATTTAGCGTTGGTTTGAATTCGTGGGAAAGCGTCTATTTGCTATAAAAGGCTCAATCTTTGTAGATGCCTTTCCCACGGCTCCTGCCGCATAAGATCGCAGGGATCATTCTCCGATACCAAGAATTTCGTAATGATATCCGTGTTTTTCAGAGCTTTTAGGGACCTCAGCCTGTTTTACTTAACGAATTGCCGTTCTAAACCTCGAAATGGTCTTTACCTCTGGCGGGCTGGCTGCAGCTTCGTCTAAGGTTTGTGGCTGCTGTAAGCGTGAGCTGCAGCGGCGACAAATCTGACAAGGAGGAAAGCGCGGGCGGATTTCGGTGCTATGGGGATAGTGGCTCAAGGCTTGGAGGGTCGATTGTCTGAGCCTGGCATCTTGCGCCGCCAATCCACTTCGGTCGGCTGATCTGTCCGGGTCGGTGCTGCCGAAGAGCCATTTGCTGTTGCCGTAGACCTCCAGCAGTGCCGGATTTCTGAGGAAGAGCCGTAACGATTGGTCCGGTTCCTCCGGATAGTGGAACCAAGAGTGACGGTTGAATCATGCGGCTTGCTCCCATGGCGGTGCGCGGGATCGCGGGAGTTGGCCGCGTCGGAAGGTTTCAATGATACGCATCGGGCCGCCGCATTTCGGGCAAGGCGGAAGCTGATCCGCTTCGTCAGCACCGGTGGGTGCCTCTTCTTCGGCCATTTGATCCGGCTCTGACTCACTGCCGAGCAAGCGCCGGATCCTCGTGATCTTGTCCCGGCGGATGCCGTTGGCGAGGAAACCCGCGTGACGAATGCGGTGGAAGCCGATGGGCAGCACATGGATCAGAAAGCGGCGGATGAATTCGTCCGTGGGCAGGCGCATGGTCTTCATGCGGTCCCTGCGCTTGATGCGGTAGTCCTTCCAGCGGAATGACACCGTGTCGCCATCGGTACTGATCAGTCTGTGGTTCGAGACGGCGACGCGGTGCGTGTAGCGGCTGAGATAGGCCAGCACGGCCTCGGGTCCGCCAAAGGGAGGCTTGGCGTAAACGACCCATTCGGTCCTGCGCAGCGGCGCGAGATGGGTTGCAAAGGTATCGGGATCGGCCAGCCCCGACAGATTGTTGAAGAGCTTCAGTTTGCCCGTCTTGTGCAACCTGGTCAGCCCTTCGAGGAACAAACGCCGGAACAGCCGTGATAGCACCTTCACCGCCAGGAAGAACCCTGGGCGGCAAGCGACCCACCGGGCTCCATTTGCCGACAGCCCACCACCTGGCACGATGACATGCACATGCGGGTGGTGCGTCTTCGCTGAGCCCTATGTATGCAGCACCGACGTCATGCCGATCCTTACGCCCAGATGCTTGGGGTCGGCGGCGATGGTCAGCAGGGTTTGAGCCGAGGCCTTGAACAACAAACCATAGACCTCCGCCTTGTTCTGGTAAGCGATGTCCGCGACCGGCGCGGGCAGCGTGAAGACCACATGGAAGTATTCCACCGGCAGCAGGTCTTCCATCCGCGCCAGCATCCAATCGCGCGCGGTTGCCCTCTGACACTTCGGGCAATGTCGATTGCGGCAGGAGTTGTAGGCAATGTGCCGATGACCGCACTTGGTGCAAGCGGCAACATGGCCACCGAGTGCCGCGGTCCGGCAGGACTCGATGGAGGACATCACCTTCAATTGCGGCAGGTTCAGGTGCCCGGCATGGTCACGGCGATACGTATCACCATGGGTGCGGAAGATATCCGCGACCTCCAGTTTGGGACGGGACATGAGACCGAGGTCAGCCGGAACCAGCCTCCCGTCTCACCAGCAGATCGAGCGGGCTGGTGACGTCCTGGATCGTCTTGGTCGCCACCTTGGTGTAGATCGTCGTCGTCTCCAGCTTGGCGTGTCCGAGCAGGACCTGGATGACCCGGATGTCGGTTCCACCTTCGAGCAGATGGGTGGCAAAGCTGTGCCGCAATGTATGCGGAGATACCTTCTTCTTGATCTCAGCGAAGTCGCAGGCGACGCCAAAGGCCCTGTTGAACTGCCGCGTCGAGATGGGGTCAACTCGGTTACGGCCAGGAAAGAGCCAGCCTGCAGTCCGTCCATCAACTGGTACCTGACGACGAAGAAGCGCTCTTCATGCTGGATGTCGTCAAACATGACTTCCTGCGGGTCTTCTTGAAGGTCACCAACGCGGCATTGGGTTTTCGGAAGCACGAAAAAGGCATTGAATTGGTTTTGGTTTGGGGCAATGGCGTTGTAGCGCCTTACCCTGACTGGAGCGATGGCCAGAAGTCATTGTTCACGATCATGACCGAGATTGCGGTCGACCGGCCTGACGTATGTGCATACGATGAAATCGAGAACTTCTTCCATCCCAGGTACATCTCGGATGTTCTGGAATTCCTCAAAGACCACGTGCCACAAACCATTTTGGCATCTCATCATCCGCACATGATTTTCGGTCGCGCCGTTGATGATGTCTACTTTGTAGAACTCGAACACGTCCGTGATCCCGTTGGACCTACGCGCATCGTACGCCGCCCGTCGCAGCCCATCCCAAGGCGAAAATTCACCAGACTGAAAGATGACTTCCGGCGGCTGGCATACACTTACAAGCTATTTGACATCGCCGATGCCCGGCTTTTGTCTCAGGCGGCGTCAAGCACAGAGCTAACGTCCGGCACCGATAAACTGGCAATGGCAACGGCGTTTGAATGCGCCGCAGCTCCCGCCCGAAACAGCCCCTACCCAGACAGGCAATCCGCACAGATAGGTACTTTCCTTGAGAAGTACTTCTCCGGGATGACGGCGCTTGAAGTGGTCGACTGGGGTGCTGGTCGTGGGCGAACCGTCAAGGAAATCCGCAAGACACAATCCGCGGATCGAATCCGATGGACGTTATTCGAGCCAAACGAAGAAACTGGAGCGAAACTTAAAACACTTCACGACGAAGATCCGGATGTAACTATCGCTACAAGCGTTGAGGATTTGTCGGCCATGTCAGCCGACGTTGTGCTCCTGACTAACGTATTGCACGTGCTGCGGCCTGAAGAGATTGCGCAAGCAATGAGCGCCATCCACGCCATACTTGCGGAGAGAAAAGGTGTCCTGATTGCCTCGGAGATCTATCCGCTTCTAATGCCAGAACAGGAGGCCGTTCCAGTGCCCGCCCATCACCTTGCGAGCTTTCTCAGGACGATTGGTTTCGGTGTTGCTCAGGTCAACTTTGAAGTTGCAGGATGTTCCGCCTATTGCCTGGCCGCGCAAGTGAAGTCCGGAACGGCACCTGAACCCAAATTTATTGAGACAGAGGCAATCAAGATGTGGCGACAGATCAATGCGGAGTTTGTCGCAAACTACGCGGATGCGGGTCTCATGACCTCCCTGGAAGATCAAAAACGCCTCCTGAACTGGGTGTTTGGGATAGCAAGAATACAGCACGTCTTGCAGCCATAATCACACTTCCGGTGAGCAAATGCTGCATCAGCATAGGTTCGACGTCGAATGGCGGCGATACGGGTTGCGACCGCAGCATCTCGACCGCGGGTCCAAGATCCGGTTTGGGTCGAGCACTACCGAGGTACCGTTCGCCTGCGCGAGGGGTGGAGAGCGGACTTTCCGCATCGCGGCATGGTCAACGTCGGAGGTCGCCGAAGCGGACC
The DNA here is from genome assembly GCA_050633545.1 of Paracoccaceae bacterium. Lineage (GTDB taxonomy): Bacteria > Pseudomonadota > Alphaproteobacteria > Rhodobacterales > Rhodobacteraceae > Litorivita. The sequence continues at coordinate 589,076 of JBOEGS010000002.1, forward strand.
TTCGAGTGGCGTTCCATTCCAATGTCTATGACTGAGCGCCGCATCCGCCGCGTCATCAGTTCCCAAAAACGGGGCCAATCGTTTCCGCACCCAGAAAAGGACTTTCTACCACTGTCAAATGACTTTCAGGGATGCCAAGTTCCAGTTGAAAAACCTCTTTCGGTCGCGTTGGGTTAGGGTCAATTATCGTGACGCGAGGGACAGATCCACGCCGAAAAAAGGCGTCCTTAAATAGGTCGAGGCTTTTTAGGTCAGTCTTAGGAAATGAATAGCCAATCACGAGCACCTCGTCGCAAACTTCCAGAGCGTCGCTTGCCTTGCGCCAAAGTTCCTCAAACAAGCTGCCGAAGAACTGGTAGCTTTTCTCCTTTACCGGTGGGATGATCAACGGCATCGAAGCAAGACCCTGCGTCCCTGCTTGTCCTTCTGGCATCCAAGGCATTTTAGGTTGAACCTTAACAATAACGTAGCCGTCCGGTGCCGAACGACCTGGAACATCAGTCAAATTGGGTGGGTAATAACCGTAAGTCATTGGGGCATAGCCGTCTGCATATCTGCCTGCATGTGTCGCGTAGGGACGCGTAGCATGTTCATAGACGAATAATGAGTCCGCCGGAAGCGCGTGCGTCAGAACCAGTTCCTCACCCTCGTATATCGGATGAGCGGTCAGCCAGTTCACCGAGCCATGTAATTTTATTAGTTTGTTGGACGATGACTTTTCTTCTGGACCGACCCAACCATCGCGGAATAGTCGATGTGGCGTAATTCCGTACCCACTATCAGGCACCCAGTCAGTAGCCTTCATCAGCGCGCGATCCATAAGAGTGTCCCAGTTAAAAGTCAGGATGACATCTTCTGGTCGAAGCGAATTCGCAAGATCGATGTGACTTTGCGATACTGGTCCGTTGGCGATCTCATTCAGTGTCGTCGCAAAAAGAAATATCAATTGGTTGTAGGGCTTCGAAAGAACTATGCGATCAAAACCCCCTTCTTCTTTTTCAACACTCGCCAGTCTGGCAGCAATCTCGCTATGTATCTCTTCTATATCTACACCTGCTGCGAGATAGGCATCTGTGTCCGTGATACCTTTCTGCGACTGAAGGTAGTGAATCAGCCCGTCACGCAGAACCCAAGGGTTGGCCGCTGCGTCCAATTTGAAGAAGGTAGGGAAAAAGTCGTTGGCGATTGGCATCCTTTGCCCAGTCGGCGAAGCGCCATAACTCTTCGATGCACCAGCTCCTAGCAAAACGACTCGCATTCATTAGCCTCAATATTTTACGTCAATCAAGAAGACTTGCTATCAAAAGTGCACCCAGGAACCAATCGTTGGGAATCCATTTGCTGGGCGCATGCCATAGGCGAAAGTCGCAAGACTGAACACACCGAGGATGACTTGGAGACTGATGCCAGCTGATGGTATTCTGGGGATCGTAGGTATTGCCGCGATCCGGAGGGAGGGTTTCCTGCAATCATCCCTATGAGGGTTTCCGCCAATCCTGATGGTGCGAACCGGACCTCAGTCTAATCCCAATCCGATGGCGGCTTTGGGCCGGGATATCAGATCGGTTCTCCGTCAATGAAAATATGCCTCGATGTCATGGCCGCACCAGGCTCCATCCGCACGCGTCGGTTCGGCACCGCACGAAGGAAATCCGCCACATCGTCCAGAGAGTTTAACCGGACCGGGTTCATTGTTTGATCTGGCTCGAAGCATTCAAAGAAATGTCCTCCATCGCGGGGATATCTCTCCGCAGTTTTTGTTACTCTGCCATCCTCAATCTTTTCAATCCGATTCACCACCGTCTTTACTCCTTACACAAGCGCTATCTTTTGCGTTGTTCCATCAATGCATCTTAGCCCAAAGAGGATTTCAAGCCATTGTTCAATGTCCGGTTAGGGCCGCCCATGCGTGGCCGGTAGAAGTGCCGACAAAACGATGACCCCAAAATCTTCGCTTTAGGCAATGAATTTTAGCTTCATCGACACCAGTTTCCTGGCCGTGGCGGGCAGCTCGTAGCACCACAACGGTATGGCACAGCTAGGCCTTCACCAATCAGAATTCTTCCCACGTCCCTACCATCCACTGAAAGCACACCACATTGTCTGCCATAGTTGCACTCCCGTGTTCCTTCGGTTCCAGGGCGACAAGAGCAAGCCACCCGTTGAAATTGAATAGATCCAGCTTCGCGTAAGAGAATTCGTAAACGATTGGTTGCTTGCTGTCCGCGCTGGAGCTCAGCGGTGCATGCAGGGGAGCCGGTTTCTGGGGCATTAAACCCAACCAGCCGAACGTTTGCCTGCTGACCTCTTATCGCTACGGTATCGCCATCAATGACGCGAACTGCAGAAGCGCCAATCGTTCTACTGCCTGGATTATCATTTGTTGACGTGGGAACACTTCTTCTTGATGCGGCTAGGTAGTTGGATGACATCCAGCCCGTCCCGAGTGGAGAGGCGATCTGCGACCAACCATTCTGAACGGTGAGAACACGTACTCTCGTGCCTTCTGGCAGCTGGCCCATTACCCGATTGTTTGTTGAAGGGCCTTCACGTTGATTGACGCTGCTCCCGGTTACAATCGCGTATGTCGAACTATCGGCTGAGCGAGTTTGAACGCTGGATGACCCACCATCAAACAAAGCGCTCAGTAGGCCCAAAATCCCCATAACAAGGACGATTGGGAAAAACAGCTTTCGTTGGGCACTACGAATTGCGCGTTTCGGCGCATAGATGATTTGCGCCGGTGACGTAGTCCGTTTCCGAGGTTGAGATCGTTGCTGTACGGTCCTAACGGCGGGCCTTTGCGCCGAAGAGGGATTTGGTTTCCCAACCTGTTGAGGCGATACAGCAATGGATTTGTCGTCGCTTTTTGGGCGTTCGAGCTTCAGAATTTTGTGGAGTTTCGAGTATTGTGCCTTGCTAAGACTGGTCTTGAGCCCATGCCGCAAGAACAAAGCTTCCATGCTTTGAAGGAACGATCGTTCCCAATCATTTACTGAATTTGAGTCTAGCTTGCCCCTAATGCGGGACAGTATGAGTTCTGTTCGCTCTTTTGAAAATGGCATCTGAGACGTGCTTTTTACGGATCCTACTGTTCCCCGAGAAGGCGCTCAAAGCGTCGAGATAGCATACACAGAATAACGACGGGCCCGAGTAAAAGCATGATTGCGATCGAAGAAGCCACCAAAGTGACAGCCTGAAAAACATCAAACAAGAAGAACTCGGAAGAACCCGTGTAAAAGATTGAGAAGCGAAGAAGCCCGCCGAAATAGATTGAGATAGCAACCAAAAAGGCGGTCTGGACAGACAGCAAAGGGTGGACAATGTTTCTTTGCGCCCGCTCCAACGTAACACGTCTGACTTGGCGCCAGTTTTTGCTCGCATGCTTCACAGTCTTAATCCCTTACCAATTCAATCCACGTGTGCACATCGTCGTCACTGACTTCACGGCCTTCGACGTGTGACTGATACCAACGAGCTACGATTGCTCCGCGTTTCTCGCTCTTAATTCTGATGTTTTCCTCAGTGAGGTGTTGATCGAGCGAAATCTCGATCCTCTTTAGCGCTTCGAAGTCATGCGCGGCCCTAACAGATTTTGTGCCCAAAAGGATCCACGCTGCGTCTACATCGAACTTGTCGGCAATCGCGACCAAGGCCTCAACAGGAAGGCCGCGCTGGCCTTTTTCGTAGCTGTGATAGGCGCGGTGTGAGACGCCGATCGCGTCCGCCATGGCGGTTTGCGTCAAGCCGACTTCGTTGCGCGCGATCGCAAGTCGCGCACCCATTGCCGAGAAGACAGCTTTCAAATCCCGCGCCATGCAAGGTTCCCATTGACGTAACTGTCAAATTGCGCGAAGCTGCACAAAATGACATAAAATTCCAGTTAATCCCATCTGACCACGTCAGAAGGTGCAGAACAAGCGATTCCATGCGTGTCGCCGATTCAACTTAAGCGGACAAGGACGGCTGAAATGGCAGAGACCAACTATTCAGACAGCTCTCAGATCCTGGGGCTCGGGAAAACACCCGCGCAGTGGGTCGAAGTCATGGCTGGGATGGGGATCGATATTTCGGAACGCACGTTACGCGAGCGAGCAAATGAGACGGGCGTATTTTACCGCCTTGGGCGAACCATGCTGATCACGCCTGCGCAGATTGATACGATTTTTGAAGGAGGCCAGTCATGCCGCTCCAAATTTACAAGAGGGGCCGTGTCTACTGGGCCAAGGGGTGGATTGAATACAACGGCAGGCCAATCGCCGGCCCATACCGGCGAAGCACTAAGGCATCTACAGAAGAGGGCGCACGGGACTGGATAAACCATGAGACCGAGCGCCAGATCCGTCGCTATGTCGTGGGCGACGAACCGAGCAAGACGTTCTCCGATGCCATTATGCTCTACAACGCTTCGCCTAAGGCAGCGAAGCAGTTGATCCCGATTGTCGAAGTAATCGGCGACCTGTCGCTAGGCGCGATATCTGGTGCGCTATTGAAGAGCCTTGGACCAAAGCTGAAACCTAAAGCTTCGACCGATACCTGGTGGCGTGAAATCGTGACGCCCGCGAGTGCGGTCATCAACAATGCGCATGAGCTGGAAGGCACGCCTCTGATCCGTGTGAAGCCCTACGACAAGTTCGAGCGGATCGCGCAGGACAAGCGGCGCGGCAAGCTAAGCCGCGTAGAGCGCACGCCAGCAGACAAGGAATGGATCGAAGCCTTTTGCCGTGCTGCTGATCCGTACAACGCCGCGCTGGTCCGGTTTATGTTTGAGACGGCTGCACGGATTGATCAAGCCGCGTCATTGGAGCCTGATGACCTTCGGCCGCACGAAAACAAAGTCCGAGTAAAAGCACAGAAGGGGCATCCGGAAAGCTGGATTACCGTTTCGCCTCAGATGATGGACGAGCTTCTTGCGCTGCCGCCGAAGCGACCCAAAAACCGCAAAACCGGCAAATTCATGAAAGCCCGTGTTTTTGGCTATGGCAGCTCGACAGGCTACAACACGCGCTGGAAGACGATTTGTAAGCACGCGGGCATTCCGTACCTATCTGCGCATCCAGCTGGACGGCACGGCTTCTTCACGGAGCTTGTTGTCCGTCAGGGCGTCGATCCGGTCACTGCAGCCAAAGCTGGCCGCTGGTCAGACCCTAATTTGCCCATGCGCATCTATGCTCACGCAGAGACCGATGAGGCCGACATCAGGGCCCGTTTTCGTACAAACCATGTACAGGCGGACACTGTACAAACACCCAAGAGCACGAAATCACAGAAGGAATAGCGCTATGAACGGTTCCCTCCTAAGGGGCAGGTTGCAGGTTCGAATCCTGCCGGGGTCGCCATGTGCGATTTAATTTTTGGGCGCTAAATTACTCGAATGACATCCTTGCCAACCGAGAGCATATAGCCGCGGCGGGCGATGTTTTTGACCAATAGCTCGCTAACCATCTGGTTGCCTAAAGTGTCGCGTAATCGTTTGATGCGGGTCGCGCCTGCGGCCTCTTCGCAATCGGATGAGGCGCGCCCTGATATTACCCCTTCGATTTCGGCGCCGGTCATCACGTCGTCGTCCATCCGCGCCTCGGCCAGAACGCTCAGGGTTTCCATCGCGGCGGGGGTGAGCTTGAACCCCATGTTATTGAGGTAGACGGTATTTTCCTCGCGGCTGATCAAAAGCGAGCTGACCTGAATGCCCGACCGCTCAATTTGCGCCATGCGGCGGTTCATCGTCACCAGCATCACCAAAAATACCAGTGCCGCGACCAAAAGAGCGGCGGCAAAGAGCATCAACACAAAAATTACCATGCGGTAGCCTGCGAGCGTGTCGGAAAAGGCCGTGCCCGATTGGGCGAGGATCTCCAACAGCTTGATCTCGGCCTGCGCGGTCAGATCGGTGTTCTCGACAAACAACCGCTCGACCCGCGCGTTGAACGCATTGGCGCTGGGCAGGGCAGCGAACAGAACCGCCGCCGCCGCGATCAACGCCAAAGCGATTGCCGCGATCCCGCCGTAAACGATGCGGCTGCCGGAGCGGCGCGCCTCAGAAGCGGAGGTAGTATGGTCCGGCATTGGTCTTCCTTCGGTCCAATTGCGAGGCATCGAAAACCGACAGGACCTGTAGCAAAGTCCATCCGTTTTGCTTGAGCCGTTTGGCGGCCTCATCGGTCGCGTCGGATTTGGTGCAGGCCCCGTTCAGGGCCAGCACGCCATAGTGCAGCTTAAGGGGCGCGTCTTGCTTGGCCTTATAATCGGCATAGCAATCGGCGGCCCGTGCTGCGGGGGCGAATGCAAGTGCAAGGCCAAGACCAAGGACCATCGCCGCGCGCAGGGGTGTGAAAATACGTGTCATCATGGGCTGCACTGTGCGCGCCGCCGCGCGGTTATTCAATATCCATGCCCTGAGCGGCCCACGAAAACGGGCTGCTATCGGATAACCATGCCGCGTTATTGCCTGTCTTTGCCGCCGCGCGCCATCGTTTGACCATCACCGCCGTCTTGCCTGACCCAACGGGCGCTTCGGCACTTTGGTCCAAGCGCAGATGCGCGCAACACGAAAGGACAACCCTATGTCCCGCAAGTTTATTTCCGGCATTCTTGCCGCTTCGATTGCCATCTCGACCCTGTCGGGGGTTCCGGCCCGCGCGGACGAGCGTGACGCCATGCGCGCCGTGGCGGGGATCACCGCTCTGTTTATCCTCGGCAAAGCCATAGAGAACAGCCGCCGTGACCGCGAAACCGTGACGCGTCAAACCGGACCATCACGCGAAGAGGTCTTGCGCCGCCAACGAGAAGAAGAGCGTGCCCGTGCCCGCGAACGTGAGCGCGAAGAAGAGCGCGCCCGCCGCGAGCGCGAGCGCGGCTATGGACATGGGGGGGCCTATTACGGCGGTCGCCATGATGACAGACCCCACAAGATTATCCCGCGCCCCTTGCCGCCCGTGGTGGTGGGGAACCTCTTGCCGCGCGAATGCCGCGTGTCCTTGCCGACCAATCGCGGCACGCTCAACGGGTTTGGCGCGCGCTGCCTCGAGCGCAATTTCCGCCACGCCTCGCGCTTGCCGCAAACCTGCATCACCCGTGTCGAGCGCAGCCGAGGGCCGGATCGTTTGATCTATGGCGAGCGCTGCCTCAATGCACGCGGCTACCGGATCGCCCGCCGCTGAGCAGAGCGGTGCCATAGGCCGCAGGCGGGCGCAGAGGGGGCCTTGGACATGGGCTCCCTCTCTCTTTTTATGCGCGCCCTCTTGTCATACCCCGCGCCCTGCGCTTTGACGGGGATATGAGCACAGCGCAAAAAACCGCCCCCGATTACAGCTATGAGACCGCCGCGCATCAGCGAGGGCATCGCATTGTCGCCGGTGTGGACGAGGTCGGGCGCGGCCCGTTGGCCGGTCCGGTGAGCGCCGCCGCCGTGATCCTCGATCCCGATGATATTCCCGAAGGGCTCAACGATTCCAAAAAGCTATCGGCCAAACGTCGCGAAGTGCTCTTTGCGCAAATCATGGAGCGGGCCGAGGTCAGCATCGCGCATGCTTCGGTCGAGGAGATCGACGAGTTGAACATCCTGCGCGCCTCGCATCTGGCGATGGAGCGCGCGGTTGCCGGATTGTCACGCCGTCCTGACCATCTGTTGATCGACGGCAATATGATCCCGCGCGGCCTCGCGGCGCAGGGCTATTCGAGCGACGCGATCATCAAGGGCGATGCGCGCTCAGTGTCGATTTCGGCGGCCTCAATTATGGCCAAAATAAGGCGCGACCACATCATGTGGGATTTGGCGCAACAGTTCCCCGGCTATGGATGGGAGACCAACGCTGGATACCCGTCAAAAAGCCACAGGTTGGCGCTCGAAAATCTAGGGGTTACCCCACACCATAGACGTTCGTTCAAGCCCGTCCACAATATGTTGTATCAACACAAAAAACTAAGTGATTGATTCAAAAAAGAATTTGACCGCGAATCGTCTTTGACTCATCCTGACCTCAACCAAAGAGCGCAACCAATTGCGCCGGGACCAGAGGCAGAAATGAAGACAATGACCCAAGCGACGGGCGCATCCGCGCTCCCTCTCAACACGATTCTTGATGGCGATTGCATCGAGGTGATGAATTCCCTGCCGGAGAATTCAATCGATCTCATCTTCGCTGATCCCCCCTATAATCTACAGCTCAAAGGCGACCTTCACCGCCCTGACAATTCGCGTGTGGATGCGGTGGATGACCATTGGGATCAATTCTCGTCTTTCGCGGCCTATGACAAATTTACCCGCGACTGGCTCAAGGCCGCGCGGCGTATCCTCAAGCCCAACGGCGCGATCTGGGTCATCGGGTCCTATCACAACATCTTCCGCGTCGGCGCGGCCTTGCAGGACGCCGGATATTGGATCCTCAATGATGTCGTGTGGCGCAAATCCAACCCGATGCCGAATTTCCGTGGCAAGCGGTTCACCAATGCGCATGAGACGATGATCTGGGCCTCCAAGCAGGAGGGCGGCAAATACACCTTCAACTACGAGGCGCTGAAATCGCTCAACGAGGGCATTCAGATGCGTTCGGATTGGGTTTTGCCGATCTGTAACGGCGGCGAGCGGATCAAGGATGAGAACGGCGAAAAGGCCCATCCCACACAAAAGCCCGAAAGCCTGTTGCACCGCGTTATGGTCGGATCGACCAACCCCGGCGATGTGGTGCTTGACCCGTTCTTCGGCACGGGCACCACGGGTGCGGTGGCGAAAATGCTGGGCCGTGAATTCATCGGCATCGAGCGCGAGCAAGCCTATCGCAAAGTGGCGCAAAAACGCATCGACAATACCCGCAAATTCGACCGCGAGGCTTTGCAGGTCTCGACCTCGAAACGTGCCGAACCGCGCGTGCCCTTTGGCCAATTGGTCGAACGCGGCATGCTGCGCCCGGGTGAGGAATTGTTGTCGATGAATGGCCGTCACAAAGCCAAAGTGCGCGCCGATGGCACGCTGATCGGCGATGACGTCAAAGGCTCGATCCATCAGGTCGGCGCGAAACTCGAAGGCGCGCCAAGCTGTAACGGCTGGACCTACTGGTGCTTCAAACGGGACGGTAAAACCGTGCCAATTGACATCCTGCGCCAACAGATTCGCGCGGAAATGGGCTAACCGCCCGCGCACTCACACACAGTTTTATCGGAGTTGTTCTTGGGAACACCGCCGGTGCTTGTGGCCTTGGCCGCGGCACCTACTTGCCTCGCCTTAATTGGCGGGGCTTTTTTTGTTTGCGACTTTGGGCGGATCTATCCCGCTTCGTGACGGCCGATCTTATAGGGCGCCCAATCGGTGATATCGGGGTAATGCTGTTTGCGCCACGCGCGCACGCGCGGGTTCATCACGCGCCGCCAAAGCGGCGGGATCATCGCAACAGAGGCCATCAGCGGGTAGCCAAAGGGCAATTGCGGGGCCTCGTCGGCCTCGTAGTTTTGCAACAAGGGAAAGCGCCGGTCGGGTTTGTAGTGATGATCCGAATGCCTTTGCAGGTTGATCAACAGCCAATTCGACGCTTTATGCGCCGCGTTCCACGAATGATGCGGTTTGACATGTTCGAACTTGCCGTTCCCCATATACCGACGGGTTAACCCGTAATGTTCGACATAGTTGGTCAGCTCGAGCTGCCAGACCGCTGACAACGCTTGCCAGAGGAACAGCAGCAGGCCGAGCCAGCCGCCCAGATAGATCGCCAGCCCCAGCATGACGAGTTGCAGCGCCCCATAGCGCCAGAACGGGTTGCGCAGGCTGAATTTGCCCGCCCCGCGCCGCGCCAGCATTGCCGCCTCGGCCGCCCAAGCCGAACGCGGGCAATCGCGCAGCACCCGCCAGAAAAACCGATGGAAGCCCTCGTTATAGCGCGCCGTGACCGCATCGCGCGGGGTGGCCACATGGACGTGATGCACCAATAGGTGCTCGGAGCGGAAATGCGAATAGAGCACCATCGACAAAAGCAGATCGCCCAGCCAACGCTCCAGATTGTTTTTCTGGTGCAAAAGCTCGTGGCTATAGACGATCCCGATCGAGCCGGAAATCACCCCGACGCCAAAAAACAAAACTCCCATTTCGAGCGCGCTCAAATGATTGCTGTGGGCAACGTAATAGATAAGCCCGAACACCGTCACAAATTGCACGGGAAACCAGATCATCGTAATGGCGCGATACCAAAACAGGTCTTCGGTCTCGGTTTGCGGGTCGGCGTTTTCAAGGTTCAGACCCGTCAGCGCGTCGAGCAGGGTAAACAGCCACCACCCCGACGCGGGCAAAAGCAACACCGTCCACCCGCCCTGCGTCGCGCCGATCCACGCCATCGGCACCAATCCCAGCGAGAGCCAGAACGGCGCGGCATTGCGAAATCGGCGAAGGGCAGAGGCGGGGATCATCGGGTCCTATCCATTTCGGTCACTCAAGCGGCCAAGCGAAAGTCTATCGGCAAAGGCTCCTTGCGCAAGATCAAATGCCTTGCGCATCACCGTGGGCAGGTCCGAGGGGCGAAAGTCAGGCGGCGCGATGAACTCCCCGCTTTCGGGGGCGGCGTCCATCGGCAAATCGGCGACCTGCACCGCGAGGCGCAGGTGGAAATGCGTAAACGTGTGGCGCGCCTCTTCGGGCAAGGCGCGCCAATCGGCCTGCGCGGGCGGGGCTTGGGTGAAGGTTTCGGCCCATGGCGCACCGGGCCAGCCGAGCATTCCCCCCAAAAGCCCCGTGTCGGGGCGGCGCTCCAACAGATAGGCGCCATCCGCGCGCCGCCCGATATAGGCCACGCCAAGCCGCACGGGTTTGGGCTTTTTGGGGGTCTTCTTGGGAAGCTGCGCCGCCGTGGCCGCCTTGCGCGCCGCACAAGGATCGCGCCATGGGCAAATGCCACAAGCTGGCGATTTCGGCGTGCAGATCGTCGCGCCCAAATCCATCACCGCTTGGGCGTAATCGCCGCAGCGCTGCGGCGGGGTAATCGCCGCCGCACGCGCCATCAATTCGGGCTTTGCGGCGGGTAAGGGCGTGTGAATATCGTAAAGCCGCGCCATGACCCTTTCGACATTGCCGTCCAAAACCGTCTGCTGCGCGTCAAAGGCGATCGCGGAAATCGCGGCGGCCGTATAAGGCCCGATGCCTGGCAGTTTGAGCAAAGCAGCATGATCATCGGGAAACTGCCCGCCGTGATCCGCCGTCACTACGCGGGCGCATTTGAGCAGGTTGCGCGCACGGGCGTAATAGCCAAGCCCTGCCCACTCTCCCATGACATCGCCGTCGTCCGCAGCGGCAAGATCCTCTATCCGCGGCCATCGGGCGGTAAAGCGGGTGAAATAGTCCTTTACTGCCGCCACGGTGGTTTGCTGCAGCATCACTTCGGACAGCCAGATGCGGTAGGGATCGGGCCGCTGTCCAGACCGCAAGGATGCAGGCGGGATGCGCCATGGCAAATCGCGCGCATGCACGTCATACCACGCCAGCAACGCATCGCTCATATCGGCCGTTTGGGGGCTGCTCTTTACCATGTCACGCAATCTTTATGCCTCTAAAGCGTTTCGGGGCTGTTTTGCCGCCCGCAAGCCACTAGAATAGCTTAAACACCTAGGATTCAAGTCATGGCCGCACGGCGCAAACCCACCACGCGAGGTTTTAAACAGACCTCCAGCCTTTTGCAGGAGCGTATCCGCAAAGCAGGCGAGAGCCGTGGATTTGCGGTGACGCGCCTTTTGACCCATTGGCCCGAAATCGTCGGCGAAGACATCGCCGCTATCGCACGGCCGGTTGATGTTAAATATGGCCGCCAAGGTTTTGGGGCGACGCTCAGCGTTTTGACCACCGGCCCCCATGCGCCGATGCTGGAGATGCAAAAAGAGCAAATCCGCGCCAAGGTGAACGGCGTCTATGGCTATAACGCCATCTCGCGGTTGCGCATCACGCAAACCGCGCCAACAGGGTTTGCCGAAGGTCAGGCCGAATTTACCTACCGGCCCAAATCGACGTCAAAACCCGAGCCGAAACCCGAAGTTGTCGCGCAAGCACAAAGCCTTGCGGCGCCGGTCGGGGACGACAAACTACGCTTGGCGCTTGAAGCGCTGGGCCGGAATATTCTATCCAAGACGAAACGCTAGAAAGGGTTTCTTGATGAACCGAAGAACGATGATGATCGGCGCCGCCAGTGCGGCTATTGTGGCAGGGCTTGGCGGCTGGATCGGCCTGAACGGGCGCGGGGCGGGCACACCGCCGAACCCGCTTGGCGCGGCCAATGCCGCCGATGACGTGGCGCAAATCGACACCTCCGGCATTCAGGAAATGACCCTCGGCGATCCCAATGCACCCGTGACGGTGATCGAATACGCCAGCTTTACCTGCCCGCATTGCGCCAATTTCCACAAGTCGGTGTTCAAGCAATTCAAGGCCGAATATGTCGATACCGGCAAGGTCCATTTCATCTACCGCGATGTCTATTTCGACCGCTTCGGGCTTTGGGCTGCGATGGTGGCGCGTTGCGGTGACGGGATGCGTTTCTTTGGCATTGCCGATCTGCTTTACGAGCAGCAAAAGGATTGGGTCGGCGGCGGCGATCCGGTGACGATCGCCAATGCCTTGCGCAAAATCGGCGTGATTGCCGGATTGGATGAGGCGACGGTGACGCAATGCCTCGAAGATGGCGACAAGGCGCAGGCATTGGTGACATGGTATCAAAAGAACGGCGAGGCTGATGACATAACCGGCACTCCGACCTTGATCGTGGATGGCGAAAAGCAATCGGACCTGAGCTTTGATGCTCTCAAGACCTTGATCGACGGGAAGTTGGAAGGCTGATGAGCGGCGCAAAACCGGCCCCTTTGGCAGGGGTAAAAGTCATCGAACTGGCCCGTATTCTTGCGGGCCCTTGGGCGGGGCAGACCCTTGCCGATCTGGGCGCCGAGGTCATCAAGATCGAAGCGCCGCAAGGGGATGACACCCGCCGCTGGGGGCCGCCCTTTGTCGAGCGCGAGGGCGACAAAAGCGCCTCGTATTTCCATTCGTGCAACCGCGGAAAATCGAGCATCACGATCGATATCGCAACCCCCGAGGGCCAAGCGCAGATGCGCGAACTGGTCAAGGAGGCCGATATCTTGATCGAGAATTTCAAGGTCGGCGGATTGGCGAAATACGGGCTGGATTACGACAGTTTGAGCGCCGTGAACCCTGCGCTGATCTATTGCTCGATCACCGGCTTCGGGCAGACGGGCCCCTACGCGCACCGCGCGGGGTATGATTACATCATCCAAGGCATGTCGGGGCTGATGTCGATCACCGGCGAGCCGGACGGCGCGCCCCAGCGCGCGGGCGTGGCGGTAACCGATCTGTTTACCGGTATCTATTCGGCCACGGCGATTTTGGCGGCACTGCATCAACGCGGCAATGGCGGGCAGGGGCAGCATATCGATATGTCGCTGTTCGATACGGCGGTATCGGTGACGGCCAATCAGGCGATGAATTACCTGACCACCGGAACCCCGCCGGGGCGGACGGGAAATTACCACCCCAACCTGACGCCCTATCAAACCTTTGAAGTCAAAGACGGGCATATCATCATCGCCACGGGAAATGATCCGCAATACCAACGGCTGTGCCGCCTGCTGGGTTTGGGCGAGATGGCCGAAGCGCCGGAGTTTTTGACCAATCAGGACCGCATCGCCAACCGCGAAGAGATGACGCGCCGTTTGGCGGCGGCTTGCATGGGCTTTACCCGCGGCGAGTTGCTCGCGGCCTGCGAGGCCGAAGGCGTGCCTGCGGGGCCGATCAACCGGATGGATGATGTGTTCGCCGACCCACATGTGAAGGCGCGCGGAATGCAGATCGAATTGGACGGCATCCCTGGCGTGCGCGCGCCGTTCCGGTTTTCCGGCGCCGATCTTGCCCTGCACCGGCCCAGCCCGAAGCTTGGCGAAGACAACGGCTGAGCCGCCGCAAACCTGCCGCAAGGGCGGGTGATGTGGCGGGTTTGGGGAGCCTCCGGCAGAAGTATTTTTGCCAAGAAAAAGCCATGCGCCGCGACCCGCCGCGGGCGTCTAGCGTTTTGGCGCGATGGTCGCCAAAGCCGCGTCCAAAGCGGCGGTGTCTTTGATCTCGAGGCGCACGGGAAGGGTAAGCACCTTTTGGCGGAAGACATCGGGCAGGCGCACCGCGTCTTTCTCGGTTGTGACCATTTGCGCGCCAAGCAGTTTGGCCTCGCCCTCCAGCCGGGCCATGAGCGCGGGGGTCAGCGGTTGGTGATCGTCCAGAGCCTCGGCGCGCAGCAAGGTTGCGCCAAGGCCGCGCAGGGTCGCAAAGAATTTTTCGGGATGTGCAATGCCTGCAAAGGCCAGAACGCCGGTATCGGCCCAGTCCATTCCGGTTTCGAGCGGGCGCGCCGCGCCGGTCAGATGCGGGACGGTAATATGGTCGGACCATGCGCGGGCGAAGGCCGCCTGCGCCTCTGCTGCGCCCAGCGAGAGAAGCAAATCGGCGCGGGCAATCCCCTCCCTGACCGGCTCGCGCAGCGGGCCAGCGGGCAGGCAGCGGCCGTTGCCAAAGCCTTTGGCCGCGTCGACCACGACAATCGAGAGGTCTTTGTGCAGGCTCGGGTTTTGGAAACCGTCGTCGAGCAAGATGATATCGGCGCCGTCCGCTTGTGCGGCGCGGGCGCCCTTGGCACGGTCTTTGGCGACCCATGTGGGGGCGAAAGCGGCCAAAAGGAGCGGCTCGTCTCCGGTCTCGTCCGCGCGGTGTTTGAGCGGATCAACGCGGACCGGCCCGTCCAGCGATCCGCCATACCCGCGCGAGACGATATGCGGGGTGTATCCGCGCGCTTGCAGGTATTGCAGCATGAATATCGCGGTCGGGGTTTTGCCGGTGCCGCCTGCATTGATGTTGCCAATACAGATCGCCGGCACATCGAGGCGCGCTCCGCTGCCCTTTGCCAGTCTGCGCGCGGTTAGCGCGCCGTAGAGCCAACCAAGCGGCGCCAGAAGCCGTGCCTGCCATGTCGGGCGCTCGGGGCGCGTATACCAAAACAGCGGCGCGCGCATTATCCGGCCTCCATCAAATCAAGCGTATCTTGGACCAGATCGAGCACTTGGTCGGTCACCTCCGCGCCTTCGGTTGCCACGCTCCACGCCGCCGTCGCCATAGCGGCGGCCTGATCGGGGGCGATCAAGCGGCCGAGCGCGGCCGCCAGCGTATCCGCATCGCGCACGATCCGCGCTGCGCCTTGGGCGGCAAAGCGCGAATAGGCCCCCAGATAGCGGCTGATGTTCGGCCCGTAAAGCACCGCCGAACCGAGGGCGGCCGGCTCGTATGGATCACGCCCGCCGGCTTGGCTGACCAAGGAGCTCGCCATGAAGGTGATCGGCGCAAGGCGATACCAAAGCCCCAGTTCACCGCGCGTATCGGCGAGCAGGATTTGCGTGGTCTCGGTGGGCATTTCTCCATCGGACCACACCGCAACTCGCCATCCGTCTTCGCGCAGACGGCGCAGCATTTCGGGCCCGTCCTCTTCGTTATCGGGCACAAGGATGAGCAAGAAGCGCGGCGCATAGCGCGAGGCGCGCCGGTGCGCATTCGCAATGATCGCCAACTCGCCCATTTGCACCATTGCCGCAAGCCAGACGGGCCGCCCTGCGAGGTCTTGCGCCATTTCCTCGCGCTCGGCCTCGTTGCACTGAAGGGCTGTGCCACCTTGTTGCAACGGGCCGGTGACCTCGATTTCATCTTCGGGCACGCCAAAACGGCGCAGTCGCTGCGCGGCATTGGCATTGGTGGCGAAATAGGCGCTGAACAGGCCCAAGAGCGCGCGGCTCATATCCGGCAGCCACCGCCATCGCGCCTCCTCAAAACCGCTTTCCTCTGCATCAAGCAGGATCATCGGAATGTCTTCTTCGGCAGTTTGCGTGACCAAAGCGGGGCGCAAGTGCCCGCCTGTCCAAAGACATATGTCAGGCTGCCAGTGGGACAAAAACTGCTGAACATGGTCGAGGTATTCGGGGGGCACCGGTTGCCAAATCATCCCGCCCCGCAAATGATCCGGCGCGGGCATGTCTTCCGGCGTTGTGAGTAAAAGCGTCAGGTCGGGCCGCTGCAATTTCAGCCGGTGATAAAGCTGGATCAAAGCGGCAGCTTTCTGCGGACCGGTCGCATGTGCCCAAATCACCTCTCCGGCGGGGCGCGCGGTGGTGATTGGGTCGGGGCGTTGCGGCGCGCGCGTTGCAAGGGCCAGATAGGCCTTAAGACTGAGCGAGCGCGCCATAGGGTCCGTTAATCGATCACAGCGGTGGGGGAGGCTTCGGAATTTTCATCGTGCAGCCGGTGAATATGGGCCAGAAAATAGCGCATATGCGCATTGTCGACGGTGCGTTGCGCTTCGGATTTCCACGCGTCATAGGCCGATGCATAATCGGGAAACATTCCGACGATATGGATATCATCGACGTTCTTGAACGTGGTCCCCGAAGGGTCGACCAGTTCGCCGCCGAAAACGAGATGGAGCCGTTGTGTCATAGGGAAAATCCTTTTCCGGTCCGTGCGAGCGCAGCGTATCTGACCGCGCGCCAGCGTCAAGGTTGCGTTAGTGCGTATACTTGCACCAACAAGGATGAATGCACGGTGAAGCTGCGAGATTTTGCCGTCTTGACGATATGTGTTGCGACAGGCAGCAAAGAGATCCGCGAAACCGCGCCGTGGCATGAGGATAGGTTCGATGAGTAAACCGTTTTTGATCTTGCAATTGCGCCCGGAGATAGAGGCATCGGACGACGAATTTGCCGCTATCTTGCGCAAATCGGGCCTGCGTGAGGACGAAGTTCTGCGTCTGTGCCTTGACCGTGAAACCCTTCCCGAAACGCTTGATCCGGCGGATTTCGCAGGGGTGATTGTCGGCGGTGGTCCTGGTTGCGTGTCGGATGCGCCGCAAGACAAAACCGAAGTCGAGGCCAAGATCGAGGTCGAGGTTCTTTCGCTCATGCCCGAAATCACCGCGCGCGATATTCCGTTTTTGGGCTGCTGCTATGGTATTGGTATTTTGGGCCATCACCTTGGCGGCGAGGTCAGCAAGGCGCGCTACGGCGAGCCGGTGGGCACCGCCGATTGCAAGCTGACCGGCGCGGGGCGCGCCGACCCATTGCTGCGCGGTGTGCCCGACCGGTTCGCGGCCTTTGTCGGCCACAAGGAAGCCGCGCAGGCCCTACCGCCCGATTGCGTGCATCTGGTCGAGGCGCCCAGTTGCCCGATCCAGATGTTTCGCCACAAGCAAAACGTCTATGCCACGCAATTCCACCCCGAAGCCGATGCCGCAGGCTTCGAGACGCGGATCAATATCTATAAACATAAAGGGTATTTCCGCCCCGAAGAGGCGGGGGCTTTGATCGCCATGTGCCGTGCTGCCGATGTCACCGCGCCCGAGCGCATTTTGCGCAATTTTGTGACGCAGTATCGCGGTTAGGAATATTTCGGCGCGGTCTCGCCGGTCTGCGGGCCGTCCTGCGCCAAGGCGTCAATCAAGGCGCCGTGAATGTTCGGCCCTGCCGAGACCACGCCGTTGAGCAATGGGCGCGCATTGTTAAAGATCAGCGGCGCGCCGGTGCGGTCGGAGGTGCGCGCGCCTGCTTCGCGGCCAATCAAATCGCCCGCCGCGATATCCCATTCCCAACTGCGGCGCAGGGTGAGCATGGCGTCAAACCGCCCCTGCGCCACGAGGCTCATGCGAAAGGCCAGCGATGGCCGGTAGTGGCGGCTCAAATCCGGCACCCCGTCGCGCCAGTTGCTGCCGTCATAGCTGGGCTTGGCCGCCAGAACCCGCGCACCGGAAAGATCGCGCCGCGCCGAGGCTGTCAAAGCCTCGCCATTCAGTGTCGCGCCTTGACCCTTGGCGGCCAGATACATCCGGTCGAGCACGGGCAAATAGACAGCGGCGGCAATGACTTCGCCGCGCTCGGCAATCGCCAGAGCATGCGCCCAAGTGTCGTCGCCCTTCATAAAACTGCGCGTGCCGTCGATCGGGTCGATGATAAACACCCGCTCGGCAGCAAGGCGATCCCCGTCGTCTTCGCATTCCTCCGACAGCCAACCGTAATCTTGCCGCGCCGCGCGCAAATCTGATTTCAGCATCTCGTTGACCGCCAGATCGGCCTCGGTCACCGGCCCCGCGCCGTCCGGTTTGTCCCACGACTGCGCAGTTCCGCCCGCATAGCGCAGCGCGATCTCGCCCGCCGCGCGGGCGGCGTTTTCCAAAAGGCTGAGGTCAGTCTCCGGCAAGGGTCATCCCTTCGACCAAGAGCGAGGGCACCACCGTCGACAGATAGCCGCGCGCATCATTGGCAGGGATCATGCCGCGCAGCATGTCGCGCAGATTTCCCGCGATGGTGCATTCATTGACCGGATAGGCGATTTCGCCATTCTCGATCCAAAACCCTGCCGCGCCGCGCGAATAATCGCCCGTATTGGGATTGATCGTCGCGCCGATCATCGAGGTGACCAACAGGCCCGTGCCCATGTCGCGGATCAAATCCGCGCGGCTGGCGTCGCCCTGTGTAAGGGCGGTATTGTAGGTTCCCGGATGCGGCGGGGCGCTCGGCCCGCGCATGGCGTTGCCCGTGGGCGTCATGTCCAATTTGCGCGCAGTGGCCAAATCCAGCGTCCATCCCATCAAAACGCCGTCCTTGACCACGGCGCGTTTGGCAGTGGGCAGGCCTTCGGCGTCAAAAGGCCGCGACGCGCGAATTCCGATGCGGTGCGGGTCCTCGATCACCGACAGGCCGCCGCTCAAAACCTGCGTGCCCAGATCATCGCGCAGCCACGAGGCGCCGCGCGCAATCGCGCTGCCGTTGGCGGCGGACAAAAGATGGCCGATCAGCGAAGAGGAAATCCGCTCGTCATAGAGCACCGGAAAGCTGCCGGTGGGGGGGCGGCGCGCGCCGATGCGCTCCAAGGCGCGGGCGGCGGCCTTTTCGCCGATCTCTTGCGCCGAGCGCAATTGCGAGGCGAAAATCCGGCTATCGCCATCGCTGTCTCGCTCCATGCCAGTGCCGGTGCCTGCAATCGCCACGCCGTAAAGGTGGCGTTCGCTGCGCGTGTAGCCGCCCGAAAACCCGTTGCTGGCGGCGATATGGACCGAGGTGCGGCCATATCCGGCGGCGGCGCTGTCCATCTGTGTGATCCCCTCCACCGCCATAGCGGCCTGCTCAACGGCGCGCGCATCGGCTTCAAGCTCGGCAGGCGAGGGCTCATCGGCCGGATCGCAAAGCTGAAGCGCCTCGGCGTCCCAGTTGCGGGCCAACTGATCGCCGCTGGCCAATCCGATATGCGGGTCTTCGGGGGCCTCTTTGGCCATGGCCACGGCGCGTTCTGCCATGATCTCGAGCGTCGCCTCGGATCTGTCCGAGGAGGACACGCAGGCTTGGCGCTGACCGACGAATACCCGTAGCCCGATATCGGTGCCCTCCGAGCGCTCGGCATGTTCGAGCACCCCCGCCCGCACGTCGATGCTGATGGAATCGCCTGCATAGGCCATAGCATCGGCCTCATCCGCGCCCGCGCGGCGGGCGGCGTCGAGCAAAGCGTGGGCAAGATCGTCAAGGGGCAGGGTCATTGAGGGGTCTCCGCATAAGGCTCAAAAGGGAGGTAGACCGCAGGCAGCCCTTATGCAAGGGCAGGGCGGTGGGCATGGCAAGGGCCGCGCAACAGATAACCGCGCGGCCCTTCCAAGGGGTGAAGATCGGGCGGGCGGTCTATTTCAAACGCTGGCCATTGGCCAAAACATGGCCTTGATGGTTGATCTCGATCTTGGATTTGAGCGTATCCGCGCCCTCGCCGGGAACGGCAAACAGCCCCATCATCATCCGCGCGCCCATGGCTTTGTCGGCAGGCAAAATCCCGATGGCGGTCAGATTGTCGAGAAGCCCATTCGCTCCCGTCAGGTTCAGGTCAAGCGCGCCTTCGGGCGCGGGCATGCCCGGAAAGCTGGTCGTATCGGTCTTGTCAAAGGTGAAATCGCCCTTGCCGCTCAATTCCGCGCCGGCAATATCGAGCCGCAGCGCATTGATCGTCACGCTTTGCGGCTCGCCGACCGGACCGGTAAAGCCCTTCATCGCATCGGGGTCGAAGATATTGGCAAAGAGCTTCACCTTGCTGCTCACATCGACCAAAAGCGTGGCAGGATCACGGGACAATTTGCCCGTCGGGTCGAACAGGCCCCAAATCATGTCGGACATGGTAAAGTCAGACATGTTGATCATGATCGCTGCATCGCGGGCCTCGTCAGACGGCGTTGTGGGCATCACGAGCTTGAAGCCACCTTCGGCAAAGCTGATATCGATGGGCATCGGGAAGTTCGAGGACAGAACCGAGCTTTGGCCGCCCTTGGCCACACCTTCATAGCGTAGGGCTTTTTCGTCCATCGACACGGCAAGCGTGCCGCTTTGCGATTGCGATGTGCTCTCGAAGCTCTGGCCCGAGGCCTCTTTGACCTTCATCTGCGCGGCCCCGTCGAGGTAGGAGAAGACGCCATCAAAGGCAAAACCGCTGGCGAGGAGCTTTGACAGGTTCATCACATCGACATCGCCGCTATACTGGCCCGAACCTTCATATGTGAGCGATTGAATGCCGCCTTGCGCCGTAAACTGCGCATCCTTGGAGTCCGGAAGGGCGATATCGGCAGTATAGGACAGGCTTTTCGCGCTCATGCGCTGGTTGATGGAGCGATTTGCGCCAATGGTCATCGTCGAGGTGCCTTCAACGCCGGACAGCTTTGCCGAGGCCTCGCCAAATTCCACCGGTTTGTCGTCCACGACAATAGAGTCGAGGCGCAGGTTCACGTCATCGGCCGAGTAATCATAGCTCAGCGCGCTGGCATCGCCCGAGGCGATCATTGTGAAACCGTCCATCAGATAGCTGACCGAATAATCGACCGTCTTACCCGGCTCAGTGATCACCGTGCCGGTCATCGGGATGCTGTCGGCGAAATTAACCGATACGCGCCCGTCGCCAAGATTGCGCAGTGCGACATCGCCCAGTTCGATCTTGAACGACCCTGCGCCCTCGGGCAATTCCATCGCCATCACGGCACCGGACACGGTCAATGTGTCGCCCGATGTGCTTTCGCTGCCGTCAACTGTGTAGCCGAAGTTCTTGAAATACTCTTGCCAGTCGCTCCAGACCTGTTGGGCTGTGATATCGGCAAATGCGGCCGCGGGCGTGATCAAAAGTGCGAGGGCTGATACGCTGCCCAAATTCCGTAGTCCGGTCATATCGACCCCCTTTTCAACAATGTTCCTCTATACTTCGTATCTGGAGGTGGCAGGGTCAAGGGCGCAAGCCGCTGGACCTGTGCCTATGGGCGGTTTACCACAAGGGAAAGATAATAGCGGAGGATACAACATGGCAGACCAAATGGCCGATATGACCGGTAAATCCGTTCTGATCACCGGCGCAAGCCGCGGCATCGGCGCCGAGGCGGCGCGGGTATTCCACGGCGCCGGTGCCCATGTGGCTCTGGCAGCGCGCAGCACAGCGCAAACCGAAAGTCTGGCCGCAGAGCTGAACGCCAAGGGCGGTGCCAAGGCGCTCGCCATCCCTTGTGATGTGGCCGATTTCGCGCAGGTCGAGGCAGCAGTGAATACCGCTGTGAATGCTTTTGGCGGTCTCGACGTTTTGATCGGCAATGCCGGTATGATTGACCCCATTGACCCGATGGCCGAGGCCGACCCCGATGCATGGAGCCGCCTGATCGATGTGAACCTCAAGGGCGTGTTCTACGGGCTGCGCGCGGCCTTGCCGGTTATGGCGGCGGCGGGGCATGGCACGATCCTGACGGTGTCGTCGGGCGCGGCGCATGGTCCGGTCGCGGGCTGGAGCGCCTATTGCGCCTCCAAGGCCGGGGCGGCGATGCTGACCCGTTCGGCGCATCTTGAATATGGCGGCAGCGGCCTGCGGATCATGGGCCTGTCGCCAGGAACGGTGGCCACCCAGATGCAGCGCGACATCAAGGTCAGCCGCGTTGACAACGGTGTGCGCCGCTTGGAGTGGGAAGACCACATTCCCGCCGATTGGCCCGCGCGCGCACTGCTGTGGATGTGCGGCGCGGCAAGCGATGAATTTTGCGGCGAGGAAATCTCGCTGCGTGTAGAAGACATCCGCGCAAGAGTAGGACTGATATGATTGAACTGGAAAAAGACGGCGGTTTGTGGACCGTCACGATCAACCGCCCCGACAAGGCCAATTCGCTAACCGAGGCGATGCTGAGCGAATTGGCACAGATTGCCGAAAGCGCGGGCGAGGCGCGGGCCTTGATCTTGACCGGACGCGGCAAGGTCTTCTCGGCGGGTGCGGATTTGGAAGCGGCCAAAGCGGGCCTCGCCGTCAGCCCCTTGTGGGAGCGCCTGTCGTCGGCCATCGCGCGGCTTGACGCGATTACGATTGCGGCGCTCAACGGCACGCTCGCGGGCGGCGCGATGGGTATGGCTTTGGCTTGCGACATCCGTTTCGCGGTGCCGTCGGCAAAGTTCTTTTATCCGGTGATGAAGCTGGGGTTTTTGCCGCAGCCCTCCGATCCGCCCCGTATGGCTGCGCTCATCGGGCCTGCGCGCGCCAAATTGATCCTCATGGGCGGGCAAAAGATCACGGCGCAAGAGGCTTTGGAGTTTGGCTTGATCGAGCGGATTGTCGAGAACGAGGCCCTGATGGACACAGCGCGCGAGATCGCCGCAGACACCATCGCCGCCAAACCCGAGATCGCGCGCGGCATCAAAGCCATGTGCCAATCCTAAGCCGTCGGAGCGCCCACAAGGGAGGCCGGAGTTGCGGCTTTTCCTTGAATAACAGGACCTGCGCGGGTCATATCGGCGCGGGTAGGTGCCAAATGCACGGGGAATCGCATGAACACTGACAACGAACTGCTGCAAAAGGCGCTTGGCTACGCCGAACAAGGCAAAGAGCTCGCCCTCTCTTGGTTGCTCAGCCCCGCCGCATGGTCGCAATTCGGGCTCTTGGTCTTGGCCTACCTTGCCGCGCTCTTGATCACACGGCGCGCGCGCCCTGCGGTCTTGCGCCTGCTCACGCCCCCCGAAGGCAGCAAACACATCCTGTCCAAGGCGCGCCGCTTTGCCTTGATGTTCGTGCCTCTTTTCTTGCCGCTCATTGCCTATGTGCTCACCGGAATTGGCGAAAGCGTCACGCGGTCGATCTTCGGGTCCGGTGCGGTCATTGCCTTTGGCAAACGGCTCTTCTTGTTCATGGCCGCGCGGATTTTGGTGCGTGAAATCCTCTCCGACCCCTTCCTCAAAATGCTTGGCAAATTTGTGCTGATCCCCGTGATGGCGCTTTATGCGCTCGGGCTTTTGGATCTGGTCACGGCCAAGCTGACGGAGACGATGATCAGCCTTGGCAATATTTCCTTTTCGGTGATGACCTTGGTGCGCGGCTTGATTGCCGGCTCGCTGCTGTTTTGGTTCGGGCGTTGGTCGAATGATCAATCCGCAGCCTATATCGGCAAGAACGAAGAATTGCGCCCCGCGACGCGCACCTTGGCGATCAAAACCGCCGAGATCGTGATTTTCGGCGCGGCTTTCTTGCTGCTGATGAATATCATGGGCATCTCGCTCACCTCCTTGGCGGTGATCGGTGGTGCGGTCGGCGTCGGGATCGGGTTTGGTCTGCAACGCATCGCCTCGAATTTCATCTCCGGCGTGATCTTGCTGCTCGAAGGGCAGGCCACCGTGGGCGATTACGTCGAACTGGACGGAGGCGAGGCGGGGACCATTGTCAAAATGACTGCCCGCGCCGCGATCTTGGAAACCTTCGATGGCCGCTGGATCGTGGTGCCGAACGAGGATTTCATCACCACACGGGTGGTCAATTACTCCGACAGTGGCTCTGCCAACCGCTACGAGGCGCCGTTTTCCGTCAGCTACGACACCGATATCAACCTCGTCCCCGAGATCATCGAAAAAGCCGTCGCCGCACATCCCGACGTCTTGGGCGCGCCGCATCCGCCCGATTGTGAATTGCGCGGTTTTGGCGACAGCGGCATTGATTTCGCCGTGGAATTTTGGGTCAACGGCATCGACGATGGGCAGCATAAATATACCTCTGATGTCCTGTTCCTGATCTGGAATGCGCTCAAAGACAACGGGATCGAGATCCCCTATCCGCACCGCGTTGTTGAAATCAAAGGCGCAGGCCTCTTGCCGCAATGAGCGATGCTTTGGTGATTGGCGCAGGGCCTGCGGGATTGATGGCCGCCGAAGCCATGGCGCGCGCGGGCCTGCGCGTGATCGTCGCCGAGGCCAAACCCTCCATCGGGCGCAAGTTCTTGATGGCGGGCAAATCCGGCCTCAACCTGACCAAGGACGAGTCGATAGAGCGCTTCCTTGCCGCCTATGGCGCGGCGGCACCGGCGCTTGCGCCCATGCTGCACGCTTTCGGGCCGGAGCAGGCGGCGGAATTTGCGCGGGGCCTCGGCCAAGAGGTCTTCACCGGATCATCGGGGCGGGTTTTTCCAACGGCGATGAAGGCCTCGCCTTTGTTGCGCGCATGGGCGGGGCGCTTGGGAGATCTCGGCGTTGATATCCGCACCCGCTGGCGCTGGGCCGGATGGGAGGATGGGGGTTTTGCATTTGCCACGCCCGATGGTCCGATGCAGATGTCGCCGTTGGTCACGGTTCTGGCTTGTGGCGGGGCAAGCTGGGCGCGGCTCGGCTCGGACGGCGCATGGGCGGGTTGGATGGGCGATGCGGCGCTGGCGCCTTTCAGGCCCGCGAATATGGGATTTGTTGTCGAGTGGTCGCCGCATATGGCCGCGCATATGGGCACCGCGGTCAAAGGCGTGGCCTTGCGCGCGGGGGCGGCCCGCTCGCGCGGCGAATTTGTGCTGTCCGCGCGCGGCATCGAGGGCGGCGGCATCTATGCGGTCTCATCGGCGATGCGCGAGGGCGCGCCGCTTTTTGTTGATCTGTTGCCGGACCTCACCGAGGCCGAAATCCGCGCGCGGCTGTCGCGCAAACAGGGCAAGGCCAGCCTCGGCGCGCATCTGCGCAAAATGCTCAAGTGGCCCCCCGTCAAACAGGCGCTGTTGATGGAGTTCGGACGCGCGGGCGGCGCGCTGCCCGATGATCTGGCACCGCTGATCAAAGCTTTGCCGATCCGTCATAACGGTCCGCGCCCGATGGACGAGGCGATTTCGACAGCGGGCGGTATCGGGCTTGAGGGGCTTGATGACAATCTGATGCTGCGCAGCTGCGCGGGCGTTTTCGCGGCGGGTGAGATGCTTGATTGGGAGGCGCCGACGGGGGGCTATCTGCTCACCGCCTCGATGGCGACGGGGCTGTGGGCGGGGCAAAAGGCCGCGCAATACGCCGCCCGTTTGCCCCGCCCTGAGCAGTGATCATTTTGCCGCCGCGCGCTTGAACGCCTCGCGCTCGCGCATCCGCGCGCCATAGGCCAGAAGGGCTTCGTCCTCGACCGCGAATTTGGCATTCGTAGCCCAGTTCAGGCAATGGCCGGCGATAATATCGGTGACCGTCATCTCGTCCCCCATCACGAAGGGCCCGCCATTTTGGGCAAAGACCTCGGCAAATTTATCGATGTTGCGGGCAAATTCGCGCCGTAGGGCAGGGCGGATTTCCGGCACACGCTCTTCTTCGGGCAAAATAAAGCTGTGCCGCGCCGCCATCCACAAAAGCCCCTCGATATCATCAAGGATCATATGGGTCACCGCGTCTTGCTGGCCGCGCGCGATGGTGCCCGCAGGGGCGGTCAAGGCGCCATGTTTGTCGGCCAGATAGGTCAGAATCGCGCTGCTGTCGCGGATGGCATCATCGCCGTCCAAAAGCACCGGAACCTTGCCCAGAATGCTATGCTTGCGCACTGTCTCGCTATGCGGGCCGTCGTTGACATGGGTGTAGTCTTGACCCAGTTCCTCGAGCATCCACAAGACGCGCAGGCCTCGATTGCTGGCCTTTCCGATAACGGTATACATGGCTCTCTCCTCGTTGGTTCGCCCCAGCAGAGCCGAGAGCCGCCCCGAAAGCCAGCATTAGATTGCCCCGCGACGTGAGGTCAAAACGGCCATGATCCGCAGGTCGGAATTTGGCGGGCCTAGCGCCGTGCGATCATCGCCAAACGGATCATAGCCAAACGGATCATCGCCCGTTCGACCAAAGCCATCGCAGGCGCATGTTGTCCCGCCGATCGCAGCTTCAGATCGGTGTCGGTCAAAACCCCCAAGGCGATTTCCAGCTTGGTCGTCCCCCATCCCGAGGCCTGACGGGTCATGCGATCACGGCGCGGGCCGAAGATCGGCGGGCGCATCCGCGCAATGCCGTTCGAAGCGCCCTGCGGGTCGCAAGCAGCGGTGTAAAGCGTGCGAAAATGCCGTGTCGCCATGATGCAAAGGGTGACGGGCTGCACGCCCTGACTTTTCAGGCGGCTCATGATCGGGCCGATCTGATCGGTTTTGCCTTCGGCCACGATGTTGAGCACATCGTCCAGAACCGCTTCGGTCGAGGCGGGGGCACAGGCGGCGATATCGGCGGCGCACAGCGGGCTGTCATCGCCGATTTTATAGAGCGCCAGCTTCTCCATCGTTTGGCGAAAATCACCTGGATCGAGGGTGCGCGCCAAAGCCTGCAGGTCGTTCATGACCTCGCCGGAGGGCTGGCCGAGGCCCGATTTGGCGATGATGGCCTCGATCTCGGCGCGTCCGGGCGGCTCGTCATAGATCGCGGCAGCATAGGCATTCGGATGGCTTTCGAAGAACTTGCGCAACTTTGATGTGGCTTTGAGCGCGCCTGCCGTGATCACCACCTGCGCATCGCCCTCTTGCCAATCGCCGAGCACGGGCAGGATTTTCGCTGCCAAAGCTTCGGTTGCATCCTCGACAAAGGCCACGCGCGGGCCGGGGAAAAACCCCTGCGCCTTGATCGCATCGTTGAGCTGCGCGGGGTCTTTGCGTAGCTCCCCCGCCGGAATACGGGTCAGGCGCATTTCTTCCTCGCCCTGCGGCCCGACGAGCGCAGCGATGACCTCTTGGCGGCGCAGCGCCACACGCATCGCGTCATTGCCATAGATCAGAAGGCCGGTTTTGCGCCCATCCGGCTTGGCAAAATAGGCAGGTGCATCGCGGGGGCTTAGTTTCATCGGGCTTTGGGCGCGGCAAAAGTGGGCGCGGCGGCGATCAGTTTTGCGGTGATCATATCGGCAAGGATCGCCATCAACCGCTCGCGCGCATCGCGGCTGGCGGCCAAGGTGGCAACGGTGCTGCCGGTGGCCGAATAGCCGGTGAAATTCTCGACCGTGCCTGTGCTCAGAACCGCGCCCTTGGCCAGATCGCGCAAGGCATAGGTGGCCTTGCCAGTGATATTGAACCGTAAGGTGATGTTATCGGCGCGCACCGCCATGCGGGTCTCGTCGGTGCGGATCGCAATCGACAGGCCGAAATCGGCCACGGCGCCGCGACCCAGTTTGCTCTCGATCGCTTGGGTGATGAGATAGGCATCTCGGTCCAGAGGGTCATCGACCCGCAAGCGGTCTTGCAGCAACGATGCGCCGCCCTTCGGCCCGTAGGACGGCGTAAAGCCGCAGCCCGCAAGGGCCGCCGCTCCGCCAAGTACCAAAAGGCGCAACGCGCCGCGCCTGTTAGATGACAACATTCACAATCCGCCCGGGGACGACGATGATTTTCTTGGGCTGGGCCCCGTCCAGCGCCTTTTTCACAGCATCATGCGCCAGCGCGATTTTTTCAACCTCGGCTTTGTCCATATCCGCAGGCACGCTGATTTCCGCGCGGCGTTTGCCGTTGATCTGGATCGGCAAAACCACTTCGTCGTCTTTGAGCATGGCCTCATCGGCCACGGGCCACGGCGCCGAGGCAACAAGCCCCGCCCCGCCCAATGCCGCCCAAAGCTCTTCGGCCAGATGCGGCGTCATCGGCGACATCAATTGGGCCAGTGTTTTCGCCGCCGTGCGTTTGGTCTCGGCCCCCGCTTTGGATTTCGCAAGCGTGTTCGTATAGGCGTAAAGCCGTGCGATCGAAGCGTTGAAGCCAAAGCTTTCCACGCCGCCCGTCACGTCATGCACGGCCTTGTGCATCTCGCGCAGCAAGGCGTCATCCTCGCCGCTGCCGGGCGTGTCGTCGCCCGCGATCTCGGCGCAGATGCGGTAAACGCGGCTGAGGTGTTTGAACGCGGCCTCGGCGCCCGAGGCGGTCCATTCCACATCGCGTTCGGGCGGGCTGTCGGACAGAACGAACCACCGCGCGGTATCGGCGCCGTATTGCGTGACGATGGAATTGGGGTCGACCACGTTGTGTTTGGATTTCGACATCTTCGCCGAGGGGATGACCTCGACCTCGGAGCCGTCATCCTTGCGCAGGGTCTTGCCGCCGCTGACTTCGACCTGTTCGGGGTAGAAATAGACGGGGCGGCCGTTCGCACCTTTTTGTTGGTAGATCGCGTGGGTCACCATACCTTGGGTGAAAAGCGCGTTGAACGGCTCTTTGGATTTTTCGGGCAGATGGCCGGTGATGTGCATCGCGCGGGCAAAGAAACGCGAATAGAGCAGGTGCAAAATCGCATGTTCAATGCCGCCGATATATTGATCGACGTTCATCCAGTAGTCTGCCTCGGCCATGTCGGTCGGGGTCGTGGCGCGCGGCGAGGTGAAGCGGGCGAAATACCACGAGCTGTCCACAAAGGTGTCCATCGTGTCGGTTTCGCGCGTGGCCGCGCCGCCGCATGTCGGGCAGGTGCAATCGCGCCATGTCGGGTGGCGGTCCAAGGGGTTGCCCGGAACGTCGAAGGTCACATCATCGGGCAAGGTGACGGGCAGGTTTTCCTTGGCCTCGGGCACCACGCCGCAGGTGTCGCAATGCACCACGGGGATCGGGCAGCCCCAATAGCGTTGCCGCGACAGGCCCCAATCGCGCAGACGGAATTTGGTGACGCCTTGGCCGACACCATTGGCCTCGCAAAAGGCAATCGCCGTGTCGACGCCTGCATCGCCCGTTTGCACCGCATCGCCCGCAAAGCCGCGCAGATATTGCACTTTTTCGGATTTCATCGGCACGAAAGCTTCGGTCAGCGGCGCATCTTCGCTGCCTTCGGGGGCAAAGACCGCATTGATCGGCAAGCCGTATTTGGTCGCAAATTCGAAATCGCGCTGGTCATGGGCGGGGCAGCCGAAAATCGCGCCCGTGCCGTAATCCATCAAGATGAAGTTGGCGATATAGACGGGCAATTCCCACGACGTATCAAAGGGGTGGCGCACCGTGAGGCCCGTGTTGAAACCTTTTTTCTCGCCGGTCTCGATCGCCTCTTCGGTGGTGCCGCCGCGGCGGCATTCGGCGCAGAAGGCCGCGATTTCGGGGTTCTCCGCCTCAAGCTGTTTGGCGAGCGGGTGATCGGGCGAGATGCCGACAAAGCTGGCGCCCATCAACGTATCGGGGCGGGTGGTGTAGACCTCGACGCGGTCATGACCCGCGACCTCATCCACCATCGAGAACGAAAACTGCAACCCGCGCGATTTGCCGATCCAGTTGGCCTGCATCAATTTGACCTTGGCGGGCCAGTCATCCAGCCCGTCCAGATCGGCCAGAAGTTCTTCGGAATAATCCGAGATTTTAAAGAACCACTGCGTCAACTCGCGCCGCTCGACCAAAGCGCCCGAGCGCCATCCGCGCCCGCCTTCGACCTGCTCATTGGCCAGAACGGTCATATCGACGGGGTCCCAATTGACCACCGCGTTCTTGCGGTAGATCAGACCCTTGTCGAGCATATCGATGAACATCGATTGCTGTTGGCCGTAATATTCCGGATCACAGGTCGCAAACTCGCGGCTCCAATCAATCGACAGGCCCAGAGGCTTCATTTGCTCGCGCATGTCGGCGATGTTGGAATAGGTCCATTCCTTGGGGTGGCCGCCCGAGGCCATCGCGGCATTTTCGGCGGGCATGCCAAAGGCATCCCATCCCATCGGGTGCAAGACATTATGCCCCGTCGAGATTTTGTAGCGCGCGATCACATCGCCCATCGTGTAGTTGCGCACATGGCCCATATGGATGCGGCCCGACGGATAGGGGAACATCTCGAGCACGTAATACTTCGGCTTGTCCGCGCTACGCTGAGCGCGGAAGATATCGGCTTTGTCCCAAGCCTGTTGCCATTTCGCTTCGATCTCGGCGGCGGAATATCGCGACATGAGAGTGTTCAACCTGTCTGTAGAAAATCTGTTGCCAGCGGTGATAGGGCGCGGCGCGGCGCGGGTCTAGGGCCTTGGCGCGAAAAACCGCTTTTACCAAAGGGCGATCCTGTGGCTATAGTTGGCAAAAACAATTGGTAGAGCAGTATGAACATCCTTTTTATTCACCAGAATTTTCCTGGGCAGTTTAAGAACCTTGCGCCGGCTTTGGCCAAAGAGGGGCACCGTGTTGTCGCCCTGACCCTGCGCGTCAAGGAGCCGGTGACATGGAAAGGCGTGCGCATCCTACCCTATGAGATCAAGCGCAAGGCAGGACAGAATGTGCACCCGTGGTTGGTGGATATGGACACAAAGGTCACGCGCGCCGAGGCCTGTTATCACGGGGCGATGGCGCTCAAGACTGCGGGGTTCACGCCCGATGTGATTATTGCCCATCCCGGATGGGGGGAGTCGCTGTTTTTGCGTGATGTCTGGCCCGAGGCGCGCATTGGCCTCTATTGCGAGCTTTATCACGAGACGGGCTATCCGCATGTGAATTTCGACCCCGAATTCGCCAGCCGAGAAGGCAGCGCGGAGCCGTTGCGCATCCGGATGAAGAACCTCAACAACCTTTTGCACTTTGACCTAGGCGATGCGGGCATCAGCCCCACGGCCTTTCAGGCCGATACATTCCCGCCCGCCTACCGAGACCAGATCACGGTAATCCATGACGGGATAGACACCGATCACGTCAGGCCCGATCCCGATGTCACCTTTGAAGTCGAAGCCGGCCCGACGCTCAGCCGCGAGGACGAGGTGATCACCTTTGTGAACCGCAACCTCGAACCCTATCGGGGCTACCATGTTTTCATGCGCGCACTGCCCGCGCTGCTCAAAGAGCGCCCCAATGCGCAGGTGCTGATCGTCGGCGGCGATGATGTCAGCTATGGCGCGCGCCCCGCCAAGGGGAAGACGTGGAAGCAGATATTCATCGACGAGGTGCGCGGTCAGATCCCCGACGAGGATTGGGCAAGGGTGCATTTTTTGGGCCGCATTCCCTACGATAAATTCATCACCTTGCTGCAGGTCGCGCGGGTGCATGTCTATTTGACCTATCCCTTTGTGCTCAGCTGGTCGCTGTTTGAGGCGATGAGCGCCGAGGGCGCGATTGTTGCTTCCTCCACCGCGCCTGTCCTAGAGGCGATCGAGCATGATGTGACGGGGCGCTTGGTCGATTTCTTTGATCAAACGGCCTTGGTGCGCGAGGTGTGCGATTTGCTCGAGGATGACGCCGCGCGGGCACGATTGGGCAAGGCGGCGCGCGCGCATATCGTCGGCAATTATGATCTCAACCGCGCCTGTTTACCTCGGCAATTGAAATGGGTGCGCGATCTGGCTGCAAAAACGCCGCGCCCGATCCCGCATTAACGCGGCAGGCAATCGCCCCATGGCCGCAGGCCGGAAACGGAAAACGCGCAGGCAGCTCCCGCGCGTTTCGAAAATTCCAATACCGGCAGAGCGTTCTACAGCTTGCCGTCCGCGATGCGCAATTGCCGCGCGCGGGCCAAGATCGCATCTTCCACCGCGCGCTGGGTGCCTGCGGCGACCGGACCGCTGCGCGTTTGCAGCGCAACGTTCAGAGACCGCGCATCGAGCGACGGATCCTTGATATAGATGGTCGCGCGGTACGCGCGCCCGCCGCCCGGAGGCGTGCCATATCCGGTCACGATCACACCGGTGAAGGGATCAACCGATTCAATCGGCAGGAAATTCAACGTCTCGAGCGAGGCATTCCACAAATAGCGGTTCACGGCGACTTCGCTGCCGAGGTTCTTTTTGCGAAAGGCGTCCCAAATCGTGGTGCGTCCGGCTTGGGGGTATTCTTCGGGAAGCTCGATGGGCGAATTGTTCTCGCCAATGCGCAACAAGTTCTTTCCGCTGCCGCCGGAGCCGCCACATGCAGCCAAGGCCAAAGCCATCGTGAGGGTGAGCGTTGCACGCATCATATATGTATTGATCATATCCAGTTCCCGATTGCCCGTTCGAAAATCCCGAACGCCGCCCCTTTTTGTCCTACCCAAGGCGCGTTTGCGAGGCAAGGAATTAGTTGCCATATCGTTGTGCGCGCCGCCACTGCCGCATCATATAGAGGTATCGCGCGATATATAAGTGCCGCGGGCAGATTTTGGCAAAGCGGCAAAATTGCGCGGCTGCGCAGGGGACGCCGCGGGAGGGCACAGATCGGACTGTGGCAAAGCTGCACCAATTTCTTTGCATGGACCACGACGGTTTTTGAGATGCTTGCATTTGCACCCCGAAAAGAGCGAGAGAAGGTCATACCCAAGCCGGATGATCTGGATTGGGGCTTCTTTTAAACCGAGGGAAAAACCATGAAAAAGATTCTCTTCGCAACAACCGCACTCGTTGCGACTGCTGGTGTTGCTTCCGCTGACGTGTCGTTCTCCGGCATTGCAGCCTTCGGCGCATTGAAATCCGCTGGCACTTCGAACTTCGAAATCATCAGCCACGTTGATCTCTATGCAACAGGCACCGCAGAAACCGACACCGGTCTGTCGTTCTCGGCAACTGTTGAAATGGAAAGCCTGAAGGCCACTGGCGCAAACAAAGGCGCCGGCGCAATCACCGCCACCGTCATCGGCATGAAAGCTGGCAACGTTTCCGTTCAGTACGGCAACACCGACGGCGCGATCGACAAAAACACCACCGAAGCATACCGCGTTTATCCTGGTGTCGCCTTCGAAGGTTGGGGCGGTCGTGTAGACAACAAAGACGACGGTTCGATCCTTCGTTTGGACTACGCAATGGACGCACTGCGCGTGTCGTTGTCCTATGCTGACGTAGACGAAGCAGCCGGCATCGGCTTCTCGTACAAAGCTGACCTCGGCGGCACCTCGATCGACGTTGGCCTCGGCTACGAAGACGGCAACCAAGGCGACCTCGCAGCGATCACTTTGGGCGCACAATTCGGTGCCTTCGGTGCACGTTTGGGTTACTGGAACGGTTCGGAAGACAATGCTGACCAAATCGACCTGTCGGTTCAGTACAAAGCTAACGACCTGACCATCTGGGCCGATTACCTGATGAACAAAACCGCTTCGTCCGACAACTACACCATCGGCGCACAGTACTCGCTCGGTGGCGGCGCTTCGGTCTTCGCTCAAGTTGGTACCCGCGACACCACGACTGCAATCGAGCAAGACTTCGCTTCGTTCGGCGTGATCTTCGGCTTCTAATTCCAACTCGGAATTACAGTCTAAAGAGAGGGCAGGTCTTCGGACCTGCCCTTTTCTTTTTGTCCGATCTGGTGTTCTTTGCCCGCAAACGCCCCCACGGATCGGAGCCGCCCCATGTCCCTCGCCGATATCACATCCCGCATCGCCAAAGCCGAAGCCAACGCAGGCCGCGCGGCAGGATCGGTGCAATTGATTGCCGTCTCGAAGGTGCAACCAAACGCCCGCGTGCGCGCGGTTCTGGATGAAGGCCACCGCCTGTTCGGGGAAAACAAGGTGCAAGAAGCCGCAGGCAAATGGCCCGCCTTTCGGCAGGACTATGAAGGCACATTCGTCCATCTGATCGGCCCGCTGCAAACCAATAAGGCGCGGCAGGCCTTTGGCCTTTTTGATGCGATCCACACCCTTGACCGGCCAAAACTGGCCAAGACCCTCGCGCGGCTTGCGCAAGAGGAAGGCCATTGCCCCGATCTGTTTATCCAAGTGAACACCGGCGAAGAGCCGCAAAAGGCCGGTATTGCCCCGCGCGATGCCGACGACTTTGTGGCGCAATGCCGCGCGCTGGACCTTCCGGTCAAAGGCCTCATGTGCATCCCGCCGGTAGAGGAAGAGCCTAGCCTACATTTCGCACTTTTGGCCAAGATTGCTGCGCGCAACGGTCTTGAGGGGTTGTCGATGGGGATGAGCGGCGATTTCGAACGCGCGATTGCCCTTGGCGCGACCCATGTGCGGGTTGGATCGGCGATCTTTGGCGAGCGTATTCCGCCAGCCTCGGCCTAATCCACGATCACCCGTGTCCCCGGCGCGACCTGCGCCGCAACGCTGCGCAAATCGGCGCGCGACAGGGCGATACAGCCCTCGGTCGGATACCCGCGCCGCCGCCATTGGTGGATAAAGATCGCAGAGCCGCGATAGGGTGCGGCAGGCGCATAGTTCCAGTCCAGCACCAGCACCAGATCATAAAGCGGATCAGCGCGGCGCAGCGCCTCGTGGCTGGCCGCATAGGGCGCGCGCACATGGCTGTTATAGTCGGCCTCGCCTGGCGCATCGGACCACAGATCACGCGGGCCGATGGGCACGGCCCAAGGCGCGGGACGGACCATGCGGTCGGGGCGGTAGAGCAGCGCCTCAACGTGGTGCACCCCGCGCGGCGTCGCCCCGTCACCCTCGCGTTTGTCAGACCGGATGCCGCCTTTGCCAATCGCGCAAGGATAATAACGCCCGCCGCACCATAACCCGCGCGGGGTCAGGCGCAGATCACCGGCCCGCTGGAGCGTCACAACAAATGCCCCGATTTCGCCGCTTTGGTCGCCAGATAGGCGCGGTTATGTGCGTTCTCGCCGACCTTCAAAGGCA
The DNA here is from genome assembly GCA_050633545.1 of Paracoccaceae bacterium. GTDB lineage: Bacteria > Pseudomonadota > Alphaproteobacteria > Rhodobacterales > Rhodobacteraceae > Litorivita. The sequence goes on from JBOEGS010000002.1 coordinate 623,852, forward strand.
CACGTTCGGCCACGCTGACCCCCGCCTTCTCCATCATCGCAATCTTGTTTGGATTGTTGGTCAACAGGCGCACGGCCGAAAACCCCATGCTTTTGAGAATCTCCGCCCCGAGCCGAAAATCGCGCTCGTCATCCTCGAACCCGAGGCGGTGGTTCGCCTCGACCGTGTCAAACCCTTGATCTTGCAAGGAATAAGCGCGCATTTTGTTGGCTAATCCGATGCCGCGGCCCTCTTGATTGAGGTAAAGCAAAACGCCCGCGCCCTCGGCGCCCTCGGCGCCCATCTGCGCCAAAGCGCCGCGCAGCTGCGGGCCGCAATCGCATTTGAGCGACCCCATCAGATCGCCGGTAAAACAGGCCGAATGCAGCCGCGCCAAAACCGGCCTGTCGCGTGGCGGGTGGCCGATCTCGATGGCGTAATGTTCTTCGCCGCCGTCTTCGGGGCGAAATACGTGCAATCGCCCCGCCTCGGAGGCCTCCATCGGCAAGCGCGCCGATACGACCGGATGCAATTGCGAGGTCGCCGCAAGGATCGGGGCCGCGCGGGGGGCGTCGATGCGGGTGAGGTGGTGATCGGCGGCGAATTGCGCGCCGTTCGCCAAATCCAACACCACGGCGGCGGGCAATAATCGCGCGGTTTTCGCCAATGTGATCGCCATGCGGTGCATCGAGACATCGCCGCCGCGCGCGCAGCGGAACGGACCTTTCATCGGCGTGTTGAGATCATCCGCCGGATCAGCCACGCCGCGCACCCATGCCAGCCGCGCGTCGGGCGGCAGCAACACGCGCGCCGTATCGCCGTCATAGGCCATGGCCTTGAGGGTCTCGGCCCGCCGTGATGTGATCGCCAGAACCGGCGCACCGCCAAGGGCGCGCAAATCTGCCAGCCGCTGTGCATCCAATGTCTCGGCTGCCAGAACCAAAATCGAATGCCCCGCCCCGCAAAGCACAACAGGCACCCCCATGCGCAAATCTGCGCGGGCGCGGGCCAGAGTTTCGGTAATGTCAGGCGCAAAGCTCATTGCAGATCTTTCACGGATTGGGTGACCCTATCCCCTTCATGTAACCGTTGACGACATATATTGAAACAATGACGGCGGGTTTTACACGAGGCCGTGAGCGCAGTGCCACAAATCTTGCCGTGGCCCTATGGCCGCCTCACATGTTGTCGCAAGAACGTGAAAAGGAGGCCCGTCATGGGACAACTCAAGAAAATTCTTCTGGTCGACGATGATGACGACTTGCGCGAAGCGCTCGGCGAGCAATTGGTGATGACCGAAGATTTCGACGTCTTCGAGGCCGCCAACGGGGCGGACGCTTTGGCCCGTGCCAAAGAGCAAATCTATGATCTGGTGATCCTCGACGTCGGGTTGCCCGACACCGACGGGCGCGAATTGTGCCGATTGATGCGTAAACAGGGTGTGAAAAGCCCGATCATCATGCTGACGGGTCACGACAGCGACGCCGACACCATTCTTGGCCTTGATGCAGGGGCGAATGATTATGTCACCAAACCGTTCAAGTTTCCGGTGCTTTTGGCCCGTATCCGTGCGCAACTGCGCCAGCACGAGCAAAGCGAGGATGCGGTGTTCCAACTGGGGCCATATACGTTCAAACCGGCGATGAAGATGCTTATCACCGAGGATGAAAAGAAAATCCGCCTCACCGAAAAAGAGACGAATATCCTCAAATTCCTCTATCGCTCCTCCGAAGGCATCGTGCCGCGTGATACGCTTTTGCATGAGGTTTGGGGCTATAATGCGGGGGTGACAACCCACACGCTTGAAACCCATATCTACCGCCTGCGTCAAAAGATCGAACCCGATCCGTCGAATGCCCGCCTCTTGGTCACGGAAAGCGGGGGCTATCGTTTGGTGGCCTGAGCAGCCGTCAGAGCGAAAAATACCCAAGCTTGTTCCAGATCAAATCCCGCCTGCCAATATCGGAATATATTGGTCACATCTCGGCGCATCTCGGGACCTCCCTCCCGAAAAAGGATGCACCTCCCTGTTGGACTGCCCCGGCTATCACGGCCGGGGCGTCTTTTTTCCTAGAACTTGAAGTCGCGGCGTTTGAAGAAGGGGTAGATCGCTTGCAACATTTTGACGTGGCCATCCGATTGCACCCGCATCAGATACCACGCGCCGTCTTCCTTGAGCGCCAAAAGGTTTTGCGGCTGCGAGATGGGTTTGCCTTTGACGGTCATTTCGACTTGCGCGGGCACAAAAGTATAAAGCACCTTTGACCCGTCGGGCATTTTGCCCGTCTTGGCGTTCAAATCCGACAGATCGGTGTCGAACGTCTCGACCGAAGAATCGCCCATGACCTGCGCGCTTTGCGCGGCCAGAGCATTGCGCAACTGGTCCACGGGCATGCCCGTTTGGGCCGACATCGCTTGCATCAGGCGCGGGGGCAGGGTGGCGATCACGCGGGCAAAATCATCCGCTTTCATCGCGGTGGAAAATTCGTCGATGGTCTGGGCCAAGGCGGCCTGTTCGGCTTCGGCCATGCCTTTTGCGGCAAGCGGCGCGGCCAAACCGAGGCAGAGCGCAACCAGTGCAGAGAGAAAAAGACGCATGAAAAATTCCTTTCGATAGGGCGTTGTCGGCAATCAATCATATGTGCTGCAACGCGGCAAGACAGCAGGGGGCAGAGGCAGCCGAACGGCGGCGCGGCGCGCAAAGCGGTTTGCATGTCGGCTGCGCTCTGGTCTAACTGGCGTGCATATCTGCGACAGGGGGTTCGGCATGGCATTTACTTTGGCAACTTGGAACATCAACTCGGTGCGTTTGCGCGAACCGATCGTGTGCAAGCTGATGCAGGAGGAATTGCCCGACGTCTTATGCTTGCAAGAATGCAAATCCCCCGTCGATAAAATCCCGCTGGAGCAGTTCCACGCCCTTGGTTACCACCACATGGTGGCGCGCGGCCAAAAGGGATACAACGGCGTTGCGATCCTGTCGAAACTGCCAATCGAAGAGGTGGGGGCAGAGGATTTCGCATCGCTCGGCCATGCCCGCCACATCGCGGGGCGGCTGGAGAACGGCGTGACGGTGCATAACTTCTACGTGCCCGCAGGCGGTGACGAACCCAACCGCGAGAAAAACGAGAAATTCGGCCAAAAGCTCGACTACCTCACCGAGATGCGCGATTACTTCCACGCGCAAAACCCCGAAAAATCCATCCTTGTCGGCGACATCAACATCGCCCCGCGCGAGGACGACGTTTGGGATCACAAGAAGCTTTTGAAGATCGTCAGCCACACCCCCGTCGAGGTCGAACATCTCGCGCAGGTTCAAGATGCCGCGCAGTGGGTGGACGTGACGCGGCAGGATATTCCCGAAGGGTTGCTTTATTCGTGGTGGTCCTACCGCGCCAAGGATTGGGATGCCGCCGACAAGGGCCGCCGCCTCGATCATATCTGGGCCACCCCCGATATTTCCAACGCCGCCCACGCCAGCCGCATCCTGCGCCACGTGCGCGGATGGGAAAAGCCCAGCGACCATGCACCGGTTTTCGCCAGTTTTGACCTTTGAATTTGTCGCCTCAGCCCTCATATAAGGGCAAACGGATGTAAGGAGCCTACCCCATGCTGGAACTCGGCCAATCGCAAAATGCCCCTGCGGGCAATCTGATCAAAGACGTCACCGAGGCGACCTTTATGGCGGATGTCGTCGAGGCCTCCAAAGAGGTGCCAGTGGTCGTCGATTTTTGGGCGCCGTGGTGCGGCCCGTGCAAAACCCTCGGCCCGCAACTTGAGGCCGCCGTCACCGCAGCGGGCGGCGCGGTGCGGATGGTCAAGGTCAACGTCGATGAGAACCAAGGCATCGCGGGACAATTGCGCGTGCAATCCATTCCGACGGTCTATGCCTTTTGGCAAGGCCAGCCGGTCGACGGGTTTCAAGGCGCGGTTGCAGGGTCGGAAATCACCGCCTTTGTAGAGCGCACGGCGGCATTGGGCGGTGACGGCGGATTGGCCGAGGCGATTGAAGCGGCGGAGGAGATGCTCACCGAAGGCGCCATTGCGGACGCGGCGCAAACCTTTGCCGCGATTTTGGAAGAAGACCCAAACAATGCCGCCGCCTACGGCGGTCTGGTGCGTGCCTATGTTCTGGCCGGCGATCTTGACCAAGCCGAAGCCACATTGAACGGCGCGCCCGCGGAAATCTCCACCGCCCCCGAATTGGAAGCCGCCCATGCGCAGCTTGCTCTTGCCCGCCAAGCCGAAGGCGCAGGGCCGGTAGACGACCTGCGCGCCGCCGTCGAGGCCAACCCCGACGATATGCAAGCGCGGTTTGATCTGGCCCAAGCCGAGCATGGCGCGGGGCAGGTCGAAGAAGCGGTCGAGACGCTTTTGGAAATGTTCCGCCGCGACCGCGAGTGGAATGATGGCGCGGCCAAGGCGCAGCTTTTCACCATCTTTGATGCGCTCAAACCGAATGACCCGATCGTGCTGAACGGACGGCGCAAATTGTCGTCGATGATATTTGTCTAAACCGGTCCGAGCGCTAGGTGATAGATCATGAAAGCCATCACCCTGCCCGATATCATTCCGCTCTTCCCGCTGCCGAGCGCGCTGTTGCTGCCGCGCTCGCGCCTGCCGCTCAATATCTTCGAGCCGCGCTATCTGGCGATGCTGGAAGACGCGCTGAAAACGCCGGAGCGGTTGATCGGGATGATCCAGCCCACGTCGCGCCCACCCAACCAGACCGCGCCCGAAGGCAGCACCGGCCTGCACCAAATCGGCTGCGCAGGGCGCGTGACGCAATTTTCGGAAACCGAAGACGGGCGGTATATGATCACCCTGACGGGCGTATCGCGGTTCCGGCTGACCGAAGAGGTGCAGGGCTTTACGCCCTACCGCCGCGCGCATGTGGATTGGCAGGATTTTTCTGCCGACCTGGGGCGCGCGGAACATGACACGGGGTTTGACCGCCCTGCGTTCTTGAGCCTGTTGACGCGGTATTTCGAGGCGCAAAACCTTGATACTGATTGGGACAATCTGGGCGAGGCCGATGATGAATTGTTGATCAATTCCTTGTCGATGATGCTCGGCTTCGAGCCCGAAGACAAACAGGCGCTGCTTGAGGCGCCGTCGCTTTCTACACGGCGCGAGACGCTGGTGACATTGATCGAATTTTCCCTGCGCGGCGGGGATGCAGAGGAGATATTGCAATGACCGAGCAGGCAGAAAACCCCGAGGCGGCAAGCCATGATGGCGGGTTCGATCCGCATATGCTGGAGGCGCTCGTGTGCCCGCAAACGCAAGGCCCTTTGGAGTATGACGCCGAGCGGCAGGAGTTGATCAGCCGCACGGCCTATTTGGCCTATCCGATCCGCAACGGCATTCCGGTGATGTTGATGGATGAGGCGCGCAAGCTCGATTGAGCGATTGGCGTCAGCCGCGCATCAAATCGGGCAAATCACCGGTAAGCCCCGCCGCTTCGCGTATCATGCTCCGGCGTATGGAAGGGATGGCATTGACCACGCCCATCCCGATATCGCGCCCGAGCCGCAAAAGCGGATTATCATTTGAAAACAGCTTGTTCGTCAGGTCCGTTGCCATCGCAAGGCTGGCCGTATCGAACCGGCGCCACGATTGATAGCGGGCCAGAACCATCGGCGAAGCCATATCTTCGCCGCGTCTTCGGGCCTCGCGCAGCACCTGCACCAATGCGCCGATATCGCGCAGCCCTGCATTGAGCCCCTGACCTGCAATCGGGTGCATCCCGTGGGCGGCATCCCCGACCAAAGCCAATCTTTCACCCACAAAACGATCCGCGATGGTCAGCGCCAAAGGATAGCTGAACCGTTTTCCCGCCAGCGCAATCTCGCCCAGAAAATCGCCGAAACGCGGGCGCAGCGCGGCCATATATCCGGCCTCGTCCAAAGCGGTCAAAGCGGCGGCGTTGTCATGGGTTTCGCTCCACACGATTGACGAGCGGTTGCCGACCAATGGCAATATCGCCAAAGGCCCCTCGGGCATGAAAAATTGGTGCGCAACACCATTATGCGGCAATTCGTGTTCGATCGCGCAAACAAGGGCGGTTTGCCCGTAATTCCACCCGGTGCGGGTAATGCCCGCCCGCGCCGCCGTGCCCGATCCGCGCCCGTCGCAGCCGACAATGAGCCGTGTGCGGTGGGTCTCGCCAGTGCCGAACGTCAAGACCGCGTCAGTGGACGAGGTCTCTTGCGCGACGACCTTGCGGCCCGACACTTGGGTGATGCGCGCCTGTGCATCCATCGCATCCAAGAAGGCCCCGCGTAGGTAGCGGTCCTCCATCATATAGCCCATCGGCCCTTCTTCGATCTCGGCGTGATCGAAATGCAGCCCGAGAGGGGAGGGGCCCGCACCAGCGTGACCGTCCGACACTTTGATCTCCAGCATCGGCTGCGCATGGGCCTCGATCTGTTGCCAAATACCGATCCGGTCCAACAGGCGCATGGAGGCATGGGCCAGCGCATAGGCGCGCCCGTCAAACTCTCCTGCGTGCCGGTCCTGCGCGGGCAGGGCATCGATCACGGAGACGGAAAACCCCGCCTGCGCCAAAGGCAAGGCCAAAGCAGGGCCATTAAGGCCGCCACCGACGATGGCAATATCGCTGTCATATGTCATGGGCTTCAATATGGGTGCGCGCGCGGGATTGTCCATGCGGTTTTGCGCCGCTAGGCTCAACGCCGCAACGAGACAAAAGGGCAGGCAGCATGGCACGAGACTGGCAAGAGATGAGCGCCGCACAAATGGGCCGCGCCATCGGCCGCGGCGAGGTCGATCCGCGCGAGGTCACGGCGGATATTCTCGATGCGATTGCCGCGCATGAGTTCGGCGCGCGGATTTATGCCCGCCTGACGCCTGATCGGGCGATGGCCGAAGCCGAAGCCGCCGCGAAACGCGTCCGCCTTGGTTTGCGCCTCTCGCCGCTCGACGGGGTGCCGGTGTCATGGAAAGACCTGTTTGACAGCGCAGGCGTGGCGACCGAAGCAGGCTCGGATTTGCTCAAGGGGCGGGTGCCGACCCGCGACGCCGAAGTGTTGCGCAATGGCTCGGCGATGGGTCTGATTTGCCTTGGTAAAACACATATGAGCGAATTGGCATTCTCGGGGTTGGGCTTTAACCCCGTGACCCAAACGCCGCCCTGCGTGAATGATCCGGGCGCGGTTTCCGGCGGCTCGTCCTCGGGGGCGGCTGCCTCTGTCGCCTTTGGATTGGCCGCAGGGGCCATCGGGTCGGACACCGGCGGATCGGTGCGCATTCCGGCGGCGTGGAATGATCTGGTCGGGCTGAAAACCACGTCGGGTCGGGTCTCGTTGAAAGGTGTGGTGCCCCTGTGCAAACGCTACGACACGGTCGGGCCTCTGGCGCGCACGGTGGAGGATGCGGCGCTTTTGCTAGCGGCGATTGAGGGCGCGAAACCCGCCGATTTGCGCGGCGCCACGATCAAAGGCGCGCGGATTGCGGCGCTGCAAACGGCGGTTTTGGACGAGGTGCGCGGCGCGCCGATGGCCGCCTACCGCTCGGTGATCGAGCGTCTCGAAGACGCCGGCGCAGTGGTCGAGAAAATCGATGCGCCCGAAGTGGCCCGCGCCCTCGATCAATCGGCCGTCAGCTTCACGGGCGAAGCCTACGGGCTTTGGCGCGAGACGATCGAGGCGGCACCAGAAAAAATGTATAGCCGGATTTTGGAGCGCTTCCGCTCTGGCGCGCAGTTTTCGGCTGCGGACTATGTGGCGTCTTGGGAAATCCTGTTTGAATGTCGTGCGCTATGGAACGCGCGGGTGGCGCGATATGATGCGGTGATCTTGCCTTCGGCGCCCATCCTGCCGCCCGATATGGCGCGGCTCGCGGCGGATGAAGACTATTATGTCACTGAAAACCTTCTGGCTTTACGCAATACGCGGGTGGGTAACGTGCTTGGGTTATCGGCAATCACCTTGCCCACCGGCGTGCCGTCTTGCGGCGTGATCTTGATGGGCAAACCGATGGGCGAAGAGGCGCTTTTGCGTCTGGCCTATGCGGCGGAGGCGGCGCTGTCCTAGGGTCGCTGCGACTTTTCCGCCACGCTTCACAGGCCTTGGCCGATCAAAATGCCACAAAATCGCCGCCGCCCCCCTCGCCGCGCTGGACTGGAGCGCGCGCGCTGGTGTAGTTTCGTGTCAAACGGGACGCCAATGATCCCGAAATTGAGGCAGTAATGATGTTCCCCGAGCGGTTTTCGAACCTACCGGCCTATGCGTTTCCGCGTTTGCGGAGCCTTCTGGACGCCCATGCGCCCGGCGGTGATGTGATGCATATGACCATCGGCGAGCCGCAACACGCCTTTCCCGATTTTGTTCCGACGATATTGGCCGAAAATATCGCGGGCTTTGCCAAATACCCGCCCAATGACGGATCGCCCAAATTGCTTGAGGCAATCAGCGCATGGCTGAACCGCCGTTTTGATGTCGCCGTGCCGGATGCGCAGATCATGACACTGAACGGCACGCGCGAGGGGCTTTACAACGCTTTGATGGCGCTTTGCCCCGAGCAAAAGAATGGCAAGACCCCTGTCGTTTTGATCCCGAACCCGTTTTATCAGGTCTATATGGTTGCCTCGATTGCGGTCGGCGCCGAGCCGGTGTTTGTGCCCGCCACACGGGGCACAGGCTTTTTGCCCGACTACACCGGATTGCCCAAAGAGGTTCTGGAGCGTGTGGCCGTGGCCTATATATGCACGCCCTCGAACCCCCAAGGCGCGGTCGCCTCGCGCGCCTACCTCGAAGAGCTGGTCGCTCTGGCCGAGTGTTATGATTTCCAGATTTTCGCCGATGAGTGCTATTCCGAAATCTACCGCGATGCGCCGCCCACCGGCGCCTTGACCGTTGCGCGTGATCTGGGCGCCGATCCCGAGCGCGTTGTCGTGTTTCACTCCTTGTCCAAACGCTCGAACCTGCCCGGATTGCGGTCGGGTTTCATGGCGGGCGGGCCGCAAAGCATTGCGCGCGCGCGCCAGTTGCGCGCCTATGCGGGTGCGCCCTTGCCCTTGCCGTTGCAGCGTGTGGCCGAAGCCGCGTGGCGCGACGAGGCGCATGTGGAGGCATCGCGCGCGCTCTACCAAGAGAAATACACCGTGGCCGACCGCGTTTTCGCGGGGCTGGACGGCTATTTGCCGCCCGAAGCGGGGTTCTTTTTGTGGCTGCCGGTCGAGGACGGCGAGGCAGCGGCCATGAAAGCATGGACCCAAACCGGCGTGCGCGTCCTTCCGGGGGCATATTTGAGCAAAGACACCGGCGCGAATACGCCCGGCAAAAGATACATCCGGGTTGCGATGGTGGCCCCAAAAGACGAGATGGAGCGCGGCCTGACCCGCTTGCGCGACTGTCTCTATGAATAAAAAAGGCGAGGCACGAATGGCTTATCAGGCACGCGGACGCGATCCGCTTTTCGACAGCAACATGCAGGCGGCGATTGAAAAACGCGGCAAGGAACTGCTTGGCCTCGGTTTGGTGTTTGTCGGCCTTCTGGCGGCTGCGATGATCTATTCCTATTCGCCCGATGATCCCAATTTCATGATGGCCACCGATGCGCCGGTGCAAAACTGGCTTGGCCGTTTTGGCGCGTCGATTGCGGCGCCCTTGTTGATGATTGTCGGTCTTGGCACTTGGGCCGTGGCGCTCGTGCTTTTGGCATGGGGATTGCGGTTTGCGTTGCACCGCGGTCAGGACCGTGCCATGGGCCGCGTGATTTTCGCGCCGATCTGGGTGGCGGTTGTGTCGGTCTATGCGGCCAGCCTGACTCCGGATGATCTTTGGGGGCAGACCCATGATTTTGGCCTGGGCGGTCATTTTGGCGATACGGTGCTCAGCGCGCTTTTGGTTGCTATTCCCTTCGGAAATGCGTTTGCGGTCAAGGCTTTGTCGCTGCTGAGCTTTGGTGCAACCTTGGCTGTGGGGGCCTTTGTGTTGGGCTTTACCAAACCGGAACTGGTCCGCATTGGCCGCTTCCTCTTGGTCGGGTTGATCATGTCCTATGCCATGTTGATGAACGCGCTTGGGCGCGGGGCGAAGGGCGCACGCGCTGCCGCCGCGACATTGCAAGAAAAGAATGCCGCCCGCCGTGCCGCCCGCGCCGAGTGGCGCGCCGAAGAGGCCGCATGGTTGGCGCAGCAAGAAGCCGAAATCGCGGCGCAGCAGCAGGCCTATGCGCATGCTCCGGCCCCTGCTGCGGTCGCGCGCCACGCATACGGATCCGACAACGCCATGCCTTATGGCGCGGACAGCTATGATGACGACCCGCTTGTCGAAGATATTCGCGCGCCCAAACCCGAAAAACCAAGCCTCTTGTCGCGTATGCCGACCTTGATCAAACGCGCCGACCCTGCGCCCGAGATGATGCCCGCACCCGAGCTTGTCGAGCCGCAGCCTTTGGCCTTTGAAGACATGGACCCCGCGCAAGGCGACGCACGTATTCGTGCCAAAATCGCCGATGCGGTGAAAAGCCGTGTGCGCTCTGGCGCGGGTATGACGCCGCCGCCTTCCGCGCCGCTGACCCGTGGGCGCGGCCATGGTCCGCAGCCGCTTTTGCTCAACACATCGCCCGAAAATGCCCGCGCCGGATTGCCGCCCGAGCCGCCTTTGACTGCCGCCCATATGGCAGCCACGATGACGGCCCCCGCACCCATGGCGCCCGCTGCGTCCCCGCGCGGACCTTTGTCGATGAACATCGCACCCGCCGCTGTGCCCGCGCCGCAAATGGCCGCCAATCCGGTCGATGCGCCGCTGCACGAGGCGGTGCCAAGCGAGAGCTATGCCGCCGTAACCCCGCGCACCTATGATGGCGGGTATACCGACGAGATCGCGCCGATCCCCGCCGATGCCAATCCTGCGCCCTATCACGATGAAGATCACTACAGCTTTAGCGCGCAGGGCTATGTGCCTGGCGCGGCGGGCACCGATGCGGGGCCGATCCCCGTGCCCGAGGGCAAAAAGGTCGTCCAACACGCGCCGCGCAAACCGGTGCAAAAATCCACCCGCGCCAAGGCCGAAGCGCAGCCCTCCTTGCAGTTCGACGAAAGCGCCGCGCAATTTGAGTTGCCGCCGCTGCAGCTTTTGTCGCCCGCACAGCCTTCCGAGCATCATCATCTCTCCGATGAGGCGCTCGAAGAAAATGCGCGGATGTTGGAAAGCGTTTTGGATGACTACGGCGTTAAAGGCGAGATTGTCTCGGTCCGCCCCGGCCCTGTGGTCACCATGTATGAATTGGAGCCCGCGCCCGGTTTGAAAGCCTCGCGCGTGATCGGGCTTGCCGACGATATCGCCCGCTCGATGAGCGCCCTTTCGGCCCGTGTATCCACCGTGCCCGGCCGGTCGGTGATCGGGATCGAATTGCCCAATGATCACCGCGAGATGGTCAGCTTCCGTGAAATCCTGTCGAGCCGCGAATATGGCGATGGCACGCAAAAACTGCCGCTGGCCTTGGGCAAGGATATCGGCGGCGATCCCGTTGTCGCCAACCTTGCCAAGATGCCTCACCTGTTGATTGCGGGGACCACCGGTTCGGGGAAATCCGTGGCGATCAACACGATGATCCTGTCGCTGCTCTATAAGCTTAGCCCCGAAGAATGCCGGTTGATCATGATCGATCCGAAGATGTTGGAGCTGTCGGTCTATGACGGCATTCCGCATCTGCTTAGCCCTGTTGTGACCGACCCGAAAAAGGCCGTGGTCGCGCTCAAATGGGTCGTGGGCGAGATGGAAGAACGTTATCGCAAGATGTCGAAAATGGGTGTGCGCAACATCGACGGCCACAATGGTCGCGTTGCCGATGCCTTGGCCAAAGGCGAGATGTTCACCCGCACGGTGCAGACCGGATTTGACGACGAGACCGGCGAGCCGGTGTTCGAAACCGAAGAAACCACACCCGAAAAAATGCCCTATATCGTCGTGATCGTCGACGAGATGGCCGATTTGATGATGGTCGCGGGCAAGGAAATCGAAGCCTGCATCCAGCGCCTTGCGCAAATGGCGCGGGCCTCGGGTATCCACTTGATCATGGCGACACAGCGCCCCTCGGTCGATGTGATCACCGGCACGATCAAGGCCAACTTCCCCACACGGATTTCCTTTCAAGTGACCTCGAAAATCGACAGCCGCACCATTTTGGGCGAAATGGGCGCCGAGCAACTCTTGGGCATGGGCGATATGCTCTATATGGCGGGCGGGGCACGGATCACGCGGTGCCACGGCCCGTTCGTGTCGGACGAGGAAGTCGAAGAGGTGGTCAACCACCTCAAATCCTACGGGCCGCCCTCCTATATCGGTGGCGTGGTCGAAGGCCCCGCAGAGGACCGCGAAAGCGATATCGACGCGGTTCTGGGCCTCAACACGGGCGGCAATACGGACGGCGAGGATGCGCTGTATGACACCGCCGTGGCGATTGTCATCAAGGACCGCAAATGCTCGACCTCCTATATCCAACGCAAACTGGCGATCGGATATAACAAGGCGGCGCGTTTGGTCGAGCAGATGGAAGACGAGGGCGTCGTTTCCGCCGCCAACCACGTCGGCAAGCGCGAAATTCTGGTGCCGGAGCAACATTAAGCCGCGCCAAAATTTGAAATCGAAAGGGTAGCGTTCCATAAAGGGGCGTTGCCCTTTTTCGGTTCTGCGCGCCTTGTCGCGCATGTGATCGATTGCGAGGTGCGAAAGCCAGATCCGCGCCCTATATAGAGAGAAGTGCAATATTCCGGACCAAAGAAAGGGTCTGCCGATGGTATTTTTTTCCGCCCTTCGCGCCGCTGTTCTGGCAGTGCCTGCCGCCTTGATGTTCGCCCTGCCAGCGCAGGCTGACAAGCTGCCTTTGTCGCAAATCTCCACCTATCTCAACGCGATGAAAACCGCCCAAGGCGATTTCACCCAGATCAACGACGATGGCACGATCAGCACCGGCAAAATTTACATCAAGCGCCCTGGGCGTATCCGGTTCGAATACGCACCGCCGCAGGCGCTTTTGGTGTTGGCGTCGGGCGGCGCGGTGGCGGTTCATGACCCCAAAGGGTCGACCGAGACCTATCCACTCAACAAAACGCCTTTGTCTTTGATCCTTGCGCAAAATGTCGACCTTGGCCGCGCGAAAATGGTTGTCGGGCATACCTCGGATGGCAAAACCACCACGGTGCGCGCCCAAGACCCCGAGCATCCCGAATACGGCAGCATTGATCTGGTCTTTACGGATAATCCGGTGCAACTGCGCCAATGGGTGATCCACGACGAAGGCGGATCGGCGACCACCGTGGTTTTGGGGGAATTGAAATCCGGCGGGGCGCTTGGCAACGGAATTTTCAATATCGAACTGCAAACCCGCAGAGTGAACGACCGCTAAGAAAAGGGCCTTTACATGATTGCCTATGTCACCGTCGGGGCAGATGACATCGCGCTGGCGCGAAGGTTTTACTCGGCGTTTCTGCTGCCACTTGGTTATGCGCTAAACGAAGGCCCCGAAGGCCTGAGCTACGCGCTGCCCCGAGAGCCGGATCAACCCTTTGCGCCGCCTGATTTCTACGTCAAACCCCCCTTCGACGGCGGTTCGGCCTCGGCGGGGAACGGTGCGATGACCGCATTCGAGGCGCGCAATCAAAGCCAAGTCCGCGATCTCCACGCTGCGGCGCTTGCTGCAGGGGGGGCTGACGAGGGTCAGCCGGATTTTCGCGCGTCCTATGGTCCGCGATTTTATGTCGGCTATCTGCGCGACCCTCAAGGAAACAAGATTGCCCTGTTTTCCAGTAACCCCGATGAGCCTGGACGGGACGGGTAGGGGGTAATCACGCCGCCGTCGCCCGATGCCCAACCACGATATAGACCGCGCGACATGCCGGCGCGGCCCTTTTTGCCATGCAGGTCTATCGGTGCGGCTGATGACCGTCGATCAACGTCCCCGCACGCGGCAACTTGCCAATTGCTGCTCATAAGTGATGGCCCGCGCGCCAACCTCTCCGGCGACCCGCAACAGCCACGGTTTGGCATTGTAGGAGGCGCGGTTATATCCGGTGTGGCCCTCGTGATAGGCGAGGTATTGCGCCCGCGCATCGCTCAGCGCGATGCCGTTGCGCTCGCGGGTTTGGGTCATATACCAGCCCATGAAATCGGTCGCATCGTCGATCCGGTCGCGTTTTGCCCCGTATTTTCGCGTCGCTTTGCGGTATTCGTCCCAAGTTGCATCCAAGGCCTGCGAGTAGCCATAGGCCGAGCTTTGCCGTCCCATCGGCAGCACACCCAGCACATAGCGATACGGCGTGCGGGCATTGCCGATGAATTTGCTCTCTTGATAGATCATCGCCATCAAAACATGCGGTTTCACGCCCCAACGGCGCTCCGCTTGCCTAAAGGCGCTCATGTAGGTCGGGCGCTGTTTGAGGATCGAACACGCATTGTCCAGATTGCGCGGCGCGGAAAAATTTCCGCCCCCGCAAGAGGCCAACAAGGCAACCATCAATATCGCGCGAAGAGTTCTGCTCATCTGCCTCTCGCTTTTGTCTTGCGGTGTTTTCCCGCGTTTTTAGGTCTTATACCGCAATTTTCGGTCGGGTGAAATCACGTTTTGTCGCCCACGGCAGGAATGCGCCGCGTCACAAAAGCACCGCGAGCAAGGCGGGGATCGCGATGACGGACATCAGCGTCGAGACCACGACAAGCCCCGCAACCGCATCGGAGTCGGCGCCGTATTTCTCGGCCAATAGATAGGAGGTCACCGCAACCGGCGTGCCGACCTGCATCACCAAAACGGCAAAGGCCGTATCATCCAGAGCAAACCAGCGGCCCACAGCCCACGCAATGCCAATGCAAAGCGCCAGTTTGAGCGCAGAGATCACAATCGCCTGCATCGTGCGGCCAGGCGTCAACCGCGCCACCGCGACCCCCAATGTGATCAACATCAAAGGAATCGCCATTTGCCCGATAAGCTCTAGCGTGTTGGTCAAAAACCTCGGCGTTTGCCAATCCTGCCACAAGAACAGCCCGCCCAGAAGCGTCGCCCAAACCAGCGGCTCCTTGAGCACTTTGGTCAAACTGCCGCCGCCCGCGACCACCCAGATGCCAAAGGTAAATGACCATATCGCCATAATGGCAAACACCACGACCGCATAGCCAAGCCCCGTTTCCCCAAAGGCAAAGAGCGCCAGAGGCAGGCCCAAATTGCCCGTATTGCCGAAAATCACCGGCGCCAGATAGGTGCGCATCTTCAGCCGAAGTATAAAGATCATGACCGCCGCCGCGACAGTCACCGCGCCATAGGCCGCGATCGAGGCCAACGACAGGGTGGCCAAAGCCACCGGATCGACCTCGGTTTTCATCAAAGCGGTGAAAATCAGACAGGGCACCGACAGCGTCATCGCCAGTTGGGTGACAAATCCGACGCGGTATTCAAACCCTGCTTTGACCCAAGCAAACCCGATTGCTGCCAAAATAAACACCGGAGCGGTGATTTCGAGCACTGTTAGAGCAAGGTTCACAGACTGTTTCCCTTAAATTTGGGTGAATTATTGGACAATGCCCTTTGTAAATGATTACTAACAGGGAATAGGGGCTGCAATCTTATGTTGAAGACACGTGCAAAATACCACCTCGGACAGGTGGTCCGGCATAAAAAACACCCGTTTCGCGGGGTGGTTTTTGACGTCGATCCGCAATTCAACAACACCGAAGAATGGTATGCAGCCATTCCCGAAGACAGCCGTCCGCGCCGCGAGCAACCGTTCTACCACCTTTTGGCGGAAAACGATCAAAGCTATTACGTGGCCTATGTCTCCGAGCAAAACCTCGTGGCGGATTATTCCGGCGAGCCGGTGGACCACCCCGATATTCCCGATCTCTTCGGCCCCTTCGAGGACGGCCTTTATCCTCTGCATTTCCAGCTGAACTGATGCCAAACCCGCACCGCGGGTTTGGCTCTGGGGTCGCAGGGGGGCTTCAATACCCCATCGCGCAGCCGTCTTTGCGCGGATCGGATGCCGCCTCCAAAACGCCGTTGTCGCGGATATAGATCGCCTGCGCGCCGCCCAAGGGGCCTTTGGGAACCTCGACCTCATGGCCCATATCCGTCAGTTTCGCGCGCACCTCGTCGCTATAGCCGCGCTCGACCATAAGCTTGCCCATGTCGGCAAAGCTGCGCGGCGCATCGACCGATGCCTGCGGGTCCAAACCATAGTCGCGCATATTGGTGATCATCCGCGCATGGCCATTGGGTTGGTAGGCCCCGCCCATCACGCCAAAGGGCATCCGCACCTTCCCGCCTTCGCATAGTATCGCCGGAATAATCGTATGCATCGGGCGCTTGCCGCCCTTCATCTCGTTTGGATGGCCCTCGATAAGCGAGAAACCCGCGCCGCGGTTTTGCAGCAATATCCCGAATTTCTCCGAGGCGATCCCCGACCCGAAGCCGTGGAAAATCGAGAAGATCAACGAGACCGACATCCGGTCCTCATCCACCACGGTGATATAAATCGTGTCCTTGTGCACGGCTTCCGTTCGCGCCGAAACCGGCAATTCCATCGCATGATTTGGGTCGATCAACGCGGCGAGGCGCCCCGCCGTCTCTACGCTCAGCATGTGATCGAGCCCCTCTGAGAAGGCCGGATCGGTCAAGAACCGATCGCGTGCATCATAGGCAAGCTTTGCCGCTTCGGCCTCCATATGCGCGCGCTGGGCGCCAAACGGGTCGAGCGCGGCGAGATCGAAATGCGACAGGATATTGAGCATCAAAAGCGCGGTGGCGCCTTGGCCGTTGGGCGGATGCTCATAAAGGTCTGCGTCCTTATAGGTGCCAAAGATCGGGTCGACGGCGTCACTGCGGGCGGCGGCCATATCGCTCATGTGATGAACCCCGCCAAGCCCTTGCAAGGTCGAAATAATATCTTCGCCGACCTCGCCCTCGTAAAACCCCGCGCGCCCGTCTTTGGCGATGCGGCGCATGACCTCGGCCTGCCCCTTCGAGGCAAATATCTCGCCAACTTGCGGTTCGGTGCCGTTGATCAGGAAATGCTGCCGCGCCGCGCCATGCAGATTTCCCGCGCAGGCCTTCCAATCCGAGGCCACACGCGGCGAGACCGGCAATCCGTTCTCGGCGTAATCAATCGCGGGCGCGAGCAACCGGTCGATGCCCAGCCGCCCTTCGGTTCCGGCCAGATGGCAAAACCCGTCGATTGCGGTCGGGATGGTTACCGCCTCGGGCGCGCCAAAGAGCGGTACACGGGTTTTTCCTGCGGCCCGCAAATGTGCCGCATCCGCGCCTTGGGGCGCGCGGCCCGATCCGTTGAGCGCCCGCACCTCGGCCTCTCCCGCGCGGGTGTAAAGCGCAAAGCAATCCCCGCCCATGCCGCACATTTGCGGCTCGGCGATGGTCAAAACCATCGCGCCGGCGATTGCTGCGTCCATCGCGTTGCCGCCGCTTTTGAGGATATCGATGGCTGTTTGCGCCGCCAAAGGATGCGAAGTGGCCACCGCCGCCTTGGTCGACATTACGGGCGAACGCCCGGGCAAGTGGAAATCACGCATTCTTTCTCCTCCGCATTAACGCAGGAGCCTAGAAAGATCGCATGCCGCTGCCAATCCCGTAGTTTGGCGGTCAGCAGATTTCTATTTGATTTTTGGGGAGGAAGTCCTCGGCGCCGCGCACTGGGTGGGGGCTGTTGAAACGCGACGCCGAGGGAAGCTATATGCAGCTACCCTTCCTATATCCCCCATCATTCGGGCGGCATTGCGATTTGAATCGGGCCATTTTGCGGCTTTTGGCCCTTTTGTCCTCAACCTGAGGTTAATGGCTGCACTACAACAGAATCGCCCGCTCAGGCAGGCACACTTTATTACGCTGCATGGGTGCATGACGCGGCAGGCGCGGTTTAGTTTTGTGTTGGGCTTTTGCAGACGCAGATACGAAGCGTCAGAATATTGCGACCGCCGTTCCGGCGATACACTACATCTTTCGCCAGATCCTGGATCAAGAACCAGCCAAACCCCCCTTCGGGCAAAGCATCTATCGCATCGCCAAACTCGGGAAGATTACCAACCGGCAAGGCACCTTCGGGCAACTCTTGCCCCTCGTCGCGGATCACAAAATGCAATCCGTCGGGGCGATGTGCACAGGCGACTTCGATCCATCCAGGTGTTTGCGCCCCATAGGCATGTTCGACGACATTGTTGAGAACTTCGGCCAAGACCAGCTCGATCGTGCCACGTTCTTCGGCGTCCAGGTTCAAAAACTGCAGGCCCGACAACACCGCAGCCAAGGCATTACGCACCGCGAATTCACCGCTCGGAAAGGTGAGCGAGACATCGGGCGCATCCATCTCGAATGTCAGGGGGGATCGATCCATAGAAGTCACGCCCTCTTGCAAGGCCAACCAGTCAGCCCGCATGGGCCGCAACGGCCTCTTCTGCGGTTTTGTGCAGGCTGAATACCGTGTCCATACGTGTCAGCCTGAACACTTTTTCGACGGTAGGCGACAGCCCCGCCAATTCCAGCGCGCGCTTGTCGCCCAATTGCTTCATCGAGGCGACAATCGCCCCCAACCCGCTCGAATCAATGAATTCGACCGCGCTGATGTCCAAAACCACCCGCGCAGGCCCTTCCGTCGTCAAATCCCGCATGCGATCTTTGAATTTGATCGCAACAGCGGCGTCGATCCGGTTTTCGTTCACTGTGACGATCAGAACATCGCCAGTCTCTTGGGTGCTCAGGTCCATATTCGCTCCACTCATTGCGGTATTGGTCACGAAACAGGCTAGACGCCAAACCTTACCATTCGGTATTCAAGAGCAGGGTCAGGAGGACACTTCATGAAAAACGTAGTTATTGCGGGCGCCGCGCGAACACCGATGGGCGGCTTTCAAGGGATTTTTTCCGGCGCGCCAGCGGCCGATCTGGGCGGGGCGGCAATCCGCGCGGCGCTTGCGAATGCGGGGGCCGAAACGGTTCAGGAGGTGCTCATGGGCTGCGTCTTGCCCGCCGGTCAAGGCCAAGCACCTGCGCGCCAAGCCGGTTTCAAGGGCGGCCTTGGCGAGGAGGTGCCTGCCACCACGCTCAATAAAATGTGCGGCTCCGGCATGAAAGCCGCGATGATCGCTTTCGACCAAATCGCGCTCGGCCACACCGATGTGATGATCGCAGGCGGCATGGAGAGCATGACCGAAGCGCCTTACCTGTTGCCGCAAATGCGCGGCGGCGCACGGATCGGGCATCAAGGCGTGATCGACCATATGTTCCTCGACGGGCTTGAAGACGCCTATGACAAAGGCCGCTTGATGGGAACCTTCGCCGAGGATTGCGCCGAAAGCTACCAGTTCACCCGCGAGGCCCAAGACGAATACGCGCTGCGCTCCTTGTCCAACGCACTTGAGGCACAGGCCAGTGGCGCTTTCGAGGATGAAATCGCCCCCGTGACGCTCAGCACCCGCAAGGGCGACGTGACATGGGACGCCGACGAGCAACCGGCCAAAGCCCGCCCCGAAAAAATCCCGACACTGAAACCCGCATTTCGTAAGGACGGCACGGTCACAGCGGCAAATTCCTCCTCCATCTCGGACGGGGCTGCCGCGCTCGTGATGGCCTGCGAAGAGGCGGCCAAGGCCCAAGGTCTCAATATTCGCGCCCGCGTGCTTGGCCATGCCAGCCACGCCCAAGCGCCCGGCCTGTTTACCACCGCCCCCGTGCCCGCCGCGCAAAAGCTTCTGGCGCGTATCGGGTGGAGCAAAGACGATGTGGACCTATGGGAAGTCAATGAGGCTTTTGCCGTGGTCCCCATGGCCTTCATGCATGAAATGGGCCTCTCGCGTGATGTGGTGAACGTCAACGGCGGGGCCTGCGCGCTGGGCCACCCGATCGGGGCATCGGGTGCTAGGATTGTCGTCACGCTTTTGAACGCGCTTGAAAACCGCGGCCTCAAACGCGGCGTCGCGGCGATCTGTATTGGCGGCGGCGAAGGCACGGCCATCGCCATCGAGCGCGTATAATACATAGCGGGGCGGCCTGAATTTGCCGTCCTTGCTGGTTCGCGAAATATCCTCGGGGGGGGCGCCGAACAGGCGCAGGGGCAGACAGCCCCGCCCCGCCTAGCCAAAAAGACCAAACATGCGCGTTTCATACACTGATCTGAAAAACACCATCCGCGCCCTGACAGAGGGCGAAGATGACCGCGTGGCGCTCATGGCGACATTGGCCTGCGAGATTCATCACAGCGATGACCGCTTCGATTGGACCGGTTTCTACCGCGTCACCGACCCCGAGCTGTTGAAAATCGGCCCCTATCAGGGCGGCCACGGCTGTTTGACCATTCCCTTCTCGCGCGGGGTCTGCGGTGCGGCGGCGCGGACAGGTGCGGTGCAATTGGTGCCCGATGTCGAGGCCTTCGAAGGCCATATCGCTTGCGCCTCCTCGACCCGCTCGGAATTGGTGCTGCCGGTGTTTGACGCCTCCGGCACAGTGATCGCTGTTCTCGATATCGACAGCAACCAACCTGATGCCTTTACTCAAGAAGATGCGGATGAATTGGCGGATATCCTCGCGCAGGTTTTTGCATGAGCTTTGAGGCGTGGCTTGTCTTCGCGGTGTTTTGGGCGGTCTTCGTGACGACACCGGGGCCAAATGCGGTGAACTGCATTCAAAACGGCATGACTCTGGGGTTTTCACGCGCGCTTTGGGGCGTGCTGGGCATCTTGACCCAAGCCGTGTTGTTCTTGGGTCTCTCGGCGGCGGGGGTGACGGCCTTGATTGCGGCCTCTCCGATGGGATTCATGGCGGCAAAATACCTCGGCGCGGGGTTCTTGATCTTCACCGGAGTGCGCGGATGGATCATCGCGCGCCGCACGCCCGCGATGGAAAAAGCCCCCGCCGGATCCGTCTACACGCGCGCCTTTTTGATCGCCACGATCAACCCCAAATCCGTCGCCGGATATCTCGCGGCGTTTTCGCAATTCGTGCAGCCCGATGTGCCGATCTGGAACCAGATGGCGGTGATCATGCCGACGGCATTGATCCTGACGACCCTGTCTTATTGCATCTATACCGGCCTTGGCGTGGTGATCGGCCGCGTCGCGTTGGGGGCGGTTTTCAACGTCTGGTTCCGCAGGTTTATGGCGCTGTGTTTTATTGTTTATGGCATTTTGCTGGGCAGTTCGGCCTTGCCGCAAAGGGGGTAGTCAAATGACCAAAGGATCGTGCCTATGCGGCGGTGTGACATGGCAAACGGATGCGCCGCTGCGCCCGTCGGTGGCCTGTCATTGCACGCAATGCCGCAAGACATCGGGGCACTACTGGTCGGCCACGCAGGTGCCGACCGAGGCGTTGGACATCACCGCCGATAGCCTGACGTGGTTTCGCTCCTCAGCCACAGCGCGGCGCGGATTTTGTAGCGCCTGCGGGGCCTCGATGTTCTGGGAGCAAGACGGCGAAGGTAAAACTTCGATTGGATCGGGCACCATTGACGGACCGAGCGGGATCACCACGGCCAAACACATCTATTGCGCCGATAAGGGGGATTATTACGATCTCCCTGCAGGTGTTGCGCAAGAATAGTCAGGGTGGATCGCGCGCGGGGGGCGCGGAAGCCTCCGGCGGGGGTGTTTGAGCAAAGCGCACAGGCGCGCGCCTCTTGTCTTGGAGGGCGGGGCATGCCATTTGGCCCTCATGCAAAGCGATTACAATCCACCGCAGGATCCTTTGGTGATCTTGCATGAAGACCATGAACTCTTGGCCGTTGAAAAACCTGCGGGGCTGCTCTCGGTGCCGGGTAAGGGTGAGGATCTGGCCGATTGCTTGATCGCGCGGATACAGGTGGCGTTTCCGCAGGCCTTGTTGGTGCACCGTTTGGACCGCGACACCTCCGGCGTGATGATATTCGCGCTGACGCGTCATGCGCAGAGGCATTTGGGATTGCAGTTCGAGAAGCGCAAAACCCGCAAAACCTATGTGGCGCGGGTGAGCGGGATTTTGGAGCCGCGCAAGGGGTTGATCGATCTGCCTCTCATTGTGGATTGGCCCAACCGGCCGCGCCAGATGGTGTGTCACGAGACCGGCAAGCCCGCACAGACCGAATATAAGGTGATCAGCCACGGCGAGAACGAGAGCCGCGTTCGGATGCATCCCAAGACGGGGCGCAGTCATCAGCTTCGGGTGCATATGCTCGCGCTGGGCCATCCGATCTTGGGGGATCCGTTTTATGCCGCAGGGCCTGCGCGGGACGATCATCCGCGAATGATGCTGCATTCCGAGGAATTGCGATTGGCCCATCCTGACGGCGGGCATGGCATGAAGTTTCGTGCCGAGGCCCCGTTTTAGAATAGCCTGCAGGGCAAAAAAAAACACCCGCTGGCGACAGCGGGTGTTTTGCGTTCTAGCAGTGTGATCGCGGATCAGGCGTCGAGCGCCCAGCCACCAACGGCTTTGATCTCGAGGAAATCCTCGATGCCGAAGATGCCGCCTTCGCGCCCGTTGCCCGATTGCTTCATGCCGCCGAACGGCGCACCGGGGCCGCGGGGTTGGCCGTTCATTTCGACCATGCCCGAGCGCAGCGCGCGCGCCATGCGGTTGGCTTTGCTGCCGTCTTGGGTTTGGACATAGTTGGTCAGGCCGTAGACCGTATCATTGGCCATTTCGATCGCTTCTTCTTCGCTGTCGAAGGGCGAGATGCACAGCACGGGGCCGAAAATCTCTTCGCGGTAGATGGTCATATCGGGCGTCACATCGGCAAAGATCGTCGGACGCACATAGAAGCCGCGGTTGAAGCCTTCGGGACGGCCAGGGCCGCCAGCGACAAGGCGCGCGCCTTCCTCGATGCCTTTTTCAATCAGGCCTTGGATCTTGTTGAACTGCACCTCGTTCACAACGGGGCCGATATGGCGGCCTTCGTCATGCGCATTGCCGACTTGGACCTTGGCAACGGCGGCGGCGGCTTGCTCGACCGCTTGGTCATAGATCGAGCGCTCGACGAGCATCCGGCTCGGCGCGTTGCACGATTGGCCGGAGTTGTTCATCATATGCATCACGCCGCGGCCGACGGCTTTTTCATCCGCATCGGCAAAGATCACATTCGCGCCTTTGCCGCCCAGTTCCAGATGGACTTTTTTCACGGTTTCGGCGGCGGATTTCGAGATCGCGATACCGGCGCGGGTCGAGCCGGTGAAGGAGACCATATCGACGTCTTTATGCGCTGTCAGCTGGCTGCCGACGCCCATACCATCACCGTTTACCAGGTTGAACACGCCTTTGGGGAAGCCTGCCGCATCAACCATTTCGGCGAACAAGATCGCGTCAAGCGGGCTCTCTTCGGAGGGCTTGAGCACCATGGTGCAACCCGCAACTATTGCCGCCACAACTTTGAGCGTGACTTGGTTCATCGGCCAGTTCCAAGGTGTGATCAACGCGGCCACGCCAACGGGTTCATAGATGATGCGCGTATCGGCGAATTTTTCGGACAGGGGTTTGTTGTAGTCAAACCCTTTGGCGGCGCGGATGAAGTTTTTGATGTGCCCCATGCCTGCGCCGACTTGCGCCGTGCGGGCCAAATCGATCGGTGCGCCCATCTCGGTCGAGATGGCCTGCGCCATCTCTTCGGAGCGCGACATATAGACTTCGAGCAGCTTTTCGACCAGAGCGATGCGCTCTTCGGCAGGCGTCGCGGCCCATGCCGGCCAAGCGGCCTTGGCGGCGGCGACGGCGGCGTCGGTGTCAGCCTGATCGCCCAAGGAAATGACGGCGCAAACCTCTTCGGTCGAGGGATCGATCACATTGTGGTCGCGCGGCGTGGCGGGATTGACCCATTCCCCATTGATGTAGAACTGGCGTTTCTCGATCATGATCTTCCTCCTAGGATGTCTGCCCAACCGGCGCTTTCCGCTATGCGGGATCGTCTGCCGCTGGATTCGTGAGGCACTTTGTCACCCCGCCCCCAGAGCCGCAAGGGAGGGGGTGTAAAATTGCCTGATGGTTATTAACTCGACGTAAGGTTACAAACGCGCAACGCAATAGGAGGACCACAAAAATGGCTCTACGTATCAATGACACCGTTCCGAATTTCACCGCTCAAACCGATCAAGGCGAGATCAAGTTTCACGACTGGATTGGCGACAGCTGGGCGATCCTGTTCTCCCACCCCAAAGATTTCACCCCCGTTTGCACGACCGAATTCGGCGCCGTGGCGCAATTGGCCGCGGAATGGGAAAAGCGCGGCACCAAAGTGATTGGCCTGTCGGTGGATGGCGCCGACGAGCACAAGCAGTGGAAAGGCGACATCGAAAGCTTTGCCGGTGCCAAAGCAGGGTTCCCGATCATTGCCGATACCGATCTGGCCGTGTCCAAAGCGTTTGATATGCTGCCAGCAGATGCCTATTTGCCCGATGGCCGCACCCCGGCCCATAGCGCGACGGTGCGTTCGGTGTTCATCATCAGCCCTGACAAAAAGCTGCAACTGTCGATGACCTATCCGATGTCCGTGGGCCGTAACTTTGCCGAAGTGCTGCGCGCGCTCGACGGGTTGCAGCGCACCTTCGGGCAGCCTCTGGCGACCCCTGCGAACTGGGAAACAGGTCAGGACGTGATCGTCGCGCTGAGCCTGACAGACGATCAGGCGCGCGAGAAATTCGGCGAGATCGACGTCAAACTGCCCTATCTGCGCACCACCAAATCGCCTGCGTAGGGCTGCGGTCCGTGCCCCGACGGGCACGGCCATGCGCGGCGGTTGATCGCGCCGAGGCAGATGTTCTTGCAAGCCCCCGGCCCGTTTGGGCCCGGGGGTTTTCTTTTGTCGTGCAACGCTTTTGTGGCGCTTTCGCCGATTGCTTTCTCCGATATCACCGGCGGCGCGGCCTATGCTGCGGATGACGGCCATGATGATGGCGGTTCAGATGGCCATGACGGCGGTCACGAAGGTGGACAAGGCAGCGGTAAAGGACAAGGCGGCGAAAATTCTGGCGAGCATGGTAGCGATGGTCATGAAGAACGCGGCTCTGCAGGGCAGGGTCAGGGCGGCCCAGATGCCGACAGCGAAGGCCGCGGGCCGCAGCATGGAGCCGGCGATGGGACAAGCGGCACCCGTCCGGTATGGGCGAAGGAAGGTATTCCAGAGGTCGAACTTGGCCGCTTGAATGTCGCAGGTTCGCCCGATCACGTTCTGTCTCAAGCGATGGCCGAAGCAATCTCCAATTTCACACCCGAAATGGCGGCCTTCTACTCGCTGTCTTTGCCTGAAGTGATTGATCTGCTGACCAATGATTTCGGTAATGTGACGATGATCGACTCGCCGCTGGAAAACCTTGGTCTACTCAAGGATGCCTTGGACGGCACCTCGGTTTTGACTACCGATCTGGGTGTGGTGAATTCCACCTCGGTTCTGGCCGCGGTATTGTTGGGTTCGGCATCGGAAAAGACCGTGACGGTTTCTCCCGAGGCTGCCTATGCGGTGGGTATCATCCTTGGTTTCGAGATGACTGAAGCCGAAGCCGCGGCCTTGGTCGCAGATGCCGAATCGATCCGTGAAGCCATCTTGGAAGGACACGGCTAATCGATCCTGCCAACAGGATGAAGATGTTCAACAGGCGGCGCTGTTTCCCAGCGCCGCCGATTTCGGGGTCACATTAAACCCGGACTGCGCGGGGGGGGGGCGCTCAACCTGTTTGGTGAGAAGGATGTGACAGGCACATGGACCCATACCGTGCCTGTCGTCGCCGGACCGCACGCCGACGTGAACACCAGCGTTCGCAGCACGGCCCTGATGGTCAACGTTGTCTATGTCCCTCTGGAGGCGCAACGCTGCTACCTGCGAATGGCAACAGTTCGCCGCAAATTCCGCTGACCATTGATAACAACGCGCATGTGATTTCCTTCGGCGTTCGTATCCCGCTGAACTAAACATGCCTAAGCGCGCAGACATATTTGCAGCGCAGATATCGAGCAAACCACCGGTCCCGTCGCAATCGCGGCGGGGCTTTGCTTTGCTTCATGCCGCTCGTAGGCGCAGCCTGAAGGGCAATATGTTTCGAAATGTCCGGTCTTTGTGGACCTCGGATGGTTGGATCCTCGCCGCGGGTTAATCGAGACGAAACCTTCTGCATGCTAACGCAGAGCCATGAAAAAGCTCGACCTGTCTGCCTTACCTCTAATGACTTCCGGATTGGCCTTTGACGCCTTCGATGGAATTGCCGCCCGTATGCCAGCGCGCGAACATCACGGCGTTGGTCAACTGGGGCATCGTTTGCGGCATCACCAGATACCCCGAGGTTTTGGGCTTTTTAGACGAATGAAACACCAAAGGATTGAACCCGCGACTGACACCCGCGCGGCGATCCTGCGTTGAGGAGAGAGCCATGAGCCAAACCGATTTGTTGAAAGAACCTCGTGCACGCGCGATCCGGATTGTCCTTGCGGCCAATCTGGTGCTGGCGGTGCTGCCGCCTGCTGTGGCCTATAGCGTGGGCAATCCTGCGATGCTCATCGGGCTGTTTTCCGGCGGGCTCTGCGCCTTGGCCTTTGCTCTTTATGCGGGCGGTGGAGCAATGGCGCGCGCTGGTGTCGGCAGCGCATTGATCGGTCAGGTCGCTCTGGTCACTGCGGCATTGGCGGGGCATCCTTGGCAAACCGATAGCCACATGTTGTTTTTCGCGGCGCTGGCGATGCTGATCATCATGATCGACAGTCGCGCCATTCTGGCCGCGACCGTTTTGATCGTGCTCCACCACTTGTCGCTCAGTATTCTAATGCCTGCGATGATCTACCCTGGCGGTGATTTGTTTGGCAATGTGGCGCGCACATTGATCCACGGGGCCGTGGTTGCGGTCGAAACGGCCGTGTTGATTTATTCGGTGCAGGTCCGGATCACGCAAACCCGCGCCATGGCAGAGGACGGGGCCAAACTTTCCGCCGCCTTGTCGCAACTGGAAAAAGACACCGCAGAGATTTCGCGCTCGCAGTCAGAGCAAACTACAGTGGTTGATGCGCTGCGCCTTGGGCTGACCCGCTTGTCCGCGGGGGATTTGGGCTACCAGATCGGCACGCGCTTCCCGAACCAGTATGAAGACCTGCGCGAGGCGTTTAATTCTGCGCTTCAGGCGCTCCATAAGGCGATGAATGATGTCCTGATGCGCGCCGATTCTATTCGGAGCGAAACCGGCGGCATCTCCGCCGCCGCACTCAGCCTGTCGCAACGCACCGAAGAGCAGGCCTCGTCTTTGGCTGAAATGACCAATACAGTCACACGCATTTCCGAAGGCATGAAGCTGTCGAGCAAAGACGCTGGCGATGCGCGGGAGGCAACGCTTTTGGCGCGTGATCGGGCGGATACCGGCACCAATGTGGTGGATCGCGCCGTGGTAGCGATGGGCGAAATTGAAAGCTCGTCCAAGGAAATCCAGATGATCACCGATATGATCGAAGATATTGCCTTCCAAACCAACCTTCTGGCGCTCAACGCAGGGGTTGAGGCCGCCCGCGCCGGTGCGGCGGGCCAAGGTTTCTCGGTGGTGGCTTCCGAAGTGCGGGCGCTTGCGCAACGCTCCTCCGAAGCCGCGCGTAACATCAATGCCCTGATTGAACGCTCCGGTGCACAGGTGGCCAGCGGCGTGAAACTGGTGCGTGAAACCGGTGAGGTCCTGAGCGAAATTCGCGACTCGATCCGCTCGGTTGCTGAGAAAGCGGGTCATATTTCGCAAGCAGTCTCCGAGCAGTCGGGCGGGATCGACAAGATCACCGCAACGATGACCGCCCTTGACCGCGTGACCCAAGAGAATGCTGCGATGTTCGAGGAAACCACCGCGTCCAGCGTCGGGTTGACGTCGAATACGGATCGCTTGACCGAGACCATCGCGCGTTTCGTGCAACCCTCCGCCGATGCGGCTGGCAGTAACCGCGCTGCATAGCGGACGGATCGTCATCGGCAGGTCGTCGGCACTGGCAACTCAAAAAGGCCCCGCGTCGCGCGGGGCCTTTTCTGTTCGTGTCGTGTTGCCTCATCACAGTGACAGGCAATTTTCCAAAACTAATTATGCGGCCTTACGGCGGCGCATGCCAAGCGCGGCGATGCCCCCGAGCAACAGCAAACCCGTGCCGGGCAACGGCACGGGCGCGGCAATATCGCTGAGCACGGCGGCCGAAAATTCGTTGGCCCATTCGGCGTGGACCGTGGCGCTCGGATGAACGGGATCGGCAAGCGTGTAGGCGTCCGCGAGGCTCAAATCATACTGCGGATTGCCGAATTCATCATAGCCGGTAAAGGTGCAGTTTTCCGCATCATCGGGCCCGAAAAACGTCGGCGCGCAAGCTCCGATAGTGGTAATGCCAAAGGCCAGAGGATCGGCGGCAATCCGTGCCGAGGCGGCATCGAAATCGGGCACGATGATGTTGATCCCGTCTGCCTCAAGCCCCGCGAGACGGCTCAGGAAATAGGCGTTGAAGTCTTGGCGCAGGGGGGCAAAAGGCGACGGTCCCGTCGCGCCGGGTGTGAGCGGCACAACAAAATCATCGAATGGTCCCAAGCCCGCAATCGCGTAGATCGCGTCGATCAGATGATCGACCGTATCCGTGACATCAAAGAGCGGATCAAATGCGTTTTGGAAAATGTCGTTCGATCCCATCAAGATCGAGACCAATGGATTTGCCCCTGCGCTGCCCGCATCGCCCGAGGCAATAAACGTGGTGACCTGATCGCCCAAAGTGGCATAGGCGTTCAGCGCCGGATTGGTGTAGGGGGCGTTCAAGTTCACTGGTCCAGCGGTCGCACCGCCCAATGCGTAATTGCCGCTGACGGCAAAGTCGCCGGCGATGATTTCTGCATAGGTCTCGCCGTTGGAGAAACGACCCTCAAAGCTTGGCGCAGTGGTGAAAGGGAAAAATTTCCCATCATCTGTCAGGCTGTCGCCAAAGGCGAAATAGCTGGTGTAAGTGTCGGCCAATGTTGCGGCGCCCAAAGGTGCGGCAACACATGCGGCGATGGCCGCTGTGAAAATTGCGTGTTTCATTTTTTCCTCCCAGTAAGACCTGAAAGGCTAGCTTCGGAAATATCTTTCGCAAAGCGGAACGTTAGGTCACTGCCGTGAACCGCAGCCTCGGAGCCTATGAGTCCAGATTTTCCTACAAAAAAGGCCCCCGCATGTCGCGGGAGCCCGAATATCATAAAGGTGGTAGAAGAATCAGTCTTCGGCTTTTTCCGGCACGATCTCTTCGCCGGTTTCCTGATCGACCATCTTCATCGACAGGCGCACCTTGCCGCGATCATCAAAGCCGAGCAGTTTGACCTTCACGTCTTGGCCTTCTTTGAGGACATCCGACGGGTGGTTCAAGCGACGGTTCTCGATCTGGCTGACGTGCACAAGGCCGTCGCGCTTGCCAAAGAAGTTCACGAAGGCGCCGAAATCGACGATCTTCACGACCTTACCATCGTAGATCTGGCCTTCTTCGGGCTCTGCCACGATCGAATGGATCATGTCATAGGCCTTTTTGATGGCCTCGCCGTTGGGGCTTGCGATCTTGATGATGCCTTCGTCGTTGATATCGACTTTGGCGCCCGACACTTCAACGATCTCGCGGATCACTTTGCCGCCCGAACCGATCACTTCACGGATTTTGTCGGTGGGGATCTGCATGGTCTCGATCCGCGGTGCGTGCACCGAGAAGTCCGCCGCGCCGGTCAGCGCTTTGTTCATCTCGCCAAGGATATGCAAACGGCCGTCTTTCGCCTGCGCGAGGGCCTTTTCCATGATCTCGGGGGTGATGCCCGCAACCTTGATGTCCATCTGCAGCGAGGTGATACCGTTTTCGGTGCCTGCCACTTTGAAGTCCATATCGCCAAGGTGATCTTCGTCGCCAAGGATGTCGGTCAAGATTGCATAGGAGCCGTCCTCTTCGAGGATCAGGCCCATGGCCACACCGGCAACCGCCGATTTGAGCGGAACGCCCGCATCCATCATCGACAAGGAGCCGCCGCAAACCGATGCCATCGACGAAGAGCCGTTGGATTCGGTGATTTCCGACACAACCCGCAAGGTGTAGGGGAAATCGGTGGCCGCAGGCAGAACCGCCTGAAGCGCGCGCCATGCCAGTTTGCCGTGGCCGATCTCGCGACGACCAGGCGAGCCAACGCGGCCCACTTCACCAACCGAATAGGGAGGGAAGTTATAGTGCAGCAGGAAGTTCGATTTATAGGTGCCGGTCAGCGCATCGATCATCTGCTCGTCGTCGCCGGTGCCCAGCGTGGTGATCACGAGGCCTTGGGTCTCGCCTCGGGTGAAGAGCGCCGAGCCGTGGGTGCGCGGCAAGAGGCCGGTTTCGCACACAATCGGACGCACCGTGGTGGTGTCACGGCCATCGATCCGCTTGCCGGTTTTCACGACATCGCCGCGCAGAACCGAGCTTTCGAGCTTCTTCAAAGCCGAGCCGAGGTTTTCATCGGCCAGTTGCTCTTCGGAGAGTGCTTCTTTGATCGCGGCTTTTGCTGCCGCAACCGCAGTGGTGCGCTCTTGCTTGTCGGTGATCGCGTAAGCGGCGCGGATTTTGTCCTCGCCCACGGCTTTCACGGCGGCGAAGAGGTCGGAGTAATCCGCAGGCTGGAAGTCGAACGGCTCTTTGGCGGCATCTTCGGCCAGATCAATGATCAGGTCGATCACCGGCTGGATGCTGTCATGGGCGAATTTCACCGCGCCAAGCATTTCTTCTTCGGTCAGCTCATAGGCTTCCGATTCCACCATCATCACGGCGTCTTTGGTGCCTGCCACAACCAGATCGAGACGCTGCTCGGGGTTGTCGCGCAGCTTGTGCATGTCTTCGACTTCGGGGTTGAGGATGTATTCGCCATCGACAAAACCGACGCGGGCGCCGGCGATCGGACCCATGAAAGGCGCGCCCGAAATGGTCAAAGCCGCCGAAGCCGCGATCATCGCAACCATATCAGGGTCGTTGACCAGATCGTGGCTCAGCACGGTGCACATCACCAGAACTTCGTTCTTGAAGCCCGGAACAAACAGCGGGCGGATCGGACGGTCGATCAGACGCGCGGTCAGCGTCTCTTTTTCCGTCGGACGCGCTTCGCGTTTGAAGAAACCGCCGGGCACTTTACCCGCGGCATAGTATTTCTCTTGGTAGTGAACCGTCAGCGGGAAGAAGTCCTGCCCCGGTTTTTGTTGCTTGGCGAACGTTACGTTGGCCATGACCGAGGTCTCGCCCAATGTGGCGATGACGGTGCCGTCGGCCTGACGGGCAACCTTGCCCGTTTCCAGTGTCAGCTCTTCTTCGCCCCACTGGATGGATTTTTTCACTTCGTTGAACATCTAGCTATCCTAATTGGGAGCACTCCCGACCCCTGTCGGGTCTCCCGTTTGCATGGCGGCCCCATTGCCGCCGACCTTTTCATCATCTCATGCGCCAAGGTCAAAGCGTCACGTCTCAGATACCGCGCGCATACAGGATTTTGAGGGCTTTGGGAAGGGAGGAGTGGCGATAGGGTCATTGGCGCAATGCGCCGCAAAACGGCGGTCGGTATAACGTCGGTATTGCGTCGGTATCGCGGCGGTGCAAGTTGGCGGTTACCGGACCGCCTCTCTTGCGGTCCTCCCCGCGCATCTATGGTGCGGGCGCTATACCAGTGTAGGGCGGAGCCAAGGCAAGCCCGAGAGCCTTTGCGAGATCTAACCGGCTTCCTGTCCAAAGATCAGTGCCTTGGACGCAAAGCAGGTCTGGCGAAACCGGTGCCGATGATTTGGCGATCTCCTCGCCGATTATGCATGCATTGGGGGTCGAGCCTGAATGCAAAAGCGCGCCCCAATTGAGGGACGCGCTTTCAAATCATTCCATCTCGCTGGCGCTTAGCGGCGCAGGCCGAGGCGTTTGATCAGGTCTTGGTAGCGTGCTTCGTCTTTGGCGCGGGTGTAGTCCAAAAGCTTGCGGCGCAGAGCCACCATTTTGAGCAGGCCACGGCGACCGTGGTTGTCTTTTTTGTGGGTTTTGAAGTGCTCGGTCAGGGTCGCAATGCGCGAGGAAAGGATAGCAACCTGAACTTCGGGCGAGCCGGTGTCGCCTTCTTTGGTTGCGAATTCTTTCATGATCCGTGCTTTGTCTTCTGCAGTAATCGACATCGGGGTCTCCTTAGGTTGAAGGGTTGGGGCACAGGCCGGGATGTCGTCCAGCAAGGTCCATAGAGATATGCCCCGCAAAAGCGGTGCAGATGCGGGCGTATAGAAGAGAATCGCTTTGAA
The DNA here is from genome assembly GCA_050633545.1 of Paracoccaceae bacterium. GTDB lineage: Bacteria > Pseudomonadota > Alphaproteobacteria > Rhodobacterales > Rhodobacteraceae > Litorivita. Next base: position 656,047 of record JBOEGS010000002.1, read on the forward strand.
GGAAAGGAAAAACTCGGCCTGCGGTAAATGCCGCGATTTGCGGTGCCGCGTGGCGATTTCAGGCAAGGCATTCAGCGCCCGAAACAGGGCAGGTGCGGCCCGCATAAGGGCATGGAACTGCGCTGAATATCCTTCGGCTCGGGGTGCAGGCGCGGCAGCCCCGCCCGCCGTCGCGCTTCGCTGTGCCCGCGCCGGCGCTTAACCGGCCAGCAAGCCCGCCTGCGCGACCGATTGCGACATGAGCGTGATATCGGCAAGGCTGAAGCCCGCGCCGTTGCGCACCAAGACCACATCAACGCCATTCATCGTGACGATCACACCGCCGGTCCCATCGGGGGCATCGCGCAGTTGCACATCGGGATCGGCCTCGGGGTCGATGCTGTCGTCATAAACCAGAACAAGCGTGTCGTCGCCCGCCTCGAAATCCATCACCTCGGCGCGCGCGCCTTCGGGAATCCAGTCACCGGCAAAGATCACATCGGCCCCGTCGCCGCCGGTCACAATGTCATAGCAACCCGCCACGATCACATCGTCACCAGCGCCGCCATTGAGGTAATCCGCGCCGTCGATGTCGGAAATATCGCCCTCGGCGGCCTCGGGGTCGTCGCACAGGCCGGAAATCATATCATCGCCCGCGCCGCCGAACAAAGTATCGGCGCCCAAACCGCCGTCGAGGTCGTCACGGCCCAATCCGCCGTGCAGCGCATCATGGCCGTCGCCGCCGTTCAACGCGTCATCGCCGCTGCCGCCGTCGAGCGTATCATCGCCGTCTTCGCCGTAAAGGTCATCATCATCGTTATGGCCATAAAGGCTGTCATTGCCGTCGCCGCCATGCAATGCGTCCTTGCCGTCCTCGCCGTGGATCTCGTCGTCGCCCGCGTCGCCCGTCAGGCTGTCATCGCCGCGCGCGCCGTGCATTTCGTCGTCGCCCGATGCGCCGCTGAGCGTGTCATCCTCTTCGCTGCCGCGCAGCCAGTCATCACCTTCGGTGGTTTCGTCCTCGGGGGCGGTTTCGGCGTCCGATGCGGCGTCATCGTCCAGAGCGCTGCTGCTGATGCCGGAGCTGTCATCGTCTTCGAGCAGATCGCCGACATCTTGCACCGAAGCGGGCGCGGCGTCGCTGCCTTCAGAGGCCGGTTCGACCTCGTCCTCGCCCATGTTGATGAATGCCGTGGCACCCACGACCATCATTCCCAGCAAACCCGCAAGCAGTAACATCGCACATCTATCCTATCATACGCGTCCGACCATGCCATAAAACGGGCGTTGCGTCAAACGGTCTGCACCCAAATTGGTTAACGCGCTACCAAGAAAAAGTTAACAAAATGAATGGCTTGCTTGAAAACATTCCGACGCGCGCGGGGCGCAAAGGTTAACGCTGCGCTGTGCGGAGGTTTTGTGTTTTCGTTTCAACGCGTTGCACCAATCCAAAGGTCCGGCTCCTGGCTGTAGGCGATGTAGAGCGGGTGTTTGGGGTGGCCCGCTTTGCTCAGGCCAAGGTGGTAGAGCGGCTTGCCCGAGCCGCGCAAAATCGTCTCGACTGCCGTCCCGCGCGCCAGATGCGCCCCATGCGTGCCCCAAGCGGCGATAACATCATCGGCCCATGCGCATCCGTCGCGGATCGCCGCGTCATTGTCCGGCCCGACCGGATCGCGCGCCGCGCGCATCAACTTGGGATCGGTGTCGCGCCATGCGAAAATATTCGTCACCCGAAACCCGCCATATCCCAAGGCCCGCGCGCGGCGTTCGCAGCGCTCGACCGTGGGGTCGTTTTGCACCTCGGTCGCGGTCGAGGGGTTGAGCATCACAAACAGCACGCGCTTGCCGCCGCTGTCCCATTCGCGCGTGAGCGCATAGCGGTAGCGCTCGCAATCGGAATAGATCGCGGTCGAGGGGGCGTCGTCTTTGGTGTGGCTGCGCGTGATCATGGGGTTTGATGCCCCGAACCGGCGCGCGGGTTCAAGCGGTTTTGCCTATTGCGCGGGGCGCACAAAGACGCGCGAGGGGTGCAATTCGCCCGCCTTATAGATGCCCACCGCCACGGCTTCGCCGTTCAGCGAGGCCCAGCATTCATCGCCATATTCCACGTCCGATACGATCACCATTCCGGGATTGCCGTTTCGCAGTTTCGCCGCTCCGCCTTCGGTGGTCTTGACCTCGGGCAGATCGGCCAACCCCTCTTCGAGCGGCAGCAAATGCGCGTCGATCTGGGGGGTTTTGGCCAATTCCTCGATCCGCTCCATGCTGATCCCGTCTTCGACCTCAAAGGGGCCGGACCATACACGGCGCAGCCATTCCACATGGCCAAAACATCCCAATGCCACGCCCAGATCGCGCGCGATAGAGCGCACATAACCGCCCTTGCCGCAGGTCATTTCCAATATCACATGATCGGCGTCGGGGCGCTCGGCCAAGAGCAGATCTTCGACGTAAAGCGGCCGCGCGGCGATCTCGAACTCTTCGTCGCTGCGTGCCAGCTTATAGGCGCGCTCGCCATCGATTTTCACCGCCGAGAATTTTGGCGGCACCTGCATGATATCGCCGACAAACTGGCCCAGCGCGGCTTTGATCTCGTCGTCGGTGGGGCGCGCGTCCGAGGTGTCGGTCACTTCGCCTTCGGTGTCGTCGGTATTGGTCGCCTGTCCCAAACGCACCGAAAAACGGTAGGCCTTCATCGCATCGGTGATATAGGGCACGGTTTTTGTCGCCTCGCCCAAGGCCACGGCCAAAACGCCGGTGGCTTCGGGGTCCAATGTGCCCGCATGACCGGCCTTTTTCGCGCCAAAGGCCCATTTCACCTTGTTCACCACGGCGGTCGAGGTGATGCCGGCAGGTTTATCGACGACGAGCCAGCCGGAAATATCGCGGCCTTTGCGGGTGCGTGCCATGGAATGGGCCTCATGAGATAAGCAGAGTGTTAGAGCGGGCGGGGTAGCGAATGCGCGCGCCGCCGTCAATCACGGCGTCACGCCCGTCGCGCGGCAGGTCAGTCGATGCGCTCCACCGTGCCGACAATCGGACCAAGGGGGCGGCCAAGGTTGAAGCCGCCCGCGCCGCGCCGGTAGAGCCGCGAGATATTGCCATCAAAGTATAGCGCATTGGGCAGTTTGAGCACATCTCGGAAAAGCGTGCCGAAGTCGTGAAAATTCACCGCCGTTTGCGAGATCGCGAAAACCGCGCGGCTCCCGTCCGCCGAGGTGCCGACCCCGTTGCGGATATAACGGCTGTCGCTGCCTTTGATGAACCGCGGATGCAGCGCGCCGTCGATCACCAACATCGGACCCGATTGCGTGGCATGGCGGCAGGCGGGTTTGGCGGCGATAAAGGCTTTGGTTTCAATCACATCGGCGCGGCCGTCGCCGATGCAAAACACCCCGTTGGGCAAGAGGCCGAAATTGCCGCCGCCGCCGGTGGTGATGACGCGCATGACCTCGGTGCCCTCTTCGACATAATGGCCCACGGGCGCGCGGTCCTCGTGATACATCCCTGCATTCATCGCCATGCCAAGGCGCAGGCCCTGCGGCTCCAGCGCCTGATCGATGCGGGCGAATTGCCCGAACGGCAGCCCCGCATCGTCATAGAGAAACAGCCGCAAATCCTCGGCGCTCAGGTCCACTTCGCATAGGGTATAGAGCGCGCCTTGATGGTCCACATCGCGGCAGGACGCCCCATGGGCGGCAGGGGCGAGGGCGCCGCAAACCGCCACCGCGGCGGCAAAAACCGCGCCGATGCGCGTTTTAGTCGTCGAGATCACGGCGCACATTGTCTTGATCCAGAAGCGCGCGGGTGGCGTCCATCTGATCAAAGGTATGGTCAATCATGAAGCGCAATTCGGGCACATGCTTGAGCGACATTTTCTTGCCAAGGTAGTGGCGAAGCTCGCCCTTGTTCTTGGCCAGAAGCGTGATCGCCTGCTCTTTGTCCCCGCCGCCCAGCGGCAGCGCATAGACCGTGGCAATGCGCAAATCGGGGGTGACGCGCACCTCGCCGATGGTGATCGACATGCGGTTGAGGTCGGTGTCATGCACCTCGCCGCGCGAGAGCATTTCCGAGAGAGTCCGCCGGATCAACTCGCCAACGCGCAGCTGCCTTTGGGAGGGGCCGGAGCCCTCGTGATGTGCGTTCTTTGCCATGCCTGCCATCTAGTGCCTTGCTCGGGCTTTGCCAAGCGCGCATTGCTCAGGTAGGAAGGCCCAAACGCCACAAAGGAGCGCGCAACTCATGTCGGATTTGCCCGGAATCGTAGTCACCGGCGCCTCGGGGCGCATGGGCCAGATGTTGATCAATACCATCACGGCCAGCGGCAAGGCCCGCCTTGTCGGGGCGGTGGAGCGCAAGGGGCACGCGTGGGTCGGCCAGGACGTGGGCACCGCCATGGGCGGCGCGGCCATGGGCGTGACGGTCACCGATGATGCTCTGGAGGCCTTCGCCAAGGCGCAGGCGGTGATTGATTTTACCGCCCCTGCCGCCACGGTGGAATTTGCCGCGCTCGCCGCGCAGGCGCGCGCCGTGCATGTGATCGGCACCACCGGCATGAGCGCCGAAGAGATTGCCGCCCTCAAACCTGCGGCCCGTCATGCGGTGATCGTGCGGGCGGGCAATATGTCCCTTGGCGTGAACCTGTTGACGCAGCTGACCAAAAAGGTCGCGGCGGCCTTGGACGAGGATTTCGATATCGAGATCATCGAATCGCATCATAACCGCAAGGTCGACGCGCCGTCCGGCACGGCGTTGATGTTGGGCGAGGCGGCGGCCGAAGGACGCGGCGTTGCGCTTGATGCGGTGTCGGACCGTGGCCGCGACGGGATCACCGGCGCGCGCAAGAAAGGCGACATCGGTTTTGTCGCCGTGCGCGGCGGCGATATCATCGGCGAACATGATGTGATGTTCGCGGGCACCGGCGAGCGGATCATCTTGCGCCATGTCGCTTCGGACCGTTCGGTGTTTGCCCGCGGTGCGCTCAAAGCCGCGCTTTGGGGCTTGGGCCAGACCCCCGGTGAATACGATATGATCGACGTCTTGGGGCTGTAGGGCGCGGCGGCGCGCGGGCGATACAAAAAATCCCGCGCGAAAAAATTTCGCTTTTTACGCATCCGAAACGCTTTGAGCGGCGTAGTGGAGGTAATTCCTGCTTTGAAAGGATGCCTCATGCCCGCTGTTATCGCCCGCCCCGCTGTGATGGTCCTGACTGCGCTGCTGCTCGCGGCGGCGCCCCTCGGCCCCGCCTTGGCCGAAGGGTTCAAGCCCCTGCGCGACAAGGCGGCCTTTGTCGCCTTGATCGAGAACAAGAACCTCAAACGCCTCGGCATCACCTTGCGGGTGCTTCCGGATGGCGCCATCACCGGCAAGGCCTTGGGGCAAAACGTGCGCGGCGCATGGCAATGGAAAGACGGGTATTTTTGCCGCGATCTCTACTGGGGCAATGAAAACCTCGGGGCCAATTGCCAAGCGGTCTCCGTGCGCGGGCGGACCTTGCGGTTCCAATCGGATCGCGGCACGGGCGATTACGCCGATCTCTCGCTCGACTGATCGCTCGGCTGATTGCGGGGTGGATCGCGCGACTGATCTCGGGGGCCTGCGGGCCGCGCCGGTCAAAAATCGATCGCCAGCCCTTTTTTCTCCCAATCGCCGTAGCGCACCGGCTCCGGCCCGTCGCGCCCGCCCAACTCTGTCGGCAGCGGGGCCTCGGCCTGCGCCAATTTGCGCCGCTGGGCCGCCTCGGCCAGAGCGCGCTGCGCGGCGGGGGGCAGGGCAGGGTCGATAGAGGCGTCCACCTCTTGCGGGGTCCGGGGTGTTTTCTCGCTCATCAGATGGGCTTCCTTTGCGCTTTGCCTGTTGATATACGCCCGCTTTAACCGCGGGCAAGGCCCGATCCATGCTTCTTGAGGAATATGCCGATGAAACCCGCCTCCAAATTCCCCCGCAAGGGGTCCGGCGCCGCAAAACAGGGCGCGCAGGGCGACAAGGCGCGGCACAACACCTACAAAAAGGCCCCGCCGCCCACGCCGCGCATGGTGGCCGTGCGGCTGCTCGACGGGGTGATGGGCGAGGGCAAGCTGATGTCCGAGATGATCGGCGCGGGGGCCTTGGAGCGCCTCGAGCCCGCCGACCGCGCCCGCGCGCAGCGCCTTGCGATGGATGTTCTGCGCGGCATGGAGCGGATCGACAAGGTGCTGGCCAAACACCTCAAACGCGGCGAGCCGATCTTGCATGCGATGAATGCGCTGCGCCTTGGCACGCTGGAGCTGTGCCTTGGCGGTGATGCGCATGGGGTGGTCAACGAATGCGTCAATATCGTCGGGCGCAACCCGCGCACCCAGCAGATGAAAGGCCTCGTCAATGCGGTGCTGCGCAAAGTCGCCGCCGAAGGCCCCGCCGAATGGGCGATCTTGCGGGTGCCGCGCCTGCCCAAATGGCTGCGCGCGCCCTTGGCCGAAGCCTACGGCGGCGAAGAGATGAAAGCCATGGAGGCGGCGCATTTCGCGGGCGCGCCTTTGGACCTGTCGGTCAAGGAAGACGCCGAAGGCTGGGCGCAAAAACTGGGCACGGATGTGTTGCCGTCCGGCTCGCTGCGCATTGCCTCGGGGCAGCAGGTGTCGGCCATGGCCGGATTTGACGAAGGCGCGTGGTGGGTGCAAGACGCCGCCGCCGCTTTGCCGGTGAAAATCCTTGCGCCCAAAGCGGGCGAGAGGGTGCTTGACCTTTGCGCCGCACCAGGCGGCAAAACGATGCAATTGGCGGCCAGCGGCGCCTCGGTGACGGCGGTCGATATCTCGGCGGGCCGTATGGCGCGGGTGGCCGAAAACCTCGCGCGCACGGGGCTGAGCGCCGATCTGGTCACCGGTGATGCCTTGGAGCAGAGCGGCACATATGACGCCATCGTTCTGGATGCGCCCTGTTCGGCCACGGGCACGATCCGCCGCCACCCCGATTTGCCCTTTGCCAAGGACGGCAGCGAATTTGGCATGCTCATCGGGTTGCAAGAGGCCATGCTGGACCATGCGCTGTCCTTGCTCGAACCGGGGGGGCGGTTGGTCTATTGCACCTGCTCGCTGTTGCCCGACGAGGGCGAATGCCAGATCGAAGATGCGCTGGCGCGCCATGGGGATATCAGCGTGGATCGCGCGGCCTTGATGGTGGAGGGGGTCGAGGCGGCTTGGCTCACCGAAGAAGGCGGGCTGCGTTTGCGGCCTGATTACTGGGCCGAGCGCGGCGGGATGGACGGGTTTTATATCGCCTGTCTGGTCAAAACCGCCTAGGCGCGCGCCCTGACCGCCCGCGGGCGGCCCGTTGCGAGTGCGATTTCGGCGCGTCTTTGCCGCCGTGGCCCCCCTTGGCGCATCCGCCATTGGGCGCAAATCCTCCCCTCGCGCGGCGCGCGGCTTTTTGAGCGGTGACTTGGCCGCGGCTTTTCGTTAATATGCCTCGCAAAGCGCCAAAAGAGCGTAGCGAGAGGCAGAGCAGATGGCCCAAGAAAAACTGATGTCGCGCGGAACGCGCGTCTTGAACCGTGCGCATGCGCGGCTGAGCGCCTTGGCGCGCCCTGCGACCGGTTTCGTCTCGCAGCCCGAGCCGCGCACCATCGGCAGTTTTGCGCGCGGGCGGCAATTGGTGGCGGGCAATCTGTTGTTCGCGGGGCAGTTGCACCAAGATGACGGCAGCGGCCTTTGGGCGCTGGGCGGCAGCGATCCGGCGCGCGACGACGAGGCGCATGGCTTTGCATGGCTCGACGATCTGGCGGCTGTGGGCGATCGTCCGGCGCGGCAACTGGCGCAAAAATGGCTGTGGGAGTGGATCGCGCGCTACGGGCGCGGCGGCGGCGCGGGATGGACGCCGGAGCTGACCGGACGGCGTTTGATCCGCTGGATCAACCACGCGATCTTCTTGCTCAACGGCCAGGACAAAGCGCAATCGCAGGCCTTCTACCGCTCGCTGGCGCGGCAGACGATTTTTCTGGGCCGCCGCTGGAAAGGCGCATTGCCCGGATTGCCGCGCTTCGAGGCCCTGACGGGGTTGATCTATGCGGGGCTGGCCTTGGAGGGAATGGAGCGCCACGTCGGCCCCGCCGTCAAAGCCTTGGCCCGCGATTGCCGCACACAGATCAGCGGCGAAGGCGGCATCCCGACCCGCAACCCCGAAGAGCTTTTGGAGGTGTGCACCTTGCTGACATGGGCGGCGGCGGCGCTGCGCGAGGGCGGCAAACCCGTCCCGCCCGAGGTCATGTCGGCGATCGAGCGTATCGCGCCGAGCCTGCGCAGCCTGCGCCATGCCGATGGCGGATTGGCGCGATTCCATGGCGGCGGGCGCGGCATGGAAGGGCGGCTGGATTGGGCGCTGGCCAATAGCGGGGTGAAGACGCGCCACGCGGACGGATTGGCCATGGGCTACGCGCGGCTGAGCGCGGGGCGCACCTCTTTGATCGTCGATGCCGCCGCACCTCCGGGGGGCAAGGCTTCCTTTGATGCCCATGCCTCGACGCTTGCCTTTGAACTCACATCAGGGCGCAGGCCGCTGATCGTCAATTGCGGATCGGGGGCGCATTTCGGCGAGGAGTGGCGCCGCGCGGGCCGCGCCACCCCGTCGCATAGCGCGCTGGCGCTCGAGGGCTTTTCCTCGGCGCGTTTGGGCCGGATCGGACCGCGCCGCGAGATGTTGGTCGATGCGCCGCGCGATGTGCCGGTGCAGATCACCCACGCCGCCGACAGTTTGCGATTTGAGGGCGGGCATGACGGATATCTCAAGACCCACGGGTTGACCCATGCGCGCACGCTGGAACTGTCGGTCGACGGGCGCGGCCTTGGCGGCGAGGACTTGTTGGTCGCGATCGAGCCTGCGGACCAGCGCCGGTTTGATGCGGCGATGGATGCGGTCAGCCTTCAAGGCATCCCCTATCAGGCGCGGTTTCACCTGCATCCCGAGGTCGATGCCTCGGTTGATATGGGCGGTGCGGCGGTTTCCTTGGCGCTCAAAAGCGGCGAGGTTTGGGTGTTTCGCACCGACGGCACCTCGCAAATATCGCTCGAACCGAGCGTTTATCTGGAAAAAAACCGTCTTAAGCCTCGCGCTGCGCAGCAAATCGTATTATCGGGTCGCGCGATGGAGTATGCAACGCGCCTGCGCTGGTCCTTGTCCAAAACCGTCGAAACCCCCGTTTCGATCCGCGATTTGAAACAGGCAGGTTACGGCGCGCCGGATGCTCCCGAATATGAGGTAGAATGAGCCCGCGTGAGACGCGCCCTACAACATATCCCCCGCGCGCTGGGTGGCATCACGCCGCCCGCGCATCTGCTTGCGCCGAAACAGGGCGGCGCGGCATCGCATATTGACTGCCATCATTTGGGATCTCGACTGACATGACCGACCTTTCGCCCCTCAGCCGCGCGCTGATCTCCGTTTCCGACAAAACCGGCCTTGTAGAATTGGGCCAGAAGCTTGCCGCACGCGGGGTGGAGCTTCTCTCCACCGGCGGAAGCGCCAAGACGTTGCGCGATGCGGGGCTTGCGGTGCGCGATGTGGCCGACGTCACCGGATTTCCCGAAATGATGGACGGGCGGGTGAAAACATTGCACCCCAAAGTGCACGGCGGGTTGTTGGCCTTGCGTGACAACGAAGGCCATGTCGCGGCGATGCAAGAGCACGGGATCGGCAATATCGACCTGCTGGTCGTGAACCTTTATCCCTTCGAGGAAACCGTCGCCAAGGGCGCGGATTACGACACCTGCATTGAAAACATCGATATCGGCGGCCCCGCGATGATCCGCGCCGCCGCCAAGAACCACGGCTTTGTCACTACGGTTGTCGATGTCGAGGATTACGACGCCCTGATCGCCGAACTGGACGCCAATGACGGGCAGACTTCCTATGCCTTCCGCCAGCGTCTGGCGCAGATCGCCTATGCCCGCACCGGTGCCTATGACGCGGCCGTTTCCACATGGATGGCGGGCGCTTTGGGCGAGGAAGCGCCGCGCCGCCGCGCCTTTGCCGGCACGATCAAGCAAACCCTGCGCTACGGCGAGAACCCGCATCAAAACGCGGCCTTCTACACCGATGGATCGGACCGCCCCGGCGTGGCGACCGCCGCACAGCATCAGGGCAAGGAATTGTCCTATAACAACATCAACGACACCGATGCGGCCTTCGAATTGGTTGCCGAATTCGACCCCGCCGAAAGCGCCGCTTGCGCCATCATCAAACACGCCAACCCCTGCGGCGTGGCCAAGGGCGCGACCCTTCTGGAGGCCTATAAAAACGCCTTTGATTGCGATCGCACCTCGGCCTTTGGCGGCATTGTGGCGCTCAACGGTGAACTCAATGGCGAAACCGCCGAAGCCATCACCGAGATTTTCACCGAAGTCGTCATTGCCCCCTCCGCCACGGATGAGGCCAAAGCGATCTTCGCCAAAAAGAAAAACCTGCGCCTTCTGACCACGGGGGCCTTGCCGGATGTGCGCGAAAAGGGTCTGACCGTGCGTCAGGTCGCAGGCGGGCTTTTGGTGCAGGACAAGGACACCGGCTACATCAGCATGGATGATCTGAAGGTGGTGACCAAGGTCGCGCCGACGGACGAGCAACTGCGCGATCTTTTGTTTGCGTGGAAAGTCGCCAAACACGTCAAATCCAACGCCATCGTCTATGTCAAAGACCAAGCCACCGTCGGCGTCGGCGCGGGCCAGATGAGCCGCCTCGACAGCGCGCTGATCGCCGCCAAGAAAGCCGAGCGTATGGCCGAGGCGATGGGATTGCCCGCGCCTTTGACCAAAGGCTCCGCCGTGGCCTCTGATGCGTTCTTCCCCTTTGCGGACGGGCTTTTGGAGGCCGCCGCAGCGGGCGCGTCTTGCGTCATCCAACCGGGCGGTTCGATGCGCGACGACGAAGTGATCGCCGCCGCCGACGAGGCAGGGCTTGCCATGGTCTTTACCGGAATGCGCCATTTCCGGCACTAAACTACGGGCGGTGCGAGGCGCAGAGCCCCGCGCCGCTGTGACATGAAAAGGGAGAGGCTGATGCGCCTTGTGTTTTGGGTCGGATTTTGGACCTTTCTCATTGATCAGGCGACCAAATATCTGGTCGTCCACGCGATGGATCTGCGCAATCTGGGCGAGATCGAGGTGCTGCCGCCCTTGCTCAACCTGCGCATGGCGTGGAACTATGGCATCAACTTTGGCCTTTTTGCCCAAGGCTCCGATATTGTGCGTTGGGTTTTGATCACCGTGGCGATCGTGATCTCGGGCGCGGTTTTGTGGTGGGTCCATAGCGAAGAGACCGGCAAACGCGGCTATATCGCGGCGGGGCTGTTGGTCGGCGGGGCGATGGGCAATGTCGTGGACCGCATCCTTTATGGCGGCGTGGCCGACTTTTTGAACATGTCGTGCTGCGGATTTGACAACCCCTATGCCTTTAACGTGGCCGATATCGCGGTCTTTGCGGGGGCCATTGGTATGGTCCTGTTTACAGGCGGCAAAAACGCCGCGTGACGGCGGTGCAGGGATGGGTTAAACCTATCCACAACAGACGACGGAGGACCGCAATGCGGATGGCGCGCGTTACAAAAATCGGGATCGCCCTCGGGCTTGTGGCGCTGGTGTCGGCCTGCGGCGGGGAAAAGCGCGACATTCGTTTGCGCAACTTCAACACCGCTGTCGGCGGGCCGAATGAATTCGCCGTGATCCCGGGCAAGCCTTTGCAAGCGCCCGCGGATTTCACCGCTCTGCCCGATCCCACACCGGGCGCGGGCAATATCACCGATCAAAACCCCAAAGGCGACGCCATCGCCGCGCTGGGCGGCAATGCGGCGCGGCTCGTGCCTGCGGGCGTGCCCAATACCGACGCGGCATTGACCCGTCACGCCGCCCGCTTTGGCGCCCAATCGGGCATTCGCGAGACATTGGCCGCCGAGGACGAAGACTATCGCCGCCGCAAATCGCGCTTCACCAAGCTGAAGATCGTGAAAACCGACCGCTACCGCGAAGCCTATAAGCCGATGTCCTTGAACCCGCAGGCAGAAATGGCGCGGTTCCGCCGTCTGGGCGTGGACACGCCAAGCGCCCCTCCGTCACAGTAGCCTCGCGCCCGTGCCGATGCCGCGCGGCTCACAGCAATGTCACCACCCGCGCGCGGCGCACCCTTGAAGCGCGCGCCGCTGTGCGTATCTATACTCATGCACGTGCCTGTGGTGGCGCGGCACTTGGTTTAATCATTTGCTAACTCTCTCACGCGCAGGCTTTGCTTGCGCTTTGCGTGACGGCCCCGATATGTTGTGGTGGGCCCAATGACAGGATGATCCATGATACGATCCTTGCCCTCGATTCTCTCCCGCTCCGTCCCCTTGCACCGCGCCGCGCGCAAAGCCCTGATGCCCGCCGTTGTGGCCTTGGGCCTCTTGGCCGCGCCCGCCTATGCGCAAACCGCCGCCGCAACCGAGACCAAAGCGCCGCCCGCCGCCAGCCGCGAGATCAAGGATGCGATCACCGATTTCAAACTCGATAACGGCATGCAGGTCATCGTGATCGAAGACCACCGCGCCCCCGTCGTGGTGCAAATGGTGTGGTATCGCGCCGGATCGGGCGAGGAACCCGCAGGCGCATCGGGGGTCGCGCATTTCCTTGAGCATCTGTTGTTCAAAGGCACGGACAACATGGAATCGGGTGAATTGTCGGCCACCGTCGCCGCCAATGGCGGCAGCGACAATGCCTTCACCAGCTATGATTATACCGCATATTACCAACGGGTTGCCGCCGACCGTTTGGAATTGATGATGCGGATGGAAAGCGACCGGATGGTCAATTTGCGCCTTGGCGAGGACGAGATCGCCACAGAACGCGCGGTGATCATTGAAGAGCGCAACCAGCGCACCGAAAACGATCCTGCCGCTCTGTTTCGCGAGCAAAAGAACGCCGCGCAATATCTCAACCACCGCTATGGCGTGCCGGTGATCGGATGGCGTCACGAGATGGAGCAATTGGACCTTGGCGATGCGCTGGCCTATTACAAAACCTATTACGCGCCCAATAATGCGATCTTGATCGTTGCGGGCGATGTGGATCCTGCCGAGGTCAAAACCTTGGCCCAGACCTATTATGGCGTGATCCCCGCCAACCCCGACCTGCCCGAACGTGTCCGCCCGACCGAGCCGCCGCAAACCTCCGAGCGGCGCATGACGTTTCGCGACCCGCGCGTCGCACAGCCCTATGTCAGCCGTTCCTACCTCGCGCCCGAGCGCAATGCGGGCGATCAAAAAGAGGCGGCGGCCCTGACCCTTCTGGCGGAAATTCTGGGCGGCGGGACGACCTCGGTGCTGGCCGAAAAATTGCAGTTCGAGGCGCAAAAGGCAGTCTATGTCGCGGCCTATTATCGCGGCATGTCCTTGGATGCGACGACCTTTGATTTCATCGTTGTGCCTGCGGCAGGGGTCAGCCTTGAGCAGGCTGAAGCGGCACTGGATACGGCGGTGGCCGATTTCATGAACGAGGGCATTGATGCCGAGCAACTGGCCCGCCTCAAGATGCAAATCCGCGCCTCGGAAATCTATGCCCGCGACGATGTGGAAAGCACCGCGAACCGCTATGGCCGCGCCCTGACCCAAGGGTTGACCATCGCGGATGTGCAAGAGTGGCCGCGCATTTTGGAAGCGGTGAGCGCGCAGGACATCCTTGCCGCGGCCAAATCCGTTCTCGACAAACGCCGCTCTGTCACCGGTTGGTTGATGGGCGAAGAGGAGGTCTCGCAATGAGCCGTCATATGCCCCCCGCCCGAATCCACACCCGTCCCTTGGCCCGCCCTTTGGCCCGAACCCGCGCCGCGGCGCTGCCCGCTGCACTGGCTCTGCGCATCGGCGGCGTTCTGATTGCTCTGGCCTTGCTCTTGGCGGCGCTGCCCGCGCGCGCCGAAATCCAGATCCAAGAGGTCAAAAGCCAAGGCGGCATCACCGCGTGGTTGGTCGAGGATCACACCATTCCCTTTGCCGCGCTGCAACTGAGCTTTCGCGGCGGGGCGTCCTTGGATGCGGCGGATAAAGCCGGTGCAACCTCCTTGATGGCGGCGCTCTTGGAAGAGGGCGCGGGGGATTTGGATGCGCGCGCCTTTGCCCGCGCCCAAGAAAGCCTCGCCGCCTCTTTCGGCTATAGCGTCGGCGATGATTCCGTCTCGATTTCGGCGAAGTTCCTGACCGAGAACCGCGATGCGGCGCTGGAACTTTTGCGCAAAACCCTGATCGAGCCGCGTTTTGACGACGATGCCATCGAGCGGGTGCGCGCGCAGATGCTCTCCAACATCCGCTCCGACCTCAAAGACCCCAATGCCATCGCAGGGCAGGCCTTTTCCAAACTGGCCTTTGGCGATCACCCCTATGCCAATCCGCAAGACGGCACCGAAGCCACGGTGGGCGCCCTGACGCGCGACGATCTGCTCGCGGCGAAGCAGGCGGCGCTTGTGCTCGGCCGCGTCAGCATCGGCGTGGTCGGCGACATCACGCCCGAAGAATTGGCCCCTCTTCTGGATGCGCTTTTGGGCGATCTGCCGCAAGACGGCCCGCCCTTGCCGCCGCGCGCGGCGGTGCAATTGACCGGCGGCACCACGGTGATCGACTTTGCCACGCCGCAATCCGTGGCGCTCTTTGGCCATGAGGGGCTCGCTCTGGACGACGAGGATTTCTTTGCCGCCTATCTGCTCAACACCATCCTTGGCGGCGGCTCGTTCGAAAGCCGCCTGATGACCGAGGTGCGCGAGAAACGCGGGCTGACCTATGGCGTCTACTCCTACCTTGTGGGCAAGGAAGAGGCCGATATCTGGATGGGGCAGGTGGCCTCGGCCAATGACCGGATCGGCGAGGCCATCAGCGTGATCCGCGCGCAATGGGCGCACATCGCCGAAGAGGGCGTCACCCAAGAGGAATTGGACAATGCCAAGACCTATCTGACCGGCTCTTACCCTTTGCGTTTTGACGGGAACGGGCCGATTGCGCGGATCATCACCGGCATGCAGGAAAACGGATTTCCCATTGATTACGCCGCAACGCGCAATGAAAAGGTCGAGGCGGTGACATTGGAAGACGTCAACCGCGTGGCGCGCGAACGTCTGCGTGCGCAGGACCTGCGCTTTGTGGTCGTCGGGCAACCCGAGGGCCTTGAGGCGAATTGAGCCTCTGAGCCGATCGCACGCGCGGTAGCGTGGGATGCCTCCGGCGGGGATATTTCGGGAAAGCAGAAAGGGGCGGCGGATTTTTGCCCCGAGCGTGGAGGCGTCATGCGCGCGAGTTTGAGACAAAAGGCGGTTGCTGTCTGTGATGCGAAGATCGCCAAGACCGGCGAGGCGGTTGGCCTGTCGTTCTATGCGTTTTTTGCCAATCGCAATGATGACCCCGCTTTGTTGATGGAGGCGGCAACATGGTGGATCAAGACCCATGAATTGGATCACTTCGAGAAAGCCGTCAAAATTCGCGCGATGATCGTGGCAGGGATGTAGCGCCCTATTCGCCGTAGGGGACCCAAACGGTTTTGACCTCGGTGGCGGCGGCAAGGAATGCGGCGCTGTCGGTTTTGCGCCAGTCGCGGGCATGGCCGTTGTTGACCCATGTGCGTTTGAGATTGCTCGCCGAGGCGCGCTCGATCTCGGCGCTGATCGGGGCGGAGGAGTAGCTCCAGACCGCGTCGATATTCATATGCGCCGCCATGGGCGCGGCCAGATCGCTATGCACGCCCGTGAGGATGTTCACCGTGCCGGAGGGCACATCGGATGTGTCCAGCACTTGGTAGAAATCGGTGGCCAGAAGCGGCGCGATTTGCGAGGCGACAAGCAGCACGCGGTTGCCCATCGCCAAGGCGGGCGCCATGACCGAAATCAGCCCCAAGAGCGGCGCCTCGTCGGGGCAAAATGCGCCGATGACCCCCACGGGTTCTCTCATCGCCAGCGCCGCGCCGCGCATCGGAACGCCGCTGATGCGACCCTCGTATTTATCGGCCCATGCGCCATAGGTGAACAGACGCTCGATGCTGGCCTCGACCTCGGATTTGCCGGATTTCCCGCCGATGCTGGCATCGATACGGGCGGCAAATTCATCCGCGCGCGCCGACAGGTTCTCGCCGATATAATAGAGAATTTGCGCCCGCAAATGCGCCGAGGATTTGCCCCAGCCTGCCGCGCTTTGGGCGGCTTCGACCGCGTTGCGGATGTCTTTGCGGCTGGCAATCGGGACATGGCCGAGCAGGGCGCCTGATTTGCCAAAGACCGGCGCGCTATAGCCGCTGTCGGGGCGGGTTTGTTTGCCGCCGATATAGAGCTTTGGCGTGCGATCAAGATGCGCCTCTTGCGTGGCGTCGCCGGCTTGGGGAAGCAGGGGTTTGAGCATTTTGGCCTTGGCTTTGGGCCGCGTATAGGCGGCCAATCCGGCCCATCCACCCTCGCGGCCAAAGCCGCTTTCACGCAGCCCGCCAAAACCGGCGGCAGCGTCGAACATATTGCTGCCGTTGATCCAGACCACGCCCGCGGCCAGTTTCGGCGCGATGTCGAGCGCAAGGTTGATGTTCTCGCTCCAGACCGTGGCGGCAAGGCCATAGCGGGTGTTATTGGCCATTTCCACCGCCTCACTCGGGGTGCGGAAGGTCGAGGAGACCAGCACGGGGCCAAAGATTTCCTCCTGCATGAGCGTATCGGCAGGGGACAGACCGGTGATCAGTGTCGGCGGGTAAAAACACCCCGCCTCGGGCATATCGCAAGGCGGCGTGAAATGCGTGCCTGCAGGATGTGCGTTCACCATATCTTGCACGGTCCTGAGTTGCACCGGATCGGCCAGCGCGCCCATATCGATGCTTTTGTCGAGCGGGTTGCCGAGGCGCAATTTGCCCATCCGTGCCCGCAGTTTTTCATGGAAACGGTCCGCGATGCCCTCATGCACCAAAAGCCGCGATCCGGCACAGCAGACCTGCCCTTGGTTAAAGAATATCGCATCGACAAGCCCCTCGACGGCGCTGTCGATATCGGCGTCATCAAAAACGATATAAGGCGATTTCCCGCCCAGTTCGAGCGTCAGCGCCTTGCCCGATCCGGCGGTGGCGCTGCGGATCGCGCGGCCCACGGCGGTCGATCCGGTAAAGGCGATCTTGTCGATATCCTCATGTGCGGTGATCATCTCGCCCACCGCGCCGTCACCGGTGACGATATTGACGACGCCTTTGGGCAATCCGATCTGGCGGCAGATATCGGCAAACAAAAGCGCGGTTAGCGAGGTATATTCCGCCGGTTTCAAAACCACCGTATTGCCCATCGCCAGCGCCGGCGCGATCTTCCACGCCAGCATCAAAAGCGGGAAGTTCCACGGGATGATCTGCCCGCAAACGCCAAGCGCCTCGCGGTCCGGCATTTCGTCATCCATCAGTTGGGCCATGCCCGCGTGGTAATAAAAATGCCGCTGCGCCAAGGGGATATCCACATCGCGCGCCTCGCGGATCGGTTTGCCATTGTCGAGAGTTTCGAGCACGGCGAACAGGCGGCTGTGTTTTTGCAATTGGCGCGCCAGCGCATAAAGATGGCGCGCACGCCCCGCGCCGCCGAGCTTTTGCCATTTGCCTTGGGCGCGGCGGGCGGCCGCGACGGCGGCGTCCACCTCGGTTGCCGTCGCTTGGGTCAGCGTGGCGAGAACCTCGCCCGTGGCGGGATTGCGGCTTTCGAAATCATTGCGCGCCTCGGTGAAGGCCCCGTCGATGAAATGGCCGAAACGGTCGCCCTGATCGACCAGCCACGCCAAGGCCTCTGCCGGAGATTCCAGCGCTGTGCCATAATCCATCGTCTCGAAAATTTCTTTTACAGTCATAACTTATCCCATCGGATGGCGGTAGGCGGCGGAATAGGCGCCGGTGGTATGGTGTTCGATCTGGCGCTCGATATCGCCCAAAAGCGACGAGGCCCCGAAACGGAAGAGGTCGGGCGAGAGCCAGCGATCGCCAAGCTCTTCCTTGATCAACGACAGATAGACCAAGGCGTCCTTGGCCTTGGAAATGCCGCCAGCGGGTTTGTAACCGATGCGCACGCCCGCGCGCTCATGATAGTCGCGGATCGCGCGGATCATCACGAGGCTGACGGGCAGGGTGGCGTTGACGCTTTCCTTGCCGGTGGAGGTCTTGATGAAATCGGCCCCCGCCATCATGCACACCAGCGAGGCGCGCGCGACATTGCGCAGGCTGCCCAATTCGCCGGTGGCCAGAATCGCCTTCACATGCGCCGCGCCGCAGGCCGCGCGAAAGGCGCGCATTTCATCATAAAGCGCCTGCCAATTGCCGGTCAGAACGTGGCGGCGCGAGATCACGATATCGATTTCCTTGGCCCCTGCCGCGACGCTGGCCTCGATCTCTTTGACGCGCAAATCGAATGGCGACAGGCCCGCCGGAAATCCGGTGGAGACGGCGGCCACGGGAATGTTCGTGCCCGCCAAGGCCTCGACCGCAGGGGCGATCATCTCGTGGTAGACGCACACCGCGCCGGTGGTCAGCCCCTGCATCTCCAGCGCGGCCAGAAGATCGGGGCGCAGCGGTTGGCGCGCCTTGGCGCAAAGCCGCCGCACCCGACCAATCGTATCATCGCCCGACAAAGTCGTCAGGTCGATGCAGGAAACGGCCTTGAGAAGCCATGCGGCTTGGTGGTCTTTTTTGACCGACCGGCGCGTGCCGATCTGGCCCGCGCGGCGCTCGATGGCCGATGTATTGGCCTGCGCGCGCATCACCCAATCAAGGTCCAGATCCATTCCCGGATTGCGCGGTTCAATGGTTTGCGGCAACTGCATAAGCGCGCTTGGCGGTTTTGCGGCGCCGCTGCGCTTTGCGGTGTCATTTTGGCTGCTCATTATCTGGCCCCATCCTTGTCCGGCTCTGGCATGTCGGGTCTGTGCGGCGCGGCGCGCGCAAATCGGCTCTGGCCGTATAGCGATAGGGTGTCACGCACCCGCGTTCTTGGCAAGCAGCGGCGGCGAAACTTGTCCCAAGATTTGCCGGTTCTTGATGCGGGCGTGGGTGGGATTTTGCCTCGCAATTGCGCAATATCGGATCATTTTGGCCGATAGGCGGGCCCTAGTTGCGAATTATTCGCATTATTGTTGACGCAGATGAGAATCGTTCTCATATAAAGGCCATGACACATAACATTCCGCCCAAATCCGCCGATCTGCCCCTCTTGCCCGCGCCGAGCCGCCGCAGGGCGCTTGCTTGGCTTGCAGGCGCGGCGGCGGGATTGGGCGCGCCGTCCTCGCTTTGGTCAAAAGAGGCCAGCGGCGCAGCGCCCTCCGCCGCCCTGTCCGTTGTGGCCACCACGGGGATGATCGCCGATGCCGCGCGCCAGATCGCAGGGCCTTTGGCGCAGGTGCGCGGGCTGATGGGATCGGGGGTCGATCCGCATTCCTACCGCCAGACCCGCAGCGATATTGCCGCCATGGTGCGCGCCGATCTGGTGCTTTGGCATGGCCTCTACCTCGAGGCGCAGATGGAGGAGTTTTTGCTCGATCTGGGGAAGCGCCGCGCCGCCGTTCCCGTGGCCGAAGCCTTGCCGCATGATGTCTTGATGCCCTACGGCGAATATGAAAACCGCTTTGATCCGCATGTCTGGATGGCGCCCGAGCTTTGGTCCGAGGTCACCCGCGCGGTCGAGGCCGCCTTGGTCGCGGGGCGGCCCGATCACGCACCCCAACTGGCCGAGAACGCGCAGGCCCACCGCGCGCAGATCGCCCAGTTGCACCTTTATGCCCAAGAGGTGATGGCGCAGATCCCCGATGCGGCGCGGGTGCTTTTGACGGCGCATGACGCCTTTGGCTATTTCGGCCGCGCCTACGGGCTTGAGGTGATCGGCATCCAAGGTATTTCGACGCAAAGCGAGGCCGGATTGAACCGCATCGGTGAATTGGTCGATATGCTCGTGGCGCGCGGGATCGGGGCGGTTTTTGTCGAAAGCTCGGTGTCGGATCGCAACATTCGCGCGCTGATCGAGGGCTGCGCCGCGCGCGGGCACCGGCTTGCGATCGGCGGCGAATTGTTCTCCGATGCGATGGGTGTCGAGGGCAGCTATGAGGCGACCTATATCGGGATGCTCGACCACAACATCACCACCATCGCCCGCGCCTTGGGCAGCGATGCGCCCGCCCGCGGGATGCAGGGCAAATTGGGGGCGCAGCTATGAGCACGGCGGCGCAAACCGCCGAGGCGGGGCTGGCCACCACGGCCTTGGCCATTCGCGGCATGACCGTGTCTTACGGCGAAAAACCGGCGGTTTTCTCGGTCGATATGAGCGTGCCGCGCGGCGCCATGATGGCCATTATCGGCCCCAACGGCGCGGGCAAATCCACACTGCTCAAAGCCGCGCTGGGCGTGGTGCCTTCGCTCTCGGGCGAGGCCTTCGTCTTTGGAAAACCCTTGGAGCAGGTGCGCGCGCGCATCGCCTATGTGCCGCAGCGCGCCTCGGTCGATTGGGATTTTCCCGCGCGGGTCAGCGATGTCGTGGCCATGGGCCTTTACCGCGAGTTGGGCCTTTTGGGGCGGATGACCGGCGCGCACCGCGCCCGCGCCGCGCAAAGCCTTGAGCGGGTCGGCATGTCCGATTTTGCCCATCGCCAGATCGGCCAATTGTCCGGCGGGCAGCAACAGCGCGTCTTTCTCGCCCGCGCCTTGGCGCAAGAGGCGGACCTTTATTTGCTCGACGAGCCTTTCGCAGGGGTCGATGCGGCGACGGAAAAGGCGATCATTGCGGTTTTGCAATCGCTCAACGCGCAGGGCAAAACCGTGATCGCGGTGCATCACGATCTGGCCACGGTGACGGATTATTTCGACCATGTGTTCTTGATCAACAAAACCCGCGTTGCCGAAGGCAAGGTGGCCGAGGCCTTTACCCCTGAAAACCTGCAACGCACCTATGGCGGGCGGCTCGCCACGGCGCAGCTTGATCCGGCCTCACAGGTCAATGCGCCCGCCGCGCCGCGCAAGGATCTGGCGTCGGGGCTTGTGCCGCCTGATGCGGGGCCGGACGGCGCAAGCGGGGCGGGCTGAGCGATGGGGGACCTTCTGTCGGCGCTGAGCCTGCAAATGGGGTATAACGCGACGCTGGTCGCCATCGGCGCGGCGCTTTTGGGTGCGGCGGCGGGGGTGACGGGCACGTTTTTGTTCTTGCGCAAACGCGCGCTTGTCAGCGATGCAATCAGCCACGCCACCCTGCCCGGAGTCGGGATCGCCTTTATGGTCATGGTGGCGCTTGGCGGCGACGGGCGCTCGCTCGTCGGTTTGATGATCGGCTCGGCGCTCTCGGCGGTCTTGGGGCTTTTGTGTGTGGGCTGGTTGACGCAGCGCACGCGCCTGTCCGAAGACGCCAGTATCGGTGCGGTTCTGTCGGTGTTCTTCGGCTTTGGCGTGGTGCTGTTGACCGTGATCCAAACCATGAGCGCGGGGCGTCAAGCGGGATTGGAAAGCTTTCTTTTGGGCGCCACGGCAGGGATGCTGCGCAGCGAGGCATTGGTGATCGCGGGCGGCGGCACGGTGGCGGTCTTGCTCGTGGCGCTGCTGCGCCGCCCGATGACCTTGGCGGCGTTCGATCCCGAATATACGGCGGGCGCGGGATGGCCGCTTGCGCGGATCGATTTTGCCATGATGGCGCTGGTGACGGCGGTGACGGTGGTCGGGCTGAAAATCGTCGGGCTGATCTTGATCGTTGCGCTGTTGATCATCCCGCCAGTGGCGGCGCGGTTCTGGAGCGCGCGCGCGGGCCATGTCGCCGCGTTGGCAGGCGTGATCGGCGCGCTGTCGGGGTTTATCGGCGCGGCGATTTCCGCCTCCGCGCCCAGCCTTCCCACAGGGCCGATCATCGTTTTGGTCAGCTCCGCGATCTTTGCGCTGTCCTTGCTTGTCGCGCCCGAACGCGGGGTTTTGGCCTCGATGCGGCGGCGGCAAAAATTCCACCGCGCCGTGCATCTGCGCCAAGGGTTATTGGCCTTGGCCCATGCCCAACCCGTTTATGAGCCGCTTACGCAGCGCCTTTTGCGCAAAGAGGGCCTTTTGCGCGCCGATGGTGTGCCGACCCCAGCGGGCGAGGCGGCCGCTGCCGCGATCCGGCTGGACGAGCGGCGCTGGCAGGTCTTGCGCGCCGATCCGGCATTGGAAAGCGCGGCGGCGCAATATGACGGGTTGACCGATGTGAGCGCGGTGCTCACCCGCGATCAGATGGCCCAGATCGATACGCGCCTCGGCACGGACCCGTGGGAGGCCACGGCATGAGCGGCGCCGAGTTTGTCCCGCTGTCCCTGACCCCGATGTTGATCGGATGTTTTGCGGCGATGGCCTGCGCCTTGCCGGGGAATTTTCTGGTGCTGCGCCGTCAGGCCTTGATCGGCGATGCGATCAGCCATGTGGTCTTGCCCGGGATTGTCGCGGCGTTTTTGCTGACCGGAATGGTGGCGACATGGCCGATGATGCTCGGCGCGGGCGGGGCGGCTTTGGTTGCGGTGCTCTTGATCGAAGCGGTGCGCCGCATCGGGCAAATCGAACCGGGTGCGGCGATGGGGGTGGTCTTCACCACCATGTTCGCGGGCGGGGTTTTGCTGCTCGAGCAATCCGATACCTCCTCGGTGCATCTCGATGTGGAACACGCGCTCTACGGCAATCTCGAAAGCCTGATCTGGCTTGATGCTTTCGGTTGGCACTCGCTTTTGGATCCGCAGGCCCTGCGCGGTTTGCCGCCCGAATTGGGGCGGATGGCGGCGGTTTTGCTCGCCGTGGCGGGGTTTATCGCGCTGTTTTGGCGGCCCTTGGCGATCTCGAGCTTTGACGAAGGCTTTGCCCGCACGCTGGGCATGCGCACCGGCGCGCTTGGGGCGGCTCTGGTCGCGGTGTCGGCCATGGCGGCGGTGGCGGCCTTTGATGCGGTCGGCTCGATCATCGTCATTGCGATGTTCATTTGCCCGCCCGCCGCCGCGCGGATGATGACCAACCGATTGGGCCGGCAAGTCGCGTGGAGCATGGTCTTTGCAATTCTTTCGGCGCTGCTCGGCTATGTGCTTGCGGGCTATGGGCCGCTCTGGCTGGGCTATGACAATGCGGTCAGCGCGGCGGGAATGATTGCCGTTGCCTCGGGGGTGATCCTCGCGCTTGCGGCGCTCTTCGGCCCGCATAGACGGCGCAGCGGCGCGGGCGCGGGCACATAATCCACGCGCTGCAGGCTCAGCCGCCGAGCAGCTCGCGCAGGGCAACAAACCCGTTTTGCGCCATGGCGTCAGGGTCGGTTTGCGTGACGCTCAACCCCTGAGCCGCCAGAGCCGCCCGATAGGCACTTGCCGCCTCCTTGGGGGCGATCAGCGCCAAGTTCTGACCCAGCCAGTAAGGCTTGCTGGCGCTGAGTTCCGCGCCCAATAGATGCCCCGCAATGGCCCCGCCGTCGCCTGTCAGATCGGCGCTCGACAGATGCCCGGCGAGGGCTTCGGGGCGCGACTGGCTGCGCGTCAGGGCCTGTAGATCGGGCGCCTCGCTGCCCAAGGGCGCGCCAAGGTTCGCCGCCAGCATCGGGGTAAGAAAGCTGCTCATGCTGACCGCCTCGCCTGCGCTCAGATGCACCCAATGGCTGCGCCCGTCGCAAAGCGCCACCACCACGCCGTCCCATTCAGGGTTGAGCGCCAGAAATCCGGCGATTTGCAGCCGCACAGACGGCGGCAGGATCGCGGCGGGGCTGTCTTGTTGCAAAGCGCCAAGCGCCGCGTTTTGCGCCAAACCTGCCGGATCGGGCAGGATCGCACAGGGCAGGGGCGCAAGATCATGCGCGCCGTCATCCACCAATATGGCTGGCGCCCCGCGCGCGGCGCCAAGGGCCTCCAGCAGCGCATCAAGATCAGGAGCCGCCGCGCGGGCGGTGCAGCTGCGCGCGGCGAAACGCCATCCGCTCAGCGTGCCGTTTGTGTGGCGCAAAAGGCCGATCCAGTCGGCAGAGGGGGAGGCAGGGCGTTGCATGGGGCACAGCTAGCCGCGCCGCGCCGCAAGATCAATAGGGCGCGGCGCGGTCGGGTCGGGCGCGCGCCTAGGCGGCGGGGGGCACCACGGATTTAGGCGTCAAAGCCACGGCCGCATCATATTGCGCCAAAAACACCTGCCCCGTCAGATCGCCGAGGAAATGGCTGCGCTTGAGCTTGTCCATCACGGGGCCTTTGACCTCGGACAGGTGCAGCTTGATGCCCATTCCGTCCAGCCGGTGATTGATCTCTTCGAGGCTTTCAAGCGCGCTCATGTCGATCTCGTTCACCGCCGAGCACATCAAGACCACATGTTCGAGCGGCTGTTCGCATACCACGCGGTCGTAGATGTAATCCTCCAAGAAGCGCGCATTGGCGAAATAGAGGCTCTCGTCAATGCGGATGGTCAGAACCTCGGGGTGGGTTTCGACCTTGTGCCGTTTGATATTGCGAAAATGCTGTGTCCCCGGAACGAGGCCAACCTCGGCGATATGGGGCCGCGAGGTTTTATAAAGGAACATCAGGATCGACAGCGCCACGCCGGTCGAAACCCCGACCTCGACGCCAAAGGTCAGCGTGAGGAAAATCGTGGCGAAAACGGCGGCAAAATCGACCCGCGAATAGCCCCATGTTTTTGTCAGGATCGAGAAATCGACCAAGGACAGAACCGCCACGATGATCGTCGCGGCCAGCGTCGCTTTGGGGAGAAAGAACAGCAAGGGCGTGAGCAAAAGCGCGGCCAGCGCGATGCCGATGGCGGTAAAGGCCCCCGCGGCGGGGGTTTCCGCGCCCGCGTCAAAGTTCACGACAGAGCGCGCAAATCCGCCCGTCACCGGATAGCCGCCCGACAGCGCCGCCGCGATATTGGACGCGCCAAGGCCGACAAGCTCTTGGTCCGGCACGATGCGTTGGCGTTTCTTCGCGGCCAAGGTTTGCGCGACCGAGACGGATTCGACAAAGCCGATGATCGAGATCAGCACCGCAGCGACAAACAACTGCCCCCAGATTTCCATATCAAAGCTGGGCGCGGTCAAAGGCGGCAATCCGCGCGGCACGTCGCCGACGATTTTCACACCGTGGTTTTCGAGGTTGAAGAGCCACACGGCCAAAGTCGTCACGACCACGGCACCCACCGGCCCCGCCTTGGCCAAGATATCGGCCAATCGCGGCTGCATCCCTGTCGAGAGCAGCAAGGGCTTCAATCCCTTGCGCACCCAAAACAGGAAGCCCACGGTGCTCAGCCCGATGAAAAGGGTGATGAAATTGGTGGTGGAGAGGTTTTCAAAAAGCGAGCCGATGAGCTGGATCAGGTTATGGCCATGGGCATCGATGCCAAAGATATGTTTGAGCTGCGAGGTGGCGATCAACACGCCAGAGGCGGTGATGAAACCGGCGATGACCGGATGCGACAGGAAATTGGCCAAGAACCCGAGGCGAAAGATACCGAGGACCAGCAAGATCAACCCCGAGAGAAAGGCCAAAGTCACCGCCGCCAATGCGTATTCCGCCGTGCCTTGCAGCGCCATATTGCCGACGCTCGCCGCCGTCATCAACGACACGACCGCCACCGGACCCACCGCCAGCGCGCGGCTGGTGCCAAAGATCGCATAGGCCACCAAGGGCAGGATCGACGCATAAAGCCCCATCTGCGCCGGAAGCCCCGCCAAAAGCGCATAGGCCAGAGATTGCGGGATCAACATGATCGTCACAATCACCGCCGCCACCGCATCCGAGGTCAGCGTCTCGCGATCATAGGATTTGCCCCATTGCAGGATCGGCAGGTGCCGCTCTAGCTGGGCGCGATTGGGGAGCAGGTGTTTCATAGGGTCTCCTTGGCACAGGGCGGGGCCGCACCGGTGAAGCTTAGGGGTCAGGCTTTGATTTTATATATTCAGAAAATATAATATGTAAAGGGTCGGCGATCACGAAACTGAATGTATCGGTGCAAAGGTTGAAAAACTTCTGAGCATCAATAGGAAGCGGCCCCCAAGAGAGACGCTTTGGCGCGCATCCCTTGGGGCAATCAATGGCGCTGCCTTGCGGCGCTCGCCTATCGGGCCGACACCCGCTCCGGTTTGGCCATCCATTCGCGCCCGCGCAGCATCGCTTTCCAATAGACCGGCGGCAGGATCTGCTCCTTGAGCAGCCACGCCGCACGGGTCGGTTTGGTGCCGTCGATCAGCCATTTCGGGAAGCTGGGCAATAGCGCGCCGCCATAGCCGAATTCGGCCAGAACGATCTTGCCGCGCTCGACGGTGAGCGGGCAGGAGCCATAGCCGTTGTAGACCGCCGTCGGAGATTTGCCGTCGATGTCATCGGCGACATTCTCGGCCACGATCGGCGCTTGCATCCGCGCCGCAGCGGCGGTTTTCGCATTGGGCGCGTTCATCACATCGCCAAGGCTCCACACGTTGTCATAGCTTTTGTGGCGCAGGGTGCTTTGATCCACATCGACCCAGCCGCCCGCATCCGCCAAGGGCGAGACGCGGATGAAATCAGGCGCGGTTTGCGGCGGGCAAACATGCATCATGTCAAACTCGACGGTCACCTCGGTCGGCTCGCTGTCGGGGTCGGACACTTTGAAGGTCGCCTTTTTCGCGGGGCCGTCCACGGCGACAAGATTGTGGAAGAAGTTGAGCGTGGCATCATAGCGCGCAATGTATTTTTCCAGCGCCGGAACGTAATCTTTGACGCCGAACAAGACGCCGCCCGCGTTCATGAACTGGATATCGATATTGCCCAAATTCCCCGCGCGCAGCCACGCATCGCCGGACAGATACAGCGCTTTTTGCGGCGCACCGGCGCATTTGATCGGCATCGGCGGCTGGGTGAAAAGCGCGCGGCCCGTCTTCAGCCCTTTGACCAATTCCCACGTATAGGGCGCAAGATCATAGCGGTAATTCGACGTCACGCCGTTCTTGCCCAGCGTTTCCTCAAGCCCCTCGACCCCCTCCCAATTGAGCTTGAGCCCCGGACAGACGATCAACCGTTCGTATTTCACCACGCGGCAGCCGTCGAGGATCACCGCATTGTTGTCCGGCTCAAAGGCCGCAACGGCGGATTTGACCCAATGCACGCCTTTGGGAATAAGGCTGCCCATGGTTTTGGCCGTGGTCGAGGCCTCGAACACGCCGCCGCCGACCATCGTCCATCCGGGTTGGTAGTAGTGGATATCGGCGGGGTCGAGGATGGCGATGTCGAGATCGGGCTTGCGGGATTTGAGGCTGGAGGCAACGGAAATCCCCGCCGCACCGCCGCCGACAATCACCACGTCATATTTCGCATCGCCCTCGTCGGTCGGGGTTTTGCCGCCATTGACGATGCGCCGCACCACGCCCGCCATGTCGTAACCCGCCGCTTTGGTCGCGGCGAGGATGTCCGAGGTGGGCAGGGCCTTGGCAGAGCTAAGCGACCACAGGGTGGCCGAGCGCGTGCCCGTGCGGCAATAGGCCAATACCGGACCAGGCATTTCCATCAAGGCCGTGCCGAATTCTGCGGCGTCGAGGTCGCTGACCATGCCGCCAGCGATGGGGATATAGCGCGCCTGAACCCCCGCCTTTTTCGCCGCCGCTTCGATCTCTTCAAAGCTGGGTTGATCGGCGGCCTCGCCGTCGGGACGGTTGCAGATCACCGAGCGGAACCCCTGCGCGGCGATGGCGTCCATATCTTGCGGCGCGATTTGTGGCGATACGCTGATCGCGGCGGAAATCTTTTTGGGGTCCATGGGGCTCTCCTCCTGAGCAGGGCGCGGCGCGGGCGGCAATAGGTGCGGCGCCAGTAATTAACATTCATATAATGTAATATGTTTGGATTTCGCAAGCGTTGAATCGCGCGCGTCGCGGCGGCGAAACTTGTGCAAAACAGGCGTGGGTGCGTTGACATTGCTTGCGCGGGCGGATCATTTTGCCGAGCGACCCGCAAGCGCGATGCCCGCCACATTCGCCGAAACGCCCCAATCCCAAGAGGCCCCCTCTCATGACCGACCGCTCCAGATCAATGACGGATGACGACCGCGCGGCGCAGGTCCGGCCCGCTTGGCAATTCTGGATCGACCGTGGCGGCACCTTTACCGATATCGTCGCGCGCCGTCCCGATGGGGCGATCGTGACGCATAAAGTCCTGTCGGAAAATCCCGAACGCTACAAAGACGCCGCGGTGCAAGGCATTCGTGATCTGATGGGAATGACGGCCGATGCGCCCTTTGCGAAAGGCGCCATTGCCCATGTGAAAATGGGCACCACCGTGGCCACCAATGCCTTGCTTGAACGCAAGGGCGAGCGGGTCTTGCTGCTGATCACCAAAGGGTTCGGCGATCTGTTGCAAATCGGCTATCAAACCCGCCCGCGCCTGTTTGATCTGCAGATCAAGCGCCCCGAACTGCTCTATGAGCGGGTTGTAGAAATGGACGAGCGGCTCGATGCCGAGGGTGCGGTCTTGCGCCCCTTGGACGAGGCGGCCTTGCGCGCCGATCTGCAGGCAGGCTTTGACAGTGGTATTCGCGCCATCGCGATCGCGGGGCTGCACGGATACCTGAGCCCCGTGCATGAATTGCGCGCCGCACAGATCGCCGCCGACATCGGCTATACCCAGATTTCCACCTCGCACGAGGTCTCGCGCCTCGCCAAATTGGTCGGGCGCGGCGATACCACGGTGGTGGATGCCTATTTGTCGCCCGTTCTGCGCCGTTATGTGGATCAGGTGGCAGATGCTTTGGACCTTGGCCGTGCCTGCGAGCGGTTGATGTTCATGCAATCAAGCGGCGGGCTGACGGATGCGGGGCGTTTCCAAGGGCGCGATGCGATCCTTTCCGGTCCTGCGGGCGGTATCGTCGGCATGGTCAAAACCGCAAAGGCGGCAGGCTACGCGCAGCTGATCGGTTTTGATATGGGCGGCACCTCGACGGATGTCAGCCATTACGCCGGAGCCTATGAGCGCAGCTTCGAGACCGAGGTCGCAGGTGTGCGCATGCGCGCCCCGATGATGGATATTCACACCGTCGCCGCAGGGGGCGGCTCGATTTGCAGCTTCCGCGACGGGCGTTTCCAGGTCGGACCGCAAAGCGCCGGCGCCGATCCTGGTCCGGCCTGCTACCGGCGCGGCGGGCCGCTGACCGTGACCGATTGCAACGTCATGCTGGGCAAATTGAACCCTGATCATTTCCCGCCCGTCTTTGGCCCGAGCGGCGATCAACCCTTGGATGCGGATGCCGTGCGCAAGCGGTTCGAACGCCTCGCCCAGGAGGTCGCCGCCGCCACGGGCGCGGCCCCGATGCGCCCCGAAGATATCGCCACGGGTTTTTTGCAGATCGCGGTCGATAATATGGCCAATGCGATCAAGAAAATATCGGTCGAGCGCGGCCATGACGTGACGGGCTATACCTTGCAATGCTTTGGCGGCGCGGGCGGGCAACATGCCTGCCTTGTGGCGGATGCGCTGGGCATGCGGCGGGTGATGTTGCACCCTCATGCGGGGGTCTTGTCGGCCTACGGCATGGGTTTGGCCGAAATCCGCGCCCTGCGCGAGGTGCAACATGACGGCCCGCTTGACGCAATCGGCGCGGCCCGCGCCGCGCTTGAGCGTATCGCGCAAGAGGCCCGCGCCGAGGTCGAGGCGCAAGGAGCGCAAGCGCCCGACCTGCGTTTGCGGGCGCATCTGCGGTACGACGGATCGCATCAATCTTTGGAGGTGGCCTTCGGCACCATTGATGCAATGCGCGCGGCGTTCGAGGCGGTGCACCGTCAGCGCTTCGGCTTCACCTCGCCAGAGCGCGCGGTGCTGTTCGATATGCTCGCCGTCGAAGCAATCGGAGCCGCCCCCGACGTGCCGGACAATGTGGCGCCGGCGGGCGACGGCGCGCCCCGCGCGCAGGTGCCGCTCTACACCGGCGGCGCGTGGCGCGAGGTGCCGCTTTATGCGCGCGAAACCATCGGCCAAGGGGTGCAGATCACTGGCCCCGCCATCATCACCGAAGCCACGGGAACGAATGTCGTCGAAGCGGGTTGGCAGGCCGCACCCGACGCGGCGGGCAATTTGATCCTGACGCGGCTTGCCGCTTCGGCGCGCGCGCCAGCGGCGGGGACCACGGCCGATCCGGTGCTGCTGGAGGTGATGAGCAACCTCTTTATGTCGGTCGCGGATCAAATGGGCGCGACCTTGGCCAACACCTCTTGGTCAGTCAACATCAAGGAACGGCTCGATTTTTCCTGTGCGATCTTTGATGCCAAGGGCGATCTCGTGGCCAATGCGCCCCATGTGCCGGTGCATTTGGGATCAATGTCGGACAGCATCAAAGAAGTGATGCGCCGCAATCGCGATGCGGTCGAGGGCGATGCCTTTATGCTCAATTCGCCTTTCTCGGGCGGCACGCATTTGCCCGATGTCACCGTGGTCACGCCCGTCTTTGTCGAGGGGCGCGCGGCCTATTGGCTGGGCAGTCGCGGGCATCACGCCGATATCGGCGGGCGCACGCCCGGCTCCGGCCCGCCTGACAGCCGCCATATCGACGACGAAGGCGTGCTCATCGACAATATGCAAGTGATGAAGGGCGGGCAGTTTTTGGAAGCCGAGGCCCGCGCCGTGCTGGCGTCAAGCCGCTACCCCGCGCGCAATCCCGATCACAATATCGCCGACCTGAAGGCACAGATCGCCGCCAATGAAACCGGACGCCGCGCGCTGTTGCAGATCGCGGCGCGCTATGGCGCCGATGTGATCACCGCCTATATGGGCCATGTGCAAGACAACGCCGAAGCCTCGGTGCGGCAGGTTCTTCGCGATCTGCCGGATGGGGCTTTTACCTATCCGATGGACAGCGGCGCGCAGATCAAGGTCGCGCTTCGCGTGGACCGCGCCGCAGGGCGCGCCACGGTCGATTTCACCGGCACCAGCGCGCAAGACGCGGGCAATTACAACGCGCCTTTCGCGATTTGCCGCGCTGTGGTGCTCTATGTGTTCCGAACCTTGGTCGGCAAGGATATCCCGCTCAACGAGGGGTGCCTCAAACCGGTTGAGATCATCGCGCCCGAAGGCACAATGCTCAACCCGCGCTATCCTGCCGCCGTGATCGCGGGCAATACCGAAGTCAGCCAAGCAGCCTGCAACGCGCTTTATGGCGCGCTGGGCGTGATGGCAGGATCGCAGGGCACGATGAACAATTTCATCTGGGGCAATGCGGATTTCCAGAACTATGAGACCATCGCAGGCGGCACCGGTGCGGGGCCGGATTTTGACGGATGCGACGCGGTGCAAAGCCATATGACCAACACCCGCATGACCGATCCCGAGATTTTGGAAAAACGCTTTCCCGTGCGGCTGGAGCATTTCGGCATCCGGCACGGGTCGGGCGGGGCGGGCGCGCATCGCGGCGGCAACGGGGCCGAGCGCCGCTTGCGGTTCTTGGAGCCTGTGACGGTGACGACGCTGTGCTCGCACCGGATCGTGCCGCCCTTTGGCGGGGCGGGCGGCGGGGCGGGCGCCGTGGGCGAAAACCTTGCACAGATGCCGGACGGGACGCAGGTGGCGCTGGGCGGCAATGCCGAGATCGACTTGCCCGCAGGCGGGGTCTTCATCATGCGCACCCCCGGAGGCGGCGGTTGGGGCACGGCAAAATAGGCGCGGGCGGATAAATCCGCAAACAGGCCTTGACCTTCCCATGACTGGAAGGCCTATCTGCAGGGGTGAAGCGCTCCACATAGGCCAATAAAATGTCCGATACCGCCGTCCCCAGCCCAACCGCGCCACGCGGCCCCGAGATCACGATTGCCATCGACGGCATGAGCTGCGCAGGTTGTGCGGGCCGCGCCGAACGCGCCTTGGCGGCCACGGCGGGGGTGCAAAGCGCGGTGGTCAATTTCGCAACCGAGCAAGGCACCGTGACCGTGCAATCGGGCACGGATATGGCGGCGCTCAACGCAGGTATGGCCGAGGCGCTCGGCAAGGCGGGATACCCCGCGCGCTTTGCTGAGGCGGTTTTCGACATCACGGGCATGAGCTGCGCCTCCTGCGTCGGACGCGTCGAGCAGGCTTTGCGCGGCGCATCGGGTGTCATCGAGGCGCATGTCAATTTCGCCGATGACAGCGCGCGGGTGCGCTATTTCGCGGGGCAAAACGACCCTGCACAATTGGCCGCAGTGATCACATCGGCGGGATATGCGGCGACACCGCGCGCGGCGTCCGGCGGCGCAGCGAAGGACGACAGCGCCGCGCGCAGGCAGGCCGAAGAGCGCCGCGCGGCGCGGGCGGCGGGTATCGCCGGAAGTTTGACGCTGCCGGTGTTTGTCACCGAGATGGGCGGGCATCTGGTGCCGCCGTTTCATCATTGGTTGATGGGGATTTTCGGCCAAGGCCCGCTGTGGATGGCGCAATTCATTTTGACCACGCTGATTTTCCTCTGGCCGGGCCTGGGCTTTTTTGCCCGCGGGATACCTGCGCTGTTCAAAGGCGCGCCGGATATGAACAGCCTTGTCGCGCTGGGCGCGGGGGCGGCCTATGCGTTTTCGGTGGTCTCGCTCTTTGCCCCTGCGATTTTGCCCGAGGGCGCGGCGGCGGTCTATTTCGAGGCCGCAGCGGTGATCATCGCTCTGATCCTCTTGGGCCGCTGGCTCGAGGCGCGCGCCAAGGGCCAAGCGGGCGCGGCCATTCGCGCGCTGATCAACCTGCGCCCTGACGAAGCCGAAGTGCGCCGCGACGGCGCGTGGACCTCGGTGCCGCTCGATCAGGTCATGGTCGGCGACCTCTTGCGCCTTCGTCCGGCAGAGCGGGTGGCGGTCGATGGCGTGGTGCGCGCGGGCGAAAGCTATGTCGATGAAAGCATGATCACCGGCGAGCCGCTTCCGGTGGTCAAAGCGCAAGGCGCGCCTGTCACCGCAGGCAGCGTCAATACCAGCGGCGGCCTGCAATACGAGGCGACTGCCGTGGGCGCGGATACGGCTTTGGCCAAAATCGTCGCGATGGTCGAACGCGCACAGGGCTCGAAATTGCCGGTGCAGGCCTTGGCCGATCGGGTGGTGCGGGTGTTCGTGCCCGCCGTCATCGCGGTTGCTGTTCTCACCGTCGCGGCGTGGATGATTTTTGCGCCCGCGCCGGCGCTCGGGTCTGCCTTGGTGGCGGGCGTGTCGGTTTTGATCATCGCCTGTCCCTGCGCGATGGGGCTTGCCACGCCCACCTCGATCATGGTCGGCACGGGGCGCGCGGCGCAGCTTGGGGTGCTGTTTCGCAAGGGCGATGCGCTGCAGCGGCTCAGCGATATCAAAGTCATGGCCTTTGACAAAACCGGCACCCTGACCGAGGGCCGACCGCAGGTGCGTGCGGTCTATTGCGCCGCCGGATTTGACCGCGCCGAGGTGTTGCGCCTCGCGGCGGCGGCGGAAAGCGGATCGGAGCATCCGGTCTCCAAGGCGGTCTTGCGGGCGGCGGGGGATGCGCCCTTGCCCGAGGCCGAAGGCTTTCGCGCCCTCATCGGCGCAGGGATCGAGGCCCGCGTCGAGGGCCGCGCGCTGCGCATCGGATCGGTGCGGATGATGGCCGAGGCGGGGCTCGATACATCGGTCTTTGCGCAAGAGTTGGAGCAGATTGCCCAAAGCGGCGCCAGCCCGCTTTTGGTGGCCATCGACGGGGCATTGGCGGCGCTGATGTCCGTGGCCGATGCGCCCAAAGCCTCCGCAGCCGCGGCGATCAAAGCGCTACACAGCAGCGGGATCAAAGTTGCGATGATCACGGGCGACGCCAAAGCCTCTGCCGAAGCGGTTGCACGAACGCTGGGGATCGACCATGTCGAAGCCGAAGTGCGTCCCGAAGACAAAGCCGCCGCGATCAAACGCCTGAGCGCGCAATATGGCGCGGTCGGCTTCACCGGAGACGGCATTAATGATGCCCCCGCCTTGGCCGAGGCCGAGGTCGGGCTGGCCATTGGCACGGGCACCGATGTGGCGATTGAAAGCGCCGACGTTGTTTTGGCCTCCGGCGATCCGGTCGGGGCGGTCAACGCCCTTGATCTGTCGCGCCGGACCATGCGAAACATCCGGCAGAACCTGTTTTGGGCCTTTGCCTATAACGTCGCCTTGATCCCTGTCGCCGCCGGTGTGCTCTATCCGGCATTCGGGGTGAGCCTGTCACCGATGCTGGGCGCGGGGGCGATGGCCTTTAGCTCGGTTTTCGTTCTGACCAATGCGCTGCGCCTGCGCGCTGCGGGGCCGCGATTGGCCGAGAACAGCACAGATCACAGGGGCGCATCTGCCCTGCAAAAGGAGGCCTAGATGAACATCGGAGAAACCGCCGAGAAATCCGGTCTGCCGGCGAAAACCATCCGCTATTATGAAGATATCGGATTGATCAAACCCAAGCGCAGCGCCAATGGCTATCGCGACTTTGACGAACACGACCTGCACAAGCTGGCCTTTATCGGCCGCGCGCGCGCCTTGGGCTTTGCCATCGAGGATTGCCGCAGCCTTCTGGCGCTTTATGAGGACGCCGAGCGCGCCAGCGCCGATGTCAAACGCATCGCGCATGAGCACCTGCAGCGGATCGAAGGCAAGATTTCACAGTTGCAGTCGATGCAAGACACGCTGTCCGATCTGGTGCATGCCTGCAGCGGCGATCACCGCCCCGATTGCCCGATTTTGGGCGATCTGTCGGGAATCCTGACACCCAAGCTGTAGCACTTGCGCTGCGATCCATCGGGCATTGCGCGCCGCTCGGGCGCGCCGGTCTAGGCTGCGGCGCGCGCCGACTGGCCTGCGGCGGCAAGGACTGCTGCGGTGTCGAGCATCCGGTTCGAGAAGCCCCATTCATTGTCATACCAGCTCAGCACCCGCACCATCCCTCCTTCGGTGACCTTGGTTTGTGCCTCCGCAAAGACCGAGCTGTGCGGATCGTGGTTGAAATCGCTGGAGACCAATGGTGCATCGCTGATGCCCAAAATTCCGGCCAGCGGCCCGTGTTCGGCAGCGGCGCGAATGGCAGCATTGACTGCTTCGGCGGTGGCGGGCCTGCGCGGCATGAAAGTCAGGTCGATCACCGATACATTCGGTGTTGGCACGCGGATCGCGGAGCCGTCAAGCTTGCCCTTCAGATGCGGCAAAACGAGGCTCACCGCCCGCGCCGCGCCCGTCGAGGTCGGGATCATCGACAGCGCCGCACCGCGCGCGCGGTAGAGGTCTTTATGCGCCGTATCAAGCGTCGGCTGATCGCCTGTGTAGCTGTGCACCGTGGTCATATATCCCGTCTCTATGCCGAAGGCGTCGTCAAGAACCTTGGCCACGGGTGCAAGGCAATTGGTGGTGCAAGAGGCATTCGAGACCACGCGGTCGTCGCCCGTGAGCGTGTCGTCATTGACGCCGAACACGATGGTCTTGTCCGCGCCCTCACCGGGCGCCGAGATCAAAACCTTGCCCGATCCGTTTTGTAAATGCGCCGCCGCCTTGTCGCGCGCGGTAAACAGCCCCGTGCATTCGAGCGCCACATCGACGCCCGCCCAAGGCAGCTTGGCCGGATCGCGCTCGGCAGTGACGCGGATGCGCCGCCCGTTGACCACCAGCGTATCGCCGTCAATCTCGACCTCGGCGTTAAACCGGCCATGCACGCTGTCATATTTGAGCAGATGGGCATTGGTCTCGATCGGGGCAAGATCGTTTATGGCGATGATCTCGACATCATCACGCGATGCTTCGATCCATGCGCGCAACACGCTGCGTCCGATACGGCCAAATCCGTTGATGGCAAGAGTTGTGGGCATGGGGATCTCCTGAGGTGGAATGAGTCGTGGTAGCGCTAACATAAATTCTCCCGCCTGACCAGCGATCTTGGGTCTTGGGTGTTGGGTTTTGGCCTAGGGCGCGGCGGGGATCCGCGCGAGGATCACGGCGGCGGCGACAAAGGAAACCGGCGCGACGGCAAATCGCGCCTGCGCACATAGGGGCGCGCGGCGGCGCCATAGCGGCGCGCCGTATCTTCCAAGGCTTGCACATCGCCCAGATCGGGAAAGAGCGAGAGCAATTCATGCAAGGCCGGATCGGCCAGCGCAGCCAATGCCATCGGGCCCGGGTAATAGCTTTCGCTGGGCACGCCATTGGCAAAGACGATCTGATGGGCCGCAAAAAACAGATGCACATAAATCACGGCGCGGCAGGTCTCTATGACCTCGACGCCCGCAAATCCTTGGCGCACCAGTTGCGCGGGTCGCACCAAACGCTCGTCTCCATCCACGCGCAGCAATACCCCGTGCTGCGGCGATAAAATCAAATCACGCTCTTGGCCAAAGGTGCCCGCCTTGAGGCGGACCGGACGCAATGCGCGCCTGTCGGCCAATTCGGCAGCGCGCACCGCGCGCATCGTCGACCACAGAACCGGCTGCAATCCGTTGTCTTTGGTTTGCACCAGATCGCCCGCGCGCAGCCGCTCGACCGGCACGTCGCCGCGCGCTGTCCGGATCATCGTGCCGCTGGCAAAGCAGGGGATGCCCGCCGCGACCTTTTGGGCCTTAGTCGACATCTGCGCCGGTGTGACCCCCAGAAGGACGACACTCTCGCCTTCGGGAAACAGCAGCTTGGCGTTGCCCAACCCGTCATCGACCACGATCACATCGCCCAGTTTGACCGGCCCGCCCGACCCGTTGGTCAGCAGCGAGACGTCGAGTTGGTCATTGTAGACCCCGTCGGCGTCGCTATCGCCGATGTCGAAATCGGTGATCGTGTCGTTGTCGCCGCCCGATTCAAAGACATAGGTGTCATTTCCGGCGCCGCCGGTCAGCCGGTCATTGCCGTCGCCGCCGACCAAAGTGTCATCGCCGCCATCGCCAAGAAGGGTGTCGACGCCCAATCCGCCATAGACGATATCGTTGCCTGCGCCGCCCTGCGCATAGTCATCGCCCGAGCCGCCTGAAACCGTATCGTTGCCGTCATCTCCGCCAAGATCATCATTGCCGCTGTCGCCATAGATCAGGTCATTGCCCGCATCGCCGTAAATCTCGTCTCCGCCGGACCCGCCAGAATAGGTATCGTCACCCAGCCCGCCCCAAAGCGTATCGCTGCCGCCAAGCCCTTCGGCATAATGCCCGCCGGTATCCGCCCCCGCCGTCAGAAAATCCGAACTCGACGTCAGCGTGAGGCTCTCGACCCCGTCAAAGGAGATCGTATCCACGCCATCGGTGATGGTGCCGTCTTCGGGAGCCGTGAAATCGACCGTAACGCCGCCCGTGACCGCCGAAAGATCGACATGATCTGTGCCCGTGCCGCCAAGGATGGTGTCGTTATCAAACCCGTCTTCGACGATGAAACGGTCGTCGCCCGATCCCCCGTCAAGCGAATCCGATCCGCCCCCGCCCGCGATTGTATCATTGCCGCCGCCGCCCGAGATTGTATCAGCCGCCGCGCTGCCGCGCAGGTTGTCATCGCCCTGACTGCCGCTCAGGCGCGTGAAGAAATCCAGCAAGGTCGACCCGCCAAGCGTCGCATCCGATGCCCCGCCATATCCTGCCTCGCCGACGGTAAAATTTGTGCCCCCGTCCGATAGGATGATGCGGCCCGTGGCGGGGTCAAAATCGACCGAATATCCGGTGGGAAGCCCCGAGAAATCAAGCTCGTGCCCGCTTCCGGCCTCGCTGATTGCGGACCAGAATGCCGGATCGTTCCAGTTAGCTGTTGTAACCGTGTAAATCGCCATGCAGCGGGCCTACGAGAGTGATATCTCGCCTCAGGCTAGGCCATGCGCATTTTTTTAGGGTTAAGGCGGATTTGGTCGCTGGCTTCTACAGACGCACCAGATGGTTGTCGAAGGACAATTCATGCTGCGCCAAAAGCGCGGTTTGCCCTGTGCGCGCCGCCAGCGCGCTCACGCGCCCCGTGCCACTGGTCAATACAATCCCGCCCGCGTGCCGCGCCACGCCGCAGGCGTCCGGAGCAGCAATGCGATCGCGCAACACCCCTGTTTCGGGATCAAACAAAAGCACAAAACCGCCGCGCGGGCAGGTGGCTGCGATGGTGCGCGCGTTTTGATCAAAGGCAATCGAGCCGACATAACCTTGCGCATCGCGCTGCACCTGCCCCCCGGCGTCCAAAAGCCGGAGCGCGCCGCCGCGCCGGTGCAGCGCCACAACCGGCGGCACCTGCGCCATATCGCCTTGCCATTGCAATCCGATGGCCACGGCTCCGGACAGCGGACCGGCGGCGGCGATATCGATATGGCGGATCGAGTGTTGATGCAGTCCCTGCGGCAGCGAGACCTGCTCGAGCATCCTGCCCGCCTCGGAGATATAAGCCAAGTTGGGGGTCATGGTGGCAAGGTTGAGCTTGGCCCGCCCTGCATCGGGATGGGTCTCGATCCCGCCATTGGCGATCACCAGCGTGTCGGTTTGCGGCAGACGGGCGATTTCATGCGGGCCGATCCCGCCGCTTTCAAAGGCACCGATGCGCCTGTATCCGGCGCGCACATCCCACACGCCGATCATCCCGCGCGCGGCCTCGAAATCATTCTCGGTGGTATAAAGCCGCCGTGCGTCTTGCGAAAACACCCCGTGGCCGTAGAAATGATAGCCCTCGGGCGCGGTGAGTTCGGCGCTCACAGCGCCGCGCGCGCAATCGATGACATAGGCAAAATTTCCCGGGCGGCGGGCGAAGCCGACCACTTCGGGGCGGTTTGGATGTGCGGCGGCGGCATGACCGCGCGCGGGCAGGGGCAATTGAAACAACAGCTCCCCGCGCGCGTCCATCCCGCAAAGCGCATAGCGATCTTGAGCCAGCCGCGCGGCGGATAAAAACGCGGGGCTGCCCGCATCGGCCCAACTGGGCGCAGGGGTCAGGGTGCTGGCCGCCAGACCCGCGAGAAAGCTGCGGCGTGTGGTCTTGTCCATCGGTTTTCAGTCTCCGTCGAGGGCATTAAAACCCGCCGCGACCCCGAGGCGAGGACCAAGCAAGCCGCGCACAATGTCGCGCGCACCGCGCAGGGATTGCTGCAATATTTCGACCTTGAGCCGTCCGGTCGGATCGCTGACACCGGCGAACACCGGATCGTCCAGTTCGGCCCCGATCGCAAGCGTTTGATCAAACCCCGCCTGCAGACCGGCGCGCACCTTCGGCGCACCCGCCGCCAGACGCAGCGACAAATCCTCGAGATTTTGCGCGCTGATCATCACATGGCGCAGCGACCTGCCCGCGCGCCATGCCTCGGCGCGTTTGGGCTGCGGGCGTTCGAATGTGCCCAGCGGGCGGCCAAGCCGCGTGTCGGCGGTAAACTCCAACCCCTCGTTGAGCACCTTATAAAGCACCTGCACGGCTTCGCCGCGATTGCGATAAAGCGGCCCGTCTTCGAGCATCTGCGCACGATAGGGGTTTTGCCATTCGGCAAGGATCGCGGCGGCGGTGGCCGCGCTGTCGCGGGTCATGGCGCGCAGCAGGGCGCAGCGGTAGTCGCCCCGACCCGCACTCGTAAGGGCATCATGATAGAGCAAGGCTTCCATCGCATAAAACCCGCGCGCCGCAATCGAGACCTCGCCGTAGGCGGCGGGATCAAAGGCCACCGGATCTTCGGAGGCGATCATCGTCGTCAGGCTGCGGATCGTCGCGCCGCGCGTGTCGGGCCAATAGGCCAAGGCAAAGGCGCGCGTGTCGGTCTCGCTCGGGCCAAAGCGCAGGTGGCTGGCGGCGATCCATGCGTCAAAGGCCGCGCCAAATGCGGCGGGCAGCGGCGCATCGGGCGCGTCATCTGCAACACTGCAGTGGCTTTGCGCGACCTTGGCCAGATGGTCGCTCGTTTGTGCCAAGGCCTCAAAGCGCGGCAAGATGTGGCCGTCGATCACATCGGCCACGATCTGTGCCTTCTCGGCCTCGCTCGCCAGCGGCGACGGGGCCTCTTGGGCCTGCGCGGGTGAGTGGGCAAAACTCAGGGCAAGGCCAAGCGCGGCGATGAACGTGGTGAACGGCAGGCGGGGGATGGTTGTCATTACAAGCTCTCCAGAAAACGGATCAAATCGGCGCGCGCCTCGGGGGGCAGGGCCACAACGGCATCGCGCGCAGGCGCGGCCTCGCCGCCATGCCAAACCACGGCCTCCAGCAGCGAGCGCGCCCGCCCGTCATGCAAGAATTGGGTGTGGCCGCTGACTTGCGCGGTTTTACCGATGCCCCACAGGGGCGCGGTGCGCCATTCGTGCCCTGCCGCGCGCGCTTCGGGCAGGCCATCGGCCAATCCCTCGCCCATATCATGGAGCAAAAAATCGCTATAGGGCGCGATGAGTTGAAAGCTATGTTCGGGTTGGTCGCGCAACCGGTGCGTGACAAAACGCGGCGCATGGCAGGAGGCGCAGCCGATTTCGAAAAACACCTCTTTGCCGCGCAGGACTTGTGGATCACCCGCATCCACCCGCGCAGGCACCGCAAGATTGCGGCTGTAGAAGGTCACAAGATCAAGCGCGGCGTCATCCACCTCGAAGACGCGCGCATCCTTGTCGCCGTGCGGCGCCGCGCGGCATGCGGCCTGCGCCGCCGTGCAATCGCCCCATGGATCGGGGTGCAAAGAGGTGGACAGGCCCATATCGCCCGCAAAGGCGGCGGCCGATTGTTCGTGCACCGTGGGTTTGCCCGCCTTGAGGCCAAACCGGCCCAGCATCGGGCGATCAAATTGCGCCGACCATACCACATTGGGGCGGCCTGATATCCCGTCGCCGTCGGCATCGTCGGGGTCGGCCAGCGCCAAAATGTCGGCAGCGGGGATCGCCTCGATGAGGCCAAGCCCGATCATTTGCGGCGCCACGCGCGGGCTGATCTGTGCGCGCGGCTCCATCGCGCCATAGCGAAGATCGGATACATTATATATAGGGCGGCGCAGCGAGACGGTTTCGCCGCCGGAGAGGGCGACGGTTTCTTCGCTATAGGTGATGTCCATCCGGCCTTCGCCCGCAAGGCCGGTGCTGGCGAAATCCTGAAGCTGCCCGCCGTAGGTGGCATCGCCGCGTGTGGCGAGATACCCCTCGATCGCGGCGGCGCGCGCCTGCGGGTCTGCGGCGGTCTCATCCGCCAAAAGCGGCACGCCGATGCGCAAGAACATCGACGTGGCCAAATCATCCCGCCCCTCGGGCACATGGCCGCGCCCGTCCTTTAGATGGCACCTTTGACAGCCGCGCGCATTATAGAGCGGGCCAAGCCCGTCAGAGGCCAGCGTCGAAGCGGGCGAGGCGACCCAGAGTTTGCGAAACAGCCCGTTGCCGAGCTTGAACCGCATCTCGCTCTCGAAGGGCATATTGGCAGAGGGTTGCGAGAACGCATCGGCATCCTTGCGCGCGCGCACCGTCGACGCGCCCGCAGGGTTTTGCTCAAAGCCCTGCGCTTTGGTGAAATCCTCGGGCCAAGCGGTGACCTTGGCAATGCGCGCCGCCTCGGCGGGTGTGCGAGGGATGACATCAAGATGCGGATCGCCGCTGGCGGCTTGGTATAGAGCAGGGGGCAAGCGGTGCTCCTGCGGATGGTCTTGCACAGCGTCCTGCGCAAAGGTCTTGCCGCCCGCGAAAGCGGCAAGACCGAGAGAGAAGAGTGTAAGGCCCAAAGCAGGCGTGGCATGGAGCGCATGGCGCTTCCGGCGGGGCATCTGGCGCGGGGCCGTCATGGTATTCTCCTTATGCCGCACTGCGCGGCGCTTTGATCACTCGAAAACCGCGTTCGGATTGTCGAGGCTGTCGGAGCCTTCAAAGGCAATGTTATCCAGGCCCAGGACGTTGACCACGCGCTCGATCGAGCGGGTCTGATCGACCAAGGCCTCCACCCCGCCCATGATCAAGGCCTCGCCCGCCGCATTGCCGCGCTCGAGCATCTGGTCATAGGCAAAACCCGCTTCGGCGGCAGTTTTGATCCGGCCCAGATTGCGCATGGTGGTCGAGAGCTTGGCCTGCATCTCGGCGTCCAGCGCCGGATCGGCGGCGCGCACCAGATCCGAAAGCGATGCGCCGCTCACCAATCGCCCGTCGGCGCGCACATATTGACCGGTATAGACGTTCTGCACGCCCATCCCGTCGTAATAGTGGCTGTTATGGGTGTTGTCCGAAAAGCAGTCATGCTCTTCTTCGGGATCATTGAGCATCACGCCAAGGCGCATCCGCTCGCCCGCCTGCTCGCCGTAAGACAGCGATCCCATGCCTGTCAGCATCGCGGCCAAGGCAGCTTCGCCGGTGCCAAGTGCCTCGCGCGCTTCGCCGCCCTCTTTCCACGCCTCGGCCATATAGGTCAGGTCCGAAACGAGCAGCTGCGCCGCGGCGGCAAGATAGGCGCCGCGCCGGTCACATGGCGCATGGGTGCAGTCTTCGCCTTTGGCGTAATCTGTCCAAGGACGCGCGCCCGATCCCGCACCATGCCCGTTCAGGTCCTGGCCCCAGAGCAAAAACTCGATGGCATGGTATCCGGTGGCGACATTGGCCTCGATCCCGTCAGCTTCGTGCAATGTCTGCGCCAAGAAGGCAGGCGTGATGTTTGCCGCATCTACCTCTTTGCCCGAGAGCGTGAAGCGCGGCGTGGCAATCACATTGAGACCGCCAAGCGCGTTCTCGTCGCTGGCCCCGCCGTAGCTGGCGTCAACATAGTCGATCAGCCCTTCGTCGAGCGGCCATGCATTCACCTTGCCCTCCCAATCATCAACCAAGGCGTTGCCAAAGCGAAAGACCTCTGTTTGCTGGTAGGGCACGCGCGCGGCGAGCCATGCAGCGCGTGCTGTTTGCAGCGCCTCGGCGGAGGGCGCGGAGATCAAGGCCTGCACCGCGGCCTCCAAAGCCTGCGCGGTCAGCAGGCTGTCTTCATAGCTGGCGGCAGCGATATCGGCATAGGTCTGGGCGACGGCGGCGCTGTTTGGGGCAGTTTGGGCATTCGCGGCAACAGGGGCAAGGCCAAGGGCGGCAGCAAAGGCGGCGCGCGCGAACGGGCGACGGGGAGGGTTCATCATGAGTGTGGCTCCGAACTGGAAGGGGGTAGGTGGCTGCGCTTGCGCGGTGGCTGGGCATTTACCTGACTTAAACACTTGGGTATGTCAAGCGCACCCTGCGGCCCTTTCCCCGCCTACCTGCGCGCCCTCGCGCGCGTGCCTATAACCTGTGCGTCGCCTTGGGATGGATCGCAGCGGCGGAGGATTCGCAAAAACGACTCGCAAAAAGCGGTGATTCCGCCCTCAACTCACCTCTTGCGGCAGGCCGATGCTGCGGCTGCACGGTCAAGCAGATCAGGAGCGGGATTCCGAGTCGGATTGCACCCCAACAGGTGCGGATTTCGGAGCGAAAACATACATCACGAGAGAAAAAACCAGCTTTGTTCAAATTTTGCGCAAGGCATATCAGCCTTGTTTTATTGGGGTGTTAGCGCACAACGGCGCGAAAACTCGCGGTGAAAGGCAAAGAAATGCCGCTTTTGCGAAAAAAGCTCTTGCGGGTTT